>NZ_JBYMTI010000002.1:0-142001 GCF_057773145.1 Pseudoxanthomonas sp. 68-E7 | reverse complement strand
TCCCGGGGGGGGGGGGGCCACCGGGGCGGGGGCTGATGGCTGCGGGCCCCCGCCCTCTTTTCCGCCTAGGGCGGATTTCGGAGCCGGAACCGTTCCTGGTTCGCGGACAGCAGATCCTCGTCGGCCGGAATCTGCTCGGCGCAATCGGCGCGCAATTCGGCATCGCCAAAGGCGGCGCCCACGAAGCCGCAGAAATGCGGTCGCGCGGCATCGCCACTGGCGAAAGGGTGGAAGAAGCGGCAACCCAGGCACGTACGCAGGCCAGTGGCCATGCCTTGTTGCTGCGCTTCTGCAACCAGCAGTTGGGTCACCCGCAACAGCGCGCCGACATCTTCGTTGTCCAGGGCTCGCAGCAGGCCCGTCATGCCCTGTGCGGGATGTTGCAGTCGGGTGGCGAGGCTGCGGCCCGCGCGGCTCAGGCGCACGACCCATGCGCGGCGATCGTCCGCATCGACGGTGCGGCGGATCCAGCCCTTGGCTTCCATCGCCTTGAGGGAATCGCTCAGGCTGGCGGGCGAGATGCTCAGGCGCCCGGCCACGTCGCGGGCGCGCAGGCCCTGCGGGGCGGCGGCGAGCATGCGCAGGACCTGGGCCTGGGTGGGCGGCAGCGGCGGCGTGCCCGCTTCACCGCGCCAGGCTTGCGCGCGCATCAGCGCGGCCAGTTGTTCGAGGCCGGCGGCGGCTTGCTCGCGGGGGCGAAGATCATCGCTCATTCCAATATGGTAGGAGTCCTAACCAATTTGAATCAATGACCGTTCGTCGGCAAATGCCGGACGGGCTTGAACAGCGGCTCGCGACTCAGCACGCGCAGGCCGTCGGGACCGCTCTCCAGCAGCCGGCGCTCCGCGTGCGCGACGAGCCATTCGATCCGGTAACCGTCACCGGCGGGCAGGCGCGCGGCGATCTCCCTGCCCGCGTGCAGCGCATCGCCGGTATCGGCATCGAAATGGCCCAGGTACTTGTCGTGGCGATGGACGAGAAGACGGTAATGCGGCATGGATCATCCGGAAAACGCGGGGGAGGGATCGGGCAGCAGCAGCTCGCCGCTGCGTTGGCGGAGGGTATGGCGAAGTGCCTGCACGACATGCTCGCCGGCTTGCGCGACTGCTTCCTCCAGGGGGACGCCCGCCAGCACGCGCGCGGCCAGATCGGCGTTGAAGAGATCACCGGTGCCCTTGCTGTCCGCCGCCAGGCGCGGATGGCGAATGACCCGGGCGGTCTGCGCCGTCACCGCCACCAGCCACATGCCGTCCGCTTCCCAGGCGTCGGGAACCGCGCTGGTGACCACCACCCAGCGCGTGCGGCCGTGAAGCAGGCCACGGGCCGCGGCGATCACGCCCTCCAGATCGAGCGGCGAGTCCGGTACCAGTTGGCCAAGCTCGAATCCGTTGGGCGTGAGGCCATCGGCCTGCGGCAACAGATGCCGGCGATAGGCATCGGCCATGCCGGGAGCGACATAGACGCCGCTGTCGACGTCTCCCATCACCGGATCCACGAACACCTGCAGATCCGGCAGGCCGTCGCGCAGGCGCTCGATCCAAGCGGCCAGCGCCGTGGCCTGGGCAGGCTCGCCCAGATAGCCCACCACCACGGCGCGCAGATGGCGCAACGCACCGCGCGCAACCAGATCCGACAGGTAGCCGCTGAACCATTCCAGCGGAACGGCGCCACCGTGGAAGCTCGGGTAGTGGGGGGTATTGCTCAGCACTACGGTGGGCACCGCGGCCACGCGAAGGCCATGCGCCTGCAGGGCGGGCACCGCGACCGCGTTGCCGACGCGACCGTAGATCACCTGCGATTGCACGGACACCACATCGAACTGCAGGGGTTCCAGGCCGGCGTCGACCTGGTGGATCACCGTCCCCAGTCGATCGGACAGCGAGGGCGCACGCGCGGCCGGCATCGTCACGCCGGTCCTCCCGGGGTGGGCCAGAAATGGCTGTCCGGCAGGCTGCGCGCACCGAAGATGGCCTGGCCCACCCGCACCACCGTCGCGCCTTCCTCGATGGCGATCTCGTAGTCGCCGGACATGCCCATCGACAGTTCACCCAGGCCGACGCCATCCGGCACGCCGTCGCGCAGGCGATCCCGCAGCTTGCGCAGGGACACGAAACAATGGCGTACGCGCTCCGCGTCGCCGGAAAATATTGCCAGGGTCATCAGGCCACGCACGCGCAGGCAGGAATAGGTGGGCAGTCCACGCAGGAAGGCGGCGACGTCTTCCGGCGGCAGTCCGTACTTGCTGGCTTCGCCGGAGGTGTTGACCTGGACGAACACGTCCAGCGGCCGGCCTTCCGTCTGCAGGCGACGGTCCAGCGCCTCGGCCACCCGCAGGCTGTCCAGCGCCTGGAACTCGGCGGCGAAACGGGCCACGAGCTTGGCCTTGTTGGTCTGCAGGTGGCCGATGACCGACCAGCGCAGATCGGCCAGGTCCGCCATTGCTTCCCACTTGCGATAGGCCTCCTGCACCTTGTTCTCACCGAGCAGCCGGCATCCGGCGGCGTGGGCGAGGCGGATATGCGCCTCGTCCATCGTCTTGCTCACCGGCAGCAGCCGCACCTCGGCGGAGTCGCGTCCCACCCGCTGGCAGGCGGCCTGTATGCGCGCCGCGACGGCGGCCAGGTTGTGTCGGAAGTCCTCCACGCTTTCGGCCCGGGGGTAGCGGCCATGCTGCTCGTGCTGGGTGGTGGTGGGGAGCGGTGCGGGAGGGGGAGGGGGAGGGGGAGGGGTGTTCACGTCCGGTTCCTTTCGATTCGCCGGCACGGGTCGCCACGGCGATGGGTTTCATTGACACGGGCCAGATTCTATATTGTCATAGGACAATATGAAAATCACCGGAACCACCTCGGCCGAAATCTTCGATCGCATCCGCATGCTGGTGCGCACGGGGCAATTGCAGCAGGGCGACGCGCTGCCGCCGGTGCGCGAGCTGGCCACGACACTCGACGTGAACCGGAATACCGTCGCCGCCGCGTACAAGCGCCTGGTCGCGGCCGGCATCGCCGCCACCCAGGGGCGGCTGGGCACCGTCATCCGTGGCGACGACGTGCTGGGCGAGCAGGAAGGCACGCATGTCGACTCGCCGCTGGTCGATCTGGCGGGCGGCAATCCGAATCCGGAATGGCTGCCGGACCCCGCCGCGATGCTGGCGGTGCGTCCGCGTTCGCCACGCCTGTATGGCGCGGCGGTGATCAACCCGGAACTGGAGCGCCACGCGCGTGACTGGTTCGCGCCGGATTGTCCCGATGGATTCGCCATCGATCTGACCCACGGCGCGGTGGACGCGGTGGAGCGCCTGTTGTCCGCCTATCTGGCATCGGGTGATCAGGTCGCCGTGGAGGATCCCTGTTTCCTGGGCAGCATCAATACGCTGCGAACGGCCGGATTCGAAGCCACGGGCGTGGCGATCGACGCGCAGGGCATGCGCGCCGATGCGCTGGAAGCGGCGCTGGAGCGGGGCGCGCAGGCGGTGATCATCACGCCGCGCGCGCACAACCCGACCGGCTGCAGCCTGGGCGCGACCCGCGCACGGGCGTTGCGGCGCGTGCTGTCGCGCCATCCGCACGTGCTGGTGATCGTGGACGATCATTTCGCCTTGCTGGCGTCGTCGCCGTATCACGACGTCATTCCCCGGCAGACGCAGCGCTGGGCGCTGGTGCGTTCCCTGTCCAAGGCGCTGGGGCCGGATCTGCGGCTGGCGCTGGTCGCGTCCGATGCGCAGACCTCGAACCGCCTGCGGCTACGGCTGGCCGGGGGCACCAGTTGGGTCAGCCACATCCTGCAGGACATCGCCGAAGCCTGTCTGCTGGATCCTCGGCGCAACCCGCTGGCCGATGCCCGTGCCGACTATGCGCGCCGCCGCCGTCTGCTGGCCGAGGCGTTGCGCGCGGAAGGCATTGGCATCACGGATACCGCCGACGGCCTCAACCTGTGGCTGCCGCTTGCCGGCGACGGGCAAGCCATTGCCGGCGAACTGGCGCGGCGGGGATGGTTGATCCGCGCGGGCGATGCCTTCGGCATCACCGACACGACCCCGGGGCTGCGCATCACCATCTCCACGCTGCAGCCGGATCAGGCGTCGCGCCTGGCGAAGGATCTGCGCGCCACGCTGGATCGCCATCGCTGAGATCAGGCGTCGAACCGGCGCCGTCCCTTTTCGACCGACAACCGGTGCGTGCCGGACAGTTGCAGGCTGCGCGCCTTGATCGTGCGCATGAATACCCATTCCCCGGTCACCCGCTGCGGAGTGATGTCGATCATCATGTAGCCGCGCTGGTGGGTGTCGGCCCAGGCCAGTTCCGGATTGGTGGCGACGAACGCGCGCGCGACATCGGCCGGATCGGCGGCCAGTTGCCCCTCCATGCCGTTCGAGGTCACGCTGTGCCCGGCGAACTCCACGCCCGCGGCCTGGCCACCCTCGGCGAGCGAGTAGGCCCAGGCGTTGTGGCTGTCGCCGGCGAGCATCACCAGATCCGCGTCCGCCTGTTGCGCGGCGCGAAGCAGGCGCGAACGCGCCGCCGGATAACCATCCCAGCGATCCATCCACATCGGCACGCCCTGTCGCGAGGCGCGCACCTCCCGGCGGAACTTGTCGGCCACGCGCTCGCCGGCTTCCGGACGGACCCAACCGGGCATCTGTTCCGGCATCAGGGTGCGGCCGATGATCGTGCCCATGCCGACCAGTTGCCAGGCCGAGCCAGCCGCGTCGCGGCGGAGTTCGCGCGCCAGCCAGGATTCCTGTTCCGAGCCGAGCATGGTCGCGCTTGGATCCTGCCAGGCGCCGTCACGGAAATGCCGCAGCGCGGTGTCCGGATCCGCGGCCTGGTGCGCGGCCGCCAGTTCCGCTGACGCCGGACGGGTGCGTGCCAGCACCCGCGATTCGGTGCGGTACAGCGTGGCCAGGGAACCGATCGGATAGCGCTTCCACGGTTCCTCGGAGACCGGCATCCATTCGCGGTAGGCCTGCATGGCCGCCGCACGCCGGGTGTTCCAGTCACCTTCGGAGGACTGGTGGTTCTGCGCGCCGCCTTCCCAGCTGTCGTTGGTGATTTCGTGATCGTCCCAGAGCGCGACCATCGGCGCCATCCGGTGCAGTTGCTGCAGATCCGGATCGGCCCGGTAACAGGCGAAGCGCAGGCGATAGTCGGCGAGGCTGATCATCTCGTGGTCGTGCGCTGGCATCACTTCGCGGGTGGCGATGCGATCGTGCGCCTTGTACGCGGCGATGCCGTATTCGTAGAGATAGTCGCCGACGTGCAGCCACAGATCGAGATCATCGCGCGCGGCCGCATGGGCATAGGCGTTGAACCAGCCCATCGGCAGGTTGGAACAGGAGAACACGCCCAGCCCGAAACGGTCGACCGGACCCTCCGGCAGCGTGCGGGTGCGGCCGATCGGCGAGCGGCTGCCGTCGGGCGCGATGAAGCGATACCAGTAAGTGGTGCCGGGACGCAGCCCTTCCACGGTCAGTTTGGTCGTCCAGTCGCGATAGGCGCCGGTGCGCAGGCTACCCCCGGAAACCACCCGTGAGAAGCCGGCGTCCAGCGCGACTTCCGCGTCCAGCCGGACCTCGTCGACGCCGCCCGGCGGCACGTAACGCGTCCACAGCAGCATCGAATCCGTTCCCGGTTCGCCGCTGGCGACGTTGTGGGTGAAACCACGGGCGCCCAGCAGCTCCGCCGCCAGACCGCGTCCGCCGGGAAGCATCAGCATGCCCAGTCCCAGGGTGCCGCCGACGATCAGGCGCCGGCGTTCGATGTTGATCGTCATGGAAGGTCCTCGAGGGTTGCCGGCACGAAAGGCGCCCCGGGATTTCCCGTCCAGCGCATCAGGGTGAGATCGGCGGTCTGGGCCTGTTTGCCGCCTCCATTTCTGGCTAGATAGAACAGGCCACGCCCGACCGGTTGCAGGCCCACGTCGGCCTTCTGCTGCCAGCCGCGCTGGCCGGTCGCGGCGTCTTCCAGACCGCCACCGGCCAGCGCGAGCAGGCGTCCCTGTTCCCAGCCATCGCCATCGGCATCCGGCACGCCAACGAGATCGCCATTGACCGGCGCCGACGCGGCATCGACCGCGAACAGCCGGTAGTTGGGAAACCCGGATTTCCTGCCCGGATAGACGCCCAGGAACCAGCGCCGCAGGGTCTCGTCGTAGGCCAGGTTCTGCACGCCGTAGGTGGTGTTGCCGGTGCGGACGAAATACTTGCCCAATGGCGCATCCGGGCCGCTGCGATGCGGTGCGGTCTCGCTCAGCGGCCTGGCGAGCCGGTCCCAGTCGCCCACGTCGTACTGCAGCAGTACCTGGTGATCATTGTCGGCGCGTTCGGTGTTGCCATAGATGCCATAGGCGACCGTCAGCAGCGAGGGGCCGTCCGGGTGTCCGAACGCGGGACCGAAACCGACCCCGTCGATGCCGGAGCAGCCGTAGCGATGATCCCGGGTATCGGCGACGTCGCCGTCGAAGCGGCCATCGCCATCCAGGTCCGCCGCATAGTCGCGGGCGACTTCCTGCAGATGGACCGTGCGCAGGATATCGGCGGTAGCCGCGTCGATGCCGACGCGATCGATGCGCGCCACGTCGATGACAGCGATATAGAAGGCTTCATCGGCCTTGTATTCAAGCGAACCGTAGACCTTGCCGTCGGCCGGGTTGAAGTCGAGATCGCCCAGATGCCCGGTCCAGCCCACCAGCGTGCCCACCAGCCGGCCGCTGAAATCGTATCGGGCCAGCAGATTGGTGAACGAGTAGTAGATGTAGCCGCCGCGCAGGTCGACGGCGATGCCCTGCACGTGACCGGAAGGCCAGGTACCGCCGTGCTGTGCCAGCGGCAGCCGCGGCGCCTTCGTTTCGGCCGGCGCGGCGGCCAGCAGCGTGGCGGCGGGTCCGAGCAGGAGCAGGGCGAAGACGACCGCGCGGGCCACTGGTCGTCTGCGTATGCGAGTGGGCCTGGGCAGGTGGATGCAAGGAAACGTCGACATGGGATGACCGGGGCTGCACGAAACGCGCGGGTTCTGGGGACCCGCGGCGTGCGACCTGACGGAACGCTTCGCCGCGGGCGGGGAGTGGGGCGCTATGCGGACCTCAGAACCGGGCCTTGATGCCGAAATTCCACATCGACCCGTAGACGGTGTACTGCTGGACCCGGCCCGGGACGTTGGAATAGATGATGTCCGGTTCGTTGAAGATGTTGCGCCCGGCCAGTTGCAGTTCGATGTTGTCGGTGAGCTTGTAGCTGGCGCTGATGTTCCAGAGCTCGCGCGCGGTGTGGTAGAGCACGCCGTTGTTGGCGGTGGTCGGCGTATTGCTCAGCGCGCTCACCCGGTAGTCGCCCTGGCGGTTGCCGTTGATCTGCAGGTCGAAGCGGCCGTAGTTGTAGCGGATGCCCCAGTTGGCCGCCTGCTCCGGCATGTTCTGGCGCACGCCATCGGGTTTGACCTTGGTGTACGAGCCATACAGGCTCAGGCCGCGCAGCGCGCCGGGCAGGAAGGTGAGCTGCTGGCTGTACTCCAGGGTCAGGCCTTCGTTGGTGCTGGTACCGGGCAGGTTCTGCGCGCTGCGGAAGGTGTAGCCGGCGTACTCGTCGGGGTCGAAGCCGACATCCTCGGGATTCACGATGATGCCGGTGACCTGCATGTCGGTCATGTCCAGCTTGTAGTAGGACAGGCCGACGATGCCGGACGGTTCCAGGTAGTACTGCAGGCTGGCGTAGTACTTGGTGGAGTGTTCCGGCTTCAGCAGCGGATTGGGCACGGTGACGATCAGGGTGTCGTCGTTCACCGACACCACGCCACCCAGGTTGCCGTAGTCGGGACGCAGGATGGACTGGCTGAAGGCCAGTTGCCCGACCAGCCGTTCGCTGAAGTCGTACTTGACGCCGCCACTGAGGAACCAGTCCTCGTACTCGCCGCGGCGCATGGAGTAGGCGCCGTTGTTGTACTGGTAGAGCAGTCCTTCGACCGTGTTGACCGCCAGGCCGGCGTCGGTGACCTCGCTGACCGGCCGGACGCTGGCGACCCGGGCGGCGGTGCGGGTCTTCTCGTAGCGCAGGCCCAGGTCGAAGCGGGCGGCGCCGATGCGGGTCTGCGCCTCGATGTAGGCGGCGTCGACCTGCTCCTGGATGCGCTTGTTGTTGTCCAGCACGCGCTTCAGGTTACCGACCGTGTCCGGGACGAAGTACTCCGGATGGGACTGGTAGATGTCGTACATCGCGTAGTGGCTGTCGGCACGCCAGTTCTGCGCGTTCATGTTGCCGGCATCGAAACCGTGGATGGCGAACTGGTAGTGGTGGGTCCAGGGAATGACCGCGGCCGGATCCTGCTGGCTGAGATCGCCGTTGGGCCCGACGTACTGGAACTGCTGGTAGGAGCCCTCGTTGGTCCGCCAGTCGTTGCTGCGGCTGCCCAGGCCACCCATCAGCGTGACCGGCACGTCCCGGATGGTGAGCTGCTGCTTCAGATCCAGATAGGCGCCGTACTGGTCGTTGACTGCATCGGATTCGGCGGTACGGATGTTGTTGCCGATGTCGGAATCTCGGTTGAAGCTGGTCGGATCACCCCAGGGACGGCCGGCGGTCTGGTTGAGGTTCCAGGCATTGGAGCCCTCGTTGGGCCGGTCCATGGTGAAGCCGATACCGGTCAGCCAGTTGTCGGTGCGCTGGAAAAAGCCCTCGCTGTTGTCGCGGAAGTTGAACTCCGAACGCGAATAGCTGCCGCGCAGCGTGGCCTCCAGGGTCTCGCCCTTGAACTCCAGCTTGGGCGCGATGGTGTAGGTCGGCGTGCCGGCGTAGCGATGCGAATATTCGGTGCGCAGACGGGTGTTGTTGCCATTGGGATTCACCACGATATGGGTCGGCGTGGAGTCCGGGGTGGCATACGACGCGGTCGGCGTGCCGAAGTAGAGGAAGGTGTACTGGTTGAAGTACTCGACGTCATAGAACGAATAGGTGCTGCGCAGCGAGAACACCAGCTCGTCGGTGATCTGGTAGTCGGTGCTCAGGTTGGCGGCGGTACGGCTGGTCATCTTCGGGCCCGGCCGCCACATCACCCGGTACGGCATGACGCGCCCGTCCGGCAGGTAGGACCAGTCGGTCTGGATGCGGTCCTGCTGGACGTAGTTGGCGTTGTAGCTGGTGTTGAACTCCACGCCGAGCCGGCCTTCCATGAACACGTCGCCGAAACCGAACTGGGCGGACGGGTACAGGGTGGAATGCTTGCGATCGTCGGGGAAATACTTGCGCGCCAGCGTGGAATCGGAGGTGCCGACGCCACCCAGCTGGGCCACGATCTGGCGGCCGGTACGGTTGAAGGCGTACTTGCTGCGCAGATTGATCTGGCCACCGGGCGAGTCGGCGTCCATGCTGGCGGTCAGGGTATTGTTGAGCTCGATGGATTCGATGCCGGTGATGGACATCTGCTCGAACGAGTTCTGTCGACCGGTGTTGTTGTTGGAGGTGGCGGTCGCCATGCGCGCGCCGTCGATGGTGAAGGTCGAGTACTTCGGATCCAGGCCGCCGATCCGTACCGCGGTGGCGTCCACTTCGGTGTAGTCCAGCGAAATGCCCGGCATGGATTTCATGAACTCGCCGACATCGCCCATGGTCAGCGCGCCATAGTTGTCGGCGGCCACCACGTTCTTGGCGTTCATCGCGGCGCGCCGCTCCATGATCGCGCTGGCCTGGCCCTCGCGCTTGGCGGTGACCATGATCATGTCCATCTCGGTGGCCTCGCCGCCGTTGGCGGCGTAGGAGGGCACCTTCAGGTCGAAGTCCAGGGTGGCGATTTCGCCGCCGGTGACGGTGGTGGTGCTGCGGGCGTCCTGCAGGCCGGTATAGCGGACCACCAGGGTGGTTTCGCCCGCCGGGAGCCCGGTCAGGCGGAAGTTGCCGCCGTCACCGGAGTAGGTGACCAGCGGAGTGCCTTCCACGCGAATCTCGGCATTGCGCACGTATTCGCCGGTGGCGGTGTTGAGGATGCGGCCGCGCACGGAGCCGTTGCCCGGCTTCGGCTCCGTGCGGCTGCGATCCGCATCGCCCGCGCCGGCCTTCTGCAGCAGGATGATGCCGCCCTCGTCGGACTTTATTTCCAGGCCGGTGTCCTGCAGCAGGCGGCGCAGGGCCTCGCGCGCGTCCATCTCGCCGGTGATCGCCGGCGTTTCGATGCCTTCCAGGGAGCCGGCCGGCGCGATGATCTGCACCTGCGCCTGCCGCGCCAGTTCGGGGATGGCGGTGACGGCCGGCTGCGCCGGGACTTCGAACGTGCGCTGTTGCGCCATCGCCTGCGGGGAGCAGGCCAGGGCGGTGGCGATGGCGCTGGTCAACAGGACTTTCTGGTAGCGGTTCATGGTCAGGATGTTCTCGGCAATCGGCTGAAGAGCGGTACTGAGAACAAAGAGCCGTGGCGGAGACGCGTTCCGCTATCTGTCAAAAAAATTTAATGCGTGCGCGTGACCACGATCCGGTCACGCTCGCGCCGCGCCTGCGCGTCGAACACGTCGGCGATCGCCTGGCTGAAGCCCATCGGGTTGTGGGTGGCGAACAGGCCGGTGACCTGCATGCGCGCCAGTTCCGGATCGGCGATGACGATGGGCGTGTCGCTGTAGCGCGCGTAGATGGCGGCGGCTTCGGCCAGGGTTTCGCCCTGCAGCGCGATCTTGCCTTCTCGCCAGGCCAGCTCGCGTCCCATCTGCCCGGCGGCGAGGGGCGCCGGTCGCCCGATATCGTTGCCGCGTGCCCGCAGGGCCATGCCGGTATTGGCATTCAAGGACACGTGCGTAGCGGAAGCCGGGCCGCTGACCTCCACCTTGCCTTCCTGCACGAGCACCTGCGCCGGCTGGCCATCGAACCGGCGCACGACGAAACTCGCGCGATTGGCGAGCAGTTGCCGCCCGTCGACCTCCACCAGCGTCGGCGTGGCCGCATTGGCGTCCTCGATCAACACCTCGCCGCGCAGCAGCTGTATCCGCTTGCGCCCCCGTTCGTCATGGATCCGGATGCGGGTGTCGGTATTGAGCGTCACCGTGGCGCCATCGCCCAGCGGCACCATGCGCATCTCGCCCTTGGCCGTGGCGTAGGCGCTGGGCGCCTGCAGGGTCGCCGCCAGCGCCACCACCAGCACCAGCGAGGCGGCCAACGCACCGCCACATTCCATCCATCGCCGTGGTCGCGGGATCGCGCGATGGGGCAGGGCAGCCGGTTGCGCGAAGTCCGCCGGGTCGTACTGCGGGCCCAGCGCGCGCGCCGATTCGCTGCGCATCCAGAGTGCCTGCGCGCGCATGAACGCGCCCAGGCGCCGCCGGTCGCCGGCGAGCCAGTCGTTCAGCGCATGGCTTTCGGGCCCGGACAACGGCTCGCGGTCCATCCTCGCCACCCAGCGCGCCGCGGTTTCTTCAATGTTCTGGCTGGTTTCGCGCTCTTCCACTGGCACGCCTTCTTTCCCGCTCCAATTGACTAGAGGTTTTGGCGGGCGGGTTTCCGCCACTGGCGAACCACTGATCCAGCCAGCGGATGCCGCGGACGATGTGTTTTTCGACCGTGTTTTCCGAAATCCCCATCCGCGCGGCGATTTCCCGCTGGGGCAATTCGCGGATCCGCCGCAGGATGAAGGCTTCGCGGGTCTGGCCCGGCATGCTCGCGATCAGCCGGGCCAGCTGGCGCAGGTCGTCGTGGGCGATGGCGCTCTGCTCCGGGGTGGCCGCCTCGTCGGCGAAGTCGATCGTGCCAAGATCCTCGACCGCCTGGATGGAAACGATGCGAGCGCGGCGGATGTTGCGGACGACCAGCGACTGGGCCACCTGGAACAGGTAGGCGCGGGGATTCAGGATGTCGTCCACCCGCTCGCGCTCGGCGAGCACCGCATAGCTTTCCTGCACGATGTCCTCGATGCCGAAGACGTCCGGCGCGCTCCGGCGCGACAGCCAGTGCCGCAGCGCCGCTTCGTGCGGCAGGATGTGGTGCATGAACCAGCGCGTCCTCTCGACATCACCCGGGGCGCTTTCCCTGCGTTCCCCTGTCCCGCTTCGATCAGACACCCAGGCCCCTCCCTCGTCCGCCGCTCGGCAAATCCCGGCGATGCTAGGGGCCACAGATGAAAGTAGTGTTGCAGCACCGCGAAGGCGCGACGCCCGTCGCGCGAATGCCGGACGCCTTGCATGCACGGCGCGGGAGGCCCGGGACCGCCGCATCCTGTCGGAGATCCCGGGCGGGGAAGGACCTCAGGCCGCCTTGCAGCTGCCGCAGCACTGGCTCGCGGCCGCGGGCTCGGCGCTGTCGGACGCATCGCTGCCGACCACGCTATAGCCTTGGGCGGCGAGCGCCTCGGTCGCTTCGGCGAGTCCTATCCGGCCCTGGACCATGACGGTCTTGCCGGCCAGATCCACGGAGACCAGCGCGTTGGAATCCAGCGCCTGGAGTGCATAGGTAATGGTGCGGACGCAGTGCCCGCAGGTCATGCCTTCAACAATGAGTTTCATGGTGGCTCGGATGAGATGACCGGCCCATCGCCGGCGGGGCCACTGTCAGGCTTGCCCCCATGGGAAGGTCAATGGCCGGCCCGGCGGCGGCGGGGCGGTTGACCTTCCCACGATGGGAAGCTCCAACCTGCGGGTATTCCCACCAAGGACTGCCCTGATGAACGCCTCCCTGAACCCTGCCGCGGCCACGTCCCGGAACACGCCCGACGAACGCTTCCGCTTTGGCATAGCCGGCATGACCTGCGCGTCCTGCGTGGGTCGCGTCGAACGCAGCCTGCGCGCGGTGCCGGGCGTGGCCGACGTATCGGTCAACCTGGCCACCGAAACCGCCGAAGTGCGCTCGGCGCGGCCGTTGGCGCTGGAAACCCTCGACGCCGCGGTGCGCCAGGCCGGTTACGAAGTCGCCACCCGCGTGGTCGAACTGTCGTTGCAGGGCATGACCTGCGCGTCCTGCGTGTCGCGCATCGAACGCGCGCTCGCCCGTGTGCCGGGCGTGGCGGAGGCGACCGTCAACCTGGCAACCGAAAGCGCGCGCGTCCGCGCCACCGGGCAGGCCAGCGATGCCGACCTGGTGGCCGCGGTGGTGGCCGCGGGTTACGGTGCGTCCCTCACATCGCAGGCTGCCGCCAAGCCGGGCAGCGAACGGAAGACCAACTCCCGCGAAGTCTGGCATCTGCGTTTCGCGGTGCTGCTCTCGCTTCCGCTGGCGCTGCCGATGGTCGCGCTGCTGTGGGGCGAACACTGGATGTTGCCGGGCTGGCTGCAGTTCGCATTGGCGACGCCGGTGCAATTCTGGCTGGGCGCACGCTTCTACAAGGCGGGCTGGAAAGCGCTGAAGGCGCGGACCGGCAACATGGACCTGCTGGTCGCGCTGGGCACCAGCGCCGGTTATGGCTTGAGCGTCTACCACCTGCTGGCGGGCAGTTCGCATCACGGGGCGCAACCGCTGTACTTCGAGGCATCGGCGGTGATCATCACCCTGATCCTGATGGGCAAGTGGCTGGAGGCGCGCGCCAAGCGGCAGACCACCGAGGCGATCCGCGCCCTGCAGGCCCTGCGGCCGGCGACCGCACGCGTGCGCCGACCGCAGGGCGAAGTGGAACTGCCGATCGAACAGGTCCAGCTGGGCGATGTCGTGCTGGTGCGTCCGGGCGAGCAGATTCCGGTGGACGGCGAACTGCTCGAAGGCCGGACCCACGCCGATGAATCGCTGATCACCGGCGAATCGCTGCCGGTGGCGAAGAACCCGGGCGATCGCGTGACCGGCGGTGCCGTCAACGGCGAAGGCACGATTGCGCTGACCACCGTGGCGGTCGGCGCGGAAAGCGCGCTGGCGCGGATCATCCGCCTGGTCGAGGACGCGCAGGCGCGCAAGGCACCGATCCAGCGCGTCGTGGATCGGGTCAGCGCGGTGTTCGTGCCGGTGGTGATCGGCGTTGCCCTGTTGACGCTGGTCGGATGGGGCGCGATCACCGGCGACTGGAACCAGGCCATCCTCAACGCGGTGGCGGTGCTGGTGATCGCCTGTCCCTGTGCGTTGGGGCTGGCGACGCCGACCGCGATCATGGCCGGTACCGGCGTGGCGGCGCGGGCCGGCATCCTGTTCAAGGATGCCGAAGCGCTGGAAGTGGCGCGCCGGGTCTTGATCGTCGCGTTCGACAAGACCGGCACCCTGACCCAGGGACGCCCGGTGCTCACCGAAGCGATCCCGGCGCACGGTTCGACCGCGGATCTGCTGTCGCTGGCGGCCGCGTTGCAGGCCGGTAGCGAACATCCGCTGGCCAAGGCGGTGCTGGCGGCGGCCGGCGGACCCGGCGCGGCCCGTGCCGAGGAAGTCCAGGCATTGGCCGGACGCGGCCTGACCGGCCGGGTGGACGGGCGCGCGGCGTGGTTGGGCAGCACCCAGCTGATGCACGAACTGCGGATCGATCTGTCCGCGCAGGATGCGCTGGCCGAACGCCTGGCCGGCTCCGGGCATACGGTTTCCTGGCTGGCGGAAGAGCAGGGCGACGGGATCCGCCTGCGCGGCCTGCTGGCGTTCCGCGATGAGCCGCGTGAAAGCGCCGCCGAGGCCATCACGCAACTGCACGCGATGGGCCTGCGCACGGTGATGATCTCCGGCGACAACCCGGGCGCGGCGAAGGCGGTCGCCAGCAAGCTGGGCATCGACGAGGTGCGCGCGAACGTGCTGCCGGATGGCAAGGCCGAGGTGATCACCGAACTCCAGCGGACGGGCACCGTCGCAATGGTTGGCGATGGCATCAACGACGCGCCCGCGCTAGCCGCCGCCTCGGTGGGCCTGGCGATGGGGTCGGGCACCGACGTGGCGATGCATGCCGCCGGGGTGACCCTGATGCGTCCGGATCCGCGCCTGGTGGCGGCGGCCATCGAGGTGTCGCGCCGGACCACCCGCAAGATCCACCAGAACCTGTTCTGGGCGTTCGCCTACAACGTGGTCGGCATTCCGCTGGCGGCCTTCGGCCTGCTCAACCCGATCGTGGCGGGCGCGGCCATGGCGCTGTCCTCGGTCAGCGTGCTGGCCAATACCTTGCTTTTGCGTCGCTGGCATCCCACCTTGAACGCCTAGGAGACTCCCATGCCCAGACCCGCATCCACGCCCCGGCCGGAACTGGCCGAAGCCCGCCAGCAAGGGCTGCACAACATCGGCGAGGCCGCCGCGCTCAGCGGGGTCAGCGCCAAGATGATCCGGCACTACGAGAGCATCGGCCTGCTGGCGCCGGTGGGTCGCACCTTCGCCGGCTATCGCGTCTATCCGGACAACGACGTGCACCGCCTGCGCTTCATCAAGCGCGCGCGCCTGCTCGGTTTTCCCATCAAGCAGATCGAATTGCTGCTCGGCCTGTGGGACAACCGCACGCGCGCCAGTTCGGAAGTCAAGAAACTCGCCCGCGAGCATGCCGACGATCTGGGCAGGAAGATCCAGGAGATGCAGGCCATGCAGCAAACCCTGCTGGACCTGGCCCAGCGCTGCCACGGCGATGATCGACCGGAATGCCCCATCCTGGAAGACCTCGCGACGCAGCGCCGGTGAGCGCCGCGCCGCATTACCCGGCCGGATGACCGGGCGCACGCCGGAGCGCACCGGCACAAGCGCGGGGCAGCACGCCCCGCGCTTGCCCTGCTCAATACATCGGCAATTCGATCGCGCTCGCCGCTTCCGGGGTATGCCAGATCCGCTGCGTCGCCTTGCGGTAGTCCGCCGGTTTGGCGAAATAGATGTTCGGCACGAAAGTCTGCGGATTGCGGTCGTACAGCGGGAACAGCGTCGACTGCACCTGGACCATGACCCGGTGGCCCGGCAGGAACACGTGATTGGCTTCCGGCAAGGCGAAGCGGTAGGGCAGGGTCTGGTCGGACGCGATTGCCTTGGCGTGCTCGAAACTCTCGCGGTAGCGTCCGCGGAAGATCGCCAGCGATACCGCCAACTGGTAACCGCCCATCTCCGGTGTCGAGGCCATCTGGTCCGGATAGACGTCGATCAGCTTGACCACCCAGTCACTGTCGCTGCCGCTGGTCGAGGCCTGCAGGTTCACCCACGGCGTGCCGGCGATGCGCAGCGGCTCGGTCAGCGGCTCGGTGACGAAGGTGAGCACGTCGGGCCGGCCATCGACGAAGCGCTGATCCTTGACCAGCCAGGTCGTCCACATGTCGCGATCGCCGAAGCGCACCGGGCGCGGCGCGAACGGCACCGGCTTGGCGGGATCGGAGACGTATTCCTCGAAATCGCCTTCGCCGGCCGTTGGCGGCTGGAACGAAAGCTGGCCGCCCGCGCGCAGGTACAACGGCCGGGCCGGCGCGGCGCAACCCTGCGCGCAGCTGCGCGGCCATTGCGTCAGGCGATCCCAGTGGTCCTCGCCGGTGTTGTAGACCAGCACCGGCGGCGTATCCGCCTTCGGCGCGCCTTCGACCAGGTACTGATCGAAGAATGGCTTGAGCACGTCGCGGCGGAACTGCAAGGCGGTGTCGCCGTCGAACTTCAGCGCGCCCAGGTTGCGGGCTTCATAGTTGACCTGGCTGTGCCGCCACGGTCCCATCACCAGGTAGTTGAGGTTGTTGCCGGTATCGCGCGCTTCCATCGCCTGGTAGCTGTGGTTGGCGCCCCACATGTCTTCCTGGTCCCACAGGCCCTGCAGCCACAGGGTCGGCACCTTCAAGGGCGTGTCGGCCATCTTCCTGTCCAGCGCCTGTTCCTGCCAGAACGCATCGTAGGCCGGATGCTCGGTCATCTTGCGCCACCATGGAATCTGTTCCAGCCCGTTGGCGCGCGCGTAATCCCCGGCCGAGCCGGCGCGCAGGAAGGTGGTGTAGTCGTCCAGGCCCTGGCCGGGAAGCGAGACGCCCTTGCCGCGCTTGGTCAGCTGGCCGGTGAAGTAGCCGAAATTGACCTGCCGGAACGCGCCGTAGTTGAGCCAGTCGTCGCCCATCCAGCCGTCGATCATCGGGCTTTGCGGCGCGGCCACCTTCAGCGCCGGATGCGGATCGGTCAGCGCCATCACCACGGTGAAGCCTTCATAGGAGGAACCCAGCATGCCGACCCGGCCATTGGACTCGGGCACGTGCTTGACCAACCAGTCGATGGTGTCCCAGGCGTCGGTGGCGTGATCGACCTTGCTCGAATTCAGTGGCCCGCGCAGCGGACGGGTCATCACGTAGTCGCCCTGGGACCCGTACTTGCCGCGCACGTCCTGGAACACGCGGATGTAACCGCCGCGCACGAACACTTCATCGCCCTGAGGCAGGATGTCGATCATCCGCGGCGACTCGGTGCGCTGGGCGCGGCCGGCCGCGTCGTACGGCGTGCGGGTCAGCAGCATGGGCGCATGCTTCGCCCCCTTGGGCACGACGATGACCGTATAGAGCTTGACCCCGTCGCGCATCGGCACCATGACCACGCGCTTGTCGTAGTCGAAGCCTTCCTTCGATATGGCGAACGCCTTGCCGGTGATGTCCGGCGTCATCGCCGGTGTCTGCGCCAGGGCGCAGGGGATGGACAAGATCAGGGCGAGCGCCGCCAGACCGCGGCGCCAAGGATGCGTCTTCATGTACGTCTCGATTCCCGGTTGTGCCAGGATGCCGATTAAACAGCGCTGGGCCCGGCCGGGCCAGTGCCTGCTCCCGGATCCATTTCTCGTACCGGTACCCCGGCAACGAACGAACCACGGGATCTCCGCGGCAAGCGTCCAATATCGCGAACCGAGGCGGAGACGTTTGAAATGCGCCGACTTGCCCCGCGCAGCAAGGACCCTCAACGGCCACGCCGGCCCCGGCGCGCCATGCAGGCTTCCAGCGCGCCGGGGCTGCTCGGCTTTGGGACGCGCGTCGCTTTCGTGTTCGCACGCTTCCCGCGCATCGTCGAACGGCTGCGCATGTTCGCCGCTCCAGCCGTGTTCGCCCGGGGAGGTCGCGCAGCCTGACAGGAGCGGCAGGACGCCGGCCAATATCGCTGCGTGCATGTCTCGTCTCCTGGAGGGAGGGTGGGGAAGAGGTTTGATACACCGGGTGCGCATCGCCAGACGCCGCCGACCACAAGCCTGGCTTGGCCTGGGATTCCGTATTCGCGTGGTCAGGTCCGCATGGGTCCGGGAATGATGCAGGCCAGTCGTGATCACACGGAGCCAGCATGGATCGACGAAGCTTTCTGCAAGCGTGCGCGACGGCCGCCGGAGGCGGCGCGCTCACGGTCCTGCATGCCACACCCGGCAGGCAGGAGAACGCACGGGAGGCCGCGCAGGAGACAGCGGAGTTCAGCCGGTTGCGCCGCTTCGCCGACACGTCTTTCGGGCGCATCGCGTACGTGGAGCGGGGCAGCGGCCTGGCGGCGCTGTTCCTGCATGGCTTTCCCTTGAACGGATTCCATTGGCGCGGTTCGCTCGCGCGCCTGTCGCGCCACCGGCGAACCCTTGCACCCGATTTCATGGGACTGGGATACACGGAGGTCGACGAACGACAGGACCTTTCGCCGCAGGCGCAGGTCGACATGCTGGTGGCGTTCCTCGATCGCCTCCGGGTGGCGTCGGTCGATCTGCTCGCCAACTACAGCGGGGGACGATTGCCCAGCTTTTCGCGGTGCAGCACCCGGGACGGGTCCGCACCCTGCTGCTGACCAACTGCGACGTGCACGAGAACTGCCCGCCGGCGCAGATGCGCAATTCGATCAACACGGCCAAGGCCGGCGCCTACGACCAAAAGATGCAACGTCACCTGGACGACCGCGTCCATGCCCGCTCGGAACAGGGCATCTTCGGATCCGCCTACATGCATCCCGCGCAGGTCACCGATGAAGCCATCGACTATTACTTCAGCCCGCTCGTCGCCTCGCCCCGGCGCAGGTCGCAGCTCAATCGCTACCTGTCGGCGCTGGAAACCAATCCGCTGCCTGCCATCGAGCCGGCCCTGCGTGGATTGAGGATACCCACGCGCATGGTTTGGGGTACCGCGGATCCGCTGTTTCCACCGACATGGGCGGAATGGCTTGACGAAACCCTGCCCGAATCGCGCGGTATCCGCCTGATCGAAGGCGGGAAACTGTTCTGGCCGGAGGAAATGCCGGAGGCGGTCGCCGAGGAGGCGCGAGCTCTCTGGGAAGTTCGGGGATGACGGTTGTCGAAATCGCGCTCCCCCGTTCGTCGATGAACTGAATCCACGCCCGGAGAGACCCCATGCCGCCGAACCATCACCTTGCCTGTGCCTGCGGAAAGACCCGGTTGATCCTGCAAGGGAGTCCGATCACCAGCACCGAGTGCTACTGCGACAGTTGCCGCGCCGCCGGCGCGCGTCTGGAGCATCTGCCCCGCGCGCGTCCCGTGCTGGATCGGCGCGGCGGAACGCGGTTCGTTCTCTATCGCAAGGACCGCGTCGCCTTCACCGCCGGCGCCGATCAGTTGAAGGAATTCCGCCTGACGGCCAACGCCGGCACGCGGCGCGTGATCGCCACCTGCTGCAACACCCCCATGTTCCTCGATTTCAAGGGCGGGCATTGGTTGAGCCTGTATGGTGGCCTGTGGCCAGACCGCACGTTGCCGGCGCTGGAAATGCGCACCATGACCGGCGATCTGGCGGATGCCTCGTTCCTGCCGGATGACGTGCCCAACCTCAGGAATCAATCCATGTCGTTCTTCAGCAAGCTGTTGAAGGCCTGGATCGCGATGGGATTTCGCAGCCCCCGAATCCCGGTGGCGGGCGAGATCAACCTTCCCCCCGGGAACGCCTGATGCCCGTCATTGCTCCCTGCGCCACACGGAGACCGGCACGCTGCCATCGGAACGAGGCGGTACCCGGTAGCTCAATTCGTCGCCGGCAAGCGTGAACTGGCGTTTCTGCACCGTGCCTTCCCAGTTCGGGAACGAGGAGCCCTGGATCGAGAACACCAGCAGCGTCCCGCCGTCATCGATTGACACGGTACCGTAGTGGGTACTGCTTCCCATGACGGCGGACTTGAACTCGTCGGGCGTGCCATCGGCCTTGCCCTCGGCGGCGAAACGCAGGCGCTCGGCCTTGAGGATCTGCAGCGAGTAGCGTCCCGCCGCATCCACGATGAGCCTGCCTTTCGGATGTTCGCCGTAGTCGCGTACCTGCTCGCCGCCCGGCAGGATCCTGTCCGCCGCGACCAGGATCCAGGTTCCCCGCAGCGGCGACGGTTGACCCAGCGCGGAGGCGTCGCGGGCGGCCAATCCGGCCAGCATCGCGAAGGTCATGCCAATCAGGCGGTTCATGGGTGATTCCTGCAGTGGGGAGGCGTGCAGGCTAGCGGGATCCGGTCATCAGTAAAATGGGGATAGACTTATATCTATCATTTCAGAATGAAATGACTGCGGATATGGAAATACTCGACATCGGCGCGGTAAAGGCCTTCGTGCTGGCGGCGGAGTTGCAAAGCTTTACCCGCGCGGCGGACGTGCTGGGCATCACCCAGTCGGCGGTCAGCCTCAAGCTGCGCAGGCTCGAGGAACAGCTCGGGCGCCGTCTGCTCGAAAGGACGCCGCGGCAGGTGCGTCTGTCCGCGGAAGGGCTGGCATTCCTGGGCGCGGCCCGCGATCTGGTGACCAGCCACGATCATGCCGTGGCCGCTTTCGAATCCGAACCGCGGCAACTGGCGATCGGCATCAATCACCTTCTGGTGGGCGGTGAACTGCCTTCCCTGTTGCGCCGCCTGCGCGAACTGGACGCGGGCCTGCGGATCGAAATGCGCGTGGCCGGCACGCGTGAACTGATGCAGGCCTACGAACGGGGCGAACTTGACGCGGTGCTGGTCCTGCGCCCCGAGGATCGACGCAAGCAGGGCAAGGCGGTGTTCACCGAGCGCTTCTCCTGGTATGCCGCCATCGGCTGGAAACCCGTGGTTGGCAAGCCGGTTCCGCTGGCGACGCAAGGGGAAGCCTGCCGCATCCGGGCGGCCGCGGTACGCGCACTGGATCGCGCCGGAATTCCCTGGGAGGAAGTCTTCGTGGGCACGGGCGCGGCCATCCTGGGCGCCGCCGCGGCCGGCGGCCTGGCGGTGGCCGTGCTCGCGAACCGGGCGGCACCGGCGGGCACGCTCGATGTGGGCGAACTGCTCGCGTTGCCGGCGATTCCTCCCCAGGAGGTGGTGCTTTACAGCGCGCTCAACGACCGGCGCTCACGCGATGCGTTGCGGGTACTGACACTGGCATTTCGTTGAAATCCGCTGCGATGCATCCGCAGCCGGTGCCCCCCATCGGGTCACCGGCTGCAACGGCATCAGTAGTCCAAGCGCACCCGCAGGCCGACCGTGCGCGGATCATTCCAGTAGGCGCGAATGAAACCGCCGGCATCGTCGGCCCAGTTCTTGGTCATCTTGTCGGTGGCGTTGAGCACGTACAACTCGGCGCGCCAGAACGAGGGTGACTGCAGGCTCAGGCTGGCGTCGACGGTGGCATAGGCCTCCTGGCCGTCGGAGATGTGCGGGTTGTCGAGATTGCGCAGGGTGAAGTACATCTTGTCCTGCCACTTGACGTTGAACCAGGGCACCAGCTCATAGCCATTGCCGAACCGGAAGGTGTGGGACAGGTTGACGCCGGCGGTGAACTTCGGGGTCATCGGCAGATGATGGCCGGTGATGTCGTAGATCTGCCGTCCGGCAAGCTCGGGGTTGGGGCCGTTGTAGGGATCCGGGCAGGGGACGGCGCCGAACTCCTCGCGCACGCCGCAGTTCCACTCGTCGCTGAAGGTCGGGTAGTCCTTGATCTTGCTGTTGATGTACGAGAAGAAGCCGCCGATACGGGTATTGGCCGTGGGCAGGTAGTCGAATTCCACCTCCACGCCCGGGATGTTCACGGTGCCGACATTGACGGTCTGCCACTTCTTGACCACGTCGCAGGTCGGATCCCATTCCGGGCAGGGCTCGTTGACATGCACCTTGGCGGCAAAGAAATCGCCGGTCACCTGCATGTCCTTGTAGCGGCTGTAGAAGGCGGTGACCGACAGGCTCAGGCGCTTGTCCAGCAACAGGCCCTTGTAGCCGAATTCCAGGTTGGTGACGGTTTCCGGCCGGTAGGGGAAGAAGGTGTAGTGCGGACCGGCGGGACCGTCCACGCAGACCTTGCCGTCGCAGGCATCGTCCTTGTCGCCGAAGCCGCCGGCCTTGTAGCCGGTGGACAGCGAGGTGAACAGGATCTCGTGATCGGACAGATCCTTGGTCAGGCCCAGTCGGTAGGTGAACTTGCGCCACGAATCGGAATGCGCGTTCTCCGCCGGCGGTCCCCACAGCCGGTAGGCGCCGATGCCGGCGAACGGCCCCATCCCTTCGGTCAGATCGCGACCGTTGTGCGGACGGAAGCCGGGTTCACCCGGCGTGCCCGGGTCGTACAGGCCGTTGTAGTAGGCGGTCGATTCGCTGTCCCAGCCGCCGTACACCTGGCCGCCGCGATCGGTCTTGGAGTCGCGGCTGAAGCGCGCGCCGAAGGTCGCGGTCCAGGTGGGGGCGAAACGCCAGTCGGCCTGGGAGAAGATCGCCTTGGCGTCGATCTGGCGGTTGGGCTGGTGGTAGAACTGGCTGATCGGATAGCCGAACGGCGCGTTGACCAGCATTTCCTGGGCGTAGTCGATCGAATTCTTCTCGTGCATCCAGAACAGGCCGGACACCAGGTTCAGGCGCTCGCCCTGGTGCTTGAACTGCAACTCGTGCACGAAGGACCTGTACTCCGAGTCCAGGGTGATGGAGGTGTTGTCCCGCACCGGCCAGACGCCCCAGTCGCCTTCCGCCGGCACCGGCAGGGTGGCGGTGACCTGCGAGGGGATCTCGTGGTAGCCGCCATCGTCGTCGGAGATCTGGAAGCGCTTCTGCTTGGCGAAGGCCACGCTGTACTCGATGCTGTTGGTGTCGCTCAGGTACCAGTTGAGGTTGGATCGCACCGTGTCGATGGACATGTCGGTCCGGCCTGGCACGTTGATCTTCACGTCCCACTTGCCGCCCGTGCAGGCGAAGCGGGTACCGGCAGCCTGGTCGCAGTCCTTCATCCCCACCTGGCCGGCGCCGGAGTTCTGGAATTTCTCGTACGCCAGCAGCCACTCCACGTCGTCGGTAATGGCAAAGCGGGCGGCGATGCGGGCGGCCCATTCGTCGCGGTTGTAGTAGTACTTGCTGCGCGGCACCCTGACGTTGCGGCGCTGGTCCACGTCCGGGATGCCGTCGGCGATGAAGCCGCGTTCGGGAATGTCGACATCGGTGAAATCCTGCTGCTGATCGATCCAGCCGTCGCGCTCGACCTTGGTGGCCGCCACGCGCAGGGCGAAGCGATCATTCACCGCGAGGTTCTGGATCAGGTTGATCTGGCGCAGGTTGTAGCTGCCCAGTTCGATCTCCGTGCTGCCGAAGCTGGAGTCGAAGCGCGGCTTGGCCGGAATGATGTTGATGCTGCCGCCGGTCGAATTGCGTCCGAACAGGGTGCCCTGCGGACCACGCAGCACTTCGACCTGGTCCACGTCGAACATCAGCGCCAGCGCGCCCTGCGGGCGTGGCGAATACAGTCCGGCCACGTGCAGGCCGACCGCCGGATCACCGATCTCGGTGAAGTTGTTGGCGCCGATGCCGCGGATGCTGACCTGCACGCCGGAGTCCGGGCCGTTGGCGATCTGCAGGTTGGGCATGCTGCCGGACAGCCCGCGCACGTCGCGGATGCCTTCGCGGGTCAGCGTTTCCTGGGTGACCGCGGTGACGGTCACCGGCGTCTTCAGCAGATCCGATTCCAGGCGGGTGGCGGACACCCGCACGGTCTGCAGGGTCGTCGGGGCGTCACCGCTCTTGGCCTGCGGCGCCTCGTCGGTCGTACTGGACTGGGCCAGGACCGGAACGGTTGCACAGCTGAACAGAACCGCTGCCACCGCGGCGGCGATGCCGGTCGGTCGAACAGCGCGGGGATGCTTTCTCATCATGGGCTCCTGGTTGTACGGCGACTCGGGCCGGCGGGCCCGCGCGATGGCTGGTGCGATTGCCCGGTCAGGGCGAAGCGGGGGTATTCCTTGCGGAATACAGGGTCTGGTTGCGCACCAGTGGCCTGGCCCAGGCACTGACGCTGAGGATGTAGAGCAGGGGCACGAAGACCAGCGAGAGGCCCACGCGCAGGCCCCAGTGATCGGCCACGAAACCGATCAGCAGCGGCACGATGGCGCCGCCGAGGATGCCGCTGCACAGGATTCCCGAGAACGCGCCGTGGTGCTGGCGCACCGAGTTCAGTCCCAGCGAGAAGATCACCGAGAACATCACCGACAAGAAAAAGCCCGCAGCGGGGAAGGCCAGTGGAGAGACGGCTGCAGGGCCGAAAAGGGCGAGTGCGAGGCAGACCATGGCCAGGGTCGAGAAGATCGCCAGCACGAGCTTCGAATCCAGCAGTTTCAGCAGGCCGAGTCCGGCCACGCAACCCAGCGACATCAGGCCCCAGAAACGGCTGACGGCGACCGCGCCCTGCTCGGTCGCCGACAGGCCGTGATAACTGTGCAGGAACTGCGACATCCAGTTGGCGATGGACTGTTCGGTGCCGACATAGGCGACGATCGCCAGGAAGAACAGGCGCACGTCGCGACGCTGCAGCAGGCTGCGGTAGGCCTCGCGGCTGCCGGCGCGCTCGTCGTCCTTCAGTTCCACCGCCGGCAACGGCAGCTTGTAATTGAGCAGGGCCAACAGCACGAAGGCGGCGCTGAAGTACCAATAGAACGTCAGCCATGCCAGCGGCTGCCCTTCGACGCCGGGGCGCTGCATGTAGAGCTTGAAGGCGAGCGGGCTGAGGAAGGAGGCCAGGCCGAACACCAGCTGCGCCATCACCGAGAAGAAGGCGAAGTGCTGCTCGCCGCCGGCGGTGCGCATCAGTGGATTGATCACCACCTGCAACAGCGCCATGCCCAGGCCGATGACGAACAGGCCGCCGACGACCGAGACATAGCCGGGAATCAGGGAGATGGCCAGGGCACCGATGAAATTCAGCGCGAATGCGGTGAACAGGGTGAAGCGGGTGCCGCGGACCTCGATCAGCATCCCGCCCGGGATCGAGATCAGGCCGTAGGCGAGGAAGAACGAGAACGGCATGAAGCCGGCCATGGTCAGGCTCAGTTCGAAGTCCTGGATGGCGATGGGCATCAGCGGCCCGATCAGATTGGTGATGAAGGAGATCGCGAACCAGATCAGGAGGATGTAACCGATGATCAGTGGCCGGTGCTTCATGGTCGTGCCTCCGGGGTCAGGGATACGACTGCAGGCAATGGGAAAGCTCGCCGGCGGCGATGCTCTTGCGCGGGAAGCGCGGCAGGATGGCCGCGGCGGTCCGGCAGCCTGCGCCGAGCGCCTCGTGCAGGCCGGCCTGGCTCAGCCGCGCCGCCAGATAGCCGGTGTTGAAGCTGTCGCCCGCGCCGACCGTGTCGAAGATGCCGGGCGCCACTTCGGTCGCGTAATAGGTGCTCTTGCCGTCGACATGTCCCAGCGCACCGGCGGCGCCCAGCTTGATGATCAGGTGCGCGCCGGGCTTGAGCAGGTTGGCGATGCGCTGCACCGCCAGCGTCAATTCCTGGGTGCCGGCGATGCTGGTCGCCTCCAGTTCGTTGATCAGCAGGTGGTCGCAATGGGCCAGCCAGCCTTCGACTTCCTCGTGGACCCTGGGCGTCCAGCCTTCCGGCGGCCAACCGGGATCCAGCGCCACCTGGTAACCCCGTGCCGAGGCCTGGGCCAGCAGCTGATCGTAGTGGTCGCGCATGCCCGGCAGCAGGAAGGGCGCGGTGAACAGGGCGATGCTGCCAGCCGGCGCGCGCGGCAGGTGTTCCAGCACGAAGGCCGGGGTCAGGTGCTGCAGGTGCCCGCAGCTGGTGAAGAAGGTGCGCTCGCCATCGGCGTGCATCAGGCCGACCGACATGGTGGTGTCGCTGGCGCAGGTCTGCAGTTCGACCCGGATGCCCACCAGTTGCAGCAGCAGCCATTGTGCAAGGTCGTCGTTGCCGATGGCGCCGATCAGGCGAGGGCTCAAGCCGAGATGGCGGGCGGCCAGCGCGGAGTTGGCGGCCGAACCACCGGCGCGCAGCTCGCTGCGGGGCAGCAGTTGTTCGGTGCCGATCTTCGGCCATTGGTTCAGCGTGCCCAGGACCAGGTCCACGCTGACGTCACCGATGATGCTGAATTGGGGCTGATCTTGCGTCATGGGGCGACTATAGGCACCCCTATCCGACGCTGTCAATAAAAATATCCAGTGGAAGTTTAATTAGACCCGACGACCGCCATTGGCCAGCCGATGGCCCAGGAGTTCCGCCGCCTGCATGTCGCCCAGATCGTCTTTCTGAAGGCCCTGCAAGCGCGGCGAAAGCAGTTCGTGGATCGGCAGCACCGCCGCGCCGAGCAGGGAGCAGTCTTCCTCGCGCTGGGAGATCATCACGCGTGGCAGCTCGGGAGCAGGGCGGCCGCGTACCGAACGATGCAGCGGCTGCGCCAGTTCGACCAGCCGCTGGACCAGCTTCTGCGGTGCCGAACCACCGATGACGATGGTCTGCGGATCGAGCATGTTCTCGATCATGCAGATGGCATCGCGCAATCGCTGCGCCGCCTGCCGGCACCATTGCTGCAGGGGCTGGTCGTCGGCATCGTCCAGCCGGTCGAGCAGGTCGGTGGTCCGGATCTGTCCGTCGTCCACGCCCAGCGCCTCGGCCAGCGAGTGCAGGGACAGGTAACGCTCCAGGCAGCCCCGGTTGCCGCAATAGCAGGGCGTGCCGCCGGGAACCACCGGCACATGGCCGATCTCGGTGGCATTGCCGTCGGCGCCGCGGTAATGGTTGCGGCCCACGATCAGCGAGCCGCCCAGGCCCATGCTGAGGTGCAGGTAGAAGAACGTGTCCAGGTGCCGGGCCACGCCGTACAGGGTTTCGCCCAGCGCGCCGGCGACGCTGTCGACGCTGTGGAACAGCGGCAGGCCGGTGGCTTCCTGCAACTGGTCGAGGATGGACAGGTCCTTCCAGCCCTCCAGCGCGGTGGGACCGACGAAGCTGAGTTCGGTGTCGCCCAGCGGGCCGGGCAGGGCCACGCCGATGCCCCACACCCGGGCATTGGCCTGCCGGCGCAGGTTGGCCACCAGTTCCAGCAGGCCAGCCAGCAGCTGCGGGCGGTCGCAGCCCTGCAACTGGACTTCGAAGCGGGCGTCGATCCGGCCCACCAGGTTGACCAGCGCACCCGAGGCGCGGCCCGGCTCCAGGCTGATGCCGATGGACTGGCCGGCGTCGGGGTTGATCTCGAAGGCGATGGGCGGCTGGCCGCGGGTTTTGAGGTCCTTCTGCCGGCGCGAGACGATCAGGCCGATGGACTCCAGCTCATTGGTGATGTTGGCGACCGTCTGCGGACTGAGAGAGACCTTTTCCTGGATGTCCTTGCGCGAGGCGGCGCCATGCTGGCGGATGAAATCCAGCACGAGGCGTCGGTTGTAGGGAGCGCTGGACTGCTGGGTGGCGCCGCGACCAATGTTCATAGGCGTTGAAACCGATTGAGCGTAGGGGAGGGGAGGCAAGCACCCATATTTTCATACATCCATATGAAATATTTATTGACAGCGGTCAAATGCATGGCTAGGTTGCGATGCCAGTCTATCCGGAACCGTGCCAATGACTCCCTTGACGCATTCCCGCAAGACCGGAATCCAGGTGCTGGCCGCGCTGGCGGTAGCTTTGTCCGCCTTCGCGCACGCGCAGCCGGCCCTGGCGCAGACGCCGGAGCCGACGACCACGGTGTCGGTGAGCCTGCCGACCGCGCCGCTGCTGGTCCAGATCAACCAGGTCGCGCTGGAGCGGCGGGGGCCGAAACAGGCCATCGTCGAATACGCGGGCGATGCGACCGGAGGCAGCTACACGGTGCTGCGCGACGGCGAGCCCGTCATGAGCGGCGAGCTGCGGCCATTGCCCCCGTTCACCGAATGGAGTCCTGGCAAACGCTATTTCGGCGTCGACTTTTCGTCCGTCGAGCAAGCCGGCCGATATCAGGTCGACGTGCGCATCGGCCAAGCGCATGCAACGTCGGCACCGGTGCCGGTACGCGACAACGCCGTCTTCGCCACGACCGGCGCGCAGCTGCTGGGCTACTTCCAGCGCAGCCGCCACACCGACGACGCCGATCGCGACCTGCCCATCTTCAAGACCTCGCGCAGGGTGAACGCGTGGGGTGGCTGGCAGGATGCGGGTGGCGACAAGGGCAAATACCTGTCGCATCTGGGCTATGCCAACTTCTTCAATCCGCAGCAGGCTTCGATGGCCGTGTGGGTGCTGGCCTACGGCGCGCACGCGCGCAAGGCATTGTTCGCCGCCCATGGCCTGCAGGCGCAGGTCGAGGAAGAGACCTTCTGGGGCGCCGACTACCTGCACCGGATCCTGGACGCGGAGGGCTACTTCTACACCACGATCTTCGACCAGTGGGGCACGCCGGGCGCCGAACGCATGGTCACCGGTTACGAGGGCGCGGCGGGAACCTACAACACCGCGTACCGCTCGGCATTCCGCGCCGGCGGCGGCATGGCGATCGCGGCGCTCGCACGCGCCTCGATGCTGGCGAGGCAAACCGGCCGCCACGGCGAATTCGATGGCGCGACCTACCTGGCCGACGCGCAGCGCGCCTATGACCACCTGCGCCAGTTCAACCCGCAGTACTGCGCCGACGGCAAGGAAAACATCATCGACGACTACACGGCGCTGATGGCGCTGGTGGAACTGCACAATGCCACCAGCCAATCGCGCTACCTGGACGACGCACGCCTGCGCGCGGCCAGCCTGATGGCCAGGCAGCAGGCCGATGGCGGTTTCATCAGCGATGGCGGCAGCCGGCCTTTTTTCCATGCGGCCGAAGCCGGCCTGCCGGTGATCAGCCTGTCGGCCTACGTCGACATCGAGCCGGAACCGGCGCGTCGCCAGCGTGCGCTGGCGGCCATCGACTCGGCGCTGACGCACGAGTTGACCATCACCGGCGCGGTCGCCAACCCCTATGGCTACGCCCGCCAGCGATTCCAGCTGACGACGAACGGAAAGGCCGCGGGCGAGGTACGGGAAGGATTCTTCATTCCGCACCGCAATGAGACCGGCTACTGGTGGCAGGGCGAAAGCGCCCGCCTGGCTTCGCTCAGCGCGGCCATGGTCATCGGCGGACGCAAGCTGGCGGAACACGGCACGGCAGGATATGGCCTGCGCGGGAACCGGGCAGGCTACGCGCAGAACCAACTCGACTGGACACTGGGCCGCAACCCCTACGGCATCTCCATGCTCTACGGCTTTGGCGAGAAGAATCCTCCCACCGTGCTGGAGAGCGCCGGCGAGATGTTCGTGGGCGGTATCTCGAACGGCATCACCGGCGCGGTGGGCAGCGACACCGGCGCCGGCATCACCTTCGCACCGGGTCCGGACTCGGAACAATGGCGCTGGGTGGAGCAATGGATTCCGCACACCACCTGGATGCTGTTCGCGGTGATGGCGATGAGCGAGGATGAGGACTGAGCGCCTGGCTCGGCGCTTTTTTTCCCGTCCAAGCATCGTGTCGCATCGACGACCTGCGGCGCACGCTGGTTGTGTTGATGCCTGTCCGAATGCGTTTTGTGGCTGCCGTCGGGGCCGGTAGCATACCGATGCGATGCCGGACATTCGTGCGTGTCCACGCCCGATAGCGGCCGCTGGATGACGGCAAGCGAATGGCGCTGCGCGCGACGCCGCCGCAAGGGAAGTCGCGTCGGGGAACTATGGCATCATCGGAAAACAGTTGCCGGTTGGGAACGCTGCGATGCCATCACCCCGGATGCGGTTCGACCTCAGCCTTGCCTATCCCCAATGGCAGGGGTCCGGCCGTCACGAGAACCTTCCGCGAGGAGCAGCTGCGGTTGCGGCGATCTGCGGGCAATATGCTCCCCAGGTCCAGGTGCAGCCCTGCGATGATGATGGCGATGCCGACGCCCACGGCGTCCGGCGCTGGAACGCGATATTCGCGCAGTTCCAGAGCGCCAGGCACCTGCTCGCGCACAGCGGTGCGCGCCGCGTGCTGACCGCAGGCGGCGACTGTGCCGTGGATGTGGCGGTGATCGACTACCTCAACGGCGTACATCCCGACCTTGGCGTGATCTGGATAGACGCCCACCTCGACGCCAACACCCCCGAGACTTCCCCCAGCGGCAACTTCCATGGCATGCCGGTGAGCGCGATCCTGGGCCGGGCCCCCGAGCCCATGAAGCCCTTGCTGGGAGCCCCGGTATCTCCGGACCGCTTCCAGTACTTCGGCGCCCACGTCGGTGACGACGGCGACTGGGCGCTGCAGCGTGAACTGGCGTTGGGGACGCTGGACCCACAGGCCCCCGTTGGCGGCCCCGTGCATATCCACTTCGATCTCGACGTGCTCGATCCGCAAGATTTCCCTTTCGTCGCATACCCTGATGGAAAGCTCCGCCTCCAGGACGCGCTGTCGCTGCTCCGTCGCATCTCTCGCGACGCCGATGTCGTCGGGCTCACGGTCACCGAGTTCGCGCCATCCAGCGATCAGGACGTGATTGCCGGCAGCAGGATCATCGCAAGCCTCTGCGAGGCGGTCATAGATCCCTAACAGGAATGGCAGGGCAGGGAACTTTCGCCTGATCGGCGCATCCATTGCTGGCGGTGACGAGGCGCATGGGCCGATGCCCGCGGACCCGGTCGGCGGGCGAGGTCCCGAAGACGAAGACAGGTTGTCAGCCGCTTTGACGGACGGTTTCGGTATGGGCCGACGCCACCCAGGCCCCATCCTTGCGAACCCACGTGGTGGTGTCATAGACCACCATGTCCTGGCTCTTTCCGTTGACGGCGATGGACTGATCCGCCTTGTATGTGGCGATGGCAACATCGGGCGCAGGAAAAATCACGCGCTCGTCGGAGAACTTGAAGGCGGTGACCCGTGCATCGCCGGACAATGCCATTTTCCTGTATTCGGCGGGACTGAAGTGATGGATGCCCCAGCCGGAAACAGAAACCGATTCTCCATCCAGCAACGAAGTCGCGGCATCGACATCCATATCGACTATCGCCTGCCAGAATTGCCGTTCCAGCTCCATGATGTCCTTCTGCGTGGTCATGTCGAATCCCGAAATCAAACGGACTCTCGATCTTTCACGTCGAGCGTTCAGGCGACGTCATCGCGCCGTGAGGCCGGGTTCCACGGCCAAGCCCGGAACCGAACACGTTCAATGCAGCCGAACGCGACCGGCAGAGACGCGGACTCGATCGCAGGCAAGAGCGGTCATGGTGCGCCGGCGCGCAGGGTTGATTTGAACCCGTTCGTGGGCCAGACGAGTTCAGAGACCTGGTGGCGCGGGATCGTGCCGGGAATTTTGCAACGACCGGTCCAGCGCCAGGCGCAGCAGGGACCAGTAGCACCGCCAGACCCTCTGGGCACCGCGATATGCCTTTTCGCATAATGCATAGTTGTTACGGCTTCGCCTAGGAAGGGGTGAGCCGACTGCATGACCTGTGACGCGCCGTTCGCCGCATGCGCAACGCTGGGAAGCGTCGCCAGGACCGCGATGAGGGCAACGCCTACGGACGCGGCCAGCTTGCGCCATACGGCCTTTTCCTCGCGGCTTATCGCGCGTGCTTCGCCAACGATGCCAAGCACGCGGGCGAGCGGAATCCCGGTTAGACCCGCGAGGGTGGCGCACGTCACGGTGTCGGGGAGTGAGACGCCGCGCTTCCAGTTACTGACCGCACCACGGGTGATTCCCAGCTTCTGGGCAAAGGCGTTGTCTGATTCGACGTTCAGGGCCTTCTTCGCGGCTTCGATTACGTCGTGCACGGTTTCCATGTCGAATACCTATTGACATTAATGTCTAAGCCCAATATACATGTGCCCGATGTCGAAGGCTCTTCGACATCACCCCGCCGGGCCGCGAATCCCGCCGGGGTTCCCCTCCCCGGTCGCCCTTGGCCGGGGCAGGGGACTCTCAAGGGCACAAGGGCAGGGGACAAGGGCTATGGGTTGGGTACTCATCGCATGCGCCGGACTGGTGTTGTACGGGCTGCTCCGCGCGCACGAAATTTTCCAGCAGTGGCACCTGCGTAGCGAGCGGGCGCATCAGCAGTTCATTGCCGAGTGCGTCAAGGCGGCCGTGCTGCATCACAAGGGCCAGCCGGAGGACGTGCAATGACCGGCGAGATGACTGCTGACCAGCAATTCATGCTGTTGCTGATTATCGTCGGCGTCGTCGCCGCGTGGTTCTACGTTCGCAGTGACCGGTGGCGCAGATGAGAGAGGACCGCGCCCCCAAGCCGCGCCCGCCGCGCATGCTCACGCCGGTCAATACACCGGTCATCACCGCCTTCGACATCGCCGACCGAATCATCATCGTGGACGGTGAAGAGGTTCGCCTGGGCGACTACTGGACACAGGCGTTCGTCGAGGCCGCCTTCTCGCGCCGAGGTGATGAATGAAGCTGTGGCAACTGTACGCCGCGCGCAAGGTCGCCTTGAAGTGGGGTGCCATGCGTGAGGTCGCCCGCTGGGACGCCGCAATCGCGGCTCGCATCATTGCCATTGGAGCCAAGCCATGAGCGCCGCGACCTTTTCCCCGGTCGGAGCGGTGGGAAGCCAGATTGGCCCGAGGAGTAACACGGGCCAAAAGTCCGCCCTCCCGACCCATGGCGCACTGGTGGACTTTTTGACCGTCGTCTTTTCCCAAGACCGCCTCGCGGAGCGAGGCTTCACCCGCATTTCGCTGCTGCTGCCCGGCATCTTCGGCCTGCGGCCTTCTGACGTGAGGGCAGGGGAACTGCACGCCAAACGTTGGCAGTTCTATCGGTCCAGCGCGGTGATTGTGGATAGCGAAGGTGAGTTGGTGGGACGCATCGGCTGCGAAGGCAACGGCGATACCGTGTGCGTAAGCCTTTCCGGTGCCGCCTGCAAGTTCATCCGCACGAAGGATGAGTGGCGCAGGGTGCGGATGCAGATTGAGGCCTGTGGTGGCCGCATTAGCCGCTGTGACGTCGCCTATGACGATTACGACGGCCTCATGGGCACGGTACGGAAGTTGGAAGCCAAGGCCCGTGAAACGCTCACAGAGAGCGGCGGATGCCTGCTGTTCGCCAACGGCGGAACCCCGCCCAAGACGAAGTTCCTTGACGACCACGGCGGCGGCTCCGGCTGCACGCTGTATGTCGGCCAGAAAGGCCACAAGCAACTATGCGTCTACGAGAAAGGCAAGCAGCTCGGCGTCACCGATTCGCCCTGGACGCGATACGAAGCGCGCCTGTACGGCAAGCACTGTGAAGTGCCGACCGACATTTTGACGGAGCCCATGAAATACCTGCGCGGATCCTACGGCTACATGGAACTGCTGCTAGCAAAGGTGTCTGAGGGCATCGCCTGCGCGATTGAGTATACGAAGCGCGCCGTCGAAGCGACCGGCATTGCGATGAAACGGTGGTCTAAGCGCCAGTGGGGCAAGTCCGCATGGCTCCTGATTCAAGTGTTCGGCGTTGAGGGCTTTGCCCGTTACGTCAACGAGGAAATTGCGCGTGAGGGGATGCCCACGCGCTTCCTGAAAAAAGGTAAGGCATCCGTAATCGTCCAACAATTGAGGGCTGAACTATGTCCATCGTGAGGGTCAAAGATGACCGCGTTATCGAGCGTCAAATCAACGGCAAAAACGGGCCGCAAATCATCCGTGAACAGCGTGCGGTCATCCTGCTGGGTGGCGGGTATGAAACCACCTTCAATGTCGGCCTCGGAACTGGCCCCGTGTATACGGTGGGCGATTACCTGCTCCATCCGGACAGTTACGGGCACAACAACTGGGGCGAGGTTGCGCTGAAGCGCGTGAAGCTGTGGCCGCTCGCGCTGGCGTTCAAGGAAACCGGCGTCACCGTGCCGGTTGCGGCGAAGTAAGGGGTCGCCATGCCAGCTGCATACGTCCTGCTGTGTGATGAGGAAGATTTCTCCATCACCGTCGATGGCAACGGCCAGCAGACCGGGACGTGTGCGGCTCCGTATTACGGACCGTTGCCCACGATGATCCCGGAAATTTCCATCGATGAGGGAATCCAGATTGCTGCGGCGATAGGGGGAGTGTGGTGCATCGGCCTAATCGCGCGACTGCTGATACGCGCGGGTCAACAAGAATATCAGCGCCCATGAAAACCAACGAAAGGAGTATGGCTATGAAGATGTTGAAGAAGTGGAAGGCTGCTGCGGTGGCCGGTGTGACCGCGCTGGTCGCCGCGCCGATGGCGTTCGCCAGCACGGGCGGCGGTCTGGGTGCGCAAATGCTGGCGAAGCTGGCGGGCGTGGAGGCGGACGTTCAGTCCGTCCTGGTGGTGCTGGTCGGCGTCATCGCGCTGTTCATTCTGTACAGCCTCATCAAGCGCGCTCGGGCCTAAGGCCCAACATCGGACGCGGCGCGGCGCGTCCTTCTCGGGAGAATGTCATGGGTGGTTACTTCGCAATCATTGCAATCCTCGGTGCGCTGTGGCTGGCGTTTGACGCCGTATGAACATCGGGCGCATCTTCGCCAATGCCATCGCGCGGCGCGTTGCTTACGTGCTGGTGGCGATGTTATTGGCGTGGTTGGGCATCGGTAGCGCAAGGGCACAACAGAGTTTCCCCGACCAAGGGAGCGCGTACGCGGCATGTCAAGCGGACATGGCGGCTCACCCGTATGAGGTAAGGGATGCGTGCTGGCATCAGCCATGGGGTCAGTACGGTTGGTACTACTGTCGTGGCTTGAATTCCAATGGCGTAAGCATTGTAAATTGCAACGGGGGGCCGGGCTCCTACGTTTACCCGATAGCCAACAACTGTTCGTCTCGACCGAACTATGTGGGGTCTGGGCCGGTGTCTACAGTGCAAAGTACGGCGCGAAACGGAAGTATTTCCTGCGTCAACGGCTGTGATGCGGTCTGGCAAAACAATGGCGATGGCACGTGGACCGGAGATTTTGCGCTGGGGCAGGCGTGCACCGCCGATACGTCCAAGAGTAAGTGTGAGCATACGGCCGGCTATCACTGGAACGCATGGAATCAGACGTGTGAGCCTGATGAGCAGAAGTGCGGCACCAATCAAATTACCGATTCGGCCACGGGTGCATGCAAGGATGCCTGCCCTGCGGGCATGGTGGTAAATCAGCAGGGGCAGTGCGACAAGGCCAAAGAGGAGTGTCCGGCGGGAAACATCAAGTCGCCGGACGGCGCGTGTTTGCCCGGCGAAGGCCAGTGTGCGGCAGGCGAGGCACGGCGCGACAACGGCACTTGCGGCAAGGATTCGGATGGTGACGGCAAGGCCGACGAAGACGACGATGACCCGAACAATGACCCGGACAAGGAATCGGCGTCCGGTGGCGATACCTGCAACGTACCGCCGTCCTGTTCGGGTAGCGCAATCATGTGTATGCAAGTCAAAATCCAATGGCGTATCGACTGCAATACGCGAAAGAACCGCAACATTGCGGGCGGTGCGTGTGCCGCGATGCCGGTGTGTACCGGTGATGGCTGCGATGCGCTTGAATACTCGCAACTGCTGATGCAATGGCGAACGGCCTGCGCGGTGGAGAAGCTCTCAAAGGGCGGAAGCGGCTCTCCTTCGGATGGGCAGCCGGAGTGGACGAAGGTGACCGGCGACGGCACGGAAGGGGCAGGGGAGGAGCCGGAAGGGCCGGTCAAGACGGTTACGGGGGATCCGACCAGTCGCCTGGACCTGAGTGGTTTCGGCGGCGGCGGAAGCTGCCCGCAATTGGGCGTCATCAACCTGCCGTTCGGCGTCGCGTTCGACTTGAACAGTCTGCCCTGGGCCTGTGACCTGTTCTACGTGACGCGTGTCTTTAACCTGTTGCTAGCGGCCTTTCTCGGGACGCTGATTCTCATGGGCAAACTCTGATGGAATCCATCATCCTGAAGTTCGTTGGCAAGCTCATCACCGGGCTAAAGCTGGCGGCATCCTCCATCTTCGGTCGGTTGTTCGCCGGTAGCGCGATGTCGCTGGCCACGTTTCAGTACGTCTACCCCAACATCAGGGGATTCCTGCAGTCGAAGTTCTTGGCGCTGCCGCCCAAGGCGGTTGAGCTGATGACGTACTGCGCCGTGGATGTGCTGATTACCGTCATCGTTTCGGCCTACGTGGCGCAAATGGGCCTGAAGCTGGCGCTGGTCAGTTCCACCGTGCTGCAAAACCAAATCAACGGGGCCAACTGATGTATTTCCAGTTCACCGGCCAGCCGGGGCACGGTAAGTCGGTTCTTGCTATCGAGCGCGCATTGAAAATGCGCGATGACCACGTAAGGCACCAGCAGGAGTGCAGGGCCAAGGGCAAAGAGGTTCCACCGGACCGGACGCTGTATGTCTGCAACGTGCGGGATTTCGACTATGCCGCCGCTGGGGCGGTGCCGCTGACGCCGGATGAACTGCGGACCTGGGCGGACCACCCGGAGTATGTTGCCAAGGTCGAGGAAATAACCCGGCATCTGCGGAGTCAGCCCATGCCTGAGCGCATGTTCGCTGAGCGCCTAGAGGAAGCGCTGGAAGCACCGGAAGTGCAGAAGCTGGCGAACGAGAGGATCAACCCCGCGTTCGAGAATGCCATCATCCTCGTGGATGAGGCGTACGAGCATAAAATGTTCCCGAAGCGCTCGCCCAGCACGAAGGTGCCGCGTCACGTCGAGCGCGTGGCCAAGCACCGGCATTTCGGCATCGACTTCATCATGATTTGCCAGTCGCCCAAGCGCCAGATGGACGACTTCCTGCATGACCTGATTGAGGAGCATTACCACGTGCGGCGGCGTTTCGGCCTGCCGTTCGTCCACGTCAAGCGCTGGGACAAGTTTGAACCGTACCCCGACAAGGCGCTCGCGCTCACGGTGTCGCGTCGGAAGTATCCGACCCATATTTTCAAGCTGTACACGTCCACGAAGTTCGACACCAGTACTTCGCGCGTGCCGTGGTTCTTCCCGGCTGCTGCCGCGTTACTGCTAGCCATTCTCGTGGGCGCTTACTTCACCGCGGCCAGCGTCCGCGCGAAATTCACGCCTGCTGCCCATGCCGCCCCTGCAAAGAGCGCGCCCCCGGCAGGGGCGCCTGCGGCAGCAGGCGCACAGCAGGGGGGCGCGCCGGCCCCCGAGAAGTGGGCAACCGCCACGGATTATGCGCGGGCGCACCTGCCACGGTTCGGTACGATGCCCTGGACGGCCCCCGTCTTTGATCAGCGCTCGGTGACCGCGGACCCGCAGGTGTTCTGCATGTCGTCCAGTCCGGGCCGGGATGCTGGCGGGGAAGAGCAGGACTATTCGTGCACCTGCTACACCGAGCAGGCAACGGTCTATGACATGAGCTCGCCCGAATGCCGCCGTATCGCGCGCCACGGCTCGATATATAACCCGTACCGCCAGCGGGAGGTTCAGCCACCGCGTGAACCGCCACAAGCGCCTGCAGGGGTAGGGCGGGTACAAGCACCGGTCGCCATGACGCTGCCAGGGCAGGTGACGGATGTTGGTGCCGTGAACAATGTCGTCAGGGCTCCTGTGCCTCACTTCTAAGGGCTACGTATGACCGTCCAGGTTGGACACATGGATGATTGCTTCCGATTCCTGCGCTAAAGCAGCAGATCTAAATCTTTCTCCGTCTAGTCTCGACGGAAGTATCTTCCAGTTGATTCGAATGCTTACATCGTACGGCTCCCCGTTGAGGGGCTGAGGCTTATTGAGCGCGTAGTTCCAGACCATCAGCTCAGGCTGGCTTTCATGGTATTGGCCTTCGCGGGCTTCCAACTGTATTTCCGGAACCTCTTTTGTTTCTTCCCGTCGGACTAGCTGGCGCGGGTAAAGATGGAAATGAGGCCTTGCCGGCAGAACTCCGCGCTCCGTGAGAAGTGATATCCAATCACGGATTGCAAAGCAAATAACTTCGTCCGCAAACCATGTTTCTCCATTGAGGAGGTCCACTAAGATAGCCTTCCCCGTTTGATAGTAATCGCCCTGCTTATCTGTGAATTTTGTTATCGTCCATCGCTCTCTAAGTGCAGACGAGTCTTCAAGCAGGCGTCCTTCTCTCGTAATCGCTCCGTGCTTGTATACGTTCGCAATGTCTCTGGTTATTGCGAAATTCTTGCTCATGCTCGTTAAGTGATCGACGTAGCCTTTACTCTTGCGCCCATTTCTCGCGAAGCCTATATCCAAGCTAGGTGTGTTATAGGCGCGCTCCGCGAAATTTAGGCATGCCTCGGCAGCTGCGCCGAGACGCCGGATGTCAGCCTGCGTTTCCACCACCCTGTTTGAAAGGCCGAGGATGAAATCTTCGTAAGTAGAAATGACTGTGTGATTAAAGTATGAGTCTAGTGAATTGCGCGTAGTCACGTTCTAGGCTTCAATGTTGTCAGCAGGGGTCATGAGCTCGCTGTTTCCAGCCATTCTCGATACGCTCGAAACGTTCACCTTTGATGCACCTCTCGCCGGGGCGTAGTGGTGCTCGATAGCGCTCCGCAGGTGGCGATCCGACGCGAATGACGCGTACAGGTGGATTCTCCTTGAGGAATCTCTCGTCCTCGATGCGTTCCATCTCTTGTCGCTTCAGTTCTTGTTGGAGCATAACCTCGGCGTCTTTCCGGTCTTGATGGCGTTCGTAAGCATTGAACAGTAAGAGCGCTGCTAGGACAGCAATGCCTATGCCTAAGCTCAGTTTCCAGACGAGACCATCATGGCTGACGGATGGTCGGGTAGGGCCTCGATAGCCGGTTGGCCTGAATTCCAAGTCTGCCATTTCGGGTTTAGAAATCTTCGGTTCTTCTCTATCCATGAATTCCCCCAGGTGCTTCCCCGGGGCGATGGTATCAGGGCTCGTCCAGTGGGTGCTTTTGCAGATACGCCCGCGTCCACCGCTCTGCGAAGCGTTTCCCCTGGGCAATGCTGGCGGCGCGCCCGGAAAGCCATTTGTACTGGTAGCAGTGCTGTTTGAGCTGTAACCGCACGCCACCGTCGCATTTCATCATGGAAGCGACGCGGTAGATGCCGACGTGGAGCGTCCAGGTCGCGAACGGTTCGCCGGGTGGTGGGTCTCGCCATTCCATGCGCATAGGCTACCGCTAGTCGTCTCCGCAGCTGAGATGACTACAGATGTAGTTATTCCGGTCTTTTGGGGTGTAGGGGCAGCGCCCCTACGGTGGCGCCTTCAACCGGCGCGGGTTCCGAAGCGCTGGGCCTGCCAGTCGGCCAGGTCTACCACGACAACCTTCACCATCTGCTGCCGAACCGCTTTTCGTGACGCGTTACGGCTCCGGGCAGCGGTCAGGCGTTCTTCCTGTTCCAGCCGCCATAGAACGCCTTTCATGCGCTCGGGGCTGATGCGGTCACCGGCTGGCGAGACTAGCCAGCGGCCACGCTGTTTCCAGCCCAGCCAATCGGCGGTCAGGTCGGTGTGGCCGTTCACGACGCGGGCGTAGTGCGCCAGAGCGCAGGGATTGGGTTTGGTGCGGTCCTCGGGCCAGCACGGGGGACGGTTCATAGGCATAGGGCCTCCATGGCTTGGGAATCGTCCCGGTTTCCCTGCAACAGCCGGTCCAGCGCCAGGCGCAGCAGGGACCAGTAATAACGCCAAACCCGGGCCATCCGGAGCCGCGCCCGCCGGATACGCCTTTTCGCATAATGCATATTATGTAAAATTTGGAATAGCGTGAGATGCCTAGCTGTGGGTTTCGGCAATTGCTGTCCCTTTTGTTTTGGATCGTGCTCCTCCTTGATTAGTAAGAGGAATTTCCCAAAGGAAGGACAGCATCTAGCGTGATCCACATCTACGGAGAACGCCGCTTGGGTCTTTTGGACGGTGCTTTTGGGGAGACTACAGTTGGCCCGCTGCGCCGCCATGCCGCTTCCAAGGCTGCCGGTAGATCGTGCAGTTTGGCTAGTTGGACTTCCAAGGCATTGGCACGAGCGCGTTGTATGTCAGCATCCCGTTGGATCTCGTTTGCCTTTAGTCTGAATTCTTCCGCAGCCGCTACCTGTGACTTCTTAAGAAGAACCTGCTCCTTCGCGGCATTAGCGAGATGAACCTCAAGGTCTTTGACCTCCTGGCGCGCGCGGTCGATTTCAGCGTGGGCGCGATCCTCGACGGTTCGTGCATGTTGGATTATGGCGTCGCGTTCTTTGCCGGCGGATTCCAGCAGCTCCTGGATACGCACCTGGGCCGCCTGCCGCTCGTTCTCAACCTGTGTAACCCGCAGGAGCGCCGCATCACGTTGTTGGGCCATTTCCGCAGAATGCTTCTCCAACTGGTTAACCAAGCGCTGCAGCTCAGCGGCTTGGGTCGAAGCGACCCGTTCGGCGTGGATGGCTGCGTCGGTCTGCTTCCGGAGCGACGCAATCTCGGCAGCTAGGCCCTCGCGCTCCCGCTGGAATGCCCGATGTTCTGCGTGCAGGGCGGAACGCTCATTGGCCAAGGCTTCTAATGCTTCGTTTCGGGCATGCTGCAGCGCCAAGGTCCACCACTCTCCTGCCAGAACAGCCACGGCTTCTGGCGCGTCGGGGACATCCAAGCGGGCGCGCTGCGCCTGCAATCGTCCGCCGAGCGTCTTCCACCAAACTGGAAGCGATGCTGGCCACCTGCGACGACGGCCTCGAAGGCCTGCGCGACCGAGCCCTGCTCTGCTTCGGGTTCGCCAGCGGTGGCCGTCGTCGCAGCGAAATCGCCGCGGCGGACCTACGCGATCTGCGCCGGATCGGCGACAGCGGCTATATCTACCGGCTGGAATACAGCAAGACCCAGCAGGCCGGCGTCACCGCTTCTTCCACGCCGGACAAGCCGGTGCTGGATCGGGCTGCCCTCGCCCTCAAGAATTGGCTGGAGGCGTCCGGGATCACCGAAGGTGCGATCTTCCGGCGCCTCTGGAAACAGCGGGTGGGCCCTGCCCTCTCCCCGGCTGCGGTGGGAGAGATCGTCCAGCGGCGGGCGCGCCTGGCGGGATTGGAGGGGGATTTTGGGGGCCACAGCCTGCGGTCCGGGTTCGTGACCGAAGCCAGTCGCCAGGGCGTGGCGCTGCCGGCGATCATGCAGATGACGGAGCACCGATCTGTCAGCAGCGTCATCGGCTACTTCCACACGGGCACGGCTTCTGCCAATCCAGCCGCGCGATTGCTAGAGGACTAGCCGGCCAAGGCGATAGGTGCTGTCGCAGCGGCTGAGACTCGCTCATGCTTTAGTGAGCATTGGGGAAGAGCTCAGACGGGGCCTCGCTCGCCCACGCCTTTCCAAGCGACCAGTGCTAGATTTTGTGGAGCACCAGTCCGGAGCGGCTTCGGTCGCAGGACGCTCGCTCCGCTCCAACTTAATCCGCAGCTTACTCAGGAAGAGCCCGGCCGTGAGACAACTGGAAATTGAGAACGAACTCAGAGATGTAGTCAGTCGAATCATTACGCAGGTTGAGCTGTCGACTAACCAAGGCAGGTTGGACGTCAACTTTTCCCTAGAGGATGCTCTGATTCCGATCCTGCGGGCGGCCTACAACTTGCCAAAGCTCATTAATCTCAATCGGCGGCAGAAAAATTTCCCAGGCATTGATCTGGGTGATGACCATGATCGCGTTGCGTTCCAAGTCACCTCGACGACGTCTTTGGAGAAGGTCAAAAAGACCCTGGCTAGCTTCATGGACAATCAGTTCTTCAACACATTTGACGAGCTGTTTGTGTTGACACTGACCAAGAAGCAGTCTTCGTACAGTCAGGCCTCCTTGGACCAGATCACATGCGACCGGTTTGAATTCATCGCCCAGAAGCATGTTATCGATCTGGGTGATGTACTTGCCAAGGTGGCCGGTCTTAGAATCCCTGCACAAGAACGCGTCTTGAATGATTTCAAGATCATTTTAGGCGACGTCAAGGTATATCAGGATTTTACGTCTAGCGACACGCCACCATCTCATGCACTGACCACGAATCTGATTCGGCTTCGACCGCCCGCAACGGTATACGTCGCAGAGGTTGCGCTGGACGAAAAACAGGTGGTTCGCGAAGCTCGTCAGAGCCTCGGCTTTAAGAAAAACAGCGCTGGAAAATCGCTCTCAGTGAAGCTAGCGCTCCTGTTGAATGGGTGTGAGGATGATGCCTGGATCCGGTTTGAGAATCGGATCTTCGCGTTCGACGATATTGCCCGCAGTGCATTGGTCGGAGTAGTCGACGCCGGATCGATCGAGACGCTCGACTTTGAGGACTTGCTGGCCTCCGGCGTAGAAGACAACATAAACCTCGCCAAACAGCTTCTCGCTGCCTACGTAAGACAGGCGTTGAAGCCGCATGGCGTGTTCTTCTATCGCGAAGACCGGTGTTTCTTCTTTAAGCCGCATAATCCTGATGACCTCCAACGCAGGGAGGTATGGCGTGGGAAAAAGAAGTCCACCCGGCGGGTCTACGAGCGGGTAATCTCACAGAAGGATCCTGCCAAAACGGCCCATCACGTCCACCTCGCCTTTGGACTCTCCTACATCCCCATTGCGGGGGTCTGGCATGCCATGGTGGTCCCAAGCTGGCTCTACACTTACGATGGTCATCGTAAATCGCACTTCCACGACAAGCTACTCTCCAAACAGAAGCGATTGGAATTCAATCAAACTGTTCGCAACATCGTCAGGTTCCTTGCTTACTTCCTCGGCTCGACCGATACCCCTGGCAAGCATGGTCGCTTGTTCGGCGAGCTGATCGAGCTTACCTGCGATGATGCCCTGGTCGAGGGTCATCCACTCGAGGTGGAGCCCCAAGAGGAGGACGACGATGAAGGTTAAGTTACTCAAGGAGCCACTGCTCGAGTTCGGCAACGGAGCGCACATCTGCCCCAGGACAGGCATTGAGACGCTTGGGGTATACGACAAACGCGATGAGTTAAGACGCAGTGAACTCCGAATTGGAATCGTGGGTCGGGGCGAAGGCGTTGACCTTCTTGATGAATGGCTGGATCACTGCAGGCGTGGGATTCCATCTAAGGCCGACAACAAATTTCCAAACTTGTTCAAAGGCTTTGGCGGGATCAGCGAGCACTATGGCTTTTTTACCCGCTTGCTTTCGTCGCCTCAGTACACCAGAACGCTGCAGAAGTCCGAGATCAACAAGATCTCCCAGATCACCTCTCGTGAAGACCGGGTCGTCAAATGCGTAGATTTGTATTACGAGCAAGCCAGATTCATTTCGGAGAACAGGTCAGTCGATGTGATCATTTGTGTGGTTCCCAATGATTTGTTCGATTCGCTTACCAAAGCCAGTGGCACCCAAGATACTGAGCTATTGGATAGTTACATGGAGCACAATTTTCGCCGCTTGCTAAAGGCGCGCTGCATGCATCTTGGGATTCCGCTACAGCTGGTTCGCGAGAAGACGATTCTTTCGCTTAAGCCCTCTATCGACCAGCAAGACTTGGCCACTAAGGCTTGGAATTTCTGCACCGCTTTGTACTACAAGGGAAATCGAACCGTACCTTGGCGTCTCGTGGAAGACAAGTTCAAGCCAAAGACCTGCTACATCGGTATTGGTTTCTACAAAAGCCGTGACGGGGAGACGATTTCAACGAGCTTGGCGCAGGTGTTCGATGAGTTCGGTCACGGTGTGATCCTGCGAGGCGCACCTGTGTCCATTGATAAAGATGACCGACACCCCTACATGGATGAAGGTCAGGCCCACGACCTGCTCCAGAGTGCCTTGGCGGAGTATGAGAACGCGCTCATGCAGAAACCGGCGCGAGTGGTCATTCATAAATCCAGCCGGTTCAGGGCTTCCGAAGTTGCGGGATTCAGCAAGGTGCTGGATTCAAAGGGAATCGCCACTCGAGATTTTGTTTCAATCAGCTCGACGGACATCCGGCTCTTCAGTGCAAAGGAGTATCCACCCGCTCGAGGAACACTCCTCAGTCTGACAGAGCGCGAGGGCGTGCTGTATACCAAAGGGATCGTCGATTTCTATAAAACCTATCCAGGTATGTACATCCCCGGTCCCCTGCGGATTGAGATGTTCGACAGCGACTCGTCCCTAGAGGACATAGCGAAAGAGATCTTGGGGCTAACGAAAATGAACTGGAACAATACCCAGTTAGACGGACGACTGCCCATTACTCTGGAGTGCGCCAACAAAGTCGGCGATATCATGAAGTATGTTGACGCATCAGAGAAGCCGCAGGTCAGCTTTAGCTTCTACATGTAGCGCCACTTCCTGATCGTCCACTGCCACTACTCTCTCTCGGCGTTTGACTGACGAAACGCCTCGACAGCTTCTGCCACGGCTTCTTCAACGTTTCTGGGGATGATGTTCATAGGAATGACCACCTCGCAGTCCACTGGTTCACGTCCATCGATGCTTAGTTCCACCACAGCATTTCCAATCACTCGATGGAACACGGTATAGAACTCACGAACGTCATCCTCGGTCGGTCGATGCTCGTCGTTCTGCAGCAGCCCGCTCTTGTCGAGTTGCGTATGGATCTGTCCCTTCCGGAAATCGATTACGAATGTAAACACCATAGTCATGCGGTCGTTGAAGAGGAGGATCCTAGCGGCTCCTTCATGTACGGCGTCCTCCCTCATTGTGAGCCTGGCGAGGCCTTGCATAGGGTTGTCCGGCCACAAGCTGAGCGCCACGGCTAATCCATCCAGTCCAAGTTGGCCTTCTGGAGTTTCCCCTGCCTTCAATGCATTGAGTGACTGTTCGGAAATCAGCGTCTCCCAAGGCTCAACGCGGTTTCGGGTTCGGTAAAGATCTCGCGCTGTTGGTACCTGCAGTTCCACAGCGATGTAATGTCTGGCCAGCTCCCGCATCAGTACCAAGTCGGCCGCGATCCGCCGGCGATCGGCTGGGATGTCTGGATCTACGATTCCGCCACCGAAGGATGCGTGTGCTACAGCATTGCGACCGCTATCAAATAAATGCCGCCCCACGTCGATGCCGTCCGCACGCAACTGGGCCACTCTGGCTCCTGCTTCACCGGTCATTAGCACCAAGTGGCGAGCAAACCAATCTGCTCTATCGGCACCCTGTTGGTATTGCGATTCGATCACCTTGAAATAGCTTAGGAATGCATAGCTATCATGGACTCTCGTCAGACGTTGCCCTTCACGCCAGAACGCCAAAGCAATGCGCACGTTCTCCGACTCGACTATCGGCATATGGTTGCAGCTAAAGCTTCGATCTCCGAACTGGCCTACTTCGGAATAGGCCTGCCGCATTTGCACGCCAAACCCCATCGGATGGCTGCCTTGGACAGTCTCGACCACATCTACATACCCGTCCAAGAACCACCCAAGAACGGATGTCAGGCGATAGATCTTCGCCAGTCCTTCTTCAACCTGCGGCGAGTCTCCAGGTACAGTGATCGCTGGTGCGGTGGGTAGCTGACCGTTTTCAGTGCCGCGAAGGATGAAGTCGTCTCCGGCGTACTTGATCCAAACGTCCTTTTTTGGCCACGGTATCGAACTTGCCACCGCAGCTGATAGCCACCCTACTCGGCTGCGGAGCCTACGACCCACCTCCTCGCCGAACACGTGGGGCACATACGGAGTGCGCATCGTCTTCCTCCTATTCGGGACCTTTTGGGTAATCTTCCACCCCGTGAGCAAATGCTAGTAGAACTTAGGATTCCGCCCTGGGCGCACGGCCTCTAAAGTTGCCGCACTCTGGCGTTCACGTCGAGATCCAAAATGGCTTGAGCTTGTTTGAAAGCCGCCCTTCCCCTACCCCCGATAAATCAATCTAATCCGCCGTCCCGCCTGCTGGGCGGCACAAGAGAGGTTATGTGTAGAAGGCGAGCTGATCGAGGGTCAAGATCGCCTGCAAGGCTCGCGTCATGGTGTAGCTATCCTGCGTCGCGGCTCCGTGGCCGACAGCATGACGCGACCCTGCACTGCCAGTACCTGTCACGGGATCGAAATTTGCGAACGTATGGGCTACGAGGTAGCGCCCAAAGGCGGCGGGGAAGAGGAGCGTGTCGGACCCTCCTGCGCGTTGCTCCGCGGAAGCCTGGGCGAAGGTCAGCAGGTCTCTGATCTTCGCGCCCTGACCGTTATGTGAGGCCTTGTGGGCATCGTTCAGGATGCCCTCGATCTCGGTCAGGATGATCTTGATGACCGAGGCGGGCTTCTGAGCCGTAAAGGCTTCGATTGCTTCTTTGAGGAGCGCCGCCCTTGCCGCGAAATGCGGCTTGGCGGCCCAGCGCTCAAAGAGATGCCCAAGGCGGGCGGCATCAAACGCAGCAATGATTTTCGGTTCGATTTCGACGATGCTAAACCCGGCCTCAGCTTGTCGGGCGAGGTCGCGAAACTCGGCGGTAATGATCTCGATGAATGGGAACCATCCCGCCGCGACCAACGCGTCGAAGACAGCCGGATCGGCAACTGCCTGGTATAGATGTCGGTAGCGCAGCCTTCGGTGCAGCGTCCCGAGTGTGGTCTGAAAACCTTCAAGGTCGAGCTGGCCCTCAGGGTTGAAGTCAAAAGCAAGCCCGAAGCCCCAGCCTTCCCGGAAGAGGCACAGTACCTTGTCCTGAACATCGATCTGAACACAGGGAAAGCTCATGCCGATGACGTCCGCAATGTCGCCCTCGAAAACGACAGTGCGCGCGTTAATGGCGCGCTTGACGGTGCAGCGTATGGCGACTGCAGCCGTGTCCACCCACAGCTCGGCGCTATTGTCCGGCTTGAGGACGAGCAGGATTGTGCCGGCCCGTCGCAAATTGACCTCCGCGCTAGCTTTTCCGGCCATGTGGCGGATGACCCCTTCCAGGCCGTCAACTAGTCGGTGAAAGAGCGGTTCGTCCGAAGTCAGGGCGAGTCGCGTCCAAACCTTGACGGTCTGGCCAGGCTGTGCCGCTTCGGCACTGACGCCCCCCAACGATTCGACATCCTTGAAACGCAGCGGCTCGCCGAGGTTACTAATGCCTAGCGCAGCCATTGAGACTGGCGATGTTTCATCCATTTGGTCTGCCATTTGCTCCTTTCTGCCTAGCCACTATGTCATATAAGCCGTTGGGACGCTCTTTCGCGTCGAGTGCCGTAAGCTGCGGGACAGCTTTGGGTAAGGAGGTACCCCCCTAACCCCGATAAACATCCCTAATCACGAACTTAGGTATGCCTAGTGGGCACGCCTGATAAAAGGCATTGCTGGCTGATGCTCGTTGGCCGCTACCAATACGAAAGGCTGGCTGGTCCACCAGTCAATCCCTGCCGATCAAATCACGCACGTGCTCAAAGGCTGCTAGGGCGCCTGATTTTCCTTCCGACAGATCGTCAAAGAAGAATTTTTCCAAGAATTCCCTAGGCCACATTAGGACGCTATTAGCATTTCTTTCGACTTGCCAAGTACTCGAAATATTGCTATCGACAATTTCAAAAACATCAATGGGAACAGACACCAGATTCCCGTCATCGTCCACCACTTCACATAAGGTTACGGGCCTTGGATAGATCTCGGAATCCGGATGCCAGCTCAAACCATACACCACGTATTCCTTCTTGCTGCTAAGGAAGAATGTCATCTGCTTTCGATTTTTATGGGCGAGTTCAGCAAGAACATTTCGCCAACCATCGTTCAATTTGACGCGCATCGCGTTATGACCTTTCAGTTCTCAAATTTTGTCTTTGGCTCTACGACTTGGCCTGTGGACTGATTCTGATATGCGTGTGTGGAGAACTTCTGTCCATCAGGAGCGGTATGTGTCGAGCTCGTTACTTTCGTCCAATCCGATTCTTGTCCTCCATGGACTGCGCTTAAGCGTGGTGAGTCTCGGAGTTCCTTTCCGCTAACTCCACCTGCTATGACCGTTCCCTCTCCCGACATCACCTCGGCCAACTGTTGTTCACTGGCCATCTTCTTATTCAGCCCAATAGCATCTGCTACATCGTCGGAACGTTTCAAGCCTTTTCCGACAACGTCTCCAACGGGGCCAGTCAACCCTACTACGGCCGCAGTAACATTTGCTGGGGTGGGAGTGCGGGTTGCCTCAGCGAACGCCGCTCGGTCACCGAAAATTGGACTGAATTCAACCAGCGCCCTAAATATCCGTTCACCTAACCCTCCCGCCGGAGGGCTACTGGCCTCGCTCATTGCCTGTATGTTCTCAATGGTCTTGCCACAATACGGGCTGCCAGGCATCACGCATCTGCCATCGGGATCGGTGAACTTATACGGATTGTTGTTGGCGTACCAATACCGGTTAAAGGCCCCGACCGGATTGCTGTAGGCCATCACCGGGTCCACCGACAGGAACCGCCCGATGAGCGGGTCGTAATACCGCTGCTGCATGTACACAAGGCTGGTGTTGCCATCCTGCATATGCCCAGTGAAACCGATGCCGTCGTAGTTCGGCTTGCCAATGGCCGCGCCATAAGGCTCCCACTTGGTCCGCTCGGTCACCTGCCCTGTTGCATTGGTCACCGCCACCGGGCTGCCTAGCTGGTCGGTGTGGTGATAGCGGGTGACGAAGACATCCGCATTCCAGTCGTACTCATAACTGGCGATGAGGCTGCCGGCCAGATAGACGTTCTCGATGGATTTGGCCTTGTCCTCCGACTCCTGGTACAGCAGCGCCCCGGCCTGGCTGTACATCGAGTAGTCCATCCCCCCGACGTCCTTCCACGCCAGGATGCGACGGCCGTGGCCGTCGTAGTGGTAGCCGCCCTTGCCCGGCACCTCGCGCAGGCGGTTGCCGAAGTCGAACTGGTAGGCCTGCCCGTTCTTGTTGCTGAGATTGCCCTGGACGTCGTAGTCCAGGCCCAGCACCGTCGCCGCGGCGCTGTTCTGGATGGACATCAACCGGTTGCTGGTGTTGTAGACGTAGTTGGCGTAGTCCTTGACGCCGCTCAGCTTCCACGAACGCAAGTTGTCCAGCACGTCGTAGGTGAACTGGTGCGTGCCATTACCACCGAAGTGGGGACTGGCTACGCTGGTCAGACGGTCCAGGCCGTCATACTGCATCTGCCGCTGATGCGTCAGCCCGTTCACCCCGTCATCAATGCGGGTGATGTTGGCGTTGGCGTCGTAGAAGTATTGGTAGTCCGACACCCCCAGACTGTTGAGCGCCCGCGCCGGGAATTGGCGGGCGTTCTGGGTCATCGAGAAGACGACGCCATTGCCGTAGGTGAACCCCTTGATGGAGCCGTTGGGGTAGTAACTAACGTTAGTGGCAAAGTCACCGACCCGACGCGGCTGGCCCAGGGCGTTGACGTCATAGTCCACGTACAGGTCGTTCGGGTACGTCTGTCCGGCAAGCTGCCCCTTGCCGTTGTACTCGTACTCAACGCCCATGCTGTACCAACCCGGCTGACTCAACGTCTCGTGCGTCAGCAGGCGGCGCTTGTTGTAAGTGTACTCGTTGACCGCCGTATCTTCCCCTTCGCTGTTGACGGTGGTGATGCGCTGGGGCAGGCCGTCCGGGGTATAGAGCCACGTCTGGTTCCCGTTGGTGTCCGGGAAGGCCAGGGTTTTGAGGCGGTTGCGCGCGTCGTAGGTCCGGGCCGCCTTGCGCGCCAGCACGGGGGCGCTGGTGCCATTGGTCTCGCAGGCGGTAGTTGCCGGCAGTCCCGATGCGCTCCAGGCCAGATTACCTGCCGCGTCGTACCCCATCAGGGTCGCACCAGTCTCCGGTTCGACCGCCCGGCACAGCTCCTGGTAGCTGTTATAGGTATAGCTACGAGTTACTGCGACGCTACTGGTGCTGTTGCTGCGTTTGATGCTTAGGGGCTTGCCGTACTTGTCCCGGACGATAGTGGTATAGGCCCCTTCCGGGTGGCTGACGCTGACGGGCCAGTCGTAGGTCGGCTGGTCGAAAGCCATGTAACCGGTGATGGTGCTCTGGTTACGCGGGTTGGTGACCTGGGTCAGGAAGCCGGCCAGGTACTGGGTCGTGGTGGTGAGCGGCCCCAGTTCGGAGTCTTGCTTGGTTTGGGTGACCCGGCCCAGTGCGTCATAGGTCGTGGCCGTGCCCCGCATGGGGGTGTTCAACGGCGCGCCCAGTGGGGCTCCCGTGTAATCGGCCCAGCCGTCCACATAGGGGTTACGTGGGTAGGAAGCAAACACCACCCTGCCCTCGTGGTCATAGCGGCGCATGGTCCAGCGCAGCGTTGACACGTCGTCCGTCGTGTCCTCTTCCTGTTCGATGACTGGCCGCCATAGGGCATCAAAATAGGTGACCTTCAGGTAGTCATCGGTAGTCTCGGTCAGCCGCCAATGGCCGGCTGGAATACCGTATTCCTCCTCGTTAACCTGGGTGAACACCCGTGTTGTCGTATCCCAAGCCACGGTGTCGGCGGACGGATAGACGATGCTGGACAGCCGGCCCATGGCATCGTAGCCATATCCGGTGGCAAATCCGTTCTCGTCGGTGACCGCGGTAATCCACCCGTGGTCATTGACCGCGGCGGACTGAGCCTTGCCATCCGCATAGGCAACGGTTTGCGGAATGCCCCGCTTCCAGCTTCCGAACGTGGTGACCTGACTCTTGCCGTCGGTGACGGTTTTCAGCGTCCCCAACTGACCTGTGGTCACTGCCGAGGTGCTGTCGTAGGCCAAGGTCTGCTGCAGCTTGCCAAAGCTGTAGGTTTTCCAGGGCAACGCCTTCCAGCCGTAATCGGTCTTGCTGGTCTCCACCCCGTCGGTGGTCGTGCGCTTGACCTGGCCGAGTACCCACAGCGTGGCGTCATCGTGGTACTCGATGGTCTCGACTTTGCTGAAAGTTTGGGCCTGTGCCGCCAAAGGCAGCGCCAGCAAAACGCTCAATGCCGCCCCTTTTACTCTGTGCTTCCGTATCCGATACATGCGTAATTCCCTGTAATGACGTGCTTGTGATCCGATCAACCAAATCTGGTGCCACGACGCCTCATGGCGTCGGCGCACTACTCTTGGTGACACGAATCGGGCGCGCGTAGGAGTCGAATTCCGAAACCGTCGAACTGAACCTGGTGCCGTCCTGGATGACTACCGAGTTCAAGACCGGTGTCCACGTTCTGTTCTTCCACCCATTGGCCTCGAAGTCGTCCAATGCGGCGCCAAGATCCGCGGGATAGGGCCCATGGTTGGGCGCCGCATACGTAAAGAGTTCAGTCCTTTTCAGGACCCCGCCTTGGGAGCGCTCCACCTTGACGGTCTTGCCTTCCGTGGCTCCCCAGCGCGTGGACAAGGTGTGCCGTTCCTTGCTTCCGTCAGGATTGGTGACCTCCACCCAACGGGTGTCGGCGCAGGTACCATTTTGAGCACACGCATCCTGGGTCGTACTGCCCACTGCAGGAGAATAGGCGTAGTTCCACACCATCTCTGGAACACCAGGGCCACTGAACGTCTTCCGTATCAGAGAGCCCGTCCCGAATAACGGAAAATAGTCCTCAGCGTAGAACCCCGAAAAAACCCTGCACTCGCTGGGAACATAGCTACGGGCGTGATAGGTCCCCGACAGCAAGAATTTACCGGTCAATCCGCTGGGCGTCTTGAGCGTAAATGTACCCTCTGGCCCAAGGATAGAAGCAGATGTGCGGGTCAGACAGGAGTTAGTCAACGTCACGGGCCTGGGAGAATTTGTGATGTTGAACTCCCAGCGCGAGGAATCTGGGAGCGTGACCCCTGTCAATTCGTTACCACTGTATTGATACTGCCATACCCGCGTCGGCCCCGTTGCAGGCTGCACCGTAATTGAACTGATGCGATGCACACCATCCTGCCGCCATTGGATGGTCACTAGCCTGCCATCGCTTGCGCTTATCGAGGCCAGCTTGGTCCCTGTGTAGTTGTAAGTCAGGTAGTTTCCAAATTTGTCCTCAATCCGAGTCACGAGCATGGCCACAGCCATCCGGCGATGCGTGATTGGCCGGTTTACGTCCGGTATCTGCTCATAGACCGAACTCGCAGGGACCCCTGCCAGATGGTCGAGATAGTACTTCGTCCCGTCAGGCGAGACCGCTAGGAACCCCTCCCCAATCTGTCCATTGCTCGTACTTGCCAAGCATCCAATCTGCCAGTTCTGTTGCGTCACGATGGGGAACACGTAGGGTGTTCCATCTGGCTTCAACATACTTGGCTTCAATGTATTTCCGGCAACACGCTTTAGCATCTGTTGCTTCTGGCCACTCTCAGTCGTGAATTCGTAGCCTTCTTTCCACCACACCCAAACGTCTTCATTCGCATCGTACGGCACGCCAAAATTGGTGCATCGGGTGGGACTCCGCGTGCGTTCTCCAGTCGGCGAGTAGACCGCCACTTGCCAATTGACCCCAGGCTCCAAGGACGTCGATTTCACCAATGCTTCAATGCGTGGGATACTAAGACTCCAGCGCCCGAAGGTATCGAGGGGAGACGCGCTATGGTTGAACGCGTCAACAGGCGAAGAAACCATATCTCGTGCCAGGACGATAGCTGGGCCATTCCCTTCCAGCTTGATATCCGTCTGAAGAAACGATAGTTCACCGGTATAGAGGTTGATGTTCTCGCCGAACGGTGTATCACCCAGCGGCTGGATAGTTTCATACATCTTGATACGCTTCGCATAGTCAGCTTGCGCCGCAACCGTGAATGGCATCAAAGTCAGCGCTAGTGAAACTGCTGCCACGATGCGTCGACCAAATCTGCAGCGACCGGCACTCCCCTTGTGCGCCTCTTTTCTTATTCCCTTGAGCATCCTTTCACCTATTTTGTTTTTACGTTGCAAACCATCGCCCAACCCAACGCCGATGCGGCCCTAGAAGCGTTGCACTAGATACGCCCACTGCACCCTGGCAGGAGCCTGATCAACCATTCAGCCATACAACACGCACTTCTTTTGCTTACCGCGGCAGCATGGCCGGACGTGCCTTATAGTTAGAAAGTGTCCAGTACCCAGTCGCTGGAGAAGTCCCGCAGACACAGGCTCGCGCGACTCAATTTTGAAGCGGAGCGTTCCACAGGTAGTGCGTTGTTCCCGCGCAGTCTGACGTCGGTGACGGCGAAGGACAGGCTGCCGGTGTAAAGATTGACCTGTTCGCCGAACAGATCATTGCCCAGCGCGCCCACGGCTTCGGCCGTTTTGATCTGCTTGGCGCACTCTTCGTGAGTTTCCTTCTGCACTTGGGCCGCCACCGGCTCCCAGTAGCGTGCATACGCAACCAGTCCGCCCAGCAACATATGCGCAATGCGACGCTTCGACATCCCTGCCCCCCATTAGAACATCCTGATTCCTATACGGCGGCATCTCCGGTTCACCGTATATCGCCATCTTCCGTTTCCCTTACACAAGAGCATCCTATCCCGGCCAACCGAAGTCAACCGGGCTTCTTTGAGGTCACTAGAAAGCCGCACCTTGCAGCCTATCCGGGAAGTGTGGCGCGCGCTGTTCGGCTTCAGTCCTCTTAACAGAGCGCGAGGTATTGAGAGTTTTTCTGGCAGCTCCAGGTTACTTGGCCCCAGAACACGTTCCTTAACCTAGGATGCGGTACGGCTGGGAGTTGAGCGGGTCGGGCGAATCCCCTGCCGGCCTGCTTTTCGTCGTAGCCTCGCCTGGCATTTTGTTATGAATGGCTTGCATCGTCATCTAGCATCCCCGATGCTTCGAGGCAGGAGTCAGGGCGTGGAGGCACTGCACAAGGTGTCTTCGCAACCGAAGAGGGGAATCGGATGGAAGTCTCCGTCAGGGTCGCGCCGCTGTGCCTGTTGGCCGCGACGATGTATTGCCAGAGCACGCAAGCGCAGGAAGTCCGCCCGCAGGACGAATACATGAAGCGCCTGAAGGTCTATCAGACCATCCAGCCGCTCGGTGATACGCCGTTCGGCGAGAACATCAACCTCTATACCGGCGAACTCAGCTTCAGCCAGACCGATATCGCCCTGGAGGGCGCGGGCCCGGCCATCGTGCTGACCCGCGAGACCACCACGGTCCAGACCCGCGACACGCGCACTCAGCCCAACGCCTTCCACGACTGGACGCTTAGCATTCCCCGCATCGAATCGCTGATGCCCATGCTCACCATTCGCACGACACCCGGCATGGATCCCATCGTTTCAACACCGGGCACCTACTGGAAAACCCAGACCGCCGCCAACGACACGGTGGGCACTGTGGCACGTTGCACCTACTTTGGTTTGCCGGTGAAAAAGGGAACGTTCGTTCTCGATGACTGGTGGCAAGGCTACGAACTGATCACCCCGTCAGGTCGCCAGCAACTGCTCAAGCGGACCGCGGAAAACACGCAGGCGCCCGCGACCGGCGGCCCCTATCCCGCGGTCACCCTGCAGAACTGGCAGCTGGGTTGCCTGCCCGCCACCAGCAATGGTCAGCCCGGCGAGGGCTTCCTGGCCATCTCGCCCTCCGGCGAACGCTACTACCTGGATCATCTGGTCGGCGAGCGGGCGGCCGGCATCGTCCAGGACATCCCGCCGGACGGTAGCTTCTACCTGCAGCGCATGCTGGGCACGCTGTACGTCTCCCGTGTGGAGGATCGCGTCGGCAACTGGGTCAAGTACCACTACTGCCCGCCTCCGGCGTACGGCAACGCCTGCGGTGATCTGTCCGGCAAGCTCTATCGCATTGAAGCCAGCGATGGCCGCCTCGTCGACCTGACCTGGCGCAGCGACGCCCGCGTCATCGACCACATCACCGTGCAGGCCGCCTCGGCCTCGCCGCGTACGTGGCAGTACGAATATGTCAGCGAGACGCTATCCGGCGTGACGCGATACAAGCTCTCCGCCGTAGTGCAACCAGACGCCAGCCGCTGGAGTTTCAATCTAGCCGATCTGGGCGGCAACCCTGCGCCCGAATCCTTCAACGATTGCGCCAGTGGTGGCAGCCACGCCCAGGCGGCCGGCGGCCTGACGACGTCCACGCTGACCCATCCCAGCGGGCTCGTGGGCACCTTCGAGACTACCGCCACCTGGCACGGCAGGAGCTACGTGGAAAGCGCCTGCCTGCAGCAGAGCGCTGAGACCTTGCCCTATGAGGCCATTCCCGCCATCTACGGCACGTTCGCTGTGCGGCAGAAACAGTTCTCAGGCCCTGGCATTCCCACCCGCACCTGGACCTACACCTACCCCGACGCGCAATACAGCACCGTCCAGCACCCCTGCGCGGCAGCGGGCACCTGCGTGGAAACCAAGACGGTGGCGGTGACCGATCCCGAAGGCGACGTCACTCGCTACACCCACAGCACGCGCTGGGGCGCGGGAGAAGGCAAGCTGCTGTCCACGGAAGTGTATGAAGGTTCGACCCAACTGCTCCGTCGCGGCGACCGGTTATACGCGGGCTCATCGGCGGGCCCCTACCCCAGCCGGATTGGCGACTCGATGCAGGGCTGGCGCAGCAATCTCGCCAAATCCGAAACCTGGACGCCATTGCGGCAATCTACCACCACCCAGGAGGCAACGCGCTTCATCTGGCAGGTCGCCGGCAACTGCGTCGCCAATGCCGCCTATTGCTTTGACCAGCAGGCGCGTCCCACCAAGGTGGTCAAGACCAGCGAGGCTGTGCCGTAGTAACCGTGTGTACGGAGTCCGAGGTGTACCAAGCGCCGTGAACGGCCGATAAGGCTTGCGGCCGGAGAAGCCGGAGATTGGACATTCCAGTGGAAGCCTACTAACGCCCTCCCGAACCCTTTGGTGATAAAGCAGCGCATTGAGCTGACTAGGACGCCTTGGCTAGAGGGTGCACGCACGGAGGACAGCGCGCATCTATCATCGTCGAGCGCCTGGACTTGGGTTCCCGCACATGCAAAGGCAGAACCGACCGGTTGCAGCCTTACCCTCGATAACACTGCCTAATCGGCGTCCTGTATTTGAGCGCCAGTCGGTTTGACACAATAACTCTGGCTGAGAAATTGACTTTCGGAGGGCTACTATATGAGTGCGTCCTGCGCTTATCCGGACGACAAAGAATGGGATGCCTTCGTCAAGCTGGCATCTGACGATGACGGTGAGGCTGTGACCTCACATCTCAGGGCGGGGCGGCCTGTTTACTATGCCGAGAGTACGACGACGCCAGGCCTCCTGATTAAAGAGTACCCCTGCGGGCGCCGAGAGCTGGTCCGCTTCGACCCCAAAGGCGATGTGGTCATTGACGTCTTGGAGTAGACGGGAAAAAGGCCGCCAGCATCGATGGACACTGGCGGCCGCCCGTGATGGGCACTACAGAGTACCAAGCGTTAGCGATTACACGTGCGAACCTGAACGGATTTTACCCTTCCGGGCACACACAAGTGGACGAGCTATCGCGCGTAAAAGTCCCACAAAGCTAGGACGGCAGTGCTCGTGCACGTCGCCCCAGCCATGCCCAGGCCTGATTAGGCCAATCTGGGAGGTTCGAGCCGTCGGCGCCGCGAAGCACCTGCCAAGCACGATAGGCACCGAGCAAGGCTGCCGCCCTATCCACCAAGGGCAGCTCTCCAATACGTACGGGACCGAATGGTGGATAGGCACGACGGGATCTCGGTAGTTGCCAGCCCATCCCTTCAATCACCCATGTGAGCTCACTGCTCGCGATGCCGCCCCAGCTGGGATCCCAGTTCCTGCCTGACGCGATGACCAAATCCCGCCGTAACCTGGCATCAGCACGCTCAAGATCTCCATTTCGCCACTGTTCGAGCCATTCAAAGAGCGCCTGCAACTCCGGATTCGATGAGACGGGTAGCGCAGCCCTGGGGACGTATTGGGACAGGAGGAGCTGATGTTCTCGGCAGGCGATTGACCTGACATCTAGCCAGTCCACAAGTACTGGATGTCGCTCACCGGCCTCATCAGAAATACGACAACGTGGGCAGGCAAGTTCCCTCCAAGAGCCTCCGACCCTCCACGCTGCTGGGACTTGTTCAATCCGTCCCAACTCATCCGGGAGTCGCCCCCACTTCTCTCCTGTTGCCTTACGCTCCGGCTCAGAGAGGCAGCACCCACACCATGCCCACCATTCGAACTCCGGTAGCTTAAGAACGCGTCTGGTGGCGTGAAGCCACGAGACGATACTTTCACCGGGATAAGGTCGTGCGATCGCAGGAAGGTCGTCAACCATCATTGGCAGCCTCCATTGAACCGGCCCACCCGATCTTTAATGCTTCATCAAGAATATCGACGGTAATGCGGTCACGTCCCTTGATATGGACCAAGCGGGCTGCCCTTATCAGAAGTTCCACGAGTTGCGAGGTCACACAACAGTCATGAGTTATCAGCCATCGTATGATTGTCTGGCTGTCAAGCTGAGAAGCGGCTGGCAACTTGAGCGCCCCTTCAATCCCCGCCAAGAACTGTCGGAACTCTGTTGTCTCTTTCCACACTGGGATTTCGATGTGCTTGAAGCGCGATGCCAGTTGCTCGTCAGCAGAAAGGACATTCACCATGTTCTTTGTCGTGGCGATACCGACCGTGATTCCCAGGTTGCATATGAACTTGATCATCGCGAGGGTATGCTGCTGCCCCGCTCTGCCTGCGTTAAGTATGTTTCCCGCCTCATCAATAAGAACCTGCTTAACGCCAGATGTCATGAGGATATCTGCAAGCTTCTCATGAACTATTCGAGCATTTCGCAGAGGGAAGCCGGGCAAACAGGCATGGATGATGGCGCCACACAGCTTCATGCAGTTTCCATCGTAAGGGGCCTCGACCAATACGACTTCCCGATGACGAAGCCCGTTCGCCCCTGGATCGCCCACTAGCTGAGACATGTAGTGTCGAAGAAGGCGAGTCTTGCCACTACCAGCGGCGGCGGATATGTGCAAGCACAACGGGCGAACTCTGCGAAATTGACTGGTGCGAAGGCGGCTAAGCGCTCTGAGTATTCCGACAGAGTGAGCACTAAGGACAAATGGGAGATCATTCTCCAGATGCGCGGGAATTGAGACGCTGGCGCCTGCTTGAATACTGTTCATTCCACGCCCCCGCGCTCTTCCGACAATGCAGAAACTGGCTTAGAGTAATCGAGCTCGATAACTGTATTCACCGCAGAATCTGCAGCTGGTAGCCTTGCGACCTTGCGTCTGGCCACCTTTGAATCTGCGGCAGCGCTCCGCAATACATGGCGTTGCTGCTCAATTGCCTTGAATAGTTCGCTCTCGGATGCTGCCTGCTTCCCTTGGTCCCGATAGTGCTGCCTGACGTCGCGCAGCTCCCATAGTGAAAATTTCTCTACGGTTCGATTCAATAAAGGTATTTCTACATATCCGTCAACGGTGTGAAGGTAGATCTTCGTTAGATCGCGCTGACTGTAGTGAATCCGGTGTTCAATTCCGTCGTTAATGAAAGGTGTGAGTGCGGGATCCCAGTAGCGCAAGGAGTTCAACTGGATGCCCGACCTGGCCACTTTCCGATTGACTACGGGCAGGAATCCAAGGGTGAAGTCACGAGGATCGCCGATGATGGGCGGAAACCTGCACTCCCCGTCCTTTGTTTTCCATGATTGCTCCCAGACTTGTCCGGGGGTGCGACCACCAAGGCCTCGATGAGGGCTGTTGTGATAAACGCCAGCTATCTGCAGCGCAAGCCATTGCTCAAACTCAGACAAAGTCAAGGTCGCTTTTTTTTCGGACGGATAGTCCCGGCGTTTGCTCGGATTTGAGAATGTGGTTCCTGGCAGGATGTGAACTGCTCCCATCATCGTGCCGATATAACGCTCGATGTACGCCCCGTAGTGCGGGCGCTTCACGGGGCGTGGTATCACCTCAATCCCGTACCGTTCGCATTGGACCTGGACGGCCCTGGCTCGGAATGTCTTGGCATTGTCCCAGGCTACCCGCGACATTTTTCCGAACATTGGGTACGTAATCTTGGTCTCCAACCCAAGTTCTTTCAGCCATTTGTCCTTAGGTAGACAGCTGTGCTCCATCGTGAGCGCCACAGATGTTTGATCGGGAGGATCAAAGCTCATGTAGTAGCCCACGATACAACGCGTGTACACATCTATAGCCACCGTAATCCATGGCCGCCCAATTACTCGTCTTGTAACAGTGCTCACTATGATTAGGTCTACCAACGCGTGGTCGATCTGGACGATCTCCAGTGGGCGACGTACATCTAAGCCACTAATCGACGGAGCCTGCTGCGCATAAGCCTCATCTGTGCCGCGTCGCTTGATCGCCAATTGCATGGGATCTCGTGCTTTTATCCGCGCAGAGATTGCCGTGTAACTCGGGGCCGTGACCTTTGCCTTGTTCGAAAGCTCGTCACATCTTCTCTTGACTGCTGCAACCGTGCTTGGTTCGCGGGTCAGGTAGACCTCATCTATGGCCGCAGCAATGAGATTCTCCACGGCCGGCGGAAGAAGTCGGGAGTTAGGAATTGGGCCAGGGAGGCTCGGTAGTTGGGCTGCGGGTAGAGGATTCGCTCTGTATAGCCGCCAGCGCCTTCTAACCGTCTTGGTGGATACCTGCATGCGAGCGGCCAGCTCCCGGCATGCATGAGCTGGCAGCCGTCTTCCGTAGGTTCTTGCCGCTGTCGCCAGAGCGTTGGTCCATGTCCTTGCCGATGTCTCTTGCTCGGGATTGCTCTGCGTCACCTGCCTTATTCGGCCTTTTGGCACAGCCCGCACATAAGGAGAGAGCTCTCCCACCCCCACCCAGCGATATTCATGGGTGCCTTCGGCTTTGATTTGAATCCTTTCCGGCGCTTCGCAGCTCATGATCCTTGAGAGCTTTCCCTCGCACATCACCAGTTCACCGCTTCGGACCTTCAGGTCACGAACGGGCCGAAAACTTGCAATTGGGCCATTCATTGTTGGGTCTCCAAGACCCTAGGCAATAGACGCCCGCCCTCCTATTGACGTAGGAGAGAAAACATGAAAGGCTAGTCCCAATCGGCGGATCATCCGATTTCTCTGAAAGGCCTGGGTTGCAGCCCAGGCCTTTCGTCGTTCTAGCCACGGGCATCCAATTGCGTCAGGTCATCATTTAAGTCTGCCGATTGGGAATGTCGCCGGATTGCGACCGCGCAGAATTAGCACGCGGACTGGCATTGCGCAACTGTAACTGATTGAAAATAAAGCGAAAAATATAAGATATAGACCATATCTCGCGATCTGGATCCCAAGGTACATTTACGATCGTGTCCCCAGCCTAGGAAATTTTTCCGGATCGTGTCCCTGCCAGCGACTCACTTGTGCTTTTTTAGACGCTAAGTGCAGCTAGACCTTTGTGAGCGGGGCTTTGCAGAGGGGCAGGAACTTCCAAAACTGACACCGAACTTGGCTACCGTGTTCCGAATTTCTGCCTTCTTTGCCTAGTCCTTGCCAAGGCAGATTTCGAAGAGCACCTCCCGTGTAGCGCATGGGGAAAGGAGACAGTAGTCGAAGCAGCCGCTGGCCCTCTACCATCGCCGACTTCGGACCACCAGCTTGCTGCCGATGCAGAATGACCCGACACGCCGTCGTTTGTGTACCGCACTGCTCGCCGCGGGGGCCGGACTTATCGTGCCTGGCGCCCGAGGAGGCAGCCATCAACCGAAGGAATGCCAATCCCTGGCCGTCCTTCTCGAGGCCGAGCGCCAGCCGGGGATTGCCGCGGTCCTGGTGGAACGGGGGCGGATAGCGGAAATGGCCGCCGCGGGACGGCGCAACGACGCCAGCGATGCGCTGGTCGACCGCCATACGGTGTTCGAACTGGGCTCCATCACCAAGGTATTCACCGCACTTCTGGTATTCCGGCTTCGGCAGCGTGGCCTGCTTGATGTAGATGCTCCCATCGGTCGCTACGTGGACGACCTGCCTGTGGCATGGCAGCCGATTGCACTCTCCATGCTGCTCAGCCACACGTCGGGCATTCCGAACTATCTCAATGAGGGAAACTTCCTTGAACTGATGCCGACGGATCCTGCGCCCAGGGAATTGTTGGCGCTGGTCGCCCAGACGCCACCCGACTTTGCTCCCGGAACAAGACACGCCTATTCCAATACCAACTACATCCTGCTGGGACTCGCCATCGAGCAGGTGACGGGCGCGGACTACTGGCAGTTCCTGCAGGACGAGATCCTGGGTCCACTGGGCATGCGCAATGCCGGGCCGCGTCGTGCCAGCGATCGTCGTCTCATCGCCCAAGGTCATCTTTACCAGGATGGCCGTTGGCTCGACCCACCCATTACCGCCCCCGGCTCGGCCTGGGCCGCCGGAGGACTGCTCGCCAGCATCGACGACATGGCGCGTTTCGCCGTCGCCCTTGACCAGGGCACGCTGCTGCCCGATGCCCTGCTCCACGATATGTGGCGCGACGCACCGCTTGCCGACGGTGGCTCAGCCGGCTGGGGCGCGGGTTGGGAACTGGCTGACGGTGGTCAGGTGGTGGGGCATGGCGGGGGCACGGCGGGATTCACGGGATACCTCCGTCACGTCCCCGCCCTGCGACGTACTGTGGTGGTACTCATCAATCGTGCAGGAGACATTGGCCCGCAGGGCATCGCCGAGCGGTTGGACTCGGACTCGCGCTCATGCAGGCACGGGAATGACGGGCCGGCCAAGTGACCCACTCATCATTCTTGTAGTCCGTGCAGACCTGTCCGCTGGGAACCCTCAAACCGGATCATGGCGTCATGAAACATAGCTGAGCCCAGGGCGACCGGCATCCCGTCAACCGCCGCGGCAGCGCTGCCATCCTCCCGCGCTCGAATGTACCTGTTCCCAGCCATTGGCGAGCCGCTTGAAGGCTTGCCCGCCAATGCATGCATAGCCCAACTGTTTCGCTTCGGGCGAGCCCAGCGCGGGAAGTTCGACAATGCTCTCGGAGGGCCCCGGCCTGCCCGCACGACGTGCTTCATCGGCAAGCAGCGTGTTCTCCATGTTTTGGCAGAAGTCGTACATGCCGGGATGCGGATGGTTGCGGTACTGCTCGCATTTGAACGGCGTCGTGTCGTTGGCCATGGAGTTGTGCGATGCCTTGGGCGTTGACGTCACACGAGGCATGCCTTTGCCGCGCGCGCTCTGGACCTGTCCAAGGGCAGTCATCGAATAGACGGCCAGCATGGCCGCAAAGAATGTCCTTTTCATGCGAAGCTCCCCTTTGCCTGGCGCGGCGTATATCACCGGCCCCTACTCTGCCCGACTTTCGCGGCGAGGCGCGCCATGCGTGGCAGTCAGCCAAAGATGGCGCTGCTCCGCGGGACCATCGGGGGCTCCGGTTTGTCGTCGATGCGGTCAATCACACCGTGTTCCGCGGACGTGGGCATCAAGCTTTCGACATGGCCGCGTGGCAAGGGACAACTGGATTCGATGAAGCAAGGAAACAGAAACCCCATCAAGGCGGCGCGCTTGTTCATTGGTTCCTCCCCAGAACCGAAATTACGCGCGCCATTCTAGGCGCACGGCCAAGCCGGTCCGCAAGTGCCGCACCGACCCCGGGCATCCCGGTCTGTGCCGCCCGGCTGCTGACTGGCCCGCCGCATGTCGGACCGGGGACGACGGCGTCGTTGATCGCGGCGAACGCACCGCGTTGCTTCACTTGCCTGTCGAGACTTCCCGACCGGTCAGGAGCCAGGCGCTTTCAGCATGAAGTCGCCCGCGCGCGGTCCGGGCACCAGCGTCCAGCCTGGCTTCAAGGTCAGCTTCCAGCCCGGGCCACGCGGTTCGGGTCCGGAGACATCCGGGGCCGCGAGGATGACCGCCTTCCAGTCACTGCGCATGACCGCGCCGTCTTCCACTTCCAACCTGCCCCAGTCATCGGTGACACGCATGGTGGGATAGACGGTGCCCAGTCCATCCAGCGACTGCAGGTTGCTGGGATTGAACTGGACGCTCATGTGTTGCAGGTCCAGGGTCAGTACCGGGCCTTTGATGAAACGTGCCTGGTTTCGTTCGAGCTGGGCCAGGCGCTGCTGTTCGCGTCGTGTTTCCACATCGCGCAAGGTGGCGCCATCGTAGCGGGCGGCCGCAGCAGCGAGCCTTGCTTCGCCGGCCGCCACCTCGATGCGTGCCGAATCGCGAAGGCGCGAGCCGAGATCGGTCGGTGTCGTCCCCAGTTGCGTGCGCCACCCCTCGGCGAACTCGTCGAGCAGCATGCCGTAGGCCGGGCCGGTCGCATACGCGAAGGAGCGTACGAAGCTGGCGTCCCCGACATGCGAGCGCAGATCATGAAGCGCCGCCTCCAGGCGTGCCTCCGGCGTCGCATTGCCGATCATCACGCCGCTGTATTCGGCCAGCCCTTCGTTGATTTCCAGCGCGGCCTCGTCCTGGGCGGCATCGGGAAAACGGCGGTAGCGTTCGGCGCGAAAGGCCAGGGCATCGGCCGCCGCGTCGCGCCTGGCGGCGCGGTTATCCGCCTGGAGCGCCATGGCGAGTGCCCGCCACTCCAGTTGCAGCAGGTAGCGTCCTTCCAGGGTATCCAGATGGGGATTCTCGCCACCCTTCGCGGCGGCGATCGGCAAGGCAGGCTGCAGGCGGTGGAACATTTCGTGCGCGATCAGCGTGGCGCGCTTGCCTTCTTCTTCCGGCAATGGCCACAGCATCTGGGTCCAGCGCGTGCCGGACCATTCAACGGCCGTATTGGCCGCAAGTGCGTCCGGCGGCAACTGGCCGACGAAAACGTCGTCCAGCTTGCCCAATGCGCCCTTCGCATCGGCATGGGAGGCAACGATCCGCCGTGTCTTCGGATCAACCAGCATGATCGGGCCGCACAACGACGCACCCCATAGGCGACCGCCATCGGCGTCGCACAGCAATTCCGCCTGGGCAAACACGGCACGCGCGTCGGCAGTCGGAATCGGGGACTCCTGTGCCAGCGCAGGCATCACCAAGCACGGCAAAAGCAATACGAGCCGATGGATTCGAAACGTCATGATTCCCTTCCCCGCCTGGACCGGGCATTGAATACCATCGGACCGAGCTGCGCCCGGAGTGCCATAGGTTGGGCTTCGGGCATCAAGCACCGGCAAAATCTGATCACATTCCGGCAGTGCCGGAGACGCGCCGCTATCGCCAGCTGTTCTTGCGCGCAACCGGCGGAGGCGGCGTATCGTCCAGCACGGGCACCAGTTTGCCCAGTCCAACCCGCCTGAAATCGCCCGTGCCATGGAAATCGAGTTGTCCGAAACTCTGGGCGTTCAAGGATTCACTGCCGAGGAACACTTCCTTTCCTTCGCCCATCGGCCGGGTCGTGCTGCAGACCGACTGCGGCACCCTCAGGACGCTGATGCCGGCCTGTTTCCATTCGACATCGGGCAGCAGCCTGCGCACCACCGAACTGTCGACCCATACCTCGACGGTGCCTTCGGCGATGGAACGAAACTTCCCGATACCTATGTCGAATGCCATGTGGACTCCTCTAGAACGCGGTGTTCGTAAGCGTGAACCGATAGCCTCGCGCCATCAGCAGACTTCGCATCCTGGCTTCGGCGGACTTGCGATCGAAACGCTCGCCCACCCACAACCCATACGATGGAGGGCGCGCTCCGACCATCTTGCGATTGACCCTGATATCCAGTGACTCGCAGGCGGTCGCCCACATGACCCGGAGGTCATCGGGTCCGATCGATTGACCGGTGCCGACGTGAAGAACGAAGACTTGCCGTTGGTTCTTCATGTCTCTCCCGAGGCATTGATGACACGCCGTTGGCCGGGAGGCGCGCCCATGTCCGGGAACGAGCTCAGCTATCGCGCAGTGCATCCACGTATACGCCCTTCCCCTCGTGGAAGCAAGGAAGAAACGTATCCGCACATGCTTGATGACTGCGAAAGCAGGTGATTCCGAGGAACGGTAGCGGCGCTTTCGGCGACCCTGCCGCACAAGGCGCCGACCCTCGCACGCCTTTCACTCCCCCGCCGCTGCCTTGGAGAAGCCATCGCGGCCTGACGAATGGCATGCTGACATTCGGCACTCCGCGCTACTTCACGGAAGCCGCACCATGTGCGGGCTTTGTCCAGGCGGATGGGGAGACTGCTCGAATGCTGGGAAGAACATTGGCGTGGTTGCTGATGACGCTGCTGGCGCTGCTGGTCTCCTGCTATGCGATGGCGCTGCTGGGCGTCCCTGAATTCCGCCCGTCACTCGTCCGCACACTGATGAGCGAGCGCCCGATCGCCGCGGCTGCGCATTTCGGCGGAAGCGCGTTGGCGATGGCCATCGGTGTGTTCCAGATCAACGGCTGGCTGCGTGTCCGCCTTGTCGGCGCGCATCGCTGGATGGGGCGCCTCTATGTCGCGGGCGTCGCCGCCGGCGGCGTGTCCGGATTCCTGCTGGCGGTGCAGTCCTCGGGCGGCGTTGTCGCGCAAGCGGGCTTCGCATGGCTGGCGGTGTGCTGGCTGGCGACGACCTTCCTCGCCTACCGGCATATCCGGGCGGGCAACGTGGCCGCGCATCGCCAATGGATGATCCGCAGTTTCGCGCTCACGTTCGCCGCGGTGACCTTGCGCCTCTATATTCCCGCCAGCCAGATCGCCGGTATTCCGTTTCCCGTCGCCTATGCCTCGATCGCATGGCTGTGCTGGATCCCCAACCTGTTGTTGGCAGAATGGATCATCCGGATCAGCGCCTGGCCAGGGACAGGGCCGGAAAGGCTGCCGGCGACGCGCTCCGCGACGTGAGCCCGATGGACGCCGAATCTGCTGCGCGGCGCGCGGTGGTCAGGAATTTTCCGTGTCCATGGCGCCGACCGCCTTGCGCTCCCCGGTACGCTGGTTGACCTTGACCCGCCAGGGATAGTGGTCCCCTTCCCCGCCGGCGCCGCGTTGCTGGAGATGGTTGGTGACGGCCTTGCGCCAGGCGGGCCCCTGGTTGGCCGTGCTCATGTGGGGCGTCTTGGAATGATGGAACGCCACGTCGCCCCGCTGCATCGGGCAGACCACCGTGCGTGATTCATCCACCGCGCAGGTCAACAGATCGCTCTGCACGCCTTCGACCAGATGGTGCGGCAGGATGCCGATCCGGTGGCCTTCGTCGATGAAATGCATGCAGCCGTTGATCGCGTCGACGTCCTGCAGCGGAATCCAGCCGGTGATGCCGCGATCGGCCAGGTTGCGACCCCAGTAGCCTTCATCCTGGTGCCATTCGGTCACTGCGCCGTGACCGGGCGGTTTGCCCAAGAACTGGTCGTACCAGAAGGCCATGTCCAGCGCCATCAGCTGCGAAGCGAACCGCTCCAGCCATTGCCGGTAGGGCTGTTCGGCGATCTCCGCCCAGACCTTGCTGGGCGAGGACTGCACGATGCGGAAGGTGCGGTTTTCCCTGGACTCACCTTCGCGCCATGCCCAGTCGTTGGCCAGTTCGTGCTTCTGCGCGATCAGGGTGTCGCAGTGTTTTTCGAGTTCGTCCAGATCCTGCTGCGGGATGGCCTGCCTGACCACCAGGTAGCCGTGCGTTCGAAAGAAGGCGATCTGGTCGGCGTCTGCATCGGGATACATGGTGGCCCGCGGGGATGGCTCGGATGTGGCGCCAGTACATGCCTGCGGAGGCGGCGGATCAATGGCGCGCGCTTATATTGAGTCTGTAGAAAATGTTCCGATTTGCCGCCGCGGGATGCGTCAGTCGTCGAACCGTCCGGGGGCCACCGCGGCGATCAGGTAGTCGATGAAGCAAGTGATGCGCGAGGCCAGTGCCGTGTTTCGGTAGTAGACGGCATGGATTGGCTGGCGGACGTCCAGGGTCGCCTTCGGCATCAACGGGAGCAGGCGGCCCGCCTTCTGGTCGTCCCGGGTCATGAAATCGGACAGGCAGACGATGCCTTCGCCGGCGATGGCCAACTGGCGCAGGGTTTCGCCGCTGGATGAAGCGATGGCCGGGCGGATGTGCAGTGGATTGCCGCGCGGGTCGCGGACCGGCCATTGGTTCAGCGATTCCGGTTGGGTGAAGCCGAGCAGCGAATGCGCCGCCAGATCGGCCACCCGGCCGGGCGTGCCGGCGCGTTCCAGATAGGCCGGACTGGCCAGCAGGCGCAGGCGGCTGGTGCCGACGGGGCGTGCATGCAGGGTGGAATCCTTGAGCGGTCCGATGCGGAACGCCACGTCGGTGCGTCGCTCCAGCAGGTCGATGATGCCCTCGTTGCTGTTGAGCTCCAGTTCGACCTTGGGGAAGCGTTCGCGGAAGCCGGCCACCCGCGGAACGATCACGTGCAGCATGAAGGGCGTGGCCGCATCCACCCGCAGGCGTCCCACCGGCTGCTGGCGGCGAATGGCCATCTGCTCCTCGGCTTCCTCGACCGAGTCGAGGATGGCGCGGGCGCGGGCCAGCAGGGCGGCGCCTTCCTCGGTCAGCTCCAGCCGGCGGGTGGTCCGGCGCAGCAGGGTCGTGTCTAGCTTGGCTTCCAGCCGCCCCAGGCTGCGGCTGATGCCGGAGACCGTCTGCTCCAGTTGCTCGGCCGCGGCGGTGATCGAGCCACTGTCGACGACGGTGGCGAAGGCCTGCAGCTCGTCGAGGGTGATTTTCATTGTTGCCGCCAAGTCAAAAGTATTTGGCTTATTAGGGTGTTTTTTCGGGAATGTAAAGCGCCCAGACTGCACGGCGTCCGCTTTGCCTTTCCCGGGAAAGCCCGCTCCGGAGCCCCGCCATGCCCCTTGCCCTGTTCGCCCTGACCCTGGCTGCATTCGCCATCGGCACCACCGAGTTCGTCATCGTCGGCCTGATTCCCACCATCGCCGCCGACCTGGGCGTCTCACTGCCCTCGGCCGGCCTGCTGGTCAGCCTGTATGCCCTGGGCGTGGCGATTGGCGCGCCCATCCTCACCGCGATGACCGCGCGGGTGCCGCGCAAACCGCTGCTGGTGGGCCTGATGGTGCTGTTCACCGTCGGCAACCTGGTGGCCTGGCTGGCGCCCGGCTACACCACGCTGATCGCGGCCCGCCTGCTCACCGGCCTGGCGCATGGCGTGTTCTTCTCGGTCGGCTCGATCGTCGCCACCAGCCTGGTGCCGCGCGAAAAGGCCGCCAGCGCCATCGCCACCATGTTCAGCGGCATGACCGTCGCTTTCGTCACCGGCATTCCGCTGGGCACCTTCATCGGCCAGCACTTCGGCTGGCGCACGACTTTCCTGGCGGTCGCGGTGTTTGGACTGGTGGCGATGATCGGCGCGCAGTTGCTGGTGCCGCGGAACATCACGCATGCCGCGCCCGCGCCGCTGCGCCGCCAGCTCAACGTGCTGCTGCAGCCGCGCCTGCTGCTGGTCTATGCGATGACTGCGGTCGGCTACGGCGGCTCGCTCATCGCCTTCACCTTCCTTGCGCCCATCCTCGAGGACATCGCCGGCTTCAAGCCACAGATGGTCGGGCTGGTGCTGCTGGCCTACGGCGTCTCGGTCGCCATCGGCAATGTCTGGGGCGGTCGCCTGGCCGATCGCCGGGGTCCGGTGAGCGCGCTCAAGATCATCTTCGGCCTGTTGGCGGCGGTGTTGCTGGTGCTCACCTTCACCGCCTCGAACCCGTGGCTGGTCGTGTTGACCGTGCTGGCCTGGGGGGCGGTCGCGTTCGGCAACGTGCCCGGCTTGCAGGTTTACGTGGTGCGCCAGGCCGAACAGGTGGCGCCGGATGCGACCGACGTCGCGGCAGGCTTCAACATCTCGGCGTTCAATCTGGGCGTGGCGGGCGGTTCGTGGGCCGGCGCGCAGGTGGTGGCCCATCTCGGCCTGGCGCACACGCCCTGGATCGCGGCGCTGGTGACGCTTGGCGCCTTCGGCCTCACCGCCCTGTCGGGCCGCCTCGACCGGCGCGCTCCATCCGCCCTGCCCGCCCGGGCCTGATCGTCATCCCCTGTTCCCGAGCACCTTCCATCATCTTCCCCAACCCATCGGAGCCTTCCATGAATCTTCCTTCCTTCGGCGTCGGTACCTTCCGCCTCACCGGCCAGACGGTCATCGATTCGGTGCGCAACGCACTCGACGTCGGTTACCGCGCCATCGACACCGCGCAGATCTACGGCAATGAAGCCGAGGTCGGCAAGGCCATCGCCGAGAGCGGCGTCGCCCGCGACGAGTTGTTCCTCACCACCAAGATCTGGACCGACAACTACGCGCGCGGCCGGCTGATTCCAAGCCTGCGCGAGAGCCTGGACAAGCTGCGAACCGACCGCGTGGACCTGACCCTGATCCATTGGCCGGCGCCCGGCAACGGCGTCGAACTGGCCGAGTACATGGCTGCGCTGGCCGAGGCCAAGGCGCAGGGACTGACCCGCGCGATCGGCATCTCCAACTTCAACATCGAACTGACCCGGCAGGCCATCGAAGTGGTCGGCAAGGGCGAACTCGCCACCAACCAGATCGAGCTGAGTCCCTATCTGCAGAACCGCAGGCTGGCCACGTTCCTCAAGGAACAAGGCATCACCGTCACCTCGTACATGACCCTGGCCTACGGCAAGGTGCTGAAGGATCCGGTGCTGGCGCGGATTGCCGACAAGCACCAGGCCACCGTTGCCCAGGTCGCGCTGGCATGGGCGCTGCAACTGGGCTATGCGGTGATTCCGTCGTCGACCAAGCGCGAGAATCTCGCCAGCAACCTGCTGGCGCGCGATCTGCCGCTGGATGCCGAGGACATGGCCGCGATCGCGGCGCTGGAACGCAACGGCCGCGAAGTGGATCCCGCCGGCCTGGCGCCGGCGTGGGATTGAGGGCCCCATGATGTCCGAACTCCGCGACCCGCTGTTCCAGTCCCATGTCCTGGGCGGTCTCACGCTGCCCAACCGCATCGTGATGCCGCCGATGACCCGCTCCCGCGCCAGCCAGCCCGGTGATATCCCGAACGCGCTGATGGCCGAGTACTACGCCCAGCGCGCCAGCGCCGGGCTGATCGTCAGCGAGGGCACCTGGATTTCGCCGCTCGGCAAGGGCTATGCCTGGACGCCGGGCATCCACACCTGCGCGCAGGTGGAGGGATGGCGCGCCATCACCCGCGCGGTACATGGGGCGGGTGGCCGCATCTTCGCCCAGCTCTGGCATGTCGGGCGCCTGAGCCATGTCCGCCTGCTCGATGGGCAAGCACCGATATCTTCCTCGGCCTTGCAGGCCGAAGGCGTCAAGGTGTACGTGGACGGGGCCGACGGCCAGCCCGGTTTCATCCAGGCATCGGCGCCGCGTGCATTGTCGACCGATGAAGTCCGCGGGATCGTGGAAGAGTTCCGCCAGGCCGCGCGCAATGCGATGGAGGCCGGCTTCGATGGCGTCGAACTGCATGCCGCCAATGGCTACTTGGTCAACCAGTTCATCGACTCCAACGCCAACGACCGCACCGATGCCTACGGCGGCTCGCTGGAGAACCGGCTGCGGTTCCTGGCCGAAGTCACGCAGGCGCTGATCGAGGCCACCGGCGATCCCGCGCGCGTCGGCATCCGGCTGGCGCCGCTGACCACGCTCAACGGCTGCGCCGACGCGGATCCGGAAACGACCTATCTCGCCGCGGCGAGAACGCTGGGCGAAATCGGCGTGGGCTACATCCATATCGCCGAGGCCGACTGGGAAGACGCCCCGCACATGCCCGACACGTTCAAGCAGAAGCTGCGCGCGGCCTTTCCCGGCACCCTGATCTACGCCGGCAAGTACACCGCCGAGCGCGCCCGCGCCGCGCTGGATGCGGGCTGGGCGGATCTGATCGCGTTCGGGCGTCCGTTCGTCGCCAATCCGGACCTGCCGCAACGCCTGCGCATCGGCGCGCCGCTGGCGCCACACGACCGCACCACCCTGTTCGGGGGCGATGCCCGCGGCTTCACCGACTACCCCCGCCTGGCCACGGCCGCGTGAACGGGCACGAGCGCACCATGGACACCACCGTCATGCCGGCGCCCTTCGCCGGCCGCAGTTTCGAGGTCCGGTACGAAGGCCTGACCGCCATCAACCGGTACGATGCCGATGGCCGGACGATGCGCTACCGGATCACCGAAGGTCCGTTGCGCGGTGCCGAGGGCGAGGCCCGCTACCAATGGGCACCCGTGACGGCCGAGGTGTTCGCCATCTCCTGGCAGGAAGCCGATGGTTCGACCGTGGTGCATGTCGACGACTTCGGCCGGGGCACCTCGCTGTCCTTCTTCACCACGCCGGATGGGCAATTCCATCGCCTGAATGGCCAACTACGCGCTCTGGTGGATTGACGCGGATGCGCGGTGGGGACGCAGATGATCCGGACACGGCGCCGCCGTTCCGGACCTCCGCGCGCCGCGTGGCCCGCCCTAGCCGACCAGCTTCACCACCAGCTTGCCGAAGTTGCGGCCCTTGAGCAGGCCGAAGAACGCCTCGGGCGCGTTCTCCAGGCCTTCCACGATGTCTTCGCGGTATTGCACCCGGCCGTCCTTCAGCCATCGCCCCATGTCCTCCAGGAAATCGGGGAACAGGTGGATGAAGTCGCGCTGGATGAAGCCGCGCACGGTCAGCCGCTGGCGCAGGATCCGGTTGACGAAACCCGGCAGGCGATCCGGACCGGGCAGCACCCGATCACGCTCGTTGTAGGTGGCGATGGTGCCGCACACCGGAATGCGGGCGAAATCGTTGAGCAGGGGAACCACCGCGTCGAACACCTTGCCGCCCACGTTCTCGAAGTAGACGTCGATCCCGTCCGGCACCGCCGCGCGCAGCTGTTCGGCGAAATCCCCGGCGCGGTGATCCAGCGCCACGTCGAAGCCCAGCGTCTCCAGGTACTGGCGCTTGGCCTCGCCGCCGGCGATGCCGACGGTGCGCGCGCCTTGCATTTTTGCTATCTGTCCCACCGTCGCGCCGACCGGTCCGCTTGCCGCGGCGACGACCAGGGTTTCGCCTGGCTGCGGCTTGCCTATTTCGTGCAGGCCGGCGTAGGCGGTGAATCCCGGCATGCCGTAGACGCCCAGCGCAGTGCTCAGCGGCAGGTCGAGGCGATTGAGCTTGCGCGTGATCGAATCGCCCTTCACCACCGCCAGGCTCTGCCAGCCGCCGGTGGCGACGACCTTGTCGCCGACGATGAAATCCGGATGCCCGGAGGCCAGCACTTCGGACACCGTCCGGCCTTCCATGACGTCGTTTATGGCGACCGGAGGCGAATAGGAGCGTCCTTCATCCATCCTGCCGCGCATGTACGGATCCAGCGACAGGTAGTGGTTGCGCAACAGCACCTCGCCCGGTCCGGGGGCCGCGATGGGCACGCGTTCCAGACGCAGGTTGGATGCCTCCGGTTCGCCGCGCGGACGCGAGGCCAGGACGATGCGGGTGTTGAGAAGCTCGCTCATGGCGGAACGCTCGCGGACGGCGGGCCAGCATCGCATCCGGTCCCCGGCGCGGACACCGGCCGGGCGCGAAATCTGTGTTCCATCGTTGCGCGGATGCGCCATCAACCGGACGACACATTGTCCACAAGCGGCATCGCCTACCTGCAGGCATTCCAGACCGCGTCATCCAGTCGCCGCAGCAGCTCGAAATTGCGCTTCAGGCCAACCGTTTTCAAGGTCGATTCGCGCTGCCGTTTTGCGGCCTCGCAGGCCGCGGGAGCGCGCGCCGGATACGCCGGCAGGTTGGCCGCCGCGGGGACGGAAATGCGCGACGGGGTTGCAGCCCGTGTCGTGGGTCGGGGGCGAACCGGTGGAGATGGCTCCGGTGTCGTATCCCGGACCCAGGCTTGCTTGTGGCCGGCCTCGCAGGGAGCGGACTGATAGCTGGCGTGTCCATGCGGGTCCACGCACTTGTGCAGTTGCTGCGCGGCGACGGCCGCCGGCAACGCCAGCAGCAACAAGGTGATCATCCTGATCATGAAAGTCTCCTTCTGGAGGCCCAACCCTAGCACGGCCGATCACCCACCGGCATGACGCCGGATGTGCCTCGCTGCGTTTTTCATCGAGACGCCTTGGGCGGAGCCGTTCAATCCGCCGCGGGGTACCGGACAGACAGCTCCGCCACCAGGCGGCCGATGGTTGCGGGGCTGCGGCCGCTGCTGATGGCATCGCGGATCTTGTCCAGCAGCGTGGTGTCGGTCTGCACATGCAGGACACGGCTGCCGGTTTCCCGGCGATGGCGGCGATTGGCCCGGTAGTTGCGCGCGCGTTCGGCGGCGCTCATCGCCACGCCATGCAATGGTGGACGACCGCGGCGACGGGGGAACACCATTTCCAGGGTGCCGGGATCCTTTTCGTCACGCATCACGCCTGCTCCTGTCCGGTTGATGAGGCTAGTTTATGTGACGCGTCACTTATTGGAAATGATCGTTGGTTATGTCGATGGCTTCGACCCATCGGTTCCGATCAGTGCGGCGAATCAGACCCGCCCCGCTCCTTCGAGCGCGGCGTATTCGGCATCAGTGAACAATCGAGAGCGCACCAGGAAGCGCACGCCCTCGCCGTTTTCCAGCGAGAACATTCCGCCCCGGCCAGGCACCACGTCGATGATGAGCTGGGTGTGCTTCCAGTATTCGAACTGGGAGGAACTGATGTAGAAAGCGGCGCCGCCGATCTCGCCCAGGCGCACGTCGCGATCGCCGACGATGAAATCGTCGACCGGGTAGCACATCGGCGAGGAACCGTCGCAGCACCCACCGGACTGGTGGAACAGCACCGGCCCGTGCCGGGCGCGCAGCGTTTCGATCAGCTGCAACGCCGGCAGCGTCGCCATCACCTGCAAGGGAGGGGTATCTGCAGTCGGCGAGGCGTCGGTCACGGGCGGTGCCTTCCAGTGGGTGGAATCGAGGATCAGGCGGCCAGATCCAGCACCACGCGGCCCTCGATCCGGCCCTGGTGCATGCGCTGGAAGACCTGGTTGATGTTCTCCAGGCGATCGGTGGAGACCGTTGCCTTCACCTTGCCAAGCGCGGCGAAGTCCAGCGACTCCTGCAGATCCAGGCGGGTGCCGACGATCGAACCACGCACGGTCACGCCGTTGAGCACCATCCCGAAGATGTCGAGCGGGAACTGGCCCGGCGGCAGGCCGTTGAGCGAGACCGTGCCGCCGCGCCGGACCATGCCGATGGCCTGCTCGAACGCCTTCGGCGATACCGCGGTGACCAGCGCGCCATGCGCGCCGCCGATCTCCTTCTTCAGATAGGCCACCGGATCGAGGTTCTTCGCGTTGACCGTGACCGTGGCGCCAAGACGCCTGGCCAGATCCAGCTTGGCGTCATCCACGTCGACGGCCGCCACGTTCAGTCCCATCGCGCGCGCGTACTGCACCGCCATGTGCCCCAACCCGCCGATACCGGAAATGACCACCCAGTTGCCCGGGCGCGTGTCGGTGACCTTCAGGCCCTTGTAGACGGTCACGCCCGCGCACAGGATGGGCGCGATCTCGACGAAGCCGATCGCCTTCGGCAGATGCCCCACGTAATCGGCGTTGGCCAGCGCGTACTCGGCAAACCCGCCGTTGACCGAGTAGCCGGTGTTCTGCTGCTGCTCGCACAACGTTTCCCAGCCGCCCAGGCAGTGCTCGCAGTGCCCGCAGGCCGAATAGAGCCAGGGAATGCCAACCCGATCGCCCTCCTTCACGTGGGTCACGCCCGCACCGACCGCGACCACGTGGCCGACGCCTTCGTGGCCGGGAATGAACGGGGGGTTGGGTTTGACCGGCCAGTCGCCCTCGGCCGCATGCAGGTCGGTGTGGCAGACGCCACAGGCTTCAATCCTGACCAGCACGTCGCCGGCCGCCGGACGCGGCACGATGGCCTCCTCGATTACCAGCGGCTTGCCGAACTCGCGCACCACCGCGGCCTTCATCGTCTTGTCCATGTGTTCTCTCCTGTCTCTGGACCGGAACCACCGTAGCGCGATGGTTCCCGGCGCTCGTTGATTCCAATCAATCGTTTCCGGTGAGGAGGCGCCGTCCGTCGGACGACGCCCTCCGGGGAGGTCAGAAGAAGCCCAGCGCCTTGGGCGAGTAGCTGACCAGCAGGTTCTTGGTCTGCTGGTAGTGGTCCAGCATCATCCGGTGGTTTTCGCGGCCGATGCCGGATTGCTTGTAGCCGCCGAATGCCGCGTGCGCCGGATAGGCGTGGTAGCAGTTGGTCCACACCCGCCCGGCCTGGATGCCGCGGCCCATCCGGTACAGGCGCGATGCGTCGCGGCTCCAGACGCCGGCGCCAAGCCCATACAGCGTGTCGTTGGCGATGGCCAGGGCTTCGGCCTCGTCCTTGAAGGTGGTGACCGAGACCACCGGGCCGAAGATCTCCTCCTGGAAGATCCGCATCCGGTTGTGCCCCTTGAACACGGTCGGCTGGACGTAGTAACCGCCGGCCAGTTCACCCTCCTGCTGCTTGCGGTTACCGCCGATCAGCAGTTCGGCGCCTTCCTGGCGGCCGATGTCGATGTACGACAGGATCTTCTCCAACTGCTCGCTGGAGGCCTGCGCGCCGACCATCGTGTTGGGATCCAGCGGATTGCCCTGCTGGATCGCGGCCACGCGCTTGAGCGCGCGTTCCATGAACTTCTCGTAGATGGATTCCTGGATCAGCGCGCGCGACGGGCAGGTGCAGACCTCGCCCTGGTTGAAGGCGAACAGCACGAAGCCTTCGATGGCCTTGTCGAGGAAGTCGTCGTCCTCGGCCATCACGTCGGCGAAGAAGACGTTCGGCGACTTGCCGCCCAGTTCCAGGGTCACCGGAATCAGGTTCTGGCTGGCGTACTGCATGATCAGCCGGCCGGTGGTGGTCTCGCCGGTGAACGCGATCTTGGCGATGCGTGGATTGCTCGCCAGCGGCTTGCCCGCCTCCAGTCCGAAGCCATTGACCACGTTGAGCACGCCCGGCGGCAGCAGGTCGCCGATGAGCTCCATCAGCACCAGGATGCTGGCCGGCGTCTGCTCGGCCGGCTTGAGCACCACGCAGTTGCCGGCGGCCAGCGCGGGCGCCAGCTTCCAGCAGGCCATCAGCAGCGGGAAGTTCCACGGAATGATCTGCCCCACCACGCCGAGCGGCTCATGGAAGTGGTAGGCGATGGTGTCGTGGTCGATTTCGCTGATGCCGCCTTCCTGGGCGCGGATGGCGCCGGCGAAGTAGCGGAAGTGATCCACGCACAGCGGGATGTCGGCGTTGAGGGTTTCTCGGATCGGCTTGCCGTTGTCCCAGGTTTCCGCATGCGCGAGCACTTCCAGGTTCTGTTCGATGCGATCGGCGATCCGCAGCAGCACGTTGGCGCGCTCGGTGGTCGAGGTCTTGCCCCATGCCTCGCGCGCGGCGTGCGCGGCGTCCAGCGCGGCCTCGATGTCCTCGGCGTTCGAGCGCGGGACCTGGGTGATCACCTTGCCCGTCACCGGGCTGACGTTGTCGAAGTACTGGCCGGAACGTGGCTCGACCCAGCGGCCGCCGATGAAGTTGGCGTAGCGTTGCTTGAACAGGCTGGACGGATCGACGGCATGGGGACGGGGGGTGGCGACTGCGTTCATCGGAAGCTCCTGGTGGGTCCACGTGGGGGTGCAGGTCCCGACGCAGGCCGCATGCCAGCTTTTGTTGCTGCGCCGCGCCACGCAGCGGGCCCCGGCTGGATGCGGAAACTTCGCCGGAACTTCCGCGACGCAACATCCGTCATGCTTGCGGAGTGTCGCCGGGTGTGCTGTGTATCGGTACAGCGGGCGGTGTGGCTGTCGCAAAATGCGACACATCGTCCGGCGAGGATTCCGGCATGTCCCGTTCACCCGCCGCTCCCGACGAGCAGCGCATCGCCCAGGCCCGCCGCGCCTTCTTCGAATCCGGGCGCGCGCCGGTGGGCCAGGTATCCGCGGCCATCCTGCAATCCTGGCGGCGCAGCCTGGGCTTTGGCCTGGCGGCCAATGCGCGGCCCGCGATCGAACCTGTCGATGCGCCGCGCCTGCGCACGATGCGCGAGCAGCACGAACAGCTCTGGCGACTGGCGCGCGCGGAAGTGGAGATGCTTGCCGCCGATGCCGCCAACACCGGCAGCATCGTCCTGCTCACCGACGCCGAAGGCTGGATCCTGGATGCGGAGGGCAACGCCGACTTCCTCGACAAGGCGGGACGGGTCGCGTTGATGCCCGGTGCGTGCTGGAACGAAGCACGGGTGGGCACCAACGCCATCGGCACCGCCATCGCCGACGCCGTTCCGGTCGAGGTGCGTGGAGCGGAACACTATGCGGCGCCGCACCGCATCCTCAATTGTTCGGCGGCGCCGGTGTTCGATCCGCATGGACGCATGGTCGGAGTGCTGGACATTTCCGGCGATGCCGGGGTCGCTCCGATGCACGCGCTGGGCCTGGCCCAACTGGCGGTCGCCAACATCGAGCACCGCTATTTCGATGAAGGCATCGTCGATGCGGATCTGCTGCGCGTGCACGTCAACCCCGCCCTGCTGGGCAGTGCGCGCGAGGGGCTGCTGGCATTCCGCAACGGCCGGCTGGTGGCGGCCAACCGGGCCGGCCTGGCGCTGTTCGGCCTGGAACGCGGCGACCTGGGGCGCGCCTCCTACGAAGCGCTGTTCGATGGCGCATTGTCGCGACTGCACGACGATGGCGTCCTGCAGGATCGCAGTGGCCGCCTGCTGCACGGCCACGTCGACGGACCAACCCGTTCACGCCGCGCCCGCGCCGCGACGCCGATCACGGTATCGAACTCGACCACCGCCGCAACGGCGGAAGCGCCGCTGTTCGACACCCGGCTGGATACCGAGCTCGCCCGCGCCTGCCGTGTGCTCGATGCGGGCATTCCGGTGCTGGTCCTCGGCGAGACCGGTACCGGCAAGGAAGTGTTCTCGCGCGAGCTGCATCGCCGCAGTGCTCGCGCCGGAAGGCCCTTCGTCGCGGTGAACTGCGCGGCGTTGCCGGAGGGTTTGATCGAGGCCGAACTGTTCGGCTACGAGAGCGGCGCCTTCACCGGCGCGCGCAAGGAAGGCAGCACCGGCCTGCTGCGCCAGGCCGATGGCGGCGTGCTGTTCCTGGACGAGATCGGCGACATGCCGCTGGCCCTGCAGCCGCGCCTGCTGCGGGTCCTGCAGGATCGCGAACTGTCGCCACTGGGCGGCGGCAAGCCGGTGAAGCTGGATTTCGCCCTGGTCTGCGCAACCCACCGCGATCTCGAGGATGCGGTGGCCGAGGGCCGGTTCCGGGCCGACCTCTACTACCGCATCTCCCACCACCGGGTGGCGCTGACGCCGCTGCGCGAAATGCCCGCGCGCGACGAACTCGTTCGTACCCTGTGGCAACGCATCGGCCAGGGCCGTCGCCTCGACGACGACGCGGCCGTGTTGCTGGCGCAGTACGCCTGGCCGGGCAACCTGCGCCAACTGGTGGCGAGCCTGCGCACGCTGGCGGCGTTGAGCGAGCCGGACAGCCGGATCAGCGTGGACGCCCTGCCCGCCTACCTGCAGGCGCGCGTATCGGGCGATGCGATCGCTCGTGCGTCCGCATCCACCGGGGCGGAACCGCTGGATGCGGTCACCCGGATGGCCATGCGCGCGGCGGTGGAGGCCTGCGGAGGCAACTATGCCCGCGCGGCGCGCCAGCTCGGCATCAGCCGGAGCACGTTGTACCGCCGGCTCGGGCAGACGCCACGGCGGAATTGATCACGCCGGGTGACGGGCTTCAGCGTGCCCCCGCTCCTCCGATGAACAATCGCGCCGCGTCGCTGAATTCGCGCCGCAGCGACAGGCCCGGCACGGTCAGCCAGCGCAGCAGCGCGGCCAGGTATAGATGGTGGAACCAGGTGGCCAGTTGCGCCGGTGCGAACGCGGCGTCCAGTTCGCCGGCGTCCTGCGCCGCGGCGATCAACCGCTCCCACAGCGCGACGATGCCGCCATCCTCGATGTCCTCCTGGCCGGGCGCCTCCCCCAGGCTGGTGAAGCGGTAGCGCAGATAGGCCATCAGATGTTCCGGATGCGCGGTGCACCACTCCGCCGAGGCATCCAGGATGCAGGCGGCCCGGGACGCGAAGGTACGGCGCCGGGCGAGGCTGGCCTGGAGATGCGCCAGGTCCTGCGCCAACCGGGCGTCCAGCCATCGGGCCAGGATCGCCTCCTTGGTCGGGAAGTGGTTGTACAGCGTGCGCTTGGCCACGTCGGCTTCGGCCGCGATCCCTTCCATCGTGACCGCCTCGTAGCCCTGCCGCTCGAACAGGCGTGCGGCGGTGTCCACCAGCAGTTCCCGCATCTGCGCCCGCTTGCGCGCCCGCCGCCCGGGCTCACCGGCCTCGGTCATGATCTGCTCCGGAAATTCAAATACGACGTAAATTAATATACGTCGTATACTTTTTCATGTACAGGCCGGCGGCGTGCCGGTTCCCGGAGAAGATCATGAAGCTTGCGGTTGCAACCTACGGTACCGAAGGAGATACCCGCCCACTGGCGGCGTTGTGCATCGCGCTGCGGGCGGCCGGCCATGAGACCTGCCTGCTCGCCGACGCCAATACCCTGGGCAGTGCCAGGGCCGTCGGCATTCCCGCGACGCCGCTGTCCGGCGACATCCGCGGTGCGCTCGCACCGGGACAAGCCCTGGCCACGGCGGTGGATCGCAAGGGCGGTTTCAGCCAGACGGCGCGGGCGCTGGCGGATATCGCCAACGCCAATGTCATGAACTGGATGCAGGAAATCCGTGACGCCGCGGCCGGCAGCGATGCGCTCATCCTCTCCGGCCTGGCCGCGTTCGCCGGGTTCTCGGTGGCCGAAGCGCTGGATATCCCCGTGATCGGTACCGGCCTCATTCCGATCACCCCCACCCAGGCATTCGCCTCGCCATTCCTGGCGCCGGGCGCGGTTCCGCGCCCGCTTCGCAGGTTCAGCCACCAGGCGGTGAACGGGCTTCTGTGGCGGGCGTTCCGCACGACCACCAACGCCGCGCGCGAGCATGTCCTGTCGCTGCCACCGCGCAAGCGTCTGTGGACCGGACATCCGATGCTCTATGGAATCTCCCCCGCCCTGCTGCCGCGTCCACGCGACTGGCCCGACAACGCGCGGATGTGCGGCCAATGGGAACTGCCGGCGCCCGCCTGGACGCCACCTCCCGCGCTCGAGGAATTCCTCGCCGCCGGCGAACCGCCCGTCTACATCGGCTTCGGCAGCATGGCCGGTTTCGATCGGGCGCGGCTGGCGCAGGCGATGATCGAGGCGACCGCCGGGCGTCGCGTCGTGTTCCATCCCGGCTGGAGCGGCGTGGACGCAGGCATGCTGCCGGACAATTTCTTTATCGTCGGCGATACGCCGCACCCCTGGCTGTTCCCGCGCACCGCGATGGCAGTGCATCACGGTGGTTCCGGGACCTCCCATTCGGCGAGCCGCGCCGGCGTGCCTTCGGTGGTCGTGCCGTTCGCCGGCGACCAGCCGTTCTGGGCGGCCCAGTTGCATCGCCTCGGTGTCGCCGACGCCCCGGTGAACGGCAGGCGGCTGGAAGCGCGGGCGCTGGGCCGCGCCATCGCGTTCGCCGATCGCGCCGACACCCGTGCCCGCGCCGCCGAACTGGGCAGGCAAATGGCCGCCGAGGACGGCGCCGGCGAGGCGGTCGCCGCAATCGAGCAACTGCTGTCAACCTGATCCGGGCAAGGTGCCTGCACCGGCGGATTGTCGCCGCATGCGAGGAACTCCGACATGTCCATTGCCCGCGCCGCTTTGCGCTCCCTGCTCGTGCCCTGCCTGCTGATCTCCGCCGCCACGCAGGCGCGCGATGTTCCGGCGACACCGGCCACCTCCTCCGAGGTGCGCGTGCGCGATCTCTATCCACTCATAACCACGCCCGAAATGGCGGCCGCGCGCGATTTCCATGTGCGCCATTTCGGCTTCGAGGTGCTGTTCGAAGCGAGCTGGTTCGTCTACCTGTCCGGGCCGGCCGATGACGGGAGCCGCGGCGCCACGCTGGCGTTCATGACACCGGACCATCCTTCCCGTCCACCGGGGCCCGAAGCCTTCGACGGCGACGGCATGATCCTGACCGTCGAAGTCGCCGATGCGGCCGCCCTGCATGAAAAGCTGCGCGGCGAAGGCGCGCCGATCCTGCATCCCCTGACCGACGAGCCCTGGGGCCAGCGCCGTTTCATGACCCGGGATCCGGCCGGCGTGCGGGTGGACGTGGTGCAGCAGATCGCGCCGGAGGCCGGCTACTGGGAGCGCTTTGCCGCACCCCCGCGCTAAGGATCTGCTTGCCGCGCCGCTCGCACGGGCGGCGGCGGTCTTTGCGCCGCTCCGGCGAGGCTGTCGATGAGAGCGCGCGAGGCCGCCGACAGGCGTCGATGCGGCGCGTAGATGAGGGAGAACGGGCGCGACCGTCCGCGCAGCCTTGGCAAGACTTCGGTCAGGCGCCCCTGCCGCAGGGCGTCGGCCACGATGAAGTCGTAGGTCTGGCAGAGACCCGCGCCGCCGGCCGCGAGCGACACCACGCCGAGCACGTCGTCGGATACCGACAGGCGATCCGGCGGCATCCATTCGATGTCCTCGTCGCCGTCGCGGAACAGCCACGGCGCGATGCGCCCGCTACTGGGCATCACGAACGGAATGCAGGCGTGTCCCGCCAGGTCCTCCAGCCGCACGGGCGTGCCGGCCTGGCGCAGATACGCGGGCGAGGCGACCACGCACAAGGCCGCGTCCTCCAACCGGCGCGCGGCCAGGCCGCTGTCGGGCAGTGCGCCCAGGCGGATGGCCAGATCGAAACCTTCGGCGACCAGATCGACGTTGCGGTTGGAAATGTTGAGCTCGATCCGGACCTGCGGATGCTCGCGTGAGAACCGCGCCAGCATTTCGGGCAGGCGATGGTGGCCATAGGTGGTGGGCACGCTCAGGCGGACCCGGCCGGCGAGCGTGCCGGAGCGTCCCTGCACCGCGCGCTCGGCGTCGTCGAACAATGCGAACGCCGCGCGCGCCTGCTCCAGGTAGAGCTGGCCGGCCTCGGTCAGTCCGAGCCGGCGGGTGGTCCTTCGCAGCAACTGGTTGCCGAGATGGTTTTCCAGGCGCGCGATGGCGCGGCTGATCACCGAGGGAGTCGTGCCCAGCGTGACCGCCGCCGCGGTCAGCGAGCCCTGCTCAACCACGGTCACGAAAGCCTCCGCGTCGCCCAGATGATCGAACCGGCGCGCCATTATTGCTCCTTGAGGAAAAATATATTGCCTTCGCGCGAGTTTATACCCTCGCCGAGGCGGAATAGAGTGCCGGCCACTCCCGCCGCGTCCGCGGCTCCGTGTCGAAGGTCCGCTCCATGAAATCACTCAACGTCCTGGCCGCCGCGCTCGTGCTGGCGCTTCCTGCCGGCCATGCACAGGCAGCCAATGTGCTGGTCATCCTCTCGGATTCGGATCACCTGGATCTCAGGGACGACCGCGTGTTTCCCACCGGTTTCTACCTCAATGAACTGATGCAGCCGGTCAAGCGGTTCATCGACGCCGGCCACCAGGTCACCTTCGCCACGCCATCCGGCCTGGCGCCGACCGTCGATCGCGGGTCACTGGACCCGATGTACTTCGGAGGCGATGCCGGGGCATTGAAGGTGCACCAGGAGCTCCTCGACCGGTTGGCCCTGACCAGGCCGACGCATTCACCGGTGCTCAGCCTGGCGCGGGTGGAACAGATCGGCTACGGCCAGTTCGATGCCGTGTACGTACCCGGTGGCCATGCGCCCATGCAGGATCTGCTGAGCGATCCCGCCCTGGGCGGCCTGCTGGCCGATTTCCACCGCCGCGGCAAGATCACCGCGCTGGTCTGCCACGGCCCGATCGCGCTGCTGTCCACGCTGCCGGCCAATCCCGCATTCATCGCGGCGCTGGCCGATGGCAAGACCCCGCAGCCGCCTTCCGGATGGATTTACGCCGGTTACCGGTTGACCGTCATCAGCAACCAGGAAGAGGAACTGGCCAAGGGCGCGCTGCAGGGAGGACGGATGAAGTTTTATCCGCAGACCGCGCTGGAAGCGGCGGGAGCGCACCATGTGGGCAACGCGACCCCCTGGGCCGCCAACGTGGTGATCGATCGCGAGCTCATCACCGGCCAGAATCCGGCGTCGGCGAACGATGTCGCCGAGGCCATGCTGGAACGGCTCGACTGATGTCGCGATGCGCCATGTCCGGGAACGCGGACGCGGCGTTCCCGACCTCAATGCACGTGCGAACGGCGCCCCGTTTCCGGCGCTGTCCTCACCCGCAGGCTTTCCAGTGGCGCGCCCATGCGCAACCAGACCTCGCGGAGAATGGCCTCGGCTTTCGGCCAGGCCAGCATGTTCCAGCTGTCGAAGCTTTCGACGTATTTGTGGTGAAGGACGTCGAGCACGTCGGCCAGGGGCTGGGCGTGATGGTGCAGATAGGCGTCGTACGCGAACCGCAGCGCCGGCTCGTAGCGCGAGAATGGCGTGCCGGGTTCGTGGAAGTCGTGGGTTACGTATTCCAGCTTCCAGTGGCGCAGTTCGGCCTGGATGTCGACGACTTCGCAGCGGTACCAGCGGCGGGCCGGGGGATGGATGGATCCCATGGTGCGTTCCTCCTCTGACGATGGACATGGAATAGCACCGCCGCTGTATTCAGATCGTCAAATGCGGCCTGAACGGTGCTCCGCGATAACGCTTTCGCGACGCGGGATGCACCTGCTCTTGCCATCGCGCGCGGCATGGTGGACGCGTGGCACCGGCAACCCTCCTTTGACGATACGCCGGCCAGACCGAGATTCAGCAAAGTCCGTTTTCCGCAGTTTCCGGGCTTTTCGACCATCGGTCGCCACAGGAGAACCTCGCCGGACGCCCGCTTCTCGTCCGGTGCGAAGGGGGCCGGTCACGCGTCTGGATGGCCCCCTGGTTCTCCACAGGAGCCTTTCGCAGGGCACATGACAAAGGCGGCGGCCGGAAACGGCCGTCGCCTTTGGTTTGTCCGGGGACCCGCTCCCCGGCCGCGTGATGCGACCGGGGACAGGCGTGCGTCAGTTGCGGTCGAAGTTGTACTGCGCCGACGCGGCGTTGCTGATGATGCCCGACAGCGGCAGCAGCTGGGTCAGGAAGCGGTTCCAGCGGGTGACGCCGGCCGGGCCGACCCAGACCACGTCGCCGGGACGCAGGTGGAAACGATCGCCCAGCGCGAACGCCGCAGGCGAGCTGGCATCCAGGTGATACACGGTGGCCGGCTCGCGCTGCAGATCCTCCATGCCGCGGATCACGTAGACTGCGCTGCCCTTGGCGGTGATCGGATTCAGTCCGCCGGTGCGGCCGAGCGCCTGGGTCAGGCTCATGTCGGTGGTCTTGAAGTTGATTGCCTGCGGGCGCATCACCTCGCCGACCACGTAGACCTCCTTGCGATCGTTGAACGGCAGGTACAGCCGGTCACCGGGCTTGAGGTAGACGTCCGCGGCGACCTTGCCGTCGCGGTTCAGCGCATCCAGGTCCAGCGGATAGTCCTGGCCGTCGCGGGTCAGCACGAAGCCGGCCAGATCGGCTTCCTCCACGTTGATGCGCGCCTTGCCCACCGCCTGCGCCAGGGTCAGCGGCACGGTGGTGAATTCCTGCGGCGATGTATCGACGAATGCGCCCTGCAGCGCCACGCGACCACCATGGCCGACCACGTTGACGTCGATCTGCGGCGAACGCAGGTACTGGCCCAGGCGCGTGGACAGGCTGCTGCGCAGTTCCTCGATGGTCATGCCCTTGACGTTCATCTTGCCGGCATACGGGTAGAAGAACGTGCCGTCCGGCTGCACCAGCCGTCCGTTGGTGACGGCCTGCTGCTGGTTGCCGGCGGGGGTGGTCAGTTCGGGGTGATCCCACACCGTGACCAGGATCGTGTCGCCGGGCTGGATCTGGTAAATCTCGGGCTTGTAGCCGGCGAGCGCGGTCGGCAGCGTGACCGCCTGCCGGGGCGCGGCGACCAGTTCGGGCGTGATCGCGATCATGCGGGCATCGCTGCCCTCGACCGTGCCGTCGGCTGACGCGCTGACGTGGGTCATGCGCTGGCCGGCGCAACCGGCCAACACTGCCGCCAGCAACAACGAAGTGGTTAGGGATTTCACTCGCACACCTCTGTCTGCGGAAAACGATGTGCAACCCCGGCATGGCCGGGTTCGCTCGGTCATGGTGGCAAGCAGTGCGTGAAAAGAACGGCGGCGGGAAGACAATGGCGGATGAACGCGTGTCGCCGATGCGCGCACGCGCGGGGACCGCCTGTTCACAAACGCAGGTGCGCGGCGGTCAGGGCGACGATTTCCTTGAACGCCCGTCCACTCCGCCACAGCGCACGCGGCGACGGCAGCCAGTAACGCCACCAGCGCTTCGGCGCCCTGCCCTCCGGCACCGGCATCGGCATGACCTGCGCACCGGCCTGGCGGAACAACAGCGCCGCGCGCGGCATGTGCAGGGTGGAAGTGACCAGCAGCAGGCGCGGATGCGCGGTGCCGGCCAACGGCAGGCTGTAGCGCGCGTTGTCGCGGGTGTTATGGCTGCGTTCCTCCAGCACCAGCGCCGAACGCGGCACGCCCAGTCGCACGATCGCATCGGCCATCCGGCGCGCCTCGGTGGTATCGCCCTCGCCGCCGCCGCTGAGGATCACGATGGGTGCGCGCCCGGCCTGCCAGGCGCGCGCACCGGCGGCAAGCCGGCTGTAGCGCAGATCCTCCGGACGCACGTCGGGGCGATCCAGCCAGGCGTAGTGGCTGCCGCCGCCCAGCACCACGATGGCGTCGGCCGATGGCAGGAGCGCCGCGTCGCGCACCACCGGGTAGCGGTTTTCCAGCAGCCCGCGCAGGGTGTCGGACGCGAACGGGAACGACCAAAGCGCCGACCAGAACAACGCCGCCATCGCCACGCCCGCACCAAGCCTGCGCCGACGGCACAACCACAGCAGTGCCGCCAGCACCAGCAGCGTGAGTGTCAGCGTGGGTGGATAGGTCAGCGAAACCGCGAAATCCCTGAACATCGACATCGCGCCTCCACTCATATGACGATTCCGCGGCTGACGTAGACGTAGAACACCGCGCACGAGGCCAGCAGGCCGATCCGGATCAGCAACGGATTGCGCAGCGGCGCGATGCGCGCGTGGCACAGCACCGCGGCCAGGATCATCGAGACCGCCAGCCAGGCCGGCAGCAGGTAGCGATTGGAGAAGAAGCCCCAGCCGATGATGAAGAACGGCAGCGACATGACCAGATAGACGGAGGTGCTGTCCATGATGCGCTGGCGCCAGCCGGCCTGGATCAGCGGCGCCAGCAGGTGCGGCAGCAGGTACCAGAAGATGGTGAACACCGCGAAGTCGACCCGCACGCCCGAGCGATACAGCGGATTGGCGGTGTACTCCATCACCACGTCGTAGAAGCCCGGCGTGGCCATGCGCACCGCCAGCATCGACAGTCCGGATACATAGGCCAGGAACGCGCCGGCGGCCAGCACGCGCAGCCAGCGGGTGCTGAGCAGCAGCGCGGGCGCGCATACCAGGTACATCGCGGAGGAAAGGTGCAGGCTGGCCGCTAGCGCGCCGGCCAGGAAGAATCCGCCCCACTGCCGCCGATGGAAGGCCAGCAGCGCCACGAACACCAGTGGCGCCGCCAGCCCTTGCCGGATCGCGTTGATCGAGGCATTGGTGAACATCGGCGAGACGAACAGCAGCAGCAGCGAGGCGCACAGCAGGGTCTGCCAGGTGACCGGCGTTTCCAGGTAGCGCTGATAGCGCCGCACCGCCAGCGCCACCAGCACCAGCAACAGGGCGAACAAGGCGAACTGGTAGCCGGTGACGTCCAGGCCCAGTTGATACAAGGCGTAGCTCAGGTAGACGAAACCCGGCTCCAGCCGGGTCTCCGGCACGCCCTGCACCAGGTTCTCGAAGAAGCCGGCGTAGGTTTCGGTGTCGCTGCCGATGTCGAGCGAGCGCGTACCCACCAGCCAGCAGGCGAACAGTGCCACGCCGACCAGCAGGATCAGGCCCAGCCAGCCGCGCGCCATCGTATCGATCTGGCTGCGCCGGCTGGTCTGCAGATCGCGCGCGAGGACGGTGTTCACGAAGCCACTCCGGTCTGGCGCGAACGCATCGCCAGCAGCAGCCGCCGACGGGTGCGCCGGACGATGCCAACGCCGCGCGCGAACCAGTGTTCGGCCGGGCTGACCAGCCCGCGCCGCAGCAGTTCGTGCCGGACCTCTCGTCCGGCCCGATGCATGGCGTCCAGATCGCCGCTCAGGCCGCCGGCGCCGTAGGTGGGCTTGTGCCAGTACGCCAGCACCTGGTTGAGCTTGGCGCAGCGATAGCCGGAGAAGCCGATCTCCGCCCACAGCAGGAAATCCTCCACCCGCCGGAAGCGTTCGTTGAAACGGAATGGCAGATCCCGGCGCAGGATCACCGAGGCGGTCGGGAAAGGATTGTTGAGCAGGAAGCGGCGCCGGCCGATCGGGATGGTGCGTACCGGCGGGTGCAATGGCAGCGGCCCGGCCCCACGCTCGCGGACCGCCATGCGATGGGCGATCAGGGCCAATCCCGGATCCGCCTCCAGCGCGGCGATCTGCAACGCGATCTTCTGCGGCGCCCAGGTGTCGTCGGCATCGAGGAACGCGAGGTACGGCTGGCGAGCGCGTTCCCAGCCCAGGTTGCGCGCCTGCGACGGGCCGCCGTTGGCGGGCGCGGCGACCACCACCACCCATCCGGGTGGATAGGCGGCGGCGACGCCATGCAGTGCGTCGAGCGTGCCGTCGCCGCTGGCGTCGTCGACCAGGATCACTTCGGCGGGTCGCCGCGTCTGCGCGGCCACCGATGCCACCGAGGCGGCGATCGTATCGGCGCAGCGATAACAGGGAATCACCACGCTGACCGGCGCGGCCGCGGAATCCGGCGAAAGATGCGGGTTCATGCGTATGCGTGCTCCTGCGCCCATGGCGCGCATTTGAATATGTCTTCCGCCCGATCGGCGTATACACCGGGTGAAGAGCACTCCAACCGCCGTTCGGCCAGCAAGGTGGCGACGACATCGCTGAACGGATGGCCCTGCGCGGTGGTGATGCGGCGGCGCTGTGGCAGGCCGATGTCGTCGGCGAAGTCGCGGCACTTGCGGTGGTAGTCGATGATCACGAACGGCACGCCGCACAACCAGGCGACGATCGCCCCGTGCAGCCGCGCGCTGACCATCACGTCGCAACGACCAATCGCGGCCACCATCGCCAACGGATCCGGCTGGGTATAGCGCAGCACCTCTGCCGCCACCCCACCGGCGCGCAGGCGACTGGCCAGTGTCTCGGCCAGGTTGCCGTCGCCGTGCCGGGGATGTTCGTTGAGGCTGAACACATCGACCACCAGCCGGCGCGAGCGCGCTTCGGCCAGGATCGACTCGACGAAGGCGTCCTCCCATGCCCGCATCGCCGGTGCGCCATGCGCGCCGCCCTCGGCATACCGGCACGGCGCCACGCCTACCCGCATCGGCGCCTCCGGCGCCTGCTCCGCGCGCACCGGCATCGCGGCCAGGCGCGGCAGAAGCACCGCCAGATCACAACCGGGATGGGCGCGCGTGGACAGGCCCATGCGCTGGATCCATTCGTACGACCGGCGATCGCGCACGGAGATGTAGCTGAAGCGATCGAGGAAGGAGGCGGAGGCCGCTTCCTGCTGCGGGTTGGCGAACGGGCCGATTGAAACGCCGATCGCCGCCAGCTCCAGGCCGCGCCGGCGCCGTGCCGTCTGCATCATCGGCTTGCGGAAGGATTCGCGCGCGGTGATCACCGAACCGCCGCCCATCACCAGGACATCCGAACCCACCGTGGCGCTGGCGAAGCTGAGCAAGCGGCTGCCCTTGCCCAGCGCGCCCATCGCGCCGTACCAATCGCGGGGATAGAACGCCGGCACGGTGCTGACCCCGGCCATGCCCGCCAATGGCGGGCCGACCAGGCGCGGCGCCGCGTTCCAGTAGCGCTCGGCCGCCCGCGTGCAGATCACGCCGAACAGGTCGTCGCCGAAGTTGCGCATTCCGTAGTAACCGGTGAAGGCGATACGCGGTCTATCCATCAGTCCAGCTCCAGCGCGTCGACCCGACGGGCACCGCGGTACATGAGACCGAGCAGCAAGGCTTCGGCGATGACGGTGGCGATGGCCGCGCCCAGTTCGGCGAACGCGGGAATCAGCGCCAGGTTGAGCAGGACCGCCGCCAGCGCGGCCAGCGCCATCGCGCCGACCCGGTAGCGCATGTGCCCTTCGGTGAGCAGCACCGAACCCACCGCGGTGGACAGGAAACGCAGTGGCACGCACAGCGCCAGCACCTGCAGCAGCGGCACCACGGTGCGATAGCCGGCGCCGAAAATCTGCGGTGCAAGCGCCGCGCCGAACGCCAACGCGACGCCGCCGGCGATGCCGCTGGCCAGCATGGCGATGCCCCCCCAGCGATAGGCCTGGCGGAAGCGGGGCTTGTCGTGGACCGCCCAGCGATGCAGCTTGGACAGCAGGAACTTCTGGTACACGGTGGCCGGGAACAGGTAGATCGCGGTCATCACCGCCAGCGCGATGCCGAAATGGCCCGCCGCCGCATCGCCGGCCAGGTACTTCAACAACACCGTACCGATCTGGAAGAACACCGGGTACAGCACCGCCGCCATGCCGTAGGGCCAGGCCTGCACGCACAGCTCGCGCACCCCGGGAAGCGTCGCGGGCAAGGCCACCTCCTGCTTCGCGCCATGTCCGCGCAGGGTCCAGCGACCCCGCGCCATCGCCCGCCATTGCGGCCACGCGCCGAGGACCGCGAGCACCGCGATGAGGCTGTAGCCCAGCGCCACCATCTCCACCCGCATGCCCGACCAGGCCAGCGCGTAGCCCGCCACCAGCAACCGGCCCAGCGGCATCCATAGTTGCCAGGCGGCCAGCGCGCCGTAGCGTTCCTCCAGCCGCAGCTTGCTTCCAATCTGCTCGACCGCCAGCAATCCCACGACCACCGGCAGGAGCAGCCAGAGCAATTGCCGGGTGCGCGCATCGACCGGGGGGCCCCATTCGGCCCAGGCGGCCACGCCGACCACGGCCAGCGTGGTGCTGGCGGCGATGAAGCGCTCGGAAGCACGACGCCAGCGTTCGGCCTGCCAGCCCTCCGTGCCGAATGCCTTGAGCCGGAACTGGGACAGGCCGAACCCGGCCAGCGGCGCGACCAGGGTGATGGTCGCCAGCGAGGATGCGAACAGGCCGTACTCGGCGGGACCGAAACGGCGCGCGAGCAGCGTCTGCGCCGCGAACACCATCACCGCGCCGACGGCGGTGGCCAACCACAGCAGGGACAGCGCGCTCAGGGCGGGACGCAGCGGCATGGGCAGGATCCTGTGCATCATCCGGCCATCGCTCCCTGCAGCCGCAGCGGCAGCAGTTCGCCATAGACCTCGCAGGTCTTGCGGATCACCACCCGTTCGTCGAAGTCGCTGAGCGCGCGGGCACGGGCGCGCTCGCCCAGTCGCCGCAGCAGGTCGCGGTCATCATCCAGGCGGGCGATCACCTGCGCCAGCGAGGCGGCGCTGCGGGGTTCCACGTGCAGCCCGTCCTCGCCGTCGCGGCTGACCACCTCGCGGCAACCCGGCAGGTTGGTGGTGACCAGCGCGATGCCGCAGGCGCCTGCCTCGATCAGGCTCTTCGGGACGCCTTCCCGGTAATAGCTCGGCAGCGCCATCACGTCGACCGTGCGCAGCAGCGCGGGCATGTCGTCGACATGCCCCAGCCACTCCAGCGTGCCCTGCGCGTGCCAGGCCCGCACTTCCCCGTCGGCCACCGAATGCGGGTTGCCGGTGTCGGGCATGCCGGCGAGCAGGAACCGGATGTCCCTGCCCTGCGCCTTCAATTGCGCGGCGGCGGCGGCGTACTCGTGGATGCCCTTCTCGCGCAGCAGGCGCGCGGCCAGCAACACCCGCAGCGGGCGTCGCGTGGCGCCATCGGGCTCCCGCAGCAGGAACCGGGTGAGGTCCACGCCGGAGCCGCGGATCAGGCGGATGTTGTGCGGTGGCGCCAGGCGCGCATCGGCGAAGGCCTGCGCATCGTCGGGGTTCTGCAGGATCACCCGCGAACGCTCGCCACCCAGCGCGCCGCGCATCAGCAGCGAGACCAGCGGCCGCAGCATCCGCGCCTTGGCGCGATCACTGGAGAACACATAGCCCAGGCCGGTGACCGCGTTGACCACCGCCGGCACCCGCGCCACGCGCGCGGCCAGCGCGCCGTACACCGCGCACTTGAGGGTGAAGCTGTGCAGGAGGTCCGGCTGTTCCTCGCGCAGCAGCTGCACCAACCGCGCCAGGGTGCCGGCCTCGCGCCAGGGATTCAGGCTGGAACGCTGCATCGGCAAGGGCCGCCAGCGGATGCCATGCGTCTGGAAGCGGTCGCCGAAGTCGCCCGGAGGCGACACCATCACCACGTCCATGCCCATCGATCGGAGCTGCAGCGCGGTGGAAAGTCGGAAGTTGTAGAGGTACCAGTCTGTATTCGCGAACAGGATGAACTTCATGCAGGCGCCGTAGGGGAAGCGTCGTGCCGATTCTAGAAAGTCGAGTCCGCAAAACCGTTCACGCGCTCACCACCAAACCGGCGCGTCATGCAACAAACAGGCAATAAAAAGGCGGCCCGGAGGCCGCCTCTGCACGCGCTCGTCATGACGCTGAGCGCCGGCTCACCCGTGGATCATTTGGCGTAGCCGTTGGTGGTCACCCGGATGTCGTAAACGTCGCTGACCCGCGCCACGTGCGCGCCGTTGCCCTTGTTGCCGTCAACGAACCCGGTCATGTAGGTGAGCGGATAAACCGTCTTGTTGACGCCATGCAGGCGGGTGTTGTTGTTGCGCGAAATGTTGCCGCTGTACTGGTAGCTGCGGGTGGCGCTGCCGAACATCATGCCGACCAGGTAGTTGTGGCGGATGGTGTTCTGGGCGATGTAGCCGCTTTCCGGACCGATGGTCAGGATGCCGTGGCCGCCGTTGTACTCGATGGTGCAGCGCTTGATGGTGACGCCCTTGACCCGCTTGTACACCAGGATGCCGTTGCCGGCATTGCCGTGGATGTGGCAGTTCTCGATGTGCACGTTGGAGGTGGTGCGCAGGTCGCCGACGTCGGGTTCGATGTCGATGCCGCAGGCCGGCGCGATGCCGTTGCAGTCGCTGAATTCGCTGTCGTAGACCTTGACCCCGATCGCATGGCCGATGGTCAGGCCCTGGCGACGGTTGCCGGTGCAGACCACGTTGGCGATGACCACGTCGCTGCAGGCGATGGTCGGTGCATTGGTGACCATCGCGCCGCCAATCGAGATGCCGTCGCCCCAGCACTTGGACACATGGATGTCGCGCACGGTGACTTTCGAGGAACCCCGGATCATGATGCCGTGGCCCCATTCACCGGTCGTGCCCAGGTGGGTTTCGCGGTCGCCGATGATCTGGCCGCCGGAAATCTCCACGTTGCTGACCTTGTAGGCCATCAGCACGTAGGCGCGCTCCTTGTCGTTGCGCTTGGCGCGCAGCCGGGCGCCCTCCTGCAACAGCAGGTGCATGTTGCTGCGCAGGCGGACGTTGCGGGTCGGATCGATGACGTAATCGCCCGCCGGCACCACCACCGTGCCGCCGGTGGAGGGCAGCGCATCGATGGCGTACTGGAACGCGGTGGTGTCGTCGGTCGCGCCGTCGCCACGGGCGCCCCAGTCACGCACGCTCAGGGTGGTGCTGCCCCGCACGCGGGCGGGTGGCGAGTAGACCGCCGCCAGCACCTTGGGAACGCCTGTCGCGTAGAGCGCCGCCGGCAGCGCCAGCAGCAAGGATTTGCGCAGAAATTCGCGCCGAGGCGTCCCTGCCTCGCGCACGTCGTGCACGAGTGCATTGTTTTTCACAGCCATGACCCCTGCGGGTCAATTGACCCGTCACTAAAGGAAAACCAAGGAGATGTCGCGGGTACCCGCGACGGTGTGACTATAGGGGTTCCACGCGCGTCGTACAGATGCTGGTTTCGTATCTGTGAGCATGCTCAAAAACCGCGCGCAAAATGATTCAGGTTGAGGGAGGAAACAGCGGGTTTCCTTTACCCGATTCCATGGTCGAGTCCGCTGTTCGCGCGCTTTTTCCAACATGATTCGCCCTGCAGGAACGACGTGAGTCGCGCCCCATCAACCGCAGCGGCGTCGCGACTCACGTCGCTCCTACACAAGGGCTCCACCGATCATCAGCGGCCTGGACGGCTGCTGGCCTCTATGCGGATGCCATCCGCGCCGCGGGCGACGTCCACGTTCATCCAGCCGCGCTCGCCGGCTTCGCGCCTGCGTGCGGCCACCGCGCCGGAGTTGCCGCCGATCCGGTTGTCGCGCAGATGGAAGTCGCGGCTGGCGGCGCGGATCGCGATCCCGCGCAGGCCGTTGCCGCGGATCTCGTTGCCCTCGATGACACCGCCCCGCGCCGCGCGCAGGTGGATGCCGTCGCCGCGGTTGTCGAGGATGCGGCAACGGCGGATGGTGACGTCGTGGACGCGCTCGTACAACTGGATGCCGGCGCCGTGATTGCCCTGGGCCAGGCAGTCCTCGATCACGATGTCGCGCGCGTCGCCCCCCGGATCCGGTTCGATGTCGATGCCGCAACCGGGCAATATCCCGCCGGTATCCACGAACGAACAGCGCCGCACCCGGACCTGGCGGGAACGGCCGATGGTGAGTCCCTGGCGGCGGTTGCCCTGGCAGACCACGTCCTGGATCAGTACGTCGCGGCTGGGCAGTGGCGCGCCCCCCGCCACGCCGGACAGGCCGCCGACGGAAATGCCGTCGCCCCAGCAGCGGGTGATGTGCAGGTCGTGCAGGCGGATCCGCCCGCTGCCGCGCACCATCACCCCGTGGCCCCATTCACCGGTGGTGGCCAGGTGCCGCTCGCGGTCGCCGATGATGCGGCCGCCCGACACTTCGACGTCCTCCACCTGCTGCAGCAGCAGGACATAGGCGCGCGGGGCGGCGTTGCTCATGGCGACCAGCCGGGTGTCGGCCGCCATCGACAGGTGCACGCGGCTGCGCAGTCGCACGCTGCGCAACGGATTGATCAGATAGTTGCCGGCCGGCACGACGACTGTTCCGCCGGCATCCGGCAAGGCGTCGATCGCCGCCTGGAACGCGCGGGTATCGTCCTGGCGGCCGTCGCCGCGGGCGCCGAAGTCGCGCACGTCCAGGCGCGCACCAGCGGGCGCCGACGATTTCGCCAGGCCTGGCCACGCGGTGCCGGCGAGCAGGCCACCCGCCAGCAGGCCGTGCAGGCAGCGGCGTCGATGGCGGTCCACCGTCAGGCCGCTTCCTCGCGTGCGACCGGTGTCGCCGCCGCGCCACGCGCCGCCAGCCACGGCAAGACGATGGCCAGCAGGTAGAACTTGGAGGCGTGGTACTTGTTGTCCAGCCGGCGCCGGTTGCGTTCCAGCCACGGCGCCGCGCCCGGCAACAACTCCGCCAGCGCGCGCGCGTAGTCATGGACCTGGTCGAACCGTTGCGCGGCCAGGCCGCACAGGTCGAAGCGGAAGCTGCCCTTGCGCTGGACGTACGGCAGTTCCGCGAAATGGGTGGCGATATGGCGCCGGATCAGCATCTTGTTGACGCCCGTTTCCGGATCGACCTTCTGCCGCCGCGGCACCTCATGGTGGATCCACTCGCGCAGATCGTAGTCGCAGAACGGATAGGCCGCTTCCAGGCCCAGCGCGTCGGCGGTGTACAGGCCCTTGGCGAAAGCACCCGCCGAACCGGCGATCGACATCGACATGTCGCGCCATTCCCATTCGCTGGTGGCGGTGGCGATCTCTTCCTGGAACAGCGTCATCCGCGCCCGCGATCGACGCGAGATCGGATGCCCGAACAGCGCGTCCACTTCCGCATCGCTGAAGCGCGAGCCCGGGAACACACGTTCGATCGGGGTCATCTGCAGGGTGCCGAGCAGGAAACAGGCCTCGAAGCTGCGGTCCACCCCGGGCAGCGCGGTGAGATCCAGCGGTAGCCGCACGTCGCGCGCCAGCCTGCCCAGGACCTGGTGCTGCCGATCGACCGGAGTGCCGAAGTAGCTGTCGGCACCCAGGCCGTCGATCACGCCGTCGCCGCCGCGCGCACGTACTTCGGTACCGAGGTCGGCGTAAGACAGCAGGGCGAAGTCCGCGGTGAGCAGGGGCATTCGCTCCGCCAGCGCCAGGTAGCGGTCATAGGCACGACCCGGATCGCAGACCAGCGATTCGTGGCGCAGGCCCAGTCGCCGCGCGACCTGGCGGGCGGAATCGACCTCGTTCTCCTCGCGCCCGCCCAGATAGGTGATGCAGGTGGCATCGGGACGGGCGTCGGCCAGGGCGATGGCCAGCGTGGTCGAATCCTTGCCGCCGCTCTGCAGCAGCCAGGGCGAGGCCATCGATGCGCAGGATTTTTCGATCGCCTCGCACAGCTTGCGGTGATAGACGGCGATCCAGTCCTGCGGATGGCTGGCCACCTCGGGCACCTCGCCGGCATTGCGGAACTTGAAGCGGAAGCGCGGCGTGGTGTGCATGTCCTGCTCGGGCGAGAACCCGAACGTGACCAGCTTGATGCCTTCATAGATGGAGTGCGGCGGATAGACGAAGGCATTGCGCAGCAGGTCGGCCACCGACACGGGGTCGATGCGCTGCGCCGGCGCCGCCGCCAGCGGGGAAAAGTCGGGCTTCCCGTAGTACGGGGACATCGTGATCTGCATGGCGCGTCCTTGTGGGGGGATCAGCGGGAACCGGCGGTGCGTGGCGCGGGCAGGTACTCGTAGTAGGTGTAGGCGTACTGCCCTGCCCCGCGCTTCTCGACGCCGTTGAAGATGGCGCCCTTCACCTCGACACCGTTCTGCTCCAGGCGCTGCTTGGCCAGGGCGATCTCGCGCTGCTGGTTCAGGCCCCAGCGCACCACCAGCAGGCAGGTGCCGGCGTGCTGGCCGATCACCGCCGCGTCGGTCACCGCCAGCACCGGCGGGGTATCGATCAGCACGATGTCGTAGTCCTGCGCGACGTCCTTCAGCAACGCGGTGAAGTTCTCGTGCATCAGCAGTTCGGACGGATTGGACGGAATCGCGCCGCGCGAAATGAACGACAGGTTGTCGGCGCCGGCGACCCGGCGCACGGCATCCTCCAGTTCGATCCGGCCCATGATCAGATCGGAAAGTCCGCCCTCCCAGCGCACGCCGACCGCGTCATGCAGCGTGCCGCGACGCATGTCGGCATCGATCAGCAGCACGCGCTGCCCGGTCTGGGCGATGGTCACCGCCAGGTTGGCGCAGACGAAGGTCTTGCCCACGCCCGGGCTGGGCGCGGAAATCATCAGCAGGTTGTTGCGGGTCTTCATCCGGGCGAAGTGCAGGCTGGTGCGCAGCGTGCGCAGCGCCTCCATCGCCAGGTCGGACGGCGCGCTCAGGGCCAGCAGGCGCTGGCGCCGTTCGCGGCGGCGGTTGCCGGTGCGCTGGGTCAGCTCGTGGCCCTTCTCGCTGAAGGGAATCGACGCATACACCGGCAGGCCCAGCAACTCGATGTCCACCGGATCCTCGACCCCGCGGCGGAACAGCTGGCGCATCAGCACGAAGGCGATCATCAGCACCGCGCCCAGCGCGGTGCCGGCGGCCAGCACCGGCAGCGGCTTGGGCCAGGCCGGGCTGTTGAGGTTGACCGCGGCCGGATCGATCACGCGTGCGTTGCCGACCGCGCTGGCGCGGGCGATGTTCAGCTGCTGCGCCTGATCCAGCAGGTTGGCGTAGGTCTGGTTGGTGACTTCTACGTCGCGATTCAGGCGGAACAGGCCCTGCTGGGTATCCGGCAGGTTGTGGATCTTGCCCTGCAGGGCCGCGCGCTCGCCTTCGAACTGGCTGATCTGCTTCTGCAGGGTCTGGTAGGTCGGATGCGAGGGCGTGAAGCGGTTGGCGACCTCGGTCATCTGGATGCGCAGCTGCTGGATGCTCGAATCCAGCGCGATGGTCTGGTCCAGCAGCGCACGGTTCTGCACCGCCACGTCCAGGGTCTGGGTGCGCGACTGGAAATTGCGCAGCGCGGCCTGCGCCTTGTCCAGCTCCTCGCGCACGTTGGGCAGTTGCTCGGTCACGAACTTCAACCGGCTCGCGGCCTCGGCGGAGGTGCGGGCGACGTTCTGGTGCACGTACTCGCGGGTGACCTCGTCCAGCACCGCGCGGGCACGCTCGGGGTCGGCGTTGGCATAGGTCAGCGCGATGACGCCGGAGTTGCGGCCCTGCTCGGTGGCGGTGATGTCCTGTTTCAGCGCCGCCATCACCGTGGACGGATCGCGCCGGGTCACGTCGAAACGCATGCCCGGATTGGCGACCAGCCGCTGTACCTGCATGACGATGCCGCCGGACTGCGCCACCGCGCCGGCGCGGCCGCGCAGCAGCACATCGCCGCCCGAGGAAGCCAGCACGTACTGGCCGTTCTCGCCGGCGATCACTTGCAGGCGCGTGCCGGTCATCCCGCGCGGCACTTCCATCCGGCCGATGTCCAGCACCTCGCCACCCCAGCCATAGCGGTCGAGGCCGAGCCAGGGCGTGGCCAGCGTGCCGGGATGCGACTTCTGGTAGCGACGGGCGATGAAGTCGCCCAGCAACGGCAGCCGCGCCGGCTGCACGTCCACGTCCAGATCCAGCCGGCTCATTGCCTCGCCAATCACCCGGCGCGAAGTCAGCAACTGCACTTCGGTCGCGCCCGGCGAGGTGGAGATCGGGGGCGGGCCCTGCATGGCGGCATTGGGATTCACGCCCGGCGGAATCGCGGGCCGGTTCTCGACCTGGACCACGGCGTTGGCCTCGTAGGTCGGGGTGACGATGGCCAGGTACAGCAGGCTGGCGAGGAAGAACACCGCCGTGCCGAACAGGATCACGCGCTTGTTCTCGTTGAGCGTCGCCACCAGGGTCGGCAGATCGACGTCACCCTCGCGGGGCGCGGGCGTCAGCTCGGGGCCGGGCGGAAACGTTCGGGTGATGAGTTGAGTGGCCATGGGGGAAGTCACCTCGTTGCCAAAGGGAAATCACGCACGCCGATCAGGACGCCTCGCGCACGCCATAGGCGTAGCGGACGTCGTCGGCTTCGCGCGGTTGGGATTCGTGCTTGCCCGCGCGCAGGCGGATCAGCGCGTCCGGAACCTCGTCGCCGGGCAATCCGGCGCGCGGGTCGTTGGTGGTCGCGGTGGCCAGCGACTGGTAGACGGCGGGCTCGCTGAGCAGGGTCAGCACCCGTCCGGCGATGGCCAGCGCGGTGGTACCGATGGCGATGCCGTCGCTGCCCGGCGTATCGCACACCCGCAGGACCGGCTTGCCGGGCAGTTGTCCGGGGAATGTGCTGCCCTGCCCCGCCAGCACCAGTTGCGCGCGCTCCAGCAGGTGCAGCCACGCCAGGTAGTCGGACAGCTCCAGCATGTGCACGTTGTTGAAGGCGTGCAGCGCGCCGGATGCCTCGTTCGCCTCGGCGGCTTCGCGCGGCCAGACGATGTCCACGTCGGGACGGCGTCGGGCGATCATCTCCAATGCCTCGACCAGCGGCGCGGCGTCGGCGCGGTCGGCGGTGCAGGCCACCATCAGCAGCGGGCTGTCCGGGCGCAGGAACGGGAATCGCCAGGCGATCGCGCTGCCCAAGCGCGGTTCGCCGCGCAGGGTGTCCAGGCCGGTGCGCAGGCTTTCGGCGACGATGCCGTCCTGCACCAGCACGCGGTCTTCCGGCACGCCTTCCAGCAGCAGGCGCTGGCCGGCGTCCTCGCTGGCGGCCACGTGCAGTGCCGCCAGCGACTGGACGATGCGGCGGCTGGCCTCGTTGGGCCAGTGCGACGGCGTGGCCACGCTGGCATCGCCGTCCACGCAGACCACCGGTACTTCATCGGCATGCGCGGCCAGGCTCAGGGCGAAGGTGGCCGGACCGTTGCCGGGCACCAGCACCACATCCGGGCGCAACTGATCGAGCAGCTCGCGCACGCCGTTGACCAGCGCGTCGGTGCCATCGTCGCCGGCCAGGCGTTCCTGGGCCTCCAGGCCGAACAGCCGCAGCGCGGCCTCGCCGTCGGTGCCGGGTACCTCGGCCAGGCAGACGCTGGTCTGGAAGCGGCCGTCATCGGCCAGGCGCTGCGCGATCGGCGCCACGCCCATCGCTTCCGGCGTCGCCGCGACCACGCACAGGGCCCGCAGGGGTTCGTTGCCATCGGCGTCCCGGGCCAGCGGGTACGGCTCGTGATCCTCGCTGCTGGCGGGCGCCGACATCGCCCGCGCCGCGTTGCGCGCCGGCACGAACCGCGCCAGCCCGGTGGACGGGCGCCAGCGCCAGCGGAAACCGCGCTTGCGCGTTTCCAGCAGGCGCGGCAGGCCCACGACATACATCACCGTGGCGGCGATGAAGCACGCCAGGTTGAGCAGGTCGGGGGCGGCGCGCAGCACGAAGCCCAGCAGCGCCAGGCCAATGCCGGCGGCAACCATCAGGGCCAGGGTCGTGCGTGCCGAGAAGCCCTCGTCCATCAGCAGGTGATGCAAGTGCTGGCGATCGGCGCCGAATGGCGAACGCCCCACGCGGATGCGCCGGTACATCACCGCCAGCGTATCCATCACCGGCAGCGCCACGCACCACAGCACGTCCACCGGCGCCAGCCGGCCGACCCGCGAATGGCTCAGGTAGATCAGGCTCCAGCCCAGCAGGAAGCCGATCGCCATGCTGCCGGCGTCCCCCATGAAGATCTTGCGCCCGTCCGGCCAGCCCAGGTTGGCGAAGATGTACGGAATCAGGGCGGCGAACAGCACCTGCAGCATCAGCATGGCGCCCACCGCGGTCCAGCCGGCGCGGTCGTACATCAGCACCGAGCCGATGCAGACCAGCGCCACGGAGGCGGCCAGGCCATCGATGCCGTCCAGCATGTTGAAGGCGTTGATCAGCCCGATGACCGCGAAGATGGTCAGCGGGATGCCCCAGATGCCCAGGCGGATGTCGCCCGGCAACAGGCCGCCCAAATTGTCGACGTAGTAGCCGGTGCTCAGGATCACCAGCGCGACGATCGCCGATTCGATCAGCAGCCGCGATTGCACCGTCAGGTGGACCACGTCATCGGCCACGCCCATCGCCACGATCAGTGCGGCGCCCATCATCACGCTCATGACGAAGCGGTCGATGAAGCCCAGGTAGGCCAGTCCCACCAGCAGCCCGATGAAGAAGCAGATGCCGCCAATCAGCGGCACGCGGCCGTTGTGGTGCTTGCGGTCGTCGTCGGGGCGGTCCACCAGGCCGACCCGGCGCGCCCACGGTCGCATCGAGAAGATGGCGAACAATGTCACCGCCAGCGCGATCGCGCTGGCGGCGATGATCCTCGGATGCTCCATCCAGAATTCCTCGTTTGTCCGTGATGGCATCCTGTCCAACCGGTCATCCCTGGCAAAACCACCGTCCCACGTGATACGCGTGTTAGTGGTTCGTTCCGTTGCGAATCTACGGACAGCATCTTGATGAGCGCATGAAAGCGCGACGTGCGCACGGGCAATCGCTCAGCTGTGTGCAGGCACCGCGCACATTCGTGAACTGGCGTTCATCGGCATGCGTTCGCACCACGCGCGTGCGCACGAATCGATGAGTTCGAAGGTGCGGATGAACTCCTCGCGCGGCCGTCCGCAGGGATCGCGTATCTCGCGCATCCCCTTCCACCGCCCCAGCAGGTGCATGCGCGTGCGCAGCGGTGGCGCGATCGCCGCGAGTGCGCGGAGCTGGCGATTCTCCATCGCCAGGATCAGATCCGCCTCGGCCAGCATCTGCAGATCGATCTGGCGCGCGGCATGGTGATCCAATCCCAGACCATTTTCCTTCAACAACTCGGCGGCCATCGGATACACGCCATCACCGATCCGCGCCGCCAGGCCGGCGGATCGTACATGGACGTCGCCGCCCAGCCGCGCGCTCAGGATGGCTTCGGCCATCGGACTTCGGCAGATATTGCCGACGCAGACAATCAGGACCCGGTACATCGCCACTTCGAGGATGAGATGACGCGCAGCCTGCCAGTACGGGCGTGTCGAGCGTGTATGTGGATATTCTTCACGCGCTCGTCAGCGCATCCGCTTTAAGAGGTGGACAGCTGGATGAATGCCCGGGATTCCGGAGTCGCGGTCCCGGCTCATGCGGGATGCCGAAAGTCCTTCCTCACACATTCCAGCGAAAACGTGAATCCGTCGCGCGGACAGCATCCGCAACGAAACCCGGCCCGTCCCCGATTCATCGGGTACTCCCCCATTCCCCCAACCCGAGATCTCCCCATGCCCGTGCTGAGAGTTCGCCTGACCGGAAGTGAAGCCGATGCCGCCACGGTGATCAGCGTGGTGCACGGCGTGGACGGCGTCGAACGGGTGGAGGAAGTGGCGGACCTGATGCCGCACATGGACGACGATGATTCCAGTTCCGCGGGACTGGTCGATGATCAGGGCAGCGGCGGCATTCACGCCCTGGAGATAGAAGTGCCCGGGCCGCGTGCGGGCGACGAGGTCCGCGAACTGATCATCCGCAGCGCGGAGAGCCTGGGCATGGCGGTCGAGTTCGTCGACGAGTTCTGAGCGGCCAAGCCGCAGACGGCGGCGGTACCCGCGGCTTTCACCATGGGGGGCACCGCCGCATCCCGGCGCCAACCGGAATGCGACGGAAGGGTGCCGCGGATGGCCTCAGCGGCGGCGGTCGCCGCGGTCGCCCTGCCCCGGTCTGGCCGGATGCGTCGCGTGGGTCCGGACGTCCCTGGACAGGGAACGGCCCAGATCGTCACTTTCTTCGAAACGGCCACGCTCATCCCGGCGAACCAGGCGTTTGTCGCCATTCGGCGCGATGAGCTCGCGCTTGCCGCCTCCGGCCGGCTTGCGAACGGTACCCATGGTCATCTCCTACATCATCTTGTCGCGCGATTGCTCGGCACGCGCGGCGCCGATTGCGGTTTCGACGTTGCGTTCCTCTTCCGGCGGAGGCAATACCGCGGGCAAGCCAAGCGACTGGATCCACAGTTCACGCGCCCAGCCGCGGGTGTGGTAGAGGTGATGATCCTCTTCCTTTTCCACCTGGTCGTGCGCTGCCTTGAGGATCTTGCCTTCCTGCTTGCCCGCCTTCTCGGCGACCCGGCCGATCAGCTCCCAGTTCTGGTGATCCTTGGTTTCGGCCAGTACCACGCATTCGGCCGCCACCAGTTCCGCCGCCGCGGGATCGGCGCTGGCCATCGCCATCCGGATCGCCTTCACCAGTGAGCGGCCATGATGGGCGACGACTTCGCGACCGGGACTGGCCGCTTCCGGGTCCTTGCCCAGCTGTTCGAACACGTCCAGCAGGATCTGCTCGTGCTGGCGGGTTTCGTCCAGGTACTTCTGCCATTCTTCCTTCAGGTCCTCGTTCTGCGCCGCCTCGATCGCCGCGGTATAGACCTGGATGCCGCCGCGCTCGGTTTCCAGCGCCTGCAGCAGCAGTTCGTTCACCTGGGTCTGGTCGGTCATGGATGAGCGTGCCATCGGATACTCCTTGCCGTCGGGTGGGGAGAAAATCGCGCGGCCAAGCCGCGCTGGTGATGTTCTAGCGTTCCGTGTGCAAACATGCCGTGACAGCCGCGCGCGAATGCGTGCATCACCCCTTAACGGAAACCACCGCGGATGCATACACGCTCTTGCCGGCCTCGGGAGTAGAAGCGACTTTCCCTGTCATCGCGTGCGCGGCACGCAGGAGACCACATGAGTCCGCTTGCGGATTCCCCGTGCTGTTACCTGCCCGAACGCGCGCCGCCGGTGAACGTGCCGCTGGCCATCTACGCCTGTTCCATCGACGACATCACCGGTTGGTTCAACGGCCGCTACGACGGCCGGGCCTGGCATGCCGATTTTCCCGCCGAGGACGATGAAGGCTGGTACGTGCTGGGCTGGCGCCAGCCGCTGGCGCCCCTGGATGACGCCTGCGTGGATTGCAGCGGCTTGACGACGCATCCGCTGGGCCATGAACCGCGCCTGTTGCGTGCCGCGCCCATCAACTGAACTCCCCGAACGGCCCTATTGCGTGATGAACGCGCGCGGCCGTGCCTGCTTGTTAACGAAGCATGGACCGCTCCTGCACCCCAGGTTTCCCCCGCCAGGCGCAGACTTTCCCGCGTGGATACCGGAGAACATCCCGGCCGGCTGCGCATTCAGTGGAAACGACTCTTCGCGAGTCCAGCCTTGACCGGCAGCCCCACAAGGAGAACCGGCCTCAGGCCATCCCGGCCGCGAGGAATGGCGGGTCAACCCTCGTCTGGATCGCCATCCGGTTCTCCGCTTTCCGCTGCACACGTTCTCTTGATGCCCGCACCGCAAAGTGGAGTCCTGCCAAGCCAAGCAGGAGAGGTGCATGGACAAGCGTTCGATCGAAACCCGGCTGGCCGAACTGGAGGTGGCCTGCCGTCGGCTGGAGCCGGCGATGGAGCAGCGTATCCAGCGACAGGACCAGCTCGTGGCGAACATGCTGGAACACTTCGGCAGGCTGCAGGGCCAGTTGGCGGTGATGGGCTACGTGGCCTCCACCGTCATGCAGTCGGTGGATGAACCCGTGCAGACGCGCCTGATCGCCTGCCTGCAGGTGGCCGCGGAGAACTTCCCGCTTGGCCTGCCGCCACACTTCGAGGATGGCTTCCGCGAATCGGCCGAAGCGCTGATACCGGACATCTGGAGCCTGCACTGAACCCGACGGCCCGGCGTCCATTCAGCGGCCCTGGCGCCGCTCCGGGAGTTCCGTCGATGCCAGGTGTTCCAGGGTAAGGGCCAGGTCCATCGGCCGCGCCAGCAGATACCCCTGCACCTGATCGCAGTGGTGGCGATGCAGCCAGTCCAGTTGCGCCTGGGTCTCCACCCCTTCGGCGACCAGGGTCAGGCCCAGGCTGTGCCCGAGCGAGATCATCGCATGGCAGATCGCCGCGCTGCGGTCGTCGTCGGCGACGTTGCGCACGAACGCCTGGTCGATCTTCAGCGCGTCCAGCGGCAACTGGTGCAGGTAGGACATGCTGGAGAAACCCGTTCCGAAGTCGTCCAGCGACGTGCAGATGCCGTGCTTCTGCAAGGTCCGCAGCGTACGCATGGTGCTTTCCGGGCTGTCGAGCAGCATGCTCTCGGTGACTTCGATGTGCAGCGCGCCGCGCGGCAGGCCGAAGCGTTCGTGCAGCCTGATCAGGCGGTCGGCGAAATCCGCGCGGCGCAGTTGCGCCGGCGACACGTTGACCGCGATGGGCAGGTTGCCCCAGCCCGCTTCGACCAGCTTGCGGTGGCAACGCGCCGCCTCTTCCATCACCCAGTCGCCCAGCGCGGGGATCAGGCCGGCGTCCTCGGACAGGGGAATGAACTGCGACGGCGGCACGAAGCTGCCATCGGCCTGCGGCCAGCGCAGCAGCGCCTCCAGGCAGACCGGATAGCGGTCCTGCAGCCGGTAAATGGGCTGGAAGTACAGCATGAAGTCGCGCTGTTCCAGCGAGACGTGGATGCGCCCGATCATGCGCAGGCGTTCACTGGCCGCCTGCGCCATCCGCGCGTCGAAGGTGCAATGGGGAATGCCCTGCGCGCGTGCCACGTGCGCCGCCAGCGCGGCATGGCTGATCGCGTTCTCGAATCCCGCGCCGTCGAAATGGGCGACGCCGACCCAGGCTTCCAGGGTACGCCGCGATCCGCCCTGCTCGACCGGCAGGGTCATCGCGCGGTGCAGCGCATCAACGGCGGCGCCCACGTCCACGTCGGGGCGCAACGCCACCACGAAGGCTTCCGAGGGCACGAACGCGGTCTCGCCCCAGGGATCGGCGAGCGTCTCCAGGCGGTTGGCCAGGGTATCCAGCAATCGGGTCGCCACCGCCTGGCCCAGGCTGTCGGTGACCAGTTCCAGTCCCCGCAGCTGCAGATAGGCCAGTGCGTACGGCCCCTTCGCTTCCGCGGCCAGCCGGGTCTTGAGTCCCGGCAGGTTGAGCAGGCCGGTGGCGGCGTCGTGACTGGCCCGGTAGTTGAGTTCGCGCTCGTAGGCCAGCGTTTCGCTGATGTCCTCGGCCAGCACCAGCCGCGCCGGCCGCCCGTTGTAATTGATGGTTTCGGTACGCACGTGCACGTCGATGACGCTGCCGTCCTTCTTCAGGTGCTTCCACAGCTCGCCCTCCGGCGAGGGCGCCGGTTCGCTCAACGACTGCAGGACATCCACCGAATCGCGCGGCGGACGGATATCCAGCACGGTCATCGCCAGGAATTCCTCGCGGCTGTAGCCGTAGCGCCGGACCGCGGCGTCGTTGACCTCCAGGAATCGCAGTGTCTCCAGGTCGAAAACCCAGAACGGCATCGGGTTGCGCTCGAACAGCAGGCGGTACTGGCGCTCGGTTTCCAGCGCCCGCGCCTGTGCGCTGCGTTCGTTGGTGATGTCCAGCAGGGTGCCGGCCATGCCGGTGACCTCGCCGGCCTGCTCGACCGTGCCGCCCCGGGTCAGCAGCCAGCGCACCTGCCCGTCGGGACGGACCACCCGGTATTCGGCGACGAACGGCTCGCGGCTCTGCCAGGCCTGGGCGAAACGCGCCCGCAGGGGCTCGCGGTCCTCCGGATGCACCAGCGCGTAGAACTCCTCGCTGCAGGCGCTGTTGCGTTCCGGCCCCAGCCCGAAGATTTCCGATACCTGTTCGGACCATTCGACCCGCGGCGGCGAACGATGCACCCTCCAGCTGCCGGTCCGGCCGATGCGCTGGGCCAGCCGCAATCCTTCCGCGGCACGCCCGACTTCGGACAGGAGCCTGTTCTGCGCGCGCGCGGCCTGGCGGATGTGGCGCAACAGGTACAGGAAGCCGGCCCAGTACAACGCGTACACCGCCAGTGAACCGAACAGCAGCAGATACCAGTCGCGCAGGATTTCGCTGCGCCCCAGGCCCGCGCTGACGAACACGCCGTAGTCGTCCAGGTGCATGCGCGAGGTGATCCTGACCACCCCGTCCACGCCGCTCCGCCGGCTCATCACGCTCGCGGCGTAGGGCGGACCGGACGGGAGGATTTCCGGATAGCGATGGCCGATGTAGCGCGCCGCGTCACGGCTGCGCGCCAGCACCGTGCCCGCGTGATCCATCACCGTCACCACGCCGTCCCGGCCGGTATCCAGGCCCGCGAGCAGGCGCTGGATTTCCGCCACCCGCAGCCGGGTCACGATCCAGCGTCCGTCTTCCATCGCCATCAGCAGCGGCAGCACCCATTCGCCGTCCACCTGCTGCAGTGCACCGAACCGCAGTGCGCGCGACGGGGCGGCGCCGGACAGGGGCGGTGGCGGGATCGGCAATCCGCTGCCCCGCGTGATCGCCTGGCCACGTCCATCCACGATGACGATGCTGTGCAGTTCCTGGTGGCGCTGCACCACCCCGGCCACGGCTTCGCCCAGCAGGACGGGTGCCGATTCGGGCACGGTGCGGAAAGCCTGCTGGGCATCGCCGGCGATGCCGGCCATGGCGCGTTCGAGATTGCGCAGTTCAAGCCGCAGCAGGCGTTCGGTGCCTTCGGCCAGCGCCATGCTTTGGCGCTCGGCGGCGTCCAGGCGCAATTGGTGATCCCGGTAGACGAGATAGCCAAGCAGGTACGCGAGCACGAGCGCCAGCACGACGCCCGACCAGGCGACTGAGCGGGTGGAGCGAACTATAGGCAAATCCTTGCGCGTATCCGTCATGGCAACGGTGAGTGGCCAGGCAGCGGAAATGGTCAAACGTCCCCCAGCCCCGGAAGATACCCCCGATGGCGCTCAAGCGGAAGCCCGCGGAGGCGAACCGCCGCCCGGCGGCCGGCGCCGGGCGATCAGGCGTTCGATCCAGGCCAGCAGCACCAGCACCGACAGGGTCGCGGCGGTGACGAGGAAGGCCAGCAGGTTGTAGTCGAAGCCGACCGCCACGCCAATCACCGCGACCATCAGCAGCGAGGCGGCGGTGGTGATGCCCACCACGGTCCCTGCCCCGCGCTGGGCGAAGATGGTTCCGGCGCCGATGAAGGACACGCCCGCGATCACCGCCTCCACCAGGCGGAACGGATCCACCACCAGGGTCGGACTTGCCTCGCGCATGCTCTCGCTCATCACCATGCCGCCGATGCCGACCAGAAAGGCGGCCGCGCCACCGACCAGCATGTGGGTGCGGAATCCGGCGGGCCGGTTCTTGATCTCGCGCTCCACCCCGATGCTGCCGGCCAGCGCCATCGCGTACAGCACCTCCAGCAAAACGTTCAGCTGCCCACCCAGTTCAGATGACATGTCGTCGTTCCGCCACGCTGCGTCGTCGCAGCCTCGCGCGGACGCGGTAAACGAGCCGTGCGCGAAATGTTGCCGATGGATGAAGGTCCATCCACGCGACGCTCACGCCACGATACCTAGGATGAAAACATGGAAAGCGAAAGTACCCTGGCAGCGGAACCACCGCTGATCGAGGATGACTGGGCGCTGTTCCTGGATGTCGACGGTTCGCTCGCCGAACATGCGCCCACGCCGGATGCGGTGCGGATTGACCCCGCGATCAAACAGGCCCTGCCCGTGCTGTCACGCAGATGTGGCGGTGCGTTGGCGCTGGTCAGCGGGCGCACGGTCGCGGCGCTGGATGCGTTGTTCGCGCCGACCGGCATCGCGGTGGCCGCCGGCCTGCACGGGTTGGAACGGCGCACGCCGGGCGGTTGGGAGCCCGCGCCCGCCATGGATGCGGCCTTCCTCGCCCTGGCGGCGGAAGCGGAGGACATCGCCAATCGCTATCCGGGCGCGCTGGTGGAGTGTCGTGGCGGTTGCCTGTTCCTGCATTGGCGCGCGGCGCCGGAAGCGGCAACGGCGCTCGGCGCCTTCGCCGACAGCGTGCGATCGCGGTTGCCGCGGCACCGGCTGCATCCCGGCGCGCATGGCATCGAGATACGGCCACTGGGCATGGACAAGGGCGAAGCCATCGCCGCGTTCATGGCCATCCCGCCGTTCCAGGGCCGGCGGCCCGCCTTCATCGGCGACGACCCGGCCGATGAACCCGGATTCGCGCAGGTCAATGCACTGGGCGGCATCAGCGTACTGGTCGGCGCCAGGCGTCCCACCGTCGCGCGCTACCGGCTGGCGAACCCGGGTGACGTCCGGCGCTGGCTGCTCGACTCATTGAACAACGAGGTAATCGCATGAACATCGATGCACGACCCCGGCCATCGCTTCGCGAACGCGGCGATAGGGGACGTATCGTGCTGGTCTCCAATCGCGTGGCGCTGCCGGGGGAAACCCAGACCGGCGGCCTGGCGGTGGCGCTGGCGGCGGCGATGGACGATGGTCCGGCGCTCTGGCTGGGCTGGAGCGGGCGCATGGCCAGCGACGCGCGGCGACCGCTGGAGTCGGTGCGTGATGGACGCCTGGAGTACGCGCTCCTGGATCTGCCCGCCGATGACTTCGACGCGTACTACCACGGCTTCGCCAATCGCGTGCTCTGGCCGTTGTTCCACTACCGGATCGACCTGGTCGACTACCACCGCGAGCACCACGAGGCCTGGCTGCGGGTGAACCGCCGTTTCGCCGAGGCATTGGCCGGCCAGCTGCGCGCGGACGACACGGTGTGGATCCACGACTACCACCTGATTCCATTGGCGCGCTGCCTGCGCGAGCTCGGGGTGTCCAACCGGATCGGCTTCTTCCTGCATATCCCGATGCCTCCGCCGGACGTGCTGCATGCCCTGCCCGTCCACCGCGATCTGCTGGATGCACTGGCTTGCCACGACCTCACCGGATTCCAGACCCGCACCGATCTCGACAACTATCGCCATGCGCTGCGCCAGCACGGCATCGCCAGCCGTGGCCACAGCGGCGCCTTCCCGATCGGCATCGATGTCGAGGCGCTGGTGTCCCATGCGCGAAGCGAACAGGCGCAGCGAGCCGAGCGCGAACTGCGCGCCAGCCTGTCCGGACGCCGGCTGGCGATCGGCGTGGACCGGCTGGACTATTCGAAGGGCCTGCCGGAACGCTTCCGCGCGTTCGAGCGGCACCTGGAAAGCGGTGCGCCATCGGCGGGCCAGCTGACCTACCTGCAGATCGCGCCGCCCAGCCGCACCCGTGTCCCCGAATACCAGGACGTGCGTCGCGAACTCGAAGGCCTGGCCGGTCATATCAATGGTCGCCATGCCAAGCCGGAATGGACGCCAATCCGCTACATCAACGACAGCTTTCCGCAGCCGGTGCTGGCGGGTTTCCACCGCGCCGCCGCCGTCGGCCTGGTCACGCCGCTGCGCGACGGCATGAACCTGGTCGCCAAGGAATACCTGGCCGCGCAAGCACCACAGGATCCCGGCGTGCTCGTGCTGTCGCGCTTCGCCGGCGCCGCCGAGGAACTGACCGAGGCGCTGATCGTCAACCCGCACGATCTGGATGCGGTCGCCGAAGCCATCGACATCGCCGCGGGCATGCCGCTGCGCGAACGCCAGGACCGCTGGCATGCGTTGATGGCGCGCCTGCGCGGCAACGATGTCGGCCACTGGGCACGCCATTTCCTCGACACCCTGCGCAGCGGCCCGCGGCTTCGCGGCGGCGCGGGCGCCATCACCCCCGCGCCGCCCGGACCACGCGTCGGCGCGCTAGCCGGAGCAACGCCGCAATGAGGATCGCGCAGATTTCCCCCCTGCTGGAAGCGGTGCCACCGCGCCTGTATGGCGGCACGGAACGGGTGGTTTCCTATCTGACCGAGGCACTGGTGGCCGCTGGCCATGAGGTGACGCTGTTCGCTTCCGGCGACTCGCGCACGTCGGCCATCCTCGCACCGGGGCGCGAGTGCGCGATCCGGCTGGACGAGTCGCCGTTGAAGTCACCGGTCGCCGCCCACCTGGCGATGCTGGCCGACGTGGCCCGGCGCGCCGACGAATTCGACATCCTGCACTTCCATATCGACCTGCTTCCGTTCCCGCTGTTCGAATCCCATGCCGCGCATACCGTGAGCACCCTGCACGGACGCCAGGACAAGAAGGACCTGCCGGCCTACTACCGGCGCTGGCCGGAGTTTCCGCTGGTGTCCATTTCCGAGAGCCAGCGCCGGCCGATCCCCTGGGCCAACTGGCTGGGCACGGTCTATCACGGCCTGCCCGAGGACCTGTACGCGCCGGCGCCGGCACCCAGCGGCGACTACCTCGCGTTCCTGGGCCGCGTGTCGCGCGAGAAGCGGCTGGATCGCGCCATCGCGATCGCGCGCCGGGTCGGCCTGCCGCTGCGCATCGCGGCCAAGGTGGATACCCATGACCGGGTGTACTTCCGCGAGACCATCCGTCCGCTGCTCGAACAGGACGGCGTGGAATTCATCGGCGAAATCAGCGACAGCGAGAAACCGGCGTTCCTGGGCAACGCGCGTGCGCTGCTGTTCCCGATCGACTGGCCCGAACCTTTCGGGCTGGTGATGATCGAGGCCATGGCCTGCGGCACGCCGGTGATCGGATGGCGTTGCGGCGCCGTTCCGGAAGTGGTGGAGGAAGGCGTCACCGGCCATATCGTCGACTCGATCGCGACGGCGGTCACGGCGGTGGAACAGGTGGACCGGCTGCCGCGCGCGCGCATCCGCGAGACTTTCGAGCGGCGCTTCTCGGCGACCGCGATGGCGAACGACTACGTCGCGCTGTACCAGACCCTGCTCGCGCGTCCGGATCTGCGCATGGCCAAGGCCTGAAAGATGGATTCAGCCGCCGACGCCGCCCTGTACACCCGCTACGTGCTGAAGGACGGTGACAGCTTCCTGGTCGCCAACAGCTATGGCGACATCGCCGGTCCGGCCGAAGGTCTGTTCATCAGCGATACCCGCCTGCTGTCCGGTTACCAACTGCAACTGGGCGACGAGGCGCCGACGCTGTTGAGCGCTGCGGTCACCCAGGACAACGTGTTCTTCGTTGCCCACCTCACCAATCGCGCCCTGTCGCCGCTGGACGAGGCGGGCACGCCGCAGGGCCTGATCCACATCAGCCGCAACCGCTTCCTGTGCCAGGAGCGGATGTATGAACGCATCACCTGCGTCAACTACGGCGAACAGCGGGTCACCCTGCCGCTGCGGTTCCGACTGGCGGCGGATTTCTGGGACATGTTCGAGGTCCGCGGCAGCCGGCGTCCGGCCCGCGGACGCCTGATGGAACCCGAACCCGGTGAAATCGGCTACGGCTTCCGCTATGTGGGCCTGGACAACGTGGAGCGCGCGTCCTTCATCCGGTTTTCCATGGCGCCCCGCTTCGTCGGCCACGGCGAACTGGAGTTCCCACTGGTGCTGGAGTCGGACGAGGTACGCGAGTTCTACGTCGAGGCGGGCGCCGACGCGGGCGAGCCGCCCTCGCGCGAACGCTATCGCTACCAGGCCGCCCTCGCCCGCCGCCGCATGCGTTCGCGCCAGCGGCGCGGCGCGCGCATCGTCAGCAGCGGACCGCTGTTCGACCAGTGGATGCGCCAGTCGCGTTCCGACCTCGCGCTGCTGACCAGCGACCTGGAGACGGGCCCCTATCCGTATGCCGGCATTCCCTGGTTTTCCACGCCTTTCGGGCGCGATGCGGTCATCACCGCGTTGCAGACCCTGTGGGTGGATCCCGGGCTGGCGAGCGGCGTATTGCGCTTCCTCGCCGAACACCAGGCCAAGGAGGATGCGCCGTTCCTGGACGCCTCGCCCGGCAAGATCATGCACGAGACCCGCAAGGGCGAGATGTCCAGCCTGCGCGAGCTGCCGTTCGGGCTGTACTACGGCGGTGTCGATACCACGCCGCTGTTCGTGATGCTCGCGCATGCGTACTGGCGCCGCACCGGCGACGATGCCTTCATCCGCGGGCTGTGGCCCTCGCTCACCGCCGCCATCGGCTGGGTCGAGCGCGTCTGCGATGCCAACCCGCTGGGCCTGCTGGACTACGCGCGCGGCGAAAGCAGCGGCCTGAGCAACCAGGGCTGGAAGGACAGCGGCGATTCGGTCTTCCATGCCGACGGCCGGCTCGCGCCGGGTCCGATCGCGCTGGTCGAGGTACAGGGCTATGCGTACTCGGCGCTGTGCGGGATGGCGGCGCTGGCGGCGCGCGTGGATGATGCCAACGCGCGCGACGCCGAGGAATGGACGGCGCGCGCCGAGCGCCTGCGCCAGACCGTGGAAGCGCGCTTCTGGGACGAGGATTTGAAGTTCTACGGCCTGGCGATCGATGGCGAAGGCCAGCTCTGCAGGGTGCGCACCAGCAACCCCGGCCACCTGCTCTACACCGGCCTGGCCACGCCCGAACGCGCCGCCGGCACCGCCGCGCAGTTGCTGTCGTCCTCCTTTTTCACCGGCTGGGGCATGCGTACCGTCGCCCGCGGCGAGGCGCGCTACAACCCCATCTCCTACCACAACGGATCGGTGTGGCCCCATGACAACGCGATCTGCGCGGCCGGCATCGCGCGCACCGGATTCCGGGGCGGTGCGCCGCGGCTGCTGCGCGGCGCGTTCGAGGCCGCCGTGCACTTCGACATGCGCCTGCCGGAACTGTTCTGTGGTTTCTCGCGCACCCAGGGCGCGCCACCGGTGGCCTACCCGGTCGCCTGCCTGCCGCAGGCGTGGGCGGCCGGTTCGGCGCTGATGCTGCTGCAGGCCTGCCTGGGCATCGAGATCGACGGTCGCCGGCAGATGGTGGAGATCAACCAGCCCGAACTGCCGCCGGGCATCGAGGACGTGACCGTCAGCGATCTCCGGTTGGGCGAACGGCGCTTCGACCTGGCGTTCCGCAAGGTCGGCGAGCGCATCAGCGTGTTCGCCGAGGGCGAAGGTGCGCCCGGCCTGGCGGTGTGCATCCGCCAGTAGCGCTCAGGCCAGCGGCACTCCCGCCGCCGGCAACCGGCGCAGCAGTTCGTACAGCAGCGCGCCGCGCACCGCCGCGACCCGGCGCGGCCCCTCCACGTAGACCGACAGGTTGAAGAAGATCTTGTTGTCCTTGACCTCTTCCACCAGCACCAGCGGTTCCGGGCGCGGCAGCACGTCCGGGTTGGCGTCGATCACCTCGCGCGCCACCCCGACCGCCTTCTCGACATCGGTGGTCGCGGCGGGCAACGGCAGCAGGATCTTCACCAGTCCCTCGGCGCGGGTCAGCGTGCGGTTGCGCACCACCTTGGTGATCAGTTCCGAATTGGGCACCAGCACGGTGGTGCGATCGGCCATGGTGATTTCGGTGGCGCGCACGTTGATGCGGCGCACGTCGCCTTCGGCGTCGCCGACCACCACCCAGTCGCCGACCCGCACCGGCCGTTCGGCCAGCAGGATCAGGCCCGAAATGAAGTTCTGCACGATCGCCTGCAGGCCGAAACCAATCCCCACCGTCAGCGCGCTGGCAATCCAGGTGATCTTGTCCAGGCCCACGCCCATCGCCGCCAGCGCCATCGACAATGCGATCACCACGCCGGCGTAGCGGATCACCGACACCAGCGAGGCGCGCATGCCCGGGTCCAGCCGGGTGGTCGGCAGGTAGCGGCCATTGAACCAGTGACCGAACAGGCGCGTGGCCAGGATGACCACGGCGAACACCGACAACGCGCGCACCAGATCGCCCGCGCCCAGCCTCAACTGGCCCATCACCAGCACCGCCGAGCCCGGATGCACGCGGCCGAACAGCTCCGATGGTCCCAGTCCATAGGGTGCGGCAAGCAACACCAGCGCGCCCAGCACCAGCAACAGCCGGACCGCGCCATACACCAGCGCGCCGAACTGGTCGACCTTGCGCGGTTCCAGTCCCAACCGCCACGCCAGCACCCGGCCCGCCTTGCCACTGGCGCCCAGATAGGCATCGACGACATCGCCCGTGGCGACCGCCAGCAGGTAGATGAACACCACCACCACGCCGCCCCACAGGGTCTGCTTGATCAGGAATCCACCGGCCGCGTAGTAACCGAGAACGGTGGCGACGAGGCTGCCGACAATGAGCAGCCAGCCCAGCAGGACCACCAGCCGCAGCAGCACCCGGTGCCGCCCCTGCGGCGAACCGGCCGGATCCGCGCGCAGGGCCAGCCCCAGCCGCGACCACACGCTGGCCATCGCGGCGGCGAGGAACAGGGTCAGCATCGCGGTGGACAGCTGCATGGCCTGGCCACGCGCGGGCAGCCAGCGCACCAGCAGGATTTCCGCCCCGGTCGCCAGCGCGACCGCGCCGGCCAGCAGCCAGGGCACATGGCGCATGCGCGCGGCCACCTCGTCGGGGATGTCCGGCAGGCGCAGGCCGGCATCGCCGCAGGACAGCACGTTGCGGCCCAGGCTGGCCATGAACACCGCGAACACGGATACGCCGATGAGCGGACCCAACAGGCCCGGGATCGGCGAGCGCGCGGGCGCGCCCCACGCCAGGATCTGCAGCAGCGCGGTGACCGCGATCGCGCTGGCCAGGGTGGCCCCGGCCACCCGCAGCAATGCCGTCAGGGAGCGGCGAATGCGTCCTTCCGGCAAGCGCGGGCGCAAGCGCGCCGCCAGTCGCGGGATGCCCCACAACGCGCCGGCCCACAGCACCAGTACGAGCAGCGCCAGGCTCCAGGTGCGCGGACCCGACTGGGCGCGGAGATCGTCCCGCGCGGCGGCGACATCGCGTCGGATCGCCGGTGCCGCCCGGTTCCAGTCATGCAACGCGCCCCGCCACAGGCGACGGCTGTACAGCGGCGCGCTGTCGCGCTCGCCCACCTCTTCCAGCACCTCGCGCGCGGTGCCCTGCACGCGATCGGCCGCGTCGGGCGCAGGCTTCGCCGGACTGGCAGTGGCAGTGGCGGTCGCAGCAAGCACCAACATCGCCAGCAGCGCCGCGACGCGGCATCGGCACCCGCCCTGGCGCACGCCGCGGCGCGGTCCCGGAATGGAAGGATTCAGGCGGTTTGATGCGTCGAACGCGCGCATGGTGGGCCGGAGATGGAGGATTCCGACCCTAACCGAGCCCACCGGCCGGTCATGTGAAGAGTCGCCGATTCCACGCCGTCTTCGCGTGGCCCGTCCGAACATCGAGGCAGCGACGAGGAGGAACACCCATGTCGAACGACACCATCCCCGCCTTCGTGATGGTGGAAGACACCGCCATCACCGGTGTGTTTCCCGCCAGCGAACGGCCCGGCCGCTGGACCTCCGGGCAACAACCGGTGATCTACGCCGCGCGCGCGGCGGCGGCGGCGATGCTGGAGTACCGCGCGCACCTGGAAAGCACACCGGTCAACGAACTGAAGTTGATCGAAGCCAGGCTGCCGGCCGATTCATTGCATGTCATCGAAGTCGGCGAGGACCTGCCGTGGCGCGAACGTCCTTATCGCGGCGAGGTACAGGCGCTCGGCGATGCCTGGCTGGCCACCGGCAACACCCTGCTCGCGCAGGTGCCGAGCGCGCTGTGTCCCTGCGAGCACAACCTGCTGATCAATCCGCGGCACCCGCTGTTCGCGCGGATCCGGTATCTGGCGGCGCACCGCTTCCGGGTGGATCAGCGGCTGGGCTGATTCCCGCCGGTATCGGTGCTCACGCGGGTCGCAGCGGGCCATCGCGTTCCAGCTCGATCCGCGTGTGTTCACGTGTCGGCCACGCCGCGACCGCGAGGCTGCGCGCATGGACATGCTGGACTGCGCCATCGTCGGTGCCGGCCCCGCCGGGCTGACCGCGGCCACCTACCTGGCCCGCTACCATCGCCGCGTGCTGGTCTTCGACGGTGGCGACAGCCGTGCGCGCTGGATTCCACGCACGCACAACTGTCCCGGCTATCCGCATGGCATCAGCGGGCACGACCTGCTGCAACGCCTGCGCGACCAGGCTACTGCCCACGGAGTGAAGTTCGAGCGTACCCGCATCCACCGCGTCCACCGGGACCACGCGGGGTTCAGCCTGCTCGACGATCACCGGCAATGGCGCGCGCAAACCGTGCTGCTCGCCACCGGCGTCAACGACGTGATGCCGGAGATGGAGGCCCTGGAGCCGGCCATCGCCTGCGGCGCGATCCGCCTGTGCGCGATCTGCGATGCCTACGAGGTCACGGACGGCCACATCGCGGTGCTGGGGCCGGTGGCGCGGGCGCTGGAACACGCCATCTTCCTGCGGGCCTATTCGGCGTCGGTCGGTCTCATCCCGGTGTCCGCGGCCGAGCAGGCCAGCGAGGACGATGGATGGCTTGCGCGCGCGCGCAGCCACGGCATCCAGGCATGGCCGTCACTGAAGCGCCTGCAGCTTCGCGATGGGCGCTGCGTCGCGGTGTTCAGCGATGGCGGCCAGGCGTGGTTCGACGCGGTCTACCCGGTGCTGGGCGCCCTGCCCGAGGCCAGCCTGGGAGCCGACCTGGGCGCGGCGCTGAGCGAAAGCGGCGAGTTGCGGGTGGATGCGCACGGCGAAACCGGCGTGCGCGGGCTGTACGCGGCCGGCGACGTGGTCAGCGACCTCAACCAGATCGCGGTGGCGATGGGCCATGCGGCGATCGCGGCCACCGCGATCCATCGCCGCCTGCCCGACAGCCCGCGCGCGGGCACGTCCTAGCGCGCCGGAGAATCGCCGGCCTGCTGGCGCGCCAGGTGCCAATGCCCCCATTTGTCGCGTACGCCCTCGCCCGAGGTGCGGCCCGGGCCCTGGTCGCCGGCATAGCGATAGAGCGCGAGCCCGTCGTGGGTCACGTGGAAACCGCCCGCCACCCGCGGAAGGGTGCCGAGCCGGCTGCCGTCCACGCCATCGCCCGCCTGCGCCTGGCCTTCGCTGGCGACCACCGGCGGCCATGCGCGCTCGCAGGCGTCGTCGCAACGGCTTCCATCGCGGTTGTCTTCCATGTAGTACAACGCCGCGCCCGCCTGATCGGCCAGGTAGGGCTTCGGCGCCCCGGCCCGGGTTACCTGGATCGCGGCACCCGGCGATGCCTGTCCCGGCGCGTGTTCCAGCGCGGTGCCTTCGACGGGATCCGGTTGCGCCTGCGCCGCGGGCGTTGCCGGTGCCGCGCCAGCCGTGCGCGCGACGGCGCCGGTGTCGGCGTCCGCGGTCGTCGTTCCCGCGTCCCCGCGGCGTTCGCATCCCGCCCCCAGGGACACCAGCAATGCAACAGCCAACATCGTCATGCGGTTCATCGCGCGCTCCCGGGGATTTGGATGCGCATGCCACGCAAGCGACATGCCACTTTCATTTCGCATCACCTTCATGAACATCAACAGCGCATGCATGCGCATCCAGCATGTGGCCGGGTCCGCTTCGCGTTGCACTAACAGCCTTTCCGCGATGCTTCCGGCTTGATGATGCACGAGAGTGAACATGGCGAACCCCTGCTTTGCCATCGTCGACGATGACACCGAGTTCGCGTCGATGACCCTGGACCTGGCGCGACGACGCGGATTCACCGCGCATGCGTTCCATCGCGTCGCCGACGCCGCGCCCTGGCTGGCCCACCATGATCCCGATCTGACCCTGCTGGACATGCATTTGCCGGACGGCACCGGATTTGACGTGCTCGACCGCATTCCCGTCCAGCACCAGGGCCAGATCGTGTTCGTCAGCGGCAGCAGCGACATCGAGCATGCGCGCCGCGCTGTGGCTTCCAGCGCTTCGGCCTATCTGCCAAAGCCGCTCCCGCCCAATCGGCTGATGGGCCTGCTCGACGACGTGCGCCAGTCCCATCACGCGCGCGAAGCCGCCTTGCGCGAGGATGGCGCGGACGGGCTGCTCGGCGAAAGCGCGCCGATGCAATCGCTGCGCCAGGAAATTGGCCGCGCCGCGCCGCATGATGTCAGCGTGCTGCTGTTCGGCGAGACCGGCAGCGGCAAGGAACTGGCGGCGCGGGCGCTGCATGCGCAGAGCGGTCGCGGCGGACGCTTCGTCGCGGTCAACTGCGGCGCGCTACCCGGCGAACTGCTGGCCAGCGAACTGTTCGGCCATGAACGCGGCAGCTTCACCGGAGCGGCGGCCCGCCACCTCGGGTTCTTCGAACAGGCCCAGGGAGGCACCCTGTTCCTCGACGAGATCGGCGACATGCCGCCCGCGCTGCAGGTCTATCTGCTGCGCACCCTGGAAACCGGCGTGGTCCAGCGCATCGGTGGCCAGGGCGAAGTGCCCGTGGACGTGCGGGTGGTGGCCGCCACCCATCGTTTCTCCGGCAGCGGCTGCGCCGATCTGCGTCCCGATCTCTATTTCCGCCTCGCCCGCTATCCGATCGAGGTGCCGCCGCTGCGCGCGCGCAAGCCGGACATCCCGTTGCTGGCCAACGCCTTCGTCGATCGCCTCAACCGCCGTACCGGCCAGGCCAAGCGGCTGGAGGAACGCTGCCTGCCCACGCTGCTGGCCCATGCCTGGCCCGGCAACGTGCGCGAACTTGCCAGCGCGGTGGAACTGGCCTACCTGCGCAGTCCCGATGAAAGCGTGCGCGCCGCGCCGCTGCAGGCCGTCCACCACGGGATGGCCGGCGATGACGATCCGGCGGGCGTGCGTTTCCAGGTGGGCATGACGTTCGCCCAGATGGAAGCGGAGATGTTGCGCAAGACCCTCGCCTTCCATGGCGGCGACAAGACCGCCACCGCGCGCAGCCTGGGCATCAGCGTGCGCACGGTGCACAACCACCTGACCAGGAAGCGTGGCGATGTCTGATTGGCAGCACGATCTGCGCAACGAACTCAACCTGATCCTGTACGCCAACTCCATCGCGCGCGAGGCCCTCGCCCAGGGCCACGCCGAGGATGTGCGTGCAGGGCTGGACCGCATCGACGCGGCGGTCGTGCAATGCGGCGCCCTGCTGGATCGAGCGACGACGGGAGCGCCGGCCCAGCCACGGAGCCCCGCCATCACCTCCCGGGAGCGCTGACGACCGCGGACGGTCTCAGTGACGCCGGGTGGAGGGCATGCCGGCGTCGTCGGGTTCCGCAGCGGCGTCGCCGTCTTCGCGGTTTTCCGTGCGCGCCTGCTGCCGGCGGTTGGCACCGCGGGCCTCGCCGCCACGCGCGCCGATGCGCGCCATGTGCGTGCGATCCTGGCTGACCACTTCGCCACCCTTGCGGCCGGCCTCGCGGGCTTCTTCGGAATCGAACTGATGGGCATTGCCGCTGCGGTGCGCCGCACGTCCGCCCTTGCGCGCGATCTCGCGCTGGCGTTCCGGGTCCATCGCGGCGAAGCCACGCGGCTCGCGGCGATCGCGCGCCTGGGCGCGCGGCGGGGAGGAAGCGTTCATGGCGTTTGCGTTCATCGCGGAGGGGCTCAATGACAACGGGGAACGGGACATGGGGTCGCCTTCTGTTGGAAATGGAATGGCGCGCGGCAAGCGCCTGCGCCACAGCGTGTTCCGCAATGTCCGTGCCAACGGTGGAGCCCGCGCAGGGCGCGTCCAACGCGGGCCCTTGGCGGGCACAAGCTGCAGCCCGTGAAATATGTGCGTCAGGGCGGCGGCGCCTCGCCGCGTTCGCGCTGGCCGCGATCGCGGATGCAATCCGCCAGTTCATCCCCCACCTTGCCGTCGCAATCCGTCGCCGCGGGCGGTGGCTGGGTCAGGTGGACCGGTTCGTCGCCCGTGGCGGCCTTGTCGTCGGCACCGGCATCCACCGCCTCGCCGGGCGGCGTACTGCTGCCCGTGCTGGAAGCAGGCACACCGGGATCGTCTCGGCGGTCGCATGCCGCCACGGCCAGCAGCAGGCAGGCCAGCAGTCCCCAATGTTTCATCTCGCACCTCGTTCGTGGTGATTTCCCTGATCCCGCGCAAACGGCGTGCCAGCCTGCGCAGGCACAAACTTCGCGGCGGGGCAAAAGCTGCCTGCGCCACCGGATACGGGCATGCAAACGGGCTCGTGCCAGCGCCCTCGCCGATGGCATGCCGTTTGCGTGAAGCAAGCGAAGGAGCCCAGTCAAGGCGCCGTGTGCGCGGTGCGGCTCCGAATCCGCAAGGGAGCAGGCAGATGGAAGACAACAGGCACGTGGGTACCGAATTGAAAGCCGCGATAGGCGAACTGCGGCAACTGGCAACGCAACTGGCGGACGCCAGTCGCGAATGGTGGCAGAACCGGAGACAGGACATGAACCAGTACAACCGGCAATACGGGCGGCAACATGAAGAGCGGCATCCGCAGGACGAGCGCAACACGCGCGGTTACGGCGAGGGCTACGCCACCGCCGGCGTGCAGCCGCGCCCGCGCGCGCGCGACTGGGAAGAAGGCCGATTCCGCGAGGACGAGTACGAACGTTGGGGGCGTGGACGCGAGACCGACGAGGACGTGCGCGGCCAGTACGGCAGCGGGCGCGGCGGCGATTGGCGCAGCACCGGCCAGGGCCGCTCGGGCTTCAGCGACTACGGCGTCGCCGGCCAGCGCGAATACGGGCGCGGATTCGACGAGAGCGATTTTGCCGGCGGTTATCGCGAGGGCGATACCGAAAGCGGCTACTACGCCAACCGCGGCGAGTACAGCCAGGGCTATGGACGCGAACGCGATCCCGGACGGGTCTATGGGCCCGAGGACTTCAGCCAGCGCTACGCGCAGGGCGACGTGTTCGCCGGCGGCGGTTACGGGCGCGGCGGCCGCTACGCGCGCGAGCCCGGCCTCGGCGACAGCACCCTGGGCCGCTCCGGTGGCATGGGGCGCGGGACGTCCTCCTGGCGCGACGACAGCCAGGCCGGTGGTTCCGCCGGTTTCGGCGACTCCAGCCGCGCCCAGGGTTTCCGTGGCCGTGGCCCGCGTGGTTACACCCGTTCGGACGAACGCATCACCGAGGATCTCAACGAGCGCTTCACCGACGATCCGTACCTGGACGCGGACGATGTGCAGGTCAGCGTCAGCGGCGGCGTCGCGACCCTGACCGGGACCGTCGAGCATCGCTGGATGAAGCATCGCGCCGAGGACATCACCGATGCCTGCAGCGGGGTGAAGGACGTGCGCAACGAGATCCGGGTCTCGCCCGCGCTCGGGAGGATGTCGGACATGGGGGCGGAAACCTCGGCCACCACCGGTGAATCGGCCGCCCGCCGGGGCACCACCACGACCCAGCGTCCCGCCGGCAGCCCCACCTCGCCGGCCGGAGGCAGCACCCACTGACCGCCCCCGGGCGGCACACCCGGCACGGCCGCCCACCCGGGCGGCCGTGCGGAGGCATCCGGCATGAAGCACCGTACTTCGATGATCGCGTGGCTGGCGCTGGTGGCCGGCGCGGTGATGCTGTTGCGCCACCTGCCCTCGCGGCGAAGCAGTGAATCCGCCTCGTCCGCCGACTTCGACGATGACGCCTTCGTCGAGGCCGCATTGGCGCTGGGCCTGCGCGAACGTCGCCTCGCCGCGGGCATCCTCGAGCACGCCAGCGATGAATCGCTGCGCGCGCTGGCACGCATGATCCTGGCGCAGCACCAGAACCCGGACGGCGTATGGGCCGGATTCGGTACCGCCCGCGCCGGCGACGATGCATCGACCCGGCTGATGGGCTTCGATCCGCAGGCCTACGAGCATCACGCCGCGCTGGCGCTGCAATCGGTACTCGACGAAGCCTGGCCCTTGTTCGACCAGGCATCGCAGCACTGCGCCCGCGACGACCTGCGCGACTGGGCCCTGCGCATGCTGGCGTGGCTGGAAGAATCCGAGCAGATCCTCGCGCCCATCCTGGAACAGTTGCCGCCCGAACCGCCGGGCCGCCCGCAGCCCAGCCCCGAAGGCGTCTATTGACGCGGCGACCAGGCGACGGGTCCGCGCCACCCATGGGCCCATTCCCTTCCCGAAACGACGAGAGGTATCCCATGGCCCGCTGCGACGTCTGTGGCAACGATTACGACAAGAGCTTCACCGTCACCCAGCAGGGACGCACCGGCACCTTCGATGCGTTCGAATGCGCCATCCACGCCTTCGCGCCGCGCTGCGCGCATTGCGGCTGCATGGTCATCGGCCACGGGGTCGAGAGCGACGGCACCATCTACTGCTGCGCGCACTGCGCCAAGCAGTCCGGCGAAAGCGGACTGCGGGATCGCGCCTGACGGTTTCGTTGTCCGCCTATCCGTAGGGTCCCCCCATCACCGGCAGCACCGCGCCGTTGATGTAGGAGGCGGTGATCGGCGAGGCCAGGAACACGTAAGCCGGCGACAGTTCCTCGGGCTGGGCCGGGCGTCCCATGTCGCTGTCCTTGCCGAAGGTGGCGACCTTCCCGGCTTCCCGGTCCGCCGGATTGAGCGGCGTCCAGACCGGTCCCGGCGCCACCGCGTTCACGCGGATGCCGCGTGGCAGCAGGTTGCTGGCCAGCGATTTGGTGAAGGCATGGATCGCGCCCTTGGTCGCCGCGTAATCGAGTAGTTCCTTGCTGCCGAACAGGCCGGTTTCCGAGCCGCTGTTGATGATGCAGGCGCCTTCGCGCAGATGCGGCAATGCCGCGCGGGTCATGTTGAAGTAACCGCCGATATTGGTCTGGAGGGTTTCGGCCAGTTGTGCGTCGCTGAGGTCCTCCAGCCGCTTGACGTGCTGCTGGAAGGCCGCATTGTTGACCAGGATGTCGAGCCCGCCGAATGCCTCCAGCGTGCGCGCCACCGCCTGTCCGCAGAAATCCGGATCGCGCACGTCGCCGCTGATCAGCAGGCAGCGGCGCCCTTCCGCCTCGACATGGCGCGCGGTCTCGCGCGCATCCTCGTGTTCGTCCAGGTAGACGATCGCCACGTCCGCGCCTTCCCGCGCGAACAGCACCGCCACCGCCCGGCCGATGCCGGAGTCGCCGCCGGTGATGATCGCGCGGCGCTCCTGCAACTTGCCGCTGCCCCGGTAGTCCCGGGCGAGGAAGCGCGGCGGCACGTCGAGTTCGGACTCGTTGCCCGGCTTGGCCAGGTGCTGGCGGCTCAGCGGCGGCTCCGGCTGCCGGCGGCTGCCGGCCTGCACCGGTTTCTTCTTCGGCGAAGGCGCGCGCGCGTTCTTCTCCATCGCATCGTCCTGCAGTTGCCGCTGGCGCTGCGCCGTCGAGGATGCCTTCCCGGACGGACGGGAAGCGGAAGCGCGCCGATTCCCGGAAGGGGATTTCGTGGTGGTGGATGGCTTGCCGCTGCGTTTCATGTTCACTCCCGGTTACGCCGGCGCAAGATCGAACCTGGCGTTTCAGCTGAACAAGCACGTTAGGGAAACGCTCGTGAGCATGATGCCAAGGCACGCTCTTCACGCGCTTTCCACTTCGAGGGAAATTTTTTCAGGCACATGGAAACGCCTGCGTCCATGCGCTCCGCAACCGCGATCCAGGATGCTGTTTCCAGTCAGTTTGCGATGGCATGTGATCTGCTATGTAACCGCATCCCCCCCAAACAGGATGCATGCCATGACCAAAGCCGTGCCGATGAAGCTTCCTTCGGATTTCACCTGGGTGGAAGCCACATCCGACGATGCATGGACTGGCGCGCGCCTGCTGCTCGATGGCTGCAACGTGCTGGAGATCCATCCCCTGCGCGATGGCTGGCTGGTGAGCGTGCAGTTGCACGACCCGCTCAATCCGCAGGCCAATGTCGCGGTGCGCTCGGTGGCGGCCGGCATGCGCTGGTCCGCCCGCTGGGCGCGCAGCCGGATCGCGCGCCTGCGTGTGTTGGCCGTGGCCGAACGCCGGCGGGTGGCGATGCCGATGGCGCCCATCGCGCCACTGCCGCGCCCTCATCGCGAAGCGCCGGCGGTGGTTTCCCAGGCCGCCCGACCCGCCGTGCATGAGCTGGCCGATGCCTGAGTCGCGTCCGTGGCGCGAGTGCTGAGCCGATGCCGCGCGCCGCGCCGCCGCGGGTGCCGTTGCCCAAGCCGGTGGATACCGTTCCCGCCGGCACGCTGCGCCAACTGCGCCTGCGTGCGGCGGATTGCCGGGCGTGTCCGTTGTGGCGGGACGCGACGCAAACGGTGTTCGGCGCCGGTCCCGCGCGTGCCGCGGTGATGCTCATCGGCGAACAGCCCGGCGACCAGGAAGATCGGCAGGGCGAGCCCTTCGTGGGACCGGCCGGACAACTGCTGCGCGACCTGCTCGCCGAATGCGGCCTGGCCGCCGATGCGGTGTACCTGACCAACACGGTGAAGCACTTCAAGTTCCATCCGCGCGGCAAGCGGCGCCTGCATCAGCGCGCCAACGCCGCCGAACAGGCCGCATGCCGGCCATGGCTGGCGGCGGAGCTGCTGCGGCTGCGCCCGCGCTGGGTGGTCGCGCTCGGCGCGATGGCCGCGCAGACGCTGTTCGGCAACGCATTCCGCCTGACCCGTGAACGCGGCCGCTGGCGCGCGCTCGACGAACGCACCGACGCCATCGCCAGCTGGCACCCTTCCGCCATCCTGCGCATGCGTGGCGAACCACGCGAACACGCGCTGCGCGATCTGCGCCGCGACCTGCGCAAGGTGGCGGCGCGGGTGGCTGGCGATGTACCCCCAACCCCACCGGGAGACGCTCCATGAAACGAAACCCCGATCCACCGTCGCCGCGCGGGAATCCCGAGGGCGACCAGCAGAAGGCGCACACCCCCGACCGCCTGCGCAATGATCGTGCGCGCTGGAAGGACCATGACCAGCCGGATGTCCCGCGCGGCACCGGTCGCCGTGATCCGGAACGCGATTATCCCGATCCGCTGGGGACCGGTGATCGCAACCGACGCTGAATCCGCGCACGCGCACGCGCCGGGTTCACGCCGGTACCACCTGCCCGGTACCACACTGGCGCGGTCCTCCCACCGGAGACCGCCATGAACCGCGATCGCAAGGATCCACCCGCGCCGGAAGAAGACCGCGACGCGCCCGAGACACCGCACCAGGAACGCAAGCGCAAGCATCACGAAAGCGAGAACCAGGACGAGGCGTTGGAGGAGACCTTCCCGGCCAGCGATCCGGTATCGCCGTTCGTCCCGGCCAAGGCGCCGGACTGACCCGTTCAACCGCGCACGTCGCGATACCAGCGCACCACATCCGCCGGCAGCCGGTCCTCCACCCCCAGCGCGAATGCGGCCTGTTCGTCGCAGGCGTCGCGCAGCGAAGGCGCGAGCGGATGCAGCGAGGGATCGATGCCGCTATCGAGCATGGATTGCCAGAGCGCATCGGCCCAGCCGTACAGGGAATCGCTGCCACGCGCCAGCGCCTGGCCCAGCCAGGGCCGGGCCGGATGCAGTGCGAACCCCTGCCTGGCCATCGCTTCCATGTGATCCAGCACGGCGCCGTGCGCGCCACGGAACCATTCGCTGAAACCGCCGGCGGCGCGCACCGACAGCAGCGGCGCCGGCGCATTGTGCGGCTTGAGCGAACGCTTGAGCGCGGTTTCCCACGCCTGCGCCTCGGCGAGGCGATCGGCCTGCAGCAGCCAGGCGCGATCCAGATCGAAGAACTCGAACCAGCGCGGCGCCAGGCTGCGCGCGCGCGCCAGCGGATCCCGGGAGATGCCCAGCTTGATCAGATTCTCGCCGGCACAGGGCAACAGGTACAGGAAAGCGGTCATGGCAACGTCAGCGCGGCGCGCGCTCCTCGCGCGAACGCGCGGTGCGGTCGCGCCGCAGCGCGCTGATCACGATGCCCACGCCCAGCCCCGCCCCCAGCAGGAACAGCAGCAGCGCCACGGTCGGATAACCCCACAGGGTGCTGCGGGTTTCCACCCGCATCATCAGCGAGGACGCGACGATCAGGGCCGCGGTGACCAGCCCGGCGGCGATCCGGTTGGCGATCTTCTGCAGGTTTTCCATCAACCGCGATTCCTCCAGCCCGGCCACCCGCAGCTGCAGCTTGTTCTCGGCAATCAGCGACAGCGCATCGGACAGCTTGCGCGGTCCTTCACGCAACAGGGTCTGGATCTCGATCAACTCGCTGGCGATGTTCGGCGAGGACAGGGACTGCCGCAGCCGCGCCCGGATCACGTGCTGGAGATGCCGCTCGACGATGGCCTTGGGATCCATGTCCGGCGCCAGGTGCCGGCAGACCGCGTCCAGGTTGAGCAACGCCTTGCCCAGCAGGCTCAGCTCCGGTGGCGTGCGCAGGCCGCTGGCGGTGGCCACCCGCACCAGTTCCAGCACCACCCGCCCGGACGAGGTGGTGCGCGCATGCGCGGTGTAGTGGCTGACCAGGTGGCCGACCTCGCGCACGAAGCGCTCCTCGTCATAGTCCTCCAGCCGCGTGCCCATCGCGATGGCCTCGTCCGCGGCCTGCTCGCCGCGGCCGTCGACCGCGGCGAACAGCAGCTTGAGCAGGCAGTCGCGCCGCTTGGGCGGAATGTTGGCGACCATGCCCAGATCGAACACCGCCAGGCGCCCGTCGCGGGTCACCCGCAGGTTGCCCGGGTGGGGATCGGCGTGGATTTCACCGTGCACGAAGATCTGGTCGAGATAGCCGCGCAGCAGCGCCGAGGCCAGTGTGTCCATGGCCTGCTCGGTGCGGCGCACGCCGGGAATCTGATCCACCCGGATACCGTCCACCAGTTCCATCGTCAGCACCCGCCGCCGGCTCAGGTCGGCCACCGGCGCGGGCACCCACAATTCCGGGAACGGCGCCAGGTGCAGGCGGAACCGGACCAGGTTCTCCGCCTCGGCCTGGTAGTCCAGTTCGGCCAGCAGGGTGCGGCTGAATTCCTCCAGCCAATCGGCGAAGCGCACCCGCCGGCCGACATCGGTGAAGCGATCGGCGTTGCGGGCGAAGCCGCGCAGCAGATCCAGATCGCCGAGCAGTTGCTGGGCGATGCCCGGCTTCTGCACCTTCACCGCCACCGGCCTGCCGTCGCGCAACCAGGCCCGGTGCACCTGCGCCAGCGACGCCGAGCCCAGCGGTTTGGCCTCGAAATCGGCGAAGGCATGGCTGAGCCGTACGCCGAGCTCGGCTTCCACCACTTCGCGAACGGCTTCGAACGGCACCGGTTCGACGTGCTCCTGCATGCGCTCGAAGGAACTGGCAAAGGCCGGCGGCACGATGTCGGGGCGGGTGGACAGCATCTGGCCGATCTTCACGAACGCCGGGCCCAGCGCCTCGAGATCCTGCGCCAGTTCCTGCGGCGTGCCTTCGGCCACGGTCAGGTCGGCATCCTCCAGGCTGGTGTCCAGCCCGGAGAACAATCCCGAATTCCGGTAACGGAACAGGAAGCGCAGGATCTGTCCGCGCCGCCTGCCGGCGCCCTGCGAGGATTCCAATGGCTTGGCCTGGGGTTCCATGGGCGGATTCCTTGAACGGGACTCCATTGTCCCGTCGCGATGGCTACGACGGGTGAAAGCCGCCCGGCGCGTCGCCCCGTCGCTCATCCCGTGCCCAGGTACTCGGCCATCAGGCGCCGCAGTGTCGCCACTTCCACCGGCTTGGCCAGGTGCACGTCGAAACCCGCTTCACGCGAACGGCGCTTGTCGTCCTCGTGGGTCCAGCCGCTCAGCGCCACCAGGGTCAGCGGCGCGTCCTTCCGCAATGCGCGCATGCGCGCGGCCGTTTCATAGCCGCTGAGCCCGGGCATGCCCAGGTCCATCAGCACCATTTCCGGCGCAAAGCCGGCGAAACGGGCCAAGGCCGATTCGCCATCGTAGGCGACCGCCACTTCGTGCCCGGCGAACTCCAGATATTCGGCCACCGCGTCGGCGGCGTCGCGATTGTCGTCCACCACCATCAGCCGATGCCGGCTGCCTGTCGTCGTCCGCGGTTCCATCATGTCGTCGTCTCCCGATCCGTCCACGGGGATGAGGGGCAGTTCGACTTCGAACCGGCTGCCCTGCCCGATGCCGTCGCTGTGCGCCGTGACCTTGCCGCCGTGCAGTTCGACGATGCTGCGGACCAGGGTCAGGCCGATGCCCAGGCCGCTGAGCATCTGCTGTTTTTCCTGCCGGATCTGCGCGAACAGATCGAATATCTCGCCGATGCGCTCCGCCGGCATGCCGACGCCGTTGTCGCTCACCGTGACCCGCACCCGCTCACCCACCCGCGTCGATGCCAGCGAGATGCGCCCGGGCGCGTGGGTGAACTTGGCGGCGTTGTTCAGCAGGTTGGAGAACACCTGCGCCAGCCGTACCGGATCCCCGTCCACCCTGCAGCAGGGAGGTGGCGCCAGTTCGATGTCGAGTACGTGCCCGGCCTGTTCTATCCAGGGACGGCTGGTGTCGACGGCGACATTGAGCACCTCGTTGAGATCCAGCGGCTCGCGCCGCAGTTCGATGGTGCCGCGGGTGATCCGCGACACCTCCAGCAGGTCCTCCACCAGGCGCACCATGTGATCGACCTGCCGTTGCATGCGGGTGAGCGAGCGCGCGAACGGCGCGTCGCCCGCTTCCACCAGCAACTCCAGGGTGGTCCGCAGCGGCGCCAGCGGATTGCGCAGCTCGTGGGCCAGGATCGCCAGGAACTCGTCCTTGCGCCGGTTCTGCCCGGCCTGCTGCTCCAGCAATTCGCGCTGGCGCGCCTGCAGTTCCTTGAACTGCTGGATGTCGGTGGTCGTGCCCAGCCATTCGACGATGTGGCCCCGCATGTCCCGCAACGGCCGCGAGCGGGTGGAATGCCAGACGTAGCTGCCGCTTCCGGCATGGCGCACGCGATGCTCCACCGCCATGACTTCGCCTTCGTCCGCCTGCGCACAGGCCTCCAGGGTCGCGGCGCGATCGTCCGGATGGATCGCCTCCAGCCAGCCGCGTCCGACCGCCGCCACCGCATCCTGGCCGGTGAACTGCTCCCATTGCGGGCTGGCCCAGGTCCAGTGGCCGCGATCCGAGGATCGCCACACCAGTTGCGGAATGCCCTCGATGAGGGTGGACAGCCGCCACTCGCTTTCGCGCAGCGCGCTTTCCACCCGCCGGCGCTCGGTGATGTCCTGCGCCACCGAGATGCCGCCGATGACGACGCCATCGCGCCACAGCGGCACCGCGCCGAACACGATCCAGCGTTCCTTGCCATCCAGGTAGATGTGGAAATCCACCGTTGGCGGCACCGTCTCGCCGCGCAGGGCGCGCGAACTCGGGTATTCGGACGGCGACAGCAGGCGGCCGTCGGCATCGTAGGCGCGCCAGCGCGAGCGCGATTCCCGCGAAGGCAGCGTGTCGCCGACCAGTTCCTGCAGGCGCGGATTGATCATCAGGTAGTGCCCTTCGGTGTCGAACAGGCCGATGCCCACCGGCACGTGCTCGATTACCGCCGCCAGTTGGACCTGGCTTTCGCGCACCGCATCGCTGATCCGGCGCCGTTCGCTGATGTCGCTGAAGAGCACGCCGACCTGGTGGCCGATGCCCTCCAATGGAAAGGCATACACCTCGAACCAGCGCCCGCCCAGGCCCACGGCCTGCTTCTCGAATCGCTGGGGCCGCCCGCTGCGGGCGACTTCCCCGTAGACCTCGTACCAGGACGCCTCCAGATCGACGGCCACCTCGCGCATGCTGCGGCCGGTCACTTCGCCCAGGCCGGTATGCCGGGCGAAAGCCGCATTGACCTCGATGAAGCGGTAGTCGTAGGCATGGCCGTCGACGCCGAAGGCGATGTCGATGATGCAGAAGCCCTGGTCGATGGATTCGAACAGTTGCCGGAAGCGCGCCTCGCTGCGCCGCAGTTCCACCGCGATCCGGGTCCGCAGCACCGCTTCCCAGGTGCGATCGCCGACATCCCGCACCAGCGCCTGTTCCTCGGCCGTCCACGCGCGCGGTTCGGCGTGGTGCACGGCCAGGATCGCCTTGAAGTCGCCCTCCCGCACCAGCGGCATGCTGATATGGGCGCGGATGCCGCTGTCGCGGTAGGTTCGCCGCTGCACCTCGTTCAGCCCCGCCAGCGCCTGGGTGTCGGCGCAGCTGAGCGGCTCGCCGCGGCGCATCGACTCGCCGACCGAATCACCGAACGCGTCCAGCCGGTGCTGGCCGCCCAGCGGCGGCAGGCGGCCGCTGGTGTATTCGACCTGCAGCGCGAAACGCTCGCCGGCCCGGTCCATTTCCGCATAACAGACGCGATCCACGCCGAGATGGCGGGCCAGGTGCTCGGCGGCGAAGGCCATCACCTGGCGTGCGTCGCGGATGCGCCGGATGCCGTCCTCCAGCGCCAGCAGAACGGTTTGGCTGCCTGCGTCGGGGCTGTGCGGATCCGGCATGGAACGGTCCCTGTGGCGATCCGCTCCAAGCTGTGGCAAGCGTGGTGAAGGCGATGTCGAGGTCGCTTGCGCTCAGGCGCGTTCGGCCAGGCCCGGCCAGTCCGGATGCCCGCTGGAGTCGTACCACTGCTGGGCGCGGCGCAGCGCCTCGGGTTTGCTGAGGGACGGTTCGGCGTAGAAATACCAGCGCGATCCGGTGGTCTTCTGCAATTGTTCGTGGACCAGCCGGAAGCCGGTCCCGAGATCGGCGCCGACATCGCCCTGCACCAGTTCGGCGTGCTCGGGCGAGATGAGAAGCGAATAGGTACCGGTCATGGGGCGTTCCTCCGGCGCTCCTTATCGCATACCGCCGCCGGATTCCCGTGCACGCGCTCTTCGCGCGGCGCATCGACCGGGCGCCATTGATTCAAGTCAATGCCGCGCCCCGCCGCCGCGCTAACCTGCCCCCAGTCCATCCAGGGAAACGCCACATGCATCCGATCCTTCGCGAAATCCTGCTGGAGCCGGTCGGCTGGCTGGCCATCGGCGGCAGCCTCGTCATGTTCGGCATCGGCATCTGGGTCAGCCTGTTCCTGCGCAAGAAGATGCGCGAGGAAGAGCGCCGCCGCGGCGGCAAGTGAACCGCGCGAACACGCACGGCTCGGCGGGGCTCCAGGCAGGGTTTTGGGGAAGCCGCAGCGGCTGGGGAGTTCAGCCCTGCGGCACTCCGGTCATGTCCGGAAGATGGTGGGCCACGCCCTTGTGGCAATCGATGCAGGTCTTCTTTCGCGTGCCCAGCCACAGCTTGTGGGTCTGGGCCGCCCGCGATCCCTGCCGGGTCAGATCCATCGACGAGTAGTCATGGCAGTTCCGGCATTCCAGCGAATCGTTGGCCTTCAGCCGGTCCCACTCGTGCATCGCCAGCTCCAGCCGGTGATCGAGGAACTTCTCGCGGGTGTCGATGGTGCCGAACACCTTGCCCCAGACTTCCTTCGAGGCCTGCATCTTGCGGGCGATCTTGTTGGTCCAGTTGTGCGGCACGTGGCAGTCCGGGCAGGTCGCGCGCACGCCGGAGCGATTGCTGTAGTGGATGGTCGTCTTCAGTTCCTGGAAGACGTTGTCGCGCATCTCATGGCAGCCGGTGCAGAAGGTCTCGGTGTTGGTGGCCTCCAGCGCGGTGTTGAAGCCGCCCCAGAACACGATGCCGGCGACGAAACCGGCCACGGTCAGGAACCCCAGGCTGTAATGCCGGCTCGGTGAGCGCAGGGTGCGCCAAATGGGCAGCAGGCGATGCTTGATCCGTTCCCACATGGCTCATTCGCTCCCCTGCGTGGCCGGCGCGGCGGGCGTGGCCGGAGTGGTCGCGATCACGCTGTCGATGTCCTGGAAGTTGTTCGCCACCAGCGGCTTGGCGTCGGTCTGGACCACGTGGCACTGGTTGCAGAAGTAGCGGCGCGGCGAGATGGTCGCCAGGAACTGGTCGTCCCGATCCATGTAGTGGGTCACGCTTACCGGTGGCGCCTGGAAGGTGGCGGCGTTGGCGCGGGCGTGGCACAGCATGCAGCGGTTGCTGTTCTTGTCGACCTGGTAGCCGTCGATCGCGTGCGGGATGGTCGGCGGCTGCATCGGATACGCGCGCACCCGCTTGATGTCGGCATTCTCGACCCGCGCCATCGGCGGCGGTGCGCCTTCCTGGTCGATCGGCACGCCGCGGCGGATGGCATCGATCTGGCCACCGGGCAACGGCGCATCGATGCCCGGGCCGGCCACGCCGGCCGATGCGGTCGCCACCGGCGCTTCGGCGGCGCGGTGGCGGCCGAACATCCAGCCGGCCGCGAACACCAGCACCGCCAGGACCACCGTCAATCCCAGGGCAATCAGCAATGGCTTGTTGCGCATGGCGAATCTCCTAGACGGCCAGCACCTTGACGGCGCACTTCTTGTAGTCGGTCTGCTTGGAAATCGGATCGGTCGCGTCCAGGGTGACCTTGTTGATCAACTGGCCGGCGTCGAACCACGGCACGAAGATGACGCCGGGCGGCATCCGGTTGCGCCCGCGCGTTTCCACCCGCGACAGCATCTCGCCGCGCCGCGACACCACCTTCACCTCGTCGCCGCGCTTGAGCCCGCGCTCGCGCGCATCGTCGGGATTCATGAACACCACCGCGGCCGGGAAGCTGCGGTACAGCTCGGGCACGCGCATGGTCATCGAACCGGAGTGCCAGTGTTCCAGCACGCGGCCGGTGACCAGCCACAGGTTGTAGTCCTCGTCCGGCGATTCGGCCGGCGGCTCGTAGGGCAAGGCCCAGATCACCGCCTTGCCGTCCGGATTGCCGTAGAACTGGAAGCCGGTGCCGGCCTTGACGTAGGGATCGGCGCCCTCGCGGTAGCGCCAGCGGGTCTCCTTGCCGTCGACCACCGGCCAGCGCAGGCCGCGCGCCTTGTGGTAGGCGTCGAACGGAGCCAGATCGTGGCCATGGCCGCGCCCGAACGCGGCGTACTCCTCGAACAGGCCCTTCTGCACGTAGAAGCTGAAAGCGGCTGATTCGTCGTTGGCGTAGCCCGCCTCGATGTCGGTGATGGGGAAGCGATCGACATTGCCGTTGCGGTACAGCACGTCGAACAGGGTCTTGCCCTTGAACTGCGGGTTGGCCGCCAGCAGTTCGGCCGGCCAGCACTCGTCGGTGGTGAAGCGCTTGGAGAACTCCATCAGCTGCCACAGGTCCGAACGCGCCTGCCCCGGCGCCTTCACCAACTGGTGCCAGAACTGGGTGCGGCGCTCGGCATTGCCGTAGGCGCCCTCCTTCTCCACCCACATCGCCGCCGGCAGGATCAGGTCCGCCGCCTGCGCGGTGACGGTGGGATACGCGTCGGAGACGACGATGAAATTCTGCGGATTGCGGTAGCCGGGCCAGGTCTCCTCGCGCAGGTTGGCCGCCGCCTGCATGTTGTTGTTGACCATCACCCAATAGGCGTTGAGCTTGCCGTCCTTCAGGGCCCGGTTCTGTTCGACCGCGTGGTAGCCGGGCTTGGGCTTGATGGTGCCGTGCGGGACCTTCCAGATTTCCTCGGCATGCCTGCGGTGCTCGGGATTGGTCACCACCATGTCCGCCGGCAGGCGGTGGCTGAAGGTGCCGACCTCGCGCGCGGTGCCGCAGGCCGACGGCTGGCCGGTCAGCGAGAACGGGCTGTTGCCCGGGGTGGCGATCTTGCCGGTCAGCAGGTGCAGGTTGTAGACCATGTTGTTGGCCCACACGCCGCGGGTGTGCTGGTTGAAGCCCATGGTCCAGAACGAGGTGACCTTGATCTTCGGATCCGCGTACAACTCGGCCAGGTGTTCCAGCCAGCCGCGCTCGACCCCGGTCATCTCCACCGCCTTGTCCAGCGTGTACGGCGCGACGAAGCGGGCAAACGCCTCGAAATCGATGGCCTCGCCGCCGTTCGGGTCCTTGGCGTTCTTCGCCTTGACCTCCAGCGGGTTGTCCGGGCGCAGGCCGTAACCGATGTCGTCGTTGCCGCGCTTGAACGTGGTGTGCTTGTTGACGAAGTCCTTGTTGACCTTGCCGGTGCGGATGATGTGGTTGGCGATGTAGTTCAGGATGACCAGATCGGTCTGCGGCTTGAACACGATCGGGATGTCGGCCAGCTCGAAACTGCGGTGCTCGAAGGTCGACAGCACCGCCACCTTCACGTGCGGATGCGACAGCCGGCGATCGGTCACCCGGGTCCACAGGATCGGATGCATCTCGGCCATGTTCGAGCCCCACAGCACGAACGCGTCGGCGGCCTCGATGTCGTCGTAGCAACCCATCGGCTCGTCCATGCCGAAGGTGCGCATGAAACCCATCACCGCCGAGGCCATGCAATGCCGCGCGTTGGGGTCGATGTGGTTGCTGCGGAATCCCGCCTTCCACAGCTTGTTGGCCGCATAGCCCTCGAAGATGGTCCATTGCCCGGAACCGAACATGCCGACCGCGTCGGAGCCCTTTTCCTTGAGCACGCGCTTGAACTGCGCGGCCATCACGTCGAAAGCCTCGTCCCAGCCGACCTGTTCGAACTCGCCGTCCTTGGCGTAGACACCGTTCTTCTTGCGCAGCAGCGGCATGGTCAGGCGGTCCTGGCCGTACAGGATCTTGGACAGGAAGTAGCCCTTGACGCAGTTGATGCCGCGATTGACCTCGGCGTGGACGTCGCCATGGGTGGCCACCACCCGGCCGTTCTTGACCGCCACGTTGACGCCGCAACCGGTACCGCAGTAGCGGCACGGCGCCTTGTCCCACTTCAGGGTGGTCAGGTCGCCCTCGGTCACCAGGTTGCTGCCGCCGCCGGACAGCGGCAGGCCCGCGGCCGCGGCGGCGGTGGCGACGGCGCTGTTGCGGATGAATTCCCGGCGAGTGCTCATGACTGGACTCCGGCAAGGTTCGAATCGGAACGGGCGCCCACCTCGGCCTCCAGTGCTTGGCGCGGTTCGGCATGGTGGTACACCAGCAATACATTGAGCACGCCGGGCACCGCGCGCAGCTGATCGACGCGATCCATCACCGCGTAGCGGTCGGCGGATTCGCACAGCACCACGCTGCGGGTTTCGCCCGGAATGGCGAGCTCGAGTTCGGCGTGTTCGCCGATCGCGGCCGTCAGCGCCGGCATGGCGTCCTGCCGATGCTGGATCACGAAGCTGGCGATATGCAGTTCGTCGTCGCCGGGCTTGCTCATGCGACGCTCTCCTGGGGAAGGTGCAGGTGGATGGCCCCGGTCGGACACACCGCCACGCAGGCGCCGCAGCCGCTGCAGGCCTCCGCGTCGACGCGCGCGCCACCGCGCGCGGCCGGCGGAATCAGGATGGCGGATTGCGGGCAGGCGTCGCGGCAGCTTGCGCAGACCACGCCGCGGGCGGCCAGGCAGGCATCGCCCACGGCGGCGAGATAGGCCCACGGCGCGCCCTCCTCGCGGTCGCGCAGCGCGCCGGGCGCGCAGGCATCGACGCAGGCGTGGCAGAACGTGCATTCGCCGCGCTCGGGCTCGAACACCGCCTTGCCCTTGCGCAGCACCAGGACCTGCTCGGGGCAGGCATCGACGCAGGCCACGCATCCGGTGCAGGCAGCCGTGAACGCGCCGCCGGGCAACGCCCACGGCGGCCGCAGTACCGGCGGGGCGGGCGACGGGCCGGGGATCGGCGAAGCGCCGGCGCGATCCGTCGCGGACTGGCCGAACAGGAGCGCGCGTCGGGAAATCGTCCGTGCGGAACCCATGGCTCAAGGCCCCGACGGCGGGCCGGCGAACATCTGGTAGATCCAGACCAGGAACCCGTAACCGGCGACGACCAGGACCGCGGTCAGCGGAAAAACGACCACGGTCAGCAACAGGAAGGCAAGGCGCTCGCGGGCCTTGCTTGCGACGTCCTGGCGGGGTGGATGCTCCATGATGCTCACCTGGCGGTTGATGGCTGGGCGAACTGCGCAGCGAGCCTAGCACAAACCTTTACATGCGAACGTGTCAGCGGTCGGTGCCCGCGTTCAAGGCCTCCCACTCCGCCGGCGTGTTGCAGTTGGCCAACTGCGCCCGCCTTCCGTCCGTCGCGATCAACACGCCATCGAGGGCTTCATGGATCGCGCGCAGCGAACGCCGCGGCGCCGGTGCGTCCACCATCGCCGCCAGTGCCGTCCGGCTGCGCGGTCCCAGCACGATCCGCATCGGCAGTGGATGGCCGGCGAAAATCGCGCAGTCGGCGCGTGCGCCCGCCAGCCTGCCCAGCATCGCGACGTCCAGCAGCGGCATGTCCACCGGCACCAGCAGCCACACGCCATCGGCGAGCTTCGGCGCGAGTTGCGCGAACGCGGCGGCGGGACCGCCATCGCCGATCGGATCCGGGATGGCATCGGGGTCCGGATAGGCGCCGCTGATCACCACCCGCGTCGCGCCGGCCTCGCGCAGGCGCACGCGCATGTGATCCAGCAGCGTGCGTCCGTGCCATGGCAGCATCGCCTTGTCCCGGCCCATGCGCGAGGATCGCCCGCCGGCCAGCACGACACCACTCCAGGAAGGAATCGTCACGCCCATGCGCGGCTCATCCGTCCAGGCGCCAGGGCCACGCATCGAGGTGCCCGTGCGGATACACCTCCACGCGATCTCCCGCGGCCAGGTTGCCGTTTCCGGCCTCCGCCGGCGGCAACACCAGCCACGCGTGCGATGCCAGGAAGGGTTGCAGGCGGAAGGATTCCTGCCGTGGCAATGGCCGCACCCCCAGTTGTCCGCCCGCATCGCAGGCCAGGCGGGCGTGCAGATGGGTGCGCAGCCCCGGGCGCCGCCAGGCCGGTTCGGCCAACGGCAGCCGCAGCGGTTGTTCCGCGGGCATGCCCAGCATCGCGCGCAGCACCGGTTCGACGAAAAAGCGCAGGCCCACCGCGCACGACGCCGGATTTCCGGGCAGGCCGACATGCAGACTGCCCTCCGCCAGCCTCGCGGCCAGCAACGGCTTGCCAGGGCGGATGCCAACCCCGTGGAACAGGACCTCGGCGCCGCGCGCCCGCAGGCTCGCGGGAACGAAATCGAAACGTCCTTTCGATACCGCGCCGGTGCTGATCACCAGATCCACATCGCGTTCCCGGATTCGATCGAGCGCGGCGGCGAATGCGGCCGGTTCGTCCGCCACGCGTTCCTCGACGATCACTTCGGCGCCGGCCGCGCGCAGGCGCAGGCGCAGGAACGGCGTATTGCTGTCATGGATGCGGGGGCCTTCCGCGATGTCGCCATCATCAACCAGTTCCCGGCCGGTCGCGATGAGTGCCACGCGTGGCCGCCGCGCCACCGCCACGCGGGCAACTCCCAGTGCGGCCAGCAGCATGACATGGGCGGATGTCGCCCTTTCGGACGCCGCCATCACCCGCTCGCCCTCGCCGACATCCTCGCCCCGGCGGCGGACGTTGGCGCCGGGCGCGGGGACTTCGCGCAGCCGAATCTGGCTCGGGATCGCCTGTGCGTCCTCGCCAGCGAGGATCTCCACGCGCTCCACCGGGACCACCGTGTCCATGCCCGCCGGCAACGCCGCGCCGGTCATGATTTCCCACGCGCCCCCGCCCGCCGCGCCGGCCCGCATGCCCGCGGCGACCGAACCGCACACGGACAACGCCTGCCCGGGCGCGAAGGGTGCGCGCCCCCGCAGGGCCAATGCGAATCCGTCCATCGCCGCGTTGTCGAACCGGGGCAACGCCACCGGACTGACGACATCCGCGGCCAGTACCCGATCGACGGCATCGGCGGATGCCACCGTTTCGCTTTCCCGCCTCGCCACCCCTTCCAGCAGCAGGGCCAGGGCCTGTTCGTATCCGATCACGCATGCTCCCGGAAAAGACTTCCACCCCGGGGCTCCGGCGGCCAGCGAGGCCAACGGGAATCCGCGGGTGCGGACGCCGCATCCTCACATAGCTGAAGCCTTCCGGCCAACTGGCGCGGGGTTGATTCAGGTCAAGGCAACGGCCATCGCCACTGACTAGCCTTTGTCCATGCCAGCCCTTTCCGCCCTCTTCGACCCCGAACTGCTCCGCCGCTATGACAAGCCGGGGCCGCGCTACACCTCCTATCCGACCGCGCCGCAATTCTCGGCGCAGTTCCAGGAGACCGAGCTCCGCGAGGTGGCGGCGATCACCAATGGCGACCCGATTCCGCGCCCGCTGTCGCTGTACCTGCACATCCCGTTCTGCACCAGCCCGTGCTTCTACTGCGGCTGCAATCGCATCATCACCCGCGAGAAGGCGCGCGGCGACGCCTACCTGACCCGGCTGTACCGCGAAATCGCGCTGGTCTCGCCGCTGTTCGATCGCGACCGCGACGTCAACCAGGTGCACTTCGGCGGCGGCACGCCCAACTTTCTGTCGCCCGACCAGATCACCGAGGTCGTCGACGTCCTGCGCCGCCATTTTTCGTTCGCTTCGGGCACGGGCTTCGACTGCTCGATCGAACTGGATCCGCGCTTCATCAGCCCGGACGAGGTCGGTCAACTGGCCCGCGCCGGCTTCAACCGCGCCAGCCTGGGCGTGCAGGACTTCGACCCCGACGTGCAGCAGGCGGTCAACCGCGTGCAGGGCGTCGACGACACCCTGGCGATCATCGACGCCTGCCGCACCCACGGCATGCGCTCGGTGAATGTCGATCTGATCTACGGCCTGCCCCGGCAGACCCTGGCCGGGTTCTCCCGCACCCTCGACATCACCCTGAAGGCGCGCCCGGACCGGCTGGCGATCTACAGCTATGCACACCTGCCGGCGCTGTTCCGCCCGCAGCAGCGCATCAACGCCGAGGAGCTGCCCTCCCCCGAACAGAAGCTGGACCTGCTGCGTTGCGCGATCGACAAGCTGGGCGAAGCCGGCTACGTCTACATCGGCATGGATCACTTCGCCCTGCCCGGCGACGATCTGGCGCAGGCGCAGCAGCGCGGCGACCTGCACCGCAATTTCATGGGCTATTCGACCCACGCCGAGAGCGACCTGATCGGCCTGGGCGTGAGCGCGATCAGCCACGTGGGCGCCAGCTTCAGCCAGAACCCGCGCGACATCGGCAGCTGGGAACAGGCGATCGACAGCGGCCGCCTGCCGGTCTGGCGCGGCATGCGCCTGGACGAGGACGATCTGCTTCGCGCGGACGTGATCCAGCAGCTGATGTGCCACGGGCGGATCGATTTCGACGCGGTCGAACGCCGCCACGTCATCGACTTCCGCGATTATTTCGCCGACGCCCTGGCCCGCCTGGAGCCGTTGCAGGTCGACGGGCTGGTCGAGGTCGGTCCCCGGGAAGTGTGCGCCACCTCGCGTGGACGCCTGCTGTTGCGTATCATCGCCATGTGCTTCGACCGATACCTGCCCGCCGCCGCGGACACCGCGACCACGCGGTTCTCGCGAACCATCTGACCTCATCCGGGGCGTCCGCATGAGCTCGCCGGTCGTTTTCCCACGCACCGACGCCACCATCCTCTCCGACGACGGCGATTCGCTGACGTTCTGTTCCACCTGCGCGTTCTCCCAGGCCTGCCTCAGCGAGGGCATGGACAAGCGTGCGCTGATGGATCTGCATGTCCTGGTGGAGCATGTCGGCCCGCTGCAACCGGGCGAACACGTATTCCGCGAAGGCGACAGTTTCAGCGCCATCGCCGCGGTACGCGCCGGCACGGTCAAGACCTACCAGGTGGATCGCGATGGCCACGAGCAGGTCCTGGGCTTCCACCTGCCCGGCGAGGTGATCGGTCTCAACGCCATCCACGGCGATCGCTATCCTTGCAACGCGGTGGCGCTGGACACGGTGATGCTGTGCCGGTTCTCGTTTCCCAAGATCGCCCTGCTCGCCACCCGCCTGCCCAACCTGCAGCAGCACCTGTTCCGGCTGATGAGCCATGACATCGGCGTGGCCTCGCTGTTCGCCCGCGACAACAGCGCCGACGAGCGCATGGCCGCGTTTCTCATCGGCCTGTCGCGGCGGCTGGCCGCGCGCGGTTATTCCTCGCGCCGCTTCCAGCTGACCATGTCGCGCACCGATATCGCCAATTACCTGCGCCAGGCGCCGGAAACGGTGAGCCGGGTGCTGCGCCGCTTCGAGCGCGAAGGGCTGGTCCACATCAAGCAGCGCGACGTCGAGATCCTCGACATGGATCGCCTGCACGCACTCGCCGCCACGGTGCTGCGCGACTGATGCCGGCCGCGGCGCGAGCCGCATGCCCGGAAAGAAGTCGGCTGGCAGCGCGATGGACGGAAGGCGCCTGCCGAAAGCCGCGGCCTGCAATGCCCGTCCGCATCCAACCCACACGCGCGCACGCGAATGAACATCGGCTTGACGTAGGTCATGGAGGGGATCCGGACGCGGGCGGAACATGCCTGCGGTTCCCACGGAGTCCCGCATCATGAATTCCACACGCAAGCTGTGGGCAGGGTTGGCCGCCCTGCTCATCGCCTCGTTCGCCGTCCTGCTCTGGGTCGGCAGCGAGGTCCACCGACAGGCGCCACCCCTGCCCGAACAGGTGGTCGATGCCGATGGCCAGGTTCTCTACACCCGCCAGGACATCGAGACCGGCCGCCAGGTCTGGCAGTCCATCGGCGGCCAGCAACTGGGCTCCATCTGGGGCCACGGCGGCTACGTCGCTCCCGACTGGGGCGCGGACTGGCTGCATCGCGAAGCCGAAGCCATCCTCGACATCTGGGCCAAGCGCGAAGCCGGCGTCGCCAGCTACAAGGACCTGGACGCGCCCACCCAGGCCGCTTACGCCAAGCGCGTGCAGGCGCTGATGCGTCCGAACACCTACGACGCCGCCAACGGCACGGTGAAGGTGGACGCGGATCGCGCGGCCGCCATCCGCACCGTCGCCGCGCACTACGAGCAGTTGTTCGGCAAGGACCCGGCGATGGCCAATCTGCGCGAGGCCTACGCCATGCGCAACGACACCGTGCCCGACGCCGGCCATCGCCATCAGCTCACCGGGTTCTACTGGTGGGCCGCCTGGTCGTCGGTGACCCTGCGCCCGGGCGCCGAGATCACCTACACCGCCAACTGGCCGGCCGACGAACTGGTCGGTAACACACCGCCGCCCAGCGCGTTCCTGTGGACGGTGTTCAGCGTGCTGTTCCTGATCGCCGGTGTGGCCCTGCTCGGCTGGCACTATGCGGTCAACCACGGCGACGAACTGGCGCACGTGCTGCCCAAGCGGGATCCGCTGGCCGACATCAAGATCACCCCGTCGATGCGCGCCACCGCCAAGTATTTCTGGGTGGTGATCGCGTTGTTCCTGGTCCAGATCCTGCTCGGCGCGATCACCGCGCACTACCAGGTCGAAGGCCAGGAAGCCTACGGTTTCGCCCTGGCCGACGTGCTGCCCTACTCGCTCACCCGCACCTGGCATACCCAGTTGGCGGTGCTGTGGATCGCCACCGCCTGGCTGGGCATGGGCCTGTACATCGGTCCGGCGATTTCCGGGCATGAGCCGAAGTTCCAGCGCCTGGGCGTGAACCTGCTATGGGTCTGCCTCTTGATCATCGTGGTGGGCGCATTCACCGGCCAGTGGTTCGCGGTGATGCAGAAGCTTGGCCTGAAGCACAACTTCTGGTTCGGTCACCAGGGCTGGGAGTACGTCGATCTCGGCCGGTTCTGGCAGTGGTTCCTGTTCATCGGCCTGGCCCTGTGGCTGGTGCTGGTGGGCCGCGCCCTGTGGCCGGCGATGCGCAACGGCGGCGATTCGCGCTCCATCGTCTCCCTGCTGTTCCTGTCCACCGTGGCCATCGGCGTGTTCTACGCGGCCGGCCTGATGTGGGGCGAACACACGCACCTGTCGATGGTCGAATATTGGCGCTGGTGGGTCGTGCACCTGTGGGTGGAAGGCTTCTTCGAGGTGTTCGCGGTGGCGGTCATCGCCTTCCTGTTCACCCGCCTGGGCCTGCTGCAGGTCAAGTCGGCCACGGTGGCGGTGCTGTTCGCGACCATCGTGTTCATGGCCGGCGGCGTGCTCGGCACCCTGCACCATCTGTACTTCACCGGTACCCCGACCGCGGTCATCGCCATCGGCGCCAGCTTCTCGGCGCTGGAAGTGGTGCCGCTGGCCTACGTCGGCTTCGAGGCGTACCACAGCTACCGGATGGGCAAGGCCACGCCGTGGATGCAGCGTTATCGCTGGCCGATCCTGTTCTTCATCGCGGTCGCGTTCTGGAACCTCGTCGGCGCCGGCCTGTTCGGCTTCCTGATCAACCCGCCGCTGCCGCTGTACTACATGCAGGGCCTGAACCTGACGCCGACCCACGGCCACACCGCGCTGTTCGGCGTGTACGGCATGCTCGGCATCGGCCTGATGCTGTTCTGCCTGCGCGGCCTCAAGCCGGAAGTGCAGTGGAACGAGAAGGTGCTGAAGACCGCGTTCTGGTCGCTCAACATCGGTCTGGCGGGCATGGCCGCGCTCACCCTGCTGCCATTGGGCATCCTGCAGTTGAACGCCGCGCTCAAGCACGGTTACTGGTATGCCCGCTCGGCCGAGTTCATGCAGCAGCCGATCGTGGACATGCTGGTGTGGATGCGTGTTCCGGCCGACACGCTGTTCAGCGTCGGCGCGGTCGCCCTGGCCTGGTTCGTGTTCCGCCTGTGGGTGGCGCCGCGCCGGGAGGCACTGCCGGCGGCGGTGCCGGCGGAGGGCTGACTCACGGCGGTTTCCAAGCGCAATGAAAAAGAGCCGCGAAAGCGGCTCTTTTTTGTTCGCGCATCCGGTGCGACGCGCGGAGGACGGGGACGCGGACGGGGATTCAGCCCGAACAGCCGCACCCGCCGCAGCCGCAACCACCCCGGCGCGCCTCTTGCGGGACGTCCTCGACCTGCTCGCCGACGATGGAAAGGATCTCGCGCACGCGCTCGGGCGAGAGCGTGGTCAGGATCGCCAGGCGCCCGCTGGCGGACTCGAACTGGACCTCCGCATCGGGATCCCATTCGCGCAGGGCGTGGGTCATGGCGCGGGTGCGCTGCTGGAATGGCTCGTCAGTGGGTTCGGGAGTGGACATCGGTTTTTCCTTGCAATGTGTGGGCCGGGGCGAGCGCCCCGGTGTCGGCAAGGTAAGCAGCGCCGGCGAGCCCGGCATTGACCCGCATCAAGCCGCG
>NZ_JBYMTI010000001.1:701231-980809 GCF_057773145.1 Pseudoxanthomonas sp. 68-E7 | reverse complement strand
GGTAATTCCTAAGCTTTCCGGACCAGAATGGGCCGTAGTTCCTGGATTGAAGTGGTCTTCAAAAGCCTGAAAAGCAAGGGTTTAAGGTCCCGCTCGCGATGGTTGAAGCGGTAGCAAACTTCGGCCAGGTACAGATGGAAGTATTGGGAGGGCACGCCCCGGTAGGGATACAACCAGTTCTTGGCATAGCTCCAGAAGCCCTCGATGCCGTTGATGTGGTCACGTCCGACCGGTCGCCCCTTCTCCTTGCGGATCATCACATGCTCGCCCCGCAAGCGTAAGGTGGCATAGGCTTGCCACTCGTCCGTGTAGTACAGCGAGCCTTCCCGACTGTGCGCATCGATCTGTTGCATGACCGAAGCCTGGTCATGAGCGGCGATCGGCATCGCCTTGACCTGGCCGTTGCGCTTGATCAGTCCGAAGACGATCACCTTGCCAGCAGAACCCCAGCCGCGTTTGCCCTTCCTGGCGCCGCCAAACGTGGTTTCGTCCAGTTCCAGTGCACCCTCGAATGGTTCCCGCAGTTGCTCGGCCATTGCGCAGCACGCGCGCGCCAGGCGGTAGAACCGCTCACGTGTGGCGGCCGTGGTATCACTGCGGAAACGTTGCCGATAGGACGGCACCCCGAGGACGAACAACTCCAGCAGGCGCTGTTTGCTGGCGCCCGGCAAGCGCACCGAATCCCACACTGACGTCCACGTGAAGCGCTTGCCGCAGGCGCGGCACTTGAGTCGTCCATCCGACAGGCTGTAGTGCCGGCTACCAGCGCAAGCAGGACATTGCTTCATGACCAAATCCTCTCAGATTTGGTCCGGTTTGCTTGGGAATTACCAAAAACAAAAACCCCGCCAAGGCGGGGCTCTTGCTTGAACTGGTGCCGGAAATAGGAATCGAACCTACGACCTACGCATTACGAATGCGCCGCTCTACCAACTGAGCTATTCCGGCGGAACCGCGAATTCTAGGGGGCGGCCTGAATCCGGTCAATTGACTCCGCACAAGTACTTGATGCCAAAGGGGTTCCAGCATCAAGGACCCTGCACCGCCGGGTCGCGATACCAGCTCCCGCCTGGAATGCCGACAGCCGCCGCCTCCTCCGTCTGGCTGGATCACGGCGGCCATCCGCTTCGAAGCATTCATTCGCGAAAACTGCGGGGATGCCCAAGGCATCCCCGTGACAAACACTTGCCATCAGCGCCGATCAAAGCCCGCAAGGCGACGGCAGCACCGGGTTCTGTTCCTTCACGTTGTCGATGTGCGCCACTTTCTTGCCGCGCAGGCCGGCGACCTGGGTTTCCACGTCGGCGGTGGACAGGGCGACGCCTTCCTGGAAGAACACCCAGTCGATGTCTTCCTGGTACTCGCGCATTTCCGGTGAGTCGACCGGGCCCAGCGAGCCGTCCGCGCCCTTGGGCATGAACCACAGGTTGAAATTGATCGACATGAAGTCTTCCGGGTACACGGCGCTGCTGTGTTCGGAGAACAACTGGCCGTCCACGTAGTAGGTGACCTTGTTGTCTGCGACCGTCAGCACCAGCGTGCGCCAGCCGGCATAGCTGCCTTCCTTGCGGGAGAACTCGTTCACCTTGGTCCAGGGCTCGAGCTGGAAGGTTTCCCAGGTGGTGGTCCACATCGCCGGCTTGGTGTTCTCGCCCCAGCCGCCATTGGGCAGGTACTCGAAGTCGGTCTCGCTGTAGTCCTTGTCCATCGGCGCCTTCAGCGGGCTGATGGCGTAGAAGGTCTGGATGACTTCATCGCCGTCCGGGCCGTAGCTCGGCGCGTCGCGGAAGAAGATGCGCGCGGCGTAGGTGCCTTCGCGATATTTACGCGAATGGCAGAACTGGGTCTGGCGGGTTTTCTCGGGCGTGCCGTTGGTGACCGAACTCATTCGTACCGCGCCGCCTTCGGTCTCCGGAATATCCGCGTGGAAGGACAGGCCATCGCCCGACCAGGTCGCGCCCTTGATGCCGGGATGGCCGGTTTCGGTCCGGACCTTCCAGCCATTCTTCTGGAACGCGGCGAAATCCGGGTAGCTGAAATCATCGAAGAAAACCGGCGCCGTCGTGGGTGTCGCGGCCGACGCGTCGGCCTTGGCTTCCGCGGGCGCAGTTGCCTGATTCGTGGCCGTTCCGGTGTTTGAGTCGCAGCCGACAACGGCGAGCGATGCAGCGAGCAGGCTTACGACGAAAATACGATTCCGGACCATGTTCCCTTCCCTCTCCTGGACGATTCGCAATGATTGAAGGAGGCGAATCTGGCGCATCACAGACAACGTTGTCAAATGTCCGCTGAAGGCTTGCATGCGACGCTGGAAGCAATGCTTTTTCGTGGAAGTACATATGACACGATCCAAATTCCGCTGCGGCTCCATGCGTGCAGATCAGTCGGTGAATCTGGATTCCTCCTGTTTCTCGGATTGTCCCTTTGAGGGAAACGGGAGGACTTTTCCTGTCGCCCGGATGCGCATGCCACTGACTTTCGAGACAAACGACAGGCCAAGGCAGGGAATCGTGCGAAGTACGCCGTCGACGATCGGCTAGCGGGTCTTCGCGTTGGTGGGAAAATGCCCTGGAACATTGCCGATGGCAGGCATTGTTGACGCCCGTCAGGCGAGGTGAGCAGCGGCCAGATCACCGCATTGCACCGACTGCGGGCGATGGGAATGTTCGCTGAAAGCACCCCCATCCCAACCTTCCCCCGCAAGCGGGGGAAGGGGCAGAAAGTCGCGACTGCACGGACAGGATCGGGTGCCGGACAAGATCCAACCGACCCTGCTGGTCTGGACGGTGATGACGATCGTCGTGGAATTCTGGGCGCGGCAGAAGGAGCCGGAAGCGGCCGGGCAGCAAACCTGAGTGGTTCCGCTCAGCTGACCAGTTGCAGCCGCAGTTCCTTGGGCAGGGCGAACACCATGTTCTCCGGTTCGCCGTCGAGTTCGCCGATGCTGGCGGCGCCCAGGTCGCGCAGGCGCTGGATGACGCCGTCGATGAGGATGTCCGGGGCGGACGCGCCGGCGGTCACGCCGATGCGCCGTTTGCCCTGCACCCAGGCGGGATTGATTTCGTGGGCGCCATCGATGAGGTAGGACTCGACGCCATCGCGCTCGGCCAGTTCGCGCAGGCGGTTGGAATTGGAGCTGTTGGGCGAGCCGACCACCAGTACCAGATCGCATTGCTTGGCCAGATCGCGCACGGCGTCCTGGCGGTTCTGGGTGGCGTAGCAGATGTCGTCGTTCTTCGGCCCCTGGATGGCCGGGAAGCGCGCCTGCAGGGCCTGGATGATGCCGATGGTGTCGTCCACCGAGAGCGTGGTCTGGGTGGTGTAGAACAGATTGTCGGGCTGGCCGACTTCCAGTTCCGCGACATCGTCGATGTCTTCGACCAGGTAGATGCGGCCGGTGCTGCCCTCGCGGTTCCACTGGCCCATGGTGCCTTCCACCTCGGGGTGGCCGGCGTGGCCGATCAGCACCACGTCGCGGCCGGCGCGGCAGTGGCGGGCCACTTCCAGATGGACCTTGGTCACCAGCGGACAGGTGGCGTCGAACACCTTCAGGCCACGGCGATCGGCTTCGGCACGCACCGCCTGCGAGACGCCATGCGCGCTGAAGATGACGGTGGCGTTGTCCGGCACTTCGTCGAGTTCCTCCACGAACACCGCGCCACGGTTGCGCAGGTCGTCCACGACGAAACGGTTGTGCACGACTTCGTGGCGCACGTAGATCGGCGCACCGAGGGTCTCGATGGCGCGCTTGACGATTTCAATGGCGCGGTCGACGCCGGCGCAGAAGCCACGGGGGTTGGCGAGCAGGACATCCATGGCGGCGATTTTACCGGAGCCGGCGGGGTGAACGGTGAATCGCCGCTTCGGGGCCGCGAGCCGCGCCTGCCCGGCCCTGGCTCAAGCCTTGTCCGGCGGGTTGCGCTTGCCTTCGAACAGGCCGAACAGGGCGATGCCGACGGCGCCGACGACAATCGCCGAGTCGGCCAGGTTGAACGCCGGCCAGTAATGGTCGCGCCAGTACCACTGGACGAAATCGATGACGTGGCCGTGGATCAGGCGGTCCACCACGTTGCCCAGCGCGCCGCCGATGACCAGCGAGTACGGCAGCGCCTGGCGCCAGTCGCCGCGCCGGGTGCGTCCCAGCCAGAAGGTCAGCAGGCCGCAGATGCCGATGGCCAGCGCGGTGAAGAACCAGATCTGCCAGCCGCCGGCGCCGCTGAGGAAACTGAACGCCGCGCCGGTGTTGTAGGTGCGGAACCAGTTCCAGAAACCCTCGATGACCGGCACGGCGGTGTACTCAGGCAGCGAGGCCAGCACCCAGGCCTTGGTCCACTGGTCCAGTCCGATGACGATGGCCGACAGCAGCAGCCAGATCAGGGCGTTGGGTTTGACGGTGGTTGGGCTCATGGGGCGGGTCGGTTTCCGGATGGGTGGAGTATGCGGGTAAAGCGGGCCGGTCCTAGCGTTTTACGCCACCTTTGCCCGCGAGCGGGAATGGGCGGACGGCGTCCTGGCCGAAGCGGGTTCCCGGCGGGCCGGGAGGGGCGGCGGCGGGCGTTCTGGGAAGGCGTACCTTGAGTTGGGCTGACTGTCGCGGCGGGCCGTGGGGGCTTTCGCGATCCCTGCCCCTTCCGGCGTTGCTCCAGTCAGCCCGCTTCGACCGGTTTGCCCCCATCCGGCGCTGTGCGCCACCTTCCCCCGCAAGCAGGGGAAGGAACTCGGGGGTCAGAACCAGCGGCGATCCTCGCCGGGGCCGTCCACGTTGGTGGCGCAGCGACCGCACAGTTCCGGGTGGGCCGGATTGACGCCGATATCGGCGCGGTGGTGCCAGCAACGCACGCACTTCCGCTTTTCCGTCGGCTGGGCCAGCACGAACACGTCGTCCGCCTCCACCGCGCCGACGCTCACGTCGCCGCTGATGAGGAAGAACCGCAGTTCCTCGGCCAGCGGCTGCCATTTGCTGGCGAGCGCCGCATTCACCGAGATCGCGATCTCCGCTTCCAGCGCCGCGCCGATCTGGCCGTTGGCGCGCATCGGCTCCAGCACCTTGGCGACCTGCTCGCGCAGGGCCAGCAACTGGTCGAAGTCCGCCGCCGACAGGGTGGCATCCGCCGGCAGCGGCGCCAGGCCGTCGTACCAGGTGGCGAACAACACGTTGCCGGCATGTTCGCCGGGCAGGTAGCCCCACATCTCGTCGGCGGTGAAGCTGAGCACCGGCGCGATCCAGCGCACGAACGCCTCGGCGATGCGGTACATCGCACTCTGTGCCGAGCGGCGGCCGCGCGAGTCCTCGCGCATCGTGTACAGGCGGTCCTTGGTGACATCCAGGTACAGCGAGCCCAGGTCCACGCTGCAGAAGTTCAGCAGCGCCTGCACGATCTCGGCGAAGTCGTAGCGCTCGTAGGCGGCCTTGATCTTCTCCTGCACTTCCCAGGCGCGGTGCACGATCCAGCGATCCAGCGCGACCATGTCCTCCAGCGGACGCAGATCGCGCGCCGGATCGAAACCGTGCAGGTTGCCCAGCAGGAAGCGCGCGGTGTTGCGCAGGCGGCGGTAGGCGTCGGCGTTGCGCTTGAGGATCTCCTGCGACAGCGACATCTCGTTGCTGTAGTCGGCCGAGGCGATCCACAGGCGCAGGATGTCCGCGCCCAGGTTCTTCATGATGTCCTGCGGCTCGATGCCGTTGCCGAGCGACTTGGACATCTTGCGGCCGTGCTCGTCCACGGTGAAACCGTGGGTCAGGCACTGCCGGTACGGCGCATGCTTGTCGATGGCCACGCCGGTGAGCAGCGAGGACTGGAACCAGCCGCGATGCTGGTCCGAGCCTTCCAGGTACAGATCCGCCGGCTTGCCCAGGCCGCGCTCCAGCAGCACGCCTTCATGGGTCACGCCGGAGTCGAACCAGACGTCGAGGATGTCGGTGATCTTCTCGTAGTCACCGGCCTCATCTCCGAGCAGTTCGGCCATGTCCAGGGTGTACCAGACGTCCACGCCGCCCTGCTCCACCCGATCGGCGACGGCCTGCATCAGCTCGACACTGCGCGGGTGCGGTTCACCGGTCTCGCGGTGCACGAACAGCGCGATCGGCACGCCCCAGGTGCGCTGGCGCGAAATGGTCCAGTCCGGACGGCCGTCGACCATGCCGGCGATGCGGGCCTCGCCCCACTGCGGGAACCAACCAACCTGCGTGATCGCGGCCAGTGCGTCGCGGCGCAGGTGTGCCTGCTCCATCGAGATGAACCACTGCGGGGTGGCGCGGAAGGCGATCGGCGTCTTGTGGCGCCAGCAATGCGGATAGCTGTGGCTCAGCTTGGCGAAGGCCAGCAGCGCGCCGCTGTCACGCAGTACGTCGACCAGCGCGTCGTTGGCCTTCCAGATGTGCAGGCCGGCCAGCGCGGTGTCGCCGGCCGGCGGCGTCGACGGCAAGTACACGCCACGGCCATCGACCGGATTGAGCTGCGCGGTGGTGTATTTGTCGATCAGGCCGTAGCGCTGGCCGACCACGAAGTCTTCCTGGCCGTGGCCGGGCGCGGTGTGCACGGCGCCGGTGCCGTCCTCGGCCGACACGTGATCACCCAGCAGCACCGGGATCTCGCGCTCTGCATAGAAAGGATGCGACAGCACCACGCCTTCCAGCGAGGAACCGGTGGCACGCGCGTGCACCACCACGTCATTTACCCCGTAGCGTTGCAGCGCGCGCGCGGCCAGCGCGTCGGCCAACACCAGCCAGCGGCGCTTGCCGTTGTGGGCCGGCCCCTCGACCAGCGCATATTCCAGATCCGGCCCCAGCGACACCGCCAGCGAAGCCGGCAGCGTCCAAGGCGTGGTGGTCCAGATCGGCAGCGCGACTTCCACGTCGTCGGGAACGTCGATGCCGAACGCCGCCGCGAGCGCCTTGCGATCGCGCACGGTGTAGGCCACGTCGATGGCCGGCGACTCCTTCTCCTGGTATTCGATTTCCGCCTCGGCCAGCGCCGAGCCGCAGTCGAAACACCAGTGCACCGGCTTTACGCCACGGGTCAGGTGGCCGTTGGCGACGATCTTGGCCAGCGCGCGGATCTCGTTGGCCTCGAAGCGGAAATCCAGGGTCTTGTACGGATTGTCCCAGTCACCGATCACGCCGAGGCGCTTGAAGTCCTTGCGCTGCAGATCGATCTGCGATTCGGCGTACTCGCGGCACTTCTGCCGGAATTCGACCGCGTCCAGCTTCACCCCGACCTTGCCGTACTTCTTCTCGATGGCGATTTCGATCGGCAGGCCGTGGCAATCCCAACCCGGGATATAGGGCGCGTCGAAACCGGCCAGGTACTTCGACTTGACGATGATGTCCTTGAGGATCTTGTTGACCGCATGGCCCAGGTGAATCGCGCCGTTGGCGTATGGGGGGCCGTCATGCAGCACGAACAGCGGGCGGCCTTTGGCGTTGGCGCGCAGCTGCGCGTACAGGCCGTCGGCTTCCCAGCGCGCCAGGGTGTCCGGCTCGCGCTTGGGCAGGTCCCCGCGCATCGGGAAATCCGTGGCCGGCAGGTGGAGGGTGGCTTTGTAGTCCTGGCTCACGCCGTTGCTCGTTGGTTGTCGTTTGAAAGGAGGACGCGCGCCTGCTCGGCGTCGCGGTGCATCTGCTCGGTCAGGCTGGGCAGATCGGGGAATTTCAGTTCGTCGCGCAGTTTGGCGACGAATTCGACTTCGATGTGGCGTCCGTACAGATCGCCGGCGAAGTCAAACAGGTGTGCTTCCAGCAGCGGCTCGACACCGTCGACGGTGGGACGCGTGCCGAAGCTGGACACAGATGGCCACGGATCCCCGGTCACGCCGTGCACCCAGGTCGCATAGATGCCGGACAGCGCGGGCGTCTTCGGGAAGCGCAGGTTGGCGGTCGGGAAACCGAGCGTGCGGCCGAGCTGCTGCCCGCGCACCACCCGCCCGCCGATCGCGTAGGGGCGGCCAAGCAGGCGCGCGGCGTCGGTGAAGTCGCCCTGCTTCAGCGCTTCGCGGATGCGGGTGCTGGACACGCGTTCGCCCTGCACCTGCACCGCCTCGATCTCGTTGGCGACGAACCCCAGGTCGGCGCCCATCGCCTGCAGCAACCCCAGATCGCCGCCACGCCGGTGGCCGAAGCGGAATTCCGGCCCGATCCAGACTTCACGCGCGGACAGGCGCTCCACCAGCATCCGGCGGACGAAATCCTCCGCGCTCATCGCGGCCATCGCCGCGTCGAAGCGCAGCAGGCCGACCGCGTCGGCCCCCAGCTCGCGCAGGCCCTCGACCTTGGCGCGCGCCAGGGTCAGCCGTGGCGGCGGATTCTCGCGAGCGAAGAACTCGCGCGGCAGCGGTTCGAAGGTCAGCGCCACCGCGTCCACGCCAAGGGCGCGGGCGCGCGCGGCCGTGTGGCGCACCAGCGCCCGGTGACCGCCATGCAGGCCGTCGAAAGCGCCGATGCAGACCACGCTTCCCCGTGGACTCACCGGTCCACCGTCGACGTCACGAAACAGCCTGCTCATAGTTTCCTGGTTGGATGGCCGCCGTTGCGGGCAAGCCGGCGCGAAACGCGCGAATCCCGAAGTATAGCCGTCCTGTCCAGCCCAGACGGCCCTCAATGCCCGCGCAGATCGCGCGGGCGGATGCCCTGCAGCCACAGCAGCGCCGCATACAGCGTGCCGCCGCTGCCGACCAGCACGGCCAGTCGCCAGCCACGCTCCCACCAGGCCCAGTGGGACCAGTCCGGCCAGACCCGGCCCAGCACCAGCAGCACCACGGTCATGGCCAGCGAGGCCAGGCCGATCTGGCGCAGGAATCGGCCCCAGCCGGGCTGGCGTCGATAGACCCCGGCTCGGCGCAGGTACCAGGCCAGTTGCACGGCGTTGGTCCAGCCGGCGATGGCAATCGCCAGCGCCAGCAGGGCGTGCGCCCCGGGGATGTGGGCCAGCGCATCCAGATAGCCGCCACCGGCCTTGGCCAGCGCTGCCTGGCCCGCGTCGGTGAGCGTCAGCAGGCCGGCGAACAGCAGGATCGTGGCGCTCGCGTTCACCAGCACCGACACCACCGCCGCCTTCACCGGCGTGCGCGTGTCCTGGCGCGAATAGAACGCCGGTGCCAGCACCTTGACCAGCAGGAACGCCGGCACCGCGGTGGATTGCGCCATCAGGCTCCAGCTGCTCATCTGGGCGTGGAAGGCGGTGAACTTGTTGTACTGGAACAGCGTCGCCATCAGCGGGCCGGCGCACAGGACCAGGCCGATGCAGGCCGGCACGCCGATCAGCAGGCACAGGCGGAAGCCCCAATCCAGCCCCTTGGAGAAACCTTCCGGATCGGTCGCGGCATGACGGCTGGACAGGTGCGGCAGGATGACCGTGCCGATGGCCACGCCGAACATGCCCAGCGGGAATTCCAGCAGGCGATCGCTGTAGTACAGCCAGCTGACGCTGCCGCTCAGCAGGAACGCCGCCGCCCAGGTGTTGAACAGCAGGTTGAACTGCACCACCGAGGAGCCGAACAGGGTCGGCACCATCAGCGTCATGATCTTGCGCACGCCCGCATGGGCCAGGCCCAGTTTCGGGCGCGGCAGCAGGCCCAGCTTCGCCAGCGCGGGCAACTGGAAAACCAGTTGCAGGATGCCGGCGATGAACACGCCCCACGCCAGCGCCATCACCGAACCGTCCATCAGTGGCGCCAGCCAGAACGCCGCGGCGATCATCGACAGGTTCAGCAGGATCGGCGACAACGCGGGGATGGCGAAACGCTGGTAGCTGTTGAGGACGCTGCCCACCAGCGAGGCCAGCGAGATGAACAACGCATACGGAAAGGTGATGCGCAGCATCTCGGTCAGCATGTCGTGGTGCGCGCCGGTGTACTTGGACGCGATCACGAAGGCCAACTGAGGCGCCAACAGGAACACCAGCGCGGTCACCACCAGCAACGCCGCCGCGAGGGTGCCGGTGACCCGGTCAATCAGTTCCCTGACCGCCTCCGGACCGTGCTTTTCCTTGTACTCGGCCAGGACCGGCACGAAGGCCATCGAGAACGAGCCCTCGGCCGACAGCCGGCGCATGAAGTTGGGGATCCTGAACGCGATGAAGAAGATGTCCATCGCGGCCGTGGCACCGAACACGGCGGCATAGACCTGGTCCCGGACCAGCCCGGACAGCCGGGACAGGAAGGTCATGGCGCTGAAAACGGCGGTGGAACGCAGGAGCCGGTTGCCGCTCATCGGGCAGTCTCCGCGGCCGGTTGACCCAGGTTGACGCAAACCTCTGAATAGTCCATACTTTTTTGTCTATTTTCCCGTAACCCCATTATCCCAGCTTTCAGGAACCCATCGTGGCCAATATCAAGTCCGCCAAGAAGCGCGCCAAGCAGACCGTCGTGCGCAATGCGCGCAACTCTGCCCAGCGCTCCATGCTGCGCACCGCCGTCAAGAAAGTGCTCAAGGCGCTTGACGCCAACGACGCCGCTGGCGCGCAGGCCGCTTTCGCCGTCGCCCAGCCGATCCTGGATCGCTACAGCTCGCGCGGCCTGATCCACAAGAACAAGGCTGCCCGCCACAAGAGCCGCCTGACCGCTCGCATCAAGGCGCTCCAGGCCGCCTGAGCAGGCGACCACGGGAAAGCAAAAAAACCCGGCTTCGGCCGGGTTTTTTGTTGCCCGGAATCCGGCCCCCTCCCCTGCTTGCGGGGCAGGATAGGGGTGGAGGCGGAACGGAATCGATTGGTTGGGTACCGACGGGGAACTGCGAACGCCCGACACCTGCTTCACCGGATAGCGTGTGGACTGGGGGCCCGCCGCGGATTCCGGCTTGCCCCCATCCCGGCCTTCCCCCGCATGCGGGGGAAGGGAGAAAGCGGGGAGCATCGGCGCCGCTGGCTCAGCCGGCATTCCGGGCCTCTTCGGCCTCTTCGCGCTGGCGGTCGAAGAACGCCATCACGTCCTGCATGATCGGCCAGGTGCCTTCGCGGGAAATCGCGGAAACCTGGTACCAGGGATGCATCCAGTCCAGCTCCGCCACGATCTGCTCGGCGCGCGCGCGGGCCTCATCCTCGAACATCAGATCGGCCTTGTTGAGCACTAGCCAGCGCGGCTTCTCCAGCAGCTCCGGATCGTGCTTCATCAGTTCCTGCTCGATGGCGCGGACCTGCTCGGCCGGGGCGATGCCCTCTACCCCGCCTTCCATCGGCGCCATGTCCACGAGGTGCAGCAGCAGGCGGGTGCGCTGCAGGTGGCGCAGGAACTGCGCGCCCAAGCCGGCACCATCGGCGGCGCCTTCGATCAGGCCGGGAATGTCGGCGATGACGAAGCTCCGGTGCGCCTCGACGCTGACCACGCCCAGGTTGGGATACAGGGTGGTGAACGGATAGTCGGCGACCTTCGGCGTGGCCGCCGAGACGGCGCGGATGAAGGTGCTCTTGCCGGCGTTGGGGAAACCCAGCAGGCCGACGTCGGCCAGCAGCTTCAGTTCCAGCTTGAGCAGGCGCTGCTCGCCTTCCTCGCCCGGCGTCGCCTTGCGCGGGGCGCGGGTCACCGAGCTCTTGAAATGCATGTTGCCCAGGCCGCCCTTGCCGCCCTTGGCGACCAGCAGGCGATCCCCGTGGCGGGTCAGGTCGCCGATGACCTCGTCGGTTTCCACGTTGGTGATCACGGTGCCGACCGGCACGGTGATGGTCAGATCCTCCCCGGCCTTGCCGTACATCTGCCGGCCCATGCCGTTCTCGCCGCGCTGGGCGCGGAAGGTCTTTTCATGGCGGAAATCGACCAAGGTGTTGAGGTTCTCGTCGGCGATCAGCCAGACGCTGCCGCCACTGCCGCCGTCGCCGCCGTCCGGCCCGCCCAGCGGGATGAACTTCTCGCGCCGGAAGCCGATGCAACCGTTGCCGCCGTTGCCGGCGATGACCTGGATTTCCGCTTCGTCTACGAGTTTCATGGGATGGGGATCGGGGATTCGGGATTGGAGATTCGGACAGGCGAGATCGTGTGTCCGGATGGGTCGGAAGGGAACCGCGGCATGGAATCCGGCTTGTACGAATCCCGAATCACCAATCCCCAATTCCCGCCCCCAAACGAAAAGCCCCGCACGCGGCGGGGCCCTTCGCTACGTGTGCGCGGCGCCTCAGGCTTCCGCGATCACGCTCACGGTGCGGCGCTTCTTCGGGCCCTTGATCGAGAACTCGACCTTGCCATCGACCAGCGCGAACAGGGTGTGATCGCGGCCCAGGCCGACGCCCGAACCCGGATGGAACTGGGTGCCACGCTGACGGACGATGATGTTGCCGGCGTCGATCGCCTGGCCACCATAGACCTTCACGCCCAGCATCTTCGGATTGGAGTCGCGGCCGTTGCGCGAGGAGCCTACGCCCTTTTTATGTGCCATGACTGATTCTCCTTACTTGTTGATGCCGGTGATTTCGATTTCGGTGTAATGCTGCCGGTGACCCTGACGCTTCATGTGGTGCTTGCGGCGGCGGAACTTGATGATGCGGACCTTGTCGGCGCGGCCGTGGCCGACGATCTTGGCCGAGACGCTCGCGCTCTTCAGCGCGTCGCCGAGGGTGACGCTTTCGCCGTCGCCCAGCATCAGGATGTTGTCGAACGTGACTTCCTTACCGGCTTCCGCATCGAGCTTCTCGACGCGCAGAGTCTCGCCCTTCATCACGCGGTATTGCTTACCGCCAGTGACCAGAACTGCGTACATTGGTGAATCCTCTTCTGTAGTTATTCTCTTGACCCGACTGCCATCGAGGGCGGTCAGAAGCGGAATTGTAGGGCTTTCAGCAGCTTAGGGTCAAGTCACCCCCCACGCGGCCCCGAAACCGGCAGCCGGGCGGCAGAGCCCCGCCCCGCCTGCCCCGTCGCAGGGGGTGAGACGGCAAACGGGTCCACTGCTGGCGGCGGCAAGGCGGGGATCGGGCAGGTGAACGGGACGGGAGCGGGCTCCGCCGGCCGCCGCCCGCCGGGTCTTTGCTCCCGGCGATTTGCCCCCAAATACCGGAATCGCTACGCTGGGCGATTCGCTGGTGCGACCGGGTTCGCACCGGCGGATCGGAGCCCTTCCCTCCCTTCCTGAACAGGCCACCCCACGGCATGGACAGCATCCGCATCCGCGGCGCGCGAACGCACAACCTCAAGAACATCGACCTCGATCTGCCCCGGGACAAGCTGATTGTCATCACCGGGCTGTCCGGGTCCGGCAAGTCCTCGCTGGCTTTCGACACCATCTACGCCGAAGGCCAGCGCCGCTATGTCGAGTCGCTCTCGGCCTATGCCCGGCAATTCCTGTCGGTGATGGAAAAGCCAGACGTCGACCACATCGAGGGCCTGTCGCCGGCGATCTCGATCGAGCAGAAGTCGACCTCGCACAATCCGCGTTCGACGGTCGGCACCATCACCGAGATCTACGACTACCTGCGCCTGCTGTATGCCCGCGTGGGTACCCCGCGCTGCCCCGACCATGGCTACCCGCTGGAGGCGCAGACGGTCAGCCAGATGGTCGACCAGGTCCTGGGCCTGGATGGCGAGCAGCGCTACATGCTGCTGGCGCCGGTCATCCGCGAGCGCAAGGGCGAACATGCCCAGGTGTTCGATCAACTGCGCGCGCAGGGGTTCGTGCGCGTGCGGGTGGACGGCCAGCTGCATGAAATCGACGCGGTGCAGCCACTGGCCCTGCGCCAGAAGCACACCATCGAGGCGGTCATCGATCGCTTCCGTCCGCGCGAGGACATCAAGCAGCGCCTGGCCGAGAGCTTCGAGACCGCGTTGAAGCTGGGCGACGGCATGGCTTCGGTGATGTCGCTGGACAAGCCGGAAGCCGATCCGCTGCTGTTCTCCTCCAAGTATTCCTGTCCGGTCTGCGACTACTCGCTGCCGGAACTGGAACCGCGCCTGTTCTCGTTCAACTCGCCGGTCGGCGCCTGCCCGACCTGCGACGGCCTGGGCGTGGCCCAGTTCTTCGATCCGGCGCGGGTAGTGGTGCATCCGGAACTGTCGCTGGCCGCCGGCGCGGTGCGCGGCTGGGACCGCCGCAACGCGTATTACTTCCAGCTGATCGCCTCGCTCGCCAAGCACTACCGCTTCGATGTCGACGCCCCCTGGCAGTCGCTGCCGGAGAAGGCCCGCCAGGCGGTGCTGTACGGCAGCGGCGAGGACGTCATCACTTTCACCTACCTCACCGAATCGGGCGGGCGCAACCAGCGCAAGCACCGCTTCGAGGGCATCGTGCCCAACCTCGAGCGCCGCTATCGCGAGACCGAATCGCCGGCGGTGCGCGAGGAACTGGCCAAGTACATCAGCGAACAGCCCTGCCCCGACTGCGGCGGCGCGCGCCTGAACAAGGCGGCGCGCAATGTGTTCGTCGCCGATCGCCCGCTGCCGGCGCTGGTGGTGATGCCGGTGGACGAAGCGCTGTCGTTCTTCCGCGGTCTGGCCCTGCCCGGCTGGCGTGGCGAGATCGCCGCCAAGATCGTCAAGGAAATCGGCGAGCGGCTGGGCTTCCTGGTCGACGTCGGCCTGGACTACCTGACCCTGGAACGCAAGGCCGACACCCTGTCCGGCGGCGAAGCCCAGCGCATCCGCCTGGCCTCGCAGATCGGCGCAGGCCTGGTCGGCGTGATGTACGTGCTCGACGAACCCAGCATCGGCCTGCACCAGCGCGACAACGAGCGCCTGCTCGGCACCCTCACCCGCCTGCGCGATCTCGGCAACACGGTGATCGTGGTGGAGCATGACGAGGACGCCATCCGCGCCGCCGACTACGTGCTGGACATCGGTCCCGGCGCCGGCGTGCACGGCGGCGAGATCGTCGGCGAAGGCAGCCTGCAGGACATCCTGAAGGCGCCGCGCTCGCTGACCGGCCAGTACCTGTCCGGCAAGCGCCGCATCGAGGTGCCCAAGGCACGCCACAAGGCCAACCCGAAGATGATGCTGCACCTGCGCGGCGCCAGCGGGAACAACCTGAAGAACGTGGATCTCGACATCGCCTCGGGCCTGTTCACCTGCGTCACCGGTGTCTCCGGTTCCGGCAAGTCCACCCTGATCAACGACACCCTGTACGCACTGGCCGCCAACGAGATCAACGGCGCCTCGCACAAGCCCGCGCCCTACCGCGAAGTGGTCGGCCTGGATCTGTTCGACAAGGTGGTCGACATCGACCAGTCGCCGATCGGCCGCACTCCGCGTTCCAACCCGGCCACCTACACCGGCCTGTTCACGCCGCTGCGCGAACTGTACGCGCAGGTGCCCGAAGCGCGCGCGCGCGGCTATTCGCCGGGGCGTTTCAGCTTCAACGTGCGCGGTGGCCGCTGCGAGGCCTGCCAGGGTGACGGCCTGATCAAGGTGGAGATGCACTTCCTGCCGGACGTGTACGTGCCCTGCGATGTCTGCCACGGCAAGCGCTACAACCGCGAGACCCTGGAGATCCTCTACAAGGGTTTCAACATCAACGACGTCCTGGAAATGACCGTCGAGGATGCGCTCAAGCTGTTCGAGCCGGTGCCGTCCATCGCCCGCAAGCTGGAAACGCTGATGGACGTGGGCCTGAGCTACATCAAGCTGGGCCAGAGCGCGACCACCCTGTCCGGCGGCGAGGCGCAACGCGTCAAGCTGTCCAAGGAACTGTCGCGCCGCGACACCGGCCGCACGCTCTACATCCTGGACGAGCCGACCACCGGCCTGCACTTCCACGACATCGAGCACCTGCTGGCGGTGCTGCACAAGCTGCGCGACGAGGGCAACACCATCGTCGTCATCGAGCACAACCTGGACGTGATCAAGACCGCGGACTGGGTGGTGGATCTCGGGCCGGAGGGTGGCCATCGCGGTGGCCGCATCCTGGCCAGTGGCACCCCGGAAGACATCGCCGCGCATGCGGAGTCGCACACCGGCCGGTTCCTGGCCAAGCTGCTGCCCGCGGGCAAGGCGCCCAAGGCAAGCAAGCCAGCGGCGGTGGCCAAGCCCGACGTGTTGCCACCGCGCATGTCCGCCAAGAAGAAGGCGGCGAAAGCCAAATGAGCAGCGCATCCGGGACGCCTTCCGAACGAAAGATGCTGGCGGCGATTCCGATCAGCGTGCGCTGGCGCGACATGGACAGCATGGGCCACGTCAACAACGCCAAGTACGTGTCCTATCTGGAAGAAGCCCGCGTACGCTGGATTCTGGATATCCCGGGCATCTCGATGACCGATCGCATCGCGCCGGTGGTCGCCGCCAACAACATCAACTACCGGCGCCCGCTGACCTGGCCGAACGACATCCTGGTCGAGCTGTACGTGGATCGCCTGGGCACCAGCAGCGTCACCATCGGCCACCGCATCGTCGACCAGGACGGCGTGCTGTACTGCGACGGCAACGTGGTGGTGGTGTGGATGGACACCCACACCGGCAAGAGCGCGCCGCTGCCGGATGCGGTGCGCAGCGCGTCCGTCTGATACCTCGCGCTCTTCCTTGTGGGAGCGCCGTCAGTCGCGGTGACTTTAGACCCGGCGACGCGCATTCGCGACTGACGTCGCTCCCGCAATCAGGCGGTCCCCACCGCCCGGATGCCAAATGCGGCGACTACTCCGAAGGAAGCCCGCCTACGGCGCCGTCCTGCGCACCTCGAAGGTCACCGGCAGGCTGCGGCCGTCCTTCAGCTTGAGGGTGATCACCGGCTTGTCGCCTTCCTTCACCGGCGCGTAGGGCTTGTACAGCATCAGATGCAGGCCGCCGGGTTTGAACTCGACCGACTTGCCCGCCGCGACCGGCAGGGTTTCCAGTTCGCGCATCTTGTTGACGCCATCGACCTGGCGCGATTCGTGCAGCGTGACCTCGGCGAACGCCAGGCTGTCGGCACCGCTGATTTCGACGCTCCCGGCGCATGCGTTGTCGATGCGCAGAAAGCCGGCCATCATCGGCATCGCCGGTGACGGCGGCAGCCGTATCCACGCCTGGCGGGCCGTCGGCAGGCAGTCGGCGGCATGGACGGAGGCGCTGCCGGCAAGCAGCAGCACGGCGGACAGGAGGGCGGATACATGGCGGCGATTCATGCGCCTATCATAGGCCCACACGCCCTTGGAGCAGATGAATGTCCTCGCTGATCGAAACCCGGGACCACGGCAGCGTCCGCGAAATCCGGCTGGCCCGGCCGCCGGTCAACGCCCTCAACACCGAACTGTGCCGCGCCCTGATCCATGCGGTCGATACCGCCATGGGCGACGGCGTGCACGGCATCGTGCTGGCCGGCAACCCGAAGATCTTCTCCGCCGGCATGGACGTGCCCTACCTGCTCTCGCTGGGCGAGAACCGGCATGCGTTGATGGATGCCTGGCAGGCATTCTTCGGCGCGGCGCGCGCGCTGGCCGACTCGCGGATCCCGGTGGTCGCCGCGATTGGCGGCCATGCGCCCGCGGGCGGTTGCGTACTGGCGTTGTGCTGCGACTACCGGGTGATGGCCCGCAGCGCCGATCCGGCGCGCCCCTTCGGCATCGGCCTCAATGAAACCCAGGTCGGCCTGGTCGCGCCCGAAGGCATCCAAAGGCTGATGCGCCGGCTGGTCGGTCCGCACCGCGCAGAACGCCTGCTGGTGGCCGGCGAGATGGTGCCGGCCGAACGCGCGCTGGAACTGGGCCTGGTCGACGAACTGGCCGAGCAGGATCAGGTCGACGCGCGCGCGCTGGCCTGGCTGGAGAACCTGCTCCGCCTGCCCCACCATCCGATGCTGCAGACCCGCGCGATCGCCCGCCGCGACGTGGTGGAGGCGATGTCGCCGGAATTCATCCAGTTGGATCGCTTCATCGACGCCTGGGATGCCCCCGACACCCAGACCGCGCTGAAGGCGCTGGTCGACAAGCTGAAAAAATAGCCCGCTGAAAAATATGGCCCGCGGGAGAAGTCGCCTCGCGGCGACCTCCCCGCGCCACTGGACGCTCCGTCAGCGCACCCAGACCTCCACTCGTTCGTTGCGGTAGCGCGCATCGGCGTCGCCGCCCCGGAGCAGCGGGCGGCTCGCGCCCATGCCGATGGAGCGTTGCACCGCGATGCCCTGCTTGACCAGGTGATCGGCGACCGCGTCGGCGCGCTGGTTGCTGCGCACGGTGGCGATCAACCGGTTGCTGCCGTCGTCGTGCGAGAAGCCGACCACGGTCACCTGGCGTCCCTGGTTCTGCGGCAGGCGCAGATAGGCGATCAGGCGTTCCATGTCGTTCGCGCCGCGGCTGTCGAAGAAGGTGGTCAGCGAGGCGGGATTGAACCTCAGGCTCAGCGGCAGGCGCGCGGTGCCCGCCACCGCCTGTCCATACGGCTGCGCCGGATCCGGCGCCTGCGGCTGGGCGGCGGGACGCAGGGTCACCGCCAGGAAGCCCGCCCGTTCCACCGCTCGCTGTGCTTCCCGGCCCACGGCGTACTGGGCGAAGCTGCGGCCCAGCGCCGACATCAGCGGACCGCCATAGAGGCGGTAGCGTCGCACCAGCGGATAGTCCTCGCTCATCACGTTGATGCGGGTCGGCAGGACCGCGATGCCGCCATCGGCGATTGCGAGCGTGCGGGTGCCCCGGGGAATGGCGCTGGCCACGCCGACCACCGCGATCGCATCCGGATCCGCGGCGACCGCGCGCGCCGCCTGCGCAAGCGTCGCATGCGTCTGCGCCGTGGCGGTCGCCGGTACCGCGCCCAGCACCCGTTCGCGCAGGAAATCGCGATTGCCGCTCGGTGCGCGTCCCAGATGCAGGTGGATGGGCGCGTTGCGTCCACCCAGCCCGGCCCAGTCGCCGATGCGGCCGCTCACCAGTTCGCGCAACTGCGCCACGCTGAGCCGGCGAACCGGATTGCGTTCGTTGACCACCACCGCCATTCCGTCGACGGCGACGACGAATTCCTGTTCCGGCGATTCGAGATCGCCCAACTGCCAGGCCGCTTCACGTTCCGCCGCCTGCGGCGCACGCGCCAGCATCGCGATCTCGGCATTGCCTTCGATCAGATCGTTGAATCCGGCCGCCGAGCCGCGCTTGTCGATCTCGACGATCAGCGGCACGCCATCGCGCACGGCGCGGATGTCGGTACGCTGCGGCGACACGGCCTGCCGGTGGATTTCGGTATAGCCGATATGGCGCAGCCAGGTTTCGACCATCGCTGGCACCAGCGCGTCGCCCAGCGTATTGGAACCGTGGATGCGCAGGCGCTCGGTGGAACCATCATCCTGCGCGGACGCCGGCAGGCAGGCCGGCAACAACAGGCACATCGCCAGCGCGAGGTGCGGCAAACGGTGCAGCATCGATCATCCCCCTGTGAAGCGCGGGAGAGTGACCGTGGACGGTTACAGGGCGATGACGGTCCGGCTCGTACCCGGGTCAGGGCGCGTTGCGTTCGACTGGTCGCGCGGGGTCGGTGATCCAGCCGCTCCAGGAACCCGCATACACGCGCGCACCGGTCAGTCCCGCATGTTCGAATGCCAACAACAGATGACAGGCCGTAACGCCCGAGCCGCACATCAGCACCAGATCGCCCGGCCGGCGCCCGGCCAGCATCGGTGCGATTTCGGCGCGCAGTTCATCGGAAGGCTTGAAGCGACCGTCGCGCAGGTTGGCGCCGAACGGGCGATTGATCGCGCCGGGCACGTGGCCTGCGATCGGATCAATGGGTTCCACCTCGCCACGGAAACGCTCGGGCGCACGCGCGTCGAACAGCCAGCCGCTGTCTTCGTCGAGGCGCTGGCGCACTTCGTCGGCATCGGCAACCATCCGCATGTCGAAGCGAGACGGATAGGCCGGCAGGGAAATGACCCCGGGCAATGCCGCCGTCTCCGGCAGGCCGCGCGCGCGCCATGCGGCGAGCCCGCCATCCAGCACCGCCACCCGCCGGTGACCCAGCAGTTTCAACAGCCACCACAGCCGCGCGGCGGCCATGCTGCCATCGCCGGCGTCATAGACGACAACCTGGTGATCCGGTCCGACGCCCCACTCGCCGAGCCTGCGCGCGAAGGCCGTTTCATCGGGCAATGGATGGCGTCCCAGCCCAGTGCGGGAAAGATCGGACAGATCCTGGTTGAGATCCGCATGCACCGCGCCCGGCAGGTGCGATTGCAGATAGGCTTGCCGGCCGGCGGCGGGATCCATCAGGGCAAAGCGTGCATCGACGAGCCGCAGGCCCGGAGCGTCCAGCGCGGCGGCCAGTCCTTCCACGTCCACCAGCGTCGTCCAGTCCATCACGCGCCCTCCAGCCGTTGCCTCAGGTTGAACAGGATGGACGCGGTGGCGCCCCAGATGCGCTGGCCGGGCCAGCCATATTCCAGCACCGCGCGACGGCGGCCGCGATAGTCGACTTCCACCCGGCGCAGGTTGGCGGGCGCCATCAGGTAGCCGAGCGGGACCTCGAACACGTCCGCCACCTCGCCCGGTTCGGGCGTGGCGACGTAGGTCGGATCGATCACCGCCACCACCGGCACCACGCGGAAACCGCTGATGGTGGTGAACGGATCCAGGAAGCCCAGCGGCGCGATCTGGCCGGCGGGGATGGCCAGTTCCTCCCAGGTCTCGCGCAGCGCCGCCGCGACCACGCCGGTATCGCTCGCCTCGATGCGGCCCCCCGGAAAACTCACCTGCCCGGCATGGTGGCGCAGGGCATCGGTGCGGCGGGTGAGCACGACCTGCGTGCCCTGCGGACGCGGCACCAGTCCGGCCAGCACCGCCGCTTCGGCGGGCTCGCCGGGTGGCAGCAGGTCCAGCAGTTCCTCGTGGTTCCAGCCGGGCGTGGTGGGAATGCGATCCAGTGGATGCAGCACATGCCGCAGCCGGTTCGCCTCGGGCAGGCGCTGCTCGAACGGCAGCCGGCCCTGCTCGCGCGCGGGCAGCACCGATTCCATCAGACGCAGGCGTTCGTCATCGTTCATTCGCGACCAGCGGGCGATCTCGGCGGTCGTTCGCAGACAGCCTTCGCACAGCCCGTCATCACCCAGGGTACAGACGCCGATGCACGGGCTAAGCACGGCGCGGAATGCGGAATTCATGAACCTTCATACCTGCGCAGCCTAGCGCGAAATCCGCGCCGATGCCGCGCAAAACGCACTACGCCGGCCTGGGGCCGGCGTAGCGGGACTGCGGGAAACCAATTGCTTGGAGATTACTTGGTGCTGAGCAGCTTGATTTCGAACACCACCGCCACGTTCGGCGGGAAACCGGTGCGCGGATCAGCGCCGTAGGCCTTGTCCGGCGGCAGCGCGACTTCCCACTTGGCGCCGGAAGGCATCTGCAGCAGCACTTCGCGCATGGCCTGCATTTCGATCTCGCTGACCTTCACGTTCGGCATCTGCTGCGCCGGACGGGCTTCGGCCGGCTTCTGGCCGTACGGATACGGGCCGGCCACTTCCAGGCTGACGGTGCTGGCCTGGGTCGGCTTGGCGCCGGCGCCGGCTTCGATCACGCGGTACTGCACGCCGCTGGGCAGCGACTGCACGCCCTGCTTGGCCTTGTTCTGGGCCAGGAACTGATCGCTCTTGGTCTTGTTCTCGGCGGCGACCTTGTCGTACTCGGCCTTGGCCTGCTGGGCGCGCGCCTGCTCACGCTTCTGGAAAGCTTCCAGCGCGGGCTTGAGCTGGTCGGCGGTCAGCGCCGGCTGCTTCTTGGCGTACGCGTCCTGGAGGCCCTTGATGACGGTGTTGATGTCGAGCTGCTCGCCACGACCGGTCAGTTCCGCCAGGTTGTTGCCGTAGTCGTAGCCGAAGTAATAGCTCAACTTGCCCTTCTCGGACGTGGTGTCCTGAGCCAGGGCGCTACCGGCCATGGCGAATGCCGCGACAGCGACCACTAACGAACGCAACTTCATCAACGATTTCTCCAGGGTGGTGGTACAGGGCGGACGTACCGCCTCGAATGGACGCGCTAGGATAACGGTCAGTGCGCTTAACCGCCACTGACAACCGCCGGGTACGACCGAAGGGGCGGCCCAATAGTTCAATTTCACTTAAAATTCACGAATTTACCGGGATTCCGCGCATGTCCGACACCCCCGTTTCCGTCGCCGACCAGGGCGCCATCCGGCGCATCACCGTCAATCGGCCAGACAAGCTGAATGCCCTGAACGCGGCCACCCTGGACGCCCTGCTGGCAGCCTTCGAGGCCGCCGCCGGCGACCCGGCGGTGCGCGTGGTCGTGCTGACCGGGGCCGGTCCCAAGGCGTTCGTCGCCGGTGCGGACATCGCCGAGATGTCAGCCCTCAGCGCGGTCGAAGGACGCGATTTCTCGCTGCGTGGCCAGCGCCTGATGCGGCGCGTCGAAACCCTGCCCAAGCCGGTCATCGCGATGGTCAACGGATTCGCCCTGGGGGGCGGCCTGGAACTGGCGATGGCCTGCCACCTGCGCATCGCCTCGGAGAACGCCAAGGTCGGCCAGCCGGAGATCAACCTCGGCTTGATCCCGGGCTTCGGCGGCAGCCAGCGGCTGCTGCGCCTGGCCGGGCGCGCGGCGACGCTGGAGCTGTGCCTGCTGGGTGCGCCCATCACCGCCGAACGCGCCTGCCAGTTGGGCATCGTCAACAAGGTGGTCGCCGCCGATGCGCTGGAAGCCGAGACCCTGCAGTGGGCCGAACAACTAGCACAGGCCGCGCCGCTGGCCCTGCGCGGCAACCTGGACGTCATCCATGTCGGTGGCGAGTGCGCGATCGAGGAAGGCCTGCAATACGAGTCGGCGCAATTCGGCCTGATGTTCTCGACCGAGGACATGCGCGAGGGTACCCGTGCGTTCCTCGAACGCCGCAAGCCGCAGTTCGCGGGCCGCTGAGCCGACCATGGGCGAAGCATCCCACGCCTGTCCGCAGGCACCGCGCGCGCAAGCCGTGTTGGCCATGCTCGCGCACGATGATCGGGATGCCGCCATCGAGGCGGGATTGATGGATCTCGTGCCATGCCCGCCGGGTTGCGCATGCGCGGGGCGCTGGACACCCATCCTGGACGCCCAGCGCCAGTTGCGCTTCGCCTGGGAGGCCCGCGATCGCCATCGCGCCCGCCAGGTCCGCCTGGCGCGGCGTGCCGCCGAACGCGACGCCCGCCGCGCGCCCGTCGCGAGTGCGCAACCCACCGCCCGACCGCCGTTGCCTCCATCGGCCGCCGCCATCCTGGCGCGCGCCAAGGCGCGCGCGGCCGGCCACAAGGCCACCGAATAGACATCGCATGACCGAACGCCGCAAACGCCGCAGCCGCACCCTGGGCAAGGCCGAAGTGCAGGAACTGTTCTCGCGCCTGCGCGAACTCAATCCCAAGCCGACCACCGAGCTGGAATACAGCAGTCCGTTCGAACTGCTGGTGGCGGTGACGTTGTCGGCGCAGGCCACCGATGTCGGCGTCAACAAGGCCACCCGGCGCCTGTTCCCGGTAGCCAACACGGCGGAGAAGATCCTTGCCCTGGGCGAGGAAGGGCTGAAGAAGTACATCGCCACGATCGGCCTGTTCAATGCCAAGGCGAAGAACGTGATCGCCGCCTGCCGGATCCTGGTGGATCAATACGGCGGCGAAGTCCCGCGCTCGCGCGAGGCGCTGGAAGCCCTGCCCGGCGTGGGCCGCAAGACCGCCAACGTAGTGCTGAACACCGCCTTCGGCGAACCGACCATGGCGGTGGACACGCATATCTTCCGCGTCGCCAACCGCACCGGGCTGGCGCCGGGCAAGAACGTGCGCGAGGTGGAGGATGGCCTGCTGAAGGTCGTGCCGCCCGAATTCCTGCACGACGCCCATCACTGGCTGATCCTGCACGGCCGCTACGTCTGCAAGGCGCGCAAGCCGGATTGCCCGCAATGCGTGATCCGGGATCTTTGCCGCTACCCGGACAAGACCGTGGCGGATTGAGCGGGGCCGAGACCGGGGATCGCGATGGCTCCGGTTTGCGCGACCCGGCGGACTACGTGGCGGCTATCGGGGAATGGACGGGCGCTTCGGGCGTCATTGAGCGCCTGGTGTCTGCGCCAAGAGCACCCCCCCCGCGGTCCCCCTTTAAAAAGGGGGAGGCAAAGCGGGGATCTCGCGAATCCTGGCTCTCAATGGGCCGCGTGGCCGGGCATCCCGAATCCTGGCTCAATGGCCGCACGGCCGATCATCCCGAATCCCCGCCCCTCTGCCATCGAACTGTCATCCCGACGAAATAAGACAGCGTTGTAACAATAACGCAACTTTCACCAATTAGCCTGCGCAGCGTCTTCCACACCTGCCCCAAGGGCTAACCCATGAAACTCTCCCGCAGCACCCTGACGCTCGCTCTGCTGGCCGCCGTCGCCGCGCCCGCCGCCCAGGCCGAGATTCCGATCGATGTGATTGGCGGTTCCGAAGTCTCGTTCGAAGGCCTGGTCCAGGCTGACTTCTACAAGTTCGACACCGACACCATCGACTACGGTGCGGATTCGTCCTCGGATCTGGATGGCAAGGACTATCTGAACGAGCTGCGCCGCGCCGAGCTGGTGCTCAAGGGCAAGGGCCCGGGCAACATCGAATGGGTGCTGGGCTACGACGCCAAGGACGACAAGTTCCTGGACGCCAACGTCAAGTACAAGATCGGCGGCAACGCCAACCACTTCCTGCAGATCGGCCAGTTCAAGCAGCCGGGCGCCACCCTGGAAGAGTTGTCCAGCACCAAGAACAACGACTTCATCTCCAAATCGTCGATCACCAACTCACTAGGCACCCCGCGCCGCCTCGGCCTGCAGTACAACATCGGCGACGCCAACTGGGGCGTGACCGCCAGCTTCTTCGGCCGTGAACTGACCCGCAACCGCGAGCACGGCGGCGGCTACTCCGCCCGCGGCTACTGGGCGCCGATCAACGAGGCCGGCAACATCCTGCACCTGGGCCTGTCGTACACCGACAAGGACACCGACGGCGACGTGATCCGCCTGCGCGCCCGCCCGATGGCCGACATGGTCCCGACCCGTTTCGTCGACACCGGCAGCAGCGGCCTGCGTGCCAGCGACCGCAGCAGCGTGCTCGGCGCCGAAGCGATGTGGGTCAACGGCCCGTTCAAGCTGCAGGGCGAATACATGAAGACGGACGTGAAGCGCTACGGCAGCTTCGACGACTTCAGCGGCGACGGCTTCTACGTGTCGGGCCTGTGGAACATCACCGGTGAGACCTGGGGCTACAAGGGCGGCGTGCCGACCACCGGCCTGCCGGCCGACCCGGTCAAGGGCATGTGGCAGCTGGGCCTGCGTTATGACACCATCGATCTGACCGATGGCGCCGTGGTCGGCGGCGAAATGGACAGCTGGACCGCCGGGGTGAACTGGTACTGGCGCTCGAACTTCAAGTTCATGCTGAACTATGTCGCGGTCAAGCAGGAAAAGGGCGTGCTGAAGGACGACCCGAACGTGGTCGAAGCCCGCCTGCAGTTCTACTGGTAAGCGGAACGGTTCCCTCCGTCCGGCAGGGGCGCGGCGCAAGCCGCGCCCTTTGCTTTTGTGCGGGGGCTTGCTCCCAAGAACCCGCATCGCGGACGGCGCTGCCCTGCCGGGTGACGCCAACCGGCGCGGACCTTTCACGCCTGCCCCCAACGGGCCCGTTCCGATACCCGTCCGCTGTCATCCGGCTGTCATGAAGGCGACATGGCGCTGTCACGCGAACGTCGTGAAATGCACGCCGACGGCACACCGTGCCGCTACACCACTCCCAGGAGCCATCCGTGTTCAACTCGTTCAAGACCCGCGTCGCCGTGCTGGCCATCGCCGGCGCGCTCTCGGCCCAGGCCGCCGCCGCCGACGTCACCGGTGCCGGTGCGTCGTTCGTCTACCCGGTCATGACCAAGTGGTCGGCCGACTATGCCAAGGCCACCCAGAAGAAGGTCAACTACCAGTCCATCGGTTCCGGTGGTGGTATCGCCCAGATCAAGGCCGGCACGGTCGATTTCGGTTCGTCCGATGCCCCGCTGAAGCCGGACGAGCTGGCCAAGTTCAATCTCGCCCAGTTCCCCTCGGTGATCGGCGGCGTGGTGCCGGTGATCAACGTGCCGGGCGTGGCCTCGGGCGCGCTGAAGCTGGACGGCGACCTGCTGGCCGACATCTTCCTGGGCAAGGTCAAGATGTGGAACGACCCGCGCATCGTCGCGCTCAATGGCGGCGTGCAGCTGCCGGCGCAGAAGATCACGGTCGTCCACCGCTCCGACGGTTCGGGCACCACCTTCAACTTCGTCAACTACCTGTCCAAGGTCAGCGGCGAGTGGAAGAGCCAGGTGGGCGAAGGCACCTCCGTGCAGTGGCCGACCGGCATCGGCGGCAAGGGCAACGAAGGCGTCGCCGCCTACGTGAAGCAGATCAAGGGCGGCATCGGCTATGTCGAACTGTCCTACGCGCTGCAGAACAAGATGGCCTATTCGCGCCTGAAGAACGCCGCCGGCAACTACGTGCTGCCCAGCGACGAGACCTTCTCGGCCGCCGCCGCCAGCGCCGAATGGGGCAGCGCCAAGGACTTCTACCTGGTGATGACCAACGCCCCGGGCGCCAACTCCTGGCCGATCACCGCGACCAACTTCATCCTGGTCAGCAAGCAGCCGAAGAACCCGGCCGGCACCAAGGCCACCCAGGAATTCTTCAGCTGGGTCTACGCCAACGGCGACGGCCAGGCCAAGGCACTGGACTACGTCCCGCTGCCGGACCCGCTGGTCAAGCAGATTGAGACCTACTGGTCGCAGAACCTGAAGTAACCCTCTCCCCGATCCCGGCCGCGTACCCCTCTCTCTCCCGCGCGGTCGGGATCCCCTACTCAAACCAACTGGCATTTCTTGAAGCGGGCCCTGCGGCCCGCTTTTTTTTTGCCCGGGCCAAGGGGCTCCCTTTCACGCGGCGAGGATCTTCGTGCCGGGGTGCCGGGGCTACCGGCCCTCCGGCGCTCCCGCGAGCCTCCGGAAAAACCCGCGCCGGGACGGCGCCGCTGCAGGTGGGGCGGCGCCGGAAATCGGACGCCGGCCACAGTGTCATCACGCTGTAACAAAAACATCATTTCATAGCCGCCATGACACAAACCGCCCACGTTATGGAGCCCGCCATGTCCTTCGCTTCGCCGGTCCGCCTCGCGGCCCTCGCCGTCGCCGCCACCCTGTTCGTCGCCGGCTGCAAGCCCGCCTCCGATGCCCCGGCAACGGCCGGCGCCACCCCGGCCGCCGAAGGCGCGGGCAGCGGCGCCGCCAAGGTGACCGCCGAAATCACCGGCGCGGGCGCCTCGTTCATCTATCCGCTGATGGCGCGCTGGTCCAGCGATTACAACCAGAGCACCGGCGCCAAGATCAATTACCAGTCGATCGGTTCCGGCGGCGGCATCGCCCAGATCAAGGCGGCCACGGTCGACTTCGGTTCCTCGGACAAGCCGCTGTCGCCGGAAGAGCTGGCGCAAGCCGGCCTGGGCCAGTTCCCCTCGGTGATCGGCGGCGTGGTGCCGGTCATCAACCTGGCCGGAATCGAATCCGGCCAGCTCAAACTCAGCGGTCCGGTGCTGGCCGACATCTTCCTCGGCAAGATCACCACCTGGAACGACCCGGCGATCGCCGCGCTCAACGCCGGCCTGAAGCTGCCGGCCGAGAAGATCAACAGCGTCCACCGTTCCGATGGTTCGGGCACCACCTTCAACTTCGTCAACTACCTGTCCAAGGTCAGCCCGGAGTGGAAGAGCAAGGTCGGCGAAGGTACTTCGGTGAACTGGACTGGTGGCGTCGGCGGCAAGGGCAACGAAGGCGTGGCCGCCTACGTGCGCCAGCTGAAGAATTCCATCGGCTATGTCGAACTGGCCTACGCAGAACAGAACAAGATGGCCTATGCCTCGCTGCAGAACGCCGCCGGCAACTTCGTGCAGCCGACCGCGGAAAGCTTCGCCGCCGCCGCGGCCAGCGCCGACTGGACCAGCGCCAAGGACTTCAACCTGGTGATCACCAACGCGCCGGGCGCCGACGCCTGGCCAATCACCGCGACCAACTTCATCCTGGTCTACAAGCAGCCCAAGGACGCGGCACGCGCGAAGAACACGCTGGACTTCTTCAAGTGGGCCTACGAGCAGGGCAAGCCGCAGGCCGAGCAACTGGACTACGTGCCGCTGCCGCCGGAACTGGTGAAGCAGGTCGAGGCGTACTGGGCCGCGGAAATCAAACTCTGATCCGTATCCCGCGCGTGGCCGCCTGAGCGCGGCCACGGCCCCCGCCCACGCAACGCCGGCCCGGACTTCCCGACCGCATGAATACCGCCACCCTCCCCGCTTCCCTGGTCGAGCTGCGCACCGCCCGAGACGCGCGCGCCGATCGCCTGTTCCGCTGGACGCTCACCGGCGCCGGCCTGTTCGTCCTGATCTCGCTGATCGCTGCCGCCCTGTCGATGCTGTGGGGTGGTCGCGAAGCCCTGCAGGCCTTCGGCCTGGGTTTTTTCACCAGTACCGAATGGAACGTGGGCACGCGTGAGTTCGGCGCGCTGGTGCCGATCTACGGCACCCTAGTCAGCGCCACCATCGCGATGGTGATCGCGGTGCCGGTCAGCTTCGGCATCGCCCTGTTCCTGACCGAGGTCGCCCCCACCTGGATGCGCGGTCCGGTCGGCATGGCCATCGAGCTGCTCGCCGGCATTCCCTCGATCATCTACGGCATGTGGGGCCTGTTCGTGCTGGCGCCGCAGCTGAGCGAATACGTCTATCCGTGGATCGACGAGAACCTGGGCCAGATTCCCGGCATCGGCGTGCTGTTCTCCGGCCCGCCGCTGGGCATCGGCATGCTCACCGCCGGCCTGGTGCTGGCGATCATGGTCATCCCCTTCGTATCCTCGGTGATGCGCGAAGTGTTCCTGACCGTGCCGGGCCGTCTGAAGGAATCGGCCTATGCGCTCGGGTCGACCCGCTGGGAAGTGATGTGGGACATCGTGCTGCCGTACACCCGTTCGGCGGTGATCGGCGGCGTGTTCCTCGGCCTGGGCCGCGCCCTGGGCGAAACCATGGCGGTGACCTTCGTCATCGGCAACGCCTACGCCATCAGCGCGGCCCTGCTGGAGCCGGGCACCTCGATCGCCGCCACCATCGCCAACGAGTTCGCCGAAGCGACCGACCCGCTGCACCGCGGTTCGCTGCTGCTGCTGGGCTTCACCCTGTTCCTGCTGACCTTCATCGTGCTGGCCGCCGCCCGCCTGATGTTGCGCCAGCTGGCCAAGCGCGAGGGCAACTGATCATGTCCGCTTCCCTGTACACCTGGCGCAAGGTCAAGAATGTCGTCGCCCTGACCCTGTCCATCGCCGCCGCCGTGTTCGGCCTGATGTGGCTGGTGTGGATCCTGTGGACCACGATCACCAAGGGCCTGGGCAGCCTCAATCTCGATCTGTTCACCATGATGACGCCGCCGCCGAATGAACCCGGCGGCCTGCTCAACGCCATCTTCGGCAGCGTGGTGATCAGCCTGCTGGCCATCGTCCTCGGCACGCCGATCGGCATCGCCGCCGGCACCTACCTGGCCGAATACGCCAACAAGCATTGGCTGGGCGAGACCATCCGCTTCGTCAACGACATCCTGCTGTCGGCGCCGTCCATCGTGCTCGGCCTGTTCATCTACACCGTCATGGTCGCGCAGATGGGCCACTGGTCGGCGCTGGCCGGCGCGGTCGCGCTGGCCTTCATCGCCCTGCCGGTAATCGTGCGCACCACTGACGAAATGCTGCGGCTGGTGCCCCAGCAGATGCGCGAGGCGGCACTGTCGCTGGGCGTGCCCCAGTGGAAGGTGACCACCCAGGTGCTGCTGCGCTCCGCCCTGCCCGGCGTGGTGACCGGCGTGCTGCTGGCACTGGCGCGCATAAGCGGCGAAACCGCGCCGCTGCTGTTCACCGCCTTCAACAACCAGTTCTGGAGCACCGACCTGATGCAGCCGATGGCCAACCTGCCGATGGTCATCTACCAGTACGCCATGAGCCCGTACGACTCCTGGAACTCGCTGGCCTGGGCCGGTGCGTTCCTGGTGACCGCGCTGGTGCTGCTGCTCAGTCTGTTGGCCCGGACCATCCTCCTGCGAAACAAGGTGACCCATGAATGACGTGGCCCGTATCACGGTCGCGACCCCGCAGCGCGAACTCGACACCGGTACCCCGGCGCGGGTGAAGCTGGCGGCCAAGAACCTCGATTTCTATTACGGCGGTTTCCATGCCCTCAAGGGCATCAACCTGGAAATCCCGGAAAAGAAGGTGACCGCGCTGATCGGCCCCTCGGGCTGCGGCAAGTCGACCCTGCTGCGCATCTTCAACCGCATCTATTCGCTGTACCCGAAGCTGGAAGCCAAGGGCGAGGTGCTGCTGGACGGACAGAACATCCTCGACCCGAAGTTCCCGATGAACCGGCTGCGCAGCAAGGTCGGCATGGTGTTCCAGAAGCCGGTGCCGTTCCCGATGACGATCTATGAAAACGTCGCCTACGGGATCCGCCACCACGAGCGCATCGGCAAGGCCGACATGGACGTGCGGGTGGAACAGGCGCTGCGCCAGGCGGCGCTGTGGGACGAGGCAAAGGACAAGCTGAAGCAGAGCGCGCTCGGTCTGTCCGGTGGCCAGCAGCAGCGTCTTTGCATCGCCCGCGCGGTCGCCCTGCGCCCGGACGTGATCCTGCTGGACGAACCGACTTCGGCGCTGGATCCCATCTCGACCAGCAAGATCGAACAGCTGATCGAAGAGCTGAAGCAGGACTACACCATCGCCATCGTCACCCACAACATGCAGCAGGCCGCGCGCGTGTCCGACTACACGGCCTTCATGTACCTGGGCGAGCTGATCGAGCACGATGCGACGGCGACCATCTTCTCCAAGCCCAGCAAGCAGCAGACCGAGGATTACATCACGGGTCGTTTCGGATGAAATGCCCCGCGGGGTCCAGGATTCGGGAATGGGGATTCGCAAGCCCGGCTCCCAATCCGTTCCCGCTCCCGTCCGCTCCTGCCAATCCCGATTCCCCAATTCCCAATCCCGGCTCCCAACCATGAACACCCAACCGCACGAGCACATTGTGAAAAGTTACGACGAAGAGCAGCGCCGGCTGGTGACCGAAATCGTGCGCATGGGCGAGATCGCCGTGGCGCAACTGGAAGCCGCCCTGGACGTCATCGAGCGCCGCGACGATCGCGCCGCCCAGCGCATCATCGCCAACGACGAGGCCATCGATGCGCTGGAACAGCAGATCAGCCACGACGTGATGCACCTGGCCCTGCGCGGTCCGATGGCCCGCGACCTGCGCGAGATCCTCGCCGGCCTGCGCATTCCCGCCGACATCGAGCGCATCGGCGACTACGCCGCCAACGTGGCCAAGCGCTCGATCGCCCTCAACGTGTCGCCGCCGATGCCGCAGATCACCGGCCTGCGCACGCTGGGCAAGCTGGCCGCGCAGCAGGTGCGTGAAGTATTGGTGGCCTACCAGAACAACGACGACGCCCGCGCCCTGCAGGTCCGCGAACGCGACGCCGAACTGGATGCGCTGTACACCGCGCTGTTCCGCGAGCTGCTGACCTACATGATGGAAGACCCGCGCAACATCACCCCGTGCACGCACCTGCTGTTCATGGCCAAGAACCTGGAACGCATCGGCGACCATGCCACCAACATCGCCGAGAACGTGTGGTTCCTGATCCACGGCGACCAGCCGCTGCCGGCCCGCGACAAGCGCGACGACACCAGCACCACCGGCGCGGTCTGACCCCGCTCCAGGGCTGAACGGAAACTGATCCAATCCGGGGGCGGGCGAATCCTTTCGCCCGCCCCCGTTCTCTTTCTGGCTGGCGGACATGGCGCGGACGCGCGATGCTGGCCGACGGAGAGCGACGGATGAGTGGAGCGGTGACCGCAAGCATCGAGGACCTGATGGCCGCGCGCGCCGGCGACGCGGCGGCGTTGCAGCGCGTGCTCGTCGTGTCGCGCCAGAACCTGCGCCGCTATGCCGAATACCACTGCCAGATCAACGACGCCGAGGACGCGGTGCAGGAAAGCCTGCTGCTGGTATCGCGCCGGATCGGCGATCTGCGCGCGGTCGAGGCCTTCGCTTCCTGGCTGTTCCGGATCGTCAAGCGCGAATGCAACCGGCTCAAGCGCGGCCTGCGAAGACTGGCCGGCGAAGCCATCTCCGATGACCTGCTGCCGCCGCTGCGTTTCGAGCCGGTGGAGCTGGGCCACGACGTCGCCCGCGTCCTGGAAACGCTTCCAGCCCACTATCGCCGGATCCTGCTGCTGCGGGACCTGGAAGGCATGACCATCGAAGAGCTCGCCGCGCACCTGGATCTGAGTCCGCAGGCGGTCAAATCCCGCCTGCACCGCGCCCGCGCGCTGGCCCGCGAATACCTGCGCGACGACCCCACACTTCCCTAACAACGCCGGATTACACTGGCGCCCCCTGCCGTGCGGAACCCCCGCACCCCAACTGGAGAAACTGCAATGTCAAAGTCCAACCAGAAGCCCGTCGCCCTCGCCATGTGTACCGCGCTGGCCGGCGGCATCGTCCTCGCAGGTTCGGCTTTCGCGATGGAACCGCTCTCGCAGGGTTACCTGCTGGCCGCGCAGGACGCCGCCAAGGCGACCGACGCCAAGGCCGCCGAGGGCAAGTGCGGTGAAGGCAAGTGCGGCATCGAAAAAGCCGACACCGACAAGGACGGCAAGATCTCCAAGGCCGAGTTCGACACCGCCCATCCCGGCAAGAGCGACAAGTTCACCGCCATCGACACCAACAAGGATGGCTTCATCGACGCCGCCGAGGCCAAGGCCCACCACGAGGGCAAGTGTGGCGAGGGCAAGTGCGGCGGCGACAAGAAGGACGGCGCCAAGCCCGAAGGCAAGGCCGCGCACGAAGGCAAGTGCGGCGAAGGCAAGTGCGGCGGCGCCGCCTGACGCCATCGGCCCGCGCTCCATTCCCTCCCCCTTTCGCGGGGGAGGGTGATGGACGGGCCGTCGCTTCCGCGACATCTTCGGAACGTCCTTGACTCGCCTGCCCGCTCCCGTTTCCGCCGGCCTGGGCCTGCGCCGTGCCTTGCTGGATCAATTGCTGGCCGCCGCACCGGGAGATTTCGATTTCCTCGAATGCGCGCCGGACAACTGGATCGGCGTGGGTGGCCGGCTCGGCGAGTCCCTGCAGCACCTGTCCGCGCGCACCCCGCTCACTTGCCACGGGCTTTCGCTCTCGCTCGGCGGTGTCGAGCCGCTGGACGATACCTTCCTCGCACGCACGCGTCGTTTCCTGGATCACCACCAGGTCGCGCTGTACAGCGAACACCTGAGCTATTGCGCCGACGACGGCCATCTGTATGACCTGATGCCGATTCCCTTCACCGAGGAAGCGGTGCATCACGTCGCCGCCCGCATCCGCCAGGTGCAGGACACGCTCGGCCGGCGCATCGCGGTGGAGAACGTTTCCTACTACGCCGCGCCCTACCAGGCGATGGACGAGGTGGATTTCGTCAACGCGGTGCTCGCCGAAGCGGACTGCGATCTGCTGCTGGACGTCAACAACATCTACGTCAACGCGATCAACCACGGCTACGACGCCGACGCCTTCCTGGCCCGGATGCCGTCGCGACGGATCGCCTCGTACCACGTCGCCGGTCACTACGACGAAGCGGACGATCTGAAGATCGATACCCACGGCGCCGCGGTGAAGGATGATGTCTGGAATCTGCTGGCCACCGCCTATCGCCTGCACGGAGTGCGCCCGACGCTGCTGGAGCGCGACTTCAATTTCCCGCCGATGGCCACGCTACTGGCCGAACTGGCTCGCATCCGCGACCTGCAGGCGCAGGCCGCGCCACGGGAAACCGCGCATGGTTGAGCGGCTGCGCGAACAGCAGTTCGCATTCGCCCGGCACCTGCGTGATCCGGCCAGGCATCCCGCGCCGCCCGGCATCGAGGACCGCCGCATGGCGATCTACCGGGATCTGTTCTTCAACAACATCCAGGCCTTGCTGGCCGGCAATTTCCCGGTCATCCGCCAGACCCTCGGGGAATCCGGATGGCGGGCGCTGGTGCATGCGTTCCATGCGGAACATCGCAGCCGCACGCCGCTGTTTCCGGAAGTGGCGCGCGAGTTCATCCGCTTCCTGCAGGACCGTCCCCTTCCGGATGACGCACCCTGGCTGGTGGAACTGGCGCATTACGAATGGGTGGAACTGGCCCTGCAGATCGCCGACGACGAAATGCCGCGCCATGATCAGGCGGGTGATCTGATGGAGGGCGTGCCGCTGCCCTCGCCCTACGCCTGGGCCCTGGCCTACCAGTGGCCGGTGCCGCGCATCGGTCCGGACTACCGTCCGCTCACTCCCCCGGCCACGCCGACCCTGCTCCTGGTGCGTCGTGATGCCGACCACGCCATCCGCTTCGCCGATCTGTCGCCGCTGGTGTATCGCCTGTTCGAACTGATCGGCGAACGTCGCTTCAGCGGCCGCCAGATCCTCCAGCAACTGGCCGCGGAAGCCGGGGTGCCGGCGGACGATGACTTCATGGCGCAGGGCGCCGCGATGCTGTCCAGGATGCATCACGAAGGCAGCCTGCTGGGCACCGCCATCCCCGACTGAAGCCATCCCCGGGCATGGCTTCCCGCCGTGCCCGGAACCGGCGCCCGCACGTTCATCCCGCGCTGCAAAAGCGTCGTCGCGCTCTGCTACCCTGTCGCGCATGAACGCCGCCGAGTTGCCCGCCACCACGCCCATGGCCCGCCGCTTTCGCGGTTACCTGCCGGTGGTGGTCGACGTGGAGACCGGCGGTTTCGACTGGAACCGCCACGCCCTGCTGGAACTGGCGGCGGTGCCGATCGAGCTCGACGAGAACGGCCTGTTCGTCCCGGGCCAGACCACCAGCGCGCATCTGCACCCCGCGCCGGGCCTGGAGATCGATCCGAAGTCGCTGGAAGTCACCGGCATCGTCCTGGATCATCCGTTCCGCTTCGCCAAGCCCGAACGCGAGGCGCTGGATCACGTGTTCGCGCCGATCCGCGCGGCGGTCAAGCGGCATGGCTGCCAGCGCGCGATCCTGGTCGGCCACAACGCGCATTTCGACCTCAACTTCCTCAACGCCGCGGTGGCCCGGGTCGGCCACAAACGCAACCCGTTCCATCCCTTCAGCGTGTTCGACACGGTGACCTTGGCCGGCGTGGCCTACGGCCAGACCGTGCTGGCGCGCGCGGTGCAGGCCGCCGGTTTCGAATGGAGCGCGGAGGACGCGCATTCGGCGGTCTACGACGCCGAGCAGACCGCGCGCTTGTTCTGCAAGATCGCCAACGCCTGGCCTTCACCGGTCTGATATTCGCCCGTGGAGCGCCGGCGCCTCTTTTTCCGGGCCGGAGCAAGCGATGTACGAAGCAATCCTGGGATGGCTGCATCACCTGGCCTGGCTCGGCTTCCTGCTGTACTGGCTCGCCAGCGCGCTCGGCACCAAGCAGGTCGCCCGTGCGGAACGCGTCTGGCTGCGCCTGGCCGCGTACTGGCTGCCGCTGGCGCTCGCGATCGTGCTGCTCGGGCCGGGTGAATGGTTCGGCGACAGCCTGCTGCAGGAACGATTCGTCCCGAAGAGTCCCTGGTTCAAGACACTCGGCCTGCTGTTGACGATCGCTGGCATCGCGCTGGCCTGCCGGGCGCGACAGTTGCTGGGCCGCAACTGGAGCAGCGAAGTGCAGATCAAGCAGGACCACGAACTGATCCAGGCCGGTCCCTACCGCTACGTGCGCCATCCCATCTACAGCGGCCTGCTGCTGGCAATCCTGGGTACGGCCATCAAGGTCGGCGACTGGCGTGGCCTGTTGGCGCTGGCCATCGTCACCGCGTCCTTCTGGTACAAGCTGCGCCATGAGGAACGCTGGTTGCACGAACAGTTCGGCGAGCCCTACGCCGCCTACCGGCAACGCACCTGGGCGTTGATTCCCGGATTGCTCTGATGCGCCACCGCCTCGACGCCCGCCAGGCCGACATCACCACGCTGGCTGTGGACGCGATTGTCAACGCGGCGAACAGCTCGCTGCTGGGCGGCGGCGGCGTGGACGGCGCCATCCACCGCGCCGCCGGTCCGGAACTGGTTGCCGAGTGCCGCCTGCTCGGTGGCTGCAGGACTGGCGATGCGAAACTCACCGGCGGCTACCGCCTGCCGGCGCGCCATGTCATCCACACGGTCGGCCCGGTCTGGCGTGGCGGCGATCACGGTGAAGCGGCGCTGCTGGCTTCCTGCTACCGACGCAGACTGCAACTGGCGCGGACGCATCGCCTGCGCAGCATTGCATTTCCCTGCATCAGCACCGGCGTCTTCGGATTTCCCGCCGAACCGGCCGCGCGCATCGCGGTGGACACCGTCCGGGGCGAGCGGGATCAGGACGGCTTGCCCGACTTCATCGTGTTCTGCTGTTTTTCCTCCGGCGATCTGGCGATTTACCGGCAGGTACTTGCCGCCGGCTGACGCGCGGCGTCGCCCGCTTCAACCTTCCCCGGCGCCCGGTTCATGCACCATCCTGCGCGCGGTCATCGCGGTGCCGGCCGAGGCCAGGATGATGGCGCCGATCGCCAGCCACTGCATTCCGCTGAGCTGCTCATGCAGGAACAGCAGGCCGGACATCGCGCCGAACGCAGGCTCCAGGCTCATCAGCATGCCGAAGGTGCGGGTCGGCAAACGGGTCAGCGCGACCATTTCCAGGCTGTAGGGAATCGCCGTCGACAGCAACGCCACGCCCAGCGCCACCGGCAGCAGCGCGGGCGACAACAGGTCGGTGCCCGCGTGGGCGATGCCGAACGGCACCGCCACGGCGGCGGCGATGATCGACCCCAGCGCCACCGTCTGTGGTCCATGCTCGGCGCCGGCTTTCTGTCCGAACAGGATGTACAGCGCCCAGCACAGGCCGGCGCTCAAGGCATACGTCATGCCCAGCGGATCCAGCGCCTGGCCCTGCCCCTTCGGCAGCAGCATCAGCAGGCCGGCCACCGCCAGCGCGACCCAGGCCACGTCGCGCAGCCGCCGCGAACCGAACAGCGCAACCGCGAGCGGCCCGGTGAACTCCAGTGAGATCGCGATGCCCAGCGGGATGGTTTCCAACGCCTTGTAGAACAGCAGGTTCATCAGGCCCAGCGAAGCGCCGTAGACCAGCAGTGCCGGCCATTGCCCGCGTTCGACCCGCACCCGCCACGGCCGGAACGCCACCGCCAGCAGCACGGTCGCCACACCCAGGCGCAGCGCGGTCGCGCCAGCGGCACCCACGGCGGGAAACAGGCTCTTGGCCAGCGAGGCGCCGAGCTGGATGGAGGCCATCGCGATCAGCAGCAGGCCGATCGGCAGCCACAGGGGCGAATGGGAGGTACGGACGGTGTTCACGGCGGAGGACCTGGTGCAGCGCGCGGCGCCGAATCCGGGCCACGCGCTTGAGGGGAGAAGATGGGTGCACTATATTGCACATCGACAGCTTAACCGCTGTGCAACATATTGCGCAATGGGAGCCGCATGAGCGTTCTGGAACACGTCGCCGAAAACGTCCGCCGCCTGCGTCAGGCGGCCGGCCTGAGCCAGCAGGCGCTGGCCGACGCCTCGGAAGTCAGCCGGCGCATGCTGGTGGGCATCGAGTCAGGCGACGCCAACGTCAGCCTCAATACCCTCGACCGTATCGCCGAGGCGCTGGGGGTCAAGTTCGCGGATCTGGTGCAGGCGCCGACCGGACCCGGCCGCGACCGCATCGAAGCGCTCGCCTGGAGCGGACGCGATCCCGCGTCACAGGCGGTGCTGCTGGCCAGCGTACCGGCCCGCGGCGAGGTCGAATTCTGGTCGTGGACGCTGATGCCGGGCGAACGCTACACCTCGTTCGCCGATCCGGCCGGCTGGCACGAGATGTTCTACGTCATCGAAGGCTGCCTGACCCTGGAACTGCCGGGGGGCGAGCGCCGGATTGATGCCGGCGACTTCTTCGTGTTCCCCAGCGATCGCGACTACGCGTACCGCAACGACGGCGACACCCCGCTGCGCTTCGTCCGCAACGTGGTGCACTGAGCCGGTCTGGACATCCGCGTCAACGCGGAAGGATGCCGTATTTCGCCAGGATCGCGCGCACGCGATCCAGCGGAATCGCCTCGATCGTCCGGCCGTTGCCCTGCGTGGTGGTGGCCATGAACAGCGAGTTGTAGATCGCTTCCTCGACCGCCTCGGTTGTGGCCTGGAACACCGCGCTCATCTCGTCGTTCGCCAGTTCCGTGGTGGTACGGCGCGGTTCGCCGAACGGGCGGCGTACCGATTCGGCGGTGGAGAACGCCAACGCGTAGTCGCCGCTGCCGTTCGACGCCGAACTGCCGGTCCGGCCCAGGCCCATCATCGCGCGCGAGGCGACCCGGCCGAGGTTGCGATCGCCCAATGGCGCGTCGGTGGCGATGACGATGATGATCGAACCGTCGCCGCGATCGTCCGCCAGGCCCGGCCGGGACCGGTTCGACGCGACCGACTCCTGGAAGGCGAAGCGCTCCAGCTCGCGGCCGACCGGCGCGCCCTGCACCTGCAGCACGCCGCCGAAGTTGCTCTGCACCAGCACGCCCACCGTCCAGCCGCCCAGCGACGCCGGCAATACCCGCGACGAGGTGCCGATGCCGCCCTTCCAGCCGAAGGCGACCGTACCGGTGCCGGCGCCCACGCTGCCTTCCCGCACGGGTCCGCCGCTGGCGCCGGTCAACGCCGCGCGCACCGCCTCGGCCGTCATCGGGCGGGCCCGGATGTCGTTCAGCCCGCCATCGTTGGTCTCGCCCACCACCGGATTGATCGACTGCACCTGCTGCATGTCCGGCTGTTCCAGCAACCACGCGGCCATTGCATCCGCCGCCTTCCACACGCACAGCGTGCAGGTCAGCAGGATCGGGGTTTCCAGTTCACCCAGTTCGTTGACCTGGGTGGCGCCGACGAACTTGCCGAAGCCGTTGCCGACATGCAGCGCCGCCGGCACCCGCGAACGGTAGGCGTTGCCGCCATGCGGCAGGATCGCGGTGACGCCCGTGCGCACGCGGTCGCCCTCGCTCAGGGTGACCTGCCCCACCCGCACGCCGGCCACGTCGGTGATCGCGTTGTGGGTTCCGGTCGGGAAGATCCCGGGCGCAACGCCCAGTTCGCGGGCGCGGACGCGTTCGGTCGATTGGGCCGCCACCGGAACGGCGGCGGCGAGGGACAGCAGGGCCGCGGCCATCAGCCACGGATGCAGGGAGCGGGAAGCGCGCATGATCGTCATGCGCGCCATCCTATGTCGTTCCCGCCGGCCAGGGCTACAGGCGCTGGCGGACGGCCTCGAACAGGGTGATGCCGGCGGCCACCGACACGTTGAGGCTTTCGATGTCGCCCGGCATCGGGATCTTCACCAGCCCGTCGCAATGCTCGCGGGTCAGGCGGCGCAGGCCATCGGCTTCGCCCCCCAGCACCAGCGCGACATTGCCGCGCAGGTTGGTCGCGTACAACGACGCGTCGGCCTCGCCAGCCAGTCCGTAAATCCACACGCCCTGCTTCTGCAGATCGCGCAGGCAGCGCGACAGGTTGGTCACGGCCACCACCGGAATGCGATCCGCCGCACCCGCCGAGGTCTTGCGCACGGTCGCGTTGACCGTGGCCGACTTGTCCTTCGGAATCACCACCGCGGTCACTCCGGCCGCCGCCGCGCTGCGCAGGCAGGCGCCCAGGTTGTGCGGATCCTGCACGCCGTCCAGCACCAGCAGCAGCGCCTTGCCCTCTGCCGCCTCGACCAGGCCCTCCAGTTCGCCCTCGTCCCAGGTCCGCGCGGCCGCGTAGCGGGCGGCGACGCCCTGGTGGCGAAGCTGGCCGCCCACGCCGTCCAGCGCCTGCGCGGTCACCCGCCGCACCTCGATGCCCTTGCGGCGCGCGTTCTCCTCGATTTCGGTCAGGCGAGCGTTCTTGCTGCCGCCCTCGACCAGGACTTCGCGCACGTGATCGGCGTCGTTCTCGATGGCCGAGGCCACCGCGTTGACACCGACGATCCATTGGTTCTGTTTGCTCATGGGTTGATTGGGGATTCGGGATTGGGAGTTCGGGATTCGGATTCGCACCGGAAGATCGGCGGCAAGGCCCCCATCCCCAATCCCGAATCACGAATCCCGGCTGTTCAGTACGCCTGCTTCTTGCGCCGGGCCGGCTGGCCGCGCGGCGGAGGCGCCGGCATGCCCTGCTCGGCCTTGTCCTCGACCAGCCGGAAGTCGATCTTGCGTTCCTCCAGGCTGGCCTTGAGCACGACGATGCGGACGCGATCGCCCAGCCGGTACTCCTTGCCGCGGCGTTCGCCGGACAGGGTCTTGCGGACCGGATCGAAGTGGTAATAGTCGTGCGGCAGTTGGGTGACGTGGACCAGGCCATTGACCTTGGATTCGTCCAGTTCGACGAACAGGCCAAAGCTGGTCACGCCGCTGATCACACCGTCGAACTGGCCGCCGATGTGTTTTTCCATCCACGCCGCGCGGTAGCGCTCGTCGACCTCGCGTTCGGCCTCGTCCGCACGGCGCTCGCGTTCGGAGCACTGCAGCGCCAGCGCGGCCATTTCGTGCGGCGGATACAGGTACTTGTCCGGCTTGCCGCCCTTGAGCGCGTACTTGATCGCGCGATGCACCAGCAGATCCGGATAACGCCGGATCGGCGAGGTGAAGTGCGCGTAGGCCTCCAGCGCCAGGCCGAAGTGACCGACGTTGTCGGGCGAATAGACCGCCAGGCTCTGGCTGCGCAGCAGCACCGACTCCAGCAGGGCGGCATCCGGGCGCTCGCGGATCTTCTTCAGCAGGCGGGTGAAATCACGCGGCTGCACCTTGCCCCAGGGCGGCAGGCTCAGCTTGAACTCCTTGAGGAACTCCAGCAGATCCTCGAACTTGGATTCCGGCGGCTTGTCGTGGATGCGGTAGGGCGCGGGAATCCGCTTCTGCAGCAGGTACTTCGCCGCTTCCACGTTGGCGGCGATCATGCATTCCTCGATCAGCTTGTGCGCGTCGTTGCGCTGTAGCATGCCGGCCTGGGTGACCTCGCCGCGATTGTCGAGGACGAAGCGGACCTCCGAGGATTCGAACTCGATCGCGCCACGCTGCTGGCGCGCCTTCGCCAGCACCTGGTACAGCTGGTGCAGGCGCTCCACCTGCGGCAGTTGCGCGCCGACCTGGCGCCTGGCCTCCTCGTCGTCCAGGCCCACCGCGTTCCAGACCTGGGTATAGGTCAGGCGCGCGTGCGAATTCATCACCGCCTCGTAGAACTTGGAACGGGTGGCCTGGCCGTCGTGATCGATCTGCATGTCGCAGACAAAGCACATGCGATCGACCTTGGGATTCAGCGAGCAGATGCCATTGGACAGGGTCTCCGGCAGCATCGGCACCACGAAACCCGGGAAGTACACCGAGGTCGCGCGCTTCTGCGCCTCGTCGTCCAGCGGCGTGCCCGGGCGAACGTAGTGCGACACGTCGGCGATCGCGACGATCAGGCGGAAGCCGGTGCGGTTGGCTTCGCAGTAGACCGCGTCGTCGAAGTCCTTGGCATCCTCGCCATCGATGGTGACCAGCGGCACCGCGCGCAGATCCACGCGCCCGTCCAGCATGCCCTCCTCCACCACCAGCGGCACGGCGGTGGCCTCGGCCAGCACCTGCGGCGGGAACTCGTGCGGGATGTCGTGGCCGTGGATGGCGGCTTCCACCACCAGCGAGGGCGTCAGCTTGTCCCCCAGCACCGCCAGGATCCGGCCGATCGGCGGACGGCGCGCATCCGGCGGCTGGGTCAGTTCGCACACCACCAACTGGCCATCGCGCGCGCCCTGGGTGGCATCCGGTGGAATCTGCACGTTGCGCTGCACGCGCTTGTCGTCCGGCGCCACGTAGGCGATGCCGGCCTCGAAACCGAAGCGCCCGATCAGGCGGGTCAACCGGTGTTCCAGCACCCGCGCGATGCTGCCTTCGCGGCGACCCCGGCGGTCGATGCCGGTGACGTTGGCCAGCACGCGATCGCCATGCATGACCTTGCGCATCTCAAACGGCGGCAGGAACAGATCGTCGCCGCCGGCATCCGGACGCAGGAAACCGAAGCCATCCGGATTGGCGATCACCACGCCCGCCACCAGATCGGTCTGCTGGACCGGCGCGTAGCCGCCGCGACGGTTCTGCACGACCTGGCCGTCGCGCAACATGGCCGCCAGGCGCTTGCCCAGCGCCTCGAAGCGGTCCGGCGCGGTCAGGCCCAGGCGGGGGGCGATCTCTTCGGCGGTCTGCGGGCCCTCCGACGCCTCCAGCAATCCCAGGATGGCCTCGCGGCTGGGAATCGGATTGTCGTAGCGCGCGGCCTCACGTGCCGCATGGGGATCGGTGAAGGAGGACGGACCGCGTCCGCCGGGGCGCGGTCCGCGACCCGGAGAGGGCTTGGGCGTCGCGGCCTTGCCGCGCGACGGCGGCAGGTCCGGCATCCACGGTGGCAGCGGCGCCTTCCTGCGCGCACCGCCCGGCGCGGCTCCCGCGCTGCCTTTGCCACCTTTCCCGGGGGCGGACTTGCCGCCTTTCTTGCTTGTGTTCTTGCTCATGCGGGCATGTTACACCCCGCCTGAATACCGGCCGTGAGAAAACAACCGTTGACAAAGTCCGGCGCGACCTCCAGAATTCGCGGCCTGCACACCTCGCCCAGGTGGCGGAATTGGTAGACGCACTAGTTTCAGGTACTAGCGGGTAAAACCGTGGAGGTTCGAGTCCTCTCCTGGGCACCACTGCAAACCGGCGGAATCCGCCGACACGAAACCCCGCTCCGGCGGGTTTTTTTGTATCTGTAACCATGACTTCCGCCACTGTCCCCGCCGCTGGCGGCGCGGGAATGTGCGCTCTCCTCAGGGAGAGAAGGACATGATCAAGGCATTTGGCAAGAAGGCGGGAATCTTCGCTTCGGCGATGGCGCTCCTGCTGGTGGCATTCAGCGCGACCGCGCAGCGCGCCGACGGAAACATCAATGGCGATGCAGCCCCCGGCGACAAGGTGTACGTCGCCAATACCGGCACCGGCCTCAAGCGAGAGACCGTGGCCGACGAAGAAGGCAAGTACCGGTTCCGCTCACTTCCGCTGGGCACCTACCAGGTGAAGATCGTCCGTGGCGAGGAGAACGTCCTCAATGCCACGGTGACCCTGCGTCCCGGTGGTACGGCGCGGCCGCCGGCACCGGAGCCCGCCGCCGCGGGCGCGGATCCCGCGCCATCGCCGGCGCCGTCCGCCGGCAATTGAAGCTCCACCCGTGTCGTCGAAAGGCCCCGCATCGCGGGGCCTTTCTTTTGGGCGGGCGATGCCCATGCCCGGTAGAATTGCCCGATTGGAACAAACCGCAGACCGACGCAACCGATGAGCGAAACCATCCGCACCTCCTTCCACGGCTTCGAACAGATCCCCCTGCGCGAGTACGCCGAGCGCGCCTATCTGGACTACTCGATGTACGTGGTGCTGGACCGCGCCCTGCCCTTCATCGGCGACGGCCTCAAGCCCGTGCAGCGCCGCATCATCTATTCGATGAGCGAACAGGGGCTCAGCGCGGCCTCCAAGCCTAAGAAGTCGGCGCGCACCGTCGGCGACGTCATCGGCAAGTACCACCCGCACGGCGACAGCGCGTGCTACGAGGCGATGGTGCTGATGGCGCAGCCATTCTCCTATCGCTACCCGCTCATCGAAGGCCAGGGCAACTTCGGTTCGCCGGACGATCCCAAGTCGTTCGCGGCCATGCGCTACACCGAGGCCAAGCTGACCCCGATCGCCGAGGTCCTGCTCGGCGAACTCGGCCAGGGCACCGTCGACTGGACGCCCAACTTCGACGGCACCCTGGAGGAGCCGACCTGGATGCCGGCGCGCCTGCCGCACCTGCTGCTCAACGGCACCACCGGCATCGCGGTCGGCATGGCGACCGACGTGCCGCCGCACAACCTCAACGAGATCGTCAGTGCCTGCATCCGCCTGATCGACGACCCGGACGCCACCGTCGCCGACCTGTGCGAACACGTGCTCGGCCCGGACTATCCCACCACCGCCGAAATCATCACGCCGCTGGCGGATCTCCGCGCGATGTATGAGACCGGCAACGGCAGCGTGCGCGCACGCGCGACCTATGCCAAGGAAAACGGCAACCTGGTCATCAACGCCCTGCCCTACCAGGTCTCGCCCTCCAAGGTGATCGAACAGATCGCCACCCAGATGCGCGCCAAGAAGCTGCCCTGGCTGGAGGACATCCGCGACGAATCCGATCACGCCAACCCGGTACGCGTGGTGCTGATTCCGCGCTCCAACCGCGTCGACATCGAACAGCTGATGGGTCACCTGTTCGCGACCACCGACCTGGAGAAGAGCTACCGGGTCAACCTCAACATCATCGGCCTGGACGGACGCCCCCAGGTCAAGAACCTGAAGACGCTGCTGACCGAATGGCTCGGCTTCCGCTACGACACCGTCACCCGCCGCCTGAAGCACCGGCTGGAGAAGGTCGAACGGCGCCTGCACCTGTTGGAAGGCCTGCTGATCGCCTACCTCAACCTGGACGAGGTGATCCGGATCATCCGCACCGAGGACGAGCCCAAGCCCGCCCTGATCGCGCGCTTCCAGCTGAGCGAGGACCAGGCGGATTACATCCTCGACACCAAGCTGCGCCAGCTGGCGCGGCTGGAGGAAATGAAGATCCGCGGCGAGCAGGACGAACTGGCCGCCGAGCGCGAGAAGCTGCAGTCCATCCTGGAATCCAAGGCCAAGCTGAAGAAGCTGATCAAGGATGAGCTGACCGCCGACGCCAAGAAGTTCGGCGACTCCCGGCGCTCGCCGCTGGTTCAGCGCGAGGCCGCCCAGGCGCTGGCGGAAACCGATCTGGTCGCCTCCGAGCCGATGACCGTGGTGCTGTCGGAAAAGGGCTGGATCCGCGCCGCCAAGGGCCATGACATGGATGCAGCCTCGCTGTCCTACCGCGAAGGCGACAGCCTGCTGGCGGCGGTACGCTCGCGCAGCACCCAGCAGGTGGCGTTCCTGGATTCGGAGGGCCGCAGCTACTCCACCGGCGTGCACACCCTGCCTTCCGCGCGCGGCAACGGCGAACCGTTGACCGGCCGCTTCTCGCCCGCGCCGGGCGCCTCGTTCCAGGCGCTCGCCAGTGGCGACAACGATAACCGGCTGGTGCTGGCCTCGTCGCATGGCTATGGCTTCGTCACCCGCTTCGAGAACCTTACCGGACGCCAGAAGGCCGGCAAGGCGATGTTCAACCTGACCACCGGCGCACGCGTGCTGCAACCGGCGCCGGTGGCGAATCCGGAGACCGACCGGATCGTCGCGGTCACCAGCGCCGGCCACCTGCTCGCCTTCCCGATCAGCGAACTGCCGGAACTCGACAAGGGCAAGGGCAACAAGATCATCGACATCCCCAAGGCCAAGCTGGGCACGGAGCGGGTCGTCGCCATCGCCGCGGTGTCGCCGGGCAACACCCTGCAGGTGCGCAGCGGCCAACGCACGATGTCGCTGTCGTTCAAGGATCTCGATACCTACCTCGGCGCGCGCGCCACCCGTGGCGGCCTGTTGCCGCGTGGCTGGCAGAAGGTCGACGGGCTCGGGGTGGAATGATGCAGCCGGAATTCTGGCTGGAGCGCTGGCGCGAGGGACGCATCGGCTTCCACCGGGACGCGGTGATGCCGCTGCTGGTCCAGCACTGGCCGGCGCTGGCGGTGCCGGCGGGAAGCCGCGTGTTCGTGCCGCTGGCCGGGAAGTCGCTGGACATGATCTGGCTGGCGGCGCAGGGCCACGCGGTACTGGGCGTCGAATTGTCACCGCTGGCCGTCCGGCAGTTCTTCGAGGAAAACGGACTGGAACCGCAGGTCACCGACACGCCGACGGGTCGCCTGCATGCTGTCGATGGCATCGGGCTGATGCTGGGCGATGTGTTCGCGCTGGACGCCACCACCCTGGCGGCGTGCGGGGCGGTGTATGACCGCGCCGCGCTGATCGCGCTGCCGCCTGACTTGCGTGTCCGCTATGCGGACGAGGTCTATGGTCGCCTGCCGACCGGTTGCCTCGGATTGCTGATCACGCTGGAGTATCCGCAACCGGAAAAGAACGGCCCGCCCTTCTCGGTCGACGAGGCCGAAGTCCGGCGCCTGTTCGCGGCTCGCTGGGACGTCGAATTGCTGGAACGACGCGACATCCTGGCCAACGAGCCGGGCTTCCGCGCCGAAGGCGTGACCGCGCTGCACACCGCGATCTATCGCCTGCGCAAGCACAGCTGAAAAACAGACACCCCGGCGTCACCGCCGGGGTGTGGTGTCCTCTCCTGGCGGAACGCTCACTCCGTGGAGGATTTCTCGGCCAGGCGCGCGGTCAGGTAGTTCTCCAGCCCGATGCGCTTGATCAGGCCCAACTGCTGCTCCAGCCAGTGCGCGTGATCTTCCTCGGTATCCTTCAACTGCGTCTGCAGGATCCCGCGGCTGACGAAATCGCCGTGGCGCTCGCACAGCGCCACGCCCTTGGCGAGATTGGCGCGCACTTCGTACTCCACTTCCAGATCCCGCTGCAGCATCTCCTCGACGGTGCGGCCGGACACGAACGCGGTCGGGCTCATGTCCGGGTCACCTTCCAGGAACAGGATCCGGCGCAGCAGCGCGTCCGCGTGTTCGGTTTCCTCCTGCATTTCGTGGTCGATGCGCTGGTAGAGCGACATCAGCCCCATGTCCTCGTAGCGACGGGAATGGATGAAATACTGATCGCGCGCGGACAATTCGCCACGCAGCAACTGCTTGAGGTAATCGACGACTTCGGGATGGCCTTTCATGGGTTCAGCTCCTTGCAACTGCGCGCATGATGCCCGAACCCGCGCGCCGGTGTTCTAATCGGAATCAGTCGCACTCGCAGCCGCCTTGGCGGCCCTTCACAGGGCCGCGTTGTGGATTCCCGCCACCGCCCGTCCGGAGGGATCGGCCGCCGCCGCGAAGCTGGCGTCCCAGGCGATCGCCGCCGGCGAGGAACAGGCAATCGACTTGCCGCCGGGCACGGTCTCGGCGCAGGCCTGGCCGGGATAGAAGCGCTCGAACAGGCTGCGGTAGAAGTACGCCTCCTTGGTCTGCGGCGGGTTGATCGGAAAGCGCTTGGCGGCCGCCGCCAGTTCACGATCGCTGACCTGCGCCTCGGCGTGCGCCTTCAGCCCGTCGATCCAGCCATAGCCCACGCCGTCGCTGAACTGCTCCTTCTGTCGCCACAGGATCGAATCCGGCAGGTAACCCTCGAACGCCTCGCGCAACACCGCCTTCTCGATCCGGCCCTTGCCGGCCATCTTGTACTGCGCGTCCATCCGCATCGCCACGTCGAGGAACTCGACATCCAGGAACGGCACGCGCGGCTCCACGCCCCAGGCCATCATCGACTTGTTGGCGCGCAGGCAATCGTAGTTGTGGAGCGCGTCCAGCTTGCGCACCAGCTCCTCATGGAATTCGCGCGCGTTCGGTGCCTTGTGGAAGTACAGGTAGCCGCCGAAGATCTCGTCCGAGCCTTCCCCCGACAACACCATCTTCACGCCCATCGCCTTGATCCGGCGGGCCAGCAGGAACATCGGCGTGGAGGCGCGGATGGTGGTGACGTCGTAGGTCTCGATGTGGCGGATCACTTCCGGCAACGCGTCCAGGCCTTCCTCGAAGGTGTACTCGAAGCCGTGGTGGACGGTGCCCAGCGCCTGCGCCGCGACCTCCGCGGCGGCCAGGTCCGGCGAGCCCTTCAGGCCGATGGCGAAGGAATGCAGGCGCGGCCACCAGGCCTCGGAACTGTCGTCGTCCTCCACCCGGCGGCGGGCGAAACGCGCCGCCACCGCCGCCACCAGCGAGGAGTCCAGGCCACCGGACAGCAGCACGCCGTACGGCACGTCGGTCATCAGCTGGCGATGCACGGCGCGCTCGAAGGCCTCGCGCAGTTCCTGGCGGGTGACTTCCACGCCCTGCACCGCGTCGTAACTGCGCCACTGCTTGCCGTAATACGGCTTCAGCTCGCCGGAGGCGCTGTCGTAGTAGTGTCCCGGCGGGAACTGCGCCACGTCCGCACACAGATCCGCCAACGCCTTCATTTCCGAAGCCACGCACAGGCGGCCTTCGCGATCGTGGCCCCAGTACAGCGGACACACGCCGATCGGATCGCGCGCGATCAGGAAGCGACGGGCCTCCACGTCCCACAGCGCGAACGCGAAGATGCCGTTGAGGCGGTTGAGGAACGACTCCGGGGTGTCTTCCCGGTACAGCGCGTTGATCACCTCGCAGTCCGAACCGGTCTGGAACGAATACGGCTGGCGCAGTTCCTTCTTCAGTTCGCGGTGGTTGTAGATCTCGCCGTTCACCGCCAGCACCAGGCCGCCGTCGGCCGAGCGCAACGGCTGCGAACCACCGGCGGGATCGACGATGGCCAGGCGCTCGTGGACCAGGATGGCGCCGTCATCCAGGTGGACACCGCTCCAGTCCGGGCCGCGGTGGCGCTGTCGCTGCGACAGTTCGAGCGCCTGCCGGCGCAGGGCGGTGCCGTCGTCACCGGCCTGCAGGCCGAAGATGCCGAAGATGGAACACATGGGAGACTCCTGGGAAATGGGGGTATGGGAAGGCTGCAAAGGGGGTAAAAAAAAAACCCGCATCTCGCGATGCGGGTTTTCTGTGTCCGGCTGGTACTTCTATGCCTAGTCGCAGACCCGCAGCGTCCACGCGCGATTATTCGCACGCGCATTGTTGCGGCGGTTCGAATTGTTCGCGGAGGCGGCGGCGAGACGAAGCATGGAAGCGACCCTAACCGGTCCCGACCGGCCTTGGCAAGCCCCGCCACCACGCATCCTCATGGTTTCAATCGCAACCAATGCCGGACCACTCAGCGCGCCGCTGGCAGCAGCAGCCGCTCCAGCAGTCGCTGGTACAGCCCCGGAAGCGCTTCCAGATCGGCCAGCGCGATGTTCTCGTCGACCTTGTGGATGCTGGCGTTCACTGGCCCGACCTCGATGCACTCCGCACCCAGCGGGGCGATGAAGCGCGCATCGGAGGTGCCGCCGGCGGTGCTTTCCTCGGGCGGCGCGCCGGAGAACTCGGCCAGCACCTGCCGCGCGGTGGCGCGCAGATGGCCTTCCGGGGTGTAGAACGGCTCGCCGCCACGGTGCCAATGGACGCTGTAGTCCAGCGCGTGCCGACGCAGCACGGCTTCGATCTCCTCTTCCAGGCGCGCCGCGGTCCAAGTCGGGTTGAAGCGCAGGTTGAACACCAGCTTCAATTCGCCGGGAATGACGTTGCTGGCGCCGGTGCCCGCGTTGATGTTGGAGATCTGCAGGCTGGTCGGTGGAAAGGTTTCATAGCCGTCGTCCCATATTCGCGCCGCCAGTTCGGTCAGCGCCGGCAGCGCCTTGTGGATCGGATTGAGCGCCTTGTGCGGATAGGCCACGTGGCCCTGCACGCCGCGCACGCTCAAGGTTCCGGTGAGCGTGCCGCGACGGCCGACGCGCAGCAGATCGCCCAGCACTTCCTTGGAAGAAGGCTCGCCGGTGATGCACCAGTCGATGCGCTGGCCGCGCTCGCGGAACGTCTCGGCGACCAGCTTGACGCCATCCAGCGCATCGCCCTCCTCGTCCGAGGTCACCAGCAGCGCGACCGTGCCGGGATGATCGGGATGCGCGTCGACGAAACGCTCCAGCGCGATCGTGCAGGCGGCCACGCTGCATTTCATGTCGGCGGCGCCGCGACCGTACAGCACGCCGTCGCGCATGGTAGGAATAAAGGGATCGCTGGCCCAGGCCTCCAGCGGGCCGGGCGGCACCACATCGGTATGCCCCAGCAACACCAGTACCGGCGCCCCCTGCCCGTGCGTGGCCCACAGATTGTCGACATCGCCATAGCGCAGCGACTCGCAGCGGAACCCGGTGGCGGTCAGGCGCGTGGCCAGCACCTGCTGGCAGCCGGCGTCATCCGGGGTGACCGAGTGGCGGCGGATCAGTTCGCTGGAAAGCTCGACGACATCGCTCACTTGCCGGCTCCGAACAGTTTCTTGAAACCATTGTCACTGAAGCCCTGTGAAAACGCGGTTCCGCCGTCCTCCTCGCGCACCACCACCGGCCGGCGGATCAACTGCGGATACTCCTTGAGCAGCAGCTTCCACTCCGCTTCCGAGCCTGGCGATTTGCGGTTCTCCGGCAATTGCCGCCAGGTCGTGGAGGACTTGTTGATCAGGCTGTCCCAGCCTCCCGCCCGCTCCGCCCATCCCGTCAGCACTTCCGGCGCCTGGCGGTTGTCGCGGTAGTCGACGAAGGTGTGGGCGACGCCGAAGCGGTCCAGCCACTTGACCGCCTTCTTGCAGGTATCGCAGTTCTTCAATCCATACAGGGTCGTGGTCATGCAGTTTCCAGTCAGAATTGATTCGGGATGGAATCCGCCGTGGAAAACATCCCAGGAGCCATCATGGGGGACAGGAGGTGATGCTGACGCCAGTCAGGCGCCCGGAAGCATCGAAGCGCAGGCCAATATCACCGACCTTCTCGACTCCATCCTGTTCCATGCAGAACGAATTTCGTCCGCTCGCCGTTCGTGCGCGGTCAAGGATCAGATCCCGGGTCGCCCCGCGTTCCAGTGCCGCATTGGTTGCGGCAACCAGTGGCCGAACGACATCGTGATACATGTCCTTGGCGACCTCATCTGGATAGCAGTTCGCATCGTCGTTGATCCTCTGCTTCACCGGCTCCTGCGGGTCAAGTCCCGCATAAGCCCATAAAGCGTTGGTCACGAACAACAGCAGGACCACGAAAAAGAAGGAAATACGCAATCTCGACATGCGCGCACCTTGAGAATATCGGGCTCCTGCCTGCCAACTACAGTCATGGCGCCGTGACCCGATCGGTTTCTAGTCAGCCAGGCCGCGCAGCAGTTCGTTGACGCTGGTCTTGCTGCGGGTCTTCTCGTCGACCTGCTTGACGATCACCGCGCAGTACAGCGAGTGCGAGCCATCCGCGGACGGCAACGACCCGGACACCACCACGCTGCCCGGCGGCACGTAGCCGTAGGTGATTTCCTTGGTCATTCGGTTGTAGATGCGGGTCGACTGGCCCAGGAACACGCCCATGCCGATCACGCTGTGATGGCCGACCACCACGCCCTCGACCACTTCCGAACGCGCGCCGATGAAGCAATGGTCCTCGATGATCGTCGGCGACGCCTGCAGCGGTTCCAGCACGCCGCCGATGCCGGCGCCGCCGGACAGATGGCAATGCTTACCCACCTGCGCGCAGGATCCGACCGTGGCCCAGGTATCGACCATGGTGCCCTCGCCCACGTAGGCGCCGATGTTGACGAAGCTCGGCATCAGCACCACGTCCTTGCCGAAGTGGCTGCCGCGGCGGGCGATCGCGCCCGGCACCACGCGCACGCCAAGCTTGCGGAAGTCGGCCTCGTCGAAGGCGCCGAAACGCGCTTCCACCTTGTCCCAGAACGGCGCGGGATAGGCTTCGACCAGTTCCATCTCGTTGACGCGGAAGTACAGCAGCACCGCTTTCTTCAGCCACTCGTTGACCTTCCAGCCGCCCTTGCCATCCGGTTCGGCGACGCGCAGCTTGCCGCTTTCAAGGCCATCGATGGCGCGCTCGACCGCGGCGCGGGTGGAGCCCTCGATCTCGACCGTGGTCAGCTCGGCGCGGCGTTCGAACGCGCTCTCGATGGTCGACTTCAGTTCTTCGGTGGCGGTGGCTTTCTTGGGGCTCATCAATCCGGATTCCTTGGGGGAAGTTTTCGTCAGTGGGTTTCCAGCCCGGCGCGCAATGCCTCGCGCAGGGCCTGTTGCTGTTCTTCCGACGCCAGCGGCATGTCGCCCTCGTCGGTGATCTGGAAAATGTCCTCGGCGCGTTCGCCGAAGGTCGCGATGCGGGCATCGTGCACGCGCAGTCGCTGCGCGCGCAGTACCTGGGCCATGTCCGAGAGCAGTCCGGGGCGATCCGGCGCGATCAGGCTGAGCACGGTCCGCCGCCCGTCCGGCGTGCGGCCGAACTCGATGCGTGGCGCGAAGCGGAAATGCCGGAGCTGGCGCGGCAGCGCCCGGCGCGAGGTGCGTACCTTTTCCAGATTGCCGGCCAGGGCGACGCTGAGGCCGTGTTCGACATCGGCCGGATCGCGGGTGGCGTAGCTGTCGGCAGGCAGCACCTCGAAGGTATCGAACACCGTGCCCTGCGGTCCCACCAGCACCCGCGCCTGGTGGATGGCGTAACCCATGCGATCGAGCGTGGCCAGGATCGCCGCGAACAGGCCATCGCGATCCGGCGAATGCACGAACACCTCCATCGCATTGGCATCCTCGGCGATCAGCCGCGCACGCACGCGGGTTTCGCCTGGCCCCACCCCGCGCAGCGCTTCCGCCTGCCAGGCCAGTTGCTCCGGACGGAAGCGCAGGAAACTCTCCTCCGGCATCGCCGCGAACAATGCGTCCGCGTCGGCATCACCGATGGCATGCAGGCGCAGCAGCACGCGCACCGATTCGCGCGCCTCGGCCAGGCGCGCATCGACGTCGACCGGAAACTCCAGGCCCTCGCGCAACACTCGCCGGGTGGCGAAATAGAGATCCGCCAGCAACCGATCCTTCCAGGCGTTCCACAATTTCGGACTGGTACCGGCGATGTCGGCGCAGGTGAGCAGGTACAGATAGTCCAGACGCTCGCGATCGCCGATCAGGCGGGCGAATGCATGGATCACGTCCGGATCCGAAATGTCCTGCTTCTGCGCGGTCACCGACATGCGCAGGTGCTGCTCGACCAGCCAGGCCACCAGTTCGGTGTCGGAGGCGCTGAGGCCATGCGCGCCGCAGAACTCGCGTGCGTCCACCGCGCCCAGCTCGGAATGATCGCCGCCGCGTCCTTTTGCGATGTCATGGAACAGTCCGCCCAACAGCAGCAGTTCCGGCTTGCGCAGGCGCGGCCAGACTTCATGGGCGATGGAGAAACGCTCGTCGGCGCGTCCGGAGGCGAAGGTCGAGAGATTCTTCAGCACCATCAGGGTGTGCTGATCCACGGTGTAGACGTGGAAGAGATCGAACTGCATGCGCCCGGATACCCGCGCAAACGCCGGCAACCATTGCCCCAGCACGCCCAGGCGGGCCATCCGGGTCAGCGTTTCCACCGCGCGCGGCCCGCGCAGCAGGCCCATGAAGGCGTCACGTTGCGCGGCGGTCGCCGCCGGATACGCGGTCAGCTTCGGCAGCGCCTCGGCCAGGGCGCGCGCGGTCCGCGAATGCAGGCCGCGCACCTGCGGCTGCGCGGCCCACATCGCGAACAGCGCGAACACCTGCGACACATCGCCCTGCGGCCAGGCCGGGTCGCGCGCCGCCAGGTAGCCACGGCGCAGCGCGAACGCGTCGTCCAGCGGTTCCGGCAGCGCTTCGCCGTCGAACTGTTCCTCGAACCGCTGCAACAGCCGATCACCGATGCGGCGGACGATCGCGGCGCTGCGGTAGAAACCCTGCATCATCTTCTCGACGCCCAGGTTCTCGGCGTCGTCGACAAAGCCCAGGCGCTGCGCCAGCGCCTTCTGGAAATCGAAGCGCAGGCGCTCCTCCGGGCGTCCGGCGATCAGGTGCAGGCCATAGCGCAGCCGGCCCAGCGCGCGGCGCTCGCGCGCCAGCGCGGCAGCCTCGTCCGGCCCGAGCTGGCCCATGCCGACCAGCGGCTCAAGATCCCGCACGCCAAACGTGCGCAATGCCATCCAGCCCAGCGTATGCAGATCGCGCAGGCCGCCGGGGCCATCCTTGATGTTCGGTTCCAGGTTTTCGGAGGTGTCGCCGAAACGCGCGTGGCGCGCGGTCATTTCCTCGCGCTTGGCAAGGAAGAAATCACGTGCCGGCCATACCCGCGCCGCCGACACCGCGTCGATCAGGCGCGCCTCGTCGACCGGTTCGGCCACCACCGGCCGGGCTTCGATGAGCGCGGTCAGCACGGTCTGGTCGGCGGCGGCTTCGGTGCATTCGGTGGCCGAGCGTACCGCATGGCTGATCGGCAGGCCGGCATCCCACAAGAGCGCGAAGAAACGCGCCAGGGCTTCATGGTGCCGCGCCTGCGCGGGCGCTTCCGCCAGCACCAGCAGATCCACGTCCGATTGCGGAAAAAGTTCGCCCCGGCCATAGCCGCCGACGGCGAACAACGCCATCAGGCTGTCGGCGGGTACGCAGCGCCGCCAGGCCTCGATGAGCAGGTGATCCACGCCGCGTGCGCGCAGCGCCAGGACCCGGTCCATGCCATCGCCATGATCGAAGCGCTTGCACAGCCGCGCATCGGTATGGCCGAGCGCGGCGCGCGCGGCGGCCGACCAGGCGCCGTCGTCCGCGACGCCAGGGCCGATTCCGGTCAGCCGCGCAGGAGAATCAACCGCGGCCTGGGGAATGCTCACAGGTCGTTGTCGTCGCCCGGCAGGCGGGTCAGGATCTCCACGCCGTCCGCGGTCACCGCCACGGTGTGTTCCCACTGCGCCGAGAGCTTGCGGTCCTTGGTCACCACGGTCCAGCCATCGGGCAGCACCTTGGAGAAGCGGCTGCCTTCGTTGATCATCGGCTCGATGGTGAAGGTCATGCCCGGCTTCAGCACCACGCCATCGCCGGAACGGCCGTAATGCAGCACCTGCGGCTCGTCGTGATAGACCTTGCCGATGCCGTGGCCGCAGTACTCGCGCACCACGCTGAAGCGCTCGGCTTCGGCGTACTGCTGGATGGCATGGCCGATGTCGCCGAGGGTGGCGCCCGGGCGGACCGCGCGGATGCCGCGGAACATCGCCTCGCGGGTGGTATCCACCAGGCGCTTGGCCATGACCGACGGCGTGCCGACGAAGTACATCCGGCTGGTGTCGCCGTGCCAGCCGTCCTTGATGACGGTCACATCGATGTTCAGGATGTCGCCGTCCTTCAGCACCTTGCCCTCGCTGGGCATGCCGTGGCAGATGACGTTGTTGACCGAGGTGCACACCGTGGACGGGAACGGAATCCGCCCGTGGCCGCCGCCGTAGCCGATGTTGGCCGGGATGGCTTTCTGCACGTTGACGATATGATCGTGGCAGATGCGGTCCAGTTCGGCGGTGGTCACGCCCGGTTTCACGTGGGGGGCGACGATCTGCAGGACTTCGGCGGCCAGCCGGCCGGCGATGCGCATCTGCTCGATTTCTTCGGGGGTCTTGAGGGTGATGGCCATGGCCGGGATTATCGCCGATTTCGCCCCCCTTTGAGCGCCCGGACCGGGGTTTGTTGCCGGCAACTCATTGTTCCCGCTATACTTCCGCGGCTTGGCCGGACCCCGTCCGTCCAGGCTGCCCACGCCGGGCGTCACCGGCGAATCCACACCTGCTGCCAACCTCCGTGCCGGGGTGCCTGAAAATTCCTTTGGGATCATTCCCTTAGGGATCCAAGGTTCGGACACGGAAGCCGCAGGGAGGCCCAACCCCGGAACCCTGCCCTCGCGGGCAACCGCCTTCCCATTCCCGGCGGCCGGTTCCACGTTCATGGAGTTCATGCAATGCCCCAAGTCACCATGCGCCAGATGCTGGAAGCCGGCGTCCATTTCGGCCACCAGACCCGCTACTGGAACCCCAAGATGGCGCCGTACATCTTCGGCGCCCGCGGCAAGATCCACATCATCAACCTCGAGAAGACCGTTCCGCTGTTCAACGACGCGATGAACTTCCTCTCGGGCGTTGCCCAGAAGCGCGGCACCGTGCTGTTCGTCGGCACCAAGCGCAGCGCGCGCGAAGCCATCAAGGAAGAAGCCGAGCGTTGCGGCATGCCGTACATGACCCAGCGCTGGCTGGGCGGCACCCTGACCAACTTCGCCACCGTGAAGAAGTCGGTCGCCCGCCTGAAGGAACTGGAAGCCGCCGAAACCGACGGCACCTTCGAGAAGCTGGTCAAGCACGAAGTGCTGGGCCTGCGCCGCGAGCGCGAGAAGCTGGAAGCCTCGCTGGGCGGCATCAAGGACATGAACCGCCTGCCGGACGCCCTGTTCGTCATCGACATCGGCCATGAAGACATCGCCATCAAGGAAGCCAAGAAGCTCGGCATCCCGGTGATCGCGGTGGTCGACTCGAACTACGACCCGGCCCTGGTCGACTACGCCATCCCCGGCAACGACGACGCCATCCGCGCCGTGCAGCTGTACGCCCGCGCCGCTGCCGACGCCGTGCTGGAAGGCAAGGCCGCTTCGCCGAACGCCGCGACCGTCCGCGAGGAAGAGTTCGTGGAGTCCGACGAGGAAGGCAAGGGCCGTCGCGCCCCGGCCAAGAAGGCCGCCAAGAAGGCCGACGAAGCCGCCGCCGAGTAATCGCGCTGCAACGCCGCCGCGCCACAGTGCGCGGCGGCAACCGATGCCTACAGGCGGGCCATGACCCGCCTTATTCAATCCGCCGGCGGGCTCCCCGCCCGCCCAACGAAATCCGCAAATCGAGGTAATCCCGTGGAAATCACCGCTTCCCTGGTCAAGGAACTGCGCGAGCGCACCGGCGCCGGCATGATGGAGTGCAAGAAGGCGCTCACCGAGAACAATGGCGACATCGACGTGGCCGCCGAGTGGCTGCGCAAGTCCGGCCTGGCCAAGGCCGACAAGAAGGCCGATCGCGTGGCCGCCGAAGGCCGCATCGCGGTCGCCCAGGACGGCAACAAGGCCGTGCTGGTGGAAATCAATTCCGAAACCGACTTCGTCGCCAAGGACGGTAACTTCGTCGGCTTCACCGACGCCGTCGCCCAGGCCGCCCTGGCCTCCGGCGCCGCCGACGCCGAAGCCCTGAAGTCCGCCAAGCTGCCTTCCGGCGAGACCGTCGAGGAAACCCGCGCCGCCGTCATCGCCAAGGTCGGCGAGAACGTGCAGGTCCGCCGCCTGGTCCGCGCCGACAGCGACAACAACGTCGCGGCCTACGTGCACGGCGGCCGCATCGGCGTGCTGATCGAGGTCAAGGGCGGCGACGCCGAACTGGCCCGTGGCCTGGCGATGCACGTGGCGGCGATGAACCCGCCGTACATCAAGGCCTCCGACGTGCCGGCCGATTTCGTCGCCAAGGAAAAGGAAATCGAGCTGGCCAAGATGTCCGAGAAGGACAAGGCCAAGCCGGCCGAGATCCTGGAGAAGATCATCAGCGGCAAGATCGCCAAGATCGTCAACGAGGTCACCCTGTACGGCCAGCCGTACGTGCTGGACACCAACCAGACCGTGGAAGCCGTGCTGAAGGCCGCCGGCGCCGAAGTCGTCAGCAGCCAGCGCCTGGCCGTGGGCGAAGGCATCGAGAAGGTGGTCGAGGACTACGCCGCCGAAGTGATGAAGCAGGCCGGCCTGGCCTGATTTCCTCCTTCACGTAGCACCGGAAAAGCCGCGGGGAACCGCGGCTTTTCTGTTTCTGGCGGGAACGGTCGGGTCCGCTTCCGGCAGGCGCATCGCATCCCGTCGGCCGACCGGAGAAATCGCCACTAAACTTCGCCGCCTCCCGGCCGATAGCGAGGCGAGGGTGGCAGGAACGCTGCCGCCACACAACAAGGTCCAGCGCGCGCGATGCGAGCCGAACTCGAAGCCAAGCTTTCCTGCTGTCGCGATCTGCCCTCCCCACCGGGCGTGGCCCTGCGCATCCTCGCGCTCGCCCGCGATCCGGACGTGGTGATGGCCACCGCCGCCGACACCATCGGCCTGGATCCCGCGCTCACCGCGCGCATGCTGCGCATCGCCAATTCGCCGCTGTATGCCAGCCGGCGCCGGGTCGAGAATCTCAGCCAGGCCCTCACCCTGCTGGGCCTCAACGCCACCCTGACCCTCGCACTCGGTTTCTCGCTGGCTTCCGGCATGCGTTCGCGCCAGCACGGCGACGAACATGGCGAGGAAAGGGTCTGGCGGCGCAGCGTCATCACCGCCCTGGCCAGCCGCCTGCTCGGCGAGCAGACCGGCCAGCGCAGGCTGGAGGAACTGATGCTGGCCGGCCTGTTGCAGGACATCGGCGTGCTCGGCCTGCTACAGCTCGATCGCAAGGGCTATGCCCCGTTGCTGGCGGCCTACCCGGACAACGCCACCTTGCTGCTCCGCGAACGCGAGCATTTCGGCTGCGACCATGCCGAGGTCGGCCACTGGATGGCGCGCCACTGGAATCTGCCGCCGCTGCTCCAGGAAGCCATCGGGACCAGCGAATCGCCGCAGCCCGGCTCACCTTTCGAGGCCTGCGTGGTCGTCTCCGGCCATCTGGCCGATCTCTGGCTCCTGGAAGACACCGAAGCCGCGCGCCTGCGCGCCATCGAAGCCGGGCACCGCCTGCTGGGCCTGTCGCCGGAAACCGTCGACGGGGTCATCGAGAAGATGAGCGGCATGCTGCCCGAGGTGGCCACCCTGTTCGAGGTGCGCATCACCCAGCCCCGGCGCATCGCGGCGCTGCTGCAGGAAGCGCGCGAACTGCTGGTGCTGCGCAACCTGCGCGAGATCCAGGACGCGGCGCGCGCGCGCAAGGACGCGGACGAATTCGAACATCGCGCCCAGCGGCTCGCCGAAGAGGCGCGACGGGATCCGCTTACCGGCGTGTACAACCGCAGCCAGTTGGAAAGCGTGCTGGAGAAGGAGTTCGAGACCTCCTCGCGGCATGGCTGGCCGTTGTCGATCGCCTTCGTCGATCTCGACGACTTCAAGAAGATCAACGATGGCTGGGGCCACCTGGTCGGCGACCAGGTGCTGCGCAGCTTCGCCTCCACCCTGCAGAAGCATCTGCGCAGCAGCGACATCGTCGCCCGATATGGCGGCGAGGAATTCCTCATCGTCCTCCCCGGCACCGACGAACGGTCGGCACTCGGGGTCATGCGCCGCATCCTCAGCGAGGTCGGCCAGGAACCGATGACCCGCGTGGATGGCCGGGCACTTCACGTGACCTTCTCCGCCGGCCTGGCCACCCATGGCGCACTGGAGCAGTTCACCCACGTCGACCAGCTCCTGCAGGCCGCCGACGAGGCGCTGTACGGCGCCAAGCGCGAGGGCCGCAACCGGGTCGTGGCGGGCCTGGTGGAAAACTGACCTGCCCTTGAGCCACATCTCCGATGGGCAGGGACATCCGGCCATCGCAGTACCCGCAACCGCCCACGAAATCGCCGAGACAAATTCAGCAGTCGAGCCTGCGCGCCCGGCATTGCCACGTCGTGATCATTGCACTCCGGACCCGCGAGGAGCGGCCGTGGTGCCAGCGAACAAAAAGCGGCCGCCTTTCACAAGGCGGCCGCAATAGAGAGAGCATTTCCTTCAGATGATTTTCGATGCCAGCGTGCTCAGAAGTCCCAGCGCGCCGACAATCTGATCGAGCGAGGCTCGGTCTGGTAGAGCTCTTGGCCGAACCGCGGATTGCGGGTCACCCGGTTCGTCGCCGATCGCTGGTAGATGTACTGCGGCGTCTGGCGATCGAGGACATTCAGCACGTCCAGGCCCAGGGTCAGGTGCTTGCCAGCCCACTCCGGCGTGTAGGCGACGCTGAGGTTGAGCATGTACGTCCACGGCGTGGTACCGCGGCTGCCTCGTGGCGAGAACTTGTAATCGCTCGAGGGAGCAACGTACCCCGGCGCTTCCGGATCGGTACCCGTGCCCGGCAAGCCGCAGAAGCGGTAGGTGGCATTGTTGTACAGACCCTGGTCCGGCGTCGGATAGAAGCTGGTGCAACTGATCGGACGCCCGGACTGGATGATGGCCGTCGCGCCCACCCGCCATTCCGGAGTGAACTCGTAGAATCCAAACGCCTTGATCTGATGCTCGCGATGGTTCGGCAACAGGCCGTTCGCTCCCACCATCAGCTGCGGCAGATCCCAGTCCTGCGTAACCGAGACATCCGCTTGTCCACCGGCGCCGGTGTCTGTTTCGGAGTTCAACTGGCCCTCGGTGTTTCCGTAGTTCTTCGACCAGGTGTATTCGATCTTTCCGTACCAGTTGTTCGAGAACGGATGCTCGGCATAGAGATCCAGCGCCCAATACTTGCGCTTCAGTTTCGGATAGCCCAACTGCTGGGTGGTGAACGTGATTTCGTCATAGCCGCCCGCCTCGTTGGCCACCCGGAAGGTGTTGGTCTCGCCCGGATTGAACAGGAAGCAATGCCCTTCCAGCACCTGCGAGCAGGTGTCGTCGATGGCGCTTTGCAGCGTGCGATAGGTTGCCTTCACGCCATAGTTGAAGGAGGGGTTGAGCAGGTGCTCCATGCCGACCGTGAACTCGTCCTGGAAGTGCGACTTGATGTCCTTCGCCGCGACGGTATTGGGGTCCGGCTGTTCGCCGCACTCCAGGTTCGAGGACACCTGGTTCGTTCCCGGGCAAAGACGGCCCGCCGCGGGGTCCACCGGAATCGGGTTCAGGCCGGTTGGCGCGCCGGTTGCCTGGTCGATGCCGGTATAGGTGAAATACTCGACCGTGTTGATCGCGGCCGATGCGCCGCGAACCGCCACGTTGTTGGGAACCGCGAGGTGATAACGGCCGGCATTGGCAAACACTTTCAACGATGCATCACCCAGAACGTCCCAGCTGAAACCCAGCCGCGGCGCCCATTGGTTCTTCTGCTCGATGTAAATATCGCCATCGCTGTTGTAGTTCTTGAAGCTCTCGTTTCGCAAGCCGAGCGTCAACAGCATGGCGTCATTCAACTGCCAGCGATCCTCGAGGTAGAAAGCCCGCTGCTTGACCTGCACATCGGCATTCAACGTGGTGATGCCGCGGGTCACGTAGTAGCCGGTGGTACTGCCCGGCGCGCCCAGGCCGGACCCCCCGCCCGATGCGGCCGAACCCACGCCGTTGGAAGCATCGATCGGCGCATCCCTGTTTGCGATGCGTTGATAGTTCCAGCTGTATCCGCCGCCGATCTGCGATCCCGTCACCGACGTGGCCTTCTGATCATCGACGCCAAACCGCAGGTCGTGGCTACCGATGCGGTATTCGAGGTCGAAACGGCCGCCTTCGGTCTTGTCGTTCGCGCCAGGCAGCAGCACGGAGGCAGCCGATGAACAGGGCTGGACATAGTTCAGGCCCGGCAGCTGGTTCAGCGGATCCTGGCTGTTGTTGATTCTCGGGCAGGACGGGTCGTAGTTGAACGGAATGTTGGTGTGATCGATCTTCTGCTGGCCATACAGGGCGGTGATGGTCAGGTTGTCGGTCAGATAACCGGTGTATTTGCCGATATACAGGCGGCTTTCGTCCTCACGGTCGAATCCGCCGACGTCGACATGGTTCCGCACCTTGCCGTTGTACGAGAAGCCGGAAAGCCGTGGTGTGTACTCGGTGGTGTCATTGACAGCGGTCAGTTCCAACTGATGGTTGTCGGTGATGTTCCAGTCCACCTTGCCGATCCAGCGGGGCAGCTTGTACTTGTACCGGTTCCAGCCCTGCGTGCTCGAGGTAGTCGCTGAGGTGGCGTTGACATTGACCGCATCGCCCTGGCGCTTGACGATTTCACCGGAGGCGTAGAAGAACAGCTTGTCCTTGATGATCGGGCCGCTGGCATAGGCACCGTAGGACATGCGCCAGAAATTGTCGTCCTTGCGGTACGAGTAGAGGATGCCGTCGGTCGTCGGCGCATATCCGGTTTTCGGATAGTACTGGTTGACGCGTTCGGCACGTCCCTGCTCGGGTTCCCAGGTGACGATGCCACCAAACTTCCAGTCGTTGGTACCGCGCTTGGTGAGCACGTTGATGACACCGCCGGTGGAGCGGCCGAATTCGGCCCCGTAACCACCGGTCAGTACCTGCACCTGGCTGATTGCGTCATACGGCAATTCGGTGAAGCCGATGTTGGTCAGCGGGTTGGTGACCGGGTAACCATTGATGTAGTAGGCGTTCTCGGACGCTGCGGAACCACCGAAGCTGGTGACCTGGCCACCGGTCGACGTGTTCTGGTAGTTCGTGCTCGAGATGACACTGGGTGCCAGCAGGGCGATGTTGGTGACATCACGGGCCAACGGCAGCTTTTCGAGCTGCTCGGCAGTAAACACCGTCCGTGTATCGGTCGAGGACACATCGATCGCGGACGCGATGCCGGTGACAGTGATGGTTTCCAGATTGGTGGCGCCAGCCGCGCTCGCCGCGGCCCCGAAATCGACCTGAGTACCGCTGGAAATGGTCACGCCGATATCTTCGCGGACACCGACCGTCTTGCCGTCACGGACGAGTTCGACCGAATAAGTGCCCGGCGGCAGCGAGGCGAAACGGAAGCGGCCGCCGGTATCGACCGGCATCGTGCGGGTGAAACCGGTGGCCGGATTTTTGATAACGACGCTGGTTCCGTCTTTGGCCTCGACCTGCCCGAAGATCGAGCCGGTCGCGTTCGACTGCGCATGAACGCCGGACGCCAGACATAGGCTCAATGAAAGACTGAGTGCGGTTTTGGCCAACGTACGACTGATCCGGGATCTGCCGGAACCAATGTTTGTGTTCAAAGTGTCTCCCCCGAGAAATTATCTTGATGAATGTAGTCGGAACAGGTAGCCCAACCCGTTACTTATAGCAGTACAAAAACGTAATCTTCATATCGTTTTAACGAATATGTAATCTCGATCTTGCTGGCGGGGGAATATGGAGAAAGCGTTGGCTACCGGCACACGTAGTAAAATGTCGTCTCCCTTCGCCAGCCAAGGTCGCCCATGCAGCCCCTCGCCTATCGCCGCATCCTGCTCAAACTTTCCGGCGAGGCGCTGATGGGGTCGGAGGACTACGGCATCGACCCGGTGGTGATCGGGCGGATCGCCCGCGAGATCATCGAAGCGCGCGAAGCCGGGGCCGAAATCGGGCTGGTGATCGGCGGTGGCAACATCTTCCGTGGCGCCGGCCTGGCCGCGGGCGGCATGGACCGGGTGACCGGCGACCAGATGGGCATGCTGGCCACCGTGATCAATGCCCTGGCGATGCAGGACGCGCTGGAGAAGCTCGGTGCCAAGGTCCGGGTGATGAGCGCGCTCAAGATCAACGACGTGTGCGAGGACTACATCCGCCGCCGCGCCGTCCGCCACCTGGAAAAAGGCCGCATCGCGATCTTCGCGGCGGGTACCGGCAACCCGTTCTTCACCACCGATTCGGGCGCTGCGCTGCGTGCGATCGAAATCGGCGCGGACCTGCTGCTGAAGGCCACCAAGGTGGACGGTGTCTACGACAAGGACCCGAGCAAGCACGCCGACGCCAAGCGCTACGACCAGCTGACCTACGACGAGGTCATCGCCCGGGACCTGCAGGTAATGGACACCGCCGCATTCGCCCTCTGCCGCGACAGCGACGTGCCGCTGCGCATCTATGACCTGTCGGCGCCCGGCAACCTGATGCGCATCCTGCGCGGCGAGAACATCGGCACCCTGGTGAAGGGCCGCGGCTGACAGCCCTGCCGCCCGCGCCCGAATCGAATCCCCACTCCCGAATCCCCAATCCCTTCGCTGTAATAGTGTCCGCCGCCAAGGCGAGGCACGCTTTGCGCCATGGGACATTCACACGGCTCGCACGCCCACGCGCACGGTTCGGCCACCCGGACCTTCGCGCTGGTCACGCTGATCAACCTGGCCTACACCGCACTTGAGGCGGGCTACGGCTTCTACACCAATTCGCTGGCGCTGCTGTCCGACGCCCTGCACAACCTGGGCGACGTGCTCGGGCTGGGCCTGGCCTGGGCCGCCGCCGCGCTGGCGCGACGCCCGCCCACCGGCAGCCATACCTATGGCTGGCGGCGGGCCACCCTGCTGTCGCCACTGGCCAATTCAATCCTGCTGATGGTGTTCTCCGGCGCCCTGGGCTGGGAAGCGGTCCGTCGCTTCAGCGCGCCCCCGCAGATTCCCGCCACGCCGGTGATCGTGGTCGCCGCCATCGGCATCGCCATCAACCTGGGCGCCGCCTGGCTGGTCAAGGACGGACATGCCCACGACCTGAACAAGCGTGGCGCCTTCCTGCACCTGGTGGCCGACGCGGCGGTCTCGCTGGCGGCCGTGATCGCGGGACTCGGCATGCTCGCCTTCGGCTGGGCCTGGCTGGATCCGGCAACCGCGCTGCTGATCGGCGTGGTGATCGCGATCGGCACCTTCGGCCTGCTGCGGGACAGCTTCAATGCCGCCATGGACGCGGTCCCCACCAGCATCGACCAGGCCGAGGTCCAGGCTTTCCTGGCTGGCCTGCCCGGCGTGCAGGCGCTCCACCACCTGCATATCTGGCCGCTGGGCGCCGGCGAAATCGCCCTGACCGCGCACCTGGTACGGGCGGAGAACGAGGACCACGACGCCTTCATCGACAGCACCCTGCATGCGCTGGACGAACGGTTCGGGATCAACCACGCGACCTTGCAGATCGAGCGCGGCAGCCAGTGCGGCCACGATCTGCACGATGCGGCGCCGCACCATTCCCACTGAGCCGCCCCCGGCGGCGGCGGCGCGGAGTCCGCAAAGGAGCCTGGAACGCCTATAATCGGGCGTTTAAGGATTTCCACGGGACCCGTGATGCTCAACGACATCAAGAAAGACGCGCAGGCGCGCATGACCAAGAGCATCGAAGCCTTGCGTCACACCCTCGTCAAGGTCCGCACCGGCCGGGCCTCGACCGCCCTGGTCGAACACCTGAAGGTCAACTACTACGGTTCCGACGTGCCGCTGAGCCAGGTCGCCACCGTCGCCGTGTCCGATGCGCGCTCGCTCACCATCACTCCGTGGGAAAAGCAGATCGTCGGCGCCGTCGAGAAGGCCATCCTGGCCTCCGACCTGGGCCTGACCCCGAACACCGCCGGCACCACCATCCGCCTCAACCTGCCCGCCCTGACCGAGGAGCGCCGCCGCGAACTGTCCAAGGTCGTGCACGGCGAAGGCGAGGACACCAAGGTCGCCATCCGCAACATCCGCCGTGACGCCAACCAGCAGGTCAAGGATCTGCTGAAGGAAAAGCAGATCACCGAGGACGAAGAGCGCCGCGCGGAAGAGGAGATCCAGAAGCTGACCGACAAGTCGATCAAGGACGTCGACGACGTGGTCAAGGCCAAGGAACAGGAACTGATGGCGGTCTGAGGACTGCCATGTCACCCGTCAGACCCGGAATTCCACGCCATCTGGCCGTCATCATGGACGGCAACGGGCGCTGGGCCGAGCGCCGCAAGCGCCCGCGCGTGATCGGCCATCGCGCCGGCGCGCGCGCGGTCAATGTGTGCATCGATTTCTGCCTGGAGCGCGGCATCGAGGCGCTGACCCTGTTCGCCTTCTCCAGCGAGAACTGGGGCCGGCCGGAGGAAGAAGTCGGCGCGCTGATGAAGCTGTTCCTCAACGCGCTGGATCGCGAAGTCGACGAACTCGACCGGCGTGGCGTGCGGGTGCGCTTCATCGGTGAGCGCGAGCGCTTCTCGCCGGCGATCCGCCAGCGCATGGAAGCGGCCGAGGCGCAGACCCGCGGCAACACCGGGCTGAGCCTGGTCATCGCCGCCAGCTATGGCGGACGCCAGGACATCGCCCAGGCCGCGCGCACGCTGGCCGTCGAGGTTGCCGAGGGCCGGCTGCGGCCCGAGGACATCGACGAGGCGGCGATGGGCCGGTGCGTCGCCCTGCCCGATCTGCCGCCGCCGGATCTGTTCATCCGCACCGGCGGCGATCACCGGATCAGCAACTTCCTGCTGTGGCAGCTGGCCTATACCGAACTGTGGTTCACCGAACTGCTGTGGCCGGACATGGACGCGGCGACCCTGCAACGCGCGCTCGACGACTATGCCGGCCGCGAACGCCGCTTCGGCCTGACCAGCGCCCAGCTCGCGCAAGACGCGACGGAGAGTACTTCCGCATGACCCAGTCCGGCGGCACCAAGGTCCGCGTGATCGCGGCATTGACGATGGCGCCGATCGCCATCGCGGCCATCCTCCTGCTGCCCACCCCGTGGCTGGCCGCGCTGGCCGCGCTGGTGTTCCTGGTCGGCCTGTGGGAATGGTTCAAGCTGGCCGAAATCGACGACACCCTGCCGCGCACCCTGCTGCTGGTCGCCAACCTGCTGCTCATGGTGCTGCTGGTCTGGGCCTCGGCCGGCTCACCAGACCTGGTGCCCTTGCGGCTGGTATCGCTGCTGGGGGTGTTCTGGTGGGTGCTGGCCCTGTTGTGGCTGCGATTCTTCAATTTCGCCTCCGACCATGAAACCTGGGCGCGCGGCTTCAAGCTGGCGGCGGGCACCCTGGCGATCGTGCCGGCCTGGTGCGCGCTCTGCCTCATCCATGCCGGCCAGCCCTACGGCCATCGCTGGCTGTTCGTGGCCCTGGCGATCGTCTGGGCGGCCGACAGCGGGGCGTACTTCGCCGGCCGCCATTTCGGCGGACGCCTGTTCGGCAGCCGCAAGCTCGCCCCGCGGATCAGCCCGAACAAGACCATCGAAGGCGTGTTCGGTGGCGTGGTTGCGGGCCTGCTGGTCGCGCTGGGCGGAACGTTCTTCGCCGGCGCCGGCCTGGTCGAATTGCCCTATGTGCTGATCGTGGCGGTGGCGACCGTGCTGTTCTCGGTGGTCGGCGACCTGTTTGAAAGCCTGCTCAAGCGCCACGTGGGCGCGAAGGATTCCGGCGACGTCATCCCTGGCCACGGCGGCGTGCTCGACCGCGTGGACGGCGTGCTGGCCGCGCTGCCGATCTTCGCCTTGGGCAAGGAATTGTTCGGGTTCTGACCATGACCTCCGGCAGCATGCCCCAGCGGGTGGCCGTGTTCGGTGCCACCGGTTCCATCGGTGCCTCGGCGCTGGATGTGATCGCGCGCCATCCCCGGCGCCTGCAGGCCAGCGTGCTGGCCGCCGGCAGCCAGGTCGAAGCATTGCTGGACCTGTGCCAGCGGCATCGTCCCCGGCACGCCGTCATCGCCCGCGAAGATCGCTTCACCGCCCTGCGCGACGGCCTGCGCCAACGCGGCCTGGAGACCGAGGCCCATGCCGGCATGGCCGCGCTGGACGGCCTGGCATCCGGCGATGCGTGCGATACGGTCGTGGCCGCCATCGTCGGCGCCGCCGGGCTGTCTTCGACCCTGGCCGCCGCCCGCGCCGGCAAGCGCCTGCTGCTGGCCAACAAGGAGTCCTTGGTGCTGGCCGGCGAATTGATGACGCGGGCCGCCGATGCCGCAGGTGCGGACATCATTCCCATCGACAGCGAGCACAACGCCATCTTCCAGTGCCTGCGTTCACGCCAGGCTAAGGACGACGTCCGCCGCATCGTGCTCACCGCTTCCGGCGGCCCGTTCCGGGGCCGGCACCGGACCGAGCTGGAAGACGTCACGCCCGAGCAGGCCGTCGCGCACCCGAAGTGGTCGATGGGGCCGAAGATCTCGGTCGATTCGGCGACACTGATGAACAAGGGCCTGGAGCTGATCGAGGCCCACCACCTGTTCGGCCTTTCCGGGGACCGGTTGGGCGTGCTGGTGCACCCGCAGAGCCTGGTGCATTCGCTGGTGGAATTCGTGGATGGCTCGACGCTCGCGCAGTTGGGCCTGCCGGACATGCGGACCGCGCTGGCGGTCGGGCTGGGCTGGCCGGACCGGATCGATTCCGGGGTGGCCGGACTGGACCTGCTGGCGCAGGGACGACTGGACTTCGAAGCCCCGGATACGCATGCCTTCCCCTGCCTGCGGCTGGCCTGCGAGGCGCTGGACGCGGGGGGTACCGCGCCGGCCATCCTGAACGCGGCCAACGAAGTGGCCGTTTCAGCCTTTCTTCAGGGCAAAATCCGTTTCCTATCCATTCCCGCGCTGGTCGAGGAAGCCCTCGCCGCGCTGCCCGCGGCGCCGGCGGATTCGCTGGAAGTGCTGCTGGAAGCCGATGCGCGGGCCCGACGGATCACCGAAACCACCATCGCAGGTCGCACCGCCCGTGCTTGAGCACCCTTTCACAACCTGTGAGCGGTTCCGATGAGCGAGGTGCTGGGCTCCCTGCTGTGGATGATCGTCGCCATCGGCGTGCTGGTCACCTTCCATGAATTCGGCCACTACTGGGTCGCCCGCCGCTGCGGGGTCAAGGTGTTGCGCTTCTCGGTCGGCTTCGGCCGTCCGCTGTGGTCGCGCCGGGATCGCCACGGCACCGAGTTCGCGATCGCCGCCATCCCGCTGGGCGGCTACGTCAAGATGCTGGACGAGGCCGAAGCCGACGTTCCGGTCGCCGAGCAGCCACGGGCATTCAATCGCAAGCCAGTCCTGCAGCGGATCGCCATCGTGGCTGCCGGCCCGATCGCCAACCTGGTGCTGTGTGTGGCCCTGCTCTGGGCGATGTTCGTCATCGGCCGCCCGGACTATTCCGCGACCCTGGGCCCGACCACCGGCATCGCCGCCGCGGCGGGACTGCATGGTGGCGACCGCATCGAGGCCGTCGACGGCCGCGCCATCAATACCTGGATGGAGGCCCTGCAGACCCTGACCATGGCGGCGATGGACGGCCGCGACGCGCGCCTGCAGATCGTCGACGCCAACGGCAACGAACAGCAAAAGACCCTGGCCCTGTCCCGGTTGCCGGTCGGCTTCAACCAGGAAAACGTGGGCGGGGCGGCCGGGCTCTCCTGGCGCCACCTGCTGCTGCCAGCGGCCGTGGGCAAGACCGCCCCGGGCAGCGCCGCCGACGGCGTGCTCCTCCCGGGCGACACCATCACCGCGGTCGACGGCCAGCCGGTCCGCCAGTTCGCGGACCTCCCCCCGCTGATCAGCCAACTGGGCCAGCGTGGCGGCGCGGCCATGATCGAGGTCGACCGCAGCGGCGAGCGGCACGCCTTCGAGCTGCAGCCCCGCCAACTCAAGAATCCGGAGACCGGCGAGACGGTCTGGGCCCTGGGCGTGGAACCACCCAAGTCGCTGCCACCGGCCGAATACGACGCCCTCCAGCAGTTCGGCCCGCTCGCCGCCCTCCCGGCCGCGCTGCGCGAGACCGGCAAGATGACCGCGGACTCGCTGGGCATGATCCGGCGCATGCTGACCGGGCATGCCTCGGTCAAGAACGTCTCCGGCCCCATCACCATCGCGCGGGTCGCCAACAGCACGGCCAAGCGCGGCGCGGCCTGGTTCCTGTACTTCCTGGCGCTGGTCTCGCTGAGCCTGGCCATTCTCAACCTGCTGCCCATCCCCGTCTTGGACGGCGGACACCTGCTGTATTACCTTATTGAGTTGGTCAAGGGCAGTCCGTTGAGCGAACGCAGCATGGCTGCCGGGCAATATGTCGGCCTGGCTTTGCTGGCGGGCCTGATGGGGCTTGCGTTCTACAACGACATCCTCCGTCTGGTGACTTGATGCTTTTGAACTTTTTTGTGCCGGTCTGCTCAAAGCCCGCCAGCCCCCAGCATGACTTTTCCCGGCAAACGCCTGCCATGCAGGTCCGCCACCTATCGGATGTGATGATGACGCGACAGCCCACCCGCCGCCTGCTCGCCCTGGCCCTGGCCTCGGCCCTCACCGCCCCTGCCTGGGCGCAGACGGCCCTGCCTCCCATCGTCGCGCCGGCCGAGGCCGAAGCGGGCAGCTTCACCGCCAGCGACATCCGCATCGACGGCCTGCAGCGCATTTCCGCCGGTACGGTCCTGACCTATCTGCCCATCGAGCGCGGCGACACGGTGTCCCCGTCGCGTGTCGGCGACGCCATCCGCGCGCTGTACAAGACCGGTTTCTTCCAGGACGTGCGGCTGGATCGCCAGGACAACATCCTGGTGGTCACGGTGGTCGAAAGGCCCGCCATCAACAAGCTGACGGTCACCGGCAACAAGGACATCAAGACCGAACAGCTGATGACCGGCCTGAAGGACATCGGCCTGGCCGAAGGCGATACCTTCGACCGCCTCAGCCTGGACCGGGTTACCCAGGAGCTGATCAAGCAGTACAACAACCGCGGCAAGTACAACGTCGAGATCACCCCGACGGTCAGCCCGCTGGACCGCAACCGCGTCGACATCGCCATCGCGGTCAAGGAAGGCAAGGCGGCCAAGATCCGCCACGTCAACCTGGTTGGCACCGAGAAGTTCCAGAACGAGGACATCCTCAAGGCCTGGGAGTCCAAGGAACACAACTGGCTCTCCTGGTATCGCCGTGACGACCAGTATTCCAAGGAAAAACTCTCCGGCGACATGGAGAAGCTCAATTCCTGGTACCTGGATCGCGGCTACGTCGACTTCAGCATCGACTCCACCCAGGTGTCGATCAGCCCCGACAAGCGCGACATGTTCATCACCGCCGGCATCACCGAAGGCGAGCAGTACAAGGTTTCCGAGGTGAAGGTCACCGGCGACACCGTGCTGCCGCAGGAGAACGTAGAGCGCATGGTGATCGTCAAGCCCGGCCAGATCTTCTCGCGCCGGTTGCTGGAAATCACCTCCGACAGCATCACCGCCACCCTCAGCAACATCGGCTACGCCTTCGCCCAGGTCAATCCGATTCCGTCGGTGGACCGCGAGAAGCGCACCGTCTCGCTCAACTTCCAGGTCGTTCCGGGTCCGCGCGTGAATGTCCGCCGCATCGTCTTCAAGGGCAATGCGCGCACCTCCGACGAAGTCATGCGCCGCGAAATGCGCCAGTTCGAGGGCTCCTGGTACTCGCAGGCGGCGATCGATCGTTCCAAGATCCGCCTGCAGCGCCTGGGCTACTTCGAGACGGTCGACGTCGAGACCCCCGCCGTCCCCGGCACCAACGACCAGGTCGACGTGGTCTACACGGTCAAGGAAACCACCTCGGGCAGCTTCGTGTTCGGCCTCGGCTATTCGCAGCTGTCCGGCATGACCACCTCGATCCAACTTTCGCAGAACAACTTCCTCGGCAGCGGCAACCGGGTATCGGTCGAGGCGCAGCGCAGCGACTACCTGCAACGCTATTCGTTCTCGTTCCTGAATCCATTCTTCACCGACGAGGGCATGTCGCTCGGCTACAACCTGTGGTGGCGCGAGTACGACTATTCCGACTTCAACGCCGCCCAGTACTCGACCACCAGCGCCGCCGCGCAGGCCGTACTGGGGCTGCCGCTGACCGAAACGGACAGCGTGTCGCTGCTGTTCGGCATCGATCGCAACCAGATCAACTACAACCTCTATACCCCCGCGCAGATCGTCGACTACATCAACGCGATCGGCCAGCGTACCTTCCACGCCTGGCGCACCGAAATCGGCTGGGCGCGCGATACCCGCAACGACTACTTCATGCCCACCGCCGGTACCTACCAGCGTGTGTCGGCCGAAATCACCCTGCCCGGCTCGACCGTCGAGTACTACAAGCTCAACTACGAGTTCTCCAAGTACTGGCCGCTCACGCCGTCACTGGTGCTGAATACCCGCTTCGACTTCGGCTACGGCGACAGTTGGGGCAGCGACAGCTCGCGCAATGTCTGCCGCATGCTTCCGACCGATCCGGCCATTCCCGGCCAGGCCAACCCGGCGGCAGCCGTGGACAGCACGGGCGCCTGCGCGCCCGGCTCGGTGCTGGATCGCACCCTTACCGCCACCGGCCTGCCGTTCTTCGAGAACTTCTACGCCGGCGGCGTGCGCTCGGTGCGCGGCTTCAGCGACAACACGCTTGGCCCTCGTTCCGAGGTCACCCAGGGCTATTGGCGCGGCCAGCCGCTGGGCGGCTCGTTGAAGACGGTGGGTTCGCTGGAAATGTACTTCCCGCGCCTGTTCGACTCCAACGCGGCGCGCATCTCGGCGTTCTTCGATTTCGGCAACGTGTTCGACGGCTACGACAACTTCGATGCCGGTGAACTGCGTGCATCCGCGGGCGTGGCGCTGTTGTGGCGCGCGCCGGTGGGTCCGATCTCGATCAGCTATGCCTTCCCGCTCAAGAAGAAGGACGGCGACGAGATCGAACGCCTGCAGTTCACCTTCGGCGGCGGTTTCTGATCGCCAACCGATGGATTGACGGGCTGCACCATCGCCCCCCGTATGGTGTAGCCCCGGTTTCCCGCGCCCTGCCGGCCCGGCGGTGAGGCGGGGCGAGGCGCTACAATTGCGCCCCATGACCGTGTCCCCCTTTACCGCCGCCGCGCTCGCCGAGCGCTTCTCGCTGGGCCTGCACGGCGACGGTGCCGTCGCCGTCGACGGCGTCGCCACCCTGGCCCGGGCAGGCCGCAGCCAGCTCGCCTTCCTGGCCAATTCGCGCTATCGCTCCCAGCTGGCGGAATCCACCGCCGGCATCGTGGTCCTGCGCGAGGCCGATGCCGAGGCCGCGCCGGGCACCGCGCTGATAGCCCGTGACCCTTACACCGCCTTCGCCAGGATCGCGGCGCTGTTCGAACAACGCCCGGTCCACGCCCCGGGGATCCACTCCAGCGCGGTGGTCGACCCCACTGCCCGGGTGTCACCGGGCGCGCACATCGGCCCGTTCGTGAGCATCGGCGCACGCGCCGAGATTGGCGATGGTTGCATCATCGGCCCGCACTGCGTGATCGGCGAGGACTGCGTGGTCGGCGCCGGCAGCGAGCTGATCGCGCGGGTCACCCTGGTCACCCGCGTCCGCCTGGGCGAGCGCGTGCTCATCCACCCCGGGGCGGTACTGGGCGCCGACGGCTTCGGCCTGGCGATGGATGCCGGCCACTGGATCAAGGTACCGCAACTGGGCGGCGTGGTGGTCGGCGACGATTGCGAGATTGGCGCCAACACCACCATCGATCGCGGAGCACTCGACGACACCGTGCTGGAAGAGGATGTCCGCCTCGACAACCAGATCCAGATCGGCCACAACGTCCGCATCGGCGCGCATACCGCGATGGCCGGCTGCAGCGCCGCGGCCGGCAGCGCGAAGATCGGCCGCTACTGCCTGATCGGCGGCGCCGCCGGCGTCCTCGGCCATCTGGAGATCTGCGATCGCGTGGTCATTACCGCGATGTCGCTGGTGACCAGTTCCATCCATGAGCCCGGCGAGTATTCGTCCGGAACTCCCCTCACCGACAACCGGACCTGGCGCAAGAACGCCGCCCGTTTCAAGCAACTCGACGCACTGGCACGCCGCGTGCTGGCTGCGGACAAGGAATGAACATGACCGAACCCGAAGTAAAGCTGCCCATCGACGTCGTCGCCATCCAGAAGCTGTTGCCGCACCGCTATCCGTTCCTGCTGGTGGACAAGGTGGTGGAGTTCGAAGCGCACAAGCGCATCGTCGGCATCAAGAACGTGACCATCAACGAGCCGTTCTTCCAGGGCCACTTCCCCGGCCATCCGGTGATGCCCGGGGTGCTGGTGATCGAGGCCCTGGCCCAGGCCGGCGGCGTGCTGACCCAGATTTCGCGCGGCCTGTGCGGCAGTGATCGCCTGTTCTACCTGGTCAAGGTCGACAACGTGCGCTTCTCGCGGATGGTGGTACCGGGCGACGTGCTGGAACTGCATGTGGAAATCAAGCGTGTGATCCGCAACATGACCCTGTACACCTGCGTGGCCAAGGTCGCCGGCAACGAGGTCGCCAGCGCCGAGGTACTGTGCGCCGAGACCCCGGCATGAGCACCGGCATCCATCCCAGCGCGGTGGTCGACCCCGCGGCGCGGCTGGGCGCGAACGTGCGCATCGGTCCGTTCAGCCTGATAGGTGCCGATGTCGAAATCGGCGACGGCACGGTCATCGGCCCGCACTGCAGCGTCACCGGCCCGACCCGGATCGGTCGCGACAACCACCTGGTGGGACATGTCGCCGCCGGTGGTGATCCGCAGGACAAGAAGTTCGCCGGCGAACGTACCGAGCTGGTCATCGGCGATCGCAACATCATCCGCGAGTTCGTCACCCTCAACCGCGGCACCGGCAGCGGCGGCGGCATCACCCGCATCGGCGACGACAACCTGTTGCTGGCCTACACGCACGTCGCCCACGACTGCGTGATCCACAACCACTGCGTGTTTTCCAACAACTCGACCCTGGCCGGGCACGTCACGGTCGAGGATTGGGTCATCATGAGCGGCTTCTCCGGCGCCCATCAGTTCTGCCGCATCGGTGCGCATGCCTTCATCGGCATGGGCGCGCTGGTCAATGGCGACGTGCCGCCATACACGATGGTCGGCAGCGATTCGCTCGGCCGTCCGCGCGGCATCAACAGCGAAGGACTGAAGCGACGCGGCTTCGACGCCGAGCGCATCAGCGCGATCAAGCGCGCCTACCGCACCCTGTACGTCGCCGGCCTGCCGCTGGCCGAAGCCAAGCAGCAGCTGGCCGAGCAGGCCCAGTCCAGCGAAGACGTGCGCGCCCTGCTCGATTTCATCGAGCGCGGCGAGCGGCCGCTGCTGAGATGAACGCGCCGGCACGGCGTCCGCGCATCGCGCTGGTGGCAGGCGAGGCGTCCGGCGACGGGCTCGGCGCCGGCCTCATCGCGGCGCTGCGCGAACGCTGCCCGGAAGCCGAATTCGCCGGCATCGGTGGCGACGCCATGCGCGGGGAAGGCTGCCAGACCTGGTTCGATGCCGGCGAACTGGCGGTCATGGGACTGTCAGAGGTTCTGCGCCACCTGCCCCGCCTGCTGAGCCTGCGGCGAGCGTTTCGCGAGCGCGTGCTGGCTTGGCAACCGGACGTGTTCATCGGCATCGACGCGCCTGACTTCAATCTCGGCGTGGAGCGCTGGCTCAAGCAGCGCGGCATCCGCACCGTGCACTATGTCAGCCCGTCGGTCTGGGCCTGGCGCGAGAAGCGCGCGCAGAAGATTGGGGCCAGCGCCGATCGGGTGCTGTGCCTGTTTCCGATGGAACCGCCCATCTACGCCCGCCACGGCATCGACGCGCGCTTCGTCGGCCATCCGATGGCCGACGACATGCCGCTGCAACCGGATCGCGCCGCCGCCCGGCGGGCGCTGGATCTGCCCGTGGAGGGACCGGTGCTTGCCTTGCTGCCAGGCAGCCGGCTGGGCGAGATCCAGCGGCTCGCGCCGCCGTTCCTGGAAGCCGCACGCCGGCTCGTCGCGGAGGTACCGGGCTTGCGGGTCTGCGTCCCCGCCGCCAGTGAAGCCTGCCGCGCGCTGCTGGAAAGCCTGCTGGCCGATCCGCGCCTGTCGGTACCCGACCTGCGCCTGCTGGATGGCCATGCGCGCACCGCGCTTTACGCCGCCGACGTGGTGCTGCTGGCGTCCGGCACCGCGACCCTGGAGACCATGCTGGCGAAGCGGCCGATGGTGGTCGGCTACAAGGTCGCGCCGATGACCTACCGCATCGTCAAGGCCCTCGGCCTGCTGAAGGTGCAGCGCTATGCGCTGCCCAACGTGCTGGCGGGCGAGGATCTCGCACCGGAACTGATGCAGGAAGACTGCACGCCCGAAAAGCTGGCTGACGCGGTGCTGCACTGGTTCCGTGCGCCGCGGGACGTCGCCGCCTTGCAGCCGAAGTATCTGCAACTGCACGAGCAGTTGCGCCAGGATGCCTCCGCGCGCGCGGCCGATGCGGTGGTGGAACTGCTTGGGTCGTCCACGCCGCGGCGCGCGGTCGGCTAGGATCACGCCATGCTGCCGGTCGATTCGCTGTTTCCCGCGCCCGTGTTCCGCCTGATCGCCGGCGTGGACGAGGCCGGCCGCGGCCCACTGGCCGGACCGGTTTCGGTGGCCGCGGTGATCCTGGATCCGGATCGGCCCATCGACGGCCTCAACGATTCCAAGCAATTGACGGAAGCGCAGCGCGAGACGCTCTACCCGCTGATCATCGAACGCGCGCTGGCCTGGCGCGTCGAATTCGTCCATCGCGAGGAAATCGACCAGCTCAACATCCTGCAGGCCACGATGGAAGGCATGCGGCGCGCGGTGAAGGCGCTGCAGCCCAAGGCCGAGCTGGTGCGCATCGACGGCAACCGCATTCCGGCGCGCCTGTGCTGCCCCGCCGAGGCGCTGGTGGGTGGAGACCGCCTGGATGCGGCGATCATGGCGGCTTCGATTCTCGCCAAGGTCACCCGGGATCGGGCGATGGTCGAACTGCACACGGAGTTCCCGCAGTACGGCTTCGCCAACCACAAGGGTTATTCCACGCCCGAACACTTGTCCGCACTGGCCCGCCACGGTCCCTGCCCGCAGCATCGCCGCAGCTTCGCGCCGGTGCGGATCGCACTGGAAGCGCACGGCATGCGCTGAGCGCGGAGTTCCCGCGCCGGATCGCCGCCGGTCGGATGAACAGGTGGCCCTGTCCTTGGTCACGCCGACTTTCCGCAGTCGAAACCCGCAGCGCGACCCTGCACGCTGTCCTCGCATCTCCTCAAGGAGCAACACCGCTGTCCAAGGATCACGGTGATGCGCACCGGCCCCCGACGGTCTCGCGAGAACTGCCATGAACCTGCACCGACACAACCCCGCTCCGGATTCCGGGCCGCCAGCGCGCGGCCCGCCCTCCCCCTCGAACACCGGCAACGTCGACACCCACCATGAGCGCCTGGTGGCGCTCGTGCGCGCGCTTTGTCCGGATGCGCCACCGGTGGACGCCGGCTGCGCGCAACGGATGGCCGCGCTGCTGGAAGATGCCAGTTGGGCCTGCGAGCCCGCGATCCGGCATGGCCTGGCCGCGGTGCTCGATCGGGTCCTCGGCACCGGCGATGCCGGGATGCCGCTGTCAATGGACGTGTCCTGGCCCGGCCTGGCGCGCGAACTCGAAGCCTACGGCGACTTCCTGCGCCTGCGCGCGCTGGAGTCCAGCCTGCGGCATGCGCCGGTCGGCGGCTTCCCGTTCGACCGCCATGACTGGGAGCATGCCCGCGACCAGGAATCGGCGCTGCGCGAGCACCAGCGCCACGTCCGCGAGGCCAGCTACACGCCGTCGCCCTCCGAAGTGTTCCGGATCCATTGAACGGCGCCGCCGGCCTGCCGGCGCCCGCCCCGCCTGGACTTCCCGCCGATCGGCGGCTCGCCGGTCGGCCCCGGCGGCGATGTCAAGCCTTGCCCCTCCCCCACCCCGCCGGTAACCTGCCCGGACAGTCTTCCGAGCCGGCATGTCCTCCCGCTTCGTTCATCTCCACCTGCACACCGAGTTCTCGATGGCGGATTCGATCATCCGCGTGCCCGAGAAACCGGATCAGGCCGACCCCAAGAAAGCCAAGCAGGCCAACCTGCTCAGCCGCGCGGTGGAACTGCGCATGCCGGCGCTGGCGGTCACCGACCGCAACAACCTGTTCGCCCTGGTCAAGTTCTACAAGGCCGCCGAAAGCGTCGGCATCAAGCCGATCGCCGGCGCCGACGTGCTGGTGGCCGAAGGCAACGAGACCCCATGGCCGGTGACCCTGCTGTGCCGGGATCGCGAAGGCTACCTGTCGCTGTCCCGCCTGCTCACCCGGGCGTGGATGGAAGGCCACCGCACCGACGGCGTCGCCATCGATCCGCAGTGGCTGCATGAAGACCGCGAGGGTCTGTTCGCGCTGATGGGGCGGCAAAGCCATGCCGGCCGGCTCGCGCTCAGCGGGCGGCACGAACTGGCCGAACAGCATCTGGCCGAGTGGCAGCGCAGCTTCGGCGAAGACCTGCACCTGGAGCTCACCCGCACCCAGCGCGAGGGCGAGGAGGCGTTCAACGCCTTCGCGCTGCACGCCTCGGCCAAGCGCGGCCTGCCGGTCATCGCCAGCAACGACGTGCGCTTCCTGTCGCCGGACGATTTCGACGCGCACGAGGCACGCGTGTGCATCGCCTCCGGCCGCGTGCTGGACGATCCCAAGCGGCCGCGCGAATACAGCGCCGAGCAGTACATGAAGTCGGCCGAGGAGATGGCCGCGCTGTTCGCCGACGTGCCGGACGCCATCGACAACACGCTGGCGCTGGCGCAGCGCTGCAATATCGAGATGCGGCTGGGCACCTACTTCCTGCCTGCCTATCCGGTGCCGGAAAACGAGACCCTGGACAGCTGGATCCGCAGCCAGGCCCGGGCCGGCCTGGAAGAACGGCTGGAGAAGAACCCGCTCGCCCCGGGCAAGTCCCGCGAGGATTACTTCGAACGTCTGGAATTCGAGCTGGACACCATCATCAAGATGGGTTTCCCCGGCTACTTCCTGATCGTCGGCGACTTCATCCAGTGGGGCAAGAACCAAGGCATCCCGATTGGCCCGGGCCGTGGTTCGGGCGCCGGCTCGCTGGTGGCGTGGGCGCTGAAGATCACCGATCTGGATCCGCTGCCCTACAACCTGCTGTTCGAGCGATTCCTCAATCCGGAACGCGTGTCGATGCCCGACTTCGACATCGACTTCTGCATGGATCGGCGCGACGAGGTGATCGACTACGTCGCGCGCAAGTACGGCCGCGACCGGGTCAGCCAGATCATCACCTACGGCACCATGGCGGCGAAGGCGGTGGTGCGCGACGCCGGCCGCGTGCTCGGCTTTCCCTACGGTCTGGTCGACGGCGTCGCCAAGCTGATTCCCAACATCCTCGGCGTGAGCCTGAAGGATGCGATGGGCGAAGGCAACAGCGAGATGTCCTCGCAGGAACTGATCGAGCGCTACAACAGCGAGGACGACGTCCGCGATCTCATCGACCTGGCGCGACAGCTGGAAGACCTGACCCGCAATGCCGGCAAGCACGCCGGCGGCGTGGTCATCGCGCCGTCGCCGCTGTCGGACTTCTGCCCGCTGTTCGCCGAACACGACGAGGGCATGCGGGGCCGGAACCCGGTCACCCAGTTCGACAAGAACGACGTCGAGGAAGTCGGCCTGGTGAAGTTCGACTTCCTGGGCCTGCGCACGCTCACCATCATCGACTGGGCGGTCAAGGCGATCAATCGCCGCCACGAGCGCGCGGGCGTGCCGCCGATCGACATCGCGACGATTCCACTGGACGACGCCGCCACCTATCGCCAGGTCTTCGCTTCCGGCAACACCGGCGCGGTGTTCCAGTTCGAATCCTCCGGCATGCGCCGGCTGCTGAAGGACGCCAAACCCGACCGCTTCGAGGATCTGATCGCGCTGGTGTCGCTGTACCGCCCCGGCCCGATGGACCTGATTCCCAGCTTCGTCGACCGCAAGCACGGGCGCGAGGAAGTGGAATATCCCGATCCGCGCACCGAAGCCATCCTGAAGGACACCTACGGCATCATGGTGTACCAGGAGCAGGTGATGCAGATGGCGCAGATCGTCGGCGCCTACTCGCTCGGTGGCGCCGACCTGCTGCGTCGCGCGATGGGCAAGAAGGTGCCGGCGGAAATGGCCAAGCACCGCGAGATCTTCCGCGAAGGCGCCAGCAAGGGCGGCGTCGACGAGAAGAAGGCCGACGAAATCTTCGACCTGATGGAGAAGTTCGCCGGCTACGGCTTCAACAAGTCGCACGCCGCGGCCTACGCACTGGTGTCGTACCAGACCGCCTGGCTGAAGTGCCACTATCCGGCCGAGTTCATGGCCGCGGTGCTGTCCTCGGACATGGACAACACCGACAAGGTGGTCGGCTTCCTGGACGAGGCGCGCGGCTTGGATCTGGAAGTGTTGCCGCCGGAGATCAACCACTCGGACTACATGTTCGAGGCGACCGACCCGCGCACCATCCGCTACGGCATCGGCGCGATCAAGGGTGTCGGCCAGGGCCTGTGCGAAACCATCGTCGCCGAACGCCGCCAGGGCGGCCCGTTCCGGGACCTGCTGGATTTCTGCAAGCGGGTCGACTCCTCCAAGCTCAACCGGCGCGCGCTGGAAGCGATGGTCAACGCCGGCGCGCTCGACGCGCTGGGCCGCAACCGCGCCTCACTGATGCTGCAGCTGCCGGAGGTGCTCAAGGCCACCGATCAGCTCGCCAAGGAACGCGCGGCGGGGCAGAGTTCGCTGTTCGGCGGCGGCGATGCCACGCCCGCGCTGGAAGTGGTGTTGACCGAGGTCGACGAATGGCCGCTCGGCCAGCTGCTGAGCGGTGAGCGCGAAACCCTGGGGCATTACCTCAGCGGGCATCCGATGGATCCCTATCGCGAGGATCTGCGCGCCCTGGTCGGCAGCGACCTGGGTGATCTGGAAAAGCTCTGGAGCAACCAGTCACCGGGCGAGAAGAAGGGCTGGCGCCCGGAAGTCAGCGCGCTGATCGCCGGCCAGGTGGTCGGCGTACGCCGCAAGGGCGACAGCCAGGTGTTCGTGCAACTGGAAGACGGACGCGGCCGCATCGAGTGCAGCGCCTTCTCCGACGCCATGGCCGAATTCGGGCCGCTGCTCACCCGTGATCGCATCCTGATCATGAAGGGCGGCCTGCGCGAGGACGAGTTCAACGGCGGCTTCAGCCTGCGCATCCGCCAGTGCTGGGATTACTCGCAGCTGTGCGCGCAGCAGGCGCAACGCCTGTCGTTGCGCCTGGATCTGCGCCAGCCTGGCCTGTGGTCGCGGGTGGACGCCCTGCTCGCCCGCCACCGCCCCGGCAACACCCCGCTGCGCCTGGATCTGGTCCTGCCGTCCGGCCAATCGGCCACTGCCGGCATGCTCGACGTCAATGGCAGCCTGTCGGTCCGGGTCGACACCGAGCTGGTCGACGCCCTGCGGGCCACGCCCGGCGTGCGCGCGGTCAAGCTGGCCGTCGGCCGCCCCTGGACCCACTGACGCCCCGCCCGCCCCCATCCCGGCGCCCTCAGCACGGCTCGGTATGGAGCCCCCGGCTGGGATAAACTCCCCTCTTTCCGGCCCATGGCCCGCTTGATGAATCCGAACTACCTCGATTTCGAACAACCCATCGCCGATCTGGAAGCCAAGATCCAGGAGCTGCGCAACGCCAGCGCTGGACCGGCGGTGAATGTCGATGCCGAAGTCCATGCCCTGCAGGACAAGCTGCGCGTCCGCACCGCCCAGATCTTCCGCGACCTGACCCCATGGCAGGTCTCCCAGCTGGCCCGTCATCCGGCCCGCCCCTACACCCTGGATTACGTGCGCGTGATCTGCGACGAGTTCCAGGAACTGGCCGGCGATCGCGCCTTCGCCGACGACAAGGCGATCGTGGGCGGGCTGGCCCGCATCAATGGCCGCTCGCTGGTCATCATCGGTCATCAGAAAGGCCGCGATACAAAGGAAAAGATCAAGCGCAACTTCGGCATGCCCAAGCCCGAGGGTTACCGCAAGGCGTTGCGCCTGATGAAGCTGGCCGAGCGCTTCCGCCTGCCGGTGCTGACCTTCATCGACACCGCCGGTGCCTGGCCGGGCATCGACGCCGAGGAACGCGGCCAGTCCGAGGCGATCGCCCGCAACCTGCTGGAAATGTCGGAACTGAAGGTGCCGGTGATCTGCACCGTGATCGGCGAAGGCGGCTCCGGCGGCGCGCTCGCCATCGGCGTGGGCGATCGCACCCTGATGCTGGAATACAGCACCTATTCGGTGATTACCCCGGAAGGCTGCGCCTCGATCCTGTGGAAGTCGGCCGACAAGGCCAAGGACGCCGCCGAACAGCTCGGCCTCACCGCCAAACGCCTGCATTCGCTGGGACTGGTCGACAAGGTGGTGCGCGAACCGATTGGCGGCGCCCACCGCAATCCGCGCCAGATGGCGACCCGCCTGAAGGCGGTCCTGCTCAACGAGCTCGACGCGCTGGAGCAGATTCCGGCCGAGCAGCTCCTGCAGCGACGTTATGAACGCCTGCGCGGCTACGGGGCCTACGAGGCCGCCTGATAGCAGCATGACGAACTGGCAGAAATGGATGTCTGCCCTGCTGCTGGCGCCGGTGCTCGGCTACGTCCTGCTGTGCGTCGGGTTATATCTGTGGGGCGCCGGGGCGCTTCCGGCGAACCGCGAACCGAGCCATCAAATCCCGTCACCGCTGCTGCGGGCCCAGTACTTCGCCAGCGAAGGCATCCGGAGCGCGGACGGCGTCCGCCTGAATCCGCTGACGGTATGGCGGTATCTTTTTCGCGGGCGCTCCCCGGCGTCGAATGATCTGCAGCTTCCCACTCATGCGGGCCGGATTCTGCTGCAGCGTTCGGGACGCCACGTCGGTGGCCTGCGGCGGGGCGCCGCCGACCTCGCCGCGGCGATATACGTCAGCCGCGCATGGTCGGTCGACGAGCAGATCGCCACCGTGCTGAACGAAGGGTATTTCGGCCCCGACGCGCGTGGCCTGACCGCCGCCGCCGAAGCCTGGTACGACCTCCCACCGGAGGCGCTGCGCCCGGAGGAATCACTGGCCCTGCTCACGCTGGCGCGAAGTCCCTCCTACTACGACCCGCTCTGCCGGCCGGCCCGTTTCAACCAGCGCTTTCGTCTCCTGTCCGCGCGCCTTGGCATCGCGGACACGGATGCCACACTGGCGCGGGCACGCGAACGCCTGCGTCCCGTTGCCTGCAACAGCCCGTCCCTGCCCGCCGCCGCCCTCATTCCAGTTCCAATCCATCACATCGCCGCATGAGCCCCATCATCATCCTGTCGCTGCTCCTCCAGATCGCCTGCTGCGTGCACGTCGTGCGCACCGGGCGACCGCTGTACTGGGTCTTCATCCTGCTGCTGTTCTCCTACATCGCGGTGCTGGTCTACTTCATCGCCGAAGTGCTGCCGGACCTGCGCCACAATCCGTCTGCCCGCCGTGCCGCGCGCAGCGTCCGCTCGCGCATCGATCCCGAGCATGAGAAGCGCAAGGCGGATCGCAAGCTGGGCCTGTCGGATACGCCCGAGACCCGCCGCCAACTCGCGGAAGAATGCCTGCGCAGCGCGGATTTCGCGCACGCCGAGGATCTGTTCGCCAATGCACTCATGGGCCTGTACCGCACGGATCCGGATCTGATGCTAGGCCTCGCCAGGGCCCAGTACGGACAGGGCAAGGCGCGCGAGACCCGCGAAACGCTGGATGCGCTGATCGCCGCCAATCCCGGTTTCCGTTCTACCGACGGGCATCTGCTGTACGCGCGCGCGGTCGAGGACCTCGGTGATCCGGCGGCCGCCCTTCACGAATACGAAGCGGTGGTCCAGGGCTATCCCGGCGAGGAGGCGCGGGCGCGCTACGGCCTGCTGCTCAAGCGCCAGGGGAACCTGGCCCAGGCCCGGACCGTGTTCCAGGAGATCCTGACCCGCTCCGACGCGCTGCCGAAGTACTACCAGCGCGATCAACGTGAGTGGATCGCATTGGCGCGCAGCGAGTTGGCGAGTCTTTCCTCGTCCTGATCTGCCGGCGACGTTCCGCCGCGGGTGCGTTCCGGCCTTCGATGAAACCCGAATCGCCACCGTCCGGGGTTCGACGGAACTTCGCCAGGCAATCGTCGCGCCCGCAACGATTTTTCGGCAAGAGATCTTCCTCGACGCGACAAGGTGTGTCACTCCCCATCCCGCAAGATGGGTTATCCAGTCATCTCGTTCAACGCTCACTGGAGATGACATGCGCCAATTCGGGTCGAATACCATGCGCCCGCAACTGGAGGAGCGCGCTGCACCTGGCTTCCATGGGCATGTGAGAGGCCTCGGACATGTCTGACTTCGTGGCCCAGGTTCTAGGCCATCTGTTCGACTTCCTGGGCCAGGCGCGCAGCCCGCGTGCCTGGTCCCTGCTCATCGGGCTGCTTGTCCTGATTTCAGTGGCGTGCGCGCTGCTGTTGTGGATGCATCCTTGACCAACCAGTGCCACCTCACGAGGCGCCCTCCTCCCACCGATTGATGGCTCCTCGGCGACGTCCACCGGCCGGGCCAGCCGCGACATTCCGACGCAGGCGCACCCCGGCCACCCGCGCTAGGATTCCGTTGCCGGCAGTGGCCGGCTCACCGGGGAATCGCGATGGACCTGCTGCATCCATGGTGGCTCGTACCGCTCTTCCTGTTCGTCCTGCCGATGATTGTCGGCCTGCTCTATAACCGCCTGCGCTGGCACCGGAGCGGCGTCAACCAGAACTGGGTTCTGGGGCTGTTCGTCAGCGTCTGCTGGCTGGCCGCCATCATCGTCATCCTGAACAAGCTGCGATAGCGCGCGGGCGGCGCGCCCGGCGCCGACGCGACCGCTAGACTGGCGGCATGTTCGCCCTGCCGCCCCTGCCCGCCGACGCGCCGTCGCTCCTGATCGGATTCAGCGGCGGCCTGGATTCGACCGTGCTGCTGCATCGTCTGCGGCACGATCCCGCGTTCAATGGCGCCGGCCTGCGCGCGGTTCATGTGCACCACGGCCTGCAGGCCGCGGCCGACGACTGGGCCGCGCACTGCCGGCAGGTCTGCGACGCCTGGGAAATTCCCCTGGAAGTGGCGCGCGTCAAGGTTTCTCCTCCTCGCGGGCAGGGTCTGGAAGCGGCCGCGCGCCACGCGCGCTATGCCGCCTTCGCCGGGATCATCAGACCGGGCGAAGTGCTGGTGACCGCGCACCACCTGCAGGATCAGGCGGAAACCTTCCTGCTGCGCGCACTGCGCGCCTCGGGCGTGGATGGGCTCGCGGCGATGCGGGATTGGCGCGCTTTCGCCGAAGGCTGGCACTGGCGTCCGCTGCTGGACATCCCGCGCGCCACCCTGGAAGCGCATGCCCGGCATCACGGTCTGGACTGGATCGAGGATCCCAGCAACCTGCACACCGCGCATGCGCGCAATTTCCTGCGCCAGCACGTCATGCCGCTGCTGGAACAGCACTGGCCACACGCCTCGGCCGCACTCGCCCGCAGCGCCGCGCTGGCGGGCGAAAGCGCCAGCCTGCTCGAACAGGAAGACGCGGACGCACTGGCGATGACGCGCACGCTGGATCCGGCGGCGCTGTCGGCCACCGCCCTGCTCGCGCTTCCACCCGCGCGCCGGGCGCGCGTGTTGCGCCGCTGGCTGGAGGAATGCGGTTTGCCCCCACTTCCGGCTGAAGGCGTACGCCGGATCGGACAGGATCTGTTGACCGCCGCGGCGGATGGCGAAGCGGAGTTCGCCTGGCAGGATGCAGTCGTCCGCCGCTGGCGCGACCTGCTGCATGCCGAACGCGCGCGGGCGCCCCTGTCCGCCGATTGGGAAACCAAATGGGATACGCGCTTCCCGTTGCGGCTGCCGACCGGCGACACGCTGATCCTGGAAGGCGCCGCCTGGCCGACGCCGCTGCGGGTCGGCGCGCGCCACGGCGGCGAGCGCCTGCGCCTGCCGGGCCGCGCGCATAGCCATGTCCTCAAGAAGCTGCTCCAGGCCGAGGGGATTCCGCCCTGGGAACGCCGCCTGTTGCCCCTGCTCCGGGATGCCGACGGCGAACTGCTGGCCGCCGGCGACCTGCTGCTGGGCGCGCGCCTGGACGACTGGCTGAGGGCGAACGGCGCCACCCTGCGCTGGGAACGCACGGGCGCCTGAACGCCACGCGTTGACCTTCCCGCGGCGGCTCCGCACACTTTCGCGCATGGTCAAGAAAAACACCCCCGACGCGTCCCCGGTGGCGAACTTCGAACAGTCGCTGGAAGAACTCGAGCGCCTGGTCGACCGCATGGAACACGGCGAGCTCAGCCTGGAGGACTCGCTGGCCGCCTATGAGCGCGGCGTCGGCCTGTACCGCCAGTGCCAGGCCGCGCTGGAGCAGGCCGAGTTGCGGGTGCGCCTGCTCAGCGACCCCGCCAATCCGGACAGCGCCGAGCCCTTCGCGCCCCTGCCCGATGGCAACTGAGGTCCGTTTCGCGGCCTGGGCCGCCCGCGCCGAAGCCACCCTCGACCAGGCCCTGCCGTCCCCGGACCAGGCGCCCGGACGGCTGCATGCGGCCATGCGCCACGCCGTGCTGGGCGGCGGCAAGCGGATGCGTCCGTTGCTGGTCTACGCCGCCGGTGCCGTGTCAGGCGCGCCGGAGGAACTGCTCGACGCACCCGCCGCGGCGGTCGAGCTGATCCATGCCTATTCACTGGTCCACGACGATCTGCCCGCCATGGACGACGACGACCTGCGTCGCGGGCGTCCGACGGTGCATGTGGCCTTCGACGAGGCGACCGCCATCCTCGCCGGCGATGCCCTGCAGACGCGCGCGTTCGAGGTACTGGCGCAGGCTTCCGCCGATGCCGACATCCGCCTGGCCTGGATACAGGCGCTGGCCAGCGCTTCCGGCGTCGCCGGCATGTGCGGCGGGCAGGCGCTCGATATCGATGCCACCGGACGCCAACAGGGCCTGGACGAACTGGCGCGCATGCATGCCTGGAAGACCGGCGCGCTGATCCGCGCATCGGTGCGGCTCGGCGCCCTCGCCGGTCGCGCCAGCCCGGACATGCTGGAGCGCCTGGATGGATTTGCCTCGTCGCTGGGCCTGGCTTTCCAGATCCGCGACGACATCCTGGACGTGGAAGGCAGCTCCGAACAGCTCGGCAAGACCGCCGGCAAGGATGCCGCACAGGCCAAATCGACCTATCCGGCCCTGCTCGGCATGGACGGCGCCAAGACGCGCCTGGGCGAACTCGACGCGGCGATGCGCGATGCGCTGTCGCCCTTCGGCGAGACAGCCCGTTCCCTGCGCGCGCTCGGCGAACTGGCGGTCCGCCGCAATCATTGAGCCGCGGTGACCGAACGGGCGGCGCCGCAATGAAAAAGGCCCGGTCAGACCGGGCCTTTTTCTTCGACTCGCCAACTTCGCTTACTTGATCAACCGCAGCGTCAGCGGATAGCGATAGGCTTCGCCGTTGTTGGCCTTGATCGCGGCGATGATGGTGAACACCAGCCAGGCGAGGCCGACGATTACCATCAGCGGCAGGGTGAGCAGCGCGCCGATACCCAGCGTCACGATGGTCAGCAGGAACAGCACCAGGAAGATGATGCCCACGGTGATGTTGAAGTTCAGCGCTTCCTTGCCCTGATCATTGACGAACGGCATGGTGTCTTTCTTCACCAGCCAGATGATCAGCGGGCCGATGAAGCAGCCCAGGCTGCCGGCCCAGCCGGAGGTGACGATGCCGCCCACCAGCGCGGAAAGATGGGCGAACAGCGCCCACTGCCTTTCTTCCGCACTGGGTGCGCCGGAGACCGGCGGCGGCGGCGGTGTGGTGACGTTCTCGAACTCGCTCATGCGTGTATCCCCATTCCTTGTTGAGTTTGGTGGTATGGAACAACCCCGGGCGCCACTTTCGGGGCCCGGGCGATCCCTGTCAAGACACGTCAGTCGGCGCCGGCAACGGTCATGCGGCCCAGCAGGATGGACCCGCAGGCCACGTGCGAGCGTGGATCCACGTCGCTGCCGACCGCTTCGATGCCCGCGAACATCTGCTTGAGATGGCCCGCAATCGTGATGCCGTCCACAGGATGGGTGATCTCGCCCTGCTCCACCCAGAAACCAGCGGCGCCACGCGAGTAGTCGCCGGTCACCGGATTGACGCCCTGCCCCATCAGTTCGGTGATGACCAGGCCACGGCCCATCCCGCGCACGAGTTCGTCGAAACCGCCCGCGTTGGCCGAGACGTCCAGGTTGTGCACGCCACCGGCGTTGCCGGTGCTGCGCAGGCCCAGCTTGCGCGCCGAGTAGCTGCCCAGCAGGTAGCGCTCCAGCACGCCCGCGCGCACCAGCGGGGTTTCGCGGGTGGCGACGCCCTCGGCATCGAAGGCGGCCGAACGCCAGCCATGGCGCAGGAAGGGGCGCTCCTCGATGGAAAACCACTCGGGAAAGATGCGCTGGCCCGCGTGGTCCAGCAGGAAGCTCGCGCGCCGGTACAGCGCCGAGCCGGACACCGCGCCGAGCAGGTGGCCTATCAGCGAGCGTGCGACTTCCGCGGCGAACAGCACCGGATACTCGCCGGTGGCGACGGTGCGCGGCTGCAATCGCGCCACCGTGCGTTCGGCCGCGCGCCGGCCCACCGCCTGCGCCGCTTCCAGCGCGGACGCATCCAGCGCCGTCGTATACCAGCCATCGCGCTGCATGCCATCGCCTTCGCCGGCGATCAGCGCGCAGCCCAAGGTGTGCTGGGTGCTGCGCTCGCGCCCGACGAATCCGTGCGAATTCGCGTACACCGAAAGGCTCTCCGAACTGCCCACCGAAGCGCCATCGGAGTTGCCGATGCGGCGATCGGCCTCGCGCCCGGCGTTTTCGCAGGCCAGGGCCAAATCCAGGGCCTCGTCGGCCTGGACCGGCCAGGGATGCCAGAGGTCGAAATCCGGAAAGCCGGTCGCCATCCGATCCGGGTCGGCCAGGCCGGCCGCCTCGTCGTCCTCGGTGTAGCGGGCGATGGCGCAGGCCTGCTCGACCGTGGCTTCCAGGCTTTCCTCGCGCAGATCGGCGGTACTGGCGCTGCCCTTGCGCCGGCCGAAGTAGACGGTCACGCCGATGCCGCGGTCGCGGGTCGATTCGACCGTCTCGACCTCGCCCAGGCGCACGTTGACGTTCAACCCGCGCTCCTCGCTGCAGCTGACCTCGGCCTGGCTGGCCCCGCGCGCGCGCGCGGCCGCCAGCAGGCGCTGCGACAACTCGGCCAGGGTGTCGAGCCGGGCCAGACTGTCGTCGGCGGAAACGGTGATGGCGTTCAATGGCTTATCCTTATGCAATGCAGGAAGCCGGAAATCCCGGTTTCCCCCGTGAAAAACGTCCCGGCGCGCCCCACAGGCGCCGCCGCGTGACCGGCAACCGAGATCGACCATGCGCGGACGCGACCCCGAAACCGGCGAATTCTATAGCCCCAGCCGCAGCCAGCAGCGCGAGGAAGCGCTGGAGGTGCGCAGCCTGGCCGAACAACTGGTGGCGCTGACGCCGGCCCGCCTGGCCAAGCTGCCGATTCCAGAAGAGCTGATGCCGCACATCCTGGAAACCCAGCGCATCACCTCGCACATCGCGCACAAGCGGCAGTTGCAGTACCTGGCCAAGCAGATGCGCCGCGAAGACGATGACGTCCTGGCCGCGATCCGCGACGCGATGGACGAAGGCGGCGACGCGGCCCGGCGCGAAGCGGCGCAACTGCACCGCGCCGAACACTGGCGCGAACGCCTGCTCGCCGATGGCGACAGCGCGCTGGGCGAACTGCTGGAGGAGTTTCCGCAGGCCGATCGCCAACGCCTGCGCCAGCTGATCCGCAATGCCGGCGAGGAGCGTGCGAAGAACAAGCCGCCGCACGCGTTCCGTGAACTGTTCCGCGAGATCCGCGAACTGCTTGCCGACGCCGACGGGGACGACTCGCAGGGCGGCGACGCCGAAGACTGATCCGCGTGCCGGCGCCCGCGTGGCGCCGTCCACCCGTCCGCGGTTCACGCGCGGGTGCCGCCCACCGTCAGGCCTTCGATCAGCAGCGATGGCTGGCCGACGCCCACCGGCACGCTCTGTCCGTCCTTGCCGCACACGCCTACTCCGGCGTCCAATGCGAGGTCGTGGCCGATCATGCTCACCTTCTGCATGGTTTCAGGCCCGTTGCCGATCAGGGTGGCGCCCTTGACCGGCGCGGTGACCTTGCCGTCCTCGATCAGGTAGGCCTCGGTTGCCGAAAACACGTACTTGCCACTGGTGATGTCGACCTGGCCCCCGCCGAAATTCACCGCGTACAGGCCTTTCTTGACCGAACGGATCATTTCTTCCGGATCGTGCTGCCCGGCGAGCATGTAGGTGTTGGTCATGCGCGGCATCGGCAAGTGCGCGAACGATTCGCGGCGGCCGTTGCCGGTCGGCGCCATGCCCATCAGGCGCGCATTGAGGGTGTCCTGCATGTAGCCGACCAGCACGCCGTCCTCAATCAGCGTGGTGCAGTTCGTGGGCGTGCCTTCGTCGTCGATGTTGAGCGAACCGCGCCGCCCCGGCAGTGTGCCGTCGTCGACGATGGTCACGCCGGGCGAGGCGACCCGCTGGCCCATGCGACCGGCGTAGACGCTGGTGCCCTTGCGATTGAAGTCGCCTTCCAGGCCGTGGCCCACCGCCTCGTGCAGCAGCACGCCCGGCCAGCCGGCGCCCAGCACCACCGGCATCACGCCGGCCGGCGCATCGATGGCATCCAGGTTGACCAAGGCCTGCCGCAGCGCCTCGCGCGCCAGTTCCTCCGGCTGGCCGCCGCCGAGCAACTCGGCGTAGGAATAACGACCGCCCATGCCGGCATAACCCGATTCGCGGCGGCCGTTCTGCTCCACCAGCACCTGCACGTTCAGGCGCACCAGCGGGCGCACGTCGGCGGCGAGCACGCCGTCGCTGCGCGCCACCAGCACCGTGTCCAGGCCGCCGGACAGGCTCACCGTCACCTGCTGCACTCGCGGATCGGCGGCGCGCAGGAACCGGTCGACCGCGCGCAGCGCTTCGACCTTGGCGGCGTTGTCCATCGCGTCAATCGGATCGTCTGCGCCATACAGGGCGCGGCCACCGCCACGCACCAGCGCGCGTGGCGCCTGCGCGGCGCCATCGCGGGCAATCGCGCGCGCCGAGCGCGCGGCGTCCAGCAGGGTGACCGCGTTGATGTCGTCGGAATAGGCGAATCCGGTCTTCTCGCCCGAGATCGCGCGCACGCCGACGCCCTGTTCGATCGAATGGGCGCCGTCCTTGACGATGCCGTCCTCCACCGTCCAGCTCTCGCGCCGGGCGTGCTGGAAATAGAGATCGCCGAAATCGACGCCGGGGCCCAGCAAGGCGCCGAACGCACGGTCCAGCCCGTGCTGGTCGAGGCCGGCAGGCAGGAGAAGACGGGTTTCAGCGAGCGTGAGCGATGCGGTCATGGCAGGAAGATGGGGGTGAAGACGGAAGGTGCAAGCCGGGCGCAGCCGCCGGATTCAGGGCAGGCCGGCATGCACGGGGGATGGCGGTGCCTGTTCGCGCGATTGTTCGCGCGAGACGGCCTCCACCTTGGGCTGTTTCCACGGTCCGGTCACGCGATAGGTCTTGGCGCCCATCTCGCCCAGTGGACGCTTGAGCACCGCGTTGGCGACCGCGCCGACCGCCGCGCCCAGCGGGCCGGCGGCGACGGCGCCGACCGCGGTCAGCACGTTGGCCGATTTGGGCAGCACATCGACCACCTGGTCGAACTGTTCCGCGCGAAGATCGGTGGTGCCGCTGATGCGGATCTCCGCCGCGGGACCGTCAATCACCAGCGCGTCGGTGCGCGCCTGGCCATTGCCCAGCGCGACCTTGCCTTCCATCCGGTTGAAGGCGAAACCCTTGGAGAAGAAGTCGCTGAAGTCCAGGGTCAAGCGGCGGCGCAGTTCAGCCACGCTGAGCAGGCCCAGCACGCGCCCGGCGCCGGGTTCGAGTTCCAGCAGGTGCCCGTCGCGCGCATCCACGCTGACGTTGCCATCCAGCTCACTGAGCTTGAACGCACCGGGACTGCCACGCCAACCCGCGGTGGCCTGCAGGTTTCCATGACCACCGCGGATGCGGCCACCGTAGCCGGCATCGGCCAGTAGCGCGCCGAAGTCGCGGCTGTCCACCTTCGCCTGCAACTGGGTCCGCGCGTGCGCGCCCCGCCCCAGCCAGGTACCGGCCACCTCGATGTCGTGCTGCGGCGAACGCAGCTGCAATTGCTCGATGTGCATGCCCGCGGGCAGTTGCCGGGTGCGCAGGCGCGCGCTGCCCAACTTCGCATCGCCGACGCGCAGTTCGTCCACGTCCAGCGACAGCGGCGGAATTCCGGCCGGATCGACGCCATCGTCGACAGCCGCGACGGGCATGCCCGCGCGCGCCGTGGTGCCGTCGCCGGTGGACGCGCGGCCCTGCGTCGCGATGGCCGCCGTCACGCCAGGCGCCGGCGGCGAGGCGTTCCGCCAGTGCAGGCGCGCCAGCCGCCCGACGATGGCGCCGCCGCGCGACTCCGGTACCAGCAGGCCACCGGACAACGCCGGCCCTTCCAGGGTCACCGCCAGCGCGTTCGGCGCCGGCGCCAGCTGCAGGCGGGTATCGGGGAACACCGAGCCAATCAGCAGCAAGCGCGCGGCGGTGATGTCGACATGGCGCAGCGGCAATCCGCCGTCATCCCCCTCGCCGCCCTTGAACAGCGCGATCCAGTCCAGCGCGTCGAGCTGTCGGGTACGTCCGCTGACGATCAGGCCGGATGCGGGCGGCGCTTCCGCGACGGTATCGCTGCCCAGGACGACGCGCACGCCGGTCTGCTGGCCGTTGTTGCGCGCGCGCAGGGCCAGGCGCTGGCCGAACGCGACCTCGATCTGTCCGCTGCCGAGCGGCATCGAGGTGCGCACCACGGTCGGCAAGGCGGCGAACGCCGGCTTTTCCAGCGGCGCGGGCAGGCCCAAGGTGGTGCCCACCAGTTGCGAACGCAACTGCAACTGGCTGGGAGCGTCGCTGGCCGCGCCACGCGGAATGGTGACGCCGACGTTCCAGTCCGAGCGCCCATCGACGTAGGGCTTCAGCCACGCCATTTCCGGCGCGCGGTCCAGCAATTCCTTCGCATCCAGGCGCGCGGCCAGTTCGGCTTCGAATGCCTGCAGCGGATCCCGCACGCCACTGCCCGCGCGCAGCGACAGCATCCCGGGCTGGCCCTGCAGCATCACCTTCATCGGTTCGGACGCGAAACCGCCATTGTCGTAGCGGGCCTTGCCGGTGACATCGGTGAACGCCAGGTTCCAGCGCTTCCCGGTCAGCCTGGCCGCGGTCAGTTCCACCTCGCCCTCCAGCCGCGCGCGGGTGGGCGAATCCTTCTTCAAGGGTTGCAGCAGGTGGAAGGTCGCATGGGTGCTGCCGGAGGCTTCCAGATCGGACAGCGTCTCGCCGTAGGTTTTCTGCAGCGCGCTCTGGCGCAGCATCGCCAACAGCCGGCCGGCATCGGTACGGGTCACCGCGTCGACCTGCAGGTTGGACGCGTGGAAATCGGCGATGCCTGCACTGAACTTCTCGACCGCCACGCCGCCCAGGCTGCCGCGTCCATCCAGCGAGAAACCATTGCCGATGAAGGCGATGTCCGCATCCACCTGTTCCAGCGCCGGCCAGTCCGGCTGGAACTTGAACTGTCCGCCATTGATGTGCGCGACCGCCTCGAAGCGGCCGTTGTGGCGGGTGAACGGCCAATCGTCGAGATCGCCGGACACGATCGCGCGGCCATGGTTCACCTGGCCGCCGACCAGCGCGGCGTTGAGCCAGTCCACCGCCGCCTTCGGCATCTGGTGGTGAATCCAGAATCCCTTGGCGGCCGGCACCTGCGCCTGATCGAGATCGGCCGCCAGATCGATCCACGGCCGGGTGCCATCGTTCTGGAACCACAGGCCGCCGCGGACGTGCGCGCCGTAGTCCTTGCCGCGCACCCGCAGCGCGGGAGTCCCCACGCGCCAGCCCGCGCCTTCGCGCCAGCCGACGATTTCGCCATCCAGGGTGACGTCGTGGACCACGCCGAAACCGCTGGGCCAGTCGAACTTGAGCCGCGACGCCGGTTTCAGGCGCAGGCGCATGCCGTCGGCATCGCCCTCGAAGTCACCGGCGAGTCCGCTCAGGCCGGGCGAACGGCCGACCGGGGCGAATCCGACCTCCACCACCTCGCCATGTCCGCGCAGGCCGTCCTGGCGATTGCCGGCGATCTCCAGCCGCGCCAGCCGCGCGGTGGGCCGGGCCTGGCCGAGCCAGCGGCGCATGCCGTCATCAACCCGGTCACTCAAGCCCAGCACCGCGAACAGCGGCGCCGCATCGACCTGTCGCGCGACCAGCGCCAGATCACGGCCACCGGCCAGCAGCAGGCCATCCAGGGTCTGGGTACGCCCGTCGCCGCCCACCCGGAGCAGCGGCGCATCCAGGCGCCAGCCGCCGCTGGCCAGGCGCCAGCGCGCACGGGCGTCCAGTTGGTCGAAAGCCACCCGCGGCAGCGCGCCGCCGCCCACCAGCGGCGCGCCACGCAGGCCCAGTTCCTGTACGTGGGCCTCGGCGGTGACCATCACCACGCGGTGGCGATGCAGGGACACCCAGCCCTGCAACTGGCCACTGCCGCGATCGGCCACCACGCCGGCGTACCGCAGCAGCGGCGACCAGGCGCCGATGTCCGGGGCGGTGACCTCTGCGTAGGCGCGGCCATCGCCCTTGCGGCGATCGAAGTCGACCGCGACGTGGAGCGGCGCGCTGTCGGCGCGGATGCGCGCGCGCGCGCCGACCCGTACGCGATCGCCGTTCACCCGCAGGCGCAGATCGATGTCCGGTACCTGCAACTGCCAGCCGATCGAAGGGGCATCGACGGTCAGGCGACCATCGATGATCTGCAGCTCGCCCAGGCCTTCCAGGCTGGAAAGCGGATCCCCGCCCGGTTGCTGCTGTCCCGGCAGGCCACGCACCGACCACGCGCCGTCGTCGGCGCGCTGCAGGGTGAGCGACAGGCCACGCAGGCGCAGTTCGGTGAACGAATGTCCCGGCAACAATCCGCCATACATCGAGACCAGCACTTCGGCCTGGCCGATGCGCACGCCCCCCTCGCCTTCGCCGATCCGCAGCCCGTCCAGTTGCAGCAGCGGGCCGCGCCGGGTCCATTGCGTCTGCACCCGATCGAACGCCACCGGCCGTCCCGCACGCTCGCTCAGCCATGCGGCGACACGCTCCGGATGGCGCTCGGCCAGTGGCAGCACCTGGCTGGCCACGCCCAGCACCACGGCCATGCACACCAGCACGATCGCGATGCCGTAAACGGCACCACGGCGGGCCAGACGCAGGCGACGGCGCAACGGGGTCGGCATCAGGCTTTCGCCGGGAATGGGGAATGGGGAATGGGGAATCGGAAAAGCGAATGCCGCGCAGGATTTTTCTCCAGCACGTGGAAACAGTTGCCGTTCAAGCGCGAAGCGCTCTTACGATTCCCCATTCCCCATTCCCGACTCCCGTCAAAGCAGCACGACATCGAACTGCTCCTGCAGGTACTGCTCGTCCGCCTGGAAGCGGATCGACTTGCCGAGGAATTCCTCCAGTTCGGCCACCGACTGGGATTCCTCGTCGGTGATGCGCGCCACCACCTTGGGCGAGGCGATCACCAGCAGGCGGGCGGCCTCGAACTGGCGCACCGCGCGGGTGATCTCGCGGAAGATTTCGTAGGTGACCGTTTCGGCGGTCTTGATGCTGCCGCGTCCGCCGCACTCCGGGCACGGTTCGGATAACTGCCGTTCCAGGCTCTCCACCGTGCGCTTGCGGGTCATCTCCACCAGGCCCAGCGGCGAGAACTCGTACACCGTGGTCTTGGCGTGATCGCGCGAGAGCGCTTTCTCCAGCGTGCGCAGCACCTGGCGGCGATGCTCAGGATCATCCATGTCGATGAAATCGATGATGATGATGCCGCCCAGGTTGCGCAGGCGAAGCTGCCGCGCCACCGCCTGCGCCGCCTCCAGGTTGGTGCGGTAGACGGTCTCTTCCAGATTGCGCTGGCCGAGGAACGAACCGGTGTTCACGTCGATGGTGGTCATCGCCTCGGTCTGGTCGATGACCAGGTAGCCGCCGGACTTCAGCGGCACTTCCTTGTCCAGCGCGCGGCCGATTTCGTCCTCCACGCCATACAGATCGAAAATGGGGCGTTCGCCGCTGTAGTGCTCGATGCGCTCGGCCAGCACCGGCATGTACTTGGCGGCGAAGGCCTGCAGCCGTTCGCTGGTCTCGCGCGAATCGACCCGCACCTTTTCCACGTCGCGCCGCATCAGGTCACGCACCGCGCGCAACGGCAGGGTCAGGTCCTCGTAGATGCAGGCGCCCACCGCGGCGTCGCGGCTGCGCTGCTCCACCAGCGCCCAGACCCGCGCCAGGTAGGAAATATCCTCGGCCAGCGCCTCGGCCGGCTGGCCCTCGGCATTGGTGCGGATGATGTAGCCGTGGCCGCCGTGCGCGGCCGCCAGATCCGTCACCAGCGACTTCAGGCGCTGGCGTTCGGCCTCGTCCTCGATGCGCGCCGAAACGCCCACCACCTTGGACTGCGGCAGCAGCACCAGATAGCGCGAGGGAATGCTGATCTGGGTGGTCAGGCGCGCGCCCTTGCTGCCGATGGGGTCCTTGACCACCTGCACCACCACGTCCTGGCCGTCGCGCAGCAGGTCCATGATCGGTACCGAGGGCGGCTGCGGCAGCGGGGCCTCGACCGCCTCGCCGTTGGCGACCGGCGCCGGCCGGACGATGTCGTTGGCATGCAGGAACGCCGCGCGATCCAGGCCGACCTCGACGAACGCCGCCTGCATGCCGGGCATCACCCGCTGGACCTTGCCCTTGTACAGGTTGCCGACCACGCCGCGCCGCCAGCCGCGCTCGATGTGCAGTTCCTGCAGCATGCCGTTCTCGATGACGGCGACGCGGGTTTCGCGGGGGGTGACATTGACCAGGATTTCTTCGCTCATGTCACCGTCCGTTGGAAGGAAAAAACAGGGAGTCGCGGCGGCGGGCGGCCTGCGCCGCACCTGCCGTCATGCCAGCACCCCGAACGCGCGCAGCAGGCGGGCGGTCTCGTGCAGGGGCAACCCCATGACACCCGAGAAGCTGCCCGAAAGACGGGTCACGTATTGTTCGGCACGGCCCTGGATGCCATAGGCGCCCGCCTTGCCCATCGCCTCGCCGCTGGCGACGTAGGCGGCGATGTCCGCTTCCGACAGTTCGGCGAAGCTCACCTCGGAAGTGGACACCGCCTGCTCCTCGCGGGCGGCGCTGACCACCGAAACGGCCGAGATGACCCGATGGGTCCGCCCCGACAGGCGCCGCAGCATGGCGGCGGCATCGGCGGCGTCGGCCGGCTTGCCGAACACCTCGTCGTCCAGGATCACTTCGGTATCCGCGCCCAGCACCACCGCGCCCGGCACGGTCATCACCTTCAGCAACCCGGCCCCGGCCTTTTCGCGGGCGACCCGGCGGACGTAATCTTCCGCGGACTCGCCGGGCTGGCGATGCTCCGGAATGTCGAGATCGATGCGGCCGAAGTCCAGGCCCAGACGGGTGAGCAATTCGGCGCGGCGGGGAGATTGGGAGGCCAGATGCAGCATCGGGAAAGGATAACCTGAGGCGACTGACTGAACGCCGGTTGAGCGTTCCCGTGGACGGCGAAACCCGATTCGGCTCACAACGCGTTCATCGTGTACTGAACACGCTTCACTCCCACTGGCCCCTGGCCACCGACGCATACAAGGAGATCCCATGCGCCACCACCCGCTCCGCCCACTGCTGCTCGCCCTGTCCCTGGCCCTAGGAACCGTCACGATGACCGCCCAAGCCCAGACCGCCCCCGCCTACGCCGTGCCCGCCGACGGCACCCTGCTGAATGTCTCGGCCCAGGCCGAAGCCTCGCGCGTGCCCGATGTGGCGACCCTGTCCGCCGGCGTGGTCACCCAGGCCGCCGACGGCAACGCCGCCATGCGCCAGAACGCCGAGCAGATGGCCAAGGTGGTCGCGGCGATCAAGGCCGCCGGCATCCCGGAGAAGGACGTGCAGACCAGCGGCATCAGCCTCAATCCGCAGTACCGCTACGCCGAGAACGAGCCACCGAAGATCACCGGCTACCAGGCCAGCAACACCGTCAGCCTGAAGGTCCGCGACATCGCCAAGCTCGGCAAGGTGCTGGACGCCCTGGCGGCGGTCGGCGCCAACCAGATCAACGGCCCCAGCTTCGAGATCGACCAGCCCGAGCCGGTCTATGACGAGGCCCGCCTGGCGGCGCTGAAGAAGGCCCAGGCCCGCGCCGAGACCTACGCCAAGGCGCTGGGCCTGCGCGTCCGCCGCATCGTCAGCATCTCCGAGGGCGGCGGCGGCTTCCGCCCGGCCCCGATGATGGCGATGGCGATGGACGCCAAGGCCGGTCGGATGGAATCCACCCCGGTCTCCCCGGGCGAAACCACCCTGTCGGTGAACCTGGACGTGGTGTTCGAACTGGGCCGCTGAGCCCCCCGTCCCGACATACGCAACGGCGCCTGCGGGCGCCGTTGCCGTTTCCGGCCCCCGGCTGGCCATTCGACCTTGGTCGCCCCCCTCTTGCGGCCACCACACGGCGGAGTACAGTCTGGAGGTGCGGCGCGGGGGACGTTGCAACCCCACTCCCCGCGGCCGAGCGTTGTACCTGTCACAGCCCTTCAGGAGGTGGACCATGGTTCGCGCACTACCTTTCCGCACCCCGACCCGTCTGGACCTCGGCCGCATCCTGGCCATCGCCGCGGCCATCGCCCTGCATGTGTTCGCCCTCCTGCTGCTGCTGATGCCGATGGCGGCGCCGCAGCTTGCGCCGATCGTCGAGCAACGGGTTCCGGTGCCGCCCCTGCAGGCCGATCCCATCAAGCCACCGCCGTTGCCGCCGCAACCCGTCGAACCCATCAAGGACAAGTTGCTGCCCAAACCGGTGACACCGCCCGTTTCCGTGGTACCGACGCAGACTCCGGACACCGCGCCTGCCGTCGATCAGGGCACGCTTCCAGCCACCAGCGACACACTGGACACCGCGCCTGTCGGCAACATCGCGCCTCCCGACACATCCCCGATGGTCGGTTCGCAGTTGCAATACGTAAAAGCCCCGGCACCGCCGTATCCGCGCGGTGAGGCCCGAGCCGGCGTTGAAGGCACCGTCGTGCTGCGCGTACTGGTGGACGTGGACGGCAAGCCATTGGACGTGATGATCGAAACCAGCAGCGGAAATCGCAATCTGGATCGCGAAGCACGCCAGCATGTGTTGAAGCATTGGCGCTTCAAGCCCGCCGTGCGCGACGGCATCGCCGTGCAGGCCTACGGCCTGGTCCCCATCGATTTCGTGCTGCGCTGACTGCCATTGCAGCGAGATGCGCAAAGGCCCGCTTCGGCGGGCCTTTTTCATGAAACAGGCAGAACGATTTCGCCGCGCCGGCAAGCATGGATTTCCGGTTTCAAATCCAGCCTCGAGAGATGCCTTGCGCACTTGCATTCAATGTTAGTTGACGATTGACATCGATCGAAATAGAACCCGTCGACACACCAGGAATTGATGCCGTCTCGCGGCCAGAGGGAATGCAACTGTGAGAGAGAAAACCTACAAAGGAATCACTCTTGTCGTACTGGCCTCTCTTGCGGCCGCGTGCAATCGCGATGGCTCCGGCTCCAGCACCAACGACACGGCGCACCACGAAAACGTGGCCTTTTCAAACGAATCCACGATCATTCCGCATACTCCAATCAAGCCTGCAACACCAGCCACCGCTGATTCAAGCACTGCCCAAGCGCCAGCGGCGCTCTCCACCAGAACTCCTTTCCCGGAAGTACCCCAGAGTCGAAAAAACCTTGACCTTGAAAGTGATCCATTTGGGCCAACAAGCGAAGCCGAGCAAAGATGGCTGGACGCCCACGGATTCCCCAATGCAAGGCAATGGGAAACCTACACCACTGCTTCCGACTATCTACTGGAGCAGGCCGCAAATTCCGGCGACCAGGTCGCCAGAACGATGCTCGACGCACGCCGTCTTCGCGAGGATCCGGAGGCAAAGACAAGACTGTTCTCGGCCGGTGCGGAAGGAAATATTTTTGCTCTCAACAGCCTCGCCGCCTACATGATGGGCAGCAAGGATGGCAACCTTCAAGTTGGCTACTCCCTTTCACGCGTCGCGGAAATGCGCGGCGACTCCCGCCTCGCGATGGCACGTGACGTCGGGATGCCAAGGAGACTGGATGATCTTGAAAAGATGCAGGCGGAAGCCGACGCCATAAGAATGAACAACCAGCTGGATCGAATGTACCAGGACAAGCACGGCTCGCCGCCCCCTCCCCCCGTTCGCAGGCCCGTGGTTGAACTCGAGGATTGAAGGGGAATGAAAATCAAAACAAAGATATTCCCTTGTCTCCCTCTGGTACTGGTCACTGCCATTGGCCTGGCGTGTTCGTTCAACGCGATTCCCCCGATGGGCGTCATCAAGGTCAGCGCTCTTTCGATCATCCAGGAAATCAAATCTGGCGACGTCAATCGCGCTCTATATCGAGCATTCTTGAAATCATTGGATAAACGCGCTGAAACACTGCTAGGCGCGAATATTTGGCGGGACAATGGCTGGAAGGGCCAAATAACGTATTCAACGCCGGCCGGTGGCCTCAATACGGTCTACTTTGAAAAAGAATGTGGACAGAGGGCTGCGGACCGAGAAACAGAACAATCGCGCCCTCCCAACGACGGAGGCAGCAGTGCCAACGGCGGCGGCGGCTCCAGCGGTGGCAGTGGCTTCGCTGTAATCGGGGGCGATTGCTACGGAAACTGCGGCGGTGGAAAACCGACCGTGAAAGTTGGCGATCTTCAGCAAATGTGAGCGATACAAGTACCCGAGCCTATCTGGTTGCCTTCATTTCCCGGATGTGCGCGATATTCTCGATACTCACGCGCGATGGTAAGGATGGTTCGCCAGCATCGCCGCGGCGCGGTAGATCTGTTCGGCCACCACCAGCCGCACCAGCATGTGCGGCAGGGTCAGCGGGCTCAATGACCACTTCTCGTGCGCGGCGGCCAGCACGTCCGTCGCGTGGCCCTCGGGGCCGCCGATCAGGAAGGCGAGGTCCCTGCCCTGGCCGCGCCAATGCTCCAGGCGCTGCGCGAGTTGTTCGGAGGAATACGGTTTCCCGGTGACTTCCAGGGCGACGATGTGGGCGTTCTTCGGCACCGCCGCCAGCACCCGCTTGCCCTCGTCCTCGATGGCGCGCTGCGGATCCCGGCCCTTGCCGCGCAGGCCGGGCTCGATTTCCACCAGTTCGAACGGCAGCCAGTGCGACAGGCGTTTCTGGTATTCGGCGAATCCCTGCGCGACCCAGGCCGGGGCGCGTTCACCGGTGGCGATCAACCTGCTCTTCATGCGGCAATGATACCGGCGCCACGCTTTCGTCGGGCCGCATGCAAGCGTCATGCCTTTGTCATCCAGCGGTTACACGCGATGCCTAGCGTCACCGACTCCCCGCCAGCTGGAGTCGCATGATGACCGTGTTCGATCCTGCCCGCCGAAACGTCCTGAAAGGCAGCGCCGCCGCCATGGCGATGGGCGCCGTCGGCAGCCTGGGCGCGCTGTATTCGCGCCAGGCCCTCGCCGCCACCGAGTCGGTGCGCCTGTCCCCCATTCCCAGTCGCTACGGCCCGATCGCGCCGGTCGCCGACCGCACCACCGGCCTGCCGCTGCTGCAGTTGCCGCGCGGATTCAGCTATCGCTCGTTCGGCTGGAGCGGCGACCGCATGGACGACGGCCAGCCCTGCCCGGATCGGCATGACGGCATGGCCGTGGTCGCCACCCGATTGGCCCACCGTGGTCGCGGCCACGGGCATGGACGCGGGCATGGCCATGGCCACGGCGGCCTGGAATACGTGCTCATCCGCAATCACGAACGCGGCGCGGGCGCGCCCATCCGCGCGCCAGGCATGTACGACACCGGTACCGTCGACGGTAGCCAGGTGGCCGGCGGCGGCACGACCACGCTGACTTATCGTGTCGGCGATGGCTGGAACGCGCTGGAGCCCAGCCTCGGCGGCACCCTGGTCAATTGCGCGGGCGGCCTGACCCCCTGGGGCACCTGGCTGAGCTGCGAGGAGATCAAGACCGACGCGACCTCCAGCGCCGGCCGCAAGCACGGCTACGTGTTCGAAGTGGATCCGGACAACGAGCGCACCAGCGGCCGTCCGCTGGTCGGCCTGGGCCGTTTCAGCCACGAGGCGGTCGCGGTGGATCCGCGCACCGGCATCGTCTATCTGACCGAGGACGACCGCAACAAGGCCGGCCTCTACCGCTTCATTCCCAATGATCGCCGCGGCCGCAACGGCTCGCTGGAAAACGGCGGCCGCCTGCAGGCGGCGCGGGTGCGCGGCAAGCGCAACGCCGATCTCACCGTGGCCACCATCGGCGACCGCTACCAGCTGGAATGGGTCGACGTTCCGGAACCGGATCTGGACACCATCGCCGCACCCGCCGGCTTCCCGGACATTTCCGCAGGTGAAACCCTCAGTGGCCCGTTCGCGCAGGCCTGGAGCGATGGCGCGTTGCGCATGAGCCGTGGCGAGGGCATCTGGTACAGCTACGGCAAGATGTTCATCGTCGACACCAGCACCGGCGTCGACGAGCGTGGCCGCAAGGGCCGCGGCAACGGCGCGGTGTGGGTGCTGGATCTGTTCACCCAGCAGCTGAAGGCGCTGTTCGTCAGCGGCCACCAGTTGGCCGCGCACAACCCCGACAACATCACCGTCAGCGCGCGCGGTGGCGTGGTGCTGTGCGAGGACGGCGGCGAGAGCCCGGACGAGTACGGTCCCGGTGCGCGCCTGATCGGTCTCACCCGCGCGGGCGAATCGTTCTACCTGTGCAAGAACAACGCGCAGGTGACCTCGACCGAGATTGCCGACGCCGGCAAGACGATTGCCGAGGGCGACTACCGCGACAGCGAGTTCTGCGGCGCCTGCTGGGATCCGATGTCGCGCACCCTGTTCGTCAACATCCAGACCCCGGGTATCACCTTCGCCATCACCGGGCCGTGGGAACGCGGGCCGCTGTAAGCCCGCGCAGGCATCACGGAAACGACAACGGCGCCCTTCGGCGCCGTTGTTTCGTTGGCATCGCGGGGCGGAACGTTACAGCCGATCCTCGGCTCCGGTTTCGACTTCGTCATGCTCCGGCGGCTGGTCGCCAACGGTCCACAGGCGTTCCAGCGCATAGAACTCGCGCACGCGCGGCAGCATGATGTGGACGATCACGTCGCCCAGGTCCACCAGCACCCATTCCGCCTCGCGCTCGCCTTCCACGCCCAGCGGCATCACGTCGAGCTTCTTGGCGAACTTGACCACCTCGTCGGCGATCGACTTGACGTGGCGGGTGGAGGTGCCCGAGGCAATCACCAGGAAATCGGCGACGCTGGACTTGCCGCGCACATCGATTTCGACGACATCCTTGGCTTTCAGTTCTTCGACCGCCGCATGCACGTTGGCGAGCAGGACCGGCACGGCCGGCGGTGGGCTGGGAAGACGGGTCTTGATGACTTGCGCTTGGCTGGACAAAGGCGTGGTGACTCCGGGTACTCGGCCGCGATTATACCGGACCGTTCGCGGCGGCCGACGTGAAGTACAGCCGTTCGTCCGCGATATAGGCGGCCACGGCGGGGGGGACCAGATCCTCCCAGTCCCCTCCCCCGGCGATGCGCCGGCGCACGTCGCTGGCGGATTCGGGCTGGAGCGGCTGGTGCAGCCGGTGTATCCGGCCGGCGGGAGACGCGCGCAGGTCGCCGGCATCGGTGGCCCAGCGGCCGGCGGTCGCGATGGCGAGCGCGGCGGGCAATTCACCGTCCAGCGGGCTGCCCGGGCGCTCGGCCACCACGAAATGGGCCAGATCGAACAGCGCCCGCCATTCATGCCAGCCCGGCAGTCCGACCAGGCTGTCCGCTCCCACCAGCCACGCGATCGGTGTCCGCGGCCCCAGCTCGCCGCGCAGTTCGCGCAGGGTGTCGACGGTGTAGGAACGGCGCCCGGGATGACGCAGCGCGCGCCGCAGTTCGCGTCGGTCCAGGTGCAGCCCGGCCTCGCCTTCGATGGCCAGCTCCAGCATCCGCGCGCGTTGCGCGGCGTTGGCGCCGGGCGGTGCGCGGTGCGGCGGGTCCGCCGCGGGCGTCAGCGCGACCAGCGTGTCGAGTTCGTCGCGGGCGGCGCGTGCGATCGCCAGGTGTCCGTTGTGGACGGGGTCGAAGGTGCCGCCATAGAAGAGATGGAGCATGCGGTGTCTGGGGCTGCTCGCCGGGAACCGGAAGCCAGTGTGCGGGGATCGCCGTCGCCGGGGAAGGCCCCGGCTCAGGCCACCAGCAGGCGCACCGCGCGCGCCTCGGCCACCGCCAGCAGCAGGCGTTCCATCGCGACCCAGGCATCGCCCGGCGCGCGTCCCTTGGCGATGCGATCGATGCGCGAGGCCTCGGCGACGAAACGCTCCCAGCGCTGTGGCGCAGCATGTCGCTGCAGGGCCCGCTTGAACGGCGCCTGCTTGGATTCCCAGATGCCCTGGGCCTTCATTTCCGCGGTCAGGTTGCCGCCCGCGGCCTGCACCCGCGCCAGTTGGGCGGTGCGCAGCAATTCCTTGACCACCATCGGCATCAATCCTGCCACCACGTCGCCTTCGGCGCGCAGGCCCGCGAGCATCCGCGACACCTGCGGTCCCTGCCCGGCCAGCATCGCGTCGGTCAGGCGGAACACGTCGTAGCGGGCGGCGTCGGCCACCAGCAATTGCATGGCCTGCGCCGTCAGGCTTTCACCCTGCGCCAGCAGCGCGAGCTTGTCGATTTCCTGCGCGGCGGCCAGCAGGTTGCCTTCGACCCGCTCGGCCAGGGTCTGCACCGCGTCACGATCCGCCTTCAGGCCGCGCACGCGCAGGCGGCTTTCGATCCAGCCGGGCAATTCGTGTGGCTTGATCGCCCACGCAACGGCAATGATTCCGATCTGCGCGACCGCGTCGGCCCATTTGCCGTGGTGCGCCTTGGACCATTCGCCGGCGGTGATCAGCAGGACGACATCCGGTGGCGGGTTCGCGCAGAACCGGCTGATGACCTCGGCGCCCTCCTTGCCCGGCTTGCCGCCCGGCAGGCGCACCTCGACCAGGCGGCGGGCGCTGAACAGGCTGGGCGCGTTGAAACTGGCATCCAGTTCGTCCCAGTCGAAATCGCGGCCATCGGCATCGAATACCTCGCGCTCGCCGATGCCCTGGGCGCGTGCCTGCGCACGCACCGCGTCGGCGGCTTCCAGCACCCGCAGCATTTCCGGCCCGGCGATCAGATAGGCCGGACGCAGCGGCTCGTCGGCGCGCCCGGCGATCTGTTCGGGCTTAAGTTCCATCGACCGGCTGGACCATCTGGCCGGCGCGCACCACGCCGTCGATGCGGCGCAGGATCGAGGCGGACATTTCCCGGCGCAGTTCGTCGGCGAGGATTTCGCGTTCGGTGGTGGTGCCGGTGGCGTTCTCGGGCGGCGACACGTAATCGCGCGACAACTCGACGACCTGTTGCGGTACCAGGTCGGTACCGTCGGCCTTGCGGAACGCGAACACGACCGCGTAGCGCAGGCTGTATTCCTGGGCGCGGCCCAATGCGTCCACCGCGATCGGCAGGTCGCCCCAGCGCTCGGAGACGATCACCAGTTCGGCCTTCCTGGGCGCCGTTTCGCCACGCGCGGCGGCGGCCTTCTCCACGTCCACATCCGCCGTCGTCAGGGTGCGGGCGTCTGCGCCCGCCACCTGCAGGCCCCGTACCAGCTTGTAGGCCAGATCGCTGTAGGTCGAGGAGGAGCGGACCAGGACCGGTCCCAGATCGGACGGCAGCGCGATGCGGCTGCGCAGGTGGAAACCGCAGCCGGCCAGCAACAGGGCCAGGGCGGCGGCGGCGATGAGTCGGGTTCGGATCATGGGCGAAGTCTGGACGAGGCCGTGGAAGGCGGCAATAGCCTAGCCCGCCCGCAGGTGAATACCGGTGAGGATCCGGCCCGATCACGTCCGGGAATGGACCCGGGTCGCGCGTGATGCGTCCTGGCCGCCCGTTGCCGCGAACGCTGGAATCCAGGCCTTGCGGAATCCCCGGGCGGCCTGGGACGCTTCATCCGTCCGTGCAAATGGATCCCGGCGTCCGCCGGGATGACGGCGTGGGCCGTGGGTGGAGCCCAAGCGGCCCCCTGTCGGGCGCGCAATGCCTTCATTCAATACCGGCGCCAAACCACCACCGTCATTCCAGCGAACGCTGGAATCCATTCTTCGCGGAACGCATCGGCCATCCGGAACGTTTCCCGTACACCCCAAATGGATCCCGGCGTTCGCCGGGATGGCGGGACACATGGCGGCGTGGGCGCGCGAGTGCCGGATGCGGCGCGGGCGGCTGGCCCGTCGCCGGCGATCAGCCGGCGACGATGTTGACGATCTTGCCCGGAACGATGATGACCTTGCGGATGGTCGCGCCGTCGAGGAACTTGGCGGTATTGGGCTCGGCCTTCGCCAACGCTTCGATGTGGTCGCGGGCGGCGTCGGCGGCGACCTCGATGGTGCCGCGCAGCTTGCCGTTGACCTGCACCGCCAGGGTCACCGAATCGCGTACCAGCGCGGCCGGGTCCACCTGCGGGAACGCGACATCCTCAAGCAGCGTCTCCGCATGGCCCAGCGCCTGCCACAGCGCGTGGCTGGCGTGCGGGGTGATCGGATTGAGCAGCAGCACCGCCGCCTCCAGCGCTTCCTGGCGCACGGCGCGGCCATTGCCGCTGGCGTCGTCGAACTTCGACACCGCGTTGGACAGTTCCATCACCGCGGCGATCGCGGTGTTGAAGCTGTGCCGCTTGCCGTAGTCGTTGCCGACCTTGTCGATGGTCTCGTGGGTCTTGCGGCGCAGCGCCTTCTGCCCGGCGCTCAGCGCGGCCAGGTCGGCCGCCGGCGCCGGGCCATCGGCGGCGTGCTTCTGCACCTGGGTCCACAGGCGGCGCAGGAACCGCGCCATGCCTTCCACGCCGGCTTCGTTCCATTCCAGCGACTGTTCCGGCGGCGCGGCGAACATCGAGAACAGGCGCACGGTGTCGGCGCCGAAGCGGTCGACCATCGCCTGCGGATCCACGCCGTTGTTCTTCGACTTGGACATCTTCTCGACCGCGCCGATGCGCACCGGCGCGCCGTCCGCGCGCAGGGTGGCGCCGGTGATGCGGCCGCGCTCGTCGCGCTGCACGTCCACGTCGGCGGGATTGATCCAGTCCTTGGAACCATCCGGATTGTCGCGATAGAAGGTTTCGGCGATGACCATGCCCTGGGTCAGCAGGTTGGTCGCCGGCTCGTCGCTGTCCACCAGCCGCGCGTCGCGCAGGAGCTTGTGATAGAAGCGGAAGTACATCAGGTGCAGGATCGCGTGCTCGATTCCGCCGATGTACTGATCGACCGGCAGCCAGTAGTTGCCGCGCTTGTCGACCATGTCCTTGGCGCCCGGCGAGGTGTAGCGCGCGTAGTACCAGCTCGACTCCATGAAGGTGTCGAAGGTGTCGGTCTCGCGTTCGGCCGCGCCGCCGCACTCCGGGCAGGCGGTCTTGCGCCACTCCGGATCCGCCTTGAGCGGCGACTTCACCCCGTCCAGGGTGACGTTCTCCGGCAGCACCACCGGCAGCTGCGAATCCGGCACCGGCACCGCGCCGCACTTGTCGCAGTAGATCACCGGAATCGGGCAGCCCCAGTAGCGCTGGCGGCTCACGCCCCAGTCGCGCAGGCGGTAGTTGACCCGGCGCTGGCCACGGCCCTGGCGTTCGAAGCGCTCGGCCAGCGCCTCGAAGGCGCCCTGGTAGCCCAGGCCGTCGAACTCGCCGGAGTTGACCAGTTCCAGATCCTCGCGGGTCTTGTCGCCATACCAGTCGCGCCAGGTGGTGGCGTCGTAGCTGGCCTCTTCCTCGTTGCGCGGCGACTTCAGCGCGATGACCTGCTGGATCGGCAGTCCGTACTTGGTGGCGAATTCAAAGTCGCGCTGGTCGTGGCCGGGTACCGCCATCACCGCGCCGGTGCCGTAGCCCATCAGCACGAAGTTGGCCACCCACACCGGCAGCTTCTCGCCGGTGATCGGATGCACGGCGCGCAGGCCGGTATCCATGCCACGCTTTTCCTGGGTTTCCAGTTCGGCCTCGGACACACCGCCCTGCTTCAGTTCGGCCAGGAAGGCCGCCAGTGCCGGATTGGACGCGGCAGCCTTCTGCGCCAACGGATGCTCGCCGGCGATCGACACGAAGGTCACGCCCATCAGGGTGTCCGGGCGGGTGGTGAACACGGTCAGCGGCTCGTTGCCTTCGACGGCGAACTGGATCTCCAGGCCCTCGGAACGGCCGATCCAGTTGCGCTGCATGGTCTTGACCGCGTCGGGCCAGCCCGGCAGTTCATCCAGGCCGTCCAGCAGTTCCTGGGCGTAATCGGTGATGCGCAGGAACCACTGCGGAATCTCGCGCTTCTCGACCACCGCGCCGGAACGCCAGCCCCGGCCATCGATGACCTGCTCGTTGGCCAGCACGGTCTGGTCGACCGGATCCCAGTTCACCACCGAGTTCTTGCGGTAGGCCAGGCCCTTGCGCAGCAGGCGGGTGAACATGCGCTGCTCGTGGACGTAGTACTCCGGGCGGCAGGTGGCGAATTCGCGCGACCAGTCGATGGCGTAGCCCAGCAGCTTCAGCTGGCTGCGCATGTGATCGATGTTGGCGTAGGTCCACTTGGCCGGCGCGGTCCGGTTCTTGATCGCCGCGTTCTCGGCCGGCAGGCCGAACGCGTCCCAGCCCATCGGCTGCAGCACGTTGTGGCCGGTCATGCGCTTGTAGCGGCTGATCACGTCGCCGATGGTGTAGTTACGCACGTGGCCCATGTGCAGCGCGCCCGACGGATACGGCAGCATCGACAGGCAGTAATACTTGGGCTTGTCGGACTGTTCGTCGACCTCGAAGGCCCGGCGAGTCTCCCAGAACGATTGGGCGGCGGATTCGACGGATTTCGGTTCGTAGGCGACGGGTTCGGCAGCGGACATGGCAGGCGTTGGCGGGAAAGGCGACGGCAAAGTCGGCAAGGGTACCGCAGTGCAGCAGGGGGCTCCACTCCGGAAGGTCACGGGCCGATTGGCGGATCCGCGCCGGGGGCTCCGATACCATGGGCCGGACCCGCTCCGGAGAGCCGCATGTCCCGTCCCGCCCTGCCCCTGGCCCTGACCTTCCTGCTCGTCCCGTTGTCAGCCACCGCCGCCGAACCGCTGGCGCTCCAATGCGAGCGGCTGTTCGAGGCGCGCAGCGGAAAACTGCTGCCGGCGCAGACGGTGGTGGTGCGCGACGGCCGTGTCGCCGAGGTGCTGGAGGGCCGGGTGGAGGTTCCTGGCGCCCGCACCGTCGATCTGGCCGGCCACACCTGCCTGCCCGGCTGGACCGATCTGCATGTCCACCTGGGCAGCCAATCCAACCCGCAGAGCTACTCCGAGGGATTCCGCCTGGATCCCGTCGACTTCGCCTACCGCTCGGTGGGCTACGCCGAAAAGACCCTGATGGCGGGATTCACCAGCGTGCGCGACCTGGGGGGCGAAATCGCGCCCCATCTGCGTGACGCGGTCAACCAGGGCCTGGTCAAGGGGCCGCGCATCTTCGCGGCCGGCAAGTCCATCGCCACCACCGGCGGGCACGCCGATCCCAGCAACGGCTACAACGACCATCTGGCCCACCTGATCGGTCCGCCCGGCCCGACCGAAGGTGTGATCAATTCCATCGATGACGCCCGCCAGGCGGTGCGCCAGCGCTACAAGGATGGCAGCGATGTCATCAAGATCACCGCCACCGGCGGCGTGCTCAGTTACGCCAGGTCCGGCGACGCGCCGCAGTTCACCGTGGACGAGGTCAAGGCCATCGTCGAGACCGCGCGCGACTATGGCTACAAGGTCGCCGCGCACGCGCACGGCACCGAGGGCATGAAGCGCGCAGTGCTGGGCGGCGTGACCAGCATCGAACATGGCACCTACATGAGCGACGAGGTGATGCGGCTGATGAAGCAGCACGGCACCTGGTACGTGCCGACGATCTACGCCGGCCGTTTCGTGGCCGACAAGGCCAAGGTGGATGGCTACTTCCCGGACGTGGTGCGGCCCAAGGCCGCCCGCATCGGCGCGCAGATCCAGGACACCGCCGCCAAGGCGTATCGCAACGGGGTGAAGATCGCCTTCGGCACCGACATGGGCGTGGGTCCGCACGGCGACAACGCACGCGAGTTCATCTACATGGTGGAAGCCGGCATTCCCGCCGCCGAGGCCCTGCAGGCCGCCACCGTGCGCGCGGCCGAAGTGCTGGGCGTGGATGATCAGGGCGTGATCGAGGCCGGCAAGCGCGCCGACATCGTCGCCGTGCCCGGGGATCCGATCGCCGACATCCAGCGCGTGCTCGAAGTCGCGCTGGTGATGAAGGACGGCGTCCTGTTCAAGCAGCCGTGAGCGGTCAGGCGGATCGGGACGAGGCCCGCCACGCGACCCAGCCGGCAAAGGCGATCCACAGCCACCAGATCCCGAAACCCAGCCGCTGGGCGATACCGGCCGGCAGCGTGTCGACCGCGAACAGCACCGCGTAGAGCACGCCCGCCGCGGCCAGCACGCTGAGGCGGGCAACGAGCCACCAGCCATCCCTGCCCCGCAGTCCCGCCGCCAGTAGCAACGCACCCGGCACGAACGCCACCCACCACAGCATCCACGCGGTGGCGTGGTAGCTGCTGGCGGGGTTGTGCAGGTCCGTCGGATCCAGCGGAAGCAATCCCAGCGCCACCACGCCCAGCGCCGACAGCAGCAGCAACTGCGCGCCGATCCGCACGGTCCAGCCGGCATCGCGCGGCAGGCGCTGGCGCAGCGCCAGCATCGCCGAGCACGCCAGCAGGCCCGGCAGCATCAGGCCCAGCAGATTGAAGGCATTGGCGTGCGGGATGCCCTTGGCGCCCAGCACCGCGACCGGATGGGTCACATGCGAAAAACCGGGCAGCGCGGCGCCGAAGCCGACCACGGCGGCGGTGAACACCACCAGGCCGGCGATGCCGGCCAGCGGCAGCCAGCGATTCATTTCGATTCCCAACGGAACACCTCTTCCACGCCCACGCCAAACGCCCGCGCGATGCGGAACGCCAGTTCCAGCGAGGGCGCGTAACGCCCCGCCTCCAACGCAATGATAGTTTGCCGGGTCACTCCACAGACATCGGCCAGCCCCTGCTGGGTCATGTCGCCGCGCTCGGTCCGCAGGCGGCGGATGTCGTTGGCGATCGGGGTTCCGGTCATCGGCGATCCCGCCAGTAATACACGGCGGTGGCCGCGTACTCGCACAGCCAACCCCACATCAGGGCCAGCACCAGCAGGTTGGCCAGCAGGAAGGGCGTGGCCCATTGCAGCCGGTGCGCGGGGGAGAAACCCAGCGTGACGGCCAGCGCGATCATGCAGAACACCAGCATGCCGCGTCCCCACTGGCCCGCGTGCCGGGCAATCTCGCGATCCCGCTCGTCTTCCTGGATCCTGCCCTTCCAGCGCGAGGCCATGGCCTGGCCCAGCACCGCCCAGGCAATGCCCAGCATGACCAGGTTGCGAGCCACCGCGCGGGCGTCGGCGCTGTCCGCCGCACCGGGCCCGGCGAACAGATCCAGCTTGGCCACGAAGTAGGCCACCGCCCCCAGCATGAACGCGAAACCGATGCGGGCGCGCCATTCGCCCGGCGAAATCGCGTGTTCCGCTTCATCCCGCGAAGAGAACTGCACGAAATACAGGGCAGCCCAGGCACTGGCCACGAGCAGGATCATGCCCAGATGGCCGGGATCCAGGCCCAGTACCTTCCGGGGCCCGGCCATCAGCAGCCATAACGCCGCCCCCGCCACCAACACCACGCCGTAGCGGCCCATCGTCCTTCCCGGCAGTCCCGACATGACACGCCCTCCACGGATGTAATGTAAACCTTACATTCGCCCCGAGATATGTCAAGTCTTTTTTACATCCCGGTCGGGGCTACTCTTCCCAGCCGGTGGGCCCACCGGCCAGGGTCGTGTAGTTGGCCGCCACGTAGTCCCGGGCCAGGCTGGCGACCCGCGCCAGCATGGCGTTGTCGGCGCCGCCGACCGTCCAGGCCCCGGCCATGCCGCGCGCGTGCTGGTAGAACTCGGGCTGGGCGATGACGTCGCCGCTGGCCGCGTCGGTCAGCCGCAGCCGCAGCAGGATGCGTGAACTGCCGGCGAAGGCGCCGGCGAAGAAGCGCTTGCCGCCGCTGATGAAGCGCACTTTCTCGATGACCGGTTCGATCACCAGCGTCCGCGCGGGCTCGGCCTGTACCGGTTCGGCGTTGCGCTGGGCTACCCATTGGCCCAGGCCCTGCTGGAGATTGCCCTGCACCGAATCGCGTGCTTTCTCGTTGGTTTCCTGTCCCGCGTAGGGCGGCACCAGTTGCACCGGTTTCAATTCGAACCGGGCGTAGTGATCCAGTTGCACGGACGGAGCGGCGTTGCGCTCGACGGAGGGACGGATTTCCTCGCCGGCCCATGACGGGCGGACGGCGCACAGGAGCAGGCCGATTGCGGCCAGGCGAAACAGCAGGTTCATGCGATGCGATCCCGAAGGAGGTGGAAGGTCCTGGCCGGGACGATGCCCCCGCCATGCTTGAAACCAACGACAATCGCCGCCATCTCAGGCCGCATCCGTCCACTCGACCACCTTCCTCCCATGACCGACCTGCCCCACGTATTCGACGCCACCGCCGAAACCTTCGAAGCCGAAGTCCTGCGCAAGTCGCTGGAAGTCCCGGTGCTGGTCGACTTCTGGGCGACCTGGTGCGGCCCCTGCAAGACCCTTGGCCCGATCCTCGAAAAGCTGGCCGGCGAGTACAACGGCGCATTCGAACTGGCCAAGGTCGACGTGGACAAGGAACAGCAGATTGCCGCCGCGTTCCAGATCCGCTCGGTGCCGACCGTGTTCCTGGTCAAGGACGGCCAACTCGTCGATGGCTTCCCGGGCGCCTTGCCGGAAGGGCAATTGCGCGAGTTCCTCAAGCAACACGGCATCGAGCCCGCCGCCGCCGGCGCCGAGCCGGAGGAGGCCACCGAAGTCGCGCAGGATCCGCATGCCGCGGTCGTGGCCCTGCGCCATGCCGTGGAAGCAGAGCCGGACAAGGACGAACTGAAGCTGGATCTGGCCCTGGCCCTGCTGAAGACCGGCGCGGCGCAGGAGGCCGAACAACTGCTCGACGCCCTGCCCGCCAACCTCGCCACCGATGATCGCGCGGTACGTGCCCGCGCCCGGCTTGGATTCGTCTCTGCGCTGAAGGACGCGCCGCCGGCGGAGGTGCTGGAATCGGCGATCGCCGCCAATCCGGACGATCTACGCGCGCGCCACCTGCTCGGCGTGCACCGCCTCATCGCCGGCGACGACGAAGCCGCGCTGGCCCAGTTCATCGAAATGCTCGGCCGCGATCGCGGCTACCAGGACGGCCTGCCGAAGAAGGTGCTGATCGACGCCTTCCGCGTCGTCGAGGACGAAGATCTCGTCGGCCGCTATCGCCGCCGGATGTCCTCGCTGCTGTTCTGAGCCGGGCTTGCGTCCGTTCGCGGCCGCGCCCCGCTACGGTGCTCGCGGAGCGCGGGAGCGTGCGTCGGTCGGCGTGAGGCCATAGCGGTTCTTGAACGCGCGGCTGAAGGAACTCTGGCTGTCGAAGCCGGTGGACTCGGCGATGTCGCAGAACGCCAGGCCGGTTTCCTCCACCAGCCGGCGCGCGCGGTGCAGGCGGATCCGGATCGCGCATTCGATCGGCGTCTCGTTGAAGACCGCGTGGTAGACGCGCGCCAGATGGCCGCGTGAATAGCTGACCTGGCTGGACAACAGCCCCATGCTCGTCCGCCCGCCCTGGCCTCCGGCCAGGATCGCGTGGCGGATGCGCAGCAGCCGCTGCATCGACCAGCGCTTGCGGCGCTGGCTGCGCCCGGGACAGCGGGTGATCAGCGCGCGCAGATCCTGCTGTCTATCGTGCAGCGTTCCCATGACCTCGCGCACGCGGACGGATGCCTCGCCCTCCCCATCGCCATCACGGGAGAGCGCCCTTCGCAGCGATTCCAGGCTCGAGACCTGCCGTTCGGGGCAATCCATTTCATCCGCGAGGATTTCGGCGATCACCGCCGGATCGCAGCCCGCCCGGATCCAGCTCTCGGCCGGTCCCCCCAGGCAGAACCAGCGGCTGCGCTGGCGATGGCCCAGCACACGCAACGGGCGATCCCAGACCAGGCACTGGCCGGGTTCCAGCTCCCAGCGCAGGTGGTCGCCACAGGCGCTGATGGTTCCCGACACCGGCACGAGCAGGACAAGCCATCCAGCCGGCAGCTCCATGAACGTCCCGCTGTTGGCGGCGTGCACCAGGCACAGCGGCGTTTGCCGACCGGGGGGCAACAGCACGGCATCGGCGGCGGCGGGTTCCAGCAAACGCATTGCCGGGTCGGGCCGTGTCCACGCATCCCGGACTCCCTCGCCGGGCAGGTACCCACCCGCTTCCGTCTCCACCACTTCGGTCCGGATCGTCTCCTCGCGCATCGTGCCTTCCTCCCATCGCCACGCCCGCATGCTGGTGATGGCGGGGATGGGCCTCAATGGCGCAGTGACGAAATGCGAAATCGCGATGACGGACGTCACGACGATCGCGCCAAAGACGATGGCCGCCCAGGGGCGGCCATCGCGATTGCCCTGCAACGGCAGGTTCGGCTCAGAAGTCGTACTGCACCATGAAACGCACCGAGCGCGGCGGCTGGTAGGCGGTCGGCAGCAGATAGACATCCGACGGCAAGCCCGTGTCCGGATCTTCCGCCTGTTCAACCACCGATACGACCCGCTGCTTGTTCAGCACGTTGAACACGTCGACCTTGAACGACAGCCCCTTGGCCCAGGCGGGCGCGTAGCGCAGGTTCAGATCCAGCGAATAGCTCCAGGGCAACCGCCCCTTGGTGCCACGCGGCACCGCCGCCACCGGCCCGTTCAGTTCGCCGGTCTCGGAATCGACCGACTGTCCCGCCGAGGTGGTGCCGCAACGCATGAACGAGGATCCGTAGGGGTGGAAATCGCCGTGGTACGGATAGAGCACGCCCAGGCAGTTGATCGGCCGGCCCGACTGGACCAGCAGGTTGCCGCCCACCGACCACTCGTCGTTGAACTCGTAGTTGCCGAACAGCTTCAGGCTGTGGCGGCGATCATTGGGGAGATAGCCGAAGGTATCGGTGGTCAGCTCGAGATAGTCGAAATCCTGGGTGGCATTGGTGTTCACCTGGCCGATGTCCGACTTCACGCCGCCCTCGGTGTTGCCCTTGCTTTTGGCGTAGGTGTACGAGCCCTGCAGGAACACCTTGTCCCAGTTGCCGTCCAGGAAGATCTCCACGGCCTGGTACGAACGCTTGGCCTTGGGTGCCAGGCGATCGCCCTTGACGCGCACCTCGGTCAGATTGCCGTCGCCGTACAGATCGGTCAGGAACACCGCGTCCTTGCCCGGGTTGAACATGCGGCAGTACGGGAAGCCCGCGCTCGGCAGCGCCGGGCTGCGGCCCTGTCCATCGAGCCAGCCGTCATCCTCGTCCAGGTGGAAGCCCGCCGCCTCCAGGATCGCGGTGTAGTCGCAGTTGTCGTCGATCGCCGCCTTCAGCTTGCGGTAGATGCCGCGCACGCCCAGTGACAGGTGATCGCTGAGCGCGGCCTGGAAGCCGAGGATGAACTCGTCCTGGTACATCGGGTCGAGATCCTTGGCCGCCACGGTCAACGGGTTCTTGGGCTGGCCGAATTCGCCGTTGATGTACTGCAACTGGCCGGCCGGTCCCACGCGCGGCACCAGGCCCAGCGGCGCGCCGGTTTCCGGATCCACGCCGGAGAAGGTGAACTGCTGGCGGGTGAACAACGAGGCCGAGGCGCCGCGGGTGGCCACGTCCGAGGTCAGTGGCAGCGCATAGCGGCCGGCGTTGCCGAACAGCTTGAAGGTCGAGTCGCCGTTGACGTCCCAGGCGAAACCCAGGCGCGGGCCGAACTGGTTGCTCACCTTGACGAAGGTGTTGCCGAAGCCGTCGCGGTTGTCGAAGGTGTCCCAGCGCCCGCCCAGGTAGGCGACGAAGTTCTCGGTGACGTTCCAGCTGTCCTGGACGTAGAGCGCACGCTGCTTGACCTCGTTCACCGAACCCTGGTTGACGATCTGCTCGCGCACGATGTCGGTGCCGTCGGCCAGGGTCGAGTAGCGCCACACGCGGCCGCCCTCGGTCGAGGTGCCCGCCACCGACTCGAAGTTGTCGATGTCCAGGCCGAACTGCAGGCGATGGTCACCCAGCAGCCATTCCGCGTCGATGCGGAACTGGTCGCGGGTATCGCCCGAATCCGAGCGCGGAATCGCGCCACCGGTCAGGTTGCACTGGCTGGCGTAGACGCCGGTGGCCTGCTGGCGCGAGGACGGACGCGCGTCGACGATGATCGGACAGCCGGTGGCGGGCTGGTGCAGATCGCCGTTGTAGCGGACATCGACCCCGGAGGCGGTGCGCAGGTATTGGCCGCGCGAGAACTCGCCATGCCCGTACAGCGCCGACAGGGTGAACGTGTCGGTCAGGTAGCCGGTGTACTTCAGCACATAGTTCTCGCCGCCCTGCTCGCCGTACGAGGTGCCGATCAGGGCCTGCCGATCCAGCACGCCGATGGTATTTCCATAGACCGCGGTCTCGGTATCGGCCTTGTCGGAGAAGCCGGTGAACTCGAGCAGGTGGTTGTCGCTGATCTGCCAGTCCATCTTCAGCAGCCAGGTCGGCGTCTTGACCGAGTTGTCGACGTTGGTGCTGGACAACACGTTGCCCCAGAGCTTCTGCTCCTGCCGCTTGTAGCCGATCAGGCCATAGGCGAACAGGCGATCCTGGATCAGCGCGCCGCTGGCCCAGACCGAACCTTCCACGTCCCAGGTGCTGTCGCGACTGCTGTCCTGGCGCAGCTGTCCCTTGGTGCAGGCGGTGTACGGCGCGGGGCCGCAGGCCAGCGGATTGGCCAGGTAGGTGTTGCGGGTCTTCTCGCGCAGCGAATCCGGGGTGTAGTAGACGCTCGCGCCGGCATGGAAATCGTTGCTGCCGCGCTTGGTCACCTGGTTGATCACGCCACCCAGCGAACGACCGAACTCCGCACCATAGCCACCGGTCTTGACCTGCTGCTCGGCAATCGCCTCGAACGGCACCTGCGAGAAATTGAGGCTGCGGAACGAATTGGTGATGTTGAAGCCGTTGATGAAGTATTGGTTCTCGGCCACCGACGAGCCACCGAACGACGCCAGGTTGCCGAACGCCACGTCGCCGCGCACCGTGCCCGGCGCCAGCAGCGCCACGCTGGTGGCGTCACGCGCCACCGGCACCTTGGCGATCTGTTCGGCGGTCAGGATGGTGGTGGATTCGACCGAGGAGACGTCGATGGGGTTGATGGACGATCCACCGACCACCGTGATGGTGTCCAGGGTCGAGGCATCGCGCGCGGCGAAGTCGACGGTCGACGCCGTGCCGACGCTGACGTTCACGGTGCGGTTGCCGCCGCTGCTGGACGTGATGGTGTACTGGCCCGTCGGCAGCGCGGAGAACCGGTAACTGCCGTCGCTGCCGGCGGTGATGGCACGGCTGAAGCCGGTGGCCGGATTGGTGATGGTGATGGTCTCGCCCGCGGCGGCGCGGCCCACGATCGCACCCGAGGAATTGGACTGTGCGTGCACCCCGCCCGCGAAGCACAGGCCAAGCGCGGCACACAGGGCGGTACGGCGCAGTCCCCTGGAAAGGTGTTTCTGGTTCCGATGGTTGATCATTGGCGCTCCCGGCAGTGAATCGATGGATGAAGGTGGACGGCGCCGGCCATGCGGCATACGGGCATGCGAGTGGCGGCGTCCTGCCGAAGGAAACTAACGGGAACTTCACAATGACGTTGTGCAAGAAAGACGAATTGGCACCGCAGATTCCATCAGGAACAGAGGCGTCCCCCGCGCACGCGCGCATCCCGTCCTGGATGCAGGACCGGCATGCACGAACGCGCTATCGCGGCACAGTCATTCCGCTTTTCCGGGATAACCCCGGCGACCATCGCGGCGGCACAGTGGCCACACCCCGGCCACACTCTCTCGGTCGAGCCAGGCTCGGCGTTCCCATGATGGACACCAGCCTGCCACCTGCCCGGCCCCCAGCCGGGCTTTTTTTTCAACGCCGGTTCGAGAAATAGCGCGCCGGCGAGTCGCCGAAGGCGCGCCGGAACATGGCGATGAAGTTGCTGGGCGAGGCGTAGCCGAGGGCGTCGGCGACGTCGGTCACGCCGGCGCCACGCGCCAGCATTTCCAGCGCATGGGTCAACTGCGCCTGCTGGCGCCACTGGGCGAAGGTCAAACCCGTCTCCGCGAGAATCAACCGGCGCATCGTCCGCGGCGACATCGCGCCGAACGCAGCCCATTCATCCAGGGTGCGCGGACTGCCCGGTTCGGCCAGCAGCGCGCGCGTCACGCGCAGCATGCGCGCATCCCGCGGCATCGGCAGGTGCAACGGTTCGCGCGGCGCGCGCGCGATCTCGTCGCGAATGATCGTGGCGATGCGCTCTTGCTCCGGCGCCAGCGCCTCCCGTTTGTCCCACTCCGCCGCCCGTCTCGCCAGCGCCTGCAGCACCTCGCTGATTCCGATCACGCAAGGATGCGCCGGCAATCCATCGCAGGCATCCGGCGCGACAAAGAGCGTCCACCCGATCAGCCTGCCGCTGATGCCCACCTTGTGCTGCACGCCAGCGGGCATCCATCCGGCCCGATGCGGAGGAAGCAACCAGGAGCCATGCGATGTCTGCACGTGGATCAGGCCGGCCTCGACGCAGAACACCTGGCCCCGGAGATGGTGATGCCATTCGTATTCACGGACACCCAGCCTGTACTCGCCGCCCGGTGCGATGTCCCCTCGGACCGCGATAAGCCAGGGACCTTCGCTCCATTCGCTGTAGTCCCTGCCATCCGTCCCGCGGGCATCATCACGCTTGGCCATATTTCACTATTTATAGACCAGATGCCGCTATCGCTCCAGTACCCCATGCGGCGATATTGGCCCGGCCAATCGCTCCGGGCTTCCCGGAGATGTGTTCGTCGCTACTGTCGCGGGTTTTCCGCGCCGCCCGGCCACATGCATGACCCGCGCGATCGCCCGCCACCCGCCGGCCGCCAGCCTCCGCGTCCTTTCCAGACCTGGATACAGGAGACACCCGCATGACCGACGATGGATTCCGCTTCGAGCTTCACGACGATTCCCGTTTTCCCTTCGTACGCGCGACCCCCAAGGAGAAACAGGCCGGCACCGCCCCCCAGTGGCAACGGGAAATGGAAGCGCTGATCGCGCGCGCGCAGCCCTTCGTGATCATCTTCCCGCCCGATCATCACGCCGATCTGGAACAACTCGATGGCAACGCGATGCGGCAGGCCCAGGAAGAACGCAAGCAAAGGGCGCTGTGGCTCAAGCGCAACCGCGAAGTCCTCGCCGGATCCTGTCGGGGAATGATCACGATCGAATTGGACGGGGCCCGGCGCAGCGCGGAAAGGGCCCGGGCCACCCAACTGGAGAAGGCCTTCGGAGTGCCGCTGCGGGTAGCCGACTCCGGGGGCATGGCCGATGAGCTGGCGGACGCCTTGCTCGGACAGCGCTAGGCGCGCCGTGGGGGAGCGGACAAACCATACTTATACGTATGGTAGGCTGGAAACCCGTCCGCCCCCACGCCCGGCCATGAAAGCATCGACCCTGCGCCACATCTTCAATCTCTGGCCGCCCTTCCTGTTCAGCGGCATCCACGTCACCCGCCTGGCCGACGACTGGCGCGGCGCGCGGGTGGAGATGCGCATGCGCCCCTGGAACCGCAACTACGTCGGCACCCATTTCGGCGGCAGCCTGTTCTCGATGACCGATCCGTTCTGGATGATCCTGGTGAAGGAATGCCTGGGCGGCGACTACTTCGTCTGGGACAAGGCCGGCGAGATCGAATTCGTCAAACCCGGCAAGGGCACCGTGCACGCCGAGTTCCGCGTGGACGAGGCGATGCTCGATGACATCCGCGCGGAAGCCGCCAACGGCGAGAAGCACCTGCGCTGGCTGCCGGTGGAGGTGATCGACGCGCAGGGCGAGGTGGTCGCGCGGATCCGCAAGCAGATCTATGTGCGGTTGAAGCCAAGGGCGCGCAACGGCGACGCCGCGGAGTGACACGCGGCGCTGTCGTCACTGCAATGCCTTATGCACGGGTAGCTCCCAATAAGGGCCATCCCGCTGATCGAACACCGGGATGCGCAGGCGACCGTCCACGACCTGGATGTCCCGTCCTTGCCGCAGCTCCACGGGACGCATCGCCACGCGCCGGGAAAGCCCGAGGCCGTCCACAGGCTGCTCGCGCAGCCACAGCAGCGTCGCGATCAGGTTCAGGCGTGCGCGCTGGTCCTGCAAGCGATGCTGGTAGCCGCTCATGCCGGGGTACTCCATGTCGGCCACCATGCAGCCGAACGCGTTGGCAGCGCATTCCAGTCGCCACGCGGACGACGGCGGGCGTGGGGTGACTGGCTGATCGGCCAGCACCTGACGTCGTACCGTTGCACCGCAATGCCATGCCCTGGCCTCGGCTACCATCGCCAACGTCGCTTCGGGCCGATAGCCCAGTGAAACCAGCCAATCCGGCTTGCCCGGCTGTATCACCATCCCGTCGCCGGCAAGTTCGAACAGCGACCGCGTGAATTCGAACTCGCGCCGGGCGACCTTGCACAGCGAACTCCCCGCCAACGGAGGCGGTTCGCGCAACGACGCGCACTCCGCCGGCAAGGCAACGTCGGCCGGAAGCGAAGCCAGCATCTGCCCCTGCAACGCCAGCCAGCCACGCAACGCCGCGTCACCCATCATCAGGTCGAGCAGCAGGTCCGGATGTCGCATCCAGCGCCGCCAGGCCACCGTCGCCCGGCAGGTCTCGGCCAGCGCGGGGACATGCTCGCCCCGTGCGTAGGCCCGGGCCGCGGCGGTGCGCATGAGGCGCGCGCCATCGCTCAGGCCCGCGATCGCGAAGGGCGTGTCATAGGACAGCCGAAACGGTGTCCTCAGGTAGTCGTTGCGTTCGAGTGCATCGCGGGTGCGTTGTAGCAGGCCGGCGTGCGCGGCGAGGATCGCATCGACCCTTGCCGGCGCAGCGCGCACTTTGCCCAGGCAATCATCGTCGATGATGTTGCAGAGCAGGCGCCCGGGATCCTCGAGTTTCTCCTGCGGATAGCGACCTTCCGCCAGGGACACGAAGGCCGGTGCGTCTTCAATAATCCTGCCGTCAGCGGCGAAGCCGGGCGCGCCACGGCGGTTGAAGCGTTCGACATCCCCGGCGGCGATACGCGCCCGCTCGCCATCCGCCAGGTCATACCGCAGCAACCAGACGTCCGCGAATGCGTTTCTTCCCGCGGGCATCGGCACGGGTGCGGTCATGTCGGCCAGCGCCTGTTGCTGGGCGCGGGTGGGCCAATGCAACCGCGAGATCGCGAACAGCGTTCCCGCAAGCATCAGCAGTGCCAGCCCCCCGCCCCACACCACCCGCAACATCCGTTTCATATCGCTCCCCACAGCGTTCCCGCAACCAGCGTAGCAAAGCGCCGCATCCGGCCCGGACTAGGTCCTACAATAGCCGCCATGCCCCCCGACCCCGCCTCCCGCCCTTCCCTGCAGCGCCTGTTCCTGACCGGTCTGCTCACCCTGCTGCCGATCTGGCTGACCTGGGTGGTGGTCAAGTTCGTGTTCGTGCTGCTGTCCGATATCAGCAAACCCTTCGTCGGCCCGATCTCGCACCAGATCGCCGCCTCGTTCCCGCAGGCGCTCGGCTGGTTCAACGCACAGTGGGTGCAGAACACCATCGCCCTGGCCGCCACCCTGCTGGCGATCCTGGCGGTCGGCATCCTCGCCCGCCGCGTGATCGGCCAGCAGTTGCTGCGCTGGTTCGAACTGCTGGTGCTGCGCATCCCGCTGGCCAGCACCATCTACACCAGCGCGCGCCAGCTGCTCGACATCCTGCAGACCAAGCCCGGCAGCACCCAGCGCGTGGTGCTGATCGACTTCCCGCATCGCGACATGAAGTCGGTGGGCCTGGTGACCCGGGTCATCCGCGAGGAAGGCACCGGCCGCGAACTGGCCGCGGTGTATGTGCCGACCACGCCCAACCCGACCTCCGGCTACCTGGAAATCGTGCCGGTGGAACTGCTGACCCCGACCGACTGGACGGTCGACCAGGCGATGAGCTTCATCATTTCCGGCGGCGCGGTATCGCCGGAATCCATGCCCTTCACCCGCGCGGGAGAGCGCTGACCGATGGCAGTGACGAATGGCCGTACCCTCGACGATCGCGCGGTACGGCTGTTCATCGCATTGGCGGCGTTCTTCTGCGTCAACGCGGTGCTGGCCGAATTCATCGGGGTCAAGATCTTCGCCCTGGAGGACACCCTCGGCATCGCCCCGCTGGAATGGAACCTGTTCGGCCAGAGCGGCTCGCTGAACTTCACGGTCGGCACGCTGCTGTGGCCGTTCGTGTTCATCCTCACCGATACCATCAATGAGTTCTTCGGCCGTCGCGGCGTGCGCTTCATCTCGTGGATGGCGGTGGCGCTGATCGTCTATGGCTTCGTGTTCGCCTTCCTCGCCATCGCCACCGCACCGGCCGGCTGGTGGGTGAAAGCCGCCGAGCACCAGGGCGTGCCGGACTACCAGGCCGCGTTCGCCGCGATCTTCGGCCAGGGCATGTGGTCGATTGTGGGCTCGATCATCGCGTTCCTGATCGGGCAGTTGATCGACGTGGCGGTGTTCCACCGCATCCGCGTCGCCACCGGCGAGCGCATGGTCTGGCTGCGCGCGACCGGCTCGACCGCGATCTCGCAACTGGTCGACAGCTTCGTGGTCATCTGGATCGCCTTCGTGCTGGGGCCGCAGAAGTGGCCGACCTCGCTGTTCCTGGCGGTCAGCTCGGTCAACTACGTCTACAAGATGCTCGCGGCGATCGCGCTTATCCCGCTGCTGTACCTGATGCGGCACGCCATCCGCCGTTACCTTGGCGAGGACCGCGAGCGCCAGTTGCGGCAGGAAGCGGCGGCGGACTGAGCCTACCGGGTAGAAGGCCACGGCGAAGCGGGCTTCGCTTCCCCCGCCCTTCCGCGGCGCCCTTGCCGCCGTGCCCGCTGCGCGTCCCGCCCGCAGCGGCTATGCTCCGCCTTCCATTCAATGCGGGGAGAGCCTGGATGAACCTGTCGCGGACCGTGCGCGTGCTGCCGTTGCTGCTGATGGCGGCGCTGTCCCTGCCGACGCCCGGCCATGCGCAGGCCGGCAAGCCCGTCGGCGCGGACGCAGGGCGCGACGCCGCGATCGCCGCCCTGATGCAGCGCTACGACGGCCAGGTACCCGGCGCGTCCCTGCTGGTGCTGAAGGACGGCCAGCCGGTGGTCGAGCGCGGCTTTGGCCTGGCCAACCTGGAAGACCGGATACCGGCGTCGCCGGAAACGAACTACCGCCTGGCCTCGGTGAGCAAGCAGTTCACCGCCGCCAGCATCCTGCTGCTGGCCGAGGACGGCAAGCTGCGGCTGGAGGATCCGATCAAGCGCTGGCTGCCCTCGCTGCCGGCCGCCGCCGACGCGATCACGATTCGCCATCTGCTCAGCCATACCTCGGGCCTGATCGATTACGAGGAGGTCATGCCCGCCGACCCGAAGGGGCAACTGCACGACATCGACGTCCTGCGCATCCTGGAAGGACAGGATCGCACCTACTTCGCCCCCGGCAGCTCGTACCGCTACAGCAACAGCGGCTACGCGCTGCTGGCGCTGATCGTCGGCAAGGCCTCGGGACAGGATTTCGCCGGCTTCCTGCGCCAGCACATCTTCCTGCCGCTGGGCATGGCCGACACGGTGGCGCTGGAGGAGGGCATCTCCACCGTGGTCAACCGCGCCTACGGCTACAGCGAAACCGATGGCCGCTGGCAACGCACCGACCAGAGCCCGACCAGCGCGGTGCTGGGCGATGGCGGCATCTATTCGTCGATCAAGGATCTGGCGCGCTGGGACGCCGCACTCTATGACGAGCGCCTGCTCAAGCAGTCATCCCTGGATCTTGCGTTCAGCCATGCCACGCCCACCGACGAACCGGACGTGCCGTACTACGGCTTCGGCTGGCGCATCAACGGCGACGCGGTCTGGCATTCCGGCGAGAGCATCGGCTTTCGCAACGTGATCGTGCGCTATCCGAAGGAGAAGCTCACCGTCATCCTGCTCAGCAACCGCAACGATCCGGAGCCCTATCGCACCGCCCTGCAGATCGCCGCCTTGTTCCGCGCGCGCTGAGCGATCACTTCAGATCCGCCAGGACCACGCGCGCCGCGTTGTGGCCCGGTGCACCGGTCACGCCGCCGCCCGGATGGGTGCCGGCGCCGCACAGGTACAGGCCGGGAATGGCGCCGCGGTAACCGGCCTGGCCCAGCATCGGGCGGGCGCTGAACAACTGGTTGAGCGAGAGCGCGCCGTGGAAGATGTCGCCGCCGATCAGGCCGAAGGTGCGTTCCAGATCCAGCGGGCTCAGGACTTGCCGGCCCAGTACCGAAGCGGCGAAACCGGGCGCGAAGCGGTCCACGGTGGCGATCATGAGATCGGCAACCTCGTCGCGGTGATCGTCCCAGCCGCGTCCGCCCGGCAGTACCGGCGCGACATGCTGGCAGAACAGGCTGGCGACGTGTTGCCCCGGCGGCGCGAGTGAATCGTCCAGGGTGGAGGGAATCAGCATTTCCACGATCGGTTCGTTCGACCAGCCCTGCGCCTGCGCATCGCGGTAGGCGCGGTCCATGTAGTCCAGGCTCGGCGCGAGGATGATGCCGGCGGTCAGGTGATCGCCCTCGCCCGGCAGCGCGGTGAAATCCGGCAGCCGCGACAGCGCGACGTTCATGCGGAAGGTGCCGGAACCACAGCGCCAATGCGCCATGCGCTCGCGGGTCGGCGCGGGCACGTCGTCCGTGCGCATCAATTGTTCGTACAGCAGCTTGGGATTGACGTTGGCGACCACCGCGCGCGCGCGCAGGGTTTCGCCCCCGGTGGTCACCACGCCGACCGCACGGCCCTGCTCGACCAGCACTTCGCGCACGCCGGCCCCGGTGCGCAGTTCCGCGCCGGCCGCGCGCGCGGCGCCGGCCATTGCCTGGGTGATCGCACCCATGCCGCCAATCGCATGGCCCCAGGCGCCCTTGACGCCGTTCACCTCGCCGAACACGTGGTGCAGCAGCACGTAGGCCGAGCCGGGCGTGTACGGACTGGCGTAGTTGCCGACCACGCCGTCGAAGCCGAACAGCGCCTTCACCGGCTCGCTTTCGAACCAGCGATCCAGATACTCGCCGGCCGAGATGGTGAACAGGTCCAGCAGTTCCTGGCGCAGGGTCTCGTCCAGTGCATGCAGCTTGCGTCCCAGCCGCGCCGTGCGCAGCAGCTCCGGCAACGCCTTCCACCAGCCGCCGTCGGTCAGGTTGGGCGGCGGTTCCAGCGCCAGTGCGCGCAGCACGTCGGCGATGGCGTCCAGCCGGGCCTCGTAGGCCGGCAGGCGCTCGGCGTCGCGGGCGGAGAACCTGGCGAATTCGGCGCGGGTCTGGCCGCCACCGGTCAGCAGGTAGCCGCCCTCGGGCAGCGGCAGGAAGTTGTTGCGCCGGCGCTCGACCACGCGCAGCCCATGGCCGGCGAGATCCAGATCGGCGATGACCCGCGGCTGCAGCAGCGAGACGGTGTAGGAAGCGACCGAGTTGCGGAAGCCGGGATGGAACTCCTCGGTGACCGCCGCCCCGCCCAGCACCCCGCGCCGTTCCAGCACGGTCACCTTCAGGCCGGCCCGCGCCAGGTAGGCGGCGCAGGTCAAACCGTTGTGGCCCCCGCCAATCAGCAGGACGTCCCGGACGGCCTGGCTCACGGACGCTCTCCGGCCAGCCTGCCCAAACGGAAGCCGGGACCGGTACCGGCCACTGCCTGGCGGCAGGCTCGCCTATAATTGTGATTCAGCACGCAAACGGGATGGCAGGGGACAGGCTTGGCGATCATGACGTTCGTCCGGGGGATGGGAATCCGCGCGGGGCTGTTGCTGGCCCTGGCGTCGGCCTGCGTCCCCGCCTTCGCCGAGGACTGGGTCTATCGGGTCCGGCCCGGCGACACCCTGTGGGATCTCGGCGGCGTCTATCTCAAACCCGGAGTCGACTGGCATCGGCTTCAGCAGCATAACCGCATCGTCGACCCCTACCGGCTCGCGCCGGGTAGCCGTTTGCGCATTCCCTTGACCTGGTTGCGCCAACAGCCGGCGCAGGCACGCGTGATCGCCCTGGTCGGCCAGGCGACCGCAATCACCTCCGCCGGCGCGGAGCGCCCGGTCAGCGAAGGCATGGAACTGGGCACCGGCAGCCGCCTGCTGACCGCGCTGGGCGCCTCCCTGAGCCTGCAGTTCGCCGACGGCTCCCGCCTGCGCCTGCGCGAAAGCAGCGAGCTGGTGCTGGATCGACTGACCCGCTACGGCCGCACCGGCATGGTCGACACCCGCGTGCGCCTGCAGCGTGGCCGCATCAACAACGAGGTGCGTCGCCTGCGCGGCGCCGGCGACCAGTTCATCGTCGACACGCCCACCGCTTCCTCGGCCGTGCGCGGCACACGCTTCCGTATCCACACTGGCGAACAGGGCATGCAGGCCGAGGTGCTGGACGGACGCGTCGCGGTCACCGCCGGCCAGCAGGCGACGCTGCTCAAGCCGGGATTCGGCACCCGCGCGCAGGCCGGCGGCGGCGATCGACTTGAACCGATCGCGCTGCTGCCGGCGCCGGATCTGTCGGCGATTGCCGCCGAACAGGACAGCGTCCGCCCGCAGTTCGCCTGGCCTGCCGTTGCCGGCGCCAACGGCTACCGGGTCCTGATCAGCCGCCATCCTGATTTCGCCGCGCTCATCGCGGATCTCGTCGCACCCGACGCTTCGGCCACCGCGCCGGCGCTGGAGCCCGGGCAATACCACCTGCGGATCAGCGCGATCGATGCCCAGGGCCTGGAGGGACGCGACGCCGACGCCGCGTTCCGGATCGAGGGACGCCCGGTGCCGCCCTACGCGGTCGCTCCCTCGGCGGGCAGCCTGGTCCGCCAGGACCGCCCGGCGCTGCGCTGGACACAGGCCCCGGAAGCCCATCGCTACCGCTATGAAGTGGCGGACAACCCGGGGTTCCGCGATCCGATCGCGCAGGGCGACGATCTACGCGGAGAAGCGATCACCGTCGCAAAGCCGCTCGCTCCCGGCGCGTACTATTGGCGCGTGGGCAGCATCGATGCTCAGGGGAAGAAGGGGCCGTTTGGAGACGCCATCGAATTCACGGTCAGGCCGCTGGATCCGATCGACGACATCGATCTGGGCAAGGATGGCGCACGCGCCGACGGCATCACCTTCCACTGGCGCGCCGGACAGCCCGGCCAGCGCTACCGCTTCCAGATGTCGCGCTCGCCCTCGTTCGAGCGGCTCGGCGTGGACGAGGTGGTCGAACAACCCGAAATCACCCTGCCCAAGCTCGCGGGCGGCACCTGGTACCTGCGCGCGCAGGCCATCGATACCGATGGCGAGGTCGGCGAATTCGCCCCCGCCCAGAAGATCAAGCTGCCCTGCCGCCTGTGCCGCGTGGGTGCCGGCGCGGGCGCGCTGCTGATCCTGCTGAGCCTATGATCACCTCGCCCTCCACGCCCAAGCCGAGGAGCCGCCTGCTGATCGCGCTGGGCGCGTCGGCGATCGTCGCCTGCCTGATCCTGACCGGACTGGCCGCGCGCATGGACCAATGGCTCTACGACCGGCTCAGTCCCCTGGTGGCGGAGGAAGCGGACAACCGCATCGCCATCGTCGCCATCGACGAGAAGAGCCTGAGCGAGCTCGGACGCTGGCCGTGGTCGCGGCGCCAGCACGCCCGGCTGGTCGACGAGCTCGGTCGGATCGGCGTGCGCGGCATCGGCCTGGACCTGTTGCTGTCCGAACCGGCGCTGTTCGATCCGGAAGGCGACGCGCTGCTGGCACGGGCGATGAGTCGCCACGGCAAGGTGGTGCTGCCGGTGCTGGCCGAGGCCACCCAGGTCAACGGGCCGCTGGTGGAGCTGCTGCCGATTCCGGAATTCTCCGCCTCGGTGGCTTCGCTGGGCCATGTCGACCTGGCCGCGGACGAGGATGGCGTGGTGCGCAGCGCCTATCTGCGCGCCGGCCAGGGTTCGCCGCGCTGGCCGGCGCTGGCCCTGGCCCTGAGCCAACTGGACCAGTCGCTGCCGCAGAACGACGATCTTCCCGGCGAGCGCCTGTCGGATCCGGAGCAGGCATCGCCGCAGCGCTGGGTGCGCGACCACCGCGTGCTGATTCCCTACGCGCGTCCGCCCAACGGATTCCCGCAGGTTTCCTACACCGACGTCATCCACCAGCGGGTACCGGCCTCGTTGCTGCGCGGACGCTGGATCCTGGTCGGCACCACCGCGATGGGCATGGGCGATACGGTCAAGGCGCCGGGCCAGGACGGCGGTCGCGGGCTGACCGGCGTGGAGTACGAAGCCAACGTGCTCAACATGCTGATCCAGGGCAACGCGATCACCCCGATGTCGCTGGGCGGGCAATTGCTGCTGTCGATCCTGCTGGTGTCGCTGCCGATGCTGGTCTGCGGGTTCCCGGTGTTCCGCCAGATCTGGCGCCCGGCGCTGGCGACGATCGCGCTCACCCTGCTGCTGTCATTGCTGCTGCTGCAGTTCGCGCGACTGTGGTTCCCCGCCTCGGCCACCCTGCTGGTGCTGGCGATCGGCGCCTCGGTCTGGGTGTACCGCCTGATTCGTCGTACCCAGCGCGCCGCGCAGACCGATCCGCTGACCGGCCTGGCCAACCGCAACAAGTTCAACCACGCCCTGGAACAGGAGCTGCGCGCGATCCAGCGCACCCACCTGCCGATGTCGCTGCTGCTGCTGGACATCGATCACTTCAAGCAGCTCAACGACAGCCAGGGCCACGCCAGTGGCGACGCCGTGCTGCGGCTGCTGGCGCGGGTGCTGCGCGGGCGCGCGCGCCGTCCGCGCGACGTGATCGCACGCCTGGGCGGCGACGAATTCGCGGTGCTGCTGCCGGAAACCTCCGCGCAGGCGGCGGCGACCATCGCCACCACCATCCATGTCGACCTGGCCAACCTGGCCGCCCGCACCGAACGCGCGCTGGATGCGCCGCCGTTCACCGCCAGCATCGGCATCCACACCACCCAGGCCGGCGACAACCTGGATGCGGCCGAAGTGTTCGAACGCGCCGACGCCGCGCTGTACCAGGCCAAGCAGGCCGGCCGCAACCGCAGCGTCAGCCACGCCATCGCGACGCCCTGATCCCGGCCTCGCGGCGGGTCTCAGACCTCCAGCCGCATGCCCGGGCGCGCCAGCTCGACGTCCACGCCGAAGCGTTCGCCCAGTTCGCCGGCCAGCGCCTCGCGCGCGCGATCCTCGCCATGCACCAGCACCACCGGCGGCGAAGGTTCGAAGCCGCCGTACCACGCCAGCAGGCCGGCCTGATCCGCGTGCGCGGACAGTCCACCGATGGTGTGGCAGCGTGCATTGACCCGATGATCGCGGCCATGGATGCGCACCCAGCGCGCGCCATCGACCAGCCGCCGTCCCAGCGTACCCTCGGCCTGGTAACCGACGAACACCACGTGGGTGCGCTGGCGGTCCAGGTTGTGGGCCAGGTGATGCTGGATGCGGCCGCCATTGGCCATGCCCGAGCCGGCGATGATGATCGCGCCATTGGCGATCTGGTTGATCGCCATCGACTCGGCAGTGCTCTCGGTGACGTGCAGGTTGGGCAGGCGGAACGGATTGGGCGAACCGCGCCAGACTTCCTGCGCCTCCGCATCGAACAGTTCGTGGTGGCGGCCGTAGATCCCCACCACCTTGCCGGCCATCGGGCTGTCCAGGAACACGCGCCAGCGCGACATGTTCCATTCGTCCCAGAAGCGCGCGAACCAGTACAGCAGTTCCTGGCTGCGGCCCACCGCGAACGCGGGAATCAGCACGTTGCCGCGATCGGCCCAGGCTTGTTCGAGGATCTCGCCCAGCTCGCGCACGGTGGCCGGACGCTCCCGGTGGTTGCGATCGCCGTAGGTGGATTCCATCAGCAGCAGGTCCGCCTCGCCTACCGGCGAGGGATCGCGCAGGATCGGCGTGCCCTTCTGGCCCAGATCGCCGGAGAACACCAGCTTGCGTCCGTCCGCCCATGCTTCGACGATGCTGGACCCGAGGATATGGCCGGCATCCCGGAACGCGATGTCCACGCCCGGCAGGATTGACTGGCGCTGTTCGTATGGCAGCGGGCGGACCTGCGCCATCGCCGCCTGCACGTCGTCGCGGTCGTACAGCGGCTGTGCTTCCGGTTCGCCGCGGCGCCGGTGCCGGTTGGCGCGATCGGCATCGGCTTCGGCCAGCGAGGCCGAATCCATCAGCATCACCGGCATCAGTTCGGCGGTGGCGGCCTGCGCGTATATCGGGCCGCGGAATCCGCGCCGCACCAGCAACGGGATGCGGCCGATGTGATCGATGTGGGCATGGCTGACCACCAGTGCGTCCAGCGCGGCCGGATCGAACGGGAAGGGATCGGCGTTGCGGGCCTCGGTCTCGCGGCTGCCCTGGATCATTCCGCAATCCAGCAGGATCCGCTGGCCCGCCGCGTGCAACAGGTGCATCGAGCCGGTCACCTCGCCGGCCGCGCCATGGAGTTCGATCCGCATTCTCGGCTCCCGCAGTGTCCGCCCCACCCTAGCATGGCCCGACGCCGCGGCCATGACGCTCCGCCAATGGCCTGCCCCGTACCATGACCTTCGACACCCCCCGCCCTTCCGGGCGGGGGAGTAGAGTCCGCGCACGTCCGTCTGGACAGACCTATCCCAATGCCCTCCCGGGCCGGAGTTGAAAGTGACCTTCCGTAAACCGCAGATGCTTCTCTTGTCCCTGGCCGTCACCGCGGCCCTCGCCGGCTGTTCCAAGCCCAACGAAGCCGCTTCCCCCGACGCCGCCGCCAAGGCCAGCGCCGACAGCGGCGAACTGCAACTGAAGCTGGACGAGAGCAAGCTGCCGCCGGTGAACCGCTTCCTGGTGGCGGATCTGGACACCAGCAAGAACGCCTGCGCCGACTTCACCGGCTACGCCAACGGTAAGTGGCTGGCCGCCAACACCATCCCCGGCGACCGCACCAGCTGGGGCGCGTTCGAAATGCTGGATGAGCGCTCCACCGCCGTGCAGCGCCAGTTGGCCGAACAGGCCGCCGCGCACGCCAACGCCACCGGCGTGGAGAAGATCGTCGGCGACCTGTGGGCCACCGGCATGGACGAAGCCAAGGTCAATGCCCAGGGCATCGAGCCGATCAAGGCCGACCTGACCGCGATCGACGGCCTGGCCAGCAAGGAAGCGATCGTGGACTACCTGAGCGCCAATGCCGCCAAGGGCCGCAACTTCCTGTTCGGCTTCGGTGGCGAGGCCGACTTCAAGGATTCCTCGATGGTGCTGGCCTATGCCTCGCAGGGCGGCCTGGGCCTGCCGGATCCGGAGTACTACACCAAGGCCGAGAACAAGGAAAAGCTGCAGGCCTACGAGGCGCACATCGCCAAGGTGCTGGAGCTGTCGGGCGTGGCCGTGGCCGATGCCGCCAAGCAGGCCAAGGACGTGGTCGCGTTCGAGACCCGGCTGGCCAAGGCCTCCAAGACCAGCGAGGAACTCTCGCGCGACGTGTCGCTGTACTACAACCCGGTCACCCTGGCCGACGCCGACAAGCTGACCCCGAACTTCTCCTGGACCCGGTTCTTCGAATCGCAGGGCGTGAAGGCGGACAAGTTCTCGCTGGCCATGCCCGGCTTCCACCAGGAAGTGAGCAAGATGCTGGGCGATACCGATCCGGCGACCTGGCGCGCCTACCTGCGCTTCCACACCGTCGATGGCGCGTCGCCGTACCTGAGCGACGCCTTCGTCAACGAGAACTTCAACTTCTACGCCAAGACCCTGCGCGGGCAGAAGGAAATCAAGCCGCGCTGGAAGCGCGTGCTCGACACCGTGGAAGGCGAGGCCGGCGAAGCGCTGGGCCAGATGTACGTGAAGGTGGCCTTCCCGGCCGAATCCAAGGCCAAGATGGAAACCCTGGTCGGCAACCTGCGCACCGCGCTGAAGAGCCGCCTGGAGAACCTGCCGTGGATGAGCGCGGAAACCAAGCAGAAGGCCATCGCCAAGTGGGAGACCTTCACCCCGAAAATCGGCTACCCGGACAAGTGGCGCGAGTGGACCGGCCTGAGCACCAGCCGCGACAGCTACATCGGCAACGTGCTGGCCGCGCAGGAGTTCAACTACAAGTGGAACCTGGGCAAGATCGGCAAGCCGGTGGACAAGACCGAATGGGGCATGCCGCCGCAGATGGTCAACGCCTACTACAACCCGCTGCAGAACGAGATCGTGTTCCCGGCCGCCATCCTGCAGCCGCCGTTCTTCGATCCCAACGCTTCGGATGAAATGAACTACGGCGGCATCGGCGCGGTGATCGGCCACGAGATGATCCACGGCTACGACGACCAGGGTTCGCGCTTCGGACCGACCGGCAACATGGAAGTGTGGTGGACCGACGGCGACGCCAAGGCGTTCTCCGGCCTCACCGGCAAGCTGGTGAACCAGTTCAACGGCTACACCACCGAAGGCGGCGGCAAGGTCAACGGCAGCCTGACCCTGGGCGAGAACATCGCCGACCTGGGCGGCCTGGCGACCGCGTACGAGGCGATGAAGAAGGCTACCGAGGCCACGCCGGATCCGAAGACCGACGGGCTGACCCGCGACCAGCGCTTCTTCCTGAACTGGGCGACGGTATGGCGCCGCAACTTCACTCCGGAAGAACTGACCGTGCGCCTGAAGACCGACCCGCACGCGCCGGCCAACTTCCGTGCCATCGGCGCGCCGTCCAACCTGCCGGCGTTCGCCGCCGCCTTCCAGTGCAAGGCCGGCGATGCGATGGTCCGCGACGGCGACAAGCAGGTGGTGATCTGGTAATCCGGACTACATCCGGCGGTACCCACGAAGGCCCGGGAATTCCCGGGCCTTCCTCGTTTCCGGACCCACCCGGGAAGTGTGCGCCGCGTTCAGGGAGGCCCCGCCCTGCTTGCTAGAATCCGCCAACTCCAACACCCCGGATTTCCTGATGTCGAAGACCCGCGCCGCCCTTGGCCACCCCTCCCTGCTCGCCTTCGCCCTGATCACCGCGCTGGGCATTCCGCAGGCCGAAGCCGCCAAGAAGAAGGCGCCGCGCGCTCCCGCCGTCAGTGCTGCCTGCAGCGACTTCTACAGCCACGCCAACGCCGACTGGCTGAAGGCCAACACCGCCCCGGGCGCCAGCGCGCTGGGCCAGCTGCGCGAGCGCACCGAACAGCAGCAGCGCGATCTGTTGCAGGCGGCGATGCAGTCGCCGCAGGGCCACGTGCAGAAACTGCTGGGCGATTTCTGGGCCAGCGGCCTGGATGAAGCCGCGGTCGAAGCCGACGGTGCCAAGCCGATCGCGCCGCTGCTGGATCGCATCAACGCGATCAAGAAGGCCAAGGACGTCGCCCCGGCGATCGCCGCGCTGCACCAGGTCGGCATCCCGGTCGCGTTCAACTTCAGCCCGGACGTGGACCTGCGCGCGCTGGATCGCCACATCGGTTATTTCATGCAGGGTGGCCTCGGCCTGCCGGACCCGGCCTACTACACCCGTACCGACGCCGACACCAAACAGGTGATGGATCGCTATCGCGCCTACGTGAAGCAGGTCCTTGCCCTCACCGGGACCGCCCAGAACCGCCTCGATGCCGACGCGCAGGCGGTGCTGGATCTGGAAACCCGCCTGGCGCAGGTCTCCAAGCCGCTGCTGGACCTGCGCAACCCGCTGTCCAATTTCGCCCCGGTCGCCACCAAGGACCTGGGCAAGCAGTACCGCAACCTGCAGATCGACGCCTTCCTCAAGGCCCAGGGCGTCAACGACGACACCGTGTCGATCGCCGATCCGGCCTTGTTCAAGCAGATCGACGCGCTGGTCGCCAGCCTCAAGCCGGATCAGTGGAAGGCCTACCTGCGCTGGCGCGTGGGCGATGCGATGGCGCCGTACCTGGCCAAGTCGTTCCGCGATGCCGAGTTCGAATTCCGCGGCAAGCTCCTGCGCGGCGAGAGCACGCCGCCGGCGCGCTGGCAGCAGGTGCTGGGCGCGATCAATCTCGCGGCCGGTCCGATGCTGGGCAAGGAATACGCCGAACGCTACCTGCCCAAGACCAGCGATCAGCAGGCCGAGGCGATTGCCGGCCAGGTGCGCGACGCGCTGGGCCGTGCGGTCGAACGCGCGGCGTGGCTGAGCGAGGGCGCCAAGGCCGAGGCCAAGGCCAAGCTCGGCAAGCTGAAGATCGAAGTCGGCACGCCGCACCGCGACGTCGACTACAGCGTGCAGCCGATGGGCCGCGGCAGCTTCGGCGGCAACATGCTGATCGCCTCGACCTGGCGCCACCGCGAGGAGATGAAGCGGATCGGCAAGGGCAACGCCGATCGCCGCTGGGACGTGCTGCCGCAGCAGCCCGCGCTGGCCTATGACCTGGCCCAGAACCGCCTGATCGTCACCGCCGCGGTGCTGCAGCCGCCGGTGTTCGATCCGCAGCGCGACATCGCCGGCCAGTTCGGCGCCTACGGCGCGCTGGTGGGACACGAGCTCAGCCGCGGCTTCGACAGCAAGGGCCGCATGGTCGACGCCAAGGGCGAGTTGCGCGACTGGTGGACCGCCTCGGACCTGACCGCCTGGAACGATATCGGCGCGAAGATCGCCGCGCAGTACGACGCGTTCGCCTATCCGGAACTGAAGAACGTCAAGGTCAACGGCAAGCGGGTCCAGGACGAGGCGCTGGCCGATCTGGCCGGCGTCGAACTGGCTTGGGATGCCTACATCACCCGCGAGCCGCAGGCGGCCACGCCGGCCAGGCAGTCATTCTTCAACGCCTGGGCGCAGCTGTGGGCACAGCGAATGGACGCCACCGAAGCCGCCGAGCGCGCCGCCACCGACGTGCGCGCGCCGGGCCTGTGGCGCACCAATGCCCCGCTGTCCAACCAGGCCGCGTTCGGCCAGGCCTTCAGCTGCAAACCGGGTCAGCCGATGCAGCGCAAGGACACCGACCTGCTCGGCCAGTGGCGCTGAATCGCCACGACGGAAACCCATAAAAAAACGGCGCGGAAACGCGCCGTTTTCTTTTCGCGGATGCCCCTGGCCGGAGCGGTGTCCGCCTATTTGACGATCCGCATCCGCGGGCCCGGTGGCCGGCGCTTGCCGAATGGCGGCTGCCCGCGCCAGTAGCGGATCATCAGCCAGCCGAAGATCATGCCGCCGAGGTGGGCGAAATGGGCCACGCCCGACTGCATGCCGGTGATGCCGAACAGCAGCGTCAAGGCGCCGTAAATGATCACCAGCGTGCGCGCGCGGATCTCCATCGGAATCGGAAACACGATCATGCGCTGGTTCGGGAACAGCATGCCGTAGCCCAGCAGCAGGCCGAAGACCGCACCCGAGGCGCCAAGTGAAGGAACCGCCGGACCACCGCCGGACAGTACCCACGAGCTCACCAGCAGCTGGCACAGGTTGGCGCCAACCAGGCAGACGAAGTAGTAGGTGGTGAAACGCTTCTCGCCCCAGGTGGCTTCCAACGGCGAACCGAACATCCACAAGGCCAGCATGTTGAACAGCAGATGGGTCAGGCTGGCATGCATGAAGCCGCTGGTCAGCAGCTGCCACGGCATGAAGGCATAGCGTCCGAAATCGCCGGCATTGCCGGTGAAGTCGATCGGCCATTGCAGGAACGGAAGCGTGATGGCCTCGCCCAGGAAGCTCTGGAGCAGGAACACCACCACGTTGGCGATCAGCAGCGCGCGGGTCACCGGCAGCACGGGAGGAAACATGGCTCGCATCCTTCGGGAACGCCGCCATGATAACCGCGGAGCTTCAGCCGCCCGGAGGTCCCCAAAGCGCCTCGTCCAGCGTCCGTGCAGCTTTCACCCCGCGCACCCGCCCCTTTTCCACCCGCACGCCTTCGGCGCGCAGGCGCTGGCTCTGCTCGCGATAGCCCTTTGAGCCTTCGGGAAACGCGATGCGGCCATCCGAGCGCAGTACCCGGTGCCAGGGCAGGCGCGCGTCGTCGTTGTTGCTGAGGATGCGCGCGACCAGGCGGGCGCGCCCAGGCAGGCCCGCGCGACGCGCGACCTCGCCGTAGCCGGCCACCTGTCCGCGCGGAATCGCGCGGATGGCGGCGAGGATCTTCGCTTCCGGCGTGGCTTCCGCCATGGCGGGTGTTTCCGGTCGGGGGATGCCGGAAGTGTGGCGCCTGCCCCGTCCGTTGGCTACCCCGACCACTGCAAACCGGCCTACCATACGGATCTGGAATTTCCCGAGTCCGCCACGCCATGAAGAACTTCGAACAGATCCGCAGCCACCTGACCACCTCCGGCTACCGGGTGTCGGTGCAGGAACCCTATGTGGCCTGCGTGGAACTGTCGCTGGACAGCGGAAGCCGGCACCAGGCCATCTTCCTGTCCGAGCTGAGCAACGACGACGAGCGCAGCTACCTGCGGGTGAGCACCGTGATCGCGCCGATCACCGGCGTCGACGCCCGCCGCGCGCTGGGTTTCAACTGGCACAGCAGCGTCGGCTACCTCGCCATCGGCGACCTCGACGGCGTGCCCTACCTGCAGTTGTGCGAGAACCGTCCCTACGACGGCCTGACCCCGGCCGAAGTGGACCGCCTGGTGCTGGAGATCGGCGGCCTGGGCGACCGCATGGAGCGCGCGCTTTCCGCCGAGGGTGATTTGCTCTGAAGGCGGGGATTGGGGATTCGGGATTGGGGATTCGTTGAAGCGGATCCTGGTGTTGGAGCATCAAGACCGAAATTCACCAAGTGGAATTCAGGATCGGGACGCGCTCAGGCCGCAAGCAGTACGCCTTCGCTCCTGCCAATCCCGAATCCCCAATCCCGAATCCCGGCCCCTCAGGCCCAGCCCATCGCCTGAAGCAACCTCAGCAGGCCATACGCGATACCGCCGGCGGCGGGAATCGTCAGGATCCACGCCCAGATGATCCGCTCGACCACGCTGAACTTCAGCGCGCGCGGGTTCTTGGCGAAGCCCACGCCCATGATCGCGGTCGAGATGCTGTGGGTGGTGGAGACGGGCATGCCGAAATGCGCGGCCACGGTGAGGATCGTCGCCGAGCTGGTTTCCGCGGCAAAGCCGTTGATCGGATGCAGCTTGACCATCTTGTGGCCGAGGGTCTTGATGATCTTCCAGCCGCCCGAGGCGGTGCCCAGCGCCATCACCACCGCGCAGGTCAGCACGATCCAGGTCGCGATGTCCTGTTCCCCGGCACTGCCCGGATGCAGGAAGGCCAGCCAGCCCGGCAGTTCGTCGAGCGCGCCGGACGCCTCGGCGCCGAACAGGGTCAGCGCGATGATGCCCATGGTCTTCTGCGCGTCGTTGTGGCCGTGCGCATAACCCATGTAGGCCGCCGACAGGATCTGCGCCTTGCCGAAGAACTTGTTGACGAAGTTCGGCCGCGCCAGTCGCCCCAGCCAGCCACCGGCGCGCGCGAACAGCACGATCAGCCCCCACAGCAGCAGCATCACCGCGATGCCCAGCAGGAAGCCGGCGATCGGCGAGCTGATCATCGGCAGCACCACCTTCCACAGGATGCCCTTGTTCTTGGCCCAGCTGCCGACGCTTTCGGACCAGATCAGCGCGCCCCAGTTGTTGTGCGCGGCGGCCAGGGCGGCGCCGCACAGGCCACCAATCAGCGCGTGCGAGGACGAGGATGGCAGGCCTTTCCACCAGGTGATCAGGTTCCAGACGATGCCGCCGAGCAGCGCGCACAGGATCACCTGCGAGGTCACCTCGACCACGCCGGTATCGATCAGGCCGGAAGCGATGGTCTTGGCCACCGCCGTGCCGGTCAGCGCGCCGATCAGGTTGGTCAGCGCCGCCAGCATCACCGCCTGCCCGGGGGTCAACACCTTGGTGGCGACCACGGTGGCGATGGAATTGGCGGTATCGTGGAAGCCGTTGATGAACTCGAACACGAGCGCGGCCAGGATCACCACCAGGACCAGGGTCAGCATGGTGCGGTCCTCAGCTGTTCTTCAGCACGATCTGGTAGGCCACCACGCCGGCTTCGCGGCAGCGGTCGATGGCTTTTTCCAGGATCTCGAAGAACTCCTTCAGCAGGAACATCTGCAGGTGGTCCAGGCGTCCCGAATAGATGTCGCGGTACAGCTCCAGCATCAGCCGGTCGGCCTCGTTCTCGATCGCGCGCAGCTTCTCGTTGAGCGCGGTCATGCGATCGATGTTCATCTTCTTCAGCTCGTGGACCATCTCCACGACCACCGCGGCGGCCTGCTCCAGCATCGCCGCGCGGGGCGCGAAGTCGATGCCTTCCAGGTGCTGCAGCGCCAGCGAGTAGCGATCGGCGAACTTCTCGATCTGCTTGGGAATCTTGTACAGGGCCGAACCCAGCGCCTCGATGTCCTCGCGCTCGATCGGGGTGATGAAGCTGTCGACCAGCGCCTGGCTGATCTTGTCCGAGGTCGCGCGCTCGCGCAGGCGGGCCAGCTTGAAGGCGTCCAGCGCCGGCTGGCGGTCGCTTTCCTTCATCATCGCGTGGAGGGCCTTGGCGCTGTCCAGGGCGGCCTGGGAAGCCTCCTCGAGCAGGGTGTAGAACTGCTGGCCGGAGCCGAAAATGGTCTGCAGCGAGAACATCGGGGGAATCCCGCCGTCGCGGGGCGGACGGCTTTAGGGGCGGAATTATGACTGTTTAGTGACCATCCTGGCGACGCCCCCGGCCTCGCCGGGCCCGCCCGGGGCCCATTCCACGGCCCCCGGGCCGGGGTTTGCTACACTCCGCCGGCACCCCAGGGTGCACCCTATGGAAGACGACCCTACCTCCCCCTCGCATAGTCGCCCGCGATACGCGTTCCCGGCGGCGCCCTCTCCGGCCATGACGGAGGGCCGCCGTGCTTGAACTGCTGATCGTCATCGCCCTGATCATCCTGAACGCCTTCTTCGCCCTGTCGGAGATGGCCCTGATGACCTCGCGCAAGCTCAAGCTCAAGCAGATGGCCCAGGACAGCCGCGGCGCCCGCGTCGCCCTGCACCTGGCCGAGCATCCGGACAACCTCCTGTCCACGGTCCAGATCGGCATCACCCTGATCGGCATCCTGGCCGGCGTGTTCGGCGGCGACGCCATCGGCGCGATCATCGCCGGCTGGCTGGCCGAACTGGTGCCGGGCGTCCAGCAGTACGCCCGCCCCATCGGCATCGGTACCGCGGTCACCCTGATCACCGCGGGCTCGGTCATCTTCGGCGAACTCATTCCCAAGCGCCTGGCGCTGACCAATGCCGAGACCATCGCCTCGGCGGTGGCGATCCCGCTGGACTGGCTGTCGCGCATCGCCCGTCCGGTCGTGTTCGTGCTGGGCGCGATCAACCGCGCGGTGCTGCGCCTGCTCGGCATCCGCGACGACAACCGCGGGGCGGTGACCGAAGAGGAAATCCGCCTGCTGGTGACCGAGAGCCACGAGCAGGGCGTGATCGACGTCGACGAGCGCAACATGATGAACCGGGTGCTGCGCCTGGGGGATCGCACCGCCGACAGCCTGATGACCCCGCGCAAGAAGATCGTCTGGCTGGATACCGCCGCCGGCTACGAAACCAACCTCCAGGTCATGCGCGAATCGCAGTTCTCGCGCTTCCCCGTCTACCGCGCCGGCGACCAGGACGTGGTCGGCGTGCTGGAAGTCAAATCGCTGCTGGACCGGTTCGCCGATCGCTCGCCGGAAATCTTCCGCAACCTGCGTGAGCCGCTGTTCGTTTCCGAATCCACCCACGCGATGAAACTGCTGGAAATCTTCCGCGAGGAGCAGCAGTCGCTGGCGCTGGTGGTGGACGAATACGGCGAGATCCAGGGCCTGGTGACCATCAGCGACCTGATGGGCGCGGTGGTCGGGCGCCTGCAGGCCGCCGAGAACACCGAGGACGACGCGCTGGTGGTGATGCGCGACGACGGCTCGCTGCTGGTCGACGGCTCGCTGCCCAACGATGACCTGCGCGAACTGCTGGGCGGTGTGAACCTGCCGGACGACGACGAATACAACACCATCGCCGGCCTGGTCATCGAGCACTTCGGCCGCATTCCGCACGTGGGCGAGGCCTTCGAACTGGACGGCTGGCGCTTCGAGGTGGTCGACCTGGACGGCGCCCGCGTCGACAAGCTGCTGCTGCAGCGGCTGCCGGAAGAAACCGGCGAGGACGCGGCGGCCTGAGCACCATGGATGCCTCCCAACGCCCGCCCCACGCGGGCATCCGAGCCCTGCTGGATGACTTCGCGCTGGGCGATCCCAACCAGGTCCTGCGCCTGGGCGACCTGCTGTCCGGCTTCGGCCAGAGCGCGTTCGGGCTGCTGCTGTTCATCGCGGTGCTGCCCGCCTTCATTCCCATTCCCGGCGTCGGCGGCGCGATCGGCGGACCGCTGGTGATCCTGGTCGGCGCGCAGCTGCTGGTCGGACTGTCGAAGTTGTGGCTGCCGGGCTTCATCGCCCGGCGCGGTCCGCACCGCAGCGCGCTGATCACCTTCCGCACCCTGCTCTCGCCCTGGCTGGCACGGTTGGAAAAGCTGATCCGACCGCGCCTGCACGCCATCCTGGACCACAAGCTGGCGCTCTCCTTTACCGGCCTGCTGCTGGTGCTGCTGGGACTGCTGCTGGCCCTGCCGATTCCCTTCACCAACTACGTGTTCGGCGTGCTGCTGCTGTTGTTCGCGCTGGCGCTGCTGGAGCGCGATGGCGCGCTGATGCTGGTGGCCTGGGTCGCCGGCGGCGCCGCGGTGATCGTGTTCGGCTTCCTGTCCGGACACCTGGTGGCCGCCACCACCGAATTCCTCGGCCGCTGGTTCTCCTGACCCGCAAAAGCCTCTTGTAGGAGCGACGTGAGTCGCGACCGTCACCCCAAAGGGGCCAGGAAAACCGGACACCGTTCCAGACGAGCAGGTCCAGGCGCGCGGTCGCGACCCACGTCGCTCCAGCACCCGGCGCGGCTCAGGCAATCAGCTGGGCGAACTCGGCGGCGGTGACCGGATAACCCAGCCAGTAACCCTGGGCCAGATCGCAGCCACGCTCGCGCAGGATGTTGAACTGGCCTTCCTTCTCCACGCCCTCGGCGACTACGGTGATGCCCAGCGAATGGGCCATGGCGATGATCGCGCTGGTCAGGGCCAGATCGTCCGGATCCCGCAGCATGTCGGCGATGAAGCTGCGATCGATTTTCACACCGTCGACCGGCACCCGGCGCAGGTGGCTCAAGCCGGAGAAACCGGTGCCGAAGTCATCCAGCCAGACCTTCACGCCGGTGCGGTGCAGGGTCGCCAGCAGTGCGCTGGCATGCGCCTCGTCGGCGATGACCGCGGTTTCGGTCAGTTCCAGGTGCAGGCGCGAGGACGCCAGCCCGGTCTCGCGCAGGCATTCGGCCACCACTTCCGGCAGGTCGCCGCTGCGCAACTGGCGCGGCGACACGTTGACCGAGACGAACAGCTGGTCCATCGGGTCGCGATCCGCGCTCCAGCGCGCGGCCGCGGTGCAGGCGGCGCGCAGCACGCGCGGGCCGATGCTCTCGATCAGGCCGCTCTGCTCGGCCACGTCGATGAAGACCGAGGGCGCCACCATCCCCAGCTCGGGATGCTGCCAGCGCAGCAGCGCCTCGGCGCCGACGATGCGGCTGTCGGACAGGCGGAACACCGGCTGGTACAGCAGGCTCAGCTCGCCACGCTCCCACGCGCCGCGCAGTTCCTGTTCCATCCGCACCCGTCGCTCCACCGCCTGGTCCATCGCGCGGCTGTAGAAGCGATAGCAGTTCTTGCCCGCCACCTTGGCCTGGTACATGGCGATATCGCCATTCTTCATCAGCGCGGTGGCGCCGGACGCGTCTTCCGGGAACAAGGTAATGCCGATCGAGGTGCCGAGGAACACCTGGCGATCCTGGATGACCAGCGGCCGGCCCAGTTCAGTGACCAGTTGCTCGGCCAGGCGCGTGGCGACCGCGCGCACGTCGCCGTCCTGGATCAGGATGACGAACTCATCGCCGCCGAAGCGGGCGAGCAGGGCATCGTCGCCCCCCAGTTGCTCGACCGCCTCGCGGATGCGGTTGGCGAACTGCTGCAGCACTTCGTCGCCGGCCTCGTGGCCAAGGGTGTCGTTGACCCGCTTGAAGTCGTCGATGTCGGCGAACAGCAGCGCCAGCTGGCGGCCGGCGCCGCGCAGCATCATCAGGCGGTGATCCAGGCTCTCGCGGAAGGCCAGCCGGTTGGTCAGGCCGGTCAACGAGTCGGTATAGGCCATGCGCCGCACGTCGCGATCGTGGCGGGCGATGCTGTCGCTCATGCTGCTGAACGCGCGGACCAGTTCGCCGACCTCGTCGTTGCGATGGCTGACTGGGCGCTCGCTGTTGTAGTTGCCCACTTCGATCGCGTGCGCGGCTTCGGCCAGCTGCCGGATCGGGCGGACCAGGGTGCGCTGGGCATACACCATGATCGCCACGCATGCGGCGACCAGCGCCGCCAGCAGCGCCCACACCCAGATCAGGTGGCGCTGGCCCAGGGCCTCCAGGCGTCCCCGCGCGGCGGCGACCGCGCGATCCTCGTGGCCACGCACCGAATCCAGCGAGTAGCCCACCCGCACCCCGCCGATGCGCTGGTTGCCGATCATGATCGGCTCGGAGATGTCGACGATCTGCGGCGACCACTGGGTATGCAGCTCCGGCGAACTGATCGCCTCGTAGGCCAGCGGATCGCTCATCTGCTGCCCGTAGACCGCGATCTCCTCGGAGCCGTCGTGGATGATCCGGCCCTGCGGGTCGTAGACCAGCACGTAGCTGACATCCGGCTCCTTCTGCGCGGAGCGGACCAGCGTGCCGATGGTGTCCATGTCGAAGTAGTAGAGCGGGTTGGCCAGCGCGTCGGCGAGCTGGTCGACGGTGGCTCCGCCGTGCCGGCGCAGGCTGTCCTCGGCCATGCCATGCATCGCCTCTCGGGCCACGCCGGCCACTTCCTGCTGCATCGCCTTCTGCCGGTGCAGCAGGGTCGCCAGCAGGCCGATCACCACCGCCAGCATGACCGCCATGGCGGTGAGGAAACGCGCCTCCAGGCCGAAACGGATCTTCTTCATTCGACCTGCTCGCGTACCCGGCCCACGCCCTGGCGCAGATGCTCCAGGGCGCGCCGGGAATCGGGATCCACCGGCAGGAAGGCGGTGGTGCGGAAGAACAGCCGCATCGCCTCGCGTGCCTGCGGGTCATTGGCTGCCTGCAGCAGCACCTCGCGCAGGCGAGCCTCCACCTCCGTCGCCAGATCCCCGCGCACCATCTCCAGTGCGCGCGGATACTCCGGGGTTTCGTGGATGATCCGGAAATCGTTGCGGAACGAGGGCGGGATGCGGCGCACGTCGTTCCAGTCCAGGCTGCTCACCACGCCGGCGTCGACCAGGCGCTTGTGCACCCAGGCGGAGATGTTCAGTTCGGTCCTGGCGAACACGTAACCGACCGAATCCGGCGCCGGGCGGTCCATCGGCGAAAGCAGGATTTCCAGCCGCTGGCCGGCATCGAGCAGTTCCACCGCCGGCGCGAAATAGGCGCTGGTGGACGCGGTGTTCTGGAACGCCACCGCGCGCCCCTTCAGGTCCTGCAACGTCTCCAGTCCGCTGTCGCGGCGGACGAAGAACACGCCGCGGTAGCGCCCCACCCCGCCGCGCTCGGTCAGCAGCAGCGGACGGGCGCCGGCACGATCCTGCAGGCGCATCGCGGTGCCGGCGGTCTCGGTCACCCAGTCGACCCGGCCGCGGCGCAGGTAGCTGATCATCTGCTGGGTGTCGCGCGCCATCAGGATCCGGCCCTCGGTGATGCCGACGTCGCGCATGCGCGGGATCACGTAGTCCAGCAACGGCTTGAGCTGCTCGTAATGGGCCTTGGGATCGTCGCTGATACGCCCCAGGACCAGCACGTGATCATCGCCACCGGCGGCGTTGGCCGGCGCGACGGTGCCCGGTGAAAGGAACGCCCCGAGCAGTGTCAGGACGAGTGCGAACCGGGACCTGGGCAACGAGGAAGTCCTTCGAAAAGGTGGTGGGAGCCTAGCCGAAAATGTGACGTAGCAACAGTAGATTACCCACGCCCCTCCGCCAGCCGCGCCATCCGCTGGGCATCGGCCAGGATGCCGCGCAGCAGCCTGACCTCCTGCTCGCTCGGCTGCGCGCGCAGGAACAGGCGGCGCAGTTTGCGCATTGCCGAATCGGGCGTGCGGCCTTTATGGAAATCGATCTCGTCCAGGGTCTGCCCCAACTGGGCGAAGAAGCCTTCCAGTTGCGCGTGGCTGGCCGGCGCCTCGTCCGGGTGGCGGGTCTCCGGCGTGGCGGGCGGGACGTGCTCGCGCAGCGCCAGGCGCAGTTCGTAGGCCAGCACCTGCACCGCGGCGGCCAGGTTCAGCGAGCTGTATTCCGGGTTCGCCGGGATGTGCACGGCGGCATGGCATAACTGTAGTTCCTCGTTGGTCAGCCCGGTCCGCTCGCGCCCGAACACCAGCGCGACCTCGCCTTCCGCGGCCATCGCCACCGCCTGGGCGGCGGCCTGGCGGGGTTCGAATTCCTCCAGTTGGACCCGTCGGCTGCGGGCGGTGCAGCCCAGTACGTAGCGACAATCGGCCACGGCATCGGCCAGGGTCGCCACCACCCCGGCATCGGCCAGCAGGTCGTCGGCCCCCGCGGCGCGCCGGAAGGCTTCATCCGCCGGGAACTGTTCGGGCGCGACCAGGACCAGCCGGGCCAGCCCCATGGTCTTCAGGGCGCGCGCGGCGGCGCCGATGTTGCCGGGATGCTGGGTGCCGACCAGCACGATGCGCAGCCGGGTGGCGGCGGGAAGCGGAAATGCGGGAGTGTTCATGGGCGCAGATGTTAAACTGTGCGCGCCGGCCTCTGCGCCGAGCCGCTCTTTTCCACCGTCCATACCGCCCCCCTGCCTGTTCCGAGGTCCGAAGCCATGCAGAAACCCGCCGTCACCGTCATGGTCAAAGCCGCCCGCCTGGCAGGCAATGTCCTGTTGCGCAACATCAACAAGCTGGACGCGCTGAACGTGGTGCAGAAGGACCGGATGGACTACGCCAGCGAAGTGGACGCCGATGCCGAGAAGGTCATCGTCAAGGAACTCCGGCGCGCCTACCCGGACTACGCCGTGGTCGGCGAGGAAGGCGGCATCCAGGGCCAGGGCCGCTACACCTGGGTCATCGACCCGCTCGACGGCACCAGCAACTACCTGCGCGGCTTCCCGCACTATTGCGTCTCGATCGCCCTGGTCGAGAACGGCGAGCCGACCGACGCGGTGATCTTCGACCCGCTCCGCAACGACCTGTTCACCGCCAGCCGCGGCGCCGGCGCCCAGCTCAACGAGCGCAAGATCCGGGTGGCCGATCGCAAGGACCTGGCCGGTACCGTGATCTGCACCGGCTTCCCGCCGCGTGAGCGCGCCCGCGCCGGCGCCCAGCTCGAATGCGTGCGCGAACTGCTGGTCCAGGCCGAGGACGTGCGCCGCACCGGCTCGGCCGCGCTGGACCTGGCCTACGTGGCCTGTGGCCGCCTGGACGCCTACTTCGAGGCCGGCGTGAAGGACTGGGACATCGCCGCCGGCGTGCTGCTGGTGCGCGAGGCCGGCGGCCGCATCTGCGATTTCCGCGGCGCCCCCACTCCCCGCCTGGACGGCCGCGGTCCGGCCTCCCGTCAGATCGTCGCCGGCAACATCAAGGTCGCCGAGACGCTGCAGAAGGCCATCGTGTCCTCCGGCTACGCCGCCAGCTTCGACCCGCCGAAGGGCTGAACCCGGCGCCCGCCGCCAGCGACCGGAACGTCGAAAGAAAAAGGCCGCGCGATGCGCGGCCTTTTTTTCTTCCGGGAATGGAGACTTCTCGAATCCCCAATCCCGAATCCCGGCTCTCAAGGCCTGCGCGCCAGCGCCGCCTCGTCCTTGGCCTTGGGCATCAGGTCCTGCTTGGTAACCTTCATGAAGCCCATGGTCAGCAGCGGGCAGGCGATGAAGATCGAGGAGATGGTGCCGATCACGATGCCGATCATCTGCGAGATCGCCATGCCTTCCAGCGAACCGCCGCCGTAGATGTACAGCGCCAGCACGGTCAGGAACGCCACGAACGAAGTGATGATGGTGCGCGACAGGGTCTGGTTGACCGAACGGTTCAGGACTTCCACCGGATCCACCCGCAGCGAGCGGAAGTTCTCGCGCACGCGGTCGAACACCACGATGGTGTCGTTGATCGAGAAGCCCATCACCGACAGCAGGCCGGCCAGCACGGTCAGGTCGAACTCGCGCCCGGTGAGGGCGAAGAAGCCGGCGCAGATCAGCACGTCATGCAGGGTGGTGAAGATGGCCGCCAGCGCGAACTTCCATTCGAACCGGAACGCGATGTAAATCAGGAAGCCCACCACCACGAAGATCAGCGCGTACAGGCCGTTCATGGCCAGTTCCTTGCCAACCTGCGGGCTGACGATCTCGCTGCGCAGCTTGGTCGCGGGATTGTCTGCCGAGGAAGCCAGTTTCACCACCTCGGTGGCGGTGCGGTTGGCGGCTTCCGAATCGGTCTGGCCTTCGCGGGGCTGCAGGCGGACCAGCAGATCGCGGCCGGTGCCGAAGGTCTGGACCTGTGCGCCCTGGTAACCCGACGCCTCCAGGCGCTCGCGCACGCTGTCCACGTCAGGCGGGTTGTCGAAGCGCAGTTCCACCATGATGCCGCCGGTGAAGTCGAGCGCGTAGTTGAAGCCCTTGAACGCCATGGCGCCGACGGCGACCACCGCGAGGATCAGGGCCACCGCCAGCGACACCCAGCGCAGGCGCATGAAGTCGATGTTGGTGTCGTTGGGGACGAGATGCAGCGGGAAGAGTTTCATGGTTCGGTTGCTCTCGTCAGATGGCCAGCGACTTCAGCTTGCGGCGGCGGCCGTAGATCAGCGTGGCCAGCGCGCGCGAAACGGTGACGGCGGTGAACACGGAGGTCAGAATGCCGACGATCATGGTGATGGCGAAGCCCTTGAGCGGACCGGTGCCGAAGGCGAACAGCGCCACGCCGGCCAGCAGCGCGGTCATGTTAGAGTCGAAAATGGTGCCGGACGCCTTGTCATAGCCGGTGGCGATGGACGCCAGCGGCGGCACCCCGGCTCTCAATTCCTCGCGTATGCGTTCGTTGATCAGCACGTTGGCGTCCACCGACATGCCGATCGACAGCGCCAGGCCGGCGAAGCCCGGCAGGGTCATGGTGGCGCCGAACAACGACATCACCGCCACCACCATCACCAGGTTCAGCAGCAATGCGATGCAGGTGAGCAGGCCGAACATCCGGTAATAGACCAGGAAGAAGGCCAGCGCGAACAGGAACGAGAACATCACCGCCTTGGTGCCGCGTGCCACGTTCTCCGCACCCAGGCTGGGGCCGACCACGCGTTCGTTGATGAAATCCATCGGCGCGGCCAGCGAACCGGCGCGCAGCAGCTTGGCCAGGCCATCGGCCTCGGTCTTTTCCAGACCGGTGGTGATGAAGTTCTTGCCGAACACGCCGTTGATGTTCGCCACCGAGATCACTTCCTCCTTGATCCGGGTGCTGCGCACTTCCTCGCCGTTGACGATGTCCACCTGCGGGATGCGCTCGATGTAGACCACCGCCATCGGCTTGTTCACGTTGGCGCCGGTGAAGTCGAACATGCGCTGGCCACCGATGTTGTTCAGCGTCACGTTGACCGCCGGCAGGCCATTCTGGTCGGTCGAGGACTGGGCGCCGACCATCTGGTCGCCCGAAACGATCACGCGCTTGTTCAACAGGATCGGGACGGGTTTGCCGTCCGGGCCCGTTTCGCGGCGGTAGTACACGCGCGCTTCCGGCGGCACGTTGCCGCTGGCGACCGCGTCATAGGCATTGCCATCGACCACCGCGCGGTATTCCAGGGTGGCGGTAGCGCCAATCATGCGCTTGGCCTCGGCGGTGTCCTGCACGCCCGGCAACTGCACGACCACGCGGTCGTTGCCCTGGCGCTGGATGATCGGCTCGGCCACGCCCAGTTCGTTGACGCGGTTGCGCAGGGTGGTGATGTTCTGCTCGATGGCGCTGCCGGCGATCTGGTTCAGTTCGCTCTCGGGCAGGCCGATGGTGATGCGTTCGCCTTCGACGTCGTAGGTCAGGGCGCCGCCGCCGACCAGCGCGGCGCCGCCGGCGTTGGACGAGGCGACCAGCGTCTTGGCCAGCAGATCACGCGCCTTGTTGGCGTTCTCGCCCGGCGCCAGGGTGATGGCGATGCTGTTGTCCGGACGGCGTTCGACCGACTGGTACTTGATGCGGTTGTCGCGCAGGGTCAGCCGGGCGTCCTCGACGTACGCATCCACGCGCTTGTCCAGGGCCGCCTTCTGGTCCACCTGCAATTCGAAGTGCACGCCGCCCTGCAGATCCAGGCCCTGCACCATCGGGCGCGCGCCGAACCGGCTGAGCCAGTCCGGAACGGTCGAGGCCAGGTTCAGCGCCACCACGTAGTTCTCGCCGAGCGCGCCGCGCAGGACGTCATTGGCCTTGGTCTGCGCATCCAGGCCCGGCAGGCGGACCATCAGGCTCTTTCCGTCCTGGTCATCCAGCGCCTTGGTGGTGACGCCGGCCTCCTTGAGGCTGGCTTCGACCTTCTGGCGCAATGCCGCGTCGATCGCGTAGCCGCGATTCGGCGTGATCTGTACCGAGGGATCCTGCGGGTAGATGTTGGGCAGCGCGTAGAACACGCTCAGCGCAACGACCAGCAGGATGACGACGTATTTCCAGCGAGGGAATTCAAGCATTGCGGCAACCCGCGCACGCCCTGGCCGGGCGCGCGCTCAACGGTGGTTGGAAAGGAATGTCAGGCGGACTTCAGGGTGCCCTTGGGCAGGACGTTGCCCACGGCGGCCTTCTGCACGCGCACCCGCACGTTGTCGGCCACTTCGATGGTGACGAAGTTGTCACCGATGTCGGTGACGGTGCCGGCGATGCCGCCGGTGGTGATGACCTCGTCGCCACGCGACAGCTTGTCCAGCATGGCGCGGTGTTCCTTCGCACGCTTCATCTGCGGGCGGATCATCAGGAAGTACATGATGGCGATCAGGATGATCGGCATCAGCAGGCCGAAACCACCCAGGCCACCCTGGGGAGCGCCGGCGGCCTGGGCGTGGGCCGGGGCGATCAGAAAGTCGAGCAGATTCATGGAGTTATCCGTTCCTGTGCGAAAGCAGCCGGGAATTATGCCACGCGCTGGGCATCCCCGTCCCGGCGCGGTGCCGGCCCCGACGGGCGCCAGCGTGGACGTGTGGAGACCGCCGCCCGTCCGAAAGGTTCCGCATGCCGCCCCGGCATTTCATCCGGGACCGGCGGATCCGGGGCTCAGGCCGGCGGCGTGGCCGCCCCGCGGGCGGCGTAGAACGCCTGGCGGAAATCGTCGAAGCGACCCTGCTCGATGGCCGCGCGGATATCCGCCATCAGCTGCTCGTAATACCAGAGGTTGTGCAGCGTGCCGAGCATGGGAGCCAGCATCTCGTTGCAACGGTCCAGGTGGCGCAGGTACGACCGGGTGAAGCCGTTGCGGCAGGCGTAGCAGCCGCAGCCCGGTTCGATCGGCTGCATGTCCTTCTCGTATTTGGCGTTGCGGATGCGCACGGTGCCGAACGAGGTGAAGTAGTGGCCATTGCGGGCATTGCGGGTCGGCATCACGCAATCGAACATGTCCACGCCGCGCGCGACACCCTCGACCAGATCCTCCGGGCGCCCCACCCCCATCAGGTAGCGGGGCCGGTCCTGCGGCAGGATCGGATGCATGTGATCGAGGATGCGGTTGCGTTCCTCCTCCGGCTCGCCCACCGCCAGCCCGCCGATCGCGTAGCCGTCGAAGCCGATCGCCTGCAGTCCGGCCGCCGACTGCTCGCGCAGCGGTTCGTGCACGCCGCCCTGGACGATGCCGAACAGCGCCGCGTCATTGCCCTCGTGCGCGCGCCTGCTGCGCTCGGCCCAGCGCAGGCTCAGTTCCATCGACTTGCGCGCGACCGCCTCGGTGGCCGGATACGGCGTGCATTCGTCGAAGATCATCACGATGTCCGAATCCAGCACCTTCTGGATGCGCATGCTCTCCTCGGGGCCGAGGAACACCTTGCTGCCATCCACCGGCGAGGCGAAGGTCACGCCCTGCTCGGTGATCTTGCGGCGATGCGCCAGCGAGAACACCTGGAAGCCGCCGGAGTCGGTGAGGATCGGCCGCTCCCAGCGGGCGAATCCATGCAGGCCGCCGTGCTGGGCGATGACCTCCAGGCCCGGGCGCAGGTACAGGTGGAAGGTGTTGCCCAGGATGATTTCCGCGCCCAGCGCCTCGATCTGATCGGGCAGGATGCCCTTCACCGAACCATAGGTGCCGACCGGCATGAACGCCGGCGTTTCCACCGTACCGCGCGGAAAGGTCAGCCGGCCGCGGCGGGCGCGTCCATCGGTGGTCTGGAGCTGGAACTGGAGTCGGGACATGGGAGGACGGGAACTGGAAGAGGGAGTAGCGGATTGCAGCCTTGGTTGTGGGGGCGACGTCAGTCGCGATGGTTCCAGCACACCGGACACGTCATCGTCGCGACTGACGTCGCTCCCGCCATCACGGTGCCTGCGGAAACAGCAGCATCGCATCGCCGTAGGAGAAGAAACGGTAGCGCTCGCGCACCGCGTGCGCGTAGGCGGCGAACACACGCTCCTTGCCGGCGAAGGCGGACACCAGCATCAACAGCGTGCTTTCCGGCAGGTGGAAGTTGGTGATCATCGCGTCCACGCTGCGGATGCGGTAACCGGGGAAGATGAAGATGCGGGTCTCGCCGGCGAACGGCTGCAACCCGCCATCGCGCATCGCCGATTCCAGCGCGCGCACCACCGTCGTGCCCACCGCGATCACGCGGCCGCCACGGGCGCGGGTCGCATGGATGCGTTCGATCAGCGCCGCGCCGACATTCAGCCATTCGCTGTGCATCTGGTGCTGGCGGACGTCGTCCACCCGCACCGGCTGGAACGTGCCCGCGCCCACGTGCAGGGTGACGTGGCCGAACTCCACGCCGCGCTCGCGCAGCGCCGCCAGCAGCGGTTCGTCGAAATGCAGGCCGGCGGTGGGCGCGGCGACCGCGCCCGGTTCGCGCGCGAACACGGTCTGGTAGCGCTCGTCGTCGTCCGCGCCGGCCTGGCGCTGGATGTAGGGCGGCAGCGGCAGGCGGCCGGCCCGCAGCAGCCAGCTTTCCAGCGTCGTCGGCAGGTGGAAGCGCAGCCGGTAGAACTCGCCGTCGCGGCCCAGCACCTCGGCTTCGCCGCCGGCGTCCAGGGCAATCCGGCTGCCCGGCTTGGGTGACTTGCTGGCGCCCACCTGGGCGCGCGCCTCGTTGTCCGGCAGCAATCGCTCGATCAGGATTTCCACCCGTCCGCCGGTTTCCTTCTGGCCGAACAGGCGCGCCGGAATCACCCGCGTGTCGTTGAACACCAGCAGATCGCCCGGCGCCAGCCATTCCGGCAGATCCCTGACCTGGCGGTCGGCGAAGGCGGCATCGCCCGGCGGCACCACCAGCAGGCGGCTGGCCGAACGTTCCGGCAGCGGCGCCTGGGCGATCAGGGCCTCGGGCAATTCGAAATGGAAATCGGATTTCTTCACGGGGAGCGGCTCGGGGAAGCCCGCCATTGTAAGGGACCTGGCCAGTACGGGCGTTTTCGCCGGTGGCCGGAGCCCCGTCGCGTTCAGCGCTCGAACTTGGTCGACAACACGATCGAGGAGGTGGTGCGTTCGACGCCGTCAATGGCGCCGATGCGGTCGGTCAGCAGGTCCATTCCATCCACCGACGGCACCACGCCCACCGCGATCAGGTCGTAGGCGCCGCTTACCGACTGCAGCAGGCGCAGTTCGGGCATGGCGCGCAGGGCCGCGACCACCGAGGTCATCTGCTTCGGGTGCACCGTGATCATGATGTGCGCGCGGATGTGCCCGCGCTCGTAGTCGTCGTGTACCCGCACGGTGTAACCGCTGATGACGCCCTCGCGTTCCAGCCGCTCGATCCGGCTCTGCACCGTGGTCCGCGACAGATTGAGCCGGCGCGCGATCTGAGCGGTCGAGGCGCGGGCGTTATCGCGCAACAGGCTGAGCAGCAACTGGTCGGTCGCGGAGATCTTCATTTCAGGGCATCCGTCTCGTCGATTCGACGAAATCTACAGAAAATTCGTGCAAATCATAACTGTCAAACGACGAATTTATCCACATAATAGAGGTTTGCCGTCCATTCGGAGAACACCATGGCCCTCCTCGACCTGCTCGCCCCCCTCCGCGCCCATGCGGGCAAGCGCCTGACCACCGGACTGGACGACGCCACCCTCGAACGTTTCGCCGCCGGCCATCCGGACCTGGTGGCCGCCATCGAGGCCGCCGCGGCCGAGCACGCCCGCCTGAAGGGCGAGTTCGCCGACCTGCTGGATCTGGACGAGGAAGCGCAGCTGCGCGCCGTCCAGGCCGGCTACGTCAACTTCTACCCGGATGACGCGGTCAATCCCTACATCGCCCTGGCCGCGCGTGGCCCGTGGGTGGTCACCCTCAACGGCGCGGTGCTGTACGACGCCGGCGGCTACGGCATGCTCGGCTTCGGCCATACCCCGGAGCCGATCCTGGCGGCGATGGCCCGCCCGCAGGTGATGGCCAACATCATGACCCCCAGCCTCTCGCAGCTGCGCTTCGAACGCGCCCTGCGCAAGGAAATCGGCCAGACCCGCGGCGGCTGTCCCTACGCGAAGTTCCTGTGCCTGAATTCGGGTTCCGAGTCGGTCGGCCTGGCCGCCCGCATCGCCGACATCAACACCAAGCTGCAGACCGATCCGGGCGCCCGGCACGAGGGGCGCGCGGTCAAGCGCGTGGTCGTGAAGGGCAGCTTCCATGGCCGCACCGAGCGCCCGGCGCTGTACTCGGATTCCTCGCGCAAGACCTACCAGCAGCACCTGGCCAGCTACCGCGGCGAGGATTCGCTGATCGCCATCGAGCCTTACGACGTCGAGGCGCTGAAGCGCGCGTTCGCCGACGCCGAGACCAAGGGCTGGTTCATCGAGGCGGTGTTCCTGGAGCCGGTGATGGGCGAAGGCGACCCGGGCCGATCGGTACCGCCGGCGTTCTACGCCGCCGCGCGCGAGCTTACCCGTCATCATGGCAGCCTGTTCCTGGTCGACTCCATCCAGGCCGGCCTGCGCGCCCACGGCGTGCTGTCGATCGTCGACTACCCCGGCTTCGAAGGCCTGGACGCGCCGGACATGGAAACCTATTCCAAGGCACTCAACGCCGCGCAGTACCCGTTGTCGGTGCTGGCGGTCAACGAACGCGCCGCCGGCCTGTACCGCAAGGGCGTGTACGGCAACACCATGACCACCAATCCGCGCGCGCTCGACGTGGCCTGCGCCACCTTGGAACAACTCACCCCGCAGGTCCGCGAGAACATCCGCGCGCGCGGCGTCGACGCGGTGGCCAGCCTGGAAAAGCTGAAGGCCGAACTGGGTGGCCTGATCACCAAGGTCCAGGGCACCGGCCTGCTGTTCTCCTGCGAACTGGCCCCGCAGTTCAAGTGCTACGGCACCAACTCCACCGAGGAATGGCTGCGCCAGCACGGCATCAACGTCATCCATGGCGGCGCCAATTCACTGCGCTTCACCCCGCACTTCGCGATGGGCGCGGACGAACTGGAACTGCTGGTCAGCCTGGTCGGGCGCGCGCTGCAAGAAGGTCCGCGCAACGCGCAGGCCGTCGCGGCCTGATCCGGCCGCAAGCGTTTTTCCTCGTGGGCGGGCCCCCTGGCGGTGCCCGCCTTTTTTCTTGCACGCCATCGCGCAGGACCGGCCTGCTCCGCCGCGGGCAGCGCCCGCCCGCCAGGCGATCGGCGCTACGGCGCGCGCTTTCCCGCGCCGGCCGCCTCGTCAAACCGTGCCATCGCCGCCCGGATCAGCCCCCTGGCTTCCGCGGCGTCGCCGTAGCCGTTCAACCGCACCGGATTGCGCCCCTTCGGCAGATCCTTGTAGATGCGGAAGAAGGCTTCGATGCGGTCGCGCTCGATGGCTGGCAGATCGGACAGATCGCGGATCCCGGCATAGGTGGGATCGACCTTGTCCGTCGGCACGCCGATGACTTTCTCGTCGGCCTCTCCGTCATCGACCATCCGCAGCACGCCGATGGGCCGGAACCGGATCAACACACCTGGATGCAGCGGCTCGCGGGTCAGCACCAGCGCATCCAGGGGATCCCCATCCCCCGCCCGCGTGCGCGGCATCGACCCGTAGTTGGCCGGATAGGCGACCGGCATCGACTGGAAGCGGTCCACGAACAGCAGCCCCTCCTCGTTGATTTCGTACTTGGTGAAACTGCCGGCGGGAATCTCCACCGCCAGCACGGCTTCCTCCGGCGCCTTCGGCGACTGCGCGGCGAGGAACGGGTGGACCACCGTGTCGCCGGCATGCGCCAGCGACACCGCCATCAGCCATCCCAGCAGGGTCACCGGAACGCGGCTCATTGCGCGGGTTTGCAGGCAGGCAGCTTCAGCGCCCGGGCGATCGCCTGCCAATCGAACGCGGCCACGGCCTTGTCATCGTCCACCGCATAGAACACGCCCTCGGGGAAACGCTTGTCGACCGTCTGGTCGAGCCACACACCGTCGGTATTGGCGGTACGTTCGCCGGTGAACGCGCCCAGGTGTTCCAGACTGAGGCGGTCGAACACATGGAACACGCTGCGGTCCTTGAACTGGTCGGTGGCGATCCAGTACCCGGTTCCACCCGCGCATTGCGCCAGCGCCATCCCCTCGGCCTGCGCCTTGAACAGATCCGCGCCGATGTCGCGGCCGCGGTAGCGGCCGTCCAGGCCGTATTCGCGCAGGCGGGTGCCGGTGGCGACATCCTCTTCCGCCAGCAGCAGGCGATCGTTGGCGACATCACCGAATACCGACTCGGCGATGCGGATGGCGCCGGCCTCGGTCGTATCGCCAAAGGTGCCGGCCAGGCTCGCCTGCCAGCCCTGCGGCGCGCGCCGCAGCTGGTAGCGCTTGAACCGGCGATCCAGTTCCACCAGCGGCGGCGGAAGGTCCTCGTTCTGCGGCGACATGTAGTTGTCGCTGACGATGACCTCGTAGCTGTCCTTCTGCGGACGCACCCACAGGCCATAGGGCTGTTTCAGGTCTTCCGCGCCGAAGCTCAGCAACGGCTGGAATCCCGGCAGCTGGAACACCTGCACACGATGGTTGTCACGTTCGACCACCAGCACCAGATCATCGATGACGGCGATGCCGTTGGGACGCTGGAGCTGGCCCGCGCCGGTGCCCGGTCCCCCGACCGTGCGCAGGCGCTCGCCGCTGGCGCCGTCGTAGACGATCAACTGGTCGGTCGCCTTGGCGGTGGCGATCAGCCAGCGCTTGCCGTCCGGGCTGCGCCAGCTGGCCGGTGAATCGACATTGTCGGCTGGCGTGTCCGCGGTCAGGAAGGCCTCGGGAACGACCACGTGCGGAATCTTGGCCTCGCTCAGCAGCGGATCCTTCTCCACGTTCTCGTCCGGCTCGCGATCCACCGGCGCGGTGGTGGCGCAGCCGGCCAGTGACAGGACCACCAGCAGGCTGGCGAGTGTGTTCGAGCGATGCGACATGCGATTCCCCCTGGAGCGATGGACGGTCAACAAACCGCAATGTTCTACGCGCCGATTGTGACGCTTTGGTTGCGCCGGAACGCATTCGCCATCCTGCCATCCACCGGTCACATTCCCGCCATCTAAGCCCCGTAGAAATCGCCGTTTATCTTCACCTGGGGAAAACACGACGATGAAACGCACCGCCCTGGCCATCGGCCTGTCACAGGCACTGCTCTGCGTGGGCATGATTGCCGCCAGCCCGCTGGCAAGCGCGCAGGCCATGCCCGACGGCAGCGCCGCGGCCGCCGCGCCGGCCGAGGACCCCAAGCAGCTGGACACCATCGTGGTCCAGGGCGAAATCACCTATCGCGACCGCACCGACGACATCGCCCCCACCCTGTCCTACGACCTGGAGTACTTCCAGCGCTTCGAGCCCAACACCGTGGGCGACATGCTCAAGCGCGTGCCCGGCGTGACCTTCGTCGGCTCCGACATCATGGAATTCGACGGCGCGATGATGCGGGGCATGGCGGCCGGCTATACCCAGGTACTGATCAACGGCAAGAAGGTCCCGGGCGCCGGCGACGACCGCTCGTTCTGGGTCGATCGCATCCCGGCGGAAATGGTCGACCACATCGAGATCCTGCGCAGCAACAGTGCCAACCGCAGCGGCGATGCGATCGCCGGCAGCATCAACATCGTGCTGCGCGATGCCTACGTGTTCGACGGCAGCTACCTGCGCATCGGCGTCAACCGCTGGTACGACGGCGAAGTGAATCCGACCTTCGGCGCGGTGACCAGCTTCGACGCCCTGGGTGGGCGCCTGTTGGCCGGCATCAACGTCCAGGACCGCTACCGCTCCAAGGTCAAGCGCTCGGACCGTTTCGCCGACCCGACCCGCCAGGAACTGGTCAGCTGGGAAGACCAGACCGAAGTGAAGGATGGCCGTGACTATTCGGCCAATCTCTCCTACACCGCCGATGTCGGCGAGACCGGCCGCATCAGCATCGACGGTTTCTACGTCAAGACCGACCGCGACGTCACCGAGGTCTCGCATGAGGTCGAATACGACGACGGCGACATCATCGATTCGCGGGTGCCCGGCCTCAACCCGATCGACCAGCGCAACTGGGGCATCGGCGCCGAATACAAGTTCGACATGGCCGGCGGCACCACCGAACTCGATCTCGATTACGCGCGGTTCGAGGACGACAGCGCCGAGAGCGAGGAGAAGCACGAGTATGTGAACGGCGAATGGGATGCCTCCGAGGCCGAATCCCAGGCCGTGGACGCGCAGGACGCCGAAACCAGCTTCAAGATCGCGCACCAGCGCGCGGTGGGCGCGAGCGAACTCGAATTCGGCGTGGACTACCGCCGCAAGAAGCGCGACGTCACCTATACCAACTACGCCTGGGAAGCCGAGGAAGAAGGCGACCTGGTGGCCTACGAACCGGACGGCGTGATCGGCTCGCAGATCAAGGAAACCCGCGTCGATCCCTACCTGATGCTGTCGGGCAAGGGCGAGGCGTTCTCTTGGGAAGCCGGCCTGCGCTACGAAACCACGCGCTCGGACATCCGCTACCAGGAAGACGGCGACGTCGCCGGGTCGGCCAGCAAGGACTACAACGAACTGCTGCCTTCGCTGCACCTGAAATGGGATCTGGACGAGGCCACCCGCATCAGCCTGTCGCTGGCCAAAAGCGTGAAGCGTCCGAACTTCAACGAACTGATCCCGGCCCTGCTGGACGGCGAGTTCGGCGACAACGACTACATCGGCAACCCGAAGCTGGATCCGGAAACCGCCAACGGCATCGATCTGGGTTTCGAACGTCGCCTGGGCAAGCATGGCGTGGTCGGGTTGAACTTCTTCTACCGCGACGTCAAGAACCTGATCGAGCTGGTCAATACCGGCGAGATGAGCGAGGACGCGCAGGACAACTACGCCGACGACCTGGAGGAATTCCTGGCCGAGAATCCCGGCGCGACCGAGGACGACTTCCAGTTCGATCCGGAAAGCTGGCTGTTCACCTCAGCCAACATCGGCGACGGCAAGGTCTATGGCGTCGAATTCGATCTGTCGACGCCGCTGACCGCGCTGGGCATGCCCAATACCGGCGTGTTCCTGAACTACTCCTACCTCAACAGCAAGGTCACCGATTTCCTCGGCGAGCGCCGCTTCAACGACCAGGCCAGGAGCGTCTACAACGTCGGCTTCATCCAGGACCTGCCCTCGATCGGCGCCAGCTTCGGCGCGACCTACCGCAAGCAGGGCGATGCATTCAGTCGCATCCTGGCCGAGGAAGTGACGGTCAAGTATGGCGATGACCTGGAAGTGTTCGTCGAGAAGCGCTTCGGCAAGACCCTGTCGGTGCGCTTGACCGCCGCCAACCTGCTGGACGCGTCCAAGGACGAGTTCTTCCACAAGTTCGACAACCAGGCCGACCAGATCGCCCGCGACTACGACGAGTACGAACTGGAAACCGAAGAGGCCGGACCGAGCTATCAGCTGGTCATGCGCTGGGCGTTCTGAGCACGGCCCTCCCTGTGCCTGGGTGGAAGCCGGCGCAAGCCGGCTTCTTTTTTTGTGGGACGGGCGGGATTGATGCAGACTTTCGCCATCCGTCATCGCCCCAGGCCGCCATGAAGACCGTCGAAGTCCGCCATCCCCTCGTCCAGCACAAGATCGGCCTGCTGCGCGACGCCTCCCTCAGCACCAAGGGTTTCCGCGAACTGGTGACCGAGCTCGGCACCCTGCTGGCCTACGAGGCCACCGCGGACCTGGAAACCGAGCAGGCGACCATGCCGGGCTGGGCCGGACCGGTCCAGGTGCGCAAGATCGCCGGCGCCAAGATCACCCTGGTGCCGATCCTGCGCGCCGGCCTGGGCATGCTGCCGGGCGTGCTGGCGCTGATTCCGGCCGCCAAGGTCAGCGTGGTGGGCCTGCAGCGCGACGAGGAAACCCTGCAACCGGTACCGTACTTCGAACGCCTGACCGGCCGCCTGGACGAACGCGACGCGCTCATCCTGGATCCGATGCTGGCCACCGGCGGCACCCTGATCGCCACCATCGACATGCTCAAGCGCGCCGGCGCCAAGCGCATCAAGGGCATCTTCCTGGTCGCCGCGCCCGAGGGGCTGGCCGCCCTGCAAGCGGCCCATCCCGATGTCGAGGTCTATACCGCCGCCATCGACGACCGCCTCAACGACAAGGGCTACATCCTGCCGGGCCTGGGCGACGCCGGCGATCGGATCTTCGGCACCCGGGTCGGCTGAGCCTCAGCGGCGGATCCAGCGCTCGGCATCGGCCGGTCCGGCGGCGTCGACCGACAACATCCGGGCCGCTTCGGCGTCATCCAGCACTTCCGCCTTGAGGAAAGCGGTGCCGATGTCGCGCGCGCGCCGGTACTGCGCTTCCGGCTGGCCGCCGATCAGGTTGTGATCGCCCCCCGCCAGCACCACCGCGTACTTGTCGCCCGCGGGCGCGCTTTCGACCGGATACAGATGGTCGCGCGCATCGTTGACGAAACCCGGCACCAGGTCCTTGTCGCCGGTCACCAGCATCACCGGCACCGCGACCGACGCATAGGCCGATGGCGTGACCAGTCCCGGAATCCTGCCCGGCGAGGAGTAGCCCACCACCGCCACCACGCCGGGATCGCGCAGCGGTCCGAGTTCGGCCAGCGCGCCGCCCAGGACCAGCGACACCAGCGTGCCGTAGCTGTGCCCGGCCGCCGCGACCGGCACACCGGGCCAATGCGCGGCGACGTAGGCACTGGCCGCCTTCATGTCAGCCAGCCGTTCGCCGAAACCCTGCTGCATGGAGAACTTCTCGCGATCCGGATACTTGACCGAGTCCACGTGCAGCGGCGCGACCACCACGAAACCGGCGTCGCGCCAGGTCTGCAGCAGATCGTCGTAGCGTTCCGGCCACGAACCGTGCCCGCTGGAGAACAGCACCACGCCGCGAACGGTTTGCGGTTCCCATACCGCCATCGAGGTGGCGCGCTGCGGCGAGACCTGCAATGGCACCGTGGCGGTCGGTGCGGCGAAGGCCACCTGGGCGCCTGCAAAGGACAACAGCACGGCCGCCATCACGCGGCGGAACAGGAAACGCTGGCTCATCTGGAAGATCCCGCTGGAAAGTGGGATCAGTCTGTCGGCACCCGCCGCTCCGGACAGGTGCCTGTTGTCATCACTCCGCAGTGCCGGAAGTCACTTCATGCGGCCAGCGCGCGGGCGTGCAGTTCCGCCACTTCGTGGGCCACGCCGAACTTGCCTCGATCGTCGCGGGTGACCTGGGCAAGCGCGCACTCCGGATCATGGGTGAAGAACAGACGCACGTTACGCGTCAGCTTGTCTTCCAGGAACACGCGCTTCTCGTCGATCAGCAGTTCCGCGTTGCGGTCATAGCCCATCGTGATCGGCACGTGCACCCACGAACGTCCGGGAATGAGATCGGCGCAGAACACCACGCCGCCATGCGCCTGTCCGTCCACGCGCTCCGGGCCGACGATTTCGGCCAGCATCAGGCCCGGCGTGTGGCCGTCGCTGAAACTGAAGCGCACGCTGTCGCCCAGCGCCTGCGAATGTTCGCCATCCACCCGCTCCAGCCGGCCGCTGGCCTCCAGCAGGCCCTGCAACTCCGGGATGAAGCTGGCGCGATCGCGCGGATGCGGCTTCAACGCCCGCTGCCAGTGCGCCCGGCCGACCACGAAGGTCGCGTTGGGGAACAGCAGTTCCGGCGCCTTGCCCTCCGCCCACGGCGCCAGCAGGCCACCGGCGTGATCGAAATGCAGGTGGCTCAGCACCACCACGTCAATGTCCTCGTGGCCGAAACCGGCTTCCCGCAGCGAATCCAGCAGGACGTGCCGCTCCTCCTGCACGCCGAAACGCTCGCGCATCTTCGGGTCGAAGAACGCACCGATGCCGGTCTCGAACAGCACCGTCTTGCCGTTGAGCGGACTGGCCAGCAGCGCGCGGCAAGCCAGCGGCACGCGGTTCTGCTCGTCCGGCGCCAGCCATTTGGACCACATCGCGCGCGGCGCGTTGCCGAACATCGCACCGCCGTCGAGCTTCTGGGAATTGCCGAGGATGGACCAGAGTTTCATGGCGCTGATTGTACGCCCCGGCAGGCAGGGCAAGCCTGAAGAGGGGCTCGGTCACGCCGGAATCGCTGCCCCCGCATGGACGAACCATTCGCCCAGCGGAGCGGAGCAGGCTCCGCTCCGCCACGGGAATCCGGATCAGCGCTCGGCGGACCCGATCAGTTCGACTTCCGCCTTGCCCACCGGATTGCGCGGATCGGCGCCGCCGGTAAGCGTGTTGGTCGCGCGATCCCAGAGCACGGTCTGCAGGTTGCCCCAGACATGGCTGGAACCACGGCCACCGGCGGCGGTATCACCGGGCAGGTCGACCTGGTGGCCCATCGCCCGCAACGCCTCGGCGACCTGCGGCGTGAACGCGCCGCTCTCGGCGGAAATCACGTCCGGCAGCCACTGGTGATGGAAGCGCGGCAGCGCCGCGACCTGCTGCGCGCCCAGTCCCTGGTCGTAGCCGAGCATGCCCAGCAGCACCATGGTGATGATGCGGCTGCCGCCGGGCGTGCCGAGCACGGCGACGCGGTCGGGCGACTCCATGAAGCTGGGCGTCATCGAGCTGAGCATGCGCTTGCCGGGCTTCGGCGCGTTGGCCTCGAACCCCATCACCCCGAACGCATTCGGCGTGCCGGGCTTGAGCGCGAAGTCGTCCATCTCATTGTTGAGCAGCACGCCAGTGCCCGGCGGAATCAGGCCGGAGCCGAACAGCAGGTTGACCGTCTGGGTCGCCGCCACCCGATTGCCGTCGGCGTCGATGATCGAGAAGTGGGTGGTCTCCTCGTCCTCCAGCGGCGTCGGCTTGCCGGACAGCAGATCGCTGGGCGTAGCCTTGTCCGGGTTGATGGTCGCACGAAGGCCGGCCGCGTAGTCACGGCTGGCCAGGGTCTTGAGCGGGATGTCGACGAAATCGGGATCGCCGAGGTAGAAGGTGCGATCCCGGAATGCGCGGCGCATGGCTTCCACGGTCAGGTGGGTGCGATGGACATCGTCGAGCTTGGCCAGATCCCAGCCTTCCAGGATCTGCAGCATCTGCGCGATCGCCACGCCGCCGGAAGACGGTGGCGGCGCGGTGGTGATCTGCCAGTCGCGGTACTTGAACTTCAGCGGCTCGCGTTCGCGCACCTGGTAGGCGGCGAGTTCCCCGGCGGTCCAGCGGCCGCCCTCGGCCTTCACGCCCTTGATCAGCTTGCTGGCGACCTCGCCCTTGTAGAAACCGTCGTGGCCACGCTCGGCCAGCAGTTGCAGCGTGCGCGCCAGATCCGGCTGCTTGAGGGTCTCGCCCTCCTTGGGCGGATCGCCATCGGCCAGGAACACTCCGCGGGTGCCGGGATAGCGTTCCATCACTTCGCGGCGCGACGCATAGCCACGCGCCAGCCGGCCATACACCGGAAAACCGTCGCGGGCGATGCGAATGGCCGGGCCGAGCGAGGTTTCCAGCGGCAGCTTGCCGTAGTTCCGCGCCAAGTGGACCAGCGCGGCAGGCAGGCCGGGAATGCCGGCGGCCCACGGTCCGTTCTCGGCGCGATCGCGGTTGAATTCGCCATTGGCCAGCAGATAGGCCTCGGGCGTGGCCGCCGCGGGCGCGGTCTCGCGCGCGTCGACGAACACGTCCTTGCCGGTGCGCGCGTCATGCAGCAGGAAGAAGCCACCGCCGCCAATGCCCGAACTGATCGGTTCGACCACCGACAGCACCGACGACACCGCGACCGCCGCATCGAAGGCATTGCCGCCCGCGTGCAGGATCTCGAATCCGGCTTCCGTCGCGAGCGCATGCGCGCTGGCGATGGCGGCGCCGGGCGGATGGCTCGGCGGACTGGCGGAACGCTGGCCGGCGTCGGCGGCGTGCAGCGCCGGGATGAAAAGACAGAGCGCCAACAACAGCGCGGTGGCTCGGCGTGCTTTCACGACATCTCCTGAAGGGTACGCAATGGGCGGCCCTCCCGCGTCAGCCGCCCTGCAGCTGGCGCAACTTGGCCAGCAGTTGCTCCTGGGTCTCAGGATACGCCGGATCGGGGTCGATGCACTCCACCGGGCAAACGACGACACATTGCGGTTCGTCATGATGGCCGACGCATTCGGTGCAGCGCGCCGGATCGATCACGTAAATCGTTTCGCCCATCGAGATGGCCTGGTTGGGACAGGCCGGCTCGCAGACATCGCAGTTGACGCAGAGTTCGTTGATCTTGAGTGACATTGCGGGGGACTTCTCGATTCCGGGAGCCCCGCTTTCACGGGGGCGCGATGCCCCCGCGAAGGCGTGGCCGCGATGGCGGCCACGCGCGGAGCGTATTACTTGGCTTCGACGAAGACGTAGTCCACGCCGGCCGGGGCCACGGCCGCCTTGACGCGTTCGCCGTCGGCGGCATCACCGATGAAGACCACGCGCACGCCCTTCATGGTGTCCGGCTCGACGCCCTGGAACGAGGCGACCACCAGATCGGCCATGCGTGCGGATGCCGAGGAACCGAAAGCCAGCAGGTTGCCGCCGACGATGCCGCGCGCAATTGCGTTCTTGGCCTGCTCCAGCGAGCGATCGTACTTGGCCTGGAATTCCGGATCCGATTCCGGCGGGAGGTAGTACAGGAACGGGGTGTTGGTGATGGTGCCCATGTTGCGGGTCACCACCTCGGACAGATACGTGCGCCAGCCGGCATCATCGTCCTTGGCCGGCACGACCAGCGCCGCCTCGGCGGCTTCGACCGGCTTGGCCTCTTCCTTCTTGCACGCGGCAAACGGCACGACCAGGCAGGCGATCAGCAGCAGTCGTGTGGCGATGTTGGTCATGGTTCTGTCCCCTCAATGAGTCGATGTAGGAAGGATCGTGCCACAAAAGCACGCGGTTCAGGTGCGCCGCCACTGTGCCTTCATGGCGGCAGCCACGTCGGCGGTGACGAAGCCGGACACATCCCCGCCCAGGCGCGAGATTTCGCGCACCAGCGAGGACGAGATGAAGCCGTACTGCTCTGCGGGGGTGAGGAACAGGGTTTCCACTTCGGGAATCAGGTGCCGGTTCATGCTGGCCAGCTGGAATTCGTACTCGAAATCCGAGACCGCGCGCAGGCCGCGCAGCAGCACGCCGCCGCCGATGTCCTTGACGAAATGGGCAAGCAATCCATCGAAACCGCGCACTTCCACGTGCGGGTGGTGCGCCACCGCCTTGCGGGTCAGTTCGACCCTCAGCTCCAGCGGCAGCGCGGGGCCCTTGCCCGGGCTCTCCGCCACGCCGATGATCAGGCGCTCGAACAGCGGCGCGGCGCGATCGATCAGGTCGATATGCCCGTTGGTGATCGGGTCGAACGTGCCGGGATAGACCGCGGTACGGGTACGGGACACGCTCATGCGGAATCGGGTCGATGGGAGTCGCCGCGCAGTGTAGCAGCGCCCCGCCCGGCGGGGACCCGGTAGAGCGCGTAATGGACGTCGCGGGTCTGGCCCTCGCGGTGCGGCAGCCAGTCCGGTGGCACCGCCGGCACCTGTTCCCGCGGGGATTCCACATACACCCAGGCATCGTCCGCGAGATGGCGCGGCAACGCCCGCAACGCGGCGTCCCACAGGCCATCGGCGAACGGTGGGTCCAGGAACACCAGGTCGAACGGCTCCGCGGGCGCACCCGCGAGCCACGCCAGGGCATCCGCGCCCTCCACCCGCACCTGCGATTCGGCGCCCAGCCGGCCGACTGCCTGCCTCAACGCACCGGCCAGGCCGACATCGCGCTCGATCAGCACGGCCTGCGCGGCGCCACGCGAAACCGCTTCCAGACCGAGCGCGCCGCTGCCGGCGAACGCATCCAGCACACGCGCACCGGCCAGTTTCGGCATCAGCCAGTTGAACAGGGTTTCGCGCACCCGATCCGAGGAAGGGCGCAAACCGGGCCGATCCGGCACCGGCAGGCGGGTATTGCGCCAGCGTCCGCCGATGATGCGGACGCTGCCGGTGGGCTCGGTGGCGCGCGGACCACGCCCGGCGGGAGTACGGCCGGGTTTCATCGGGGCGGACAGGAGGCGGGTGCTACCATGGCGCCCATTCTCCGCGATTGTCCGTGTCATGGTCAGCTGGTTCCGACGCAAGAAGCCTGACGCGCCCGCGAGCCTGCCCGAGACGCAGCGCCCGGCGCCCCAGGATCCCGTTCCCGACAACGCCCCGCCCGTTCCCGCCGTCGCGCCGGACACCGCCGATCCGGTGCCCGCGTCGGTCGTGGTGGAAGCGCCGGCGCCGGTTCCGGCCGCGCCGGACAACGCTCCCGCGCCTGCTCCGGCCGGCAAGCCGGGTTGGCGCGAGCGCCTGCGCAACACGAGTTTCGCCCGCGGACTGGGCGGCCTGTTCTCGCGCAATCCGCGCCTGGACGACGACCTGCTCGACGAAATCGAGACCGCGTTGCTGACCGCCGACGTCGGCGTCCCCGCCACCACCGCGCTGATCGAAGGCCTGCGCAAGCGCATGAAGGCGCGCGAGTTCACCGATGCGCGCGCATTGCTGGCGGCGCTGCGCGCCGAATTGATCGCGATGCTCGCGCCGGTGGCCAGGCCGCTGGAGATCCCGCGCGACGTCCATCCCTTCGTGCTGCTCACCGTCGGCGTCAACGGCGTGGGCAAGACCACCACCATCGGCAAGCTGGCGCGCCGCTTCAAGGATGAAGGCCGCAACCTGATGCTGGCCGCCGGCGACACCTTCCGCGCCGCCGCCGTGGCGCAATTGCAGGCCTGGGGCGAGCGCAACGGCGTGCCCGTGGTCGCGCAGGGCCAGAATGCCGACGCCGCTTCGGTGGCGTTCGACGCGCTGCAGGCCGCGCAGGCGCGCGGCACCGAGGTCTTGATCGCCGATACCGCCGGTCGCCTGCATACCCAGCAGGGCCTGATGGCGGAACTGGGCAAGATCAAGCGCGTCCTGCAGAAACTGGATCCGGCGGCGCCACACGAAGTGCTGCTGGTCATCGACGGCACCACCGGCCAGAACGCGCTGTCGCAGCTGCGCCAGTTCCATGCCGCGGTGAACATCACCGGCCTGGTCGTGACCAAGCTCGACGGCACCGCCAAGGGCGGCGTGGTGTTCGCGCTGGCGCGCGAGTTCGGCATCCCGATCCGTTTCGCCGGCATCGGTGAACGTTCCGAGGACCTGCGGGTGTTCGACGCGGAAGCCTTCGTCGACGCGCTGTTGCCGGAAACGCTGGGCGCGTGAGCCGGCGCCGCCGGCTGGCGCTGCTATCCCTCGCGGTCCTGTTGCTGGCAGGCGCCGGACTCGTGCATTGGCTGCTGCAACCACAACGGCTGGCGCCGGCGCTGCTGGGCATGGCCGGTGACGCGCTGGGCCTGGAAATCTCCGCTTCGGGCATCGGCGAATACCGTTTGCGTGGAACGCCGCAATTGATCGTGCGCGGCGTGGTGGCGCGCGAACCGGGCGCCGCCAAACCCCTGTTGAGCGCCGAACGCATCCTCATCTCCGTGCCATGGTCGACCCTGCGCGCACGCGGCCGCGATCTGACCGCGGTCCGGCTGGAACTGGATGCGCCGGTTTTCGATCTGGCCGCGTTCCAACACTGGCTGGCCGCGCGTCCGCCGGGCGAAACCCGCATTCCCACCCTGACCGATGGCATCCGCGTCGATGGCGGCCGGATCCAGGGGGATGGCTGGACGCTGGAACGGATCCATCTGCGCATCCCGCACCTGGCCCCGGATCGGCCGCTGCGCGGGCAATTGCAGGCCCGGTACACGGGCTCGGGATTGCAGGCGCCGATGGATCTGGCCTTCCACCTGGCCCGTCTCGGCCAGGATGGAGGCGTCGGAATCGCCGGCCAGGCGACGCCCGCCGGCAAGGATTGGCGACTGCCGGTCCGACTGCGGCTGTCCGCCTACCTGCTCCAGGCCGAATCGCGGCTGGAGCGCGTCGTCCTGGGAGCCCGCGCGGACTACCTCGCGAACACGGCGCGGCACTCGTTCGCACTGGGTGTCGCGGGCCCATTGGAGTTCGCCGAGGGCCTGCGGCTGCGTGCGGGCGCCTTTGCCCTGCGCGGCCGTGATGCGATGCCCACCCTGGACGCGACGGGCGACCTTGGTCTGGGCGGTGACGGCCTCCTGCTCGATTGGCGCGGTCAGATGGCCGGTTGGCCCACCGCATGGCCGTCCCTGCCACCACCGCTGGGACGCTCCGCATCGGCGCTCCCGTTCGCGCTCGCCTATCGCGGCACCGCCGATCTGGCCGACATCGCGCACTTGCGGCTGCAGCGCGACACCACCCGCTTCGACGCCCGCTTCCGCCTGTTCGAGATCATGGATTGGCTGGATGCGCTTCAGGCCGGCAGGGGATCGCCACTGCCGCCCCTGAGCGGCCGCCTCACCACACCGCGCGTGGAAGTCTCCGGCGCCATCCTGGAAGGCGTGGATCTGCGCATGGATGATCCCGCCCTGCCCGCGACCGACACCTCCCCATGACCCGCCCGACCGAAGATCATTTCGCCTCCCGCCTGCTGGGATGGTTCGACCAGTCCGGCCGCCACGACCTGCCCTGGTTGCACCCGCGCACGCCCTATCGCGTGTGGCTGTCGGAGATCATGCTGCAGCAGACCCAGGTCAAGACGGTGATTCCGTACTTCGCCCGCTTCCTCGAGGCGTTCCCCACGCTCAGGGATCTGGGCACCGCCTCGCTCGACGAGGTGCTCGCGCAGTGGTCCGGGCTGGGCTACTACGCCCGCGCGCGCAACCTGCACGCGGCGGCCCGCGCCTGCGTGGACCTGCACGGCGGAGACCTGCCGCGCGATTTCGACGCGCTGCTCGCCTTGCCGGGTATCGGCCGCAGCACCGCCGGCGCGATCCTGTCACAGGCCTGGGGCGATCGGTTCCCGATCCTGGACGGCAACGTCAAGCGGGTGCTGTCGCGTTACCACGGCACCGTCGGCTGGCCCGGCACGCCCGCGGTGGAGAAGCAGTTGTGGCGGTTCGCGACCGATCACCTGCCCGCCGGTCGCATGGCCGACTACACCCAGGCGCAGATGGATCTGGGCGCCACCCTGTGCACCCGCCACGATCCGGCCTGCATGCTCTGCCCCGTGCACGAGGATTGCGTGGCGCTGCGCGAGGGACTGGTCGAAGAATTGCCCACGTCCAAGCCCGGCAAGCCGCTCCCGGAACGAAGCGCCATCATGTTGCTCGCCGAGGACGACGCCGGCCAGGTATTGCTGCTGCGGCGCCCGCCAACCGGTATCTGGGCCTCGCTGTGGTCGCTGCCGGAAGCCGAGGATCACGATGCCGCGCGGCGCTGGTTCGAAGCTCACCTGCAGGGCGACTACGACCACGCCGAGGCGCTGCCGGAACTGCCACACGTGTTCAGCCACTATCGCCTGCGCATGCATCCGCTGCGCTGGCGTGGGCTGGCGCCGCGCACCGCCGTCGGCGACGACGCGGACCTGCGCTGGGTCGCGCGCCAGGATCTGGCGCAACTGGGCCTGCCGGCGCCGATCCGCAAATTGCTGACGGCCTGACCCGCACCGGGACTATCCGGTTGCGGAAGCCGCTATCCTGTCCTCCTGTCGCTTTCCCGCATTTCCAAGCACATGCCACGCACCGTCTACTGCGAATACGAAAAACGCGAAACCGAAGGCCTGGATTTCGTGCCCTACCCGGGCGAACTCGGCAAGCGCGTGTTCGCACACATCGGCAAGTCGGCATGGGCGGCCTGGCTGGCCCACCAGACCATGCTGATCAACGAGAACCGCCTGTCCCCGCGGGATCCGAAGCACCGCGCCTTCCTGGAAACGGAACTGGAGAAATTCCTGTTCGGCGGTGGCGCCGACAAACCCGCCGGCTACGTCCCGGAGGCATGAAAAAGGCGGGGAAATCCCCGCCTTTTCCGTTACATCGGCAGCCGGCCTGGTTGCCTAGTTGGCGGGCTCGCCTTCCTGGCGCGCTTCGACTTCAGCCTTGCGCATTTCCTTCTCGGCCGCCTTGAGCGATTTCAGATCCAGCGGACTGATGGTCTTGATCCGGCAGGACATCCGCATCACCCCGCTACCACCGCCCAGCGGGCGCACGCGATCGAAGTTGGTCACCCGCCCCATCATGCTGCTGATGGTGATGGCGGGCGCGAACTCCAGATCCTGGCAAGGACCCGCCAGATCCAGCAGGTAGGCTTCATTGGGCCTGGTCCAGACCGCCAGTGCGGAATCTCCCAGCGGCTGCCAGCCATTGAGGCTGCCGAAGTAGCTGAAATCCTTGACCGGCGCGGCCGCGTGCTCGCGATACATGGCAAGCCGCTCGGTGGAACTCATCTTGGTGGTGGCGCACGCACCCAGTGCGGCCAGGGCACATAGCAGGAACAGACGTTTCATGGCGTAACTCCCGGTCTGGTCGACGTTTTTTCTCGTCCCGGCGCCATCATGCACCCGCCACAAGGCACCGGCGCAGGCGCTCTCCCGGCACGTTCAGCCATCGTCCGGCTTGCCAGCCCGCCGGCCCTTCCCGTATCATGCGCGGCTCGCACCGGCCACGCAGCCGCAACGCGATAAAACCTTGGCCGGGTAGCTCAGTTGGTAGAGCAAGGGATTGAAAATCCCTGTGTCGGGGGTTCGATTCCCTCCCCGGCCACCATATTTTTCAAGGGCTTGCAGAAATGCAGGCCCTTTTTCTTTGGCCCCTTTGGATTCTGGTGCCTACTGGGCGCCTACAAAAGAATAGTTAGGCTGCGCTCAAGAGAAATCGTCTCGAGTCCCCGCAGGGGCATGAGCTAGTGCTATGAGGCGTCAGGTCGTCATCAAGGCATGTCGCCCGAGGGGTTAGCGGGAGCTGATTTCTAGAGGGCGCAACCTTCGTGCCTTGCCCCATCTATCTACTTTACGTGGGACTGGACCCAATCCCACTAAAGGAAGACTCCGAGGAATGTCCCGACAGGCTCCGCTTCAAGACCGGTCCCACTCCTCGTGTGGCGTACGCCCCGGTCCCACCCTATTAGTGCGATGGACCCCCGTCCCACTCCCGCACTCTTGAGGGCTGCCTTCGAACGAGCGCAACCGCGAGACCAGAGGCAGGTATGTGCCTTGGCAATCGGCTATCTTGGGAACCCATTCACATTCCCCCTCCAAACCCTGACGCATGCAAGCGATTTCGACGATGTTTCGAAACCGGTGGTGGCTTAATCTTGTCTTATTGTCCGCCGCGCTCTTGACCACGGGCTGCACGGACCCGCATGTACCGGCGAAGGATCTGGGAGCCGACATCGATGAGGTCGCCGCAACGCTGGTCGAACAGCCACTGCTCCACTCGACCTCGATTGGCGTCGTGTATCGGGGCACGGAATTCATCCGTCATCGCGGCGACATGGAAACCGGGAAGTCAAACCCTCCGACCAATGAGACCCTCTACGAAATCGGTTCGCTGAGCAAGACTATGGCGGGAACCCTGATGGCGAGTGCCGTCCTGGAGCGCAAGGTGAGCCTGGACGATGACGTCCGGATGTATCTGCAGGGGGACTATGCGAACCTGGAGTACCGAGGCGCTCCCATTCGCATCCGTCACCTGCTGTCGCATACGAGTGGCCTGCCGAACATGTTGCCGGAGCGCGCGAACACGGTGCTCGCGGATTTCACCGACCAGCGCACGCCCGGCGAGCTCAATGCCATCTACGCGCGCTACGGCCAAGCCGATTTCTTCAGGGACCTGCACGCTGTCGAGATTCGCCAGGCGCCCGGGAAGGACTATGCCTACTCCAGTACAGGAACCGAACTGACGGCGTATATTCTGGAGACGGTTTACAAGAGCGACTACGAGTCGCTGCTACGCGGATTCTTTCGCGATTCCGCGGCGATGACCGGCCTCAGAATCAGGTTGGGCGATACCGAGGCGACCCGGCTTGCGGTTGGCTACCACAGCGACAACCCGGCACCGACCACGCCAATGCCGCAATTGCCTTGGGGCGCATCCGGAAACGTAAAGGCGACGGTCCCGGAAATGATGAAGTACCTCAAGTTCCAGTTGGCCGGTGGGCCCATCGTGGCGGAATCGCACCGAACCCTCGTCAAATTCGATTCCGAGTTCAGCATCGGCTACTTCTGGAACATTGTCAGCGGCGACCGCTTGAAGGGCGTTTATTACGCTCATCATGGTGGCGTGCCCCGCTCGCAGTGCTACATCTACATTATCCCGAAGTACGACCTCGGTATATTCGTCATCACCAACCAGAGCGGCGACCACACTGCGCGCGCCATGGAGATGGCGATCAATACGCTGGTCGAGAGAATTGCCGCGCGAGAGAAGCTCGCCGGTCAGAGCCCATCCCGGTAGCATCAGCAGACCTTGGTCTCTTTCATGGGGATACCTCCACGCCTCCAATCGGCGTCAGCGGCTCGTTTGGGGAGTGAAGCTCAACAAAAATCTGGGGAAGAAACGAAACACCCCTCAACCCCACTTACGGGCGCCAAAGCTGGGTTGCAGACTGGCCACAGCACAACGATCGTGCTGTCACCTGTCAGATCCGATGGACAAGCCCCCCTCTCTGCTCACCCTGGAAAATGTCGTCTCGATTGCCAAGCGTCTAGGAATTGGTAGGTCAACCCTCTACGCCCGGGTCAAAAAGGGCTCATTCCCAGCTCCGATCAAAATCGGCCGGAGCAGCAGTTGGCTGACGTCAGAGCTCGATGATTGGCTCAGCCACCAAGCGCGAACCAGAAAATCTCCATGAACTAGACTTCAGGGGCATATGAGCCAATGTTAACGAGTACTACTTAGAGCCTTCGACCTCCTGAGACTCGGTTCTCGAAGGCTTGTCGAGCCATCGCTTCAGGTTCGCTGGCGCCTTATGACGTACGATGGCTGTCACAACCCTGCGTTCCCGCTCGACCGCCGTCAACGTCGCTCGCCACGCTTTCCTTCACGTACCGCCGTCCACTCGGCAGGTACACCTTCGGAGCGCCCATGACGGGCTATCAAGTTCGAGAGATCCACTACATCGTGGATGCGTATCGCCGACACGTGCTGTGCCACGAACAGCAGCTCGCCGGCTCCTGCGGCTGTGATGCATGCATTGGAAGTACAACGGCGTGATCGCCGACTCCCCCACAGGGCTACCGCTGTGCATGCAATGCGATGCCGTGTGTTGCCGACTCACGGTTGTGCTTCAGCCGGAAGACAATGTCCCGGCGCACTTGACTGCACAGCACCCAGCAGGCCTGACGATAATGGCACGCGATGAGGAAGGTTGGTGCGTCGCCATCGATTCGGCACACATGTGTTGCTCCATATATGAAACACGCCCGAACGTGTGCAGGCGTTTTGCCATGTCAGGCCCTTACTGCCAAGCCGTTCGTACCGACTACCTGGACAGCACCTCGCGAGGCATCCCTCTGACACTTTATCGGTAGGAGTACGGCATGTCCCGCCTCCGCAAGGATTTTGTGAGCAATATGGAAACGTCCAAAGTCAATCGCCGTATCAGTCGAGTATTTGGCCGCCAAAGGGGCGAATACCGCACGCTCACGCATGAAACCGTTGCCACAGACCTTGCCGCTTTCCTTCAAGACGGCGGAACCATCGAGGTACTAGACACAGCGCATATGCACCAAAAATATGACGATGACGGCGAGCCCATTCGTCAACAGGAATAACCGTTACAACCGTCGCCAAGCGCCGGCACTGAGTAAACCAGGAGAAATATTTTGGTCACCCCCAATTACGCATTCGAGAAGCGGCAGCGTGAACTAGCAAAGAAAAAGAAGCTGGAAGAGAAAAAGAGCCGCAAACGCGATATGGCTGTACCTGCGCCGGATACGTCGGCGTCTGAAGGTTCGGCAGCCCCGGAGCACAAGGTCGCCGCCGATCCGTCCAACACAGCGCCGCGCGTCCACCGAAAGCGCCCTCTTTAACCAAAATATAGCGAGCGCGGTTACGTCACTTGGCACCGACGCCTCTAGTGGTGACGAGGTGGCTCGAGCAAAAGGCGCTAGAAATCCTGAGCGGACCTCTGTTCAGTCATTTTGGGCACGAAGCAGACCAAAGCCCGCCCAAAGGTCGCGCCACGTCTCCGCACGGCGGAAACGATCTAGGTGGTCATATCCGCTAGACCAAATAGGTAGCCCTTGGCCTCCAGGAGACCGCGAAGGCGCTTCTCTGCGTCGTCCTTATTACGGAGTCGCCACGACCATAACTCGTAATAGGGCTGCTTCGCGTGGTCATAAACAGACGTTCGCCTGCTGACGCTCACATCGGAAGATTGGGCAGCTTCCTGCCACATCGCTTGTAGCTCAGCCGGGCCAATCGACTGGCGATGTCCCACGTGCAGGGTAAATGTGAGTTCATGTCGATGTCGCATGTGGACCTTAATGTCTAAGGGTGGATTGAGTTCTGCGCACGGGGAAGGTCCAGCCAGACGCTTAGTTCCGAAGAGTCTCCGTCGCCTCCAATGATGAGTGCATTGCAAGTCGCATCCAGTCCGTGATGAAACCTAAGCTCCTGATGGAGCTGGCGTACGCCGCCCATCTTCAGGAAGCCGACTTTGCGTCCGTCGATGTAGGCAGTGACCGCTCCCTTGCCATACGGGCTGCCGTTCTCTCTTCGCAACGTGGCCATGCACTCGTGGTACACGTATCCGCTACCGACGATCTCACGAAGTTCTCTTCGGAAGACCGCGCTCCCTGCGAGAGGGACTGGATAACTCCAATCCCCAGGTGGAATCCGGAAGGTCGCACCCTCCATTTTTGGGCGATCAGACTTGGCTTGGTAGAGGAGGAGCGCCACGAGCACCAGCGCGGCGACCGAAACGATGACGAATACATCAGTGTCCACTAGCGCCATGAATTTCTTCGAGTAGGTGAAGGTATATGGCTCTCACTGACAACGGGCACCAATTTCCCCAAACCTACACGGGTGAAGTCTCCGGTTCCGTGGAAATCAAGCTGTCCGCTGCTCTTCGAATTTAGAACATCGCTTCCAAGAAACACCTCCCTGCCGACCGCCACGGGTCGGACCGTACTGCAAACGGCCTGTGAGACCCGCAATACACTGACGCCAGCCTGCTTCCAGGCTACATCCGGAAGGAGTCTACGGACCACTGAGCTATCCACCCAGACATCTACCATTCCTCCCGTCATCGACCGGCATTTCCCGATTCCGATATCAAACGCCATGTGCCCTCCTACAGGGCGGTATGCCTGAGTGTGAATAGATAGCCGCGTGTCATGAGGCGTTGCCTCATCCTGGCTTCGACCAGGCGCCGGTCAAACGTCTCGCCCGCCCATAGCTCATAGCCGGGGCGACCAGCAGCGTTTCCATGCATCTGTCGTCTCACATTGGTATCCAGTGAGTCACAGGCCGTCGCCCACATGACCCCCAGTTCATCGGGACCGGCGGATTGCACAGCCCCCACATGCAGGGCAAATACTTGGCGGCGACTTTGGGCACAACACATCCTTAGCCATGGGCTATACGTGAGTGCCGAAAGGAGATGGTCGCCTTGAAAAGATGGCGAGAATGAGCAGCCGCCCAGCAAGGTATACACGTATACGCTGTTGTCTACCGTTGCACAAGGAGCAAAGCGGCCCCGCTCATTCGCTCGCTGCGGCCCGGTAAGCGCATGAAAAACTACCTGTTCGACTTCCAGGCGCCGCCGACTATACCCAGCCGAAGCCAGACGGCTTGTACCACCTGTTCGGCATGAAACCAATCGAGTCGCTTTCCTGGCTCTATCTGGCGGTCATACGCGCATTTGAGAATGTCCATCAGTGCCTCCAACCGCTCCCCTCTCCAGGCGAGATAGGCGTCATATGAGAACTTCAGCGTGGGACGCAACTGGCTGAAGCTATGGTCCAGACCGGGCAGTTCTCCTCTCAGGACCACCTGCTCCCAATGCAGCAGTTCGGTTTCAATATTGATGACGGTTCTCTCTGCTGCCTTCGACGGGTCCATGGCCCAGCCGGGACCCATCATGGGAGCGCCACTACGTGCCCCGTCCTTACGGCCGGAAAAGTTGCCCTAGTGCGTCACCCGGCGCGCGGACCCAGCAGGATGCCCGGACCAGAACCTGTGTTCGTTGTGGAAATGGTTCGCCATATGCTTGGCAGTGCGCCGCACAGCCCCTGTGCGGGCGATGGAAGGCGGCTCTTCCATGGCGAGGGGAATAATCGGCCAGCCTTCGTTCTCGGCCCTCTCCACGGCCACCGACGTCTGCATGGCTGCAACGCATTCCCCGAAATTCGCATTTACGACACGATGGCCTTTATTTCTCTTCATAACGTTCTCGTTTTCGTACAGGCCGGCACGAAACGGACGTTGGAGATAGGCGAGGCTCGCATTCCAGCGGTGCGTCACCTTAGCATCTATGCAAGGTGAGTGCCGATATTCATCCTCCTGCTCAGACCGACGGCAGTGCTCACGGCACAGTAACAACCATGGGGCTATGGTCATTGGGTTGCCGCGCAATGCCGCAACGGCTCCTCAAGCCGCGCCGCACTTCCACACACTCTCCGCATTGAGTTCTCGCCCCGGCAATCGGGGCCTTGGCTTCGGCCATCTTCGATTTGCAATCCGCAAATCACACCAAGGCTCACCCATGAACACTACCCAAGAAAACAAGTCCCAGGAGAAGAACCTCCTGGATACCGCCGCTGCCAACGGTTCCTTCAAGACCTTCGCCCGCGCCGTGAACCAATCAGGGTTGAAAGACACCCTGGCTGGACCAGGCCCCTTCACGATCTTCGCTCCTACCGATGAAGCGTTCGCCAAACTGCCTCCGGGCAAGCTGGAAGAATGGTTCAAGCCCGAGAACAAGGCGGAGCTCACTTCGGTTCTGAACTATCACCTTGTCAATGGTCGCCGCAGCAAGGCGGACATCGGCAAGTGGGAGGCTGCGCGGACAGTGAACGGCCAGCCGGCCCCCATTCAACTGGCAGGCGACAGGCTCAGCATCGATGGCGCCGAGGTTACCCAGGCGGATATCGCGTCGACCAATGGCGTTCTCCATGGCATCGACAAGGTCAACATCCCGGCTCCAGTCAAGCACTGACGAGAATCCACAAGGGACTGTGGACGGCAGGAAAGGACTCCTGCCGCGTTGTTGGGTCGAATCACTGGAATGACGTGTCACACGAATACCGACCGCGCACGCGGAAGATGAGGCTCCTATGAAAGCTGCACTGAAGTCTGTCCGGGACTATCTCCGGCGAAAACTTGGCCTCATCGCCCCCGCCTTCCTGGCGCATGTCGCATCCGACCCGAAGCGAACGGGATGGCCGCCGATGCCTCAACAGGGCATCCAAGACAAAGAGGAAGGGTCGCCTCGCTGGCATCCGCATGGACCACCTGACAAATGGCGCAAGAGCTGGAAATCAAAGTGAGGAAATAGAAATGGACAAGTCCAATAAACGCGGCAAAGCCAAGCACGCCCCTCGCGTGTCTCGCCCCTTGGTCAACGCCGCCCTGCCCCGAACGGAAGTTCGTCTCCCCATCAAACCGCCGGGCAAGGGGCAGTTGCGAAATCCCGGCAAGTACCAATAGCTTTTTCTATCCCTACAAACCAGGCGCGACATCGTAAATATGACGATTGATACGAGCCAAGCAGGAGAACGTAATGCAGAACCATCAGACACAAGACAAAGACCAGAAGAAATCCGCGCCGTCAGCGCCTCAGTCCCAACCGGACAAAAAGGAGGCCAAGCAGGGAGACCAACAGGCGAAGGAACGTCAAGCCAATGAAGGCGGCCCGCAACATAGCAAGAAGTAGTTTCCGAATAAACTTCACCAAGGGCTGCGCATCTGCACAGCCCTTCTCACTGTCCCACACCAGAGAACTGAAATGAGTGTGTCCGACCAAGCCACAGCATTGATGGTCAAGATTGTCTACCAGCTTAGGCCACCGGCCACTACGACGATGGCTCCATGCCTTCGTTGCAGCAGCCCGAGCCCCGGAGGACAGGTCTGCGCCGCGTGTTTGGACGATGACTTGGGTGGTCTGATTAAGAACAGAGGTGCCGCCGTACGCTGGCTAAACTCGGTGAAGCAGGCCGCTCAGGACGAGCGAACTGTCATTTCATATGCGCAGAAGATGGACGAGGCGAGAAGCAGATAGATCTACTCGAACGCCCTACGCCTGCCAGACCCGGCAAGGGCGCCACTCATGCTGGGCCTAGAGCTCCATGTGCCGCGCTGTCCTACCCCGCTAAGGAATCCATCGCATCCCGTCCAGTTGTAGTACGGGTCCAACCAGTAGCCAGAGAACAGTAAGAACAATCGCTACTGAAACAACGATTGCCAGAGCCATCAAAACCTCGCCTGTTGTCGTTTTCACCGAGGCGCCCTCTGCATGAAGGCTGAGAATGCGTGCAAGTCAGTGAAAGGCGAATGATGGCATCGAAAGTAGCGGAAGAGCTAGTGAGCCCCAGCTATAGGCGAAAAATCTGTTGTGGCATCATGGATCTTGCCTGGCTCCATGCACCAGTAAACGCCGTATGCAATGGCGAGAAACGCCACCGCGATGAGGGCACCGAGGGCAATCCGGCGTTGGGTCCTGAGCTTCATGCCCCGACCGTAGCACCCTGCCGTTACCGTAGGGTCCTGAAAAGGTTGCCATTACGTATCGACGTGACCTGCGTGCCTATTCAGCAAGACGTTGAGCCATCAACGGTCCAGGTGCTGAGTCTTAGCCTCTTCCATGATTTGAGCGAGTGTCTTCTCTGATTGCTGCTCTATCGCGGGAACTGAGCTCACCGGCTCAGCACGGAGCGCCGCTATCGGCTGTTTACCGGTCTTTCGGTATTCGATGTAGTCGCGTGCCGTAAGGAAGCACCATTGGGCGCATTGCCAGGCCAAAGTCAGTAGGACGACAAGCACCTTGAAGGCCACTACCGCCAGCACAGCGGCCACCGTGAAAAATGCAGCCACCGCAATAAACACTAGCGCGCCTTGGCCCCCCTTCCCCCAGCCCTGCCGGTAGCTAAGGCCTGGGATGCCCGTGCGGATACTGAATCCGCTTGAGCCAATAGACCCGTGCTTGCCCCTCACGCTGGTGCCAATGCCTGACTTGCTCAGGTTCAGTCCAAGCCCACTGCCAAGGTTGATTCGACGATAGAACCGGAAGCCCATTTGTGTCCCCTCCACTCCCCTAGGGCGGATAGTCTCACTCACTGGACGGGGAAGTCGAATTCAAGGGGAGATTGATGTCTGGCACCTTAGCCGACTCCTTAGCCCATTCCGCAAAAGAAAAACCCCGGCTAGACCGGGGTTTCTTTTGTTCCATTGTGGAACGGTAGTTAGCCAACTGCCATGTGGGCAATATAGCTAGAGCGACTTTCGCCGGCTTCTTTGGCCTTTGCATCAAGACGCATCAATACGCGCCTTGGAAGTGTAATGTTGACGCGCTCTATGGTGTCATCCAGAAGGGCCGGGTCAACGTCAACGAACGCGACCATCCAGCCAGAAAAATCGCCCTTGTCGAGCGCTCTCTGAACGGATGAGGGAGCCGGAATCGCCCTGCCCTCGTCCAGAGCAGCATCAATCCAGGCGGCGGCGGCTTCTTCGACTTCGGCCATTGCTTCATCCAAGGTATCGCCAGCCGAGAAGCAGCCCGGAAGATCAGGAACGACCACGCTCCACGCGGTTTCGTCGTTACCAGCTTCAATCATGACGGGATATCTCATGGTGCCTCCTACTTCAATCCTGCGAGCTTTCGCAGGTTATTTATCAGTCCGCGACCTAAGTCCTTCTTGGGATGCGGAACAGTGATGATGTTTGGGTTGGTTGGGTGCTTATAAACGTGGTGGGAGCCACGAACGCGGTCCAGTTGCCATCCATTGGCTTCCAGCTCTTTGATGAGGTCTCCGCTCTTCATGATGTGTATTGTACACACTCGGACCCGCATTTCAACTGAAATACACAACAAAACCCAAGAAACCCCACAAATCCACTCACTTTCTCCAGGTTCGCTAACGTTAGCGGGCACTAAGTAGAAGTTCTGAATACCGTTCAGCCCCACCCCCCAACCCTAAGCCGCCATCGGCCAGAACATCCCTTGCCCCTCTGGGGTCTCGTACCGGAAGCCGGCCAGCCATCTCCGGCGCCAGGGGGTGAAGTCCTCGGGAATGACCTCCACTTCGTCGAAACAAGACGGCTGGACGGCCACCCAGCCGGCGGCCCTCCCCAAGCGACGTCGTATGGTGTCCCGCCCCACCCAGACCAGCTCGGCTAGGTTCCCTAGGTCCCATTCCATCCTGGCCAGCAAGATGACGTAGGCGGCAGCTTGGGAATAGCCGGCTCGGACCATGGCCATCAACTCATCCGCTTGGTCCTCAATGAGGCCACGGACCAAAGGGTCGTCGGATTCCGGTCCGGAAAGGACCCTGGAGAGGGCGGCCCCCGCGGTCTTTTCTTCAGGCTGGTCCCAACCCCGGTCCAGCTTCACCGCGTACCGGACCGTCTTGTCCGCGTACTTCCCATGCCTCGCTCCCAGCCATGCCAATAGCTTGTTCTGGTGTTCGACGTCAGAGAAGTCGAATGGCTCATCCACCCCCTCGCCAATCTCCATGGCGATTAGCCAAGCATCATTGATGATGTCCCCTAGCTCCATCTCTCCACGCGTTGCGCTTTGCGATTCTTCGCAAGCCTTCGCGCCTTGCTTCTACGAAAGCCTCGAACTGATGCATCCACTGCTCGCTTTTCGGAAAGAAGGAGCGCGGAGCATATGCGCCATCCAGTTAGGAGTGGCCTAGCAAATTGCTAGATTGATCAGCCCATCACGTTGGGAGCGGATCTGCGTTACTCAATGTCCCATGGTCTACCGGCTTCTTGGATGCGTTCGGCACCCTTCAGCCAATCCTGGTCCGTTAGCTGTATCAAGCCGCCAGTTGGGCGTTCAGGCCTGCCAATGGCATGTCGGCTATTTGAATTCACATCCTGCCGACCAACAGAGGAAGTGTGGCCATTGATGTTCCCTCGCGCGGTTGTTGGGACGAACGAGGCGAAAGACCCCATTCCATGCAGGTGAGCAGCCGGCTCAATCGCGGAGCACCACGCCTGGCCTCCGTGCCGAATACTCCCTGCACGACCAGGCCAACAGGCGAATTCGCGCGAGAACCGCGAGGCGCCGCATCCCGTGTCGCCATCTGCGGCATGCGACGCCCACCAAAGGGTCATGCCAGGCGAAAATCCCGCAACCGCTCGAATAAATCATCCAGCGCCATCGGCCTGGCAACGTAGTAACCCTGCACCTGATCACAGCCATTGGTCCGCAACCATTCGAGTTCTTCCCGCTCCTCGACGCCTTCGGCGATCGTGCGCAAATTCAATCCCTGCGCCAATGCGATGAGCGCGCGGCAGATCGAGGCGTTCCTTTCGTCCCGGTGTACGCCGACGACGAAGCTCCGATCGATCTTCAGGTAGTCCAGTGGCAGGTCGCGCAGGTAGGCCATGCTCGAGAAGCCGGTACCGAAATCGTCGATCGAAACGCAGACGCCCTCGCGCTGGAGTTCTTCCAGGGACGCCCGCACGGTCTCCCGCCCCTTGAGCATCGCCGTTTCGGTCAGCTCCACGTGCAACGCGCCCGCCCGCAGGTGATATCTGTCAATCGCCCGTCGCAGGCTCGAAGGCAACCGTCCTCCCAGGAACTGCACCGCGGAAACATTGACCGCGACCGCGACCTCATCGAATCCGGCGGCCTGCAGGCGTGCCCGTGCGGCAGCCGCGCGGTCCAGCACCCACTCGCCTATCGGGATGATCAGGCCGGATTCCTCGCTGAGGGGAATGAAGCTGGAGGGAGGCACATGGGTTCCGTCGGCCTGGCGCCAGCGCAACAGCGACTCCACCGCCACTATCCAGCCGGTGGCCAGGCTGGCGATGGGCTGGAAGAAGAGTTCGAATTCATCCCGTTCCAGCGCGCTCCGCAGGCGCGACAGCATGGCCAGGCGTTCGGTCGCCTGTTCGGCCATCTCTTTCCGGAACGGGGCCGCCGGCTGGTTTTCATTGCGCGCATGCAAGGCGGCGAGCGCCGCGTCATCGATCACCTGTTCCGCTCCGGCGTGCTCCACGCCGGACGAACGTGCCAGGCCTATCCAGGCATCCACCCGATGACTGCCGCCCTCGAACTCGACCGGATCCGCGAGCGTGTCGAGCACGGCCGACGCCATGGCATCGGTACTCGCGCCTTTCGTAGCCACCAGCACGAATGAATCGGACGGCAGGTAGGCCACCGGGCCATACCCGCGCGCAAGCCGCTCCAGCCGCCGCGACACCTCGGCCAGAATCGCCTCGCCCATGCGCCGCCCGAGGGTGGGAGAAACAATCTCCAGGTCGCGCAGTTGCACGTAGGCCACGCCATAGTCTGTTTCCCACGCGGGCGAACGCTCGTCCACCTGCGCCATCAGCGCACGCAGTTTGAGCATTCCCGTACTTTCATCGTGGGTCGCCCGCCAGGCCAGCTCCTCCTCATAGGCAACCCGTTCGCTCACGTCCTCGGCCAGGACCAGGCGCGCCGCCTGTCCATCGAACTGGATGCTGCTGCTGTGGACGCGGACATACATGGGGCGCCCATCGCGCGCGTAGTGGAGCCATATCCGCTCGGATTCGCGCGGCTCAATCGCGTCGCCCACGGACACCCGCACCGCGGCGTGGTCCTCGGGCGCACGGATCTGCAGGATGGTCATGGCCAGGAACTCGTCCCGCGAGTACCCGTATTTCCGGATTGCAGCTTCGTTCACCGCCAGGAACCGCAGCGATCGCACGTCGAAGACCCAGAACGGCAGTGGATTGAGATCGAACAGTTCGCGGAACTCCTGTTCCGCGCGCTCCAGCCTGGCCAGGTTTTCGCGCCGCTCGGTGATGTCGATGATGGTGCCCGTCATCAACGGCTTGCCGGCCCCGTCGTCCACCCGCGCACCGCGAGCGCTGATCCACCGGTGCCGTCCCTCCGCAAGCACGATCCGGTATTCGGAATGAAACGCCCCGCCACTGGCCAAGGAGTCGGAGAACTCGCCCTGCACCCGCAGCCGGTCCTCCTCGTGCATGCGCTCGAAGAAGTCCTCGAGCGGGATCAGCGCCTCATCGTCGCGGAAGCCGAACAGTGCCGCGGCCTGCGCCGACGCGCGCACCTTCTCCTGGTCCAGTTCCAGTGCCCAGACGCCAGCGCGCGATGCATCCTGGGCCTTGACCAGCCAGTCCGCCTGGCGCATGAGTTCCGCCTGCGCCCGCTCGCGCGATGCCTCGGACGAGACCAGTCGCCGCATCAACAGCACCATGCCGATCCAGTAGAGAAACAGCACCGCAACGGCGGTGAAGACATAGTTCCACCAGGGAGCAAGCACCTCCCTTTCGGCAATGCCCACCGCCACCACGAAACGATAGCCACTGGTCGAAGTGAAACTGGCGAAGCGCTTTATGCCGTCGAGTTGGCTGGCCAGTGGGACCTGCACGGTGGTATCCGTCGCCAGCCCTTCGGGAATCCGGATACGCCGGCCGACATGCCCGCCCCCCGTCCCGCGCCGCGCAAGCACGATGCCGCTCGCATCCAGGATGGCCGCGCTGCCCCAGCGGCCGATGTCCAGGCCCTCGAGAATCCGCTGCAGTTCGTCGGTCCGCAGGCGTGCGACCAGCCAGTTCCCATCGGTGGTCCGCAGTGCCAGCGGAACCACCGGCTGGGCATGGCCGTGCACCTGCAATCCGCCCACGTGCAGGCCGGCGGTATCGCCCGGAACCTGGAAAGGCGCGGCTCCATTTTCGGTGACGCCTTCGCGGATCGGCTCGCCGCCGGGGCCGTAAAGATCCACGTCCTGGAGTTCCGCGTTCCTGGAAATGACGCTGCGGATCACCGCACTGATATCCCAGGTTCCCTGAGCCGGGTACTCCCTGGCATAGCCATCCGCATCACTGGCCATCCCCCGCAGGGCACGCTCCAGATGGCGGATCTCGTAGTGCAGGAGCCGGTCCACGCCCTCCGCGACCGCCAGGCTGTGCCGCTCCGCGGCTTCGATGCGGGTACTTCGATCATGCAGGACGGCCGCGAGCAGGCCGAAAGTCAGCGCCAGCCCCAGGGCGATGCCGATGTGGCGCAGCGTGGTGGTGGAACCGGGAGTCGCAAGCCCTGCGGAATTCATGTCCATTGAAAGCGTGGGGGGACGCGGCCTGGCGATGCAGCAAGGGCGGGAAGCGCCGCGTTGGCTCCCGATGATGGCAAGTTACCCGACCCGTTCGCCAATTTTTTGTGAAATTCTTCACCCTATTCGCCGCACACGACCGGCACGGTATTTCCACCACCGTGAGGCGAACCCGTGCATGCGGAACCCGCTGCGGGAACCCGCGGCATGCCTGCAGGCGATGCGTGCGCGCAAGAAGAGGACGTTCCGGATCCCGCCCGCTTTTGCCCGCGTCGACATGCCCGATACGGGCATGCCCCTCATCGGGGCCGGAGCGTTGTTTCGCCGAGGATTCCCAGGCGATACTGGTTCCGGCCGCTTTCCTTGGCTTCGTACAATGCGTCGTCGGCGGCGACGAGCAGATCGTCCTGCGCCTTCACCTCATGCGCGAACGCGACGCCGATGCTGGTGGTGATCTGCAAGGTCAGGCCATCCAGCTCCATGGGCTCGCGCATGCCGGCCAGAATCTTCCTGGCGACGATCCTGGCCATCTCGGGATCGTCGATCTGGTCAAGCAGGATCACGAATTCATCGCCGCCCAGCCGCACCACCAGATCGGTGGCCCGGACGCTGGCGAGCAGGCGCCGCGCGAATTCGCGGATGACACGGTCCCCCACCGCGTGTCCGTGGGTGTCGTTGATCTGCTTGAAGTGGTCGATGTCCAGGTACATCAACGCGATCGCTTCGCCGCTGCGCGCGATACGCAGGAGCGCCAGCGAAAGTCGTTCCTCCAGTTGCCGGCGGTTGGGCACGCCGGTGAGCGCGTCGACCCGGCTCAATCGTTCCAGTTCGCGCTGGCTGGCTTCCAGCGCCTCCTCGGCCGCCACCCGCTTGCTGATATCGCGGCCGGAAAGAATCAGATCGTTCTCGGTCGGATCGTCTTCCTTCGGGATGGGCCGCATCACCACTTCCATCCACAGGTAATGTCCCTCGCGGTGGCGGACCCGGTAGCGGAGTGTCTGCCGCGTTCCCGACGCCAGCACTTCCGCCATTGCCGCGCGCTGTCGCGGCTGGTCCTCCTGGTGGACCAGGCTCCAGCGTTGGCCGAGCATTTCAGCGGGCTTCCAGCCGAGGATTTCCTCCGCCGCCGGCGATACGTAGACACGTTCGCCATCCGGCCGCAGCCTTACCACCAGATCGCCGGAATGATCGGCCAGCAGCCGATAGCGATGCTCGTTCTCGCGGACCTTCGAGGTCAGCTTGTCGCGCTCGGCCATGCCCAGCACGACCGGAATGGTGATCAGGCAACCGCCCGCCAGATACAGCTGCAGCAGGGCGATGCGGCCGGCGTTCCCGAGATCCCCCAGCACCCACAGCGGCCCCTTGCCGGCGGCGGTGAAGACACCGCCAATCACCGCAAGCAGGACCACGCCGACCGCGACGCCAGGGAAGCGATGCCTGAACGCCCCCAGCAGCAGCGGTGGATAGGTGAGGAACAGGACGGGATAGGGAACACTGAAGACCAGCAGTCCCACCGCCACGATCAGGGCCATGCTGATGGTGAAGCTGCGCCCCTTGCCGCGTGGCGCCACCGCGCTCCAGCCTTCGACGTGGATCACCAGCGTCGCGGTGGCGAAGATCACCATGCCCACCACGTGTGCGGCGTACCAGCCCAGGAATGCCCGGGGAAAATCGATGCCGCCGGCAAGCCCGGACATCCATGCCGCCAGCACGCCCGACAGCGCGCATCCCGCCAGGGTGCTGGCGGTGGCGACACCACCGAGGGTGAGCCAGCGCTGCGGATCGCCGATGTTGGGCACCACCCGGCGCACCGGCCAGGCCACCGCCAGCACTTCGATCAGGTGGCAGGTCACGAGGAATCCCGCCTGCCCCAGGGGCACGCCCGCCAACCGTTGTCCGGCCAGATCCGCCACGATGCCCACGCCGAGGTACACGGGCCAGATGCGCGTTTCCCGCGCCAAAAGCCAACCGGTGAGAATGCCGCTCGAAATCCAGACGGCGGCCAGTTCGTCCGCCGCGCCCTTGCCAAGTTTCAGCGAAAGCCAGGCGGTGCCGCCCACCAGGACCGCGAGCGCGATCCGGTCCATCCATCCGCCGATTTGCTTTCCAGCGCCCATAGCGCCACCCATCCACGCGGCCGGCCAGGCACAAGGCTGGCCTCCCTCCCGTCATCGACATGTCGATGCCCCGTCGCAGTGTATCCGTTCCGCCTGCGCCAATCGCGCGCCCGGCGACTCGTGCCGATCGCCGCAACCGTACTATCCTTGGCATCCACAGGAATGGAGCAACAGCATGATTCGGCGCGGTCTGACAGCGATGGTTTTCCTGGCGACGGCCCTGCTGGCCGCATGCAGCGGTGGTCCGGTGCGGCGCGTGTCGGAGCCGGCCGCCAGCATCCAGCAGTTGACCGTGCATGCCAATGGCAGTTGGTCGGTGGATCTGCGCCTGCAGAACTACAGCAGCATCCCGATGCGTTTCGATCGGGTCAGCCTCTCGCTGCAAGTGGATGGCCACGACGCCGGCAAGCTGGAGGCGGCTCCCGCCGTGTCGGTGGGGCCGGAGTCGGCGGACGTGGTGACCTTGCCGTTCACCCCCAGCGCCGAGGCCAAGATGGTGCTGGCCGATACCCTGGCCGGCCGGCGTTCGCTGCCCTACAGCCTGAAGGGCACCGCCAACGCCACCCCCGAGGAAGCCAAGCCGAGGGATTTCGACATCGATGGGCACAGCACCCTGAACCCGGTCCCGGGCCTGGACGGCGTGCTGCGCTGAGCCATCCGCCCGTTTGTCTCCCCGGAACGGCCCCGCAAGGGGCCGTTCCCGTTTCCGGGCGGGGATGTTGCGCCGCGGCATCCCGCACTCCATACGCCGTAGTATGCTGAGCGCTTCCGGCCCTCCGGGCCGCCGCCTGAACTTCCCCCATGAGTGCTTACCGCGCGCCCCTGACCGACATCCGCTTCGCCCTCTACGACGTGCTGGGCGCCGAAGCCCTGTTCGCGCGTCTCGGTTACACCGACGCCACCCGCGACATCCTGGACGCGGTGCTGGATGAAGCCGCCCGCTTTTCCGAGGTCGTCCTGGCCCCGCTCAACAGTGTCGGCGATGAAGTCGGCTCGACCTACGACAAGGCGAGTCAGACGGTCACCACTCCCCCCGGCTTCAAGGCTGCCTATGAACAGTTCATCGAGGGTGGCTGGACCGGCCTGACCGCGTCGCCGGACTTCGGCGGGCAGGGCCTGCCGCATGTGATGGGCGTACCGCTCAATGAAATGGTCAACGCGGCCAATCTGGCCTGGGGCAACTTCCCGCTGCTGTCGCACGGCGCGGTCGAGGCACTGAAACAGCATGGCGAACCGTGGCAGCAGGAAGTGTTCCTCAAGCCCCTGGTCGACGGTCGCTGGACCGGCACCATGTGCCTGACCGAACCCCATTGCGGCACCGATCTGGGCCTGCTGAAAACCCGCGCCGAGCCCAATGCCGATGGCAGCTACGCGATCACCGGCACCAAGATCTTCATCACCGCCGGCGAACACGACCTGACCGACAACATCGTCCACCTGGTGCTGGCCAAGCTGCCGGACGCGCCGGCCGGCGCCAAGGGCATCTCGCTGTTCGTGACCCCGAAGTTCAAGGTCGATCGCGACGGCAAGGTCGGCGATCGCAATGCGCTGCATTGCGGTTCCATCGAGCACAAGATGGGCATCAAGGGTTCGGTCACCTGCGTGATGAACTTCGACGGCGCCCAGGGTTACCTGGTCGGACAGCCGCACAAGGGCTTGCAAGCCATGTTCACCATGATGAACACCGCGCGCCTGGGTGTGGGCCTGCAGGGCATCGCCCTGGGCGAGCGCGCTTACCAGAACGCATTGCGCTACGCGCGCGAACGCCTGCAGACGCGCGCGCTGGGCGGTCCGAAATTCCCCGACAAACCGGCCGACCCGATCATCGTCCATCCGGATGTGCGACGCATGCTGCTGACCGTCAAATCGCTGGTGGAAGGTAGCCGCCTGCTGGCGCTGCACGCCGGTACGCTGATCGACGTCGCCAGCCACTCGCCGGATTCCGCGGAGCGCGAACGCGCCGATACGCTGGTGAGTTTCCTGACCCCGATCTCCAAGGCCTGCCAGACCGAATGGGGCATCGAGAACACCTACCACGCGTTGCAGTGCTTCGGTGGCCATGGCTACATCCACGAACACGGCATGGAGCAACTGGCACGCGACGCGCGCATCACCACGCTCTATGAAGGCACCACCGGCATCCAGGCTTTGGACCTGATGGGACGCAAGACCGCTTCCACCCAGGCGGCCGGGCTGAAGATCTTCCTCGCCGAAATCGAATCCTTCCTGCGCGAACACGAAGGCAATGCGGCCGTCGCCGAATTCATCGCCCCGCTGCGCGAGAAGGCCGCCGAGTGGGCAGGCCTGACCCGCGAGATCCTGCAGCGGGCCAGCCAGGATCCCGAGGAAATCGGCGCGGCCAGTTACGACTACCTGTTCTATTCGGGTTACATCACCCTCGCCTACTGGTGGGCGCGCAGCGTGGCAACCGCCGAAGCGTCGTCGCAATCCGAGGCATTCAAGCAGTCAAAGCGCGAAACCGCGCAGTTCTACTTCGCCCGCATCCTGCCGCGCACCCTCGGCCACGCCGCCGCGATCGCATCCGGCGCCGCGCCGCTGATGAGGATGGCCTCGGAGCGGTTCGGCGAATAAGGCGCTCCGGCGAACGGCAATCCCGCCCGGATGCGTGGCGGGATTGCCCTTTCCTGGCTTGCCTGGCGTTGATAGCCGCCGACATCGCGGGCGCGGCGCTATCCAAATTGTCATCAATCAGGTATAACCTGATACCCCATGGAAGCAGACAGAGCTCAGCTTCACCTGGTCGACACCGGCAGCGCATCCGGCCCGGCGGTCATTGCCCCGCAATCCCCTTCCCGCTTCACTCCGCGCCTGCTGTCGCTCGACGCGCATGGTCGCGTGCTCGACTGGATCAACTGGCAGGATGCGACCTGCCTGTACGCACGCGGGGCGGTTGCCTGGACGCTGGGAGATCCCTGCCTGCGGGTGCACGGCGGCACCAGCCGGATGACCGGCGAGCAAAGCGTCATCGAACTGCATCCGATCGTGGCCTCGCGCGGACACGCCCGTGCGCACGCGCTGTCCCCCACGCCGACGCTGACCAACACGGCGCTGTTCGCCCGCGATGCCTATCTGTGCCTGTACTGCGGCCAGGACTTCAGCCGCCAGCACCTGACCCGCGACCACGTCCTGCCGCTGTCCAAGGGTGGACGCGACATCTGGGAGAACGTGGTCTCGGCGTGTTTCCATTGCAATTCGCGCAAGAGCAACCGCACCCCCCAGCAGGCCAACATGCCGCTGCTCGCGGTACCTTACCGGCCGAGCTGGATCGAGCACCTGATCTTGTCCAACCGCAACATCCTGGCCGACCAGATGGCATTCCTGAAGGCGCATCTGCCCAAGAAGTCCAAGCTGTCCGCCTGACCCCCGGAAACGGCCTTCCCGCCGGCTCCGGCCAGGCGATCCAGTTCTCGGCAGGGGTGAACAGGCCGTGAGTCCCCGCCTTTTTTCCACCGCTTCCGCCAGGCTTCACCTGTTCGCTTGCCCCACCTCACATAAGGGGGGGAAAATAGCGGGCCAGATGAAATCAAGCCCATGATCGATCCCGTCCGCTATCCCCGCCTTTCCCGTATCGAGACGCCCGCCGACCTGCGCCGGTTCGAGGAGTCCGAACTGCCGGCCATCGCCGAGGAATTGCGTGGCTACCTGATCGAGTCGGTCGGCAAGAGCGGCGGACATTTCGGCGCCGGCCTCGGAGTCATCGAGCTGACCGTCGCCCTGCATTATCTGTACGAGACCCCGGTCGACCGACTGGTCTGGGACGTGGGCCATCAGTGCTATCCGCACAAGATCCTCACCGGCCGCCGCGACCAGATCCACACGGTCAAGCAGAAGGATGGCGTGGCGCCATTCCCCAAGCGCGACGAGAGCGAGTACGACACCTTCGGCGTCGGCCATTCCTCCACCTCCATCTCCGCGGCCCTCGGCATGGCCGTCGCGCTCGCCCAGCAGGGTGACGACCGCAAGGTGGTCGCGGTAATCGGCGATGGCGCGATGACCGCGGGCATGGCGTTCGAGGCGCTCAACCATGCCGGCGGCATGGAGCCGGAACCGAACCTGCTGGTGATCCTCAACGACAACCAGATGTCGATCTCCGAGAACGTCGGTGGATTGACGAAGATGCTCGGCCGGCTCAGTAGCAGTCGCACGCTCAATGCGCTGCGCGAGGGTGGCAAGAAGCTGCTGGGCGACAAGAAGAAACCGCCGGCACGCTTCATGCGCCGCTGGGAGGAACACTGGAAGGGCATGTTCGTGCCCTCCACGCTGTTCGAGCAGATGGGTTTCCACTACACGGGTCCGATCGATGGGCATGACGTGGAAGCGCTGGTCGGCGCGCTGAAGACGCTCAAGACCCTGAAGGGTCCGCAGCTGCTGCACATCCTGACCACCAAGGGCAAAGGCTACGAACTGGCCGAGGGCGATCAGATCGGCTACCACGCGGTCGGCCCGTTCGACCCGGAAAAGGGCCTGGTCAGCAAGGCCGGCGCCAAGAAGCCGACCTACACCGACATCTTCGGCGACTGGCTGTGCGACATGGCCGCGGCCGAGCCGAAGCTGCTGGGCATCACCCCGGCCATGCGCGAAGGCTCCGGCCTGGTGCGCTTCAGCAAGGAATACCCGGACCGTTACTTCGACGTCGCCATCGCCGAACAGCACGCGGTCACCCTGGCCGCCGGCATGGCCTGCGAGGGTGGCAAGCCGGTGGTGGCGATCTATTCCACTTTCCTGCAACGCGGCTACGACCAGCTGGTGCACGACGTGGCCATCCAGGATCTCGATGTCCTGTTCGCGATCGATCGCGGCGGCGTCGTCGGTCCGGATGGCGCCACCCACGCGGGCAACCTGGACCTGAGCTATCTGCGCTGCGTGCCGAACATGGTGGTGATGGCCCCCGCCGACGAAAACGAATGCCGGCGCATGCTCAGCACCGGCTACCACCACACCGGCCCGGCCGCGGTGCGTTATCCGCGCGGCACCGGCCCCGGCGCGGCCGTGCAGGCGGACCTGGATACGTTGCCCATCGGCAAGGCCGAGCTGCGCACGCGCGGCAACCAGGTGGCGCTGCTGGCGTTCGGTTCAACCGCCGCCGCCGCCGAACAGGTCGGTCGCGAACTCGGACTGACCGTGGTCAACATGCGTTTCATCAAACCGCTGGATCGTGCGATGGTGCTGGACCTGGCGTCGAGCCATCACGGCTTCGTCACCATCGAGGACAATGTGGTGATGGGCGGTGCCGGTTCCGGCGTGGCCGAACTGCTCAACAGCGAAGGCATCGCCTTGCCGGTGCTGCACCTGGGCCTGCCGGACGAATTCCAGCATCACGCCAGCCGTGAGGACCTCCTGACCGAAGCCGGCATCGATGCCGCCGGCATCCGCGCCTCGATACTGCGCCGCTGGCCGCAACTGGCCGCCAACGCGCCGCTCAGCGCGGCGGGCTGAGTTTCTCCTCGATTCCTCCGCTTTCGCGGCCATCATTGCTCGTCGCGCCGCTCATTCCGGCGCTTCGATTTCATAACCCTTCGCCTGCAGCTTTGCCAGCAGCCCGTCGTTTCTGAGCAACTCGGAGATCGGCAAGGTCGCGAAGGTGGACGCGTTGGTCCGCAAGGCGTCCTCCGCGGCCTTCAGCCATTCACCTTGCAGCGCCACCGCCACGTTGGCGATGCCGCGCTTGCGGGCGAACTCGGTTTCGGTCAGTACCTGGGCGCAGGTGCGGTTCTGGTCACCATAGGGCAAGGCACGGAGTGCAGGAATGTCGCCGATCGCCCAGGCATTGGCGCGCGCGGTCATCAACGGCAGATCATTCTCCAGCCGATCCAGGGTCGCCCGGAAACAGGCGCTGTCGTCGAGTTGCGCGCCCGCGAACTCCTTCAATGCCTGCCGGGGCTGTTCGACCTTGAAGCTCAGTTGCGGCGTGGTGACCTTCAGTTTGTGCCGCTTGATGGCCTGATCCACGACCGGGCTGACAATTCCCGACTCGACCAGCCCCGCCTGCTTGAGGCCGGCCTCGTACAGTTCCCGTGCCGCGAAGATCGGACGCCATTTTTCGACGCCCCTGTCCCGTCCCAGATAGCGCGCCTTGAGCACCTGCCAGCGCGCATAGAGGTCAGGCGGCAGCACCTCCCGCAGGGTCCGATCGTCCGGATTGCGCCTCGCCTTGAGCATGGAGGGAATGAGCAGCGCGCCGCGGATGATGCCGATGTCCGCATCCACCTTCACCCGCGGTGGCTTGATGGCCTCCTGCGAGGCGGCAATTACCTGCTCCACGTCCTGCGACAGCCAGGTCATCCGCTTGGGCATGGGCGACTGGGTGCCGAGGATGTACAGCGTGCGCCCCTCGCGGCTGACCCGCCACAGGCCGGGCCCCGGCTGCGCGCCACTGACCACGACCGCGTCCATGTCGATGACCGGTCCGGCGGCCCGGACATCGGGCGCAGGTGGAGAAGACGCCTGCTGTGCAGACGCGGTCCATGACACGCAGAAGGCCAGCAGGACACCGGCACAGGCCAACCATCGCATTCCCCGCACTCCCGGATAGGCGCCAGATGCGCCAGGCGCTGGCTCAGACCGCGCGGCCGTACCGCGGTTCCCGCGCGACTCAGGCGACCTTGCCGCCCGCCTCGCGCAGGTGCCGAGCGGTCTCGCTGTCGTGTTCCAGCAGTTGGAAGCCCTTCCAGGCGAATCCCGGCGAGACCGAGCAATCCATCAGCGTGTAGTCGCCCAGGCTGCGCGCGCTTTGCCAGATGCCGGCCTTCACCACCTGGACCTGCTGGCCTCCGCGCGCGGAGGTGTCGAGTTGGGCGCGGCTGAGGGTGCGGTTTTCCGGATCGAACATCGACAGTTCCAGCGGGCTGCCCTCGGACCAGTCCCAGATCTCGGTCGCGTCGACCCGATGCCAGCGGCTGGTGACACCGGCCGTGAGCAGGTACTTGATGGCGGTGAGCGTGGGACGCTCGATGCCATTCACTTCGGTGCGCTTGGTCGCTTCGAAGATGCGACGGTAATACCCGCCCTCCGGATGGGGAGCCAGGTCCAGCGACTGGATCAACTCTTCTGCGCGCGGATGCATGAAGGGATACTAAACATGAGCGCGGGGGTTCCCGCAAGGTCGCCCGCAACAGCCGGACACGAAAAGGCCCGCGCGTGGCGGGCCTTTTCGTCTCTTGCGAGTTGGTCGGGGTAGCCGGATTCGAACCGACGACCACCAGTCCCCCAGACTGGTGCGCTACCAGGCTGCGCTATACCCCGAATCCTGGAAAACGTCCGCCTTGCGGGCGGTCGCTGATTATAGCGGGAACGCGCCTGGCTTTCCTAGGCGCGTCCGCGGAAGACTCAGCGGCGAAGCAGCTGCAGGATTTCTTCCAGCTCCATCCGCACCTGGCGGACGATCTGGTTGCTCAGCGCCGACTCCTGCTTGGCACCCTCGCCTTCCAGGCGCAGGCGCGCACCGCCGATGGTGTAGCCCTGTTCGTACAGCAGGCTGCGGATCTGGCGCACCATCAGCACGTCATGGCGCTGGTAGTAGCGGCGGTTGCCACGGCGCTTGGCCGGTTCGAGACTGGGGAACTCCGTTTCCCAGTAGCGCAGCACGTGCGGCTTCACGTCGCACAGTTCGCTGACCTCACCGATGGTGAAGTAGCGCTTCGCCGGAATCGGCGGTAGCTCGCGATTACTGCCCGGATCCAGCATAGGCTTCCACACGCTCCTTGAGTTTCTGCCCCGGCCGGAACGTCACCACGGTCCGCGCCGAAATGGGGATCTCCTCCCCGGTCTTGGGATTGCGGCCAGGCCGCTGGTTCTTGCGGCGCAGGTCGAAATTGCCGAAGCCGGACAGCTTCACCTGCCGCCCCTGTTCCAGCGCGTCGCGCAGCACGTCGAAATAGGCGTCCACGAACTCCTTGGCCTCACGCTTGTTGAGACCCACCTCGTCGAACAGCCGCTCGGCCATCTCGGCCTTGGTCAGCGCCATTTCTGCCTGTCCCCTGTTTCTGTTCCCAGTCCTGCCATTGCCTTCACGCCGTTCATCCGCGGATCTTCGCCCCGTGGGCCGCCTCGATGGCGGCCACCACGCCGGCGACCACGGATTCCACGTCGCGGTCAGTCAGAGTGCGTGAGTTGTCCTGCAAAATCAAGCCCATAGCGAGACTCTTTTGACCGGATTCGACCCCCTGTCCGACATAGCGGTCGAACAGCTGGACGTCCCGCAGCAGCGGGCCCGCGGCCTCCCGGGCGGTCTGCCGCAGGGCTTCCCACGCCACCCGTTCCGCGACGACGAACGCGAGATCCCGGCGGACGGACGGGAACCGCGACAGCTCCGAAGCGCGCGCGACCGCGCGTCCGGTCAGCGGAGCCAAATCCAGCTCGAACGCGACCACGTCGGCATCCAGGTCCATCTGGCGCTGCAGGCGCGGATGCAACTGACCAATCCAGCCGATGCGCCGGCCATCCCGGTAAATGTCGGCCGAGCGGCCCGGATGCCCGTGCGCGCGCGTGGACGGCCGGTACTCCAGTACCGCGCCAGCGGCGGCGGCCAGGCTCTCCAGATCGCCCTTCAGGTCATGGAAGTCGACCTTGCGTGCCGGCTTTTCGCCCCACTGCTCGGCACGGGCGTCACCACAGGCCGCCGCGGCGATGCGCAAGGTCTCGACGGGCGCGGCACCCGCGGTGGTGGACGCTTCGAACACGTTGCCCAGCTCGAACAGGCGCACGCGCCCGGCCTGGCGGGCCATGTTGCGGCCCAGCGCAGCCACCAGGCCCGGCAGCAGTTGCGTGCGCATCACGCCCAGCTCGGCGCTGAGCGGATTGGCCAGCGGCACCGCGCCTTCGGCGACCTGCCAGTGCGCGAGCCAGGAGGCATCGACGAACGCGTAGTTGACCGTTTCCAGGTACTCGCGCGCGGCCAGTTGGCGGCGCACCGTGGACTGGTCGACACGGGTTTCGCTCTGCACCGCGACGCGCGTGGCGCCGCCCGGCAAGGTGGTCGGGATGCGCTCGTAGCCGTGGATGCGCGCCAGTTCCTCGATCAGGTCTTCCTCGATGGCGATGTCGAAGCGACGGCTGGGTGGAACCACCTGCCAGCTTTCGCCATCACGCGATACCTGCATTCCCAGTGCCTGCAGGATGCGCTCGATTTCGGCGTCGGCGATCCCGACGCCGAGCACGCGTGCCACGCGCGCGCGGCGCAGGCCGATGGTCGGCGGTTCCGCCAGATGTTCCGGCAGCACCGTTTCGGTCACCGGTCCGGGCACGCCGCCAGCGACGGCGAGGATCAGCCGGGTCGCATACTCCACCGCGATGCGCGGCAGTTCCGGATCGACGCCGCGCTCGAAGCGATGGCCCGCATCGGTATGCATGCCCAGACGACGGCTGCGGCCGATGATGGCCGACGGAATCCAATGCGCCGCTTCCAGGAACACGTTGCGGGTGGTGTCGGTCACGCGGGTGTCGTATCCGCCCATGATTCCGCCCAGCGCCACCGCGCGCGCGGCCTTGCCGCCCTGGCCATCGGAAACGACCAGGAATTCCCCGTCGAGCGTCACGGTACGGCCATCGAGCAGCTTGACCGTCTCGCCCGCGCGCGCCGGCCGCACGACCACGGCGCCTTCCAGCAGATCCTGGTCGAACGCATGCATGGGCTGGCCAAGCTCCAACATCACGTATTGGGTGACGTCCACCAGCAGGCTGATCGGACGCACTCCGGCGCGGCGCAGGCGCTCGGCCATCCACACCGGCGTTGGCGCGTTGGCATCGACGTTTTCGATCACCCGGCCGGCGAAGCGCGGAACCCGCTCGCCGGCTTCCAGTTCGACCACCCGCGCGGCGTCGCCTTGCGCGGGAACAGGCATGGCGTCGAGCGGCTTGACCTGGCTGCCGACCGCGGCGGCGACGTCGTAGGCGATGCCGCGCACGCTGAAGCAGTCGGCGCGATTCGGCGTCAACTTGATTTCGATGCTCGCGTCCGGCAGGCCCAGGTACTCGCCGATCGGCTCGCCGATGGGCGCGTCGTCCGGCAACTCCAGCAGCCCGGAAGCATCGGCGTCGATGCCGAGTTCCTTGGCCGAGCACAGCATGCCGTTGGATTCCACGCCGCGCAGTTTCGCCGCCTTGATGGCGATGCCGCCCACGTTCGCGCCGACCATGGCCAGTGGGGCCACCAGGCCCGGACGCGCGTTCGGCGCGCCGCAGACGATCTGCAGGAATGCTCCCTGCCCGGCGTCGACCTGGCAGACCTGCAGGCGATCGGCCTCCGGGTGCTTCGCGCATTCGACGATGCGCGCGACCACCACGCCCGCCAGGCCATCACCCAACGCGGTCACCTCTTCGACTTCCAGCCCAATCGCGGTCAGAACCGCCGACAGCTCGTCGCGGGTGGCCTGGGTGGGAACGTGGCTGCGCAGCCAGTTTTCGCTGAATTTCATCGTGTCACCGTAGGGTGGGCCGCAGCCCACCGTTGCCATCTGTCCATTATCGTTGGCGTCCGCCGAAGCATCGCCACGCCATCACTTTCACGCCGTCGGGCCAGGGCCCTTACGCGAACTGCCGCAGGAACCTCACGTCGTTCTCGAAGAACGCGCGCAGATCATTGACCCCGTAGCGCAGCATCGCGAAGCGCTCCACGCCCATGCCGAACGCGAAGCCGGTATAGCGCTCCGGGTCGATGCCGCAGTTGCGCAGCACGTTCGGATGGACCATGCCGCAGCCGAGCACTTCCAGCCAGCGGGTGCTGCCGTCCGGCTGTTGCCAGGCGATGTCGACTTCCGCGCCCGGTTCGACGAACGGGAAATAACTAGGCCGGAAGCGCATCTCGAAATCGCGCTCGAAGAACGCGCGCACGAATTCGGCCAGGGTGCCCTTCAGATCGGCGAACGTGGAGTGTTCGTCGACCAGCAGGCCTTCCACCTGGTGGAACATCGGCGAGTGGGTCTGGTCGCTGTCGCTGCGGTAGACCTTGCCGGCGGCAATCATGCGCAGCGGCGGCTGGTGTCCGGCCTTCAGCAGGTTGTCCATGTAGCGCACCTGCACACCCGACGTGTGGGTGCGCAGCAGGCGTCCGTCGCCGAAGTAGAAGGTGTCGTGCATGGCGCGCGCCGGATGGTGCGGCGGGAAATTCAGCGCCTCGAAGTTGTGCCAGTCATCCTCGATTTCCGGGCCGTCGGCCAATTCGTAGCCCAGACGCCCGAAGATGTCGGCGATGCGCTCCAGCGTGCGGCTGATGGGATGCAGTCCGCCGCGGAAACCATTGCGGCCCGGCAGCGTCACGTCGATGGTTTCGCTGGACAGGCGCGCATCCAGCACCGCGTCTTCCAGCACCGTCCTGCGCGCCGACAGGGCGTCGCCGATGGCATCGCGTACGCGGTTGATGGCTTCACCGGCGCTCTTGCGCTGGTCCGCCGGCAGGGTGCCCAGTTGCTTCAGCTGCGCGGTGACGCTGCCGCTCTTGCCCAGCAGCGCCACGCGCAGGTGCTCCAGCGCATCGGGCGTCTGCGCCGCGGCGATGTCGGCGAGAGCCTGGGTGGACAGGGATTCGATGTCGCTCATGGATCGTCCAGATGAGGTTCGGCTTGTCCGGATTCCGGATCGGATCCGGAACCACAAAAAACAATGGGGAAGGACTCGCGCCCTTCCCCACGTGTTCGGCGATGAACTGCCGCTACTGCGTTTACGGTGGAGATCGCAGCTCAGGCTGCGAGTGCGCCCTTCGCCTTTTCAGCCAGGGCCGCAAAACCCGTCGCATCGTGCACGGCGATGTCCGCCAGCACCTTGCGGTCCAGGGTGATGCCAGCCTTCAGCAGGCCGTTCATGAAACGGCTGTAGCTCAGGCCGTTGATGCGGGCAGCCGCATTGATGCGGGTGATCCACAGCGAACGGAAATTGCGCTTCTTCTGCTTGCGGCCGATGTAGGCGTACTGCTGCGCCTTGATGACCGCCTGCTTGGCGACGCGGAACACCTTGCGGCGGGCGTTGTAGTAGCCCTTGGCCAGGTGGAGGACTTTCTTGTGACGGCGACGCGCCATCACGCCACGCTTAACTCGTGCCATGGTTCAGTCCTCAGAGGTAGGGAAGCATGCGGTCCAGACGGCTGCTGTCCTCGGCGCGAACGATGTTCGTCGCACGCAGGCCGCGCTTACGCTTGGTCGCTTTCTTGGTGAGGATGTGGCTACGGTTGGCGTGGCCAGCCTTGTACTTGCCGGAGGCGGTCTTGCGGAAACGCTTGGCCGCCGCCCGGTGGGTCTTGATCTTGGGCATTGCAATGTCCTTGATGGTTTATGTCACTGACCTGGGCGGCAGCGCCTTGGCGCCACGCTTTCCATCCATGCCCCAGTCGGCTTGTAAGCCATTGATTCCGAAAGAAACCAATGGTGGGTCCTGGGCTGCGAGCAGCCGATCCCGGAGAACCGGGCCGCACATTATGCAGGGACTTGCTTTCCCTTGCAAATCAGCGGGTTCTGCCGGCCCGTCGGCGTGGCCCGCATGACACGGGCGCCGGGTCCCCGCCATCTCGCCGCGCAGGAACTCGATGCCCGTTGCCGGGTCCAAACCAGCCTCGTCCCTCTGGAGCGGCCATTCTGGACACCGTGCCCCCGCCCGGCCAACGCGCCCTGCGATGGTTGCGCAAGGAAGCCCTGCCCGTGCTGGCCATGCTCGGCCTGCTGCTCGCCGCGCGCGACACCCTGGCCAACCACTACCGGGTACCCAGTGGTTCGATGCAGCCGACCCTGCAGCCCGGTGATCGGGTGGTGGTGGACATGCGTGCCTACGGCCTGCGCCTGCCATTCACCTCCCACGCGCTGCTGGCCGTGCGGAGGCCGCAGCGCGGCGAGGTCGCCGTGTTCGACTCCCCGGCGGATGGCACCCGCCTGATCAAGCGGGTGGTCGCCGTGGCCGGTGACCACGTCGATCTTCGCGGTGGCCACCTGAGCATCAATGGCCGACCACTGCGGCTGGATGGCGATGCGCCACGCGAGGATTTCGGAATCCGCACCGCCGCGCTCGATCTCGATCTCGGTGGCGGTCCCGACGTCCACGGCATGGTGGTCCCCGCCGGCAAGCTCCTGGTGCTGGGTGATCATCGCGGCAACAGCTTCGATGGCCGTTTCTTCGGCTTCGTCGATGCCGAAAAGGTCTATGGTCGCGCGGTGGCGGTGTATTACCGCCGGGGCGATGGTTTCGGCTGGCGGCAGTTGTAGGGTCCGGACCGGAACACGAAACCTCCACGTGCGGAAACGAGAAGAGCGCCTCACGGCGCTCTTTTCACTCCCCTGCCCTGGACGGGAGAGGCAACCACCACCACATGTCCTCCGCGCCCGCGGCGCGGGAGGTCACTTCTTCTTGGGGGCGATCATCATCACCATCTGCCGGCCTTCCAGGCGCGGACGCGACTCGATGACGATCTCGTCGCCCAGTTCGGCCTCGATGCGCGCGGCCATTTCACGACCCAGTTCCTGGTGGCTCATCTCGCGGCCACGGAAGCGGATGTTGACCTTGACCTTGTCGCCTTCTTCCAGGAAGCGGCGGATGTTGCGCATCTTGATCTGGTAGTCGCCTTCATCGGTGACCGGCCGGAACTTGAGTTCCTTGATCTCGACCTGCTTCTGCTTCTTCTTGGCTTCGTTCGCCTTCTTCTGCTGCTCGAACTTGAACTTGCCGAAGTCCATGATCTTGCAGACGGGCGGCTCGGCGTTGGGCTGGATCTCGACCAGATCCAGGCCCTCTTCCTCGGCCATCGACAATGCCTCGTCGCGCGTGAGCACGCCGATCATTTCGCCATCGGAACCGATCACGCGCACGCGCGGCACGCGGATTTCGTGGTTCTTGCGGTTTTGCTTGTTGTCAGGGGTGCTGATGTTTCAGTCTCCAGAGAGAATCGTGCCGGCCCCAACCGGGGCCGGACCCTTTACGCGCCCTCGCCACGCAGGCGATCGGCGAAGTCGGACACGGACATTGTGCCCAAATCCTCGCCCGAACGCGTACGCACGGCAACGGCGCCATTTTCCTTCTCGCGGTCTCCGACCACCAGGAGGTAGGGGACCCGCTGCAGGGTGTGCTCGCGGATCTTAAAGCCGATTTTTTCGTTCCGCAAATCGGCCACTACCCGGAAGCCTTGATTTGCAAGGGTTTTCCGGACTTCGTCCACATAATCGGCCTGGGCGTCCGTAATGTTCATTACGACCGCCTGCTGGGGGGCCAGCCAGGCCGGGAAGGCCCCGGCATGGTGCTCGATCAGGATGCCGATGAACCGCTCCATGGACCCCACGATGGCCCGGTGCAGCATGACCGGGTGGCGGCGCTGGCTGTGTTCGTCCACGTACTCGGCGCCCAGCCGGCCCGGCATCATGAAATCGACCTGCATCGTGCCCAGCTGCCAGGTCCGGCCAATGGCATCCTTCAGGTGGTACTCGATCTTGGGGCCATAGAAGGCGCCCTCGCCCGGCAGTTCCTTCCACTCCACCCCGCAGCTGCGCAGGGCCGCCCGCAGGGCGTCCTCGGCCTTGTCCCAGGTGGCGTCGTCGCCCAGGCGCTTTTCCGGGCGCAGGGCGATCTTGATCTGGATGTCGTCGAAACCGAACGCCCCGTAGACCGCCAGCGCCTGCTGGTGGAACGCGGTCACCTCGGATTCGACCTGCTCCTCCGTGCAGAAGACATGGCCGTCGTCCTGGGTGAAGCCACGCACCCGCAGGATGCCGTGCAGCGCGCCGGAAGGCTCGTTGCGGTGGCAGGAGCCGAACTCACCGTAGCGGATCGGCAGATCGCGATAGCTGTGCAGGCCCTGGTTGAACACCTGGATGTGGCCAGGGCAGTTCATCGGCTTGACCGCGTAGGTGCGCTTCTCCGATTCGGTGAAGAACATGTTCTCCTGGTAGTTGTCCCAGTGGCCCGACTTCTGCCACAGGGAGACGTCCAGGATCTGCGGGCAGCGCACTTCGCCATAGCCGCTGTCGCGGTAGACCTTGCGCATGTACTGCTCGACCACCTGCCAGATGGCCCAGCCCTTCGGATGCCAGAACACCAGGCCGGGGGCCTCTTCCTGCAGGTGGAACAGGTTCTGCTGCTTGCCGATGCGGCGGTGGTCGCGCTTCTCGGCTTCCTCCATCCGGGTGATGTAGGCGTCGAGCTGCTTCTTGTCCGCCCAGGCCGTGCCGTAGATGCGCTGCAGTTGCTCGTTCTTGGCATCGCCACGCCAGTAGGCGCCGGAAATGCGCGTGAGCTTGAACGCCTTCAGGAAACGCGTGTTCGGCACGTGCGGGCCCCGGCACATGTCCACGTACTCCTGGTGGTAGTACAGACCCATCGCCTTCTCTTCCGGCATGTCGTCAATCAGGCGCAGCTTGTAGTCCTCGCCGCGGGCCTTGAACACCTGGATGACTTCCGCGCGCGGCGTCACTTTCTTGATGACGTCGTAGTCCTGGGCAATCAGGTCCTGCATGCGCTGCTCGATCGCGGCCATGTCTTCCGGCGTGAACGGGCGCTCGCTGTAGATGTCGTAGTAAAAGCCTTCGGCGATGACCGGACCGATGACCATCTTCACGTCCGGGTACAACTGCTTGACCGCGTGGCCGACCAGGTGGGCGCAGGAGTGGCGGATGATTTCCAGCCCTTCCTCATCCTTGGGAGTGATGATGCGCAGGCTGGCGTCATGATCGATGACGTCGCTGGCATCGACCAGGCGGCCATCGACCGCGCCGGCCAGGGTCGCCTTGGCCAGGCCTGCGCCGATGGACTGGGCCACCTGCATGACGGAAACGGGCTGTTCGAACTGGCGGCTGCTGCCGTCGGGAAGCGTGATCGTGATCATTGTTGGGAAGGCCGGGATTCGGGATTGGGGAATCGGGATTCGCGGAAGCGAGCGGGGCCAAACAGCGAATCCCCCATCTCGGCTTCCGAATCCCGTGGCCGCTTCGCGGCCAACAAAAAAGCGCCACGAGGGCGCCTACGGGATGCAGTGCCTCGGGCAGTACCGGATTCAGGCGATGGTAGTGCTCATGTCGCACGCTCGGCCGGCGTTTCCGCAGGCCACCTCGTGATATCGGAGTGGCAAACAAAGGAAGACGGGAATCCACGCGGATGAGCGTGGTTGGCGGTACAGATTCGAACCTGCGTCTCCACCAGACCACGATAGAGCCACCTGAAATCAATCAAGTGGTTACCGCGACAGGCACCATCGCCCTCTTACTTGAAGAGCATTGTAAACGACGGGCTGCAACACGCAAGCGTTGCTGATGCCAGACGGGCCGAGCTAGCGCCAATTCGGGCCGTCACTACCGTCGAGACCTGAGGCGGGACCCGCCAGCAGGTGGATCAGCCCTGCTCCCTCCAGGCTTCGCCATGGCCCACCCACTCGTTGGGCCCCGTGCCGGGAATCCGATAGGCAGGGCCTTCGTTTTTCGGGACCGTGGAACCGTCGCCGCCTCACCGCCCCACATCGCTGCGATATGGACCTCATACGGCATGCCGTTGCGTCCCTTGGCGACGGCTTGTTCTTCAGCATGTGAACGTCGCCAACCTCAAAGGAGAAGAGAGCCTACGCCCTAGCGTTCACGAAGCACTGTCAACGAGAAATACTGCAAGAACCGCACAACTATTGTGAACCGCATGGGCTAGAAACGACATCCCATAGGCCCAGCGCCTACCGTATTTCATGTAGCTTAAAAACAAGTACGAATACACAACGAAGGGAAAGAAAACAACGATCCCCCAATAAACATTGAATATGGCGTGGAGCGAAGAAAAAATAACCGCGGAAACGACAATGACAGCGGTCCTGTACCTGAACAATGGAAGCAGGATTATCGATATCACTCCCCCCGCAAGAAGAGATTCAATAGCTGGCCCCAGTATTCCCGCCTGGACAACTGCGCCGATCAAGTCCAGATCAGAAAAGCCAGGATCAAACCCCTTCAACTCCCGTCGAAACGAAAAAGCAACGATGCTCGAGGAAGTCAACGTGCAGATACAAGCAAGCACGACGCTCTTGAGGGCCCGTCCAATACTCGCGCCGCGCAGCCGACTATCGGTGATATCCATAGTTTTTCCAGCAAGATAATCTGGACTAAACCGGGCGGCAGACGCCGCCCGGCGGGTGCCCGTCACGCCCCGTATACGTTTTGAACGTTGGAGGGATTGGTGAAGGTATCTTCCTTGAGCGCCCCCTCCTTGATGTATTTGGACGCCGCATTGAGCGCCTTCCCAATAGCCCAAGTCGCAACCGCCCTGCCTACGGTGGGCAGACCACCACTGACGGATTCAACTTCACTTGCCGTTAGCTCACGCATCGACATTCTCCTTGTTTGGCGCATTCCCGCGCCGTGGCTTCGGGAAAATCCCAGAAGATGATCGCCATCCTTGACGCTATTGGCCGCCCCTATCATCGACAATCGGAAAATTCTTAAAACACACTCACATTAGATTTCGTAGCGCCCTTTTTTACGAAACAACGAAATCTCGCTGCTGGGCTGAAAGGCAAGCAAAAGCCGAATTTGGCCCACCATGTGCGCCTCGTCAGTAGTCGGCCAGAAAATTCCGGGCCGTAGTGCCAGCAACTGACGTCCTGGAGCCGCTTCTCGCAACGCTGGGGACCCAATGGGGCCAGTAGAGATACGGGCCACTCCCTTGGCATCGCAGGGCACCTGCCGGATCGCTGTCAGGCAAACGTTGAAGCCGCCTGGCGTCGCAGAAGAGCGAGTCGGCGCCAACGACGGAGGACTATGCGAAATTCGACCCCGCCTCCCCTATCATGGCCCGGGAGGCGATCGATGCTTGGACGGTGGCCTTGGCGGCGGAAATGGCGAAGATCCGCCCTATCTGGCGACCGTCATCGCTGGCGATGCCAGTGCGATGACAGTTGCGGAGGGGGATATTGCTGGGGAAACCACCGAAACCCTTGCTGTTGCTGGATTCTCGGTGGTGGGCGGTACAGGGTTCGAACCTGTGACCCCTACCATGTCAAGGTAGTGCTCTACCGCTGAGCTAACCGCCCGGTCTGCCCTTTGCAGGGGCGCGAATTCTAGCCCAGAAGGCTACGCGGCGACAACATGTCCCTGCACCGGCCGCCAAAATGCCCGTCCCGCTTCACCCGTCGCCCCGCGGCACGGGCGTCGCGGCGGAAATCTGCGCGGGCCCGGCGGCACCCTGTTCCACCCCGATGCCGTACCAGGCCGGGCACGTCAGCCGGCCAGGCTGGCTTCCTTGAGCTTGCGGATCTCGTCGCGCAGGCGCGCGGCGTCCTCGAACTCCAGATCCCGCGCGTGCTGGTACATCTGCTGCTCCAGCACCTTCATGCGGGCGAGCGCCTGGGCCGGGTCCAGCACGGCGTACTCGGTGCGATCCTCCGCCACCTTGCGCTTGCCGCGTCCCGATTTGGCTTCGCCGGCATCGGCGCGCGCGCCTTCCAGGATATCGACGATGGGCTTGGCCACCGATTTCGGGGTGATGCCGTGCTCGGCGTTGTGTTCCAGCTGTTTCTCGCGGCGCCGGCTGGTCTCGTCGATCGCCGCCTGCATGGATCGCGTCATCTTGTCGGCGTACAGGATGGCCTTGCCGCGCAGGTTTCGGGCCGCGCGGCCGATGGTCTGGATGAGCGAACCGGTGGAACGCAGGAAACCTTCCTTGTCGGCGTCCAGGATCGCCACCAGCGACACCTCCGGCATGTCCAGGCCCTCGCGCAGGAGGTTGATGCCGACCAGCACGTCGAACTTGCCCAGGCGCAGATCACGGATGATCTCCACCCGCTCCACCGTGTCCACGTCCGAGTGCAGGTAGCGCACCTTGACCCCGTGCTCGCCCAGGTACTCGGTCAGGTTCTCGGCCATGCGCTTGGTCAGGGTGGTGACCAGCACGCGATCGCCCCAGGACACCCGCAGATTAATTTCCGACAGCAGGTCGTCGACCTGGGTACCGACCGGGCGGATTTCCACTTCCGGGTCGACCAGGCCGGTCGGCCGGACCACCAGTTCGACGATTTCCCCGTTGGATTCCCGCAACTCGTAGGGACCCGGGGTCGCCGACACGTAGATGCTGCGCGGCGAGCGTTCCTCCCACTCCTCGAAGCGCAATGGCCGGTTGTCCAGCGCCGACGGAAGGCGGAAACCGAACTCGACCAGGGTTTCCTTGCGCGAACGGTCGCCCTTGTACATGGCGCCGATCTGCGGAATGGTCACGTGCGATTCGTCGATGACCAGCAACGCGTCCGCCGGCAGGTAGTCGAACAGGGTCGGCGGCGGCTCACCCGGTGCCTTGCCGGTGAGGTGGCGCGAATAGTTTTCGATGCCCGAGCAGTAACCGACCTCGGCCATCATCTCCAGATCGAACTGGGTGCGCTGGGCCAGCCGCTGGGCCTCGACCAGCTTGTTCTGCGCATACAGCAGTTCCAGGCGCTCCTTCAGCTCGATCTTGATGGTGTCGATGGCCGTCAGCACCCGATCGCGGGTGGTGGCGTAGTGGGTCTTCGGGTAGACCGTGTAGCGCTGCAGTTTGCGCAGGGTTTCGCCGGTCAGCGGATCGAACAGGGTCAGGTTCTCCACGTCGCCGTCGAACAGCTCGATGCGCAGCGCCTCGGCGTCGCTCTCGGCCGGATGCACGTCGATGACTTCACCCCGCACGCGGAAGGTGCCGCGCTGCAGTTCGTATTCGTTGCGGGTGTACTGGAGTTCGGTCAGATGCTTGATCAGCTGGCGCTGGTCCATGTGTTCGCCCAGCGACAGGATAAGGCGCAGCGACAGGTAGTCCTCCGGCGCGCCCAGGCCGTAGATCGCCGAGACCGTGGCCACCACCAGCGCATCGGGCCGCGACAGCAGCGCCTTGGTGGCCGACAGCCGCATCTGCTCGATGTGTTCGTTGATCGAACTGTCCTTCTCGATGAAGGTGTCCGACGACGGCACGTAGGCCTCGGGCTGGTAATAGTCGTAATAGCTGACGAAGTATTCCACCGCGTTATGCGGGAAGAACGACTTGAACTCGCCGTACAACTGCGCGGCCAGGGTCTTGTTCGGCGCCATCACCAGGGTCGGCTTCTGCACGGCCTGGACCACGTTGGCGACGGTGTAGGTCTTGCCCGAGCCGGTCACGCCCAGCAGGGTCTGCTTGGCGAGTCCGGACTCGAAGTTCTCGACCAGTTTCTGGATGGCCTGTGGCTGGTCGCCGGCGGGGGAATAGGGAGAAACGAGCTGGAAGCGGTCGGTCATGGGGGTGTCCCGAATGCGATCGCTGAGTATAGCCACCCAAGCCTGACCGACGCGCGGGGAGATTTCCTACCCCGATTCGCGGTCCCGTCCTATGGTCCCCACGTGGGCCGTATCAGAACCTGAATGCCCGATACATGGCCGCCAGGAGATTCCATGCGCAGGATGCGCTCCATTCCCGCCCCGCCCTTTCCCGGCCACCGTCCCACCCAGCGCGGCCTGACCCTGCTGGAACTGGCGGTGGCCATGGTCATCGCCTGCATCGGTGTCGGCATCGGCCTTCCGTCCTATCACCATCTCGTCCAGCGGAACCGTGCCGACACGGTCCGCTACCTGCTGGCCTCCCATTTCGCCAGCGCCCGCCAGACCGCCGTGACGTATCGCAGGGCGACCGCCGTCTGCCCCTCCGACGGCGTCGAATCCGGATGCCGGGCCGATGGCGACTGGGGAACGGGCTGGTTGATGTTCTTCGACCCTGACGGCGATCGGCAGCCGGATACGCCAGAGGACGTGCTGCGCTACGAGACGGTCCCCTTGCCACCCGATTTCCGGATCCGATCCACCGCCGGACGCCGGCAGCTGCGCTACCTCCCCGACGGCCGCAGCGCCGGCAGCAACCTGACCGTGCGCATCTGCCTGCGGGAACGCCTGATGTCGGAAGTGGTGGTGAACAACGCCGGCCGCGCGCGCAGCCGTCGCGCCGCCTCCGGCGAGCCCTGCCGTGGCTGAAAGCCGTGGAGGCTTGCCCCCTCCCACCGGCCTGATTACAATATCGGACCCCGCCCGAATAGCTCAGCCGGTTAGAGCACTTGACTGTTAATCAGGGGGTCGTTGGTTCGAGTCCAACTTCGGGCGCCAGATACCAAAAGCAAAGAGCCCGCTGGCATGCGGGCTCTTTGCTTTTCCGGTTCGCGAATCTGCAATCGACTAGAAGCACATGGCAGGATCAGTTCCGGATACGCTGACGCTCTTGGCTCCCGCCTGGTTGATCGTCAGGTTGCCGCATTGCGTATCGTTTGCCTGGGAGCCTTCCGCGGTTGCGGTAACGCTGAAGGTCGTCGCCGTTGGCGGTGACGGAAACGCGAAACTGTAGAACCCGGCGAGATCGTTCCGGCAATTCGTCTGCGGGAGCGTGCCGTCCTCGTACGACTGATTGGTTGTGTATTCCCGCTCCATGAATTGAGCAAGTTCAATCATGCATGCCGCTGCCGTCGCGCGCCGCGTCTTGATGACGTGGCTCTGATAGCTGGGATAGGCGATGGCCACCAGGATGGCGATGACCGCCACCACGATCATCAACTCGATGAGGGTGAATCCCTGGGAGTGGGTACGTCCGTCGTTCATGCTCGTCACCTTGTGAAGATTTCACGCCAGCCGAGGCGTTTGGGTTGGCCCATGCCCGGCGGCACCTTGACGTCCTTGCAGGTGCCATCGGAACCGCAGACCAGCACCAGCTCGTCGATCTGGCTGGACTCGGTGGGCATGCCGATATTCAGGTTGACCGAGCCCACCGCATGCCTGTTTCCATTCGAATCGGTAATGTAATCATTGTCCCCACTGCCGCTGCCATCAAGATCGAAATAGGACGTCGATCCGCCGCTGCCATTTCCGGGACTGGTGCCGGTAAACAGGTCCAGCGCATTCAGGTACCCGGTACCTCCCGACTCGCAACCATCGCCCGCATCGGGGACCACACTGGAAACCCAGACGGCCCGTCCGTCGACACGCGGACCACTGACCACCCGCTCGCCCGCTAGCGGCGTGCCCAGGTTGATGTACCACCCTCGCGAATCGGTCGGAAGTACGGTGAACGATTCGAAGGCGCGCCTGGTTTGATCCGCGCTGACCGCCGCGATCGTCCGCGTGGTCAGATCACTGCGTTGAGCGACCGCCGTTCCATCGTCGATGATCCCGTAAATGCTCTGCTGGCCACTCTGGCTCGCGTCCAGATCAGGCAGCGTGATCAGGCGTCCCGTACCGAAAGTGATCCAGATCCGCCGGCTGCCGGGTTCGCGCGCGATCGCAAGGCCGCCGGTGATGGGCTGCGCGTTGCCGCCGTCGTCCACGGCGGTGAACAAGGGCGCGCCGCCCAGCGCCACGCTCCAACTGCCCGCCGACGTGGCGGTTAAATCGAACTTCCAGACGTTGCCATGCAAATCGCCCGCGTAGACATAGTCGACCTTGCCGTCGCCGTTGACGTCCGCGGCGCGCGGGGCGGACAGCCCGTTGTCACCGGTCTGACCCACCGCGATCTTTGCCCGCTGCGTACCCGTGGCCACATCGTAGACATAAAGCACGGCGTCCCCATTGGCGCTGTCGATACCATTCGGGACAATCGCCAGGACTTCATCGTTGTTGCCGCGTGCGATGACCGGGGCGCCCAGCACATATCCCATGTCCGTATCCGTGGTCACGGTGTGATCCCACAGCACGTCCCTTGCGGCGAGTCGGCTGGGATCGCTCACGTCAATGGCGAATGCGCCCTTGCCGCCGCGCCCCAGCGTACCGACAAGATAGTTCGTCCCCGCCTCCACGTTCTGGCTGCTAACCGTAACCGGACCATCTACAAAGAAGTTGTGCACATAGTCGGGATCACTGAGCGAAGCGAGCTTGGTGAAGTCCAGACCGGCAGGTACATAGGAGAACACCACGTCGCCGGTCAATGCATTCACCGCATGCAGCATGCCGTCGTTCGCACCGACATAGATGGTCTCGGTATCCTTCACGTAGAACGGCGACGAATTGACGATGTCGCCAAGCAGAATCGAACGGTTGCGCAGGAGACCCCGGTTGGATTGCTCCTGCGCCTGGCTTCCCTTGATGTAGCTGGCATTGTCCGGTCCCGTCACGATCGCCGCGCCTGTGGAACGCGCGAGCAGCGTGCTCTGGCCATCGGTGGGGAAGGCGGCACCCGCCGTGCCGGTCCAGGTCAGCACCGTGCGGTCGTCGAAGTCATTGCGATTGTCGCCATCGGTAAGCGATGCGGCGATCCGCTGGGATACCTGCCAATCGATTTCAGATGAAATCCCCCCCAGTTCGGTCACGTCGCGAGCGATGAGGTCGCCAGTCCATACCCCCGACATGTAGGTCGCCTGGTACATGCTGGTGTTGGACTGGAATGACGTACTGTTGGTTGCCACGTTCGAGCCCGACGCCAGGCGGGCCTGGATCTGGCCGAGCACGCTGTTCAGTGCATCCCGGAATCCATTGGCGCTGGTGGCCGCGATGAACTCGCCATGGGCGTTGACCGCCGCGTGCAGAAGGTCGTCCACGCGCGCCGGAATTTCGGCCGTGCCGCTCTGGTTGGTCATCTGCGGATCCGGCCAGCTGACTTCCACGCCATTCAACCGAGGGCGGCCGTCACGGCGTATCTGGGCCACGCTGGACTGGTCCAGCGACCCCTTCAGGCCGATCGAAATACCGAAGGTCACCATATGCTGCCAGAAAGCCGGGTTGGTGCTGCTGCGCGGCACGATATTGTCCATGTCCGTGCGCAGATCGCTCTTCCAGTACTTCATCGCCACGTCGGCCAGGGTGTTTTCCCGGTTGAGGTTGTTGCCATCCCGGTAGGGATGGGCCGCCTCGTAACGGACGACGTCGTAGTTCGGATCCGTGTCCCTGAGCGAGTGATCAATGATCCGCTCGCCGTTGGAACCCTCCTGGTCGCCAGCGCTGATACTGCCGAAATTGCTGTTCCAGTAGCCATCGGTGGTCAGGATGGCGAAGTTCTGCCGGCATTGCAGCTGGGAATTGCCCGACTGCGGACCGTACGGGCCGCTGGCACCGCTGCCGGAGAAATACTGCCCCGCCGAATCCAGCGCGCCACGCAGTGGAGTGCCGTTGTTGCCCGTGGCGCCGAACAGGCTGTTGAACCAGGTCTCCCGTGCGGTTCCCTTGAAAACGCCTTCGCGGTTGTCCTCGTAGACGCCGACCGGGATGTCGTAGTTGCTGTTGTTCCAAATGGTCCGGTAGCCGACGCGGACATTGTCTCCCAGCAAGGCGAAGGCCTCGCTCGCGCCCGCCTTGGCCAGCTTCATGCGGGTGCGGTGGTAGGAATACCAGGTCGTGTAGTTGTTCAGTTCGGCCGCCTCATCACGTCCGGCAGCGGTCGCGGAAGCCGGCAGGGTGAAAGAACAGTTGCCCCAGGCGTAGCTATTGGACGACGCAGTCTGGCAGCCATTGTTGGCATCGCTCAGAGTCGCCGTGACCGTCACCGCACCGTTGCTGCTGGTGTTGTTTACCTGCCTGGTTACCCGGACCAGGTAGTTGCCTGCGGCGTTGGCGGTGCATTGTTCGTTGCTGTTGTTTCTCAACGGCTCGCAAACCACCGTGTTGTTTCCCCACCAGTCCACCGTATAGAGGCGAAGGGCGGCATTGCCCGTACCGGTCATCTGGACGTCCAGGGTCTGGTTGGTCTCCAGCGTCAGGTTCTCGCGCCAATCGGTACTGCCGTTGACCGTGATGTTCCATGTGCGGGTCGTGGAACTGGTCGCGGTTCCCAGACCACCGCCCAACACAAGTTCGCTGCGGATGACCCGGCTCACTCCCCCCATCGTGCGGATCTGGTAGCGATAGTAGTTGAGGCTGTTGCCGAGATACGCGGCATCGGTTCGGGTCGTGTCCTTGGGCACGTAGAACGTCTGCACACTGTTCGAAAGATTGGTGGTGTTCCCGGAAGCGAGATTGTTGCTGCTGAAGGCATCCGGAAACGTCTGGCCGCCACTGATGCGGGTACCGTTGTGAGTAATCCAGCTCTTGTATGCGGTGGCCGGGTTGTACTTGAGCGTATTGCTCGTATAGGTGTCGTCACTGATAGTCGTGCCGCTGGCGCAATTGCCATTGCTTTGCCGCCGGCACACTGTCCCGAGATCAGGATTGGTCATGACGCTGTCCGTCATGGATCCGGAATCGTCCAGAATGAACAGGATGTTGGGCGCGACATTGCTGGCGCCCGTCTGCAGCGGATACTGCGGAAAGCTCGCCGCCACCGCCGATGGCAGGGCCAGGAGCGTGGACAGGAATGCGCCCAGCACGGGCAGGACGCCGCGCATGCGCTTGCTCGGAACGAGTCGGGATGTCATGGCTGGAGTCCCCATCACTGCACCTGGAACCGCGATTGCAGGGTTACTTCCGATCCGTTCGCCAAGCGGGCGAACGCGGTTATGCGGTAGCGTTGGACCGTGGTGGAGCATGCGGATGCCGACATGTCGATGGATGTCGTGCAGTCATCTGAAACATCCTCGCCCTTGCCCATGTCCTCGATCACGTAGCCCATGGTCTGACCTTCTTCCTGTATGTTGGACACGCGATAGTTCGAAGCACTGTCCCAGAATCCGGCCGACTCCCACGCCGATGCCGCTCCATTGACCGGCATGCCACACAGACCGGCACTGCACCCGCCTCCCGCGGCCGGCATGACCGGGCGCTGATTGGCGGCATAGGCTTCCGCCTCACGCAGGATTGCTTCCGCCGACTGGAACGCCATGCTGCGCGCGCGCAGGTTGCCGCTCATGCGCTCCTGCAACCAGGTGCCGCGCATTGCCGCCAGGCCCAGCAGGGTGACCAGCAAAAGCAGCAACAGGACCACGACCAGCGCGACGCCGTTTTGTGCCGTGCGCGAAGCGAAGTTGGGTGACGTCATTGCAACCCCTCCCGGTTGCGCAGCGCAACCACGTTGCTCACCTGCCGATTGAGCGCGGCTCCATCGGTGCCCTGGATGTAGGATCCAGAGAGCGCACCCTCGGTTCCCTCGAAGGTCAGGTTGACGCGCGCTGCGATCACCCGCGACCAGTCGGCGACGGCCGAGGCAGCCTGATAATTGTTGTTGCCCGCGCTCAAGTACTGGAGCGTCATTCCCGTGACACCCTCGGCAATCTCTTCGACCGCCAGCAGGTTGGGGACGTTGGTTCCGGAGGTGTTCCTCACCGTTGCGCGGTACAGCGAGCGCCCGCCGCGTCCATTGTTGCCGATGTACCAGCGCGAACTGGTCACCCGGGAGATCGACGCGGGCGAATTGCTGAACTTGTCGCAGTTCGGATTGACATTGGTGAGATCGGGCACCATGAAGCAGTAACCATTCGCACCGCTCGCACCGGTCGCGCAATCGCGGATGTGCTGGAACTCGTTAGCGCAATTGCCGGTGGTGCCACTGCCGCTGCCGCCATTGTGCTGGATGCCGGTGATGCCACCCGCCGAATTCAACTGGGTCACCTCGAAGGTGAATGCATAGTCCATGTTGCAGACCAGCAGGATGTCACCTGTGGCAATGCCATCAACATTGTTGACCACCAGATTGGCGCTGGGATTGTCGTGCTGGACCACATTGATGTTGCCGTCGTTGGCCAGATGGATATCCACCGCATCGGTGCCGGCGACGCGCTGCCCGGCACCGGAACCGTTGACCGTGCCCGGCAGGGTATCGTTGCCACCGTAGCCGTGCAGTCCGCCCCCCCAATTGGTCCACCAGGTGTTGTCCCCGCTCTTGAGCTGGCTGACCAGATTGGCCGAGGTCGAGCAGGGGTTCCCGCCGGCCTCTCGCAGGTCGCGCGACATCAGCTCGAATGAGACACGCTCGTTCTCCTGCAAACGTCCGACCGTTTCGCTCGTTCCGTAAACCTGCTTGTTGGACAGGAATACCGCACTGGCGGCGACCACCACGATCGTGCCCAGCAGCAACGCAAGCATCAGTTCGATCAGCGTCAAGCCTTGCTGCGCGTAAGCGTTTCGGATCATGCGGGGATCTCTCCGGCTCATCGTCACAGCCTGCTGGTGGTTAGCATGGTGATGGGATCTTCGCCGCCCCCCGTGAGGCGGCTCTGGTCCCAACGAACTTCGACTTCGCATTCATCTGCATCGCAGTCGATGCGACCACAGGCCGAGGGTCCCACCTGCTGATGCATCTGGGCGACCCATCGATTCACGTCGGCACGTGCGTTCGCATTGGCGGCGCCATCGGGAATATCGGCTGCCTGGCACAACCAGCCCTGGTCGTACTGTCCGGCACGTGCGGCGTTCCGGTTGGCACGCATGATGTCCAGCATGGCGTAACTCTGGATGACCGCATTGGTACGTTCTGCGGCACCACCCGAATTCTTCAACGTGACCGCCTGCAGCGCGGCAATCCCCAGCATGCCGATGGCAAGCACGAATACGGCAATCAGGACCTCGAGCAACGTGGTTCCCGCGGGACGATGGAGGGTGCGCATTCTTCTATTCCTCGGCTCAGTCGCTGGGGGCACTGCAGGCTGCGGTCCCGCTGGCAGTTGCCACGCTGATGCGGCTGACCGCGAACTGGACTTCGCGGCTGTTCTCGGCTGCTGGCAAGCGGGTCGAGCAAACGGAGAGCCTGCCGGTGCGGACTGCGGGGTTTCCGGCGCGTACGAGTCCATCGGCAGCAAACCAGATGCGGTTGTTGCTGGAGACATTGGGGCTGCCCTGGATGACCACGCCGGCGGCCGAAGCGGTGACGTCGCGCACGACCGTGTCGCCCGCTCCTCCCGGATTGCCGTCGGCGTTGGCATCCACGAACACGACAGCCCGCCTCCAATCCGTTCCCTGGCAGGAACTGCCATCCGTACTCGGGCAAATGACGACCCGCTTGTTGCGCCGGATGGCCTCGGTCCGGGCAATCTGGAGAGTGGCCACCAGTTCGTTGGCGGCAGCGGTCAGACGATTGCGGGCGATGATGCCCTGGAAACTCGGCACGGCCAGGACCAGGGCCAGGGCCAGGATCGCCAGCGTGACCAACAGTTCGATCAGGGTGAACCCGCCGACCCCGGTATTACCGGTCCGATTCTTGTCGTCGCGCATGCCTGTCCTCTTCCCCTCGGATGACATCCAGTTCAAATTAACGGTCCCTGCCCTACTCAATCCATCAAGAACCGACGGACGGCCGGAACCATCCCCTGGGCGGCCCGGCAGCGGTTCCCCATGACGCCATGCCATCATCCCCCCCAGCCAAAACGTCGCCGCTTGATGCACTCTGGCGCTCCGAGGTCATCCTGTGGGTGCTGGTGGGTGGCGAAGGCCTGGCGATTGCCCTCTCGCTTGCACCTGGTCTCGACCGCGATCGCTGGCTGATCTACTTCGGGCTCGCCTCGTTCTGGATCCAGTGGGTGGCCCTGCTGACGCTGGGCAGCCTCTACCTGCTCCGTGGCTTCCTGCGCGGGGTATCCCCACCCGGGGTGGCGAGCCTGGCCCTGCTGTTCTCACTGCTGTACTGCGTCCTACTCGCACTGGTCGCGAGGGCGCTTGTCGAGAGCAGCGGCGCACGTCTGTACCTTGACTGGAACGCCCTGATCCTCAAAGCACTGGGCGTTACCCTGACGGTGGGCCTGCTGGGTCTGGCGGCCTTCCACAACCACTGGCAAGGACAGATACACGCCCTTCATGCCAAACAATACGAGCTGGAAGCGCTGCAGGCACGCATCCGCCCCCACTTCCTGTTCAACACACTCAATACCGGCGCTGCGCTGGTACATCAGCGCCCGCAAGATGCCGAACGCGTCCTGCTGGACCTGGCCGATCTGTTCCGGGCGACGCTGGCTGGACCGCAGGAGATTCCGCTGGTGGACGAACTTGCCCTCGTTCGGCGTTATCTGGATATCGAAAGCCTTCGCTTCGAACAAAGGCTGCGGGTGACCTGGGACGTTCCGGACAAGGTGCCGGTGATGAAGGTACCCACGCTTTCGATCCAGCCGCTGGTAGAGAACGCGATCCGGCATGGCGTGGAGCCAGACCCCGAGGGCGGCACTATCCGGATCCAGGTGCAGGAATCCGACCGCTGGCTGTCCATCGGGGTCCACAACAGCGTGGCGACGCGTCCCGCCCTTACGCCTGGCCATCAGGTGGGCCAGAACGCGGTCAGGGCGCGCATCCAGGCATTCACGCATGGCCGCGGCAGCCTGGATATCCAGGTGGAGAACGGTCAGTACAGCGCGGTCATCCGCCTACCCGCCACCGCGGAATGAAGGACCGGACCGGCTTCTTCCGAAGCCGGCCCGGCGCGGTCAGGTCAGCACCCGATAGCAGGGCTTGTATTCGCCTGCGATCTTCATCCGGCGCTGTTCGACGAACGCCCGCAGCAGGCCGTCCAGTGCCTGCATCATGTCGGCGTCGCCGTGGATCTCGAACGGGCCGAACTCCTCGATCCGGCGCATGCCGTCTTCCTTGACGTTGCCGGCGACGATGCCGGAGAACGCGCGCCGCAGATCCGCCGCCAGCGCGTGCGCCGGTCGCCCGTGGTGCAGGTCCAGCGCGGCCATGGCCTCGTGGCTGGGGACGAACGGCTGCTGGAAATCGCCCGGGATGTCGACCGACCAGTTGAAGAAGAACGAGTCCTTCTGATGGATGCGGTACTCGCGCACCTTGCGGATTCCGGCACCCATCCGCTTCGCCACCGCCACCGGATCGCCGATGATGATCTCGTAGCGTTTGGTCGCCTCCTCGCCCAGGGTCAGCCGGATGAACTGGTCGATCTGCTCGAAATACGGCGCGGCGATGGTGGGACCGGTCAGGATCAGCGGGAACGGCAGCTCGGCGTTCTCCTCCCGCAGCAGGATGCCCAGCAGGTAGAGGATTTCCTCGGCGGTACCCACGCCACCGGGGAACACGATGATGCCGTGACCGATGCGGACGAACGCCTCCAGGCGCTTTTCGATGTCCGGCATGATCACCAGGTGGTTGACGATCGGGTTCGGCGACTCGGCAGCGATGATGCCCGGCTCGGTGATGCCGATGTAGCGCGTGGTGCGGCGGCGCTGCTTGGCATGGGCGATGGTGGCGCCCTTCATCGGCCCCTTCATCGCGCCCGGTCCGCAACCGGTGCAGATGTCCAGGCCGCGCAGGCCCAGCTCGTAGCCGACCTGCTTGGTGTACAGGTACTCGTCGCGCGAGATCGAATGGCCACCCCAGCACACCACCAGGTTGGGATCGGCCGGACGCAGGATGCGCGCGTTGCGCAGCAGGCCGAACACCGCGTTGGTGACGCCCGACGAGGTGTCCAGGTCGTCCTTGCAGTCCGGTCCCAGTTCGATGGCGGTATAGGCCAGGTCGCGAACCACCGCGAACAGCAACTCGGCGACGCCGCGGATGATCTCCCCATCGACGAAGGCCATCGCCGGGGCATTGACCAGGTCGATACGGACGCCCCGGTCCTGCTGCAGCACCTGGATGTCGAAATCCGGGTACAGATCGCGGGCGGCGCGCGGATCGTCCGAGGCGCTGCCGCTGGTCAGGACCGCCAGCGCGCAGCGGCGCAGCAGGTCGTGCATGCCCCCGGCCGAGGCGTCGCGCAGGCGGGCCACCTCGGCCCGGGACAGCACATCCAGCGCCCCGCGGGGGTGAATCTGCGCGTTCTGTACCGGCAACGCCCTGGTTGGCGCTTCACTCATATGCTTGTTTCCTGTCGTTCTTTCGTGCCATGACCGATGACTTTAGCGCGTTCCCGCGCCCAAGGCATTCCCATAAAAAAACGGCCGGGTTGCCCCGGCCGTTTCTGGTGTTTCCAGGCCTTGCGGCTTAGAACTTGTACTTCAGGCCCAGCATGACCGACCAGCGCGACACACCGGTGTTGCCCTTGTCGTTGTTGTTTTCCTGGATCTGCGAGCTATCGGTGCTGCCGCTGAAGTGATAGACGTACTTGCCGGTGGCCGGATCGATACCGGCGTAACTGGCCACGCGACGGGTCGAGTTGAAGCCGTAATCGTCGATCAGGCCCCACTTCTTGTTCAGCAGGTTGCCGATGTTCATGATGTCCAGCGACAGCTCGGTCTTGTGGCCCTTCATGAAGCCCGGCAGTTCCTGGCTGAAGCGCACGTCGAAGCTGTTGACCCACTTGGCACGGAACGCGTTGCCCGGTGCGATCTGGCCACGGTACTTCTGCAGTTCCGGATTCTTGCCCAGCCAATCGAAGAACGCCTGCTCCATCTGCGCGCCGCCGGTGAACAGCACGTCGCCCGGGGCCGCCGGCACGTAGAACAGGTCGTTGAACAGGCCTGCGTTGCTGGTGCTGGTGGTCGGGTTGCTGTCGCCGTTCAGATCGTTGTAGTAGATGTAGCTGTACGGACGACCGGTGCGACCTTCGTAGAACAGGCCGATACGGGTGTCGTAGTCACCGAAGAACTGGTGCTTCCACTCCACCGTGCCGGTGATGCGGTCGCGGATGGCATAGCGCGAATCCCACGCGATATCGCCGTTGACCGCGCCGATCAGGGTGCTGCCCCAGTTCGAGGTGTTCTGCGAACTGGTCAGCGGGCTGACTTCGGTGGCCTTGGTGTAGGTGTACGCCAGCGACCAGGACCAGTCGTTGAGCATCGGCTTGTTCAGGCCGAAGGTGTACTGACGGCTCTTGCCCTCGTCGGTGTTGCGCAGAAGCATCACGTCGCCGATGCCGGCCGGACGATTGGCCTTGGGAGACGGGCCATTGGGCGTGTAGACAATGCCCCGGGTCGGATTGGCATTGGCCGGGTTGAGGCCAGCCGCATTCCAGAAGATCGGACGACCGTCCTGGCCGTAGGCGGTCGGGCCCTGGCCGGCGGCGTTGTACATGTCCAGGCGGTCCACCACGATGCCGTCGTTGACCTTGGTGAACAGCAACTCGGCCGACGCGACGATGCCGTACCACGGCAGTTCGTGATCCAGGGCGATGTTCGCCTTCCACACCGACGGCAGTTTCAGGCCGGGCTCGACGATGTCGACGTTGGCGCGCGCGTTGCCGGCCTGGCAGTTGGCCGGGATGTTCGGCGCCGGGCTCGGCGAGAACACCGGGGCCTGGGCGCCGGAACAGCTGTACTCGACGTAGTTCAGGCCGGTGTTCTGGTAGGTGCCGGCCAGCCACACGTTCGGGGCGGCGCCGCCGAACAGGCCCACGCCACCACGCAGCTGGGTCGGACGATCGCTGTCGAAGGTGTAGTTGAAGCCGAAACGCGGCTGCACCAGTTTGTCGTCGACGGTCTGGGTGTTGTCGTAGCCGTAGGTCTGCTCGATCAGCGGGTTGTACAGGCGCTGGTCGCTGAAGTCCGGGATGTCGACGCGCAGGCCGAAGGTCAGGGTCAGGTTGTAGTTGACCGCCCAGGTGTCCTGCGCGAACAGGCCAACGTTCTTCAGGGTGTACTCGGCCGGGATGTCGTTGATGCTGCCGCCCGGACGCGGGGCGCGGATCTGGTAGCTGCTCGGGGTACCGGCGCGGAACGCGTCGACGTCATCGAACGAATACACGCCGTTCACCGCGCGGCCGTAGAAGTTCAGGATGTCGTTCTTCGAGTAGTCGAAGCCGAACTTGACGGTGTGATCACCGATGTACCAGTTGGCCGCACCGAAAGCGGTCCATTCCTTGGTCTCGATGATGTTGACGTGGCTGTTGATTTCGGTGCCCAGGAACACCGACGACTGGCCGTTGGAACCGAAGCCGCGGACTTCGATCTGCGGCAGGTTCGAGAAGGTGCTGCGCACCGCCGAGTAGTCCTTGTAGCCGACCTTGAACTCGGTGGAGAAGTTCTCGTTCCAGTCGCTGAACAGTTCACCGACGTAGCTTTCGAAGGTCTTCGGCAGCGCGTACCAGAAGCTGCTCAGCGAGACGCTGTTGTTGTCGATTTCCGGGAAACGCAGGACGCTCTGCTCCAGCTTGCTGTAACGCAGGGCGGCGCGGTGGCTTTCGTTGATGTTCCAGTCCAGCTTCAGCGCGTACTCTTCAATCTCGGTCTTGTTGGTGCCCGGCAGCGAGAAGCCCCCGGCATTGATGCCATGGCCATTGGCCGCTGACACGATATCAGCGATGTCGGCGTCGGTGATGTTGCCGCTGCCGTACGGGGTGTTGGTCAGGCTGGTGCCCGGCGCGCTGCGCTCGTACTTCTCGTAGTTGGCGAAGAAGAACAGCTTGTCCTTGACGATCGGGCCGCCGAAGGTGGCGCCGTAGGTCATTTCGTCGTCGAAGCCGTTGAACTTGACGCCTTCCAGTTCCTTGCGCACCCAGCTCTTGTCGCGGTAGGTGCCGTAGACGGTGCCGTGGAATTCGTTGGTGCCCGACTTGGTGACCGCGTTGATCACCGCGCCGGTGCCGCCGACGATGGTCACGTCGTAGTTGGCCAGATCGATGTTGATTTCCTCGATGGCGTCCATCGAGACCGGCTGGCGCTCGGTCGGCAGGTTGTTGGATTCCAGGCCGAACGGGTCGGCGACGCTGACGCCGTCGATGCGGATGGCGTTGTAGCGGGTGTTCTGGCCGCCGGCGGAAATCGCGCCGTCCGCCTTGCTGACCTGCGAGATGCGCGGATCCAGGCGGATGTAGTCCTGGATGTTGCGATTGGCCGACGGCAGCGCTTCGATGCTGTCGCGATTGATGTTGGAACCGGTGCCCATCTTGGTGGCGCTGAACACTTCCGAGCCGCCGGCCACGCCGACCGCGGTCACGGTCTCGAGGGTGGTGGTGGCGTCGCCGGTCAGCGCGGCATTGACCGTGTTGACCTGGTTGAGGTTCAGGTAGACGTTGTCTTCGGTCTTGGTACCGGAACCGGACTTGGTCACGGTGATCTGGTACGGGCCGCCCACGCGCAGGCCGCGGGCGCTGTAGCGGCCGCTGGCGTCGGTGGTGACGCGGCTGGTCGTGCCCGATTCGACGTGGGTGATGACCACTTCGGCGCCGGTGACGGGCTGGCCGTCAGCGCCGGTCACCACGCCGCCGACACCGGCGGAGGTGCTCTGGGCGAAGACCGGCGCGGCGGCGAGCGCTGCGACGAGGCCAAGGGTGAGCTTGGACATCCGGAGACAACGGGATTGGTTCATGGGTGTGAGCCTCGGTACGGGAATTGGCGTTGCGGAAACTGGCTGGCTGGTGCGGACGCGCGGGCGGCCCGCCTCGCGGCGGGTCGTGGGGGGCATTTCTGGGGTTCCCTGAGCCTACGCGGAACGACCGCGTTGGTTAATAACAGGTTAACACGATAGGACCATTTTGTGACCGCCGCGTGACAAAATTTCCGCGGTGCAGCACTTTTTTACGTGACCCGGCTCAGATGTTGACCGGCAGCTTCAGATAGGTCCCGATGCCGTCCAGGAACATCTGCACGGAAATGGCCACCAGCAGCATGCCCATCAGGCGTTCGACCGCGGTCAGGACGCTCCGGCCCAGCCATTTGTAGAGCAGCGTGGCGGAGAACAGGATGGCCGCGGTGGCGCCCCAGGCGAGGATCAGCGCCAGGCTCCAGTCGGCCAGGCGGGCGGGTTCGTTGCTGCCCATCAGCATGACCGCGGCCATGCCCGAGGGACCGGCGACCAGGGGGATGGCCAGGGGCACGATGAAGGGTTCGCCGCCGGGGATTTCCCCCATCAGGCCTTCCGGCCGGGGGAAGATCATGCGGATGCCGATCAGGAACAGGACGATGCCGCCGGCGATGGCCACCGATTCCTGCCGCAGGTGCATCAGTTCCAGGGCGTACTTGCCGCCCCAGAGGAACATCATCAGGACGACCAGGGCAATCAGCAGCTCGCGCGCCAGCACGACGCGCTGGCGCTTCGGCGGCAGCGGCTTGAGCACGCTCAGGAACACCGGAATATTGCCCAGCGGATCCAGGATCAGGAACAGCAGCAGCGCGGCCGAAAGGATGGTCATGCCCGGACGGTCCAGACGCGGCCCCGGTGTTCGGCGCCCGCGGATGACAGCAATGTGACACAGGCGGCCCCATAGCGGGCAGGATCGCAGGCCTGTCCGTCACTGTCGTCGGCATAGGCGCGCGAGCGCAGGCCAGTGCTCATGGGACCCGGCTGCAGGCCGGAAACCCGGACCGGACCGCCGGCCAGTTCGGCCGCCAGCATGCCCACCAGTCCCGCCAGTCCGTGCTGGGCCACGCCATAGCCGCCCCAGTAAGGCTGCCCCACCCTGGCCAGATCGTCCATGGCAAACACCAGCGCGGCATCATCCGACTGCTTGAGCAGCGGCAGACAGGCCTGCGAGAGCCACCAGGGCGCGGTCAGATTGACATGGAGTGCACGTGCGAACGCGGCCGGGTCGGTGTGCTCCAGCGGCGTCAGGCCGCGGAATTCGGCGGCGCAATGCAGTACCCCATCCAACCGGCCGAGTTCGGCATAGAGGCGATCCGCCAGTTCGGCGTAGTCGTCCGGTGCCGCGCCTTCGAGATCCAGCGGGTACAACAGGGGCTCGCTGCCAGCCTGGGCGACCGCGTCGTAGACGCGGTTCAACTTGGGCACCTTGCGCCCGAGCAGCACCAAGGTCGCGCCCGCCTCGGCGCAGGCCAGCGCGGCGGCGGCGCCGAGGCCGCCATGCGCGCCACTGATCAGGATCACGCGATCGGTGAGCGCGCGTCCCTGACGGGTGGGAAGATCGATGAGACTCACGCAGGCACGCTCACTGCGACACGGCTTCGGCGACGATGCGCCGGAGTTCACCGGACTCGTGCAGTTCCAGGGTGATGTCGCAGCCGCCGATCAGTTCGCCATGGATGAACAGTTGCGGGAAGGTCGGCCAGTTGGAGAAGCGCGGCAGGTTGGCGCGGATTTCCGGCTCCTCCAGCACGTTGATGGTGTACAGGTGTTCGGCGCCCGCATCGCGCAGCGCCTGCACCGCGCGGCTGGAGAAGCCGCACATGGGGAATTCCGGCGTGCCCTTCATGAAGAGGACGATCGGATGGCTTTCGACTTCGGCCTGGATGCGTTCCATCACCGGCATGCTGTTTTCTCCTGCTTTTACGGTAACCCAACCACGGTCGGGTACACTTCCGCCTCGTCCCGACGGACCTGTCCACCGGGAACGCCATTGTAAGCCCCCGTGCGCCGCCCTGCCGACGCCCCCCTTCCACCGCCTAGCGCAAGGATCCCAGCCATGGCCATCGAACTGCCCCCCCTGCCCTACGACCGTACCGCGCTCGAGCCGCATATTTCCGGCGAAACCATCGACTTCCACTACGGCAAGCATCACAAGACCTACGTGGACAACCTCAACAAGCTGATCGAAGGCACCGAATTCGCCGATCTTTCGCTGGAAGAGATCGTGCGCAAGTCCCAGGGCGGCATGTTCAACAACGCGGCCCAGATCTGGAACCACACCTTCTACTGGAACTGCCTGAAGCCCAATGGCGGCGGCGAGCCGACCGGCAAGCTGGCCGAGCTGATCAACAAGGCCTTCGGCGATTTCGCCAAGTTCAAGGAAGAGTTCACCAAGACCGCCATCGGCACCTTCGGTTCCGGCTGGGGCTGGCTGGTGCAGCGTCCGGACGGTTCGCTCGCGCTGGCCAGCACCTCCAACGCCGCCACCCCGCTGACCGGCGAGGACAAGCCGCTGCTGACCATCGACGTGTGGGAACACGCCTACTACATCGACTATCGCAACGCGCGTCCGAAGTACGTGGAATCGTTCTGGGCGCTGGTGAACTGGGACTTCGTGGCCGGCAACCTGCGCTGAGCCCGGGATTCAACCACTGGAAACAAGGAAGGCCGGGCATGCCCCGGCCTTCTGCTTTTGCGGCATCGTGACCGCGCTCAGCCGCGCAGGCGCGCGACCACCGGCGCCACCTGCGCCTCGCGCCCCAGCGCGCGGCCGGCGCGCTCCAGCGCCTGCGCCAGTTCCTCCGCGCCATCCGCACGCACGGTGGCGTGTCCGACCTTGCGGCCGGCACGCGGCAGCTTGCCGTAATCGTGCCAATGGCCGCCGGGCTCCCGCAGCAGCGGCAGCGCGTCCGGCATCTGCCCGATCCAGTTGAGCATGCAGGCATGGCCGAGCATGTGGGTATCGCCCAAGGGCAGTCCCAGCACCGCGCGCAGGTGGTTCTGGAACTGCGACGTTTCCGCCCCTTCGATGGTCCAGTGCCCGGAGTTGTGCACGCGCGGGGCCATCTCGTTGGCCAGCAGTTGGCCGTCGCGATAGAACAGCTCCAGCGCGAACACGCCCACGTAGTCGGTGCGCTCGGCCAGGCGGCGGGCATAGTCGACCGCGGTCCGCAGGATCCCGTCATCGGTCCGCGCCGGCGCAAGGCTGGCCGACAGCACGCCGTCGACGTGCCAGTTCTCGGTCAGCGGCCAGGTCCGGAATTCACCGTCACGACCGCGCACCGCGACCACCGACAGTTCACGCTCGAACGGCACGAAAGCCTCGACGATCAGACCGACCTTGGCCGCCTGTGCCCCGAGCGCTTCCCATGCCGCATCGGCGTCGGCCAGCGTGCGGATGCGGAACTGGCCCTTGCCGTCATAGCCCAGCCGGCGGGTCTTGAGAATGCAGGGCGCCCCAACCTGGGCCAGTGCGGCGTCCAGTTCCTCGCGGGTGGCCACCGGCGCGAAATCCGGCACCGGGATCTGCAGTTCGCGGAACAGGGTCTTCTCGGCCAGGCGGTCCTGGGCCGTGGCAAGCGCGCGCGGATTGGGGAACACGGGCACCCGCGCGGCCAGCCATTCGGCGCTTTCGGCCGGCACGTTCTCGAAATCGAAGGTGGCGACATCGACCTTGCCGGCGAATTCCGCCAGCGCGGCCTCGTCACGGTAATCGCCGACCAGCAGCGGGGCGAACTGGCCCGCGCAGGCATCGGCTTCGGTGTCCATCACCAGGAAGCGCAAACCTAGCGGTGCGCCGGAAAGGGCGAGCATGCGGGCCAACTGCCCGCCGCCGAGGATGCCGACGGTGGTCATGCGGGCAGGCGCGGATCGTCGTGCGCCATCACGTCATCGGTCTGGCGCGCGCGGAAAGTAGCCAGCGCAGCGCCGATCTCGGAATACTCGGGCGACAGCAGCGCCGCGGCGAACAGGGCCGCATTGGCGGCGCCGGCGTTGCCGATCGCGAAGGTCGCCACCGGAATGCCGGCCGGCATCTGCACGATCGACAGCAGCGAATCCATGCCGTTCAGTGCCTTGGACTGCACCGGCACGCCCAGCACCGGCACTGCGGTCTTGGACGCCAGCATGCCCGGCAGGTGGGCGGCGCCACCGGCACCGGCGATGATCGCGCGCAGGCCGCGCGGACCCGCGGTCTCGGCATAGGAGAACAGCACATCCGGGGTCCGGTGCGCGGACACCACCTTCACTTCGTAGGGAACCCCCAGCGCATCGAGCTTCTGGGCGGCATGCTGCATGGTTTCCCAATCCGAACGGGAACCCATCACGATGCCCACGACGGGGCTGTCAACGGTGGCGGTCATGGCCGTCCTCTGTCGCAAAGACGTATTCTACCCTCCTTGCCGAACGACGTTGGACCCATGGACCGCAAACTGCTGGACATCCTCTGCTGCCCGACCACCCGCCAATCGCTGTCGCTGCTCGACGGTCGCGGCCTGGACGCTGCCAACCGCGCGATTGCCACCGGCGGCGTGACCCGCGCGGACGGCTCGGCACAGGCCGAGGCGCTGCGCGAAGCATTGGTCACCCAGGATCGCCGGACGCTGTACCGGGTCGACGACGGCATTCCGGTGCTGCTGGCCGAGGAAGCCATCGCCACCTCGCAGTTGGCCGACTTCCCCGCGCGATGAGCGACCTCCAGCCGCCGCCTTCCGAAGTCGTCGAAGCCGATGTCCGGCGCGCGCTCGCCGAGGATGTCGGCAGCGGCGACGTCACCGCCGCGCTGCTGCCCAACAGCCCCGACAGCGCCTATCTGCTGTGCAAGGAGGACGGCATCATCGCCGGGCGCCCCTGGTTCGATGCCACCCACCGGCTGCTGGATCCGCAGGTGCGGATCGACTGGAGGGTCGGCGAAGGCGATCGCGTCCGCGCCGGTACGGTGCTGGCCACCTTGCAGGGCCATTCGCGCGCGCTGGTCACCGCCGAGCGCACTTCGCTGAATTTCCTGCAGACCCTGTCCGGTACGGCCACCGCGACCGCGCGCCATGTCGAGGCGGTCGCCGGAACCCGCGCGCAGATCCTCGATACCCGCAAGACCCTGCCCGGCCTGCGCCTGGCGCAGAAGTACGCGGTGCGCTGCGGCGGTGGGCACAACCACCGGATTGGCCTGTACGACGCGGTGATGCTGAAGGAGAACCACATCCGCGCGGCCGGCTCGCTGGCCGGAGCCATCCGCGCGGCCCGCGACGCGCAACCGACGCTGCCGCTGATCGTGGAGGTGGAGACCCTGGCGCAGTTGGAGGAAGCCCTGCGCGAAGGCTGTGATCGCATCCTCATCGACGATTTCGATGCCCCTGCACGGCGCGAGGCGGTGCGCATCGCCGCCGGCCGCATACCGCTGGAAGTCTCCGGCAGCGTGGACATGACCACGCTCCGCGGCATCGCCGAGGACGGCGTGGACTGCATTTCCATTGGCGGCCTGACCAAGCACGTGCATGCCATCGACCTGTCGCTGAAACTCGGCCCGCCGCCGGGCGACCGCACCTGAAGTCGGACGCCGCGACGCCATGCCCACCCTGATCCTGCTGATGATCGCCGGCGCCGCCGGATTCGCCTACTGGAACGCTGCCCGGGCCGCCGCCGAACGCGCGGGCATGCTGGGCCGCAACGCCTGCGATGCCGCCGGCGTCATCTGGCTGGACCAGAGCGTGCACGCTGCCGGGCTGCGCCTGCGGCGCAACGAGGACGGGCGCCTGGGCTGGGAGCGGACGTTCCGCTTCGAGTACTCCTACGACGGCATCGACCGGCACACCGGACGCCTGGTCCTGCGTGGCGACACCCTGGTGTCGTTCGTGGGTCCGGTTCGCCCGAGCCTGGTGCCGTTCGAACACTGAGCGCTGGTGGCGGGCGCACTTTGGTCACCGATGCTCTCCGCTGGGAGCGACGTGAGTCGCGACCGCCTGCCGGCTGGATCAGGGTTCGCGATTCACGTCGCTGCCACACCCGCGATTTCCGTGGTTTTCATCTGCCCGATGCAGTCGGCGGCGGCCGTTCCGCCACGCTGTCCGCGCGCCGGCTTACTTGACCACCCGCAGATGCGGCCGCTTGGGCGGCGCCGGCGTGTCGTCGTCACCCGGGCTGTCCGGACCCGGCGTGTCGTCGCCGCCGTCATCCGGTCCCGGCGCATGGCCGTCGTCGGGCAGCGCCATGCCCTGCCCGGTTTCGCGCGCATAGATCGCCAGCACGGCGGGAATGGGCACCATCACCGGGAAGCTGACCCCGCCAAACCGGGCGGTGAAACTGACCGCATGATTGTCGATATTCAGCTGCACCACCGCGCGCTCGGCGATGTTGAGCACGACCTTGCCCTCCTTGACCGCGCTGGCCGGCACCTGCACCCCAGCCTGGGTCGCATCGACCAGCAGGTGCGGGGTCATGCCGTTGTCGGCGATCCATTCCACCAGCGCCCGCAACAGGTACGGGCGGTGGCTGGTCATGCGGGGGCTTTCATCGTTCATGGGTACTGCCTGGTGAAGTCGTCCGCGGACGGACGGCGGAGCCGGCGACGTCGCGCGCCGCCGGTCTAGGATAAGTCACGACCACCCCGCGGTTCCATGCCAGCGCCGCGGCAGCGACTCCACTCGTTTGCCCCGGCGTCAGGCCGGAATGTCGCGCAGCTTCTTTTCCGCGTCGGTCAGGCTGCGGATGAAGCCGGGATTGCGGAAGATGCGGTTGCCGTAGTCCTCGATGGCCTTGCCATCCTTGGGTAACGGGATGTCCAGCGACGGCAGGCGCCAGATGATCGGCGCCATGGCGCAATCGGCCAGGCTCATTTCGGGATTGAGGAAGAACTTGCTTGCCTTGAACAGCGGCACCGACGCGGTCAGCAGTTCCTTGAGACGCTTGCGCCCGGCTTCGGCCTGCTGCTTGTTGCCCAGCTGGATGGCCTGCACCTGCGGCACCCAGTCATGCTCGATGCGCAGCATCGCCAGGCGCAGGCGCGCGCGCGACAGCGGATCCACCGGCATCAGCGGCGGGTGCGGGTAGCGTTCGTCCAGGTATTCGCTGACCACCGAAGCGGCGTACAGCACCAGATCGCGTTCCACCAGGGTGGGAACGGAGTGGTAGGGATTCAGATCGATGAGATCTTCGGGCGGGTTCTGCGGATCCACCGGCACGAAGTCGTAGCTGACGCCCTTGGCGGCCAGCACCAGCCGTACGCGGTGGCACAGCACGTCATCGATGGAGGAAAACAAAGTCAGTGTATTGCGCATACGTGGACTCGCAGCCATCAGGCTCTCCGACGATCGGAATCCGCCGATCGCACCGACGCCGCCAGCCCCTTGCCAGCGGTCGCCACGGTCCCCGAGTGTGCAATCCCTTCAGGAAAATGCCAAGCGGCCGCCATGCCACTGGGCACCGCCCTGCCGCCCGGCGTATGCAGCCGGACGGCACGAGGGAGCGCCGGACGTGTCAGTGCACGTCCTTCCAGTACTCCTGCTTGAGCAGATAGGCCAGGAACGACAGCGCCGCCAGGAACAGCACGACCCACACGCCCAGGCTCTGGCGCTTGAGGGCCGCCGGCTCGCCGGCGTACTCGAGGAAGTTGGTCACGTCGCGCGCGACCTGATCGAACTCCTGCGGGCTCAGACGACCGGGCTGGGCCAGCTTCAGCGATTCCACGTGGCGATCGCCGGTCGCCGCGTCGGGCTTGCCGTACTCGGCGTGCTGCAGGCCCTGCAGCTCCCAGAACGGGTTCGGCATCGACGCGTTCGGGAACAGCTTGTTGTTCCAGCCCAGCGGGCGGGACTCGTCCAGGTAGAACGACTTGAGGTAGGTGTAGATCCAGTCGCTGCCGCGGACGCGGGAGATGGTGCTCAGATCCGGCGGCATCTTGCCGAACCACTTGCCCGCCGGGTCGTGCGGCATCGCCACCTGGATCTGCTCGCCGAACTTGGCGCCGGTGAAGTTGAGGTTGTTCATCACCTCTTCTTCGGTCAGGCCCAGGTCCTCGGCCATGCGCGAATAGCGCAGGTACTTGAGCGAATGGCAGCTCGAGCAGTAGTTCATGTACAGCTGGGCACCCCGCTGCAGCGAGGCGCGATCGCTCAGGTCGTTGCCGGCCTGCAGCTTGTCGCCGCCCTCGGCGGCCAGCGCGGAGAACGAAATCAGCAACCCGCTGGCGAAGACAGCTAGGCGGGAAGTCAAGGTCTTAGTCATGCGTCGTCACCCGTTCCGGCACCGGCTTGGTCTTGTCCCACTTGGTCCACAGCGGCATGGTCAGGAAGAAAAGGAAGTAGTAAACGGTCAGCACGCGGCCGATGTAGGTTTCGACGATGTCGGTACCCGGACCGGCGCCGATCTTGCCGAGCCACAGGAAGCTCACGGCGAAGGTCAGCAGCAGCGCCCACGACAGCTTGCCGCGATAGCGGTACGACTTGACCTTGGCGCGATCCAGCCACGGCACCAGGAACAGGATGGCGATGGCGCCGAACATGACCAGCACGCCGCTCAGCTTGTGCGGCACCACGCGCAGCATCGCGTAGTACGGGGTGTAGTACCACACCGGCTTGATGTGCTCGGGCGTCACCAGGCGGTTGGCCTCGGTGAAGTTGTCATGCTCCAGGAACCAGCCGCCGAAGGCCGGCGCGAAGAAGATGATGAACGCGGCGACCATCACCAGCATGCACACGTAGAACAGGTCCTTGCCGACCGTGTAGTACGGGTGGAACGGGATGCCGTCGGCCGGCGCGGTCGGCGACCAGCGGTTGCCCTTCGGGCCCTTCTTGATTTCCACGCCGTCGGGGTTGTTGGAGCCGACTTCGTGCAGGGCGAAGATGTGCAGCACCACCAGCAGCAGCAGCACCAGCGGCAGCGCGATCACGTGCAGGGCGAAGAAGCGGTTGAGGGTGGCGTCGCCGGGCAGGTAGTCGCCCATGATCCACTCGGTCAGGCCGTTGCCGATCACCGGGATGGCACCGAACAGCGAGATGATCACCTTGGCGCCCCAGAACGACATCTGGCCCCAGGGCAGCACGTAGCCCATGAAGGCTTCGGCCATGAGCACCAGGTAGATCAGCATGCCCAGGATCCACACCAGCTCACGCGGCTTCTGGTAGCTGCCGTACATCAACCCGCGGAACATGTGCAGGTAGACGACGATGAAGAACAGCGAGGCGCCGGTGCTGTGCATGTACCGGATCAGCCAGCCCCACTCCACGTCGCGCATGATGTACTCGACCGAGGCGAACGCTTCCGCGGCGCTCGGCTTGAAGTGCATCGTCAGGAAGATGCCGGTCAGGATCTGGTTGACCAGAACGATCGAGGACAGGACGCCGAAGATGTACCAGATGTTGAAGTTCTTCGGAGCGTAGTACTCCGACATGTGCTTCCGGTAGAACGGCATGAAACTCGGCGCACGCGCAGTGAACCAATCCATCACGCCATCGGCGGTACGGTTGAAGATGTTCGACATGGCTTACGCAGCTCCCTTCGGATCGACGCCGATCACGATCGTCGTGTCGTTCTCGTAGTAGTGCGGCGGCACGACCAGGTTGGTCGGCGCCGGGACGCCCTGGAACACGCGGCCGGCCATGTCGAAGCGCGACTTGTGGCAGGGGCAGAAGTAGCCGCCCTTCCAGTCCGGATCGTAGGGTTCGGGCCGGATTTCGGCGACCATTTCCGGCGAGCAGCCCAGGTGGGTGCACAAGCCGACCAGCACGGAGATTTCCGGCTTCAGGGAGCGGGTTTCGCCCTTGATGTAGGCCGGTTGCTGATCCGTGTTCTTGGACTCCGGATCCCGCAGGCGGCTGTCCAGGGTCGGCAACGCGTCCAGGATCGCCTTGGAGCGCTTGACGATCCAGATCGGCTGGCCGCGCCATTCCAGGATCAGGCGTTGCCCTTCCTGCAGGCCGGTGAGGTCGGCGGTCACCGGGGCGCCGGCCAGTTTGGCCCTCGCGCTCGGATTCCACGACTTGATAAACGGTACTGCTGCGAAACCGGCTCCAACCGCACCAACCACAGCCGTGGTCGCAGTCAGAAACCGGCGTCGGCCTGTATTCACAGGCCCATTGACCCCATCGTTGGCCATTCCGGCACTCCGCAAAACTATCAGGTAGCTAAAAGGCTGCCAGCACCCCGCGCCCAGAGCTCGGGGCGGGCCGCAAAGACAGCAAAGTGTAGCGGAAGCCTTAACCGACCGACAACGTTTTGCCGTGGATCAAGGGTTTGCGGTCGCCTGGACCCGCCACACGGCGGGATTTCCGCGTCAGCGCGCGGCGGCGATGTTGCCGCGGTAGCGATCGGCCAGGACCGCCACGCGCTCGACATAGCGCTGGGTTTCCCGGTACGGCGGGACCCCGCCGTGGCGATCCACCGCGCCCTCGCCGGCGTTGTAGCCGGCCGCGGCCAGGCGCAGGTCGCCATTGAAGCGCTTGAGCAGCCAAGACAGGTACTGCACGCCGCCACGGATGTTCTGCCCCGCGTTGAAGGCGTCGCTGACACCGAACCGGCGCGCGGTGGCCGGCATCAGCTGCATCAGGCCCTGCGCCCCGGCGTGGGACAGGGCCATCGGGTTGTAGGAGGACTCCGCGTGCATGATCGCGCGGATCACCGCCTCGTCGACCCCGAACTCGCGGGATGCCGCGGCGATCTCGGCCTGGTAGGCCGCGGTATTGAGCCGCAGGGTGCCGAAGTTCAGGCTGGGATTGCCGCAGGCGAAGCAGGTTTCGATGAAGCTGTACTTGATGGTCCGCAGGCTGGCCACGGCGCCGGCGCCGCCACGGGGCCGGGTGCTGGTGTAGTGGCGCACGCCATCCTTGATGTAGGAATAGACCTGCCCGCTGACCACCCGGCGGGTTCCCCCCGCACTTGCGGCGGGCAGCGGCGCGGGCGTGATCGCGGTCGGGGCCACCGAGACCGCCGTCGTGACCGGCGCGCTGGTGGTGGTCGTGCCGCCCATCGCGGCGACGCCCGGTTCTTTCGGCGGGGCCGCCGGCGTGGACAGGCTGGAGGCGTCGGCCGGACGGGACACGCTGGACACGCGGCGGTTGCCGCGTTCGGGCGTGTACTGGCTGATCACCTCGCAACGGGCTCCGCCGACGCGCTTGCTGACATAGGCGGGCACGCCGTCGGCGCCGGTGCACTTGTACAGCGTACCGGCGGCCGCAGTCGCAGCCGGTGCCATGCAGGCCAGCGCGGCCAGCATCCCCAGTGGCAGTATCCCCCTCATGCGGGGCAGTGTCCCGGATCCGGGGGTGATTGCCAAGTCCTTGTCCAAGAAAGGAATCCTCGAATCTGTGCGGTCGGTCGGGGATCCGGATATCCGGCTCCGCGCCCCATCCGCGCATCCGCCCGACGGGGCGTGTTCCCTCCCATCAACGCCGAATCGGCACGGAACCGGACCACCCCGCGTAAACTATGCGGTTTCCGCCCGCCCACCCGACTGGAATAAGCGCCATGACCGGGACGCAAGCCCCCGATACCGCCCCGATGGGCGATCTGCCTGTCGCCTCCTCCGCCCGTCCGGCCGTTTTGCCGGCCCGCGGCAAGCTGTACATCAAGACCCACGGTTGCCAGATGAACGAGTACGACTCGGCCAAGATGGCCGACGTGCTGGCCGCCGCCGAGGGCCTGGAACTGACCGACAACCCCGAGGAAGCCGACGTGGTGCTGGTCAACACCTGCTCCATCCGCGAGAAGGCGCAGGAGAAGGTGTTCAGCCAGCTCGGCCGCTGGAAGTCGCTGAAGAAGGGCGGCAAGCCGGTCCTGATCGGCGTCGGCGGCTGCGTGGCCTCGCAGGAGGGCGAGGCCATCGTCAAGCGCGCGCCCTACGTGGACCTGGTGTTCGGCCCGCAGACCCTGCACCGGCTGCCGGAACTGATCCGCGAGCGGCGCCAGTCCGGCCAGCCTCAGGTGGACATCAGCTTTCCCGAGATCGAGAAGTTCGACCGCCTGCCCGAGCCGCGCGCCGAGGGTCCGAGCGCGTTCGTCTCGATCATGGAAGGCTGCTCCAAGTACTGCTCGTTCTGCGTGGTGCCCTACACCCGCGGCGAGGAAGTCAGCCGGCCGTTCGAGGACGTGCTGGTGGAAGTGGCGCAACTGGCCGCCCAGGGCGTGCGCGAGATCAACCTGCTCGGCCAGAACGTCAACGCCTACCGAGGTCCCTATGGCGACGGCGAAATCGCCGACCTGGGCCTGCTGATCCGCACCATCGCCGAGATCGAGGGCGTGGGCCGCATCCGCTTCACCACCTCGCACCCGCTGGAATTCAGCGACTCGCTGGTGGAGGCCTATCGCGACGTGCCGCAGCTGGCCAACTACCTGCACCTGCCGGTGCAGGCCGGCAGCGATCGCGTGCTGGCGGCGATGAAGCGCGGCTACACCACGCTGGAATTCAAGCAGAAGATCCGCAAGCTGCGCGCGGTGCGCCCGGACATCTCGATCTCGTCCGATTTCATCGTCGGCTTTCCCGGCGAGACCGATGCCGATTTCGACAAGACCATGAAGCTGATCGAGGACGTCGGTTTCGACCAGTCGTTCTCCTTCATTTATTCGCGACGCCCCGGCACCCCTGCCGCGGATCTGGAAGACGACACGCCCGAGGCCACCAAGCATGCGCGGCTGGAACGCTTGCAGGCCCACATCAATGCCCACGCCGCCGGCATCTCGCAGCGGATGGTCGGCAGCGTGCAGTCGGTGCTGGTGGAAGGTCCCTCGCGGAAGAATCCAAACGAGCTCACCGGCAAGACCGAAAACATGCGCTCGGTGAACTTCCCCGGCCATCCACGCCTGGTCGGCCAGTTCGTCGACGTGCTGATCACCGAGGCGCTGACCAATTCGCTGCGCGGGCGGATTGCCACGGTGGACGAGGACGCGGCTTGATGCCCACTCCCCTGTAGGAGCGACATAAGTCGCGACCGGAAACAGCATGGTCGCGACTTATGTCGCTCCTACAAGGGGCCACACCTTCAATCCAGCCGCTTGCGGAAGCGCAGGATGGCGGCGGACATCATCACCGTGGTGAAGGCCAGCAGCGCCAGCACGTCCGGCCATAGTTCCCACAGGCTGGCCCCACGCAGCATGACGCCGCGGATCAGGCGCAGGAAATGGGTCAATGGCAACACTTCCGCCAGCCACTGCACCGGCCGCGGCATGCCCGAGAACGGGAACATGAAGCCGGACAGCAGGATGGACGGCAGGAATACGAAGAAGGTCATCTGCATGGCCTGGAACTGCGACTGCGCACGGGTCGAGATCAGCAGGCCCAGGGTCAGGTTGGCCGCGATCAGCAGGATCGCCGCCACGTAGACGTGCCAGACGCTGCCGTTGAGCGGCACCTCGAACAGCCACATGCCCAACGCCAGCACCACGCTGGTCTGGATCAGGCCAATGCCGATGTAGGGCAGCACCTTGCCGATCATCAGTTCCGCGCTGCTGACCGGCGTGGCGATCAGCAACTCCATGTTGCCGCGCTCGCGCTCGCGCACGATGGCCACGCCGGTGAACAGCACCATGGTCATGGTCAGGATCACCCCGATCAGACCGGGCACGATGTTCACCGCCGAGCGCCGCTCCGGGTTGTAGAAGGCGACCACGCTGATGGCGCGCTCCGCCGGCACCACCGGACGGACCGCGCTGTCCGCCGGCATCTGTGCCAGTTGCGCGGCCGCGCTCTGTACCGCGTTGTCGCTGCCATCGACCAGGATCTGCACCTGCTCGCGTCCCTCGGCGCGGCGTCGTTCGAAATCCGGCGGCACCACGATGCCCAGGCTGATCTCGCCGCGGCGAATGGCTTCCATCAGTTCCTGCGGCGTGCGTGCCGAAAGCGTCGGCTTGACCACCGTGGTCGCGACGATGTCCATCACCAGCGCGCGCGAGGCCGCGGTGTTGGCCTGATCGGCGACACCGGCCTTGAGATCGCGCAGGTTGGTGTTGATCGCATACCCGAACAGCAACAGCTGCATCACCGGGATGGCGACGATCATCGCCAGGGTGATGCGATCACGGCGCATCTGCCGCACTTCCTTCAGCATCACCGCGGAAAGCCGACGCCAGATCATGCGGCGCGCTCCTGCCCGTCCGGCGACGGACGGCCGCGGGTGGCGGCGACGAACACATCTTCCAGGTTGGCCTGCGAGGGCGCGACTTCCGCATCCATGCCCGCACGGCGCAGTCCGTCCGCCACCCGCGCCGCCGCGTCGCCATTGCCCGCCATGAGCACCCGCAGGGTGTTGCCGATCTGGGCCACGCTGATCACGTCCGCCAGCCCCAGCAGGACCTTCTGCGCCTGGCGCGGCTGCGCCGCTTGCACCGCCAGCGTGCGGCCGGCCAGTTCGCCGGTCAGATCCGCGGGCGTGCCATCGGCCACCAGCACGCCGCGGTCGAGGATGGCGATGCGATGGCAGCGCTCGGCTTCGTCCATGTAATGGGTCGACACCAGGATGGTGGTGCCGGCATCGGCCAGCTCGAACAGTTTTTCCCAGAAGTCGCGCCGTGATTCCGGATCCACCGCGCTGGTGGGCTCGTCCAGGAACAGCAGCTCCGGCTGGTGGATCACCGCTCCCGCCAATGCCAGGCGCTGTTTCTGGCCGCCACTCATGGTGCCGGCCAGCTGCTTCTGCCGGTCCTGGAAGTGGTACTGCTCGACCAGTTCGTCTATGCGTCGGCGCGCTTCGGCCTTGGACAGGTTCTGCACCGCGGCCAGGAATTCCAGGTTCTCGCGCACGCTCAGGTCCTCGAACAGCGAGAACTTCTGGGTCATGTACCCGATCCGGGTACGCAGTTGCTCGGCCTGTTCGGGAATGCGCAGGCCCAGGACCTGGATATCGCCCGCGCTGGGCGTCAGCAATCCGCACAGCATCCGGATCGTGGTGGATTTGCCGGAACCGTTGGGCCCCAGGAAGCCGTACACATTGCGACGCGGCACCCGCAGGTCCACCGCGTTCACCGCGATCAGGTCACCGAACCGTTTGGTCAGTCCGCGCGCCTCGATCGCGAAGCTGTCCGTTTCAGCGGCCACGGCCATCGCCAAACTCCACGCGCACCGGGAAGCCCGCCGGCAACTCCGCCGCGTCCTTGCCCAGACTGATTTCGGCCAGATAGCTCAATCGTGCCGCGTCCTTGCCGGTCAGCGCGTAGTACGGCGTGAACACCGGTTCGCTGCGGATCATGCGGACCTTGCCCGCGTAGACCTGCTCGCGACCATCGACATGCACCCGCACCGGATCGCCGACCTTGACCCCGGCGCGCAGCGGTTCGGGCACGTAGACGCGCGCATAGGGCGCCTCGCCCACCAGCATCACCGCCAGCGGCGCGCCGACCGGCGCCTGATCGCCCAGGCGGTACGGCAGGCTGTCGACCCGACCGGCGCGCGGGGCCACCACGTTGAGCTTGTCGAGGGTGACCGCCTGCACCGCGGCCTGTGCTTCGGCCGCTGCCAACGCCGCTTCGCCCTGCGCCAGTTGCTCCGGACGGGTGCCGCGCTCCAGTTCCAGCAATGCCGCCTGTGCAGAGCGCACCTGCGCGGCGGCGTTGTCGGCGGCCGCGCGCGCGCGGTCGACCTCGGCGGCCGCGACCAGTTGCTGCCTGCCGAGAGGCTGCAGCCGGTTGAAGTACGCGCGGGTATCGCTGGCCTGCGCCTGCGCGGCGGCCAGCGCCGCGCGCGCCTGGGCGATGGCTTCCACCCGCGGCCCCGCCTGCAGTTCCGACAATACGTCGCGATTCTGCTGCGCCTGCGCGCGCGCCGCCTGCAACTGCGATTGCGTGCGGGTCAGTTCGAGCTGCAGCAGCGGCGCGCCGGCCGCGACCTGCTGGCCTTCGCGCACCTCGATGCGCACGATCTTCTCGGCCACCGGCGCGGGCAGGGTCACCCGGTCCCACTCCAGCGTGCCCAGCGCCTGCGGCGCGGCGGGCTTGCAGGCGGACAGCGCCAGCAGCAACGCGGCCATCATCAGGTTGCGCTCATTTCGCATTGTCCAACTCCAGTCCACGGTCCAGCAGCACCAGCGTGTGTCGGCGCAGTTCCTCAAAATCCACATCGTCGGCGCCGAACAGCGTTCGCCAGATCGGCGCGCTTGCCAACGGGAAGAAGGTCAGGCCGACCAGCGACACCATCAGCAGGCGGGGATCGAGATCGGCGTTGAGTTTCCCCTGCTGCTGCGCTTCGGCGAACCTTGCCGCCATCATCCGCGGCAGCAGCGGGCCGATCTGTTCGATGAGCAGGTCGCGCAGCGCCCCGCCTTCGCACAGCACCTCCCGCACCCAGAGCGTGGGCAGCCACGGGTACCGCGTGACCAGGCCGCCCACCCCATGCACGAACGCCGCGATCAATGCGGCGACATCCCCCTGCGCCTCCGCCACCGGCTCGCGCAGCTGCGCGACCACCGGCAGCAGGCGCTCGCCCACCACCGCCTGCTGCAGCTGCGGTTTGTCGCCGAAGTAGTAATGCACCAGCGCCGGGGTCACCCCGGCTTCACCGGCGATGTCGCGCAGCGACGTGGCCGCGATGCCCTGGCGGACGAAACAGGCCAGCGCGGCGTCGAGCAGGCGCTCGCGCTGGTCGGCCTGATCGGCGCCGGGGCGACCGGGGGCGCGCTTGCGCCGGGCCGGCGCGGCCGGGCCGGCGGCGGCGGAAGGGGGGCGGGTTCGGGAAGTGGGTTTCGACATGCGCGCATTATTTAATTCATCGTTTAATTAATGCAATACGCCGCCGACGAACGGTCATGCCGGCTGGCGTCGTGCCGGGTGCGGGTTTAACCTTCGCGGCCTGATACCTCGGCCGAGGAACGCCGCCGTGATCCAGCCCAACCGCTGATCTGCCGCTTGCAAATCCCGCGCGCCCGCTCCAGATAGGACCGGCCGACCCCATTTCATTTCCGCTTGTGCCTGCCCGTCCGGCCTCCGCCGGCCGCCTCCCGGCCGTCCGCCCGGTCAGGCCACCGCCATCGCTCCTCATCCATGACCGTACCCAGCAAACGCGAATTCACCCTTGAACCCGAAACCGCCGAGCGCCTGGCCAACCTGACCGGCCCGTTCGATGCCCACCTGCGCCAGATCGAGCTGCGTCTTGGCGTGGAAATCGCCAATCGCGGCGCGATCTTCCGGGTCACCGGCCCGGAAAAGGCGGTCGCCGCGACCGAGAAACTGCTGCGCTCCCTCTACGCCGAAACCGCCGGCGAGACCTTCGACAGCGAAGCCATCCACCTGCGCCTCAACGACGCCAACGTCGACCATGTCGCCGCCGGCGGTTTCGAGCCGCAGGAAGTGGCCATCAAGGTCAAGCGCGGCACCGTGCGCGGCCGGGGCGCCAACCAGGCCAACTACCTGCACGCCATCGCCACCCATGACATCAACTTCGGCATCGGCCCGGCCGGCACCGGCAAGACCTTCCTGGCCGTGGCCAGCGCGGTCGAAGCACTGAACGAGTCGCGGGTGCAGCGGCTGATCCTGGTGCGCCCGGCGGTGGAAGCCGGCGAGAAGCTGGGCTTCCTGCCTGGCGATCTGACCCAGAAGGTCGACCCCTACCTGCGCCCCCTGTATGACGCCCTGTACGAAATGCTCGGGGTGGAGAAAGTGGTCAAGCTGCTCGAGAAGAACGTGATCGAGATCGCGCCCCTGGCCTACATGCGCGGACGCACGCTTAACGACGCGTTTGTCATCCTTGACGAGGCGCAGAACACCAGCATCGAGCAGATGAAAATGTTCCTGACCCGCATCGGCTACGGCAGCACCGCCGTGGTCACCGGCGACCTGACCCAGATCGACCTGCCACGCCACCAGAAGTCCGGCCTGAAGGACGCGCTGGACGTGCTGCGCAACGTGGACGGCATTTCCTTCACCTTCTTCAGCAGCCGCGACGTGGTCCGGCATCCGCTGGTGGCGCGCATCGTCCAGGCTTACGATGCGCGCGAGGGCAAGGATTCGGAGACAGGTCCGGCATGACGCAGGGTCCGACACGGCTGGAGGTTTCGGTCAGCTACGCGCTGCCGCGCGCGGGCCTGCCCGCGGCGGTGAGCTTCCGCAAATGGGTGGCCGCGGCGCTGCGCGGGCGCATCCGCGAGGCCGACTTGGCCATCCGCATCGTCGACAGCAAGGAAGGCCGCGCGCTCAACCGCCACTATCGCGGCCGCGACTACGCGACCAACGTGCTGAGTTTCCCGGCCGACGTGGCCGAGGGCGTCAAGCTGCCCAAGGGCGTGAAGATGCCGCTGTTGGGCGATCTGGTGATCTGCGCGCCGGTGGTGGCCCGCGAGGCGCGCGAACAGAAGAAGACGCTCGCCGCCCATTACGCCCATCTCACCGTGCACGGCACCCTGCATCTGCTGGGCTGGGACCACGAGGACGACAAGGAAGCCGAGTGCATGGAGCAGTTGGAACGCGAGATCCTGGCCGAACTCGGCATCGACGATCCCTACGCGGAGCAGTAGTCCCGGCCGCGCACAGCGGCTACGCTTCGGGCTCCCGAAATAGCGATCCGATGCCATGCTCCCTGCCCGTTCCATTCCCCTCCTGTTGCTGCTGACGCTGGCGGCCGGCGCGCACGCGCGCGGCACGGGGGAGGATGCGGCGCCCGCATCGACCCCGGACAGGGTCGACATCGCCAGGCTGATCCGCTGCGAGGGTCAGCCCGAGGAGTTCATGGCGCTGGCGACCGCGCTGCAGGAGCCGCTCAAGGCGGTGTCGCTGGGCTGGCGCCCGCTGCCCCAGAGCAACATGTTCCTGAGCGAATACGCGCTCGGCGAGCCGGTGACGGTGTTCGGCCATTCCAGCGATCGCATCGCCTTCGCCGGCTCCAGCGTGATGGCGGTGCTGGACCTGCCGGACCCGCGTCCGCTGGCCCGCCAACTGGAACTGGAAACGGCGCTCGATACCCCGGAGAAGGCCATGTTCGGCAAGGAACTGGTCAGCGAGGAAATGCGCGACCCGGCCACCGGCGCGACCCTGGTCCGCTCGCTGGTGCTGAACGTCTCCAACGTCACCTCCCACCCCGGCAAGACGCTGGTCGGCTGCACCTACAGCATTGATCCGCTTGAGGATGAGCCGGCCGAGCCGGCCGCCGGCGGCTGAGCGTCCGCCGCGCCTGCTAGACTCTGGCCCGTCGCCCGCCTCGCGGGCGCCCCTTTCCGAGAGATGTCAGAAGACGACAGTACCCAAGCGCCGGAGCACCACGAGAAACGGCGCAGCTGGCTGGAACGCCTGAGTTCGGCGTTTTCCGGCGAACCCACCTCCCGCGAAGACCTGGTCGCGATCCTGCGCGATGCGCAGAGCGACGGCCTGATCGGCGGTGACACCCTGCGGATGATGGAAGGCGCGCTGACGGTCGCCGAACTGACCGTGGGCGACGTGATGGTCCCCCGCGCGCAGATGATTTCCCTGCCGGTGGATGGCCGCTTCCTCGACCTGATGAAACTGGTGGTCGAATCCGGCCATTCGCGCTTCCCGGTCCATGGCGACAACAAGGACGAAATCCTCGGCATCCTGCTGGCCAAGGATCTGTTGCGCGGCGTGGTCGCCGACAACGGCCCGGGCAGCATCCGCGAACTGCTGCGCCCGGCGGTGCTGATCCCGGAGTCCAAGAAGCTCAACCTGCTGCTCAAGGAATTCCGGCTCTCGCGCAACCACATGGCGATCGTGGTGGACGAGTACGGCGGCGTCGCCGGCGTGGTCACCATCGAGGACGTGCTGGAACAGATCGTCGGCGAGATCGACGACGAACATGACGAAGCCGAGGACGGCGCCTCGCTGATCGCGGTGCAGGCCGACGGCCAGTACGTGGTCGACGCGCTGACGCCGATCGCCGACTTCAACGAACGCTTCGGCGCGGATTTCCCGGATGACGAATACGACACCATCGGCGGCCTGGTCACGTCCGCCATCGGCCACCTGCCCGAAGCCGGCGAGGAACTCACCCTGGGCCGGTTCGCCTTTCGCGTGGCCAAGGCCGACGCGCGCCGCGTGCATGCCTTCCACGTCGGCATCCTGGCCGAAAGCTGACGTGCTGCAGCGCCTGCTCCTGATCGCCGCGCTGTGGCTGCTGGCGGCATCGGCCTTCGCCGCGCCGCGCGTCGCGGTGGCGACCATGCAGCCGGGGGAGGTGTTCTTCGAACGCTTCGGCCACAACGCCATCGTGATCGCGGATCCGGCGACCGGCGCCGCGACCTCGTACAACTTCGGCTACTTCGATCCGGGCGAATCGGATTTCGTCGGCAACTTCGCCCGCGGGGTGATGCAGTACTACCTGGTCGCCCTGCCGCTGGAACAGGATCTGGCCCAGTACCGCGACAGCGGCCGCGGGGTGCGGCTGCAATGGCTCGACCTGCCGCCGGAACAGGCGCAGGCGCTGGCCGACAGCCTGGCCGTGCGGGCGCGGCCGGAAAACGCGCGCTACCGCTACGACTACTTCACCGCCAACTGCTCGACCCAGGTGCGCGACGCGCTGGACGCGGCGATGGGCGGCGCGCTGAAGCCGCAGTTGGCCGGCCGTTCCCGCGGCAACACCTATCGCAGCGAAAGCGTGCGGTTGGCTTCGCCGGCGACCTGGATGTGGCTGGGCTTCGATGTCGGCCTGGGACCGGCGTCGGACCTGCCGATGTCGCGCTGGGAGGAAGGCTTCATCCCGATGCGCCTGGCCGACAGCCTGCGCGAGGCGAAGAACGCCGCCGGCCGGCCGCTGGTGCAGGCCGAAGCCGAGTTGCTGCCACACCGGATCGCCGCCGAGCCGCCCGAGGCGCCGCGACGCTGGTGGCCCTGGCTGATCGCCGGACTGGCGGTGGCCGTCGCAATCGCTCTGATCGGACGTCGGCATCCGCGCGTGATCGCCGCCCTCGCGCTGCCGTTCTGGCTGCTGTGCGCGATCGCGGGCGGTTTGCTGGTGTACCTGTGGGGCTTCAGCGAACACTGGGCCGCCTGGCGCAACCACAACCTGCTGCTGCTCAATCCGCTCTGCCTGCTGCTGCTGCCCGGCGCAATCGCCGTGCTGCGCCGCCGCAATCCGGGCCGGCTGTTCCGCGGCGTGTCGACCGCCGTCGCGCTGTGCGCGCTGTTCGCCTGGTTCGTACAGTGGCTGCCGTTCGCGTTCGGCTACCAGTACAACCAGTCCTGGGTCGCCCTGCTGCTGCCCATCCACCTGGCGCTCGCATACGTATTCAAACGGCCGCCTCACGCCGGCTGACGCAGGATGCGGCCTTTCCCGCCGCATCCACGCAGGGCCCGCATGCTGATTCGACTGTTCGCACTGGCCGTCCTGGGCCTTCCCCTGGCCGCGCTCGCGGCGCCCGCCGCGCGCGTTGCCTCGCCTGACGGACGCATCGTGGTGGAACTGGACGCCGATCCCGACGGCCGCCCGACCTACACCGTGCAGCGCGACGGCAAGCCGCTGCTGGCGCCCTCGCGGCTGGGTTTCCTGCTGCTCGACACGCCCAAGCTGGATCGCGCCATCGCGGTGACCACACCGCGCACGCGCGCGTTCGACGAGACCTGGGAACAGCCCTGGGGCGAGCGCCGCCGCATCCGCAACCACTACAACGAACTGCGGGTGACCTTGGCCGAGAATGCCGGGCCGCGCCGACACCTGGACCTGGTGTTCCGCGTATACGACGACGGCCTGGGCTTCCGCTACGAGTTTCCCCGCCAGGATGGCCTGCCGACGGTGAAGATCCGCGAGGAGCTGACCGAATTCGCCCTCGCCGGCGACGCCACCGCCTGGTGGATTCCGGCTGGCGAATGGAACCGCGAGGAGTACCTGTACCACCGCACCCCGGTAGAGGAAGTCGGCGACGCGCAGACGCCGATCACCTTCAGGCTGGCCGACGGCACCCATCTGTCGATCCATGAGGCCGCGCTGGTCGACTATTCCGGCATGAACCTCGCCCGCGTGGAAGGACGCCGGCTGAAGGCGCTGCTGACACCGGGCATCGACGGTGCCAAGGTGACCCGCGAAGCGCCGTTCAACACGCCCTGGCGCAGCGTGCAGATCGCCGACGACGCCGGTGGTCTGGTGACCTCTTCCCTGATCCTCAACCTCAACGAACCCAACGTGCTGGGCGACGTGTCGTGGGTCAAGCCGATGAAGTACGTCGGCGTGTGGTGGGAAATGCACCTGGACACCCGGACCTGGGCCTCCGGACCACGCCACGGCGCCACCAACGAGAACGTGACCAAGCACATCGACTTCGCCGCGAAGCACGGCTTTGGCGGCGTGCTGGTCGAAGGCTGGAACGTCGGCTGGGATGGCGACTGGTTCGGCAACGGCGAGGACTTCAGCTTCACCCGCTCGTATCCCGACTTCGATCTGGAAAAGCTCAGCGCGTATGCGAAATCCAAAGGCGTCGTCCTGATCGGCCACCACGAGACTTCCGCCAACGCCGCCCACTACGAGTCGCAGATGGGCGCGGCGTTCGACCTGTACCAACGGGTCGGCGTGCCCGCGGTCAAGACCGGCTATGTCTCCGACGCCGGCCAGGCCAAGGTGATCGGCGGCGACGGCACGGTCCACTACGCCTGGCACGAGGGCCAGGACATGGCCCGCCATCACCTGAAGGTGGTGACCGAAGCCGCCCGGCGACACATTGCCATCAACGCCCACGAGCCGATCAAGGACACCGGCCTGCGCCGCACCTATCCCAACTGGATCTCGCGCGAGGGCGCGCGAGGCATGGAGTACAACGCCTGGGGCCAGCCCGGCAATCCGCCCGAGCACGAAGCCATGCTGGTGTTCACCCGCCTGCTGGCCGGCCCGATGGATTTCACCCCCGGCATCTTCGGCATGAAGACCCGCTCGCCCGATGGCGTGGCCACCACCTGGGCCAAGCAGCTGGCGCTGTACGTGGTCATCTACAGTCCGATCCAGATGGCGGCGGACCTGCTGGAAAATTACGAGGCCAATCCGGGCCCGTTCCAGTTCATCAAGGACGTGCCGGTGGACTGGGAAGACACCCGCGTGCTCAACGGCGAGGTCGGCGACTACGTGACCATCGCGCGCAAGGATCGCCATGGCGACAACTGGTACCTGGGCGCGATCACCGACGAGCAGCCACGCACGCTGAAGGCATCCCTGTCGTTCCTCGATCCCGGCCGCCGCTACACCGCGCAGATCTACCGCGACGGTCCCAAGGCGGACTGGAAGGGCGTACGCGAGGACATCGTCATCGAGGAACGCGAGGTCGGCGCGGCCGATACGCTGGAACTCAGGCTCGCGCCTGGTGGCGGCCAGGCGATCCGCTTCGTGGCGAGGTAGGTCTTCTCTCCGTAGGAGCGACGTCAGTCGCGACCGCCGTCCTGCCAGCCAGGTGATTTTCGATGGGGCCAAGGCGTGCTTGGTCGGGCGCAGGGTCGCGACTGACGTCGCTCCTACAGGGGAAGGAACAATGGCGGCCGCTTGCCGCTCAAGGTCAACTGGCGCACGATCCGGTACATGAACCAATCGCCCTCGCTGAACCCGGTCCAGAACGCCCTGCCCAGCTGCGTGATCAATTGCGCCGTCTACGACCAGCACGGCAAGCGCCGGGATATCACCCTGGACGAGATCAGCGACGTGCTGGCGGTCGACGACGGCACCTTCATCTGGGTGGGCCTGTACGAGCCGGCGGACTCGGTGCTGGAAAAACTGCAGGAGGAATTCTGCCTGCACGATCTGGCGGTGGAGGATGCGCAGAACGCGCACCAGCGTCCGAAGCTGGAGGCCTACGGCAACTCCCTGTTCATCGTGATGCAGACCGCGCAGGTCGTGGACGACCGCATCCGCTACGGCGAGACCCACGCCTTCCTCGGGCCACGCTACCTGGTGACCGTGCGCCACGGTGCGTCGCTGTCCTATGCGCCGGTGCGCGAGCGGGTCCAGCGCGAACCGGATCTGCTGGGATTGGGACCCTCTTACGGCCTGTACGCGGTGCTGGATTTCATCGTCGACAACTACCGCCCGATCGTAGACGAGTTCCGCCAGACCCTGGACGCCCTGGAGAAGGATATCTTCGCCGACACCTATCGCCGGGTCACCGTGGTCAAGCTGTACGAGCTCAAGCGCGAACTGACCAAGATGCGCCTGGCGGTGGCGCCGCTGCAGGACGTGCTGGCGCAGCTGTCGCGCACGCAGAGTCCGCTGATTCCCGAGGAAGTGCGGCTGTATTTCCGCGACGTGCATGACCATGCACTGCGGGTCAACGAATCCACCGACACCCTGCGCGAGATGCTCACCACCGCGCTGAGCGTCAACCTGTCGCTGGTGACGCTGGCGCAGGGCGAGACGGTCAAGCGCCTGGGTGCGTGGGCCGCGCTGCTGGCCGCGCCGACCCTGATCACCAGTTGGTACGGCATGAACTTCGAGCACATGCCGGAGCTGGCCGGCCGGTTCTCCTATCCCCTGCTGATGCTGGGCGTGGCGGCGGTCTGCGTCGGCCTGTACCGCCTGTTCAAGCGCGTCCGCTGGCTGTAGCAGCGCAAGGGTGATCGGCGCCGGGTTTCGACCAAAGTCGAAGCCGGGAATCCGGCTTACGGATTGACCCTCCCCCGGCATCGGAGGACTCTAGCGGGAGTCTCCGTGGAGGGTGGATTCATGAAAGGTCTGTCGAAACTCGGCTGGGCGGCACTGGCCGTTCTCGGCGCGTTCGCGCTGGGCACGGTCGCGCTCCGCCGCGGCGAGCACATCAACGCGATCTGGATCGTCACCGCGGCGGTTTCGATCTACCTGATCGCCTACCGCTTCTATGCGCTGTTCATCGCCAACAAGGTGATGCAGCTCGATCCCACCCGCGCCACCCCCGCGGTGCTCCGCAACGACGGCCTGGATTACGTGCCCACCAACCGGCACGTGCTGTTCGGCCACCATTTCGCCGCCATTGCCGGCGCCGGCCCGCTGGTCGGTCCGGTGCTGGCCGCGCAGATGGGCTACCTGCCCGGCCTGCTGTGGCTGGTGGTCGGCGTGGTGCTGGCAGGCGCGGTGCAGGACTTCATGGTGCTGTTCATTTCCAGCCGCCGCGACGCGCGTTCGCTCGGCGATCTGGTGCGCGAGGAAATGGGCCGCATCCCCGGCACCATCGCGCTGTTCGGCGCCTTCCTGATCATGATCATCATCCTGGCGGTATTGGCGATGGTGGTGGTGAACGCGCTGGCCGAAAGTCCATGGGGCATGTTCACCGTCGCCGCGACCATGCCGATCGCGATCCTGATGGGCATCTACATGCGCTACATCCGGCCCGGCCGGATCGGCGAGATTTCCGTGGTCGGCCTGATCCTGCTGCTGGGCGCGATCTGGCTGGGCGGCAAGGTCGCCGCGGATCCCACCTGGGGCCCGGCCTTCACCTTCTCAAAGGAGTCCATCACCTGGATGATGGTCGCCTACGGTTTCATCGCCTCGGTGCTGCCGGTGTGGCTGCTGCTGGCGCCACGCGACTACCTGTCCACCTTCCTCAAGATCGGAACGATCGTGGCGCTCGCCATCGGCATCCTGATCGTGATGCCCGATCTGAAGATGCCGGCGGTGACCGAATATGCGCGCACCGGCATGGGCCCGGTCTGGACCGGCGGCCTGTTCCCGTTCCTGTTCATCACCATCGCCTGCGGCGCGGTGTCCGGCTTCCATGCGCTGATTTCCTCCGGCACCACGCCCAAGCTGCTTGCCAGCGAAGGCCACATGCCCTACATCGGCTACGGCGGCATGCTGATGGAATCCTTCGTCGCGGTGATGGCGCTGGTCGCGGCCTCGATCATCGAGCCCGGTGTCTACTTCGCGATGAACGCGCCGCCGGCCGCGGTCGGCAGCGACGTGGTCACGGTCGCCGCCAAGGTCAGCGAATGGGGCTTCGCCATCAGCCCCGACGTGCTCACCGCCACCGCCAAGGACATCGGCGAAAGCACCATCCTCAACCGCGCCGGCGGCGCGCCCACGCTGGCGGTGGGCATCGCCCAGATCCTGCATAGCGTGCTGCCGGGCGAGGACACGATGGCGTTCTGGTACCACTTCGCAATCCTGTTCGAGGCGCTGTTCATCCTGACCGCGGTCGACGCCGGCACCCGCGCCGGCCGCTTCATGCTGCAGGACCTGCTCGGCAACTTCCTGCCCGCGATGCGTCGCACCGAATCCTGGACCGCGAACATCATCGCCACCGGCGGCTGCGTGGCCTTGTGGGGCTACCTGCTCTACACCGGCGTGACCGATCCCTTCGGCGGCATCAAGACGCTGTGGCCGCTGTTCGGCATCTCCAACCAGATGCTCGCCGGCATCGCGCTGATGCTCGGCACGGTGGTGCTGTTCAAGATGAAGCGTGATCGCTACGCGTGGGTCACCGCGGTTCCGGCCGTGTGGCTGCTGCTGTGCACGACCACCGCCGGCCTGCTGAAGATCTTCGACGGCAATCCGGCCCAGGGCTTCCTGGCGCAGGCGCACAAATACCAGGCCGCGATCGCCTCCGGTACGGTCACCGCTCCGGCCAAGACCATGGGCGAGATGCACAAGATCGTGGTCAACGCCTACGTCAACACCGGCCTCACCGCGCTGTTCCTGTTCGTGGTGGGCGCGATCCTGATCTACTCGATAAAGACCATCGTCGCCGCCCGTCGCAGCGCGGTCCGCACCGATCGCGAAACGGCCTACGTGAAGGTCGATCCGCAGCAGCTGGCGAACCTGTGATGGGCACCGCGCTCGTTCCCGTCAGCCACTACCAGGTACACCGCCGGGTGTGGCGCCGGCTGGTGCAGACCGCGCGGCTGTGCTGCGGCGTGCCGGACTACGACAACTATGTCCGGCACATGTTGGAGAAGCATCCGGATCGCGAGGTCATGGATTACAAGACCTTCTTCCGCGAGCGCCAGGAGGCGCGCTACGGCGGCAGGAGCGGATTCCGCTGCTGCTGAGCGCCCCCAATCCCTCCTCCCCGGCGGGGCCCCTCGGGCCCCGTCTTTTTTTTCTTGCGCGCTACCGTTCATCGGGCTTCCGGCGAGTTCTGGCCGCATCGCCGATGTCCCGGCGTTTCCCCAGACACCAACGGAACTGCGCGCCGCGTAGCCGCCGTTTCACTCGACGTCACAAGGGGTTTCGCCATGAATTCACCACGACGCCGCTCGCCGGCGCGCACGTTCCGCGGTTTCCTGTCCACCACCGCCGCCACGCTGGCGCTGGGAATGGCGCTGTCCCTTCCCGCCCACGCCACCGGCACCATCGGCACGCCGACGCCGGTCGACGTCGGCCTGAGCTGCAAGGATTTCGACACCGCCGGCATCCTCAGCGAACTGGTCATCAACCCGCTGCCGGACGGCGTGCAGGCGCACACCGATGGCGTACTGACCGTGGACACGATCCATTTCGAATCCACCAGCGGCTGGCTGTTGTATTGGGAGCAGCTGAGCAGCGGCCAGTCCATCCATAGCGTTTCGCTGAGCGACGACAACGGCGGCGTGCTCTATGTCTACGACCCGCCGGTCACCAGCGACGCCGGCCTGCACCTGCCCGCCGCGCCCGGCTTCACCATCCTCACCAACACTCCCTATCCGCACATCAGCCGCGCCAGCTTCTGCTATTCCACCCCCGACCAAACCGGCTTCGAGGGCTGCACGCTGGGCTACTGGAAGGTCAAGAAGCATCATGATTCCTGGCCAGTGCCGTTCACCGTCAACACACTGCTGCAAGGCTACTTCGGCAGCGGGGCACCCGATGTGACCTTCCTGACCGCGCTCAATTTCCAGGGCGGTCCGGGCGTGGACGGCGGCAAGCGCATCCTGCTGAAGCAGGCGGTGGCATCGCTGTTGAACGCGGCATCGTCCGGCGTGGATTTTCCGCTGACCACCGCGCAGGTGATCCAGCAGGTCACCTTCGCCCTGGACAGTGGCGATCGCGACGTGATGATCTCGCTGTCCGCCACCTTGGACGCGTACAACAACCAGGGCTGTCCGCTGAACTGAAGTGCATCGCCCGCAGAAACAAAAGCACGGCAGCCTGGCGGCTGCCGTGCTTTTTTCAGCGCCTGTATCGACTCCCCGAGTCGGGTTTTATCCCTGCCCCGCCATCGCGCGCAGGGTGATGCCAACCACGTAGGCCGCACCGGTGCCGGTGGCGTAGCCGAGCGTTCCCAGCAGCACGCCCACCGGTGCCAGCGCCGGATGGAACGCGGTGGCCAGCACCGGCGCCGAGGCCGGGCCGCCGATGTTGCTCTGGGAGGCGATGGCGAAATAGAAGAACGGCGCGCGCAGCAGCTTGCCCACGCCCCACAGCAGCACGATGTGCACCGCGATCCACATCACCCCCAACAGGAACAGCCACGGGCGCTCCAGCAGCGCCAGCAGATCCATCTGCATGCCGATGCAGGCGATCAGGAAGTAGAGGAACATCGAGCCCCACTTCGACGCACCCACGCCTTCCAGGGTGCGCATGCGGGTGAAACTCAGCAGCAGGCCCGCGAAGGTTGCCAGCAGGACTACCCACACGAACGGCTTGTCCAGGCTGACCATCGGCGACCACGCCACGTTGGCCGCGAACCAGCCGGCCAGCGGCGCGGCGACCGCGTGCGCCAATCCCACCGTTCCGAACGCTACGCCACCCAGCACCATCAGGTCCGACAGGGTGGGAATGCGCGCGTGCTGGGCCTGGTAGCTGGCGATGCGCTCGCGCAGTTCGTCGATGGCCGAGGTGTCCGCGCCGCTGTGGCGATCCAGCGCCGGCGCGCGCGCCGCGAAGAAGATCAGCACCGCCATCCACACATAGCCGACGCCGACGTCGACCACCGCGAACTGGCCGAAGGTGGTCGCGTTGACCTCGAAGATCTCCTTCATCGCCAGCATGTTGGCGCCGCCGCCAATCCAGCTGCCGGCCAGCGCGGCCATGCCGGCCCAGGTATCGCCGGCGACGGTTTCGGGATGGAACCAGCCCATCACCTGGAATGCCACCACCGCCCCCAGCATGATGCTCAGCACCGCCGCCACGTACATCACCAGCATCTTCCAGCCCAGGCCGAGGATGCCCTTCAGATCGATGCTCAGCGTCAGCAGCACCAGCGCGGCCGGCAGGAAAACATCGCGCGCCACCGGGTTGTACAGCTTGGTGTTCTCGCCGTCGATCAGGCCGACGGTGTTGTAGACGCCGGGAATGAAGTAGCACAGCAGCAGCGCGGGCACGAAGCTGTAGAACTTGCGCAGATGGCGGTTCTCGCTGCTGGACGTCCAGAAGATCACGCCCAGCGTGGCGGCGATCAGCCCGAAAACGATGATGTCGTTGTTGATGAGTGCGCCGGTGCCTGCTGCCGCCATCCGGTATCTCTCCCCTGGTGATGAAAGGGTGCCTTCGGCTCAGCCGTTTCCCTGGCACGAAAAAAGGCGCGCCGCGGATGCGGCGCGCCCTGCGTGCGTCACTGGCCGATGTGCTGCTTCAGCCAGGCGTTGACGGTGTCATGCCACTGCACGCTGTTCTGCGGCTTCAGCACCCAGTGGTTCTCGTCCGGGAAGTACAGGAACTGCGACTTGACGCCCTGCCGCTGCAGCGCGGTGAACGCGGCCAGGCCCTGCTCGACCGGGATGCGGTAGTCGAGCTGGCCATGCACGATCAGCATCGGCACTTTCCAGTCCTTGACGTGGTTGACCGGGTTGAACTTCTCGTAGCTGGCCGGCACCGCGTATGGCGTGCCGCCCTGTTCCCATTCGGTGAACCACAGTTCCTCGGTCGAGTAACCCATCATGCGCTGGTCGAACACGCCGTCGTGGTTGACCAGGCATTTCCACGGCTGGTTCCAGTTGCCGGCGATCCAGTTGACCATGAAGCCGCCGTAGCTGGCGCCCAGCGCGCAGGCCTTGTCGCCGTCCAGGAAGGTGTACTTCTGTTGCGCCGCGGCCCAGCCTTTCTGCAGATCCTCCAGCGGGCGGTCGCCCCAGTGCTGGCTGATCGCGTCGGTGAAGGCCTGGCCGTAGCCGGTGGAACCGTGGAAATCGATCATCACCACCGCGTAGCCCTGGCCGGCGTAGGTCTGCGGGTTCCAGCGATAGCTCCAGCCGTTGCCGAAGCTGCCCTGCGGGCCGCCGTGGATCAGGAACGCCACCGGATACTTTTTGCCTTCCTGGTAGTTGTACGGCTTGACCACGTAACCGTGCACGGTTTCGTCGTTCCAGCCCTTGAAGCTGAACTGCTCGAAGTCGCCGAACGACACGTCCGCCAGCATGTCCTGCGCGCTCTGGGTGATCGCGCGTTCCGGCGCGCCGCCCAGCGAGGTGGTGAACAACTGGTCGCCGCTCTTGAGCGAGTTGCGGGTGAAGGCCAGGGTGTCGCCGGCAATCTCGAACGCGGAGATGCTGCCGTCGCCGATCAGCTTGTCGGCCTTGCCGCTGGCGATGTCGACCACGAACAGCGGATGCTCGCCCATGTCCTGTGCGGTGGTGTAGATACGCTTGCCGTCGGCCGACAGGGTGATGCCGTCGGCGGAACGATCCCACGCCGCGGCGATTTCACGCGGCGCGCCGCCGGCGGCGTCCATCGCCATCAGCGCGAAGCGGTCGGCCTCGAAGCCCGGACGCTTCATCGCGCGGTAGTACAGGGTCTTGCCGTCGGCGCTGAACACCGGGCCGGTGTCCCAGGCCGGATTGGCCGCGGTCAGGTTGGCCGGCGTGCCATTACCGTCGGCGGACAGGCGGTACAGATCGAAATTGGTCGACCACGGCTCGCCCGTGGGCTGCACGCGCATGCTGGCGACCAGCGACTTGCCGTCCGGGGCCCAAGTGTATTCATCGGCGCCACCGAACGGCTTGGAGGGCGTGTCGCCATCCAGCGTGTCGGTCAGCGACACCGCAGTGGCGGCCGGCTCCGCGCCCGCGGCCGGCAGCGCGGCCACGAACAGGCGACTGCGGCGACCATCGGCCCAGGTGTCCCAATGGCGCACGAACATGTTGTCGAACAGCACGCCGGTGTTCTTCTGCGCGGCGGTGGCGTCGAGCTTCTTGCGGGTGCAGGCGAAGTCGGCCTTGCAGTCGGCGAAGGTGTCGGCGCTGAACGCGATGCGGCTGCCATCCGGCGAAACCTTGTAACTGCCCACGTCCAGCGTGAATCCGGTCAGCTGGCGCGGCTCACCGCCGGCGGTGGGGATTGCGTACAGCTGCTGGGTGCCGGACTTGCCGCTGAGGAAGTAGACGGTCTGGCCATCGGCGGAAAAGGACGGCGAATTGACATTCCAGCCTTCCGGGGTCAACCGCTTCGGCGGCGCCATGTCGCGGGTCAGCAGGTTGCGCACGTACAGGCCGGTGCCGGCCTTGGTCAGTTCCTTGTCGATCTGGCGCTTGGCGAAAACGACCACGCGGCCATCCGGCGACAGCGCCGGCGAGGAAACCCGGTCCAGCGCGGCCAGGTCGCGGATGTCCAGGCCCCGCTGGGCGGCGAAGGCCGGCAGGGTCGCCAGCAGGCAGAGGGGCAGTACGGCGAGACGCAATTTCATCCGGGGCTCCGGGCAAACAGGAAAACCCCGATGTTAGGCCGATACGGCAATCCGGCGCAAAGGCATGAGGTCATGCCCCTGCGCCGCCGCCACGCGGCCTGGTGCCTGGTTCAGGCCTTTTCGCCGCGCTTGCCGGTGCGGTACAGCAGCCAGCCGACCACCGCCAGCACGGCCAGGCCGATCCACTGGCTGAAATGCCAGGCTTCCGGCAGCGCCAGCACGTCGGCGCGGGCCGAGGCCACGATCGGAATCGCGATGGCGATGCCCATCAGCGCCTCGCCGGTGATCAGGCCGGCCGAGAACAGCACGCCCGGGCGGTGCACGCGATCACGGCCCTCCTCGTCGTCCGGCTGGACCTTGTGGAAACGTTCCACCAGATGCGCCAGCAGGCCGCCCAGGAAAATCGGCACCATCAGTTCCAGCGGCAGGTAGATGCCGATCGCCGCGGCCAGCACCGGCACGCGGAAGCGCGCCTTGCGCGACTTCAGCCATTCGTCGAACGCGATCACCAGCGCGCCGACCACCGCGCCGATGGCGATCATCGCCCACGGCAGTTCGCCGCCGAACAGGCCGCGCGCGACCGACGCCATCAGGTTGGCCTGCGGTGCCGCCAGCGAATTGGGATGCTCCGGCGTCGGCGCACCGATGCCGTAGGCCTGGGCCAGCAGGTTCAGCACGGGCGCCATGATCAGCGCGCAGGAGAACGCGCCGATGCCCAGCATCAGCTGCTGCTTCCACGGGGTCGCGCCGACCAGGTAACCGGCCTTGAGATCCTGCAGGTTGTCGCCGCCCACTGCCGCGGCGCAGCACACCACCGCGCCAATCATGATCGCGGCGACCGCGCCCAGCGGCGCGCCGCCGGCGCCGACCGGCGCCATGCCGCTCTTGCCCAGCAGCAGCACCAGCACCGCCGAGGCGAACAGGATGGTGGAGATGGTGATGCCCGAGACCGGGTTGTTGGACGAGCCGATCAGGCCGGCCAGGTAGGCCGACACCGACACGAACAGGAAGCCGGCGGCGATCATGATCAGGGTCATCGGCACGCTGACGTGCCACTGGCCGACGATGGCCTGGTACAGGCCCAGCAGCGGCAGGGTGAACACCACCAGGGCGACCAGCATCCACTTCATCGGCAGATCGCGTTCGGTCTCCAGTTGCACCTGGCCACCGGCGCCGCTGCTGCGCGCGGCGGCGAAACCGCTCTTGATGCCCTTGAGCAGCGACTTGCGCAGCGAGAACAGGGTCCAGACGCCGCCGACCAGCATCGCGCCCACGCCCAGGTAGCGGACCTTGGCGCCCCAGATGGCGAACGCGGCATCGGCCGAGGAGGCGTTGGCGATCGAAGCGGCCAGCGCCGGATCCGAACCGGTGAAGAACGCCTGGTACAGCGGGATGGCGATGTGCCAGGACAGCACAGCGCCGGACAACACCACGATGCCGACGTTCAGGCCGACGATGTAACCCACGCCCAGCAGTGCCGGCGACAGGTTGGTGCCCAGGAACGCGGTGACCTTGGAGCTGCCGACATACGCCGACTGGGTCCAGGTATCCGGAATCATGCGCAGGCCGCTGGCGGCGGCCAGCTTGACCACCGCGCCGATCACCCCGGACAGCGCCAGGATCTTCAGGCCCGGGCCGGGATTGTCACCGGCCTTCAGCACTTCCGCGGCCGCCTTGCCTTCCGGGAACGGCAGCGGATCCTCGACGATCATCGAGCGGCGCAGCGGCACCGAGAACAGTACGCCCAGCAGACCACCCAGGCCGGCGATGCCCAGCACCCACCAGTACTTGAAGTCCGGCCAGTAGCCCATGATGACCAGCGCCGGGATGGTGAAGATGACGCCGGCGGCGATCGACGAGCCGGCCGAGGCGCCGGTCTGGACGATGTTGTTCTCCAGGATGGAGCCGCCTCCCAGCACCCGCAGCACGCCCATGGACACCACCGCGGCCGGGATGGCGGTGGCGATGGTCAGGCCGGCGAACAGGCCCAGGTAGGCGTTGGCGGCGGAAAGGACCACCGCCAGCACGACGGCCAGCAATATGGCGCGGAAGGTAAGTTGAGGCGTCGCAGCCTGGTTCATGACGCGGTTCCGGGGATACAGAAGCCCGACAAACTATCGGCTACGCCCCGGCAAGTCCAGCCGGAACGGGCTGCGTGGCTATACTCGGCCGGTTCCGCACTGCCCGCCTGCCCATGGTCCCAGCCTCCATCCCCGCCACGCCCCTGCCCGCCCGCGAGGACTTCCTCGGTCATCCCAAGGGCGTCTACATCTGCTTCTTCACCGAGATGTGGGAGCGCTTCTCCTTCTACGGGATGAAGGCGCTGCTGCTGCTCTACCTAACCAAATACCACCTGTTCGGCGACAAGGCCGGACTGGACCTGCTGGGCGCCTACGGCGGACTGGTGTACTGCGTCCCGGTGATCGGCGGCGTGCTGGCCGACCGCTGGCTGGGCATGCGCAAGGCGGTGCTGTTCGGCGGCCTGTTGCTGGTGGCCGGCCACGTCGGCATGGCCTTCGAGGGCCATGCCGCGACCTCCCTGGACGGCGTGATCACGCGCGACGAAGGCTCGCTGCGCATCACCTACCTGTCGCTGGCGCTGATCATCATGGGCGTGGGTTTCCTCAAGCCCAACATCTCCACCATCGTCGGCCGGCTCTACGCCGACAACGATCCGCGCCGCGACGCCGGCTTCAGCCTGTTCTACGCCGGCATCAACCTCGGCGCGCTGTTCGCCTCGCTGGTGTGCGGCTACCTGGGCGAAACCTTGGGCTGGCGCTACGGCTTCGGCGCCGCGGGCATCGGCATGCTGCTGGGCCTGTGCATGTTCCTGTGGGGCCAGAAGTACCTGCATGGCCACGCCGAACCGGCCGCGCCCGAGCGCCTGCGCGAACGCGTCGCCGGCATCCCGCGCGAATGGCTGATCTACGCCGGCGCCCTGCTCGGCGTGCTGCCGGTGGCGTGGCTGATGTGGGCCGCCGCCAATGGCGCGTTCTCGCTGGGCGGGGAAATCTCGCTGGCGCTGTTGCTGATGCTGGTGGTGCTGGCGGCCGTGCTGGCGTGGTTCGGCTGGTTCCTGTCGACCCGGTGCACGCCGGTGCAGCGGCAGCAGATGCTCGCGCTGATGGCGCTGATCTTCATGGCGCTGATCTTCTTCACCCTGTATGAGCAGACCTACGGCTCGTGGGTGACCTTCACCGATCGCCTGCTGACCAAGGACGTGGTGCCAGCATTGGTGCAGGCGCCCGCCGCGGTGACCTGGACGGGGTATTGGGCGGTGGACATGATCACGCTGCTGGCGCGCGCGCCGTGGTCGACCTGGTCGCTGCTGCTAGCGCCGCTGGGCTTCGTGATCGCCGCGCGGCTGTCCGATCGCAATCCCGAGTCGACCGCACCACGGGCCGTTTTCATCGCGGTGGTGGTGCTGATGCTGGTCTTCCTGCTGCGCGACTGCGTGGTGCTGCCGCAGACCGCCGGCTCCCTGACCTACCTCGGCGCGCTGTTCCTGGTGCTGCTTGCGCCTGCCTTCGCAGCGCTGTGGGCCTGGCTCGGCCGGCGCGGCCGGGATCCCTCCAAGCCGTTCAAGTCGTCGCTGGGCCTGGTCATCGCCGGCCTGTCCTTCATCCCGCTGGCCTGGGCTGCCCATCTCGTGGGCGAAAGCGGGCAGATGGCCAGCGTCTGGTGGCTGGTGCTGGCCTACCTGGTGCTGGAGATCGGCGAGATGTGCCTGTCGCCGGTAGGCCTGTCGGCGGTGACCCAGTTGGCGGTGCCACAGGTGGTCAGCCTGATGATGGGCACCTGGTTCCTGGCGACCGCGTTCTCCGAGGCGCTGGCGGCCCTGTTCGGCAAGCTGGCCGCCATCGACGTCCCCGAAGGCGGTAGCCTGGTCATGGCCGACGCCGCCGCGCGCTACGCGGATCTGTTCTGGTTGATGACCGCCATCGGCGTGGGCTGCGGCCTGGTTGCCTTCCTGTTCTCGCCCCAGCTCCGGCGGATGATGCACGGGGTGCATTGAAAAGGAACGGCGCCGCAAGGCGCCGTCCTGCTATTGCTTGCCACATGCGCGGCTTTACCGGGTTCCCCCCTTGCCGCTGGTATGCCTTGAAAAGAAAGCCAGCAGCTTGGTGTAGTACTCCAGTTGGTGAGCTTCGTCGTAGAAACCATGTCCTTCCATGGAATAGTAGAGCGCCTCGACCTGCCCACCGGCACTTTTCAACTTCTGCTCCATCAGTTTGGTGTGCTCGATGGGCGCACGGCGATCCTGTCCGCCGGCCGCCAGGAATACCGGCACCCGGATCTGCGCCGCCAGTTGGGTTGGTGACACCGTCGCCACGGCTTCCTTTTCGCCCACCCAGTCGCGCAGGTAGGCCCTGCCTGATTTTGCATCCTGTATGTCACCCAGGTTGTGGAGCATTGGCAAGTCGTAGATGCCAACGTATCCGGCGGCGCATCGATAGAGGCCGGGTTCCCTGGCAACGCCCATGAGCGCCGCATAAGCACCATAGCTGGCGCCATAGATACAGATCCGGTCGGGATCGGCCACGCCTTCCCTGATCGCCCATCGGGTCGCATCGGTCACGTCGTCCTGCATGGCCTTGCCCCACTGGTGCGCGCCTGCCTCGCGGAAGGCGCGTCCGTATCCACCCGACCCGCGGAAATTCACCCGCAGGACCGCATAGCCCGCGCTGGCCAGCATCTGCGTTTCCGCATCGAATTCCCAACGATCGGCGACCCCGAACGGACCGCCATGTGGCAGGACGATCATGGGCAAGCCCTGCGCCGGTCTACCCGGTGGCAGCGTCAGGTATCCATGGAGCGTCAATCCATCCCTGGCCTTGACCTGGAAGGGACGTGCCTCCGCCATTTCGGCAGGATCGAACCAATCGCGACGGCTAAGCAGGTAATCCGCCTTTCGGGTCAACGTATCGAACAGGTAGTAGTCACCGGGATTCCGGTCGCTGCTGACCAGTACCAGCGCCAGCTTGCCGTCGGAGGTGGTCGAGGTCACCCGTACCTTTTCCCCCGGGAACGCGGCGTCCAGCATGCCGTACAGCGCGGCAGCCCTTGAATCGGGATGAAAGAAGGTTCGCCGGGGCTTGCCAGCCGGCAACTCCACGCCGATCACGGCCCTGGATTGTGCCGACGCCGCCGAGAATTCTTGGAGCACGATGCCGGGATCGGAAACTTCATCGCTGAAGACCGGCTCCTTCTTTCCATCCTCCAGGTGCAAGGCCAGGATGGCATCCGGCCCCTGCGCACGTTCCGCCTGCAGGTACGCAATTCGCCCGTCTGCCGAGAAACCCAACGGATATTCCGCGTTGCCGGTAACGCTCTCATCGTTGATGAGTTTCCACTCGCCCGCTTCGTCCGCGCGGTAGTACAGTTTCCTGGCATTGTCCGTGTTCGCGCCTTCCGCAAACCGGACCACGCCCTGATGATCCGTCAGGAATTCGGCGCGCCGTACCGGCGCGCGTGCCAACACGACACGACGTCCGGTGTTCACGTCCAACTGCTCGGCGCGGGTATAGGGATCATTCCCGAACGGCCAGGCGGCGATGATGGCGTGGCGGTCATCCTGGGGCAATGCATCCACCAGGAATGCCGCCACGTCCTCCACCTTTTTGGGTTGTATGCGGGTACCGGCGCCGGCTCCCTGCACCCGGAATCCCACCAGCATTTCCGGCTTGGATCCGTCTGCGTTGACCGCAAACAATTCGCCGGTCCCGACGGGCTCATCGCGCGAGCCGAATTTCTGCGCCATCGAGATGAGCAACCGCTCCGGGCTGACCCACCAGAATGATGAAATGTAGGTATTCCGCCCCAGTCCGAATCTCGCCGTGACGGTGTTGTCGGTTCGCCGCATGACGACCAGGCCCGTGTTGTCTTCCAACGGTACCGTCGCGGCCAAGTATTCCCCCGAGGGAGAAATCCTGATGTCCTCGAATCGATCCTTCCTGATGTAGGAAGCAATTTCCGGTGCCGCCAAGGCGGCATTCATCCCGGACAAGCACAAGACCAGCATCGCCAAGACTCGCATATCCTCTCCCCTTCCTTTCTGGAGATGCAGGAAACGCCAGCTTTTGCCGGCGTTTCCCGCCACTACCGATTCTTCGCGCGTAGCTTACTGGGCCGCGCCCTTGCCACCGATGTGCTGGGCGAAAAAGTCGAGCATCTTGCTGTACAGGTTGAGGTTGTTCTCTTCCTTGTAGAAGCCGTGCCCCTCGCCCGACTGGATGATCACGCCCTGCGGCGCGTTGCCGGCCGCGGTCAGTGCCTTGGCCATCGCCTCGGTATGCTCCGGCGGGCAACGGGCGTCGCGCGCGCCGGCGGCCAGGTAGATCGGCAACTTCAGCTTGTCGACGTGGTTGATCGGCGACATCGCATCCTGCTCGGCCTTGGTGCTGCCATAGGCGCGAATCAGGTACTTCATGCCGTCCTCGCGCTTGCTGGTGTCGCTGAGCTTCATCTGGATCGCGGCACTGTAGTTGCCCACGTAGCCGAACGCGCATTTGTACAGCCCCGGCTCGCGGGCCGGCGCCATCATCGAGGCGTAGCCGCCGAAGCTGCCGCCGTAGATGCAGATGCGGTCCTTGTTGGCGTAGCCCTGCTGGATGGCCCAGTGCGTGCCGTCGAGGACGTCGTTCATGATGCCCTCGGCCCACTGGCCATAGGCCATCTCCTCGAAAGCCTTGCCGAAGCCACCCGAACCGCGATAGTTCACCTGCAGCACCGCGTAGCCGCGGTTGGCAAACATCTGGTTCTCGAACTGGAAGCCCCAGTTGTCACGCGGTCCCATCGGGCCGCCGTGGACATTGACGATCATCGGCAGGTTCTTGCCGTCCGAACCATTGGGAATGGTCAGGTAGCCGTGGATCGTCAGGCCGTCGCGCGACTTGAAGCTGACCGGCTTGACCGAGGCCATCTTGCTGGCATCGATCCATTGCCGGCTCTTCATCAGGAAGCGGGCCTTGCCGGTGTCACGGTCATACAGGTACAGCTCGCCGGGATTGGCGTCGCTATAGACGGAGACCACGATCTTCTTGCCGTCCTGGGTCGCGCTGGAGAAGTCGACGAATTGGCCCGGGAAGGCAGCCGCCAGCGATGCATAGAGTTCGGCATCCGGATGGTTTTCGTTGACCAGGGTCACCTGGGGCGCACCGGCTTCGGTGACCGCGGCGATGACGGTTTCCCCGTCGGCCGCCTGGATCAATCCGGAAATTTCAGACACCGGATCCTGGTGCAGCACGGTGAAACTGCCATCGGCGGTATTCAGCGTACCGAACGCCGCTGGCTTCTTGCCATCGCCCTGGGTCGCATAGACAGTGCCATCGGCGGCCGTGCCGAGGATTTCGATGCGCTTGCCGCTGGCCTTGGAACTGTTGACCAGCGTCCACTTGCCGCCGCCATCGCGACGATAGAGTTCATTGTGTGCGTCGGAGAAGTTGCCTTCCTCGTCGTAACGGTCGTAGCAGACCGCGAAACGCGGTTCCTTCTTTTCGTCCAGTGCGATACCGCAATCGTCCCGTGGCGCGCGCGCGAGCGACTTGCGGCGCCCGCTCAGCGTATCCATCAGTACGATCTCGGTACCCGCACCGGTGGAGGAACGAGCATAGGTCGCCGTCATCATGACGTTGTCCGGATCGTTCTTCAGTGTGTCCAGCAGGCCAAAACTCTCGTTGCCCACCTGCTTGCCGCGCTGGGTCGCATCGCGGGTCCCGTAGAAAATCAACGGACGCGGCTGCGAGCCGTCGGCATTCACCGCATACCACTCGCCGGTGCCAAACGGGCGGGCATAGCTTCCGATCTTCTTGATCGAGTTGAACAGCAGCCGATCCGGCGAGGTCCAGTAGAAGCTGCCGACACTCTTCTCTTCCGGCAACTGGTTGATCTTGACGATGCTCAGATCCTTGGTCCGCAGCACGGTCAGGACGTCCTGGTCACCGCGATCGACCGTCATCGCCAGATACTCGCCGTTCGGCGAGATCTTCACGCTGCTGTAGGTCGGGTGCTTGACGAAATCCTGGACCGGGATCACTTCCACCGCCTGCGCCGCGCACGACATCCCCACCGCGGCCGCGACGCCGGCCAACTTCCATTTCAACATCTTCATTGACTCCCCCATGATTTGAATCCAGCCGATAAACCGGATTACAGGAAGTCTAATGCCAAATTACGGGGAAATGTGATCCAGTACCTCTTCCATGCCGGACTCCCATCTGGGCATGGGGGACTCCAGCAGGGCTTCCAGCTTGCCGGTATCCAGCCGCGAGTACGCCGGACGCGAGGCGCGGGTGGGATAGGCCGATGAAGGAACCGGCACCACCCGCGGCAACTCCGGAATCAATCCGCGCCGGTGGGCGCCGCTCAGGATCGCCTCGGCGAATCCGTGCCAACTGGTTTCGCCACTGGCGGTCAGGTGGAAGATCCCCCGGGTTTCCGGATGTCGTTTCATCACCCTCGCGGTCACGTCCGCGATCAAAGGGGCCGAAGTCGGCGTTCCTCGTTGATCCGACACGACCTGCAACTCATCCCGCTCGCACGCCAGGCGCAGCATCGTCAGCAGGAAATTGCCGCCGCGCGCGCCATAGACCCAGGCAGTGCGAAAAATCACATTTTGCGCGCCAGATTCGAGAACGGCCACCTCGCCAGCGCGCTTCGATGCCCCATACACGCCCAGGGGTGCTACAGGATCTTCTTCGCGATAAGGGCGTCCAGCGTGGCCATCGAAGACATAGTCCGTGGAGTAATGGAACAGGGGAACACCTCGTTCGGCGCCATAGGCGGCCAGCAACGCGGGGGCTTCCGCATTGGCGCGAAACGCGGCTTCGACATCATCCTCGGCGCGTTCGACCGCAGTGTAGGCTGCGGCATTCACGATGCGATCCGGCCGGATCCGTTCGAGCAGCGCAAGCAGCGAATCCGGCCGGTCGAAATCGGCCACTTCACAGGGCGTTCCATCCGCCAGCACGCCACTGCGAGTGGCCGCCACGATTGGTCCGAGGCCCGCCAGGCTTCGCCTCAGCTCATGGCCAATCTGGCCGTTTGCTCCCAGCAGCAGGATTTTCATGCGGTGAACAACGGCAAGCGCTCGGGCGCCACATCATCGAGAAACGGAGCCCGGGCGTCTTTTTCCGACAGTATGGGTTCGCTGACAGGCCAGTCGATGCCGATGTGTGCATCGTCCCAGCGAATGCTGGCATCACTGGCCTTGTCATGGATCGCGGTGCACAGATAGCTGAAGACGGCCCGTTCCGACAGAACCGCGAAGCCATGGGCAAAGCCCTCCGGAATCCAGACCTGGCGCTTGTTCTCCGCGCTCAGCAGGACGGCCGCCCAACGTCCGAAATACGGCGAGCCGCGGCGGATGTCCACCGCCACGTCATAGACCTCGCCTTCCAGCACGCTGACCAGCTTGCCCTGTGGATTCGGCCACTGATAGTGCAGGCCGCGCAACACACCGCGCGAGGAAGAAGAGATGTTGCTCTGGACGAACCGGCCGGAGAGTCCATGCGCCTCGAAACGCGTCGCGTTCCAGGCCTCGTAGAAAAAACCGCGATCGTCGCCAAAGACCGCGGGCTCGATGACCACGCAGCCCGGCAGTGAAGTTTCGAGCACCTTCAAGGCACGCTTCCCCGGCTCAGCAGGCCGAGCAGGTACTCCCCGTAGCCATTCATGGCAAGCGGTTCGGCTAGCCTCTGCAATTGTTCGCCATCGATCCAGCCGTTGCCGTAGGCGATTTCCTCAGGGCAGCAGACCCGCAGCCCCTGTCGCGCCTCGATGGTCTCAATGAACGTGGATGCCTCCAGCAGGGACTGGTAGGTGCCCGTATCCAGCCACGCATAGCCTCGCCCCAGGGGTTCCAGATGCAGACGGCCCTCTTCCAGGTATCGGCGGTTGAGATCGGTAATCTCCAACTCACCGCGGGCGGATGGCGTCAATGAAGCGGCGTAGTCACTTGCCTGCCCGTCGTAAAAATACAGGCCCGTAATCGCATAGTTGGAAGAAGGACTCGCGGGCTTCTCCTCGATACCGATGACCTTTCCGTCGGCGTCGAACTCGGCCACGCCATAGCGTTGGGGATCACGTACCCAGTAACCAAACACGGTCGCGCCGTCCTCCCGTGCATCGGCACGCTTGAGAATCTGGCTGAAGCCGTGTCCATGAAAGATGTTGTCGCCCAGCACCAGGCAACTCGGGCCGCCAGCCAGGAATTCGCGGCCAATCAGGAACGCCTGCGCAAGGCCATCCGGGCTCGGTTGCACCGCGTACTCGATGCGCATGCCCCATTGCGAGCCGTCCCCCAACAGGTTCTGGAACAGCGCCTGCTCATGCGGCGTGTTGATGATCAGGACCTCGCGGATGCCCGCCAGCATCAGTACGCTGAGCGGGTAATAGATCATCGGCTTGTCGTAGACCGGCAACAGCTGCTTGCTGATGGCGCGGGTAATGGGGTAGAGCCGCGTGCCGGACCCACCGGCCAGAACGATGCCCTTGCGTATGCTCATGGGAATTCCTGCTCAGGCCCTAATGCCGATGCGTTCCAGACGATAGCTGCCATCCAGCACACGGGCCACCCAGTCCTGGTTTTCCAGATACCAGTCCACCGTTTCGGCGATGCCCTGTTCAAAAGTGTACCGCGGCTCCCAACCCAGCTCATCGCGTAGCTTGGACGCATCAATGGCATAGCGCCGATCATGCCCTGGTCGATCGGCGACGAACGTGACCTGGCTGCTGCGTGGCCTGCCATCGGCACGCGGCCGGCGCTCGTCCAGCAAACAGCAGATGGTCTCCACCACCTCGATGTTCCGCCGCTCCGCGTTTCCGCCCACATTGTAGGTTTCCCCGACCCTGCCCTTCTTCAGGACGTCGCGGAGGGCCATGCAGTGATCGCCAACGAACAGCCAATCCCTGACGTTCGTTCCATCGCCATATACCGGCAGGGCTTCCCCGGCCAGGGCACGCTGGATGATCAGCGGGATCAGCTTCTCGGGAAAGTGGTAGGGGCCGTAATTGTTGGAGCAGTGGGTCGTCAGCGTCGGCAAGCCATAGGTATGGTGGAACGCACGCACCAGATGATCCGAAGCCGCCTTCGACGCCGAATAAGGAGAGTTGGGGGCATACGGCGTGGCCTCGGTGAACCTGCCGCCCTCTCCCAGCGAACCATAGACCTCGTCCGTCGAGACGTGCAGGAACCGGAAGCCATTCCTTTCCGGACCGGGGAGGCAGCACCAATGATCGCGCACCGCCTCAAGCAGGCCCAGCGTTCCCACCACATTGGTCTGGACGAAGGCGCCGGGTCCATCGATGGAGCGATCCACATGGCTCTCCGCGGCGAAGTTCACCACCGCATCGGGCCGATGCTCCGCCAGCAGCGACGCCACGAGCGCCCGGTTCCCGATATCCCCATGGACAAAGACATGGTGGGCGTTGCCCTCCAGCGAAGACAACGTGTCCAGGTTGCCCGCATAAGTCAGGGCATCCAGGTTGATGATCCGTACGCCATCGGCAACGGCCCGCAGCACGAAATTGCCGCCGATGAATCCGGCCCCGCCGGTGACTAGCCAAGTTGCCACGCATCGCCCCTCAAGCTGTTGTCGTGTTCCACGCCACGCGACGGAAGACGACTTTCTCAACGCCGCGCTCCGTGAAATCGGGCCAAGGCTTCAACACCGGTCTTCCCGAACCACGCTCCACCGATTGTAGCGGTCGAGACCGGGCGCGGCATGAATTCGTCCCCTGCCATCCGGGGTACCCCGGAACAGGAAACCCGCCTTGCGGCGGGTTTCGAAGCAGCAGGACAAACGTCGCGCTCAGAACGGAATATCGTCGTCGGCGAAGTCATCCATCGGCGCGGGCTGCTGGGCCGGAGCCTGCCGGCGCGGGGCCTGCTGGGAGTACTCCTGCCGCTGCGGGCGCTGCGAGCGCTCCATGCCGCCGCCGCCACCGCCGCCGCCTTCACCGCGGCCACCCAGCATCTGCATTTCGTCGGCGACGATGTCGGTGGAGTACTTCTCCACCCCGTCCTGGCCGGTGTACTTGTCGTAGCGGAGCGAACCTTCCACATACACCTGGCTGCCCTTGCGCAGGTACTCGCCGGCGATCTCGCCCAGCTTGCCGAAGAACACCACGCGGTGCCATTCGGTGCGTTCCTGCTGGTTGCCATCGCGGTCCTTGCGGACGCTGGTGGTCGCCAGGCTGATGCGGGTGATGGCCATGCCTCCCTGGGTGTACTTGGTTTCGGGGTCGTTGCCGAGATTGCCGACCAGGATGACTTTGTTGATGCCGCGGGCCATAGCGCTGATTTCCGTAGTGAGCGCCCGCCGGACGCGGGCATGGACCAGTAAAGTATACCCGTGCCGGCCTGACCATCAGGTGGGTCCGTGACGTCCTGTAGGAATTCCCTGTCCCGCCCGCCTTATAATTCAGGCACTTCCCTGCCCGATTTCCCATGTCCGTCGTCGAATCCCCGCGCTCAGCCCTGGCCCTGCCCCAGATCCAATCCCTCGCCGCCGGGGACATGGCCGCCATCGACGCCCTGATCCGGCGCCGGCTCGCGTCGGACGTGGTGCTGATCAACCAGATTGCCGACCACATCGTCTCGGCGGGCGGCAAGCGCCTGCGCCCGATGCTGGTGGCGCTGGCCGGCCGGGCGACCGGACCGGTGGGACCCGAACACCACCAACTGGCCGCGATCGTCGAGTTCATCCACACCTCCACCCTGCTGCATGACGACGTGGTGGACGAGTCCGACCTGCGCCGCGGCCGCAGCACCGCCAACGCGCTGTGGGGCAACGCGCCCAGCGTGCTGGTCGGCGACTTCCTGTATTCGCGCAGCTTCCAGCTGATGGTGGAACTGGACCGCATGGACGTGATGCGGATCCTGGCCGACACCACCAACCGCATCGCCGAGGGCGAAGTGCTGCAGCTGCTGCACGTGCACAACCCGGATACCGACGAGGCTGCGTACCTGCGGGTCATCGAGCGCAAGACGGCGGTGCTGTTCGCCGCCGGCACCCAACTGGGCGCACTGGCGTCGCAGGTCGATGCGGCGACCCAGCAGCGCCTGTACGACTACGGCATGAATCTGGGCTACGCCTTCCAGATCGCCGACGACGTCCTGGACTACACCGCCGACGCCGCCGATCTGGGCAAGAACCTGGGCGACGACCTGGCCGAGGGCAAGGCGACCCTGCCCCTGATCCATGCCATCCGCCATTCGGACGCCGCCACCGCCGGACGCCTGCGCGTCATCGTGCAGGAAGGCGACGCCACCGCGATGCCTAACGTACTGGCGGCCATCCGCGCGACCGGTGGCCTGGAGTACAGCCAGCAGCGCGCGCGGGACTATGCCGATGCCGCCGAACGCTGCCTGGATGGCCTGCCCGAAAACGATGCGCTCGCCGCGCTGCGGGGGCTGGCCCGCTACGCGGTGGAACGCAGCCACTGATGCCTTTTCCACCGGACGAGCGGGAGCGGCTGCTGGCCGCGCATGGGGTGGGGCCGACCGTGATCGCGCGGCTGGAGCAGATCGGGTATCAGCGCCTGGCCGATCTGGCGCTGGCTTCGGCGACCGACATCAATGCGCAGATTGCCGCGCTGCTGGGCACGACCTGCTGGCGCAACAGTCCGCAGGCGCGCACCGCGATCGCCAATGCGATCGCGGTGGCCGGGGATCAGTCGCCGAACACTTCGTCGAAGAAGTCATCCATCATCCGGTAGGCGCGCCTGGCCGCACGCGCGTTGTAGACGCAGCCCGGCGGACGGTTGGCGTTCTCCAGCGCGAAGCAGTGCACGGCCCCGCTGAAGTTGACGAACTGCCAGTCCGCGCCGGCCTCGTTCATTTCCTTCTCGAACGCCGCGATGTGCGGTGCCGTGCCGCGGTCATCCGCACCGTTGAGGACCAGTATCGGCGCCTTCACCACGCCGGCCTGCGCGGGCGATCCAGTGTCCAGGCCGCCGTGGAAGCTCACCACGCCGGCCACCTCGGCGCCGCCGCGTGCGAGTTCCAGCACCGACGAGCCGCCGAAGCAGAATCCGAACGCACCGATCTTCGACCCGTCCAGCGGGGCCTTGCCCGCCTGTTCCTTCAGCGCCACCAGCGCCGCATTCATGCGGGCACGCATCAGCGCCGGATCCGCATACAGCGGCTTGACCTGCGCCAGCGCCTGGTCCGGATTCTGCGGACGCACGCCCTTGCCGTACATGTCCACGACCAGGACCACGTAGTCGTCGCCGGCCACCTGCCTGGCCTTGGTGACCGCATCGTCGGTCACGCCCAGCCAGTCCGGCACCATCAGCAGGCCGGGACGCTGTTCCTTGCTGGCGTCGTCGTACACCAGGAAACCGGAGAAGGTCTGCTTGCCCACCTTCCATTCCAGCGGCTTGGCCTGCGGCGCGGCCAAAAGCGGAGACACCCACAACGCGGCCAACAGGGCCACCAGTACGGACAACGGACGCATGACAGTTCCTCGCGGGGAAAGACCGGCGGAGTGTACGCCGGTCCGGGCGCCGCGAATGTGCAGCGGCAGGCCTGTTCCAATCAGGCGATGCCGATCCCGGGAATCGCCGAAATCAGCGCCGGGTCGAACCCGGCCAGCTCGGCGAAATGGCGCCCGCGCGCCACGTAGTCGCGATAGGGACCGTAGCTGGGCGCACCGGGCGACAACAGGATGACGCCAGGCGCGGGAAGATGCGCGCGCGCCTGCGCCATCGCGTCCGGCAGGCTCTCGGCCGCCAGCAGGACGAAACGGCCGGCCGCCGCGAGCGGCGCCAGCAAGGCGTGGATGCGCGGCCCGTTGGCGCCCATGGTGACGATCACCCCGGGGGCGTCGGTCGCCATCCGTTCGGCGAAGCCGGCCCAATCCAGGCCGCGGTCGTGCCCGCCGATCAGCAGCGCGATGGGTCGGCCGGCGAAGCACTCCAGCGCCGCCAGGCTTGCATGTGGCGTGGTGCTGATCGAATCGTTGACGTAGGTGTAGCCGTCGCGCTCGCCCAGGGTCTGCAGGCGATTGGGCAACGGCCGGAAATCGCGCGCGGCATGCGCGACGGCCACGCCGTCGATGCCCACCGCTTCCAGCGCGGTGAGCACCGCGCACAGATTGCTGCGGTTGTGGCGACCGGGTACCGGCACCGAGGTCGTGTCCATCACCCGCTGTTCGCCGCGATACAGATCGTCGCCACGCAGGTGCCAGCCCCGCGGCGTATTGAACCAATGGATCTCGCTGCGTGGCAGCGTCAGCGCGGCAAGCACCGGATCGGCGGCATTGAGCACGGCCACGCGCGGATGCGCGCCGGTCACCAGCGCCAGCTTGTCCTCGACGTAACGGGCCTGGCTGCCGTGCCAGTCCAGGTGCTCGGGGAACAGGTTCAGCACCACCGCCACGTCCGGACGTGCGCCGCTGGCGGCCACGTCGCCGGTCTGGTAGCTGGACAGTTCGATCGCCCAGTACTCCGGCACCGGTTGCGGCGCCAGTACTTCCAGCAGCGGCAGGCCGATGTTGCCGGCCAGCGCGGTGCGGTGGCCGGCCGCGCGCAGCAGGTGCGCCAGCAACGAAGTGGTGGTGCTCTTGCCCTTGGTGCCGGTCACGCAGAGGGTGCGCGCGGCGAGGCGGTCGGCACCGGCGTGTTCAGCGAACCACAACGCGGTGCCGCCGATGAAGCGGGTTCCCCGCGCCGCGGCCGCGAGGGCTTCGGGCTTGTGGGGACTGATGCCCGGCGACTTCACCACGATCTCGAACGCGGCCAGGGCATCCGCGTCGACGGCGGTGGCGATGCGCAGCTGCGCATCGCCCAGCCCGGCCGCGTCATCGGCCTCGACCGGGCTGCAGAACAGCGTCAGCGGCAGCTCGGGCAGGCGTGTGCGGATGGCGCCATGGGCGGCGCGGCCTTCACGACCCCAGCCCCACAGCGCGACACGATGTCCCTCAAGCTGCGAAATTCGCACGCAGGCGCTCCCACAGCGCGGCGGGAATGCGGTGCTCGTCGCCGATGTCCAGCAGCGGCGCGATCGCCAATTCGGCGGGATCCAGCTGCGGCCGGATCTCGCGGTTGAAGCGGGCGACCAGCGCGTCCTCGCGCCACTCCGGGCGATCGCCCAGCGCGGCCATCGCCGCGCGCGACTCCTGGCCTTCGCCGACGCATTCGAACGGCTTGTGATCCTGGTACTCCAGCAAGGCGTCGAAACCGCCGATCTGGCCCGGATCGTCCAGCAGGTTGCGGCCGAAAATACCCACCAGGCGCGGTTTCGGCATGAACGGCGCCAGCGCCAGGAACACGAAATGGCATTTCGGGCAGACGCCACACCAGCGGTTCACCGGGCGCTCGCCGAGGATGTGGAAGTTGCGGTTGCAACTGGAGAAATGCGCGTCGTAGTGGTCGGTACGGGCGAACTGGCGCGCCACCGCCAGTTCCGACAGCGGCCGCAGCAGCGAGTAGTAGTGCAGATCCGCGGCAATGTGCCGCTGCACGTGCTCGCCCAGCAATCGCTCGCAGCGCCAGCCCTTGGACCATTGGTGGTTCACTTCGCCGGTGCCGGGGATCACGCTGCCGTAGCTGGCCGAACGCTCATTGGAGAACACCACCTGGTCGGCATCCAGCAACAGCGCCGCCAGCACCATGATCGCCGAGTTGATCGCGGTGACCGGGATGTGTCCGTTCCAGGCGCCCTGGCGGTTGTACTCGAACAGTTCCGGCGCCAGCGCCCGCCCCAGGTTGAGCGTCGGCAGCCCGGTGCGGGCGGCGCATGCGGCGATCAGCTGCGAGCCGCCCACCCAGGTGACGGTCTGCTGGATGCCGGCGCCGCGCAGCGCCTCGATGCTGACCAGCGAGTCCTTGCCGCCGCCGATGGCGACCAGCGCATGGCGGCGCAGCCCCAATGCCGGCGCCTGTGCATCGGCCGTTGGCCTGCCGACCGGGAAACGCACCCGGCCATGCAGGTCCAGGCCATTGCGGTAGGCGAACTCGCCCAGCCCGTTGACGTAGATCTCTTCCATCATCGCCGCGGTATCGGCGTCGATGGCGTAGTCGTCGATGCGGATTTCCGGCGGCACCGCCGCCTTGTAGTAGCTCACGCCGGTCAGCAGGTGCAGCAGCCGCAGCGCCTGTTCCGCCGCCTGCGCGCGCGCCGCGTCCAGGGAGAACGGCGCGCCCGGGAAGGTGACGGTCTCGGTCAGTTCCGGACCATCGTCGAAGGCATAGACCAGGCGTGCGACGCCGGTGTCCGGATCCAAGGTACAGCGGACGAACCGGAAACAGCGGATGGAGGAACGATCGAAATTGCTCATGCGGAACCTGTGGTGACGGCGGCCAGCCGGCGCAGGTAGCGGCGGCTGACGAAGTATTCGAGGATGAAGGCGGGCACCGCGCCGAGCACGATGGCGAACGCGGTGAACAACAGCATGGTCAGCGGCAGCCAGGACAGGCTGTCCTGCACCGGCGCGGGACTGGCGGCCCACGCCTGATCGCCGGCGGAGACGGCGGCGACCCAGCCCCCCAGCAACAGCGGAAAGGCCAGGTAGGACAGCAGCAGGGTACGCAGGGTCATGCCGCCGGCCGACCAGCGCCGCTGGCGCGCCTGCGCGCGACGATGCCAGCCAGTCGCTCCCAATGCGCCCAGCAGCGCCGCCAGGAACGCCGCCGGCGCCCATTTGAGCGCCTCCAGCGCACCGGCGGGCCACTGCGAAACGTTCCACTGATGCAGCATCGCCACGAAGGCGACGATCGCCAACACCAGCGCGATCACCGCGCTGGTCAGCACGAACTCAGCGCGCGGTTTCATCACCCACCGCCTCGTCGAGCACTTCCTCCGCCGGCAGATCGCGGAGGTTGTAGGTATTGGCCATCGAGTAGCCGTACGCACCGGCATCGGCGAACACCAGCACGTCGCCCTCGGCGGTCGCCGCCGGCAGGCGCCGGCGCTTGCCGAACACGTCGCTGGATTCGCAGATCGGACCGACCACGTCGAAGCTGTCCTCCAGCGTATCGCCCAGCCGGCTCAGGTTGGCCACGTCATGCCAGGCGTCGTACAGCGCCGGACGGATCAACGCGTTCATGCCCGCGTCCGCACCGACCCGGCGGATGCCCTGCTTCTCCACCACCTGGGTGACATGGGTGAGCAGCGCGCCCGACTCGGCCACCAGGTAGCGGCCCGGCTCGATGATCAACTGGTAGGCCGGATAGGCGGCCTTGATCTCGGCCAGGCCGGTCGCCCACGCGTCCAGATCGAAAGGCTCGTCCTCGGCCGCGTAGGGAATCGGCAGGCCACCGCCGATGTCGATGCTCTCGATGGTGCCGATCTGGTCCGCCAGCCCGCCCAGCTCGTCGCTGACCTGCTTCCAGTGCAGCGGCGTCTCCACGCCGCTGCCCAGGTGCGCATGCAGGCCGACGATGCGGATGTCGAGCGCGCGCGCGGTGGCCAGGAACTCGTCCAGGCGCGCCAGCGGCAGGCCGAACTTGGAGGTCTTGCCGCCAGTCTTGACCTTGTCGTGGTGGCCATCGCCGCGCCCCAGGTCGATGCGCACCCACAGCTTGCGGCCACGGAATACCTCCGGCCAGTTCCGCAGCGCTTCCACGTTGTCGAGGGTGACGATGACGCCACGCGACAAGGCGAATTCGTACTCGCCGCGCGGCGCGAAACTGGGGGTGAACAGCACGTTCGCGGGCGCGAGCGACGGCACCGCCGCGAACACGCGTTCCAGTTCGCCCTGCGAGACGCATTCCAGGCCGAAGCCTTCGCCGGCGATCGCGCGCAGCACGGCCGGGTGCGAATTGGCCTTGATCGCGTAGAAGCGGCGATCGATGGCGGCAATCCCGGCCAGCGCGCGGGCGCGCGCCCGCACGGTCGGCAGGTGGTAGACGTAGCGCGGCGTGCCCACTCGCGCGAGCGACAGCAGGCGCTCGCGCTCCTGCGGCGCCTGCCACCACGGCATGCCGCGACGACGGATGGCGCCGTTGATCTCGCGCCAGCTGGGGCCGAACACACTGGTCTCGTCGGTCGGCATCGCGCCGCTGTCGATCAGCGCGGCATGCAGCACCGGCAACATGCCGTCGGCGGCGGCCTCGTCGATGACGAAGGTCAGGTTGAGGTCGTTCGACGACTGCGAGATCAGGTGCACGCGCTCGCGGCCGAACATCGCCCACACGTCCGACAGCTTGTGCAGCAGCGAACGCATGCCGCGGCCGACCAGGGTGATCGCCGTGCATGGCGCGATGACCTTGACCCGGCACACCTCGGCCAGATCCGCCGACAGCGCCGCCAGCACGTCGGTGCTGACCAGGTTCTCGCTGGGATCCAGCGACACGGTGACGTTGGTCTCCGACGAACCGATCAGGTCCACCGACAGGCCGTGCTTCTTGAAGCGGGCGAACACGTCGGCCAGGAAGCCGACCTGCTGCCACATGCCGATGCCTTCCATCGACACCAGCACGATGCCGTTGCGCCGGCTGACCGCCTTGACGCCGGGCACCGTCGCGGCCTTGTCGTCGATGCTGGTGCCCGGCAGGTCCGGGCGCTCGGTATCCAGGATCGCCATCGGCACGCCGGCGTTGCGGCAGGGCTTGATCGAACGCGGGTGCAATACCTTCGCACCGGTGGTCGCGATTTCCTGCGCTTCGTAGTAGTCCAGCCGGGTCAGCAGGCGCGCATCCGGCACTTCACGCGGGTTGGCGCTGAACATGCCGGGTACGTCGGTCCAGATTTCCACCCGGCGCGCGCCCAGCAGCGCACCGAAGTACGCCGCCGAGGTGTCCGAGCCGCCGCGGCCCAGGATCGCCGTGCCACCATCGCCGTGGCGGGCGATGAAGCCCTGGGTCAGCAGCATCGTGCTGTCCTGCGCGGCGAACGCGCGCCGCCAGTCCTGGTCCGGCGCGGTCGCGCAGGACACCGACAGCCGCTGCGCCCACGCGCTCTGGTTGGGCAGGATGCTCGCCTGCAGCCAGTGGCGCGCGTCCATCCACCCGAAATCCAGTCCCTGCGATTTCAGGTAGGCCGCGCCCAGCGTGGACGACAGCAGCTCGCCCTGCGCCAGCACCTCGGCCTGCCAGTCCAGCACGCGGGTCGCCGCGCGCGGATCGGCCAGCAGATCCCGCAGCGCCGCCAGCCGGGCACCGAGCACCGCCTCGGCATCCAGGTCCAGTTCGGCGGCGAACTCGCGGTGGCGCTGTTCCAATTTCGCGACACGCTCGGCGCCATCGGCAGCGCCGTCGGCGATCGCGGTCAGTTCATTGGTGACGCCCGAGAGCGCCGACACCACCACCAGCACGCGGGCGCCCTGCTCGTCCGCCCGTTTTTTCGCCAATCGACCAATCGTGTCCCAGCGATGACGACGGGACACCGAAGTGCCACCGAACTTGAGGACGATCCAGGGATCAGGCGCGATAGGGGCGGAAGGCATGGATAGAATGGTGGGGAGATGCCCGAAACATTCGGGCGTGAACCCTCGATTCTAGCCGAACGCCCCGCCGAAAATGGCCGGGTCCGGCCCCATGGGACAACGATCCATGCGCCCTCGCCGCTACCTGCAGCTGGATGTCTTCGCCGACCGCCCCGGCGCCGGCAACCCCTTGGGGGTGGTGCTGGACGCGGCCGACCTGGAGGCCGACGCGATGCAGGCGTTCGCGGCCTGGACCCGGCTCTCGGAAACCATCTTCTTCCTGCCACCCACCTCGGCCGAGGCGGACTACCGCATCCGCATCTTCACCCCGCGGCGGGAACTGCCCTTCGCCGGCCATCCCAGCATCGGCGCGGCCTGGGCGGCGCTGGAGACCGGCCTGGCCCCCGACACCGGCGCACTGGTGCAGGAATGCGCGGCAGGCCTGCTGCCAGTGCGGGTGGAAGGTCGCGGGCCGGATCGCCTGCTGCGGCTGCGCGCGCCCGATGCCGTGCCGCAACCGGTGCCCACGCCGGCGCACGACCTGCTTTCCCGCGTGCTCGCGCCATGGAGGCAGGGCACGATGCCGGCCGCGCTCTGGAACAACGGTCCCGCATGGTGGCTGGTAGAACTGGAGGACGCCGCCGCGGTGCGTGCACTCGCACCGGATCTGGCCGCCATCGCCGAGCTCACCAGGGCCACCGGCGCGGTCGGGCTGGCCGTGTTCGGCATGGCCCGGGCGGCGACGGACCACGCGCTCGCGGTGCGGGCGTTCTGCCCCGCCGACGATGTTCCGGAAGACCCGGTCACCGGCAGCGCGAACGCGGCCATCGGCGCCGCCCTGCACGCCGCCGGCCGCTTTCCCGGCCAGGGCCGCTATGTCGCCAGCCAGGGACGCGAACTGGGACGCGACGGCCGGGTGACGGTCGAGCGCGACGAGGCCGGTGCGATCTGGATCGGCGGCAAGGTCCAGCCGGTCATCGCCGGCAGCGCGACTTGGTAAGCTGCGCGCCCCCACCGAGATTCCCCTGATGACCCTTCGCCGCTACGTCCAGCTGGACGTCTTTGCCGACCGTCCCGGTGCCGGCAATCCGCTCGCCGTGGTCCTGGATGCCGAAGGCCTCGACGACGATGCCATGCAGGCCATCGCCCGCTGGACGCGCCTGCCGGAAACCACCTTCGTGTTCCCCGCGCCCTCGGCGGAAGCCAGCTACGGCCTGCGCATCTTCAGCCCGCGCCGCGAGGTGCCGTTCGCCGGCCATCCCAGCGTCGGCACCGCGCACGTGGTACTGGAAGCGGGACTGGCCACGCCGCGCGACGGCCAGTTGGTGCAGGAAGGCACTGCCGGCTGCCTGCCGCTGCGCGTGGAGGGCGAAGGCGCCGCGCGCAGCATCGCCGTGCGCACGCCGCGCGCCAGTGTGCAGAGAACCGGCGAACCGGCGAACGATCCGCTGCTGCGCGCCGCGCTCGCCACACTCCCCGCCGGCGACCTGCCACCCGCACTGGTCGATGGCGGCCGTCGCTGGTGGCTGGCCGAAGTACGCGACGAACGCAGCCTGCGCACGGCCGCGCCCGACTGGGACGCGATCGCCGCACTGGCGAAGGCCACCGAAAGCATGGGGGTCTGCGCCTACGCGCGCGCCGACGCCGGTCAGGACTACGATCTGGTGGTGCGCGCCTTCGTCGGCGCGCCCGCGGTGTTCGAGGACGCCGCCTCGGGCGCGGCCAACGCGACCCTGGCGGCCTGGCTGGCCGAACGCGGCGCGCTGCCCGGCGGTCGCAACCGCTACACCGTCAGCCAAGGCCGCGAAGTCGGCCATGACGCCCGCCTGCAACTGCACATCGACGCCAATGGCGACGTCTGGTCCGGCGGGCACGTGCGCACCGTGGTGAGCGGCACGCTGGACTGGTAAGCCCGCGCGGTGGCGGCGCAGTCCCTGCCTGAAATCCCTTCCGGCCCGCGCGGGGCGCACGCGGGCCGGAGCTCCGCTCAGGGCGTTTCGTAAACCGGCTTGCCGTCCACCCAGGTCGACCGGATGTGCAGATCATCCAGCTGCGCGGACGGCACCGCCAGCGGGTCCTCGTCCACGATCACGAAATCGGCGCGCAGCCCGGGCGCCAGTTGCCCGACTTCCTTTTCATCGCGTCCCGCCCAGGCCGCGTCGGCGGTGAATCCGCGCACCGCCTCGGCGGCGCTGAGCCGCTGTTCCGGCTGCCATCCACCCGGCGGCTGGCCTTCGCGGTCCTGGCGGGTGACGGCGGCATACAGGCCCAGCCGCGGATCCACCGACTCCACCGGGAAATCCGAACCCAGCGCCAGGCGCGCACCGCTGTGCAGGAAACGCTGCCAGGCATAGGCGCCGAGAATGCGTTGCGGTCCCACCCGGTCTTCCGCCCAAGGCATGTCCGAAGTGGCATGGGTGGGCTGCATCGAGGCGATCACGCCCAGCCTGGCAAAGCGCGGAATGTCCTCCAGCGCCACGATCTGCGAATGCTCGATGCGCCAGCGGTGATCGGAACCGGCCTTGTCGCCGAGCACCTTCGCATAGGTGTCCAGCACGATGCGGTTGCCGCGATCACCGATGGCGTGGGTGGCAACCTGCACGCCGCAACCCAATGCCTTGCGCACCGATGCCTCGTAGGTCACCGGATCGGTGACCAGCAATCCGTGGTTGCCGTGATCGTCGCTGTAGTCTTCCAGCATGGCCGCGCCGCGGCTGCCCAGCGCACCGTCGATGTACAGCTTCACCCCGCGCATCTCCAGGCGCCCGCCGGGATGGCGGTAGAGCCCGTTGGCGCACAGATCCGCGAGCGCGTTGCCATCGCCATCCGCATACGCGTCCACGCGCAGCGGCAGTTTGCCGGCATCGGCGAAGCGCTTGAACAGCGCCAGGTCCTCGCGCGACACGCCCATGTCGTGCACGCCGGTCAAGCCGTGCCGCACGGCCGCGTCGAAGGCCTTGGCGGCGGCCTGCTCCCGGGTGGCGTCATCCGCCGGCGGCACCACCTCGTAGACCAGCGCCATCGCGCCATCGACGAACACGCCCGTCGGCTTGCCAGCCTTGCGTTCGATGCGCCCGCCCGCCGGTTGCCAGTCACCCGCCAGGGGCTTTCCGGATTTGGCCGCCACCGCCCGCAACGCCGCCGAATTGGCCCAGCCGGCGTGGCCGTCCACGCGCTCCAGCCAGACCGGACGGTCGGGGAACGCGGCATCCAGATCCGTCGCCGCCGGAAACACCTTTTCCGGCCAGTCGTTCTGATCCCAGCCTCCCCCCAGCAGCCACGCGCCTTCCGGCAATTGCGCGGCATAGGTGCGCAGGCGTTCCAGGATTTCCTGCTTGCTGCGGGCATCGGTCAAATCGGCGCGCATCAACGCGTATCCCAGGCCCATCAGGTGTCCGTGCGCATCGATGAGACCGGGGATCACGGTCTTGCCGGACGCATCGATGCGCCTGGCCTGCGGATACTTCGCCAGCAGCGCGGCGGACTCGCCCAGTTCGAGCAGGCGGCCCTCCTGGTTCCAGGCCATCGCCTGCACCTGCGGCCGCTGCGGATCGGAGGTATGAATCCGGTCGGCGGTCAGGACGGTGACCTCGTCCGCCAGGACCATTCCCGATGCCGATACCGCACCCAACACCATCGCCAGCAAAGTCCCGCGCATCCCCTGCTCCCGTGTGAATGAACCGGGCGACTATGCGTTCGATGGCGGGCGCATTCAAGCGCCGGAAAACGAAAGGGGCCCCGAAGAGCCCCTTTTTGCGATACGGCGGCCTTATTCGGGTCGCACGTCCACCCGCACGCGGATGCGATCGCCGGGGTGATAGCTGGTGCGCGTGTGGTAGGTCCGGTTGGCGTACTCGTAGGTCACGTCGTAGCCGGTGACGCGACCGTCGCCGTCATGACCGCTGTATCCGCCATTGACCGGCTCGGGGTCGCAGACCCGTACCGTGCCGCGCCGGACCTGGCGGTTGCGCTGGGTGTTGTCGTAGATCGAGCGGCCTGCCATGCCGCCGACCATCGAGCCCACGGCGGTGCCGACATAACGGCCGCTGCCGTCGCCGATCTTGCTGCCGAGCACGGCGCCGGCAATGCCACCGATCACCGTGGCCACGGTCCGGCCGGTGTCGTTCCCGCGATAGCGATCGTCGCCGTAGCGATCGCCATAGCGATCGTCCCGGTAGCGATCGTCGCCGTAGTAGCCATCGCCGGAAACGTATTGATCGTCCGCATCGCGGTAGTAGCAGCGCTGCGCCGTGCTGACGGTACGACCGCCATAACGGTCGCCCTCGATGACGGGGTCCACCCGGATCACCCGCGCATAGTCGTAGTCGCCGCTGGCATAGCGGTCATTCCGATCGCCGTAGCCGCCGGAATAGGACTGCGCCGAAGCGGCGCCGGAAGCCAGCAGGCCGAAGGCGATCAGAGCGGTGGACAGGCGGTTCATGACAGGCTCCCCACGCCGGGATGGCGTGCGACGCATCGTCGAGTCGGGTGGGTGAAAACAGACTGAACTCAGCCGGCCGCCCCTGGATTGTTTAGCCATTCGACAGCTTGCCGGGCGGCCTGCGGGGCGTCCCGGCCCAGCACCGGCGCCAAATGGCCACCGGCGACCTCGACAAGGCCCGCTCCCGACGCCGCGGCCAGGCCGCGCACCGCCGGCGCGGGGACGTCGCCGTCATCCCGCGAGGCGATGAACAAGGCGGGGCAACGGAGCGCTTCGACCGCGATGCCGGCCTGGGCCGTGCGCAACACCGCGCCGGACTCGTCACGCCAGCGGCGCAATGCGTACAGGACCGATGCCGGGTCGGCTTCCGGCATCGACCGACGGGTCGAAGCCAGGCGCGCGTCGCTTCGCCAGCGAACCCGATCCGGCCAGTCCCGCGCCCGCAATTCCCGATGCCATGGCGCCGGCAACAGCGGATTGACCACGATCAGCGCATCGGCGCCTTCGGTGGCCTGCATCGCGAGCAGGCCGCCGAGGCTCGCACCGACCAGCACGCGTGGGTGCGGCAGTGCCCGCAGCCACTCCGCCACCTGGCCACGGTAGTCGTCCCATCCGGTCGCCTCGATGCCCGCGGATGCCGGCTGCAGATCCGGGGCGTGCACCGCGATGCCGCGCGCGCGCCAGATCCCGCACCAGCGATTCCATTCCCAGCCGCCTCCGCCGGCGCCATGCAGGAACAACGCGCTCCAGCCGGGCGCGGCCCGGTCAGGCAAGCAGGGTCGCTTCCAGCGAGACCGGCACCGACAGCGCGCGCGAGATCAGGCAACCGGCCTTGGCCTGGTGCGCGATCTCGTCGAACTGGGCGGCATCGATGCCCGGGACCCGCGCCGACACGATCAACTTGATGCCGGTGATCGTCGGCCCCGGATCCATGCCCGGTTCCATGGTCGCCTCGGCCCGCGTCTGGATGATGTCCGGCGTGAAACCGGCCTTGCCCAGCACCGCCGACAGCGCCATGCTGAAACAGCCGGCGTGCGCGGCCGCCAGCAGTTCCTCCGGGTTGGTTCCCTTTTCATCGCCGAAGCGGGTCTTGAACGAATAGTTCTGGGCATCGAACAGGCCGCTCTGCGGCGTGCTGATGTTGCCCTTGCCGGCCTGCAGGTCACCCTTCCACACCGCGTCCGCGTAACGTTTCAAAGCCATGGCTGCCGCTCCTCGTCCAGGGGAACGGCAGCTTACACCGCGACATGTGTAGCGCTGGTTGCGCGTTGCGACTTGACCCCGCCGCCAGCGCGGCCGATGCTGGCTGCCCGCCATGACCGCCCGCCGAGCGCACGCTCACGGGTCGCGCCGGCCCGGACAGCCATGACGGCCCTTCGACCCCACTTCCCGGGAGGAACGGCCTCATGTCCTACAGCACACCCCAAATCCGCAACGTGGCCCTGGCAGGCCACCCTGGCGCCGGCAAAACAACGCTCTTCGAAGCCCTGCTGCATGCCGGCGGCACCCTCCAGGCGGCAGGCACCATCGAACGCGGCACCACCGTGTCCGATCACGATCCGATCGAAAAGACCCGCGGCCATTCCATCGACACCGCCATCGCCAGCACCGATCACCTGGCCGCCTCCGGCGAACGCATCCACCTCAACCTCATCGACACGCCCGGTTATCCGGAATTCCGAGGGCCCGCGCTGTCGGCGCTGTCGGCGGTGGAAACCGCGCTGATCGTGGTCGACGCCGATACCGGCGTGGCCCACGGCACCCGCCGGCTGATGGAACGCGCCCGCCAGCGCAACCTGTGCCGGGCCATCGTGGTGAACAAGATCGACCATGACGGCGCCGATTGCGCGCGCGTGCTGGCCGACCTGCGCGAATCCTTCGGCGCGGAAGTGCTTCCGCTCAACCTGCCCGCCGAGGGCGGTCGCCGGGTCGTGGATTGCTTCGGCCAGGCGCAGGGCGATTCCGACCTGGGGCCGGTGGCCGAATGGCACCAGAAGATCATCGACCAGGTGGTGGAGATCAACGAAACGGTGATGGAGCACTTCCTGGATGCCGGCGAAGGCGGCCTGTCCGGTCCGGAGCTGCACGACACCTTCGAGCAATGCCTGCGCGAAGGCCACCTGGTGCCGGTCTGTTTCGTGTCCGCGCGCACCGGCGCCGGCGTGGCCGAACTGCTGGACGTGGCCGAGCGCCTGTTCCCGCATCCGGGCGAAGGCAATCCGCCGCCGTTCCAGCGCACCAACGGCGCCGGCACCGAAGCGGTGCAGGCGCGCCCGGATCCGCAGGCCCACGTGATCGCCGACGTGTTCAAGATCGTCAACGACCCCTTCGTCGGAAAACTGGGTATCTTCCGGGTCTACCAGGGCACGGTGAAGAAGGATGCCCTGCTGTTCGTCGACGACGGCAAGAAAGCGTTCAAGGTCGCGCACCTGTTCAAGCTCAAGGGCAAGGACCACGCCGAGATCGAGCAGGCGGTCCCCGGCGACATCGCCGCCATCCCCAAGATCGAGGACCTGCATTTCGATGCGGTGCTGCACGACAGCCACGACGAGGACCACATCCACCTGGCCCCGGTGGATTTCCCCCGACCGATGTTCGGCCTGGCGATCGAAGCCGCCAGCAAGGGCCAGGAGCAGAAGCTTTCCACCGCGCTGCAGAAGCTGGCCGAGGAGGACCCCGCGTTCGTGGTCGAGCATGCGGCGGAACTCAACGAGACCGTCGTGCGCGGCCTGTCCGACCTGCACCTGCGGGTGATGCTGGATCGGCTCAAGGACCGCCATGGCGTCGAGGTCCGGACCCGGCCGCCGCGCATCGCCTACCGCGAAACCATCGCCGCGAAGGCCGATGGCCATCATCGCCACAAGAAGCAGACCGGCGGCGCCGGCCAGTTCGGCGAAGTGTCGCTGCGGATCGAACCGCTGCCGCGCGGCCAGGGTTTCGAGTTCGTGGACGAGGTCAAGGGCGGCACCATCCCGGGCCAATTCATGCCCGCGGTGGAAAAGGGCGTGCGCCAGGTCCTCGCCAGCGGCGCGGTCGCCGGCTATCCACTGCAGGACCTGCGCGTGGTGATCCTGGACGGCAAGCACCATCCGGTCGACAGCAAGGAGGTCGCGTTCGTCGCGGCGGGCAAGAAGGCCTTCCTGGATGCCATCGGCAAGGCGCGCCCGCAGGTGCTGGAACCGGTGGTGGACCTGGAGGTCGCCGCGCCGGAAGCCCAGGTCGGCGACATCACCGGCGGCCTGTCCAGCAAGCGCGCCCGCATCAACGGCACCGATACGGTGCGCGGGGAAATCATCGTCCGGGCACAGGTGCCGCTGTCCGAACTGGAAGGCTATGCGGCGGAACTGAAGTCCGTGACCGCCGGCCGCGGCCGCTACAGCCTGGATTTCAGCCACTACGAGCCGGTGCCCGGCAACGTGCAGCAGAAGCTGGTCGACGCGTACAAGCCGAAACCCGAGGACGATTGAACGTCGCGAAAGGGCGGAGCGCATGCAGCGTTCCGCCCGCCGCCGCCACCGGATCGGCGCTCATCCACCCGCTTCGGCACTGGTTTCCCGGCGAATTTCCCGCCTCAAGTCGCACCATCCGCCGGAAACCGCAAAAAAAACGCGCTATTTGGCGTCTTGCTACTTGTGCGACGCGAATTCTTTGTCCTACATTGCGCCTGCCGACGCGGTCGGCCCGATTACCCACCTACAGACTGTAAAAACAGGACACTTATGGCAAAGAGCACCAAGAAGGCAGCGCCGAAAAAGGCCGCCAAGAAAGCCGCACCGAAGGCCGCCGCCAAGCCGGCAGCCCCGAAGCCGATCAAGGAAGCGCTGAGCAAGTCCGGCCTGGTCGCCCACATCGCCGAAGCCACCGCCGTGGCCGCGAAGGACGTGCGCGCCGTGCTGGCTTCGCTGGAAAGCGCGGTCCACGCCTCCATCAGCAAGAAGGGCGCTGGCTCCTTCACCCTGCCGGGCCTGCTGAAGATCAGCGCCATCAACGTGCCGGCCAAGCCGAAGCGCAAGGGCATCAACCCGTTCACCAAGGAAGAGCAGTGGTTCGCCGCCAAGCCCGCCTCGGTGAAGGTCAAGGTGCGCCCGCTCAAGAAGCTGAAGGACGCCGCCGCCTGATCCAGGCGCGACACCTCGCATCGAAAAAAGGGACGGCCTGGCCGTCCCTTTTTTTTCGCCTGTTCATCGGTATTCCCAAGACAGGCTCCCCCGGCCGCGGGCGCGCACCGTTGCGGCCCTGCCATCGGTCACGCTTGTGCCCGAGCCCGCGCGACCCCATCCCGATCCCATCCCTTTCGTACAACCAAGGATTCCCGCGCATGAAGATTCAAGGCTTCCTGGAACAGTTGCTCAAGTCCCAGACCGGCGGCAGCCTGCTCAACGCCGACTTCGGCAAGGGCGCCGTCGCCGGTGGCGCGCTGGGCCTGTTGCTCGGCAAGAACCGCAAGACCCGCAAGCTCGCGACCTATGGTGGCCTGGCCGCCATTGGCGTGATGGCCTACCAGGCCTATCGCGATCACCAGCAGCAGAGCGCGGCCGCGGTCAACGAACCGCGTACCGTCGATCGCCTGCCCCCGCCCCAGGCCGAGCACCACAGCCAGGCGATCCTGCGCGCGCTCATTGCCGCGGCCAAGGCGGACGGACACGTCGACGAGCGCGAGCGCGGCGTGATCGAGGGCGAGTTCCGCCGCCTCGGCGACGATGCCGAACTGCAGCGCTGGCTGCAGGCGGAGCTGCAGAAGCCGCTGGATCCGGCCGAGGTCGCGCGCGCCGGCGATAGCCCGGAGGTGGCCTCGGAGATGTACCTGGCCAGCCTGATGGTGGTCGACGAACAGAATTTCATGGAGCGCGCCTACCTGGATGAACTGGCGCGGCAGCTGAAGCTGGATGCCGATCTGAAGGCGCGCCTGGAACGGCAACTGGCGGATTCCGCTCCGCCGGCCTGATCGCCATGGCCGCCACCGGCCCGCGTCCCGCCCGCCGCAGGCATCGACGCCTGTTCGCCTGGGCCGCGATCCCCCTGCTGGCATGGCTGGCGGCATGGGCGTGGCGGCAACCCTTCCTGCTTCCGCTTCGCACGCTGTGGGAACTGTCGCGCCTGCCGCCCGCCAACGCGCTTGCCGTTCCCGTGCAGGGCGTGGCCGCGCGCGACATCGCCGCCACGTTCGGCGCCGCGCGCGGCACGGATCGACGCCATGCGGGCGTGGACATCTTCGCCCGCCGCGGAACGCCGGTGCTGAGCAGCACGCGCGGCGTGGTCACCTCGATCCGTGAGGGCGGCCTGGGTGGCCGCCAGGTCTGGGTGCTCGGTCCCGGGCGTGAACGCTATTACTACGCACACCTGGATCAATGGGCCAGCGGACTGCGGGCGGGCAGCGTGGTCGCCGCGGGCGCGCCGCTGGGCACGGTCGGCACCAGCGGCAACGCCCGCGGCACGCCGCCCCAACAGCAATTCCGCATCAATGGGCGCGAAGGTGCGCG
>NZ_JBYMTI010000001.1:31699-701221 GCF_057773145.1 Pseudoxanthomonas sp. 68-E7 | reverse complement strand
GGGGGGGGGGGGGGGCGGGGGGGGGGGGGGGGGGGGGGGGGGGCGGGGGGGGGGGGGGGGGGGCCCCCCCCCCCCCCCCCCCCCCCCCCCCCCCCCACGCCGCCCCATCTGCATTTCGGCATCTATGGCCGCGAAGGTGCGCGGGATCCCTGGCCCGTCCTGCAGGCCGGCGCCGCGTCGGGGCGGCGCTGAATCCGCATCCCGCGGAACACTCCATCGCGGTGACGGGCCTCGTGCGGGCACGGACGCGGGCCTATCTTGCCCCTGTCCCCGAAGCTTTCCCCCACCGTCATGGCCAACCGTTCCCAGCGCTACCGCATCACCGTCACACCCGTGGAGGCGGACGGCCTGCCCTGCACCAGCCGGTGCACCATCGAGTTCGAGCATCACTGCCACGACGACTGGATGCGCGTGCTCGAGAACGTCCAGCGCCTGCGCGGCTTCAGCGGTGACGAACGCGCCGCGCTGGTGATCGGCACCCAATTGCTCAGCGGCCTGATGGCCAACCACCGCAAGGACCAGGACGATCTGTTCGCGCCGTTGCGCCCGCATGTCGACACCTTCCTCCAGGACCTGCGACAGCGCGCGCCGGGCTGACCCGGAATCACCGCCGCCGGTTAGCCGGCGGACAGAATCCACGCGCTATCGTGCGGATGGTCAGCCCCTTCCCGGAAAACAAGCCCTGCATGTCCCCACGCTTCCGCCCGCTGGCCTCGATCGCGCTGTCGGCCCTGCTGTTGCTGCTGGCCGGCTGCGGCACCATGAACGCGGTCAGCGGTTTCTTCGGCAACGAGATCAGCTTCACCGAACCGCAGCTGCAACGGCGCCTGGATCGCAGCTTTCCGCGTGAATTCGACAAGCTCGGCGGACTGGTTTCGGCCACCCTCAGCCATCCGCGCCTCACCCTGGCCGAGGGCGACGATCGACTGCGCCTGGACTTCGACATCGGGGTCAGCGCGATCGGCGCCGGCAATGTCGCCAACGGACGCTTCGCCATTGCCAGCCGGCTGCGCTATGACCCCGCCACCCAGGGCCTGCACCTGGACAACCCCGAAGTGCTGAGCGTGGACCTGCCCGGATCCGGCAGCGTGATGCGCGGCGGCACCCGCGAACTCATCAATACCGTGCTGGCCGAATACGCGCGCCGGGAACCCCTCTACCGCATCGACAGCGACGTGCTGGACCGCCTGCCGCGTGGCAAGCGCATCGGTGCGACCCTCGTCGAACAAGGAAAAATCGTGGTGAAACTGGATGGACACTGATACCCGCACCCTGCGCCGCCTGCGGCGTTCCCGCCGCCTGCTGGCCGCCGCCCTCGCCGCCAGCACGGCGACCCTGCCCTTCTCCACCTGGATGGCGCGCGCGCAGCTACCCGCGGCCATCGCCGCGGACAGCCTGACCCTGACGCCCGCGCAGTTGCAGAGTGCCGCGGAGCCGGCATTTCCGCGCAAGGAAGCCTGGCTGGGCGGATTGGCGCGCCTGACCCTCAGCCGACCGGTGATCGCGATTCCCGCCGGTGGCAACCGCATCCAGATGGATCTCGATTACGACGCCTCGCTGGCCGGCAGCGGCAGCAGTCAGGGACGTTTCCGGGTCGCCAGCGGACTGCGCTATGACCCGGCGACCCGTGGCCTGCACCTGGAGCGTCCGGAACTACTGGAACTGCAGGACGGCGGACAGGGCAAGCCGATGGACGCGCAGACCCGCGAGATGGTCAACACCCTGCTGGAGCAGTACGCGCAGGACGAGCCGATCTATCGCCTGGATGCCGAAGCGTTGGCCCAAATCCCGGGCACCCTGTCCGCCAATGCGATCCGCATCGAGGGCGGTCAGGTTCACCTGCGCCTGGGCCAGTGACCCCGGAGCGGCGGATGCATCCGCCGCTTCACCATTCCCTTCCAGGCGCCGCGCCGCGTGGCTACAGTTCGAAGCGGTAGCTCAGCTTGACCAGCAGCTGTTCGTCGTCGCGCAGGCCGAAGGCATCGCCCAGCAGCGCGCCGGCGCTGTCGCCGAAGCGGTTGTTGTCGCGCCCGCCGCGGCCATAGACCACGTACAGATAGGACAGCGGGGCCAGTTCGTAGCGATAGCGGATCTGGAAGCCCAGGTTGCTCAGGCTGAAGTCGTTGATCTCGTCGTCGCTGCGCAGCGCGTCGCCGCCCGCCATCACCCGGTAGGCCTGGCGCGCGCGCGCGTCCAGGGCAATCGACTGCAGCTTGACCCGCAGTTCCTGGCGATCGCTGATGGTCCAGTTGAGACCGGCATTCACATGCCACTCGCGGCCCTCGAAACTGCCGATCAGGTTGTCGCGCTGCCAGAGCAGCCAATCCGGGGTGCGGTCGGCATAGAAGCCGCCGTACAGGCTGAAGGCATCATTGATGAAATAGGTCGCCTGGTACTCGAAGGCGTAGCCGATTTCGTCGTTGCCGGCCAGGCCGCCGCTCATCAGATCCGCGTAGACGTCGTGCGCCCAGTGGCCCTTGCGTGGCCGCTCGTACTCATAGTGGGCATTGAAACGGGCCGGCACGTTCACCGAGCCATGGCCGCGGGTCAGCAGATCCTCGACGCCCGAGGTGTTGATGTTGATCTGGGCATACTCGCTGGCGCCGTTGCGCAACTGCCCCTGCCGGCTCATCCGGAACTGGTTGTTGAGCCGTTCGCCGTGGTTGTTGTAGATCGAACTGACCCGCCAGCGCCATTCCTTCGACGAATAGCGCGAGCTTTCCGGCTGATCGGCGAAGCGGCGTTTCACCTCCCAGTGCAGATAGTTCATGCTGTTGCGCGACAGGTAGCCGGCGTCGTTGATCTGCAGATCGTTGCCGAAATGCATGGCGATCCACTGCTGGCGCCAGCCATGATCCATTTCGTAGTCGGCCCACACCGTGGCGCCCAGGTCGCGGGTGGTGTCGCCGCGCTCGTCGATCTGGCTGCCGAACACGCGGGTGCGCACGTTCCAGCGCGGAGTCGGGCGCCAGTTGTGATCGATGCCAAACACGGTCGCCTCGCGATCGAAGTACGGGCGATCGACGCGGGTCATCATCATGCCCACGTTCTGATCCTTGAAATCGCGCACCAGGCGCAGGGCGTAGAACGAACGCCCGACCTCGTCGGCCTCGTCGGCGGCGAACACGCCGTACTTGGTCTGCCCGAACGAGCCATTGAGCTTGACCGCGGCGGTGATGTCGCCTGCCCCGCGGCCATCGTCGGCCGGGCCGCCGACCCGGCGGGTGTACAGCAACTGGCTGAAATCCGACGGCGTGGTGTATTCGAACAGGCCCTGGTTCTCGGTGAAGAACGGCCGCTTGTCGCTGATGAAGGTCTCGGTGGCACTGAAGTTGACCACCAGGTCATCGCTTTCCACCTGGCCGAAATCCGGATTGAGCGTGGCTGTCATCTGGAACTGCCCGTTGGGTTTCCAGAACAGATCCACGCCACCGTCGAAATCGCTGTCCCCGCGCACGTTGTCGTACAGGCCCGACATGTAGGGCGTGACCGCCAGCAGCGACTGGCTGTATTGCGGCACTTCGATCGGCGTGAACTCGGAGAGGAAACGCGGGCGCTCGAAGCTAGCCACCGGCCAGGCCACCCGCTCGCCGGTGGAACCAACCACGCGATCCAAGTAGATTTTCATCCGCCGCACATCTCCCTCGCCCTTGCGCATCGGCGCGATGTACCAGGGGATCAGCATTTCCGCGGACCAGCCTTCGGCATCCTCGCTGACCGCGTGCTTCCAGTTGCCGTCCCAGTCGTCGTTGAACTCGGATTCGTTGGTGATCACCGCGTCGGCGACGCCGTCGGTCGAGGAAATCGTGAAGTTGTAGCCGGTACGGCCATCACCGTCGAAATCGATCATCAGGTTGACCCGGTCCACCTGATCCTCGAAATCCCGTTGCACGCGCTGCCGCGTACGGCTCGCCGCCGGCTGGACGTTGCGGAAGGCGATCGCCAGACCGTCCGGGGTCGCCAGTACCCACGCCTCGGTGGGATGGGTGGCCGGGGTCCCGGTCAGCGGCTGCACCTTGCGGAAGTCGGCGATATGGCGGGCGCCCTGCCATTCGGCCGGGTCGATGCGGCCATCCACGTCGATGGCCAGGGCCGGCGCGGAGAGCGCCATCAGGATGGAGAGACTCAGGATTGCCGCACGCATGTCGAAGGTTCCGCTGGGACCGATGCCCGTTGGTGGCCACCCTAGCGGCAACGCGCGCCCTCACCGACTGGCGTAGGTCATGCAAACCATTTGGCCGCCGCCTGCATCCTGATGACAGGCGGCGGCGGTGTAGCGGCGATTACGACTTCGGCTGCAGCATCGTGCCGGTGCACTTCTTGCTGCCGCAACGGCAGGCCCAGACCTTCTTCAGGCGGGCGGTATGCGGCTCGGCCAGGACGATGCCGTAGTTGTAGGTCAGCTCCTCGCCCGCCTTGATGTCGCGGATGGCTTCGATGAAGACCTTGTCCTTCTTGCGGTTCTTGCCGTCGTGTTCCTCGATGACCGCCTCGCAGTTCGGATCGCAGCTGTGGTTGATCCAGCGCGCCTTGTTGCCCTTGTAATTGGCGTCGATGACGTACTCGTCATTGAGGGTGAACAGGAAGGTGTGCCCCGATTCCACGTCGCCGCTGTCGTCCTCGTCCACGTCGTCGTGGCTGCGCCGCTTCCCCTTGTACTCGACGACACGCTCGCCCTTCTTGATGGTCGCGATGGCGAAAACGCCATTGCCATGGATGTCGGACTTGCGGGCTTCAATCTTGCGGGGCATGCGGGTTCCGGTGAACGGGCGGGAAGGCGGATTCTCGCTCAGACCGCCCGGGATCCCAAGCCTCCGGCGTTCCGGCCGCCGCCGCCTGGCACATCCATGGCCGCGCCAGGCTCCCGGCGACACCGCGACCGGCGTATGAATCCCGGTGGTGCCGGCGTGTCCGGTCGCGTGGAAACCGCGCGTTAAACCGCCTGCTTCCCGCAAACCACCCCGAAACCACCACCGAGCCGCCGCCATGTCCAACCGCGCTTCCGCATTGCCCCTGCTGTCCTGCCTGCTGTCTTCGCTGCTGATCCTGGGAGGCTGCCAGGCCCGCGCCGGCAAGCCGGACGCCACCGCCGTTCCCGCGCCCCCCTCCGCCAGGATGGAGACCGCCAGCGATGTCGTCGCGCGCGGCGAGTACCTGGTCCGGGTTGGCGGCTGCAACGATTGCCATACCGCCGGTTACGCCGAGCGCCAGGGCGAAGTGCCGACCGCGCAGTGGCTCGCCGGCTCGCCGCTGGGCTATCACGGTCCCTGGGGCACCACCTACGCGAGCAACCTGCGCCTGCGCATGCAGGAGATGAGCGAGGCCCAATGGCTGGCCTACAGCGGCAACCTGCGCACCCGGCCGATCATGCCGGACTTCACCCTGCGGGCCATGAGCGAGGCCGACCGCGCGGCCATCTACCAGTTCGTGCGTTCGCTGGGTCCGGCCGGAGAAGCCGCCCCGGCCTACCTGCCGCCCGGCCAGACCCCGCCCGCCCCCTACTTCTCGCTGGTCCTGCCGGAAGCCCCGGCCCAAGGCGCCGGGACCGCGTCCCGAAACTGAACAGGTTCACGCTTGGCGTGGCGTGGGGGTAAAGCGTACAATTTCGGTACGCTTTCAATCCCCCCGTCCCGCCATGCTCCGCGTCACCAAGCTCACCGACTACGCCACCGTGGTACTGACCGTGCTCGCCGCGCGGCCGGGTGAGATCCTCAGCGCCACCGATCTGGCCGACCATTCCGGCCTGGAATCCCCCACCGTCAGCAAGGTGCTCAAGCCGCTGGCCCAGGCCGGCCTGGTCGAGGGCCTGCGTGGCGTGCACGGCGGCTATCGGCTGAGCCGGGCCGCCGCCGACATCAGCCTGATCGAGATCGTCGAGGCCATGGAAGGGCCGCTGGCGATGACTGAATGCAGCCAGGCCGACGGCCATTGCGGCATCGCCCACCAGTGCGGCGCCCGCGCCAACTGGCGCCTGATCAACGACGTGGTCGCCGACGCCCTGCGCGGCGTGACCCTCGCGCAGATGCTCCATCCCCCCGTTTCCCCCGACGATGCCCCGCGGCGCTCCATCGCCGTGCGCGTCGCCAGCAGTTGAGTACACAGGCAGCCCATGGCCACCGAGAACGCAGAAATCCTGGAACAGCTGGGACGTCGCTATGACGCCGGCTTCATCACCGACATCGAATCCGATTCGCTGCCGCCCGGCCTCGGCGAGGACGTGGTGCGCGCGCTGTCGGCCAAGAAGGACGAGCCGGAGTGGATGACCGAATGGCGGCTGGCCGCCTATCGCCACTGGCTGACCATGCCGGTGCCGCATTGGGCCAAGCTGAAGATCGCCCCGATCGATTTCCAGGCCATCAGCTACTACAGCGCGCCCAAGGCCAAGTACAAGTCGCTGGACGAGGTGCCGCAGGAACTGATCGACACCTACGACAAGCTGGGCGTACCGCTGCACGAGCGCGCCAAGCTGGCCGGCGTGGCGGTCGACGCGGTGTTCGACTCGGTCTCGGTGGGCACCACTTTCCGCCAGGAACTCGCCGAGAAGGGCATCATCTTCTGCTCGATGAGCGAGGCCATCCGCGAGCATCCCGAACTGGTCCGCCAGTACCTGGGCAGCGTGGTGCCGACCGGTGACAACTACTTCGCCGCGCTGAACTCGGCGGTGTTCTCCGATGGCAGCTTCGTGTTCATCCCCAAGGGCGTGCGCTGCCCAATGGAACTGAGCACCTACTTCCGCATCAACGCCGGCCATACCGGCCAGTTCGAGCGCACCCTGATCATCGCCGAGGACAAGAGCTACGTGTCCTACCTGGAAGGCTGCACCGCGCCGATGCGCGACGAGAACCAGTTGCACGCGGCGGTGGTCGAGCTGGTGGCGCTGGAAGACGCCGAGATCAAGTACAGCACGGTGCAGAACTGGTATCCCGGCGACGAGGAAGGCCGCGGCGGCATCTACAACTTCGTGACCAAGCGCGGCGAGTGCCGCGGCGCGCGCAGCAAGATTTCCTGGACCCAGGTGGAAACCGGCTCGGCCATCACCTGGAAGTATCCGTCCTGCGTGCTGCTGGGCGACGACTCGGTCGGCGAGTTCCACTCGGTGGCGCTGACCCATCATCGCCAGCAGGCCGACACCGGCACCAAGATGATCCATATCGGCCGCAACACCAAGTCGAAGATCATCAGCAAGGGCATCAGCGCCGGCCGCGGCCAGAACACCTACCGCGGCCTGGTCAAGGTGGATCGCAACGCCGCCAACGCGCGCAACTACACCCAGTGCGACAGCCTGCTGATCGGCAAGCAGTGCGGCGCGCACACCTTCCCCTACATCGAGGTGAAGAACCCCACCGCGACGCTGGAGCACGAGGCCACCACCTCCAAGATTTCCGACGACCAGATGTTCTACTGCCGCGCCCGTGGCATCAGCGAGGAAGACGCCGTCAGCATGATCGTCGACGGCTTCTGCAAGCAGGTGTTCCGCGAGCTGCCGATGGAGTTCGCGGTGGAAGCCAAGAAGCTGCTGGAAGTATCGCTGGAAGGTTCGGTGGGATGAAGCGTCCGATGCCATGGCGGGCGCTGCTGTTGGCATGCGCGAGCCTCGCGTTGACCGCGTTCTTCGGGCTGGCGTGGCATGAACGGTATTGGCGCTGGCGCGACTGCTTCAATGCCGAGGGCCGTTGCTACGACAGCGAAGCCGGCGTGATGGTGGTCCAGGCAGGCTACCTCTGGGCAGGCCTGGGCATCGTCGCCTTGTCGGTTTTCCTGGTGTCCTGCGCCTGGTTCTGGCGCATCCGGACCCGCCCGAGCGCCTCTCCCTCCCGCAGACCCGGTTCCTGATCGTGGCGACGCCCCATCCACTGGCGCCGCCCACTCCCTCATCCGACAAGACGACTACCGCAATGCTCAAGATCGAAAACCTCCACGCCAGCGTCGCCGGCAAGGAAATCCTCAAGGGACTGTCGCTGGAAGTGAAGCCCGGCCAGGTCCACGCCATCATGGGCCCCAACGGCGCCGGCAAGTCCACCCTGGGCAACATCCTGGCCGGTCGCGAGGGTTATGAGGTCACCGCCGGCTCGGTCGAATTCGAACACAAGCCGCTGCTTGAGCTGGAGCCGGAAGAACGCGCGGCCGCCGGCGTGTTCCTGGCCTTCCAGTACCCGGTCGAAATCCCCGGCGTGAACAACACCTACTTCCTGCGCGCCGCGCTCAACGCCCAACGCAAGGCGCGCGGCGAGAGCGAGCTGGATTCCATGCAGTTCCTCAAGCTGGTGCGCGAGAAGCTGGCGGTGCTGCACCTGCGCGACGAGCTGCTGCACCGGGGCGTCAACGAGGGTTTCAGCGGCGGCGAGAAGAAGCGCAACGAGATCTTCCAGCTCGCCGTGCTGGAGCCGAAGCTGGCCATCCTGGACGAGACCGACAGCGGCCTGGACATCGACGCGCTAAAGAACGTCGCCGACGGCGTCAATGCGCTGCGCTCGCCGGATCGCGCGTTCCTGGTCATCACCCATTACCAGCGCCTGCTGGACTACATCAAACCGGACGTGGTGCACGTGCTGGCCGACGGCCGCATCGTCGAGACCGGCGGGCCGGAACTGGCGCTGGAGCTGGAGCAGCACGGCTATGCCTGGATCAAGGATCGGGTGGCTCCCGAAAAGGTCGCCGGATGAGCGCCCTGCTGGACTCCCTCGCCACCGGCTTCAGGGGTGACGCCGCGCGCCGCGCGGTGCTGGACGACGCCCTGCGCGATGGCCTGCCCGGTCCACGCGCGGAAGCATGGAAGTACACGTCGCTGCGCCAGTTGGAGCGACGCAGCTTCGCCCCGGTCGACGCGCCGCCGGCGCTGGATCCGATGCTGCTGGCCGGCATTCCGGGTCCGCGCGCGGTGTTCGTCAATGGTCGCTATTCGGTCGCGCTGTCGCTGACCACCGACCTGCCGGAAGGCGTCAGCCTGCAGTTGCTGTCGGAGGCGCTGGCCGAGGGCGGTGAATCCGCGCGTTTCCTGCAACGGCGTTTCGAGCGCGGCGACGAGGTGTTCGCGCGCCTCAACGCCGCGCTGGCCAACGAGGGCGTGCTGCTGCGGGTCGACGAAGGCGCCCGGATCGAAGCGCCGCTGCACCTGGTCTTCATCGGAGCCCCGGATGAAACCGATCGCGCCTGGCATCTGCGCAACCTGATCGAACTGCGCGCCGGCGCATCGCTGAAGGTGTTCGAGCACCATTTCGGCACCGGCCCGCACGCGCACCTGGCCAATACCCTGGTCCACGTGCATGTCGGCCGCGGCGCGCGGCTCGCGCACGCGCGCGTCCAGGAGGACAGCGATCGCGCCACCCAGCTGCTGCGGACCGACGCGGTGCTGGCCAGCGAGGCCGAATACCGCCGCGTCGATCTGGAACTGGGCGGTGCGTTGTCCCGGCACGAACTGAACGTCCGGCTGGAAGGCAACAACGCACGCCTGGTCGCCAACGGCGTGTTGCTGGCCGACGGCCGCCGCCACCTCGATACCCGCCTGGGCATCGACCACATCGCCCGCGATACCGCCTGCGAGCTGACCTGGCGCGGCCTGGGCGCCGGTCGCGGCCGCACGGTGTTCCATGGCGGCATCCTGATCCGCGAGGGCGCCGACGGTACCGATGCGGCGCTGTCGAACAAGAACCTGCTGCTGTCGGAAAACGCCGAGATCGACACCCAGCCGGTGCTGGAAATCCATGCCGACGAGGTCAAGGCCGCGCACGGCGCGACCGTTGGCCGGCTGGACGCCAACGCCCTGTTCTACCTGCGCTCGCGCGGCCTTCCGGAAACCGAGGCGCAGCAGCTGCTGACCGCCGCCTTCTGCCGCGAACCGCTGGCGATCATCGCCAACCCGGCGGTGCGCGAGTTGCTGTCGCAGCGCATCGACCAGGCCCTGGCCGGGCTGGGCGCGGCATGAGCGCCGGCCCCGCCAGCCACCGGGATCCGGCCACCGCCCCCGACTGGGCGGCCGTGCGCGCCGACTTTCCGCTGCTGGAGCGCCAGGTCCACGGCAAGCCGCTGATCTATTTCGACAGCGCCAACACCGGCCAGAAGCCGGCGTCGGTGATAGCTGCCACAGATACGTTCTACCGCCTCCACAACGCCAATGTCAGCCGCGCCGTGCACACGCTCGGCACCGAGGCCACCGACGCCTACGAGGGCGCGCGCCGCAAGCTGGCCCGCTTCCTCAACGTGCGTGCGGACGAACTGATCCTGTGCAGCGGCACCACCTTCGCGATCAACCTGGTCGCCTACTCGTGGGCGCTGCCGCAGCTGGGCCCGGGCGACGTGATCCTGGTCTCGCGGATGGAACACCACGCCAACATCGTGCCGTGGCAACTGGTCGCCCAGCGCACCGGCGCGCGCGTGCGGGTGGCGGAAATCCTGCCGGACGGTTCGCTGGACCTGCCGGGCCTGTACGCGGCGATGACGCCGGAAGTGAAGCTGCTGGCGGTCACCCACGTCTCCAACGTACTGGGCACGGTCAACCCGGTCCGCGACATCTGCCGCGAGGCGCGCAGGCGCGGCATCGTCACGGTCGTGGACGGTTCCCAGGCGGCGCCGCACCGGCCGATCGACGTGGCCGCGATCGGCTGCGATTTCTATGCGCTGACCGGCCACAAGATGTGCGGGCCGACCGGCACCGGCGCCCTGTGGGCCAGGCGCGAACACCTGCAGGCGATGCCGCCCTTCATCGGCGGCGGCGAGATGATCAAGGAAGTCAGCTTCGACGGCACCGTGTTCAATGATCCCCCGCACAAGTTCGAGGCCGGCACGCCCAACATCGCCGGCTTCGTCGGTCTGGGCGCGGCGGTGGATTACCTCGAATCGGTCGGCATGGCCAACATCGAGGCACGCGAGGCCGAACTGCTGGCCCACGCCACCGAGGAACTGCGCGGGATAGAAGGCCTGCGCATCTTCGGCACCGCGCCAGACAAGGCCGCGGTCATTTCGTTCCTGGTCGAGGGCGCGCACGCCCACGACCTGGCCACCCTGCTGGATCTGGAAGGCGTGGCGATCCGCTCCGGCCAGCACTGCGCGCACCCGCTGCTGCAGTTCTTCGGTGTGGCCGCCACCTGCCGTGCGTCGCTGGCGTTCTACAACACCCACGCCGAAATCGAGGCCTTCGTCGCCGCGCTGAAGAAAGCCCGCAGCCTGCTGGCCTGAATCGCCTGCATCCCCGTAGGACCGACGTCGGTCGCGACCGTGGACCAGCGGTTGTCCCGGCAATGCGGTCGCGACTGATGTCGCTCCTACAGCAGGGGCGCGGTTTTCCGTAAGATCGGCGCATGAACCCGTTGACCTTCCGTACCGCCACCGCCGCGGACATCCCCGCCCTCGTCAGCCTGGTCACCTCGGCCTACCGCGGCGAGGTCAGCAAGCAGGGCTGGACCACCGAAGCCGATCTGCTGGATGGCCAGCGCATCGATCCCGAAGGCCTGCTGCACGACATCGAGCGGGCCCGGAGCCGCATCCTCATCGCCGAGCGGGATGGCCAGATGCTGGCCTGTGCGCACGTGGCGGTGGAGAACGACGCCGGCTACTTCGGCATGTTCTCGGTCCGGCCGGATCTCCAGGGCGGCGGCGTGGGCAAGGCGATGATCGCCGAAGCCGAACGCGTGGCGCGCGAGGACTGGCGGCAGCCGGCGATGCGGATGTCGGTCATCGATGTCCGCGATGAACTCATCGCCTTCTACGAGCGCCGGGGCTATGCACGCACCGGCATCAAGAAGCCGTTTCCGTATGGCGACGAGCGCTTCGGCATTCCCAAGCGCGACGATCTGCGTTTCGAGGTACTGGAGAAGCCGCTGTGAGCGAGAACTGGACTTTTGTCTGCGCGCTCGGCGAGATGCTGCCCGGCGAGATGCGCACCGTCTTCGATGAAGTCACCGGCACGCCCATCCTGGTGATGAACTACGACGGCGACTTCTACGCGCTGGAGGATCGTTGCAGCCACGAGGATTTCGAACTGTCCTCCGGCAACTACGACGGCGAGGACGCCACCATCGAGTGCATCCTGCATGGCGCCAAGTTCGATATCCGCGACGGCCGCGCACTGTGCGCGCCGGCCTATTCGCCGGTGCCCAAATTCCCGGTCAAGCAGGAACATGGCGGGCTGTGGACCCGCGACGACCGCGGTTGAGCCTCCCGCCAAGCGGCATCCCAGGCGACATCCCCCTGAAGGGCGGATTCCATGGAATCCGCCCTTTTTGTCGTGCTTGTTCCCGCCCGGCGCTTGGCCCTTTGCGAAAGAGAACAATTATCATTAAGATTATAAATTCGTTATCCGGCTGAACCGCCCGGCTCCCTTGCGCCCTCCTCCCGTCCCTCGTGCCCGCTGCGCCCGACGTCGTGCCCCTTGCTGGCCGGCGCTGCTGCTGTCGTGGGCGCTGGCGTGGCTGGTACTGCTTCCATTCGCGCAGGCCGCCAGCGCCGCCACCGGGGAAATCCTCCAGGACTCCGCCCAAGAGGCCTTGGCTGGCCTGATGGCCCCTGTCGACGACAACGGTGACGGGGGCGAGGATGCCCGACCCGGCTGGCAGGCACCCGCGCCGGCCGAGCTCATGGCCATCGAGCCGCTTCCGGATCGCGAGTCCGATCCCACCGCCGGGCCAATGCCTGCCCGGCGGCACGCCATGCCATTCCGCCGGCACCTGGCCGTCATTGACGGCGAGATCCGCTTCCGGCCCGACGGTTGCCTGCCTCCGCACGGCCACGCGCCTCCGCGCGCCTGAGCCAGCCCGGCCGTTCCTTCCGGAAACGGCCCAGCCCGCGCATGCCCTTCTCCCCGACGCCTGTCGCCACGGGGATCCCTTCCCAAACTGCAGAACACCCATGAACCCGATCAAGTCGCGCAAGCACGCTACTCCCGCGCTCCGTTCGCCGAACGGCCTGACCACCGCCACCCTGCTCACCAGCCTGGCGCTGGCGGTGCCCGCCGCCGCCCAGGTGGCTTCGGACAACACCTCAAAGCCGGACCCGACCACGCTGCCGGAAGTGCACGTCGAGGGCACGTCGGTGGGCCAGTACAAGGCCGACAAGCTGGCCTCGCCCAAGTTCACCCAGTCCCTGCAGGACACCCCGCAGACGATCCAGATCATCACCAGCGACCTGTTCAACCAGCAGGGCGCGACCACCCTGACCGAGGCGCTGCGCAACAGCCCCGGCGTCGGCACCTTCTTCGTCGGCGAGAACGGCAACACCACCACCGGCGACACCCTTTTCATGCGCGGCTTCGACAGTTCCAGCAGCATCTTCGTCGACGGCGTTCGCGATCTGGGTTCGGTCTCGCGCGACGTCTTCAACGTCGAACAGATCGAAGTGGAGAAGGGCCCGGCCGGCACCGACAACGGTCGCAGCGCGCCGACCGGCGCCATCAATCTGGTGAGCAAGCAGGCGTTCGCGCGCAACGCGACCAGCGCGTCGGTTTCCGTGGGCACCGACCACCAGCGCCGTGTCACCGCCGACTGGAACCAGACCCTGGGCGCCACCGGCGCGGTACGCGTGAACGTGATGGCGCAGGACAACGACGTCATCGGCCGCGACGAGGTCAACAACAAGCGCTGGGGCATCGCGCCGTCGTTCGCGTTCGGCCTGGGCACCGATACGCGTTATTTCCTGAACCTGATGTACGTCAAGCAGGACAACGTTCCCGATGGCGGCGTGCCGACGATCGGCCTGCCCGGCTATTCCTCGCCCGATCCCGGCCGTCCGCGGATCGGCCTGGCGCCGCGCGTGGACCGCGAGAATTTCTACGGCACCCGTTTCGATCATGACGACGTGACCGCGCAGATGGCCACGTTCCGCTTCGAGCACGATTTCTCCGACAAGCTGAAGCTGACCAACGTGGCGCGCTGGGGCAAGAACGAGCAGGACTATCTGCTGACCGCGTTCATGGTCACCGCCACCGGCGCCACGCCGACCCTGACCATCCCGGACATCAACAATCCGTACGGCTGGCGGGTCAATCGGAATCTGCCGACCTTCAAGGACCAGGAGTACACCATCCTGACCGACCAGTTGAACCTGCGCGCGGATTTCAACACCGGCCGCGTCGAGCACAACCTCAGCACCGGCGTCGAAATCGCCCGGGAAGAACTGAAGGGCTGGCGCTACGGCACCCGTGGCGCATGGACGCCAGCTGATCTGTACAACCCGGATCCGAACGGCGCCACCGGCCTGGCCTGGTTCCGCAACGGCGCCCATACCGACACCAAGACGACCACCAGCTCGTTCTACGTTTTCGACACGGCCCACCTGACCGACGCCCTGCTGTTGACCGGCGGCATCCGCTTCGATCGCTACGACACCGACTACCTGGGCCACCTGCCCTGCACGGCCAACAACTCGCAGCCCTGCAACGGCGCGCCGGTCGGCACGCTGACCACGCTGCGCCTGAACAGCAAGGACACGCTGTTCAACTGGAAGCTCGGCGCGGTCTACAAGGCCGGCGACGTAGCCAGCGTCTACGCCAACTACGCGGTCTCGCAGCAGCCCCCGGGCGGCGCCACCCTGGAGCTGAGCCCCGCGGCCAACAGCGCCAACAATCCGCTCTATGACCCGCAGAAGGCCAAGACCTTCGAGGTCGGCAGCAAGTGGAACCTGCTGGACGATGCGCTGCTGCTGACCATGGCCCTGTACCAGACCGACGTGTCCAACGAAGTGATCACCGAAAACGGCGTGACCTTCCAGGGCGGCGACAAGCGCGTGAAGGGCATAGAACTGTCGGCGGTCGGCAAGATCACCGACGACTGGTCGGTGTCGGCCGGCTACACCACGATGGATGCCACCGTGAAGAACGGCCCGGCCGTGGCCAACGACAGGACCCGCGATCTGGGCTACACCCCGGACAGCGCCTTCACTGCCTGGACCACCTACGCACTGCCGTTCGGCCTGACCGTCGGCGGCGGCGTGCGTTACTCGGGCGAGATGAAGCGCGGCACCGACGGCGCCGTCGGCACCCCGAACTTCGTCAAGTCGTACACGGTGTGGGACGCGGTGGTCAGCTACGCCTTCAACAACAACCTGGACCTGCGCTTGAATGCCTACAACCTGTTCGACAAGGACTACGTGGCGGCGATCAACAAGAGCGGCTACCGTTACACCCCGGGCGCGCCGCGCTCGGTGTTGCTGACCTTGAACCTGCGGTTCTGACGCGGCAACGACGGGGAGGCGCAAGCCTCCCCGTTTTCTCCAAGGAGCAAGACATGCTGCTGCATATTCCCCAGGTGCTCGCTCCGCAGGAAGTGGCGGCGATGCGGCAGGCGCTGGATCAGGCCGACTGGACCGACGGTCGCGAAACCGTCGGCGTCCAGGGCGCCCAGGTCAAGCGCAACGAGCAGTTGCCGGACGCCTCGCCGCTGCGCGACCAACTCGGCCAGCGGATCCTGGCCGCGCTGGATCGCAACCCCCTGTACTTCGCGGCGGCGCTGCCGCTGCGGGTCGTGCCGCCACGTTTCAACCGCTATCAGGGTGGCGGCGAGTACGGCTTCCACATCGACGGTTCGGTGATGCTCACCCGTACCCCGGACGGGCGCAGCCAATCGATCCGCTCCGACGTGTCATGCACCTTGTTCCTGTGCGAACCGGACGAATATGACGGTGGCGAACTGATCGTCAGCGACACCTACGGCGAGCACGAAGTGAAGTTGCCCGCCGGCGACATGGTGCTGTATCCGTCCAGCAGCCTGCACAAAGTCCAGCCGGTGACCCGCGGCGCACGCCTGGCCTCGTTCTTCTGGGTGCAGAGCATGATCCGCGACGATGCCTGCCGGCGCCTGCTGTTCGAAATGGACACATCGCTGGAAACCCTGCGCGGCACCGGCGCCGACAAGGCCGCCCTGGTCCGGTTGACCGGCGTGTACCACAACCTGCTCCGGCGCTGGGCCGAGACCTGACTTCGCGGATGTTCTTGTCAATCATTTGCGTTTGATAATAATTCTCATTACAATCCCTGCGTTTGCCGCTCCCCGCACGCGGCCGTCCCAAGGGTAAGTTCTGTTCCAGGCGAGCCGCCACGCCGTCCATCCCGCCCGCCGGGCGCGCCGCCAGGTGCGTCCAGGCGCGGCCTGGTGGTCGGTGCTGGCAACCCTCTGCCTGCTGCTCTCCACTGTCCACCTGGGCGCCATCACCGGTCAGAAACCACACGGTTTCGGTCATTGGCCGGAGACGTCCGACGTGTTCCAGCAGGTCCCGGGCGAAGACGGCCCCGAAGCCGGCCATCACGACGATCTGCCCGCCAAGAAGCGGCGGACGGGCGCGCCGCTCGTATCCCGGCAGGCCGAGCCGGCACCGGCTCCCCTCGCGGCGGCGTTCATCCACGCCCTGCCCGCCTCGCCCCCCGTTCTCCATACGGGCGAAGCCTTGCCGCATGACCCTGATCTCGTGCCGGCGACACCGGCACCCGCGCGCCAGCGCCATCGCGGCCAGGCGCCTCCCGCGGCCGCTTCGCTGACCCGCAACGCCTGAACGGCTGACGATCCGCCCGCGCATCGCGCGCCATGGCGCGCGCGGTTCCCGCCATCCGCTCCTCTTTTCCGATTTGCCCTGCGCCGCGATCCGCTGCGCGGGATCCACACGCCTACCTGACGACCATGACCCGTACCCAGACGACTCCGTCCTTCTCCTCCTCCCAGCGGTCCCTCCATCGCAATCCGCTCGCCATCGGCCTGCTGCTCTCGCTTTCCCTGCCGGCGATGGCCCAGGACCTGCCGGATGGCTCCAACCGCCCCGGCACCCTCGACACCGTGGTCGTCACCGCCGCCGGTTTCGAGCAGAAGATCGTCGATGCGCCGGCCAGCATCAGCGTGGTCACCCGTGAGGACCTCAGCCATCGTCCCTACACCAGCCTGATCGACGCGCTGCGCGACGTCGAAGGCATCGACGTGGGCATGGAGACCACCGACAAGAACGGTCGCGCCACCATCAGCATGCGCGGCATGCCGTCCGAGTACACCCTGGTGCTGATCGACGGTCGCCGCCAGAGCAACGTCGGCCAGTTGTATCCCAACAACTTCGGCGGCGGCCAGTTCGACTACCTGCCGCCGCTGGACGCGATCGAACGCATCGAGGTGGTGCGCGGTCCGATGTCCACGCTGTATGGCTCCGACGCGATGGGTGGCGTGATCAACATCATCACCCGTCGCAACCAGTCCGAATGGCACGGCTCGCTCACCCAGGGCTTCACCGTCCAGCAGGAAGACCAGTTCGGCGACGCGCGCACCACCGATCTCTACCTGAGCGGGCCGCTGATCAAGGATCGGTTGGGCCTGGCCGTGCGTGGCAGTTGGTACGACACCGACGAATCGAATCCGGAATGGAAGGCGCTGCCGCTGCCGGACGGCTCGATGTGGGAGCGCACGCTGGGCTTCGGCGGTGGCGGCAAGGCGGTTGCCAGCACCCGCTGGAACGCGGGCGCGCGGCTCGACTTCAGCCTCGACGATCACAATGATTTCTGGCTGGACTACGACATCTCCCGGCAGAAGTACGACAACCGCAGGGGCCAGACCGGCACCCTCGACAGCCTGGAAAGCCTGTGGCGCAGCGGCAATGCCACCGTCCCCAATCCCGATGGCGCCGGCACCGTCACCCGCCGCGTGGTGCAACCGCGCGTGGGCTACACCGGATGGCAGCGCTACGAGCGCGATCAATGGTCGCTCAGCCACCAGGGACGCTACGACTTCGGCACCTGGCAGACCAGCCTGACCCGCGCCACCAGCAACAACCTCGGCCGCTCGCTGCCGCTGACCCTGGAGGAACGCGCGGATCTGCAGACCCTGTGGAATGATGTCTGCGCGCGTCGCGGGCAGGCCGTCCGCTGCAACATGGCCAGCGGCAACCTGAGCGTGCTCAACGACGCCGAACGCGCGCGCCTGGCTGCGTTCCTGCCGCGCCCCCTGCGCACGATGGAACTGGAAGGCTACGTGCTGGACACGATGCTGGACATGACCTTCGGCGCGCACAAGCTGACCGTGGGCGGCCAGTACAACGACACCGACATGACCGACGGCGTGTTCGGCATGGACGGCGGCGGCTACAAGAACGGCGTCAAGCAGAAGCACCGGATGTGGTCGGTGTTCGCCGAGGACAACTGGTCGTTCACCGACACCCTGACCGCCACCGTCGGCGTGCGCTACGACGATCACAACGTGTTCGGCAGCCATGTCAGTCCGCGCGCCTACCTGGTCTGGAACGCCAGCGATGCCTGGACGATCAAGGGCGGCGTCAGCACCGGCTACAAGACGCCGCGCCCGGATCAACTGTTCCCCGGCGTGGTCGGCTTTGGTGGCCAGGGCGTGTTGCCGCTGGTCGGATCGCCGAACCTCAAGCCGGAAACCAGCACCAACTACGAGCTGGCCGCGTACTACGAAGGTGATCGTTTCGGTTTCAACGTCACCGGCTTCTTCAACCGCTTCGAGGACAAGATCGCCAGCGGCGGCACCTTCCCGAACTGCGAGGTCGCACCGGCCGGCAGCGGTTACTGCGTGGACGTGGGGCCGGGCTGGGCCGAACTGGGCTACGCCAGCTTCAGCCAGAGCGTGAACATCGACGAGGCCGAGACCCGTGGCGTGGAAGTGGCCGCGCACGTGGACCTGCGGGACAACCTGGAACTGCGCGGCAACTACACCTACACCAAGTCCGAACAGACCAGCGGCGCGGCGGAGGGCACGCCCATCGCCGGCAATCCGGCCAGGCACATGGCCAACGCCAGCCTCAACTGGCGCCTCAACGACGCCCTGAGCCTGTCGCTGATCGGCGAGGGCCGTTACGACCGCTACCGCGACACCGTGCTCACCACGGTCAACGGCGCGACCACCTCGAACGTTCGCTACTACGAGGACTACACCGTGTTCCACCTGGGCGGCAGTTGGAAGGCCACCGAATGGCTGACCGTCAACGCCCGGGTGAACAACCTGTTCGACAAGGATTTCGTATCGCAATCCTGCCTGTTGATCAGTGACAGCGAGTACAGCTGCGTGGACGACTACGCGGTCAAGGAACAGCGCCGCAGCTTCTGGGTGTCGCTGAACCTGCGCTTCTGACCAGGGCATCACCGGCCCGTCCCGTCCCGGCGGGCCGGCACCTCAATTGAGAGGCATTCTCATTTGTGGTCTAATTCACCTTCCCTTCGCCCCGTCCCGCCCGCTTGAGCCCAGCGCCCGCACAATCCGTCACCAGCCAGCAGCAGCGCCGGGGTTACTGGCTGCGCACGCTGCACCAATGGCATTGGATCAGCTCGGCGATCTGCCTCATCGGCATGCTGCTGTTCGCGGCCACCGGCATCACCCTCAACCACGCCGCCAAAATCGAGGCCAAGCCCCAGGTGGTGAACCGGCAGGCGCAGCTTCCGCCCGCCCTGCTGGCCAAGCTGGGCAGCCGGCAGGAAGGCAATGCCCCGCTGCCCGCGCCGATCGCCAGTTGGCTGGGCGACGAGTTCTCCATCGGCATCGGCCGGCGCCCGGCGGAATGGTCGGACCTGGAAATCTATCTCTCTATGCCACGTCCGGGCGCCGACGCCTGGCTGAGCATCGACCGCGAGACCGGCGCGGTGGAGTACGAAAGCACCGATCGCGGCTGGGTGTCCTACTTCAACGATCTGCACAAGGGGCGCAACGCCGGCGCCGCGTGGGGATGGTTCCTGGACATCTTCGCGATCGCCTGCCTGGTGTTCTGCATCACCGGACTGTTCCTGCTGCAACTGCATGCGCGACAGCGCCGCCTGACCTGGCCGATGGTCGGCCTGGGCCTGGTCGTCCCGCTGCTGCTGGCGCTGATCTTCATCCACTGACCTTCCCGCGAGCCTGCCCCATGACCAAGACCACCGTGTCCCTGACCCTGACGTTCGCGTTGAGCGGCCTGCTGACCGTCCCGGCGTATGCCGGCGAACTGAACATCAATGTCGAAGTGCCGCAGCTCAACGTCGCCGAGTACCACCGGCCGTACGTCGCCATCTGGCTGGAAGGCGCCGATCAGAAAGTCGCCGCCAACCTGTCGGTCTGGTACCAGCAGCGCGACACCGCCGAAGGCCATGGCACCAAGTGGCTGCCGGACATGCGGCAGTGGTGGCGCAAGTCCGGCCGCACCCTGAAGGTGCCGGTGGATGGCGTCACCGGCCCGACCCGCCCGGTCGGCAAGCACGCGCTGAAGTTCACCGACAAGCAGCCGCAGCTGGCCCAGCTTGCCCCGGGCCAATACACGCTCGTGATCGAAGCGGCGCGCGAAGTGGGCGGCCGCGAACTGCTGAAGATTCCCTTCACCTGGCCGGCCAAGGGCGCCGCGCAGAACGGCAAGGCCCAGGGCAGCACCGAACTGGGCGCCGTCACCCTGACCGTCAAGCCGTGATTCCCGCGCGGACGCGATCGCGCCCGCGCTTCCCCATTCCCAACGAAAGCTGGAGCAACCGATGAAGCGTTCCCTGACCCTCGCCATGGCGCTGGCGTCCGCACTGCCGCTGAGCGCGTTCGCGCACAAGGCCTGGCTGCAGCCGTCGCAGACGGTGATCGCCGGCCAGAATCCGTGGATCACCGTGGATGCCGCGGTGTCCAACGACCTGTTCTATTTCAACCATGTGCCGCTGCGCACCGAAGGCCTGGCGATCACCGCGCCCGACGGCAGCAAGGTCGATGCGCAGAACCTGGCCACCGGCAAGTACCGCACCGTGTTCGATGTCGAGCTGAAACAGCAGGGCACCTATCGCATCGCGGTGGTCAACAGCGGCCTGTTCGGCAGCTGGGACGAGAACGGCAAGCCCAAGCGCTGGCGCGGCACCCCGGCCAGCTTCGCCACCGAAGTGCCCAAGGACGCCAAGAACCTGCAGGTCTCGCAGTCGGTCGGCCGCATCGAGACCTTCGTGACCAACGGATCGCCCAACGACACCGCGTTCAAGACCACCGGCGAAGGCCTGGAACTGGTGCCGGTCACCCACCCGAATGATCTGTTCGCCGGCGAAGCGGCCAAGTTCCGCATGCTCAAGGACGGCAAGCCGGCTGCCGGCCTGGAGTTCGAGATCACCCGTGGCGGCACCCGCTATCGCAACGCGCAGGACGAGATCAAGGTCACCACCGACGCCAATGGCGAGTTCAGCGTGACCTGGCCGGAAGCCGGCATGTACTGGCTGGAAACCACCGCGCAGGACGACAAGACCTCGCTGCCGCAGGCCAGGCAGCGCCGGCTCAGCTACGTGGCCACACTGGAAGTGCTGCCGCAGTAATCGCCGCGAACGGCGCGTCCGCGAGGACGCGCCGCATGGCATGAGTGTTCCCTTGTACTCTCCCGCTCCCGCCACGGTGCTGCATGCGCTGCACGGCGAAACCATGGGTACGAACTGGTCGATCCGGCTGGTGGCGTCGCCACGCGCGGATCTGCATGCCCTGCATGCGCTGATCCAGGCCGAACTGGATCGAGTGGTGGCGGAGATGAGCACGTGGGAAGCGGATTCGGACATCAGCCGCTTCAACCACGCTGCCGCGGGCGATTGGCAGGATCTGCCCGAAGGTTTTTTCACCGTCCTGCGCTGCGCGCTGGCGATAGCCGAGGCGAGCGGGGGTGCTTTCGACCCCACCATCGGATCGGCGGTCGGCCTGTGGGGGTTTGGCGCGCAGGCCGGCACGCGCAAGGTTCCCACCGAAGAGGCCCGCACCGCGATCCAGGCCGGCGTTGGCTGGCAACGACTATCCCTGGACACCTCCCACCGCCGCCTGCGCCAGCCGGGCGGGGTGCAACTGGACCTGTCCGCGATTGCCAAGGGTTACGCCGTCGATGCCGTCTCCGCTGCGTTGCGCGCGAGTGGCATCTCCGCCGCCTTGATCGAAGTCGGCGGTGAGCTGCATGGCTACGGCCGCAAGCCGGACGGCGAACACTGGCGTGTGCTGATTGAATCCTCGCCGGAGGAAGAAGAGGCCGCCGGCCTCGAACCCCGGATCGCGATACTCGACAACCTGGCCGTCGCCACGTCCGGGGATCGCTGGCACTGGTACGAACAGGACGGTGAGCGCTACACGCACACGATCGATCCGCGTACCGGGCATCCCGTCTCCCACGCCAATGCCGCGGTCACCGTGCTGGCCGCCAGCGCGATGGAGGCCGACGCCTGGGCCACCGCGCTGACCGTGCTCGGTGCCGATGCCGGCCTGCGGCTCGCCGAGCGCACGGGACTGGCGGCGCGTTTCGTCATCCGTGCCGGGGGCACGCTGGAAGAGCGCGCCAGCCGCCATTTCGCGACTCACCTGGCGCCATGAGCAGGCGCGCCGAAACCACTTCCTTTACGTTTGCGGCGCTGGGCAACCTCCTGGTGTTCGCCGTGCTTCTGGTGGCCGTGATCATGCTGGCGCGATTGCAGGGCGAAGGCTGGTGGCTCGCCGCTCCACGCAGCGGGCGCTGGTTCGCCGCGGGCGCGGTGCTGCTGGCGTATGCCGGGGCCTGGGGCTGGTTGGCGGCACGCCAGCGCCGCGGGGAACACGGCAACCGGGCCGCGGCTTCCACCGATGCCCTGCGGGTGGTCTACGCCAGCCAGACCGGCTTCGCCCACGTCCTGGCCAATCGCACGGCCGAAAGCCTCATCGCCGCCGGGGTGCCCACGCAGGTACAGGCCATCGACGGCCTGCAGGCTGGCGATCTCGCCCAAGGACGGATCCTGTTCGTGGTCAGCACCACCGGCGAAGGCGACCCGCCGGATCACGCCATGGGTTTCGTCCACCGGGTGATGTCGCAGCCGGCGGCGCTGCACGGCCTGCACTACGCCGTGCTGGCGCTGGGAGATCGCGAATACACGCGGTTCTGCGCCTTCGGCCACCAGCTCGACGACTGGTTGCGCCAGCACGGCGCGCAGCCGTTGTTTGATCGCGTGGACGTCGACAACGCCGACGAGAGCGCGCTGCGTCACTGGCAGCATCACCTCGGACAACTGGGCGGCACCACCGATCTGCCGGACTGGGACAGGCCCCGGTATGAAGACTGGATTCTCGCGGAGCGGCGCTGCCTGAATCCCGGCAGCGTGGGCCAGCCGGCGTTCCATCTGGCCTTGCGCCCGCTAGAGGGGACGCTGCCCAGTTGGCAGGCCGGCGACATCGCGGAAATCGGGCCACGCAATCCGCTGGCGGCAGTGGCGGGTTTCATCCAGGCGACCGGCTGGGACCCGCAACGCCGGGTGGACTGGCAGGGCGCTCCGCAATCCCTGGCCGACGTCCTGGCGCAAGTCCATCTGCCGGATCCGGCACCGCTGCGCGGAAGCGACGTCCAGATGGCGGTGGATGGATTCACCGCGCTGCCCCATCGCGAATATTCCATCGCGTCGGTTCCCGCCGACGGTGCGCTGCACCTGCTGGTACGGCGGATGCTGCGTCCGGACGGCAGTCCCGGCCTGGGCAGTGGCTGGTTGTGCGAACACGCCGCGCCAGGTGGCACGATTTCGCTGCGCATCCGCGAAAACGTCAATTTCCACGCGCCTTCCACGGATCGTCCGCTGATCCTGATAGGCAACGGCACCGGCATCGCCGGCCTGCGCGCGCACCTGAAGGCGCGGATCGCCAATGCCGCCCACAGCAACTGGCTGGTCTTCGGCGAGCGCCAGGCCGCGCACGATTTCTTCCACCGGGAGGAATTGCTGGCCTGGCAGGCACAAGGTGCGTTGAACCGACTGGATCTGGCGTTTTCGCGCGACCTTCCCGGGCGCCGTTATGTGCAGGACGCGCTGCGCGATGCGGGTGACGAACTGCGGCAATGGGTCGACGCCGGCGCGGCGATCTACGTCTGCGGCAGCCTGGAGGGCATGGCACCGGGCGTCGATGCGGCCCTGCGCGACCTCCTGGGCGCGGAAGCGCTCGAACAGTTGCGGCTGGACGGTCGCTACCGCCGCGACGTCTACTGATCCGCCTGCCGGGATTGCGCCGGCACGATGCGCGCGGCCAGCAGTTCGCCCCCGCCCTGCAGCGCGAACCGGCGGCGTTCCGGCTGCGCGGGCAGCAGCGCGGTATCGCCCGCGAACAGCGGCGGCAGATCCGCATCGGCTTCGAATTCCGCCTGGCCGGCCAGCAGATGGATGACCCAGGTGGTGTCGGCATCGACGAAGAACAGCATCGACCCCACCAGCGGCCGATGCAGCAGTTCGGCGGACACCGCGTCGCGGCGCCACATCAGGTTGAAATCATGGGTGGTGCCGTCCCGCAGTTTTCCCGAGACCTCGCGCTCGCCGGCGAAACGGATCCGGCCATGCGGCGGCTCCAGTTCGACCCGCTCGCCGTCGGCGAACTCCAGGCGCACCCCGTTGCCCTGCAGCAGGATCAACTCGCGATCGATGCCGGGGAACGACGAGAACGCCGCATCCTGTTCGATCTCGGCGATCGACAGGCGCCAATTCCAGTCGTCCCGATCCGGCACCCGCAAGATTTCACGGGTCCAGCCCTGGCCGTTCTTCCAGCGGGTCCGGACGTATTCGTTGGCGGGGATGATGCGCGCTTGCGACACGGCGGTTCTTCGATGGGAATCCAGCAGGGATTCTAGCGCCCCAAAAAGCATCGCCCGGGCACGCTCCCTGCGTGTCCGGGCGATGGATACGTCCGTGTCGGCTCCTGCCGAATTACAGGCGTCCTGCCTGCTCCTGTTCCCGTGCGTCCTGCACGCTGATGCGAAATGGGTACATCCCTGTCGGCGTCCGTGCCTGTCCCCTGGCTTCCTGCCCCGTCAGCCGGGTCGATCTGCATCCTGCAGTAACCGCGGCGTGGGTCCTCGGATCTCCGTCAGCGCCTTGTCACCGGCGCCTGGCGGGATGCGGCCGCCGGCTTGGCGGCCGGTTCGGCGGAAGAGCGCAGTTCGATCCGTTCGCGGTTGCGCTCCACCGTCTTCAAGCCGATGCCCTTGACCATCGCGAGTTCCTCGGGGCTCTTGAAAGGCCCGTTGGTCTTGCGGTACTCGATGATGGCTTCCGCCTTCGCCTGGCCGATCCCGATCAGGACCGTCTGCAGCGTGGCCGCGTCCGCGGTGTTGATGTTCACCTTGTCGGCGGCCTGGGCGCTCAGGGCCAGGACCAGCGACAACACGACCGACTTCAACACGGTGGTCAGCGATTTCATGGGCAACTCTCCTTGTGGCAAATGGGTGATTCCTTTCGTACAGAGGTTTTCCCCCCTGTGGCTCCTACCGGCTCCGAATCGCTTCGTCGACCGACGGAAACAGTCTCATCCGCCACCGTGGAAAAACATATCGCCCGGCGCTGTCAAAAACTGCCGGGAAACCCCGCGACACCGTGTAGGAAAATTCCTACCCCTCGGGGAGGCGTAGAATGAGCGGCTGATTCCGTACCGTTGGAGACACCATGGACACCGCCAAAGTCGACCGCTACGTGGCCGAGAAATGGGACGACGACATCGTCCCGCAGTTGGTCGAATACATCCGCATCCCGAACAAGTCGCCCATGTTCGACAAGGACTGGGTTGCGAATGGCTATATGGAAGCGGCGGTCCGGCTGATGGAAACCTGGGCGCGCGCGCAGGCGATTCCGGGCATGCAGGTCGAAGTGATTCGCCTGGAAGGCCGTACTCCGCTGATTTTCATCGAGATTCCGGCTACCGGCGCGGAAACCGGCGCCGACACGGTGCTGCTGTACGGACATCTGGACAAGCAGCCGGAAATGACCGGCTGGGACGCGGATCTGGGCCCATGGATCCCGGTCCTGAAGGGTGATCGCCTATACGGTCGCGGCGGCGCCGACGACGGCTACGCCATTTTCGGCTCGCTGGCCGCCATCCAGGCCCTGCAGCAGCAAGGGGCGCCGCACGCCCGCTGCGTGATCCTGATCGAGGCCTGCGAGGAGTCCGGCAGCTACGACCTGCCCGCCTACGTCGATCACCTCTCGGATCGCATCGGCAAGCCGTCGCTGGTGGTCTGCCTGGACTCGGGCTGCGGTAATTACGAGCAGTTGTGGTGCACCACCTCGCTGCGCGGCCTGGCCGGCGGCAACTTCACCGTCAAGGTGCTGGAGGAAGGCGTGCATTCCGGCGATGCGTCCGGCGTGGTGCCGTCCAGCTTCCGCCTGCTGCGCCAGTTGCTGTCGCGGCTCGAGGACGAGAACACCGGCCACATCCTGCCGGAGGGCCTGCAGGTCGAGATTCCGGCCGACCGCCTGGCGCAGGCGCAGGAAGCCGCGCGCGTGCTGGATACGGCAGTGTTCGACAAATTCCCGTTCCTGCCCGGGATGACCCCGATGGCCGAGGATCTGACCGAACTGGTGCTCAACCGCACCTGGCGCCCGGCCCTGTCGGTGACCGGCGTGGACGGCATGCCGCCGCTGTCTTCTGCCGGTAACGTGCTGCGCCCGCATACCTCGGTGAAGCTGTCGCTGCGCCTGCCGCCCACGCTGGACGGCAAGCGCGCCGGAGAGCTGCTGAAGGAGCTGCTGCTGAAGGATCCGCCGAACGGCGCCCAGGTCAGCCTGGATCTGGAGAAGGCCAGCACCGGCTGGAACGCCCCGGCGATGTCGCCCTGGCTGGAAAGGGCGATCGATGCCTCCAGCCAGGAGTTCTTCGGCGCCCCGGCGATGTACATGGGCGAGGGCGGCACGATTCCGTTCATGGGCATGCTCGGCGAGAAGTTCCCCGGCGCGCAGTTCATGATCACCGGCGTGCTGGGTCCGCACTCCAATGCGCACGGCCCCAACGAGTTCCTGCACATCCCGATGGGCAAGAAGGTCACCGCCTGCGTGGCCCGGGTCATCGCCGAGCACCACGCGGCGAGCCTGCGCGGCGAGACCACCGGCGTGGCCGCGGTGGCCGGCGGCGAACAGCACGGCGATCACGGCTGCTGCTGAGCCCCGCCAGCAAGCGAGCGCGAAAAGAGCCGGGATCATCCCGGCTCTTTTCGTTTCCGTCGGGCTTGGGATGGCCCGGGATGCCCGGTGCCGAGGGTCGGGATGCGCGCCGGCGGCGGCTTGGGTTACCCTGCCGGCACCCCCCACTTCTTCCCGACCGGAGTGTTCAGATGGAACAAATCTTTGGTGGCGGCATCCTGTGGACCCTGCTCATCGGCTTCCTGGCCGGCCTGCTGGCGCGGGCGCTCAAGCCCGGCGACGACAAACTCAACATCATCTGGACGATCGTGCTGGGCGTGGCAGGTGCGCTGCTGGCCCGCTTCGTCGGCGGCGCGCTGGGATGGTATGGCCCGGAGGAACCCGCCGGTTTCATCGCCTCGGTGGTGGGCGCCATCATCCTGTTGTTCATCTACGGCCTGGCGAGGAAGAAGAGAGCCTGACGCCATGCCTTCATGGAAAGAAGCCCCGCTCCGGCGGGGTTTTTTCTTTGCACGAAGCGCCCGAACGGCGGGCTTCATGATTCTTCATCCAGCTTTCAGGCACTTCAGCCGCGCGGCCCCTGCAATCCCGGCTCCCTTCCCTGGAGCCGAACGATGCGTGCCCTGCCCCGCCTGATCCTGTCCTGCCTTGCCCTGGTCGCCCCCGCCTGCGCATGCGCGCAGGCCGCCACCGCCTACCGGATCCCCGCGTCCGCTTCCGATGGCTGGGACGTGGCCGACGCCGGACGCGAGGGATGGAAGCTCGAACGCTTTGCCGCGCTGGAGGCCGCGATTGCCCGCGGCGACTTCCCCGGCGTCACCAGCGTGCTGGTCGCCCAGGACGGTCGCCTGGTCTACGAGCGCTACTTCAACGGCGGTGGCCCGGACGTGCTCAACGACACCCGCTCGGCCACCAAGAGCGTCACCGCGCTGCTGGTCGGCGCGGCCATTGATCGCGGCCTGCTCCCGGATGCCCATGCCCGCGTGTACGACCATTTTCGTGACCTGGCACCCTGGCAGCACGATAGCGCGCGCAAGCAGGCCATCACCGTCGAGGATCTGCTGACGATGAGTTCGGCCTGGGATTGCGACGACGAAAATCCGTTCTCCTCCGGCAACGAGGAACGCATGTACGTCAGCGAGCACTGGGCCCGCTTTGCTCTGGACCTGCCGCTGCGCGGCTACGCGCCCTGGGTGAAACGGCCGGAGCAGAGTCCGCATGGCCGCACGTTCTCCTACTGCACCGCGGGCAGTTTCCTGCTCGGTGCATTGGTGGAACGGGTCAGCGGCAAACCGTTGCCGGAGTTCGCCGCCGAGGTGCTGGAACGTCCACTCGGCATCACCCGGGTGCAGTGGAACCGTTCCAGCGAAGGCGTCGGCATGGGCGGCGGCGGCACCCGCTATCGCAGCCGGGATCTGGCCAAGCTGGGCCAACTGGTGGTGGACGGCGGCACCTGGCACGGCAGGCGAATCCTGTCCGCCGGATGGATCGAACGGGCCCTCACCGTGCACGCGCAGGCGCGCGAGGACGCCGACTACGGCTACCAGTTCTGGCGATTCCGCTTCACCCGCGACGGGCGCGAACAGCCGGCCTGGACCATGTCGGGCAACGGCGGCAACTACGTGTTCATGGTGCCGGAACGGAAGCTGGTGGCGGTGATCACCCGGACCTCCTACAACCAGCGCGACGTGCACCCGCAATCGCAGCGGATGTTCGGCGACTACCTGCTCACGGCGATGCCGTGAGTTTCGCCAGCAGCGGGGTCGGCACCTTCGCGCGTTCGGCGGCGATGTGGCGGCTGATGGCGTCGAGTCCGCGCACGAACGCGGGCTCGGTCGCCATCGCGCGGAACAACGGCGACACCCGCAGGTAGTCCGCATCGCTGTAACCGCCGTCGACGGCCCGCTGTAGGGCGGCCAGCGCCGCCGCACGGTCGCCGGCGGCATCGTGCAGCAACGCCACTTCCAGCCAGTCGGCGGGATAACCGGCGCCGCCCGCCAGGTCCTCGGCCAGGCGTCCGGCGCGCGTCCGGGCCCAGGCCGCGTCCACGGGGCCGGCGTCGATGCGCGCCAGCGTGGTTGGCAGGCTGGCCTGCGGCCGCAACGCGACCGCATCCCGATAGGCGCGCGCGGAAGCCGCGCCGTCGCCGCGCAGCCGTGCCAGTTCCGCATCCAGCAAGTGCAGATCGGCATGCGCGGTGCCTCGCTGCTTCGCTTCGTCCAATGCCGCCTGCGCCTCGCTCAGGCGGCCGTGCCGGAACAGGTAGCGCGGCCAGGCGATGTTGGAGAACACATTGTCCGGATACAGCTCGAAGCTGCGCCGGTAGCGCGCCTCGGCCGCCTGCGGATAACCCAGCAGATCGAGATTGTTGGCGATCTGCAATTGCAGGTAGCGCACCCGAGACGGATCGCCCTGCAGGGACGTGTTCGCCGACAGCGCATCGGCCAGGCGCCCCTTGCGATCATAGAGATAGGCCGCGGAAGCGCGGCTGTTGTCGGCGCCCGGATCCAGCGCCACCGCGCGCTCGTAGCCGGCGAGCGCATCGTCGATGCGGCCGCGGCAATCGTGCGCGTAACCGAGCGCGGCATAAGCCGATGCAAGCTCCGGTTGAGCGCGGATGGCTGATTCGGCGAGTTGCTGCGCCTTCTCCGCCCACTCGGGTGGGAAATTGAAAAGACAGACCCGTGCGCTGTAGGCGCGGCTGAGACCGACCCGGGCCTCCAGGTCGCCGGGATTTTCCCGCAGCGCGCGTTGATAGAGGTCGATCGCGCGCTCGTTGTTGTCCCGCTGGCCGATGCCCGCGTAGTAGGCGGCACGCTGGACCAGACTGTCGGTCCGCGAAACCGCCACGGCCGGCTTCGCCGTTCCTGCGTTTCGCTTGCCGTATCCCCACGCCAGCACCACGGCAACGACAACCAGCGCGCCCACGCCCCACCACCAGGCCCGCGGCACGGACCGCTCGGGCATCACCGGCCCCGGCGGTGGCGCGTCGGCGGACTCCCGCTCATCCGGCAACAGCCGGGGGAGCGCGCACAATTGATAGCCCTGTCCGCGTACCGAGCGCAGATAGCGTGGTTGCCGTCCATCGTCGCCCAATGCCTGCCGCAGCAGCTTGACCCGCTGGGTGACCGTTTCCTCGTTGACCACGGCCGGCGCCCACACTTGTTCGATGAGTTCGTCGAAACCCACCACGCGATTGCCCTGCAGCAGCAGGTAGCGCAACAACTGGAAACTGAGGCCGGCGACATTCAGCGGCACGCCCCCGCGCTCGACCCGCTGGCGCTCCAGATCGATCACCAGATCCTCCAGGCCAAAGCGCACCGCGTCGCCCACGGTTTACTCGCTGCGCCCGTAGATGTCCGAGTAACGGACGATGTCGTCCTCGCCCAGGTAGTCGCCGGATTGCACTTCAATCAGCTCCAGCGCTTCCTTGCCGGGATTCTCCAGGCGATGCCTGGCCCCAATCGGAATGTAGGTGGACTGGTTCTCGTACAGTTCGAACACGTCGTTGTCACGGGTGACCCGCGCCACGCCCTTGACCACGATCCAGTGCTCGGCGCGATGCGCGTGCGATTGCAGCGACAGCTTGGCGCCCGGCTTGACCTTGATCCGCTTGACCTGGTGGCGCGTGCCCATGTCCACCGAGTCATAGCTGCCCCAGGGCCGGTGCACTTCGCGATGCAGGACCGCTTGGCTGCGCTGGCCGTCCTTCAGCTGGGCCACCACTTGTTTCACTTCCTGCACGCGGTCCTTGCGCGCCACCAGTACGGCGTCGTCGGTCTCCACCACCACGACATCGTCCAGGCCCACCAGTGCGACCAGCCGCTGCGCGTAGGCATAGCTATTGCGGGTGTCGACCGCGATGACGTCGCCGTGGTGGGCATTGCCCTCCGCGTCGCGCTCGCCGACTTCCCATAGCGCCGACCAGCTGCCGACGTCGTTCCAGCCGATGTCCACGGGCAGCACCATCGCATCGCCGGTCTTCTCCATCACCGCGTAGTCGATGGAATCGGAGGGGCTGGCGGCGAAGGCATCCTTGTCCAGGCGCACGAAGTCGCCATCGCTGTTGGCGCCAGCGAACGCGGCGCGCACCGCGGCGACGATGTCGGGCCGGAACCGTTCCAGTTCCTCCAGGTAGCGGCTGGCACGGAACAGGAACATGCCGCTGTTCCAGTAGTAGCCGCCCGCGTCGAGATAGGCCTGCGCGGTGGCGGCATCGGGTTTTTCGACGAAGCGCGATACCTTGCGCAGGCCTTCGCCGGCATCGGCCTGGATGTAGCCGAAACCGGTCTCGGGCGCATCGGGCACGATGCCGAACGTCACCAGCGCACCCGCTTCCGCCGCCGGCAGCGCCGCCCGCACCGCCTGGCGGAACCCCTCGGCATCATGGACGACATGATCCGACGGCAACACCAGCAGGATCGGATCGTCGCCCGTGCTCATCGCCTGCAGGGCGGCGGCAGCGATCGCCGGTGCGGTGTTGCGGCCCACCGGCTCCAGCAGGATGTGCGGTGCCGGTGCGCCGATCTGGCGCAACTGTTCGGCGACCAGGAAGCGGTGTTCCTCGTTGGCCACCACGATCGGCCGGGCGCCGGCCAGCGGCGCGATCCGCAGCCAGGTGTCCTGGACCATGGTGTGGTCACTGGCCAGCGGGAGGAACTGCTTGGGGTAGGCCTCGCGCGACAGCGGCCACAGGCGTGTGCCGGAACCGCCGGAAAGCAGGACGGGTTGGAGTGCGGCCATGGGTCTCTCGCACGAAATGAGGACGGCAGTTTACCCTTTAGCCCGCAACCGCCCCTGTCCGGACACCGCATGACCACCGAGCTCCAAGAAGATGCCCGCGCCACGCAACGCCTTGCCTGGGCGAGGACCGCGGCGGACGCGCCCGCGCTGGCGCTGGAGCGGGCCTCGGTCGATGCCGGTTTCCGCAGTTACTGGCGCACGCAGGGCACGCGGCCCAGCCGGATCGTGATGGATTCACCGCCAGGGCTGGAAGACGTGCGTCCCTGGCTGAAGGCGCGCGACCTGCTGGAGGGCGGCGGCGTGCGGGTACCGCAGGTCATCGCGCGCGATGTCGAGGCCGGCTTCCTGCTGCTGGAAGATCTGGGTGGCCCCACCCTGGCCCAGAGCATCGATGCCGACAGCGCGGACGGCTGGTTCGATCTGGCGATCGGCGAGTTGATCAAGCTGCAGGGCATCACCCCGCCGGAAGGCACCGGTGAATTCGGCGAGGCGCTGCTGCAGCGGGATGCGGGCCTGTTCGAGGAATGGTTCCTCGGCCGCCACCTGGGCATCGCCCTGGATTGCGGCGAAAGCGAACGGCTGCAGCTGGTGCAGCGGCGATTGATGGACAACGCGCTGGCGCAGGCGCGGGTGCTGACCCATCGCGACTTCATGCCGCGCAACCTGATGCCGACGCGCCCGCTGCCGACCGTGCTGGATTTCCAGGACTGCGTGTGGGGACCGGTGGCCTACGATCCGGTCAGCCTGTTCAAGGACGCGTTCCTCAGCTGGCCGCTGGCGCGGGTTGACGGTTGGCTGGCGCAATACCATGCGCGGGCGCTGCAGGCCGGCATACCGGTGCCGGACCCGTGGCCGGTATTCCTGCGCGATGCCGACTGGATGGGCATCCAGCGGCACCTGAAGATCCTTGGCATCTTCGCCCGCCTGCACTATCGCGACGGCAAGACCCGCTACCTGCCGGATGCGCCCCGCTTCATCGCCTTCCTCGACGAGGTGCTGCCGCGCCATCCCTTGCTGGCGGATCTGCGCACCCTGCTGGACGAACGCATCAAGCCCGCCATGCGCGCGAAGGCGCCGGCATGAAGGCCCTGATCTTCGCCGCCGGACTGGGCGAGCGCATGCGTCCGCTGACCGATCACACGCCCAAGCCATTGCTGAGCGCGGGCGGCAAGCAGTTGATCGTCTGGCACCTGGAGAAGCTCGCGGCGATGGGCATCCGCGACGTGGTGATCAACATCAGTTGGCTGGCCGATCAGTTCCCGCAGTTGCTGGGCGACGGCGAACGGTGGGGCCTGCGCCTGCACTGGTCCCACGAGGGTCCCACGCCGCTGGAAACCGGCGGCGGCATGCTGCACGCGCGACCGCTGCTCGGTGACGCGCCTTTCCTGCTGGTCAACGGCGATGTCTGGACCGACTACGACTTCACTCGTCTGCCCGCCGAGCCAGCCGGGCTGGCGCATCTGGTCCTGGTGGACCCGCCCGCACACAAGACCCATGGCGACTTCGCGCTGGAGGACGATGGCAGCGTCCGCGCCGAAGGCGCGCGCCGCCTGACCTATGCCGGCCTGGGCATCTATCGCCCGGCCCTGCTGGACGGCTGGCGCGCCGTCATTGGTGACACCGCCGGGGATCCGCCGCGTTTCATGCTCGCGCCGCTGCTGCGCGCGCACATGCCGACGGGCGCCATCACCGGTGAATACTGGGGCGGACGCTGGACCGACGTCGGCACGCCGGAACGGCTGGCGGAGCTAGACGCGGCACTCGGTGCCTGAGCGACGATTTCCACCGCATCACGGTTGTCCACAGTCCATGTGGATGAAAATCCGGTAAAGATGTGGATAAGTGGCGCGCGGCCCCGCGGGCCGGGCGTGTCAAGCGGGTTGGCGGTTTTTTCGCCATGCCGGATCGCGAGGTCGTGCCGGAACGCGGCGCGCCTGTCCCATTGCGGCGGCGACGGTCAGCGCGGCTCCAGCACGCTGCGCAGGAACGGCACGGTGATGCGCCGCTGCGCTGCCAGCGAGGCGCGATCCAGTTGCTCGAACACCGCCACCAACCGGCCCAGGTCCCGGTCGGTGCGGGTCAGCAACCAGTCGATCGCGGCATCCTCCAGCACCAGCCCGCGGCGCTGCGCGCGTTCGCGCAATACGTCGCGACGCCCGGCGTCGTCCAGCGGCACCAGCATCACCCGCGCGCATTGCGCCAGTCGGGAGCGCAAATCGGGCAACACGAGTCCGATCTCGGCGGGCACGTCACGCGCGGTATAGAGCACGCGGATGCCGGCGGGTCGCGCGCGGTTGTGGAAATCGAACAGCGCCACCTCGTCGTCGCGATCGCCCGCAATCAGGTCCAGGCCATCGAGCGCCACCACGTCGTGGCCTTCCAGCGCGTCCAGCGCGTCGCGCAACCGCCCGGCTGCCGCCGCCATCGGCAGGAATGCCGCGCGCGCGCCGGCCTGCTCGGCGTGCGCGCACAGGGCCAGCGAGAGATGGGTCTTGCCGGTGCGCGGCGCGCCGACCAGGTACAACCAATCGGACGACGTGCCCTCCGCCAGCGCGCGCAACTGGGCCAGCGCGCCTTCCGGCGCGCCGATGAAACTCTCGAAACGCTGGTCCGGCGGATAGCGCAGCGCCAGCGGCAGCTGCGGCGTCAGCCCGCCGGAAGACGTGGCTCGGCTCACTTCACTTGCCTTCCGGGTTCGGCCGGTTGCCGGCGTCCTTGTCCTGCGCGCTCTCGTCCGGTGCGCCCCTGTCCAGGGTGCTCTTGTCGACGTAGGAATCGAGCAGGATGGTCGGATGCTCGCCCGCGTACAACTTGCTTTGCGTATAGCGCTCGTGTGCATAGCGCAGCAGCACGTTGGCGACCGCCGCCACCGGCAGCGCCAGCAGCATGCCGAGGAAGCCGAACAACTGGCCGCCCGCCATGATCGCGAAGATCACCGCCACCGGATGCAGGCCGATCCGATCGCCGACGATGCGCGGCGTGAGCACGTAGCCTTCCAGCATCTGCCCGATCACGAACACCACCAGCACCAGCGCCACCAGGCTCCAATCGCCGCCGGTCTGGACCAGCGCTGCGATCACGCCCAGGACGATGCCGCTGGCCGTTCCCAGGTAAGGGACGAAACTGATCAGGCCGGCGATGATGCCAATCAGCAGGCCCAGCTTGAGGCCGACCACCGACAGGCCGATCGCGTAGATCGCGCCGAGCGCCAGCATCACCAGGAACTGCCCGCGCAGGAACGCGCCCAGCACGTCGTTGGATTCAAGCGCCAGGCGATCGACCGTGGCGACATGATCACGCGGCACCAGCGCGGCCACGCGCTCCACCAGCTTGTCCCAGTCGCGCAGGAAGTAGAACGTCAGGATCGGCAGCAACACGATGTTGGCGACCCACGCCATCATCGCGAAGCCCGAACGCGACAGGTAGCCGAAGAACGTCGCCGCCACGCCGCCGGCCTGCTGCCAGTGGCCGCGCAGCCATTCCATGATCCGCTCCGGGTCCAGCCAGGCCACCAGTTCCAGGCCGGTATGCTGCTCGACCCACGGCAGCGCCCGCTGCACGAACCAGTCGCGGTATTCGGGCAGCGATTCCACCAGCGTGACTATCTGGCGTTCCAGCATCGGCACCAGGATCAGCAGCGCCAGCACCAGCAACAGCAGCATCAGGGTGAACACCAGCACCACGGAGGTCGTGCGCGAGCGGCCGGTGCGTTCCAGCCGGTCCACCCAGGGATCGCCCAGCCAGCCCAGCAGCGCGGCGCATACGAACGGCGTCAGCACCGGGGCCAGCAGGTAGATCAGCCAACCGACGATGGCGGCGATCAGCAGCCACTGCCAACGCCTCGCCAGGGTGCCGACCGGGGTGGAGGAAAGATCCATGCGGATGAACGTCCTGTAGGTGCGGTGGAAATTACTTCAGGCGGAACAGCGGCGGCTCGCCCTCGCCGCCGATCAGCGGGCTGTCCTCGCCCAGCATGCGGCGGAAGCCGGACAGGCCGGAGATCAGCTCCAGGTCCAGTTCCAGGGTGTCGCCGCTGGCACGTACCGGGGTGATCCGGCGCACCACCGCCATCTTCTGCAACTGGCTCATCAGGCGCACGTAGTCGTCCGTGCTGTTGATGCCGGCGAACACCACCCGGTAGGTACCGGCCGGACCGGCCGCGCCGCGCTTGGCATAGCGCTTGACCAGCGCATCGGCGGTGCCGTCCGCGCCACCGGCCATCGCCCGGCGCGCGTCGGCGTCGCTGGTCGACCAGGTGGACAGGACCTTGCCGCCGTCGACGAACACCCAGTCGGCGGTCCAGCCGCCCTTGTTGCGGTAGAGCTTGCCGATCAGTTGCATCGGCGGACTGTAGCGGGCCGAGGCGCGCGCCACGGCGGCGGCGTCCTGGCGCCAGATCGCGCCCACCAGTGCCTGCTCGGCGGCATTGCCGGCCGGCAGGCCGAGACTGTAGCCCCGGTCCTGGGCGCGGTTGAGCAGCGGGCGCACCGCGTTGGCCTGCGACAGGCCGACCAGGCGCGGACCGCTGCCGTCGTTGATGGCCAGCCAGACCACCGGCTTGGGCCGCGGCTGCGGCCAGACCGGCAGGCCCAGGACCGCGGCCAGGCCGTCGACGGCGTCGGAATCGAAGCGGACGATCAGGGTGGTGCGGAACGTCGGCGCACCACTGGGCGAACTGCCCTGGTCCTGGCGGTAGTCATAGCTGTCGACGAGGTTGCGGGCGTTGCGCAATTCCTGGCCCACGCCGGGCCGTCCGGTCACCCCGCGGTCGCCGGACATCCTGGCCAGGACCACGCCCAGCGCGCGCGCGAACGCGCCGTTGCGTTCCGGCTCGCCCTGCCCGTTCACCGGCACCTCGGCCTCATAGGCGCCGCGTGCGGCGGCGACGTCCCCCTCGGTCCGCAGGCCGCTCTGGGCCTGGGCCGGGAAGGCCGTCCACGAGGCGGCCACCAGCGTGGCCACGGCGAATACGAAAGCTCTCATCCAGCGCATCGAGCGTCCCTGTGCTCCGCAAATCGGGGGAATTGTTGCCCGAATGGGTCCCCAGCGCCAACGCCGGCCGTTCAGGGAACGTCCGAACCGGGCGCGGATTCCTTTAAAATCACGCGCCTTGCCCTTGCGACGAACCACCGTGACCCAGCCGACGCCTCCCGCCTCCACTCCGATGACCTACCGCGACGCAGGGGTCGACATCGACGCCGGCAACGAGGTGGTCGAACGCATCAAGCCGCTGGTCCGTCGCAGCTTCCGTCCCGAGGTGATGGGAGGCCTGGGCGGTTTCGGCGCGCTGTTCGATCTGTCCGGCAAGTACAGGGAGCCGGTGCTGGTGTCCGGTACCGACGGCGTGGGCACCAAGCTCAAGCTCGCGCAGCAGTTGAACCGCCATGACACCATCGGCATCGACCTGGTCGGCATGTGCGTCAACGACGTGCTGGTCCAGGGTGCCGAACCGCTGTTCTTCCTCGACTACTTCGCCACCGGCAAGCTCGACGTTGAAACCACCGTGGCCGTGGTCGGCGGCATCGCCAAGGGCTGCGAACTGTCCGGCTGCGCGCTGATCGGCGGCGAGACCGCGGAGATGCCCGACATGTATCCGCCGGGCGAGTACGACCTGGCCGGCTTCACTGTCGGTGCGGTCGAGAAATCGAAGCTGCTCGACGGTGCCAAGGTACGTGCCGGCGATCTACTGATCGGCATCGCCTCCAGCGGCCCGCACTCCAACGGCTATTCGCTGATCCGGCGCATCTACGACCGCGCCGGCCGTCCGGGCGATCTGGATCTGGGCGGGGTGAAGCTGGTCGACGCGCTGATGGCGCCCACCCGCCTGTACGTCAAGCCGATCCTGGAACTGCTGAGGGTCCACGATCTGCACGCGATGGCGCACATCACCGGCGGCGGCCTGACCGAGAACATCATCCGGGTAATCCCGGACGGCCTTGGCCTGCGCATCGAAGCCAGCGCCTGGGCCCTGCCGGCGGTATTCGACTGGCTGCAGCGCGAGGGCGCGGTCGAGAACAACGAAATGTGGCGCACCTTCAACTGCGGCATCGGCTTCGTGCTGGTGGTCTCGCCGTCCGAGGCCGCCGCGGTGGAAGCCGACCTGGCCCGCCTGCAATTGCCCAACTGGCGCATCGGCGAGGTGACCCGGGCCGACGGCGCCGAGCGCGTGTCGATCGGCTGATTCCGATGCAGGCCGGCAAACGGATCGCCTTCGCATCGACGTTGGCGATCTTCGCCCTCAGCTGGATCGCGCCACGCTGGCCACTCGAACAGGCGCTGCACAGCAGCCTGACCGTGGTGGGCCTGATCTGGCTGTACGCGCACGATCGGCGCTGGCCGATGCGCACGTCGCATTTCGCGTTGATCTGCTTCTTCATCGCCCTGCATTGCATTGGTGCGCGCTGGCTGTACTCCAACGTGCCCTATGACCAGTGGGCGCGTGCGCTGACCGGACACACGCCGGGAGAACTGTTCGGCTGGCGGCGCAATCACTTCGATCGCCTCATCCACCTGCTTTACGGCGTCTGCTTCACTCCCGCGGCCTGGCACTGGCTGCGCCAGCGCTGGCCACTGGCCGCGGGCCAGGGCTTCGCCATCGCGGTGATGCTGATCATGTGCACCAGCCTGCTGTATGAATGGCTGGAATGGGGCATCGCGCTGGCGCTTTCGCCGGAAGCGGCCGAGTCCTACAACGGCCAGCAGGGTGACATCTGGGATGCCCACGCCGACATGCTGCTGGCGACCCTTGGCGCATTGGCGATGTGGCCATTGATGCGGCGCGAGCGCCGGGAATCCGTCCACGCATGAAGAAGAACCGCATCGCCATCCTGGTCTCCGGCCGCGGCAGCAACCTGCAGGCCCTGCTCGACGCCATCGCCGCCGGACAACTGGAGGCGGAGGTCGTGGGCGTGTTTTCCGACAAGCCCAAGGCCCCCGCGCTGGCCCGGGTGCCGGAACCGCTGCGCTGGAGCGGGGACGCGCGCCGGTTCCCGGATCGCGCCAGCTTCGACGCGGCGCTAGCCGACGCGGTGGAAGCGGTTCGTCCCGACTGGGTGATCTGCGCCGGCTACATGCGCATCCTCGGCGAAACGTTCACCGCGCGCTTCCGCGGCCGCCTGCTCAACATCCATCCTTCCCTGCTGCCGAAATACCGGGGCCTGCACACGCACGCGCGGGCGCTGGAAGCGGGCGACCGCGAACACGGCGCCAGCGTGCACTGGGTAGTGCCGGAACTGGACGCCGGCGCGGTGATCGCCCAGGCCGTCATCCCCGTGCTGCCAGGCGATCAGCCCGACGATCTGGCCGTTCGCCTGCTGCCCCGCGAGCACGCCCTGCTGGCGGCGGTCACGGCGTGGGTGGTCCAAGGCCGTCTCACTGAACAGGGAGACGAGGCCTGGCTGGATGGTCAGCCCTTATTAAAACCCCTGTCCCTAGATTCTGCCGGTCAACTCACCCACCCCACCGCGACATGACGCCGCTCCCGACCCGCGCACTGCTGCTGGCCACCCTGTTGTTGCTCGGTGCTCCCGCCTGGGCGCTGGAACCGTTCGTGGCCACCTACGATGCCTATCGCGCCGGCAAGCTGGCCGGCAGCGCGACCATGAAGGTGGCGCCGGTGCCGGGAAGCGAGCGCTGGCAGGTCGATCTGGGCGTGCGCGGAACCCGCGGACTGGCCCGCCTGTCGGGCCTGGACATCCAGCAGAGCACCCTGTTCGACACGGTCGGCGAGGGGTTCCGGCCGCTCAGCCAGGCCACGACCCAGAGTGCCCTTTTCACCGGCAAGAAAGTGGTTGGTGTCTACGATTGGAACGCCCTGTCGGCCCGCTGGCAGGGTGACCTGAAGAAGAACCGCCGCGCGCCCGTTCCGCTGCAGCCCGGCGACATGAGCGCGTTGCTGGTCAACCTGGCGGTCATCCGCGATGCCGAACCCGGCCGCCAATTGCACTACCGGGTGGTCGATTTCGGCAAGACCCGCGACTACCAGTATGCGGTCGCCCCGCAGACGGAAATCGTCGCGGTGGATGATCTCAGCTACGACGCCATGCGCGTGGATCGCACCAATGGCGGCAATGATGAAACCATTTTCTGGGTCGCACAGGGTGTCCCGACGCCCATCCGCATCCTCCAGCGCGAGGATGGCGAGGACAAACTGGATCTGCGCCTGATCGAGTACCAAGGAGTACCGTAAGCCATGAACAACAAGACCGCTCCGCTGTTCCGCTTCCGCGCCCCCGCGCTGGCCGCGTTGCTTGCGCTGGCCGCCGCGCCGGCCTGGGCCATCGATGCCTTCACCGCGCAGTACCAGGCCAGCGCGCTGGGCATGCTCGGCGAAGGCCAGATGAGTGTCGCCGCGCAGGGCAACAACCGCTGGCAGTACAGCCTGAGCATCCGCAACCAGCTGGTCGATCTGAGCCAGAAGACCGTGTTCGACGAGCAGAACGGCCGCCTGCGCCCGCTGTCCAGCAGCGACAGCTCGCGCATCCTGGTCAAGAAGAAGTCGGTGGACACGGTTTACGACTGGAGCAAGTCGCAGGCCACCTGGACCGGCGACATCAAGCCCGATCGCGCCGGCCCGCTGAAGCTTCAGCCCGGCGACATGGACGCGCTGCTGGTGAACCTGGCGATCGTGCGCGACGTCGCGGCCGGCAAGCCGCTGCGCTATCGCATGGTCGAGAACGGCCGGGCCAAGCCGATGACCTACCAGGTCGCCGGCAAGGAACAGATCACGGTGGCCGGCAAGCCCCAGCAGGCCACCAAGGTGGTCCGCACCGACGGCAACAAGCAAATGATCGTCTGGGTGGTGCCGGACATGCCGGTGCCGGCGCGCATCCTGCAGCGCGAGAACGGCCAGGATTCGATCGACCTGACCATCAAGTCCTGGCGCTGAGCCAGCGCACCGGAACAAAAAAGCCCGGCATTCGCCGGGCTTTTTGTTTGCCTGTTACTTCGCCGGTGTTGCGTCCGGCGCAACCGTGGTCCGGCAATCCACCCGGATCGAGGCGCCGTCGCTTCGCCAGCTGTAGGAGCGGCATTCGCGCCGGCCCTCGGTCTGCTTCTCCACCACCACCGCGTAGAAGGCCTGCATGATTTCCTGCTCGGTGACGTTGCCGTCGCCGTTCCAGTCCATGTCCTTGTTGGTGATGCCGCTGGTGCCGGCGGCGCCGGTGAAATGCAGGTAGGCCAGCCCCGCCAGCAGCAGGACGAAGAAGGCCAGCAGCGCCTTGCGGCGGGGCGAGAAGCGTGCGCGCTTGGTCGTCGACATCGTGGCCTACTCAGGAAATCCGGCGGATCTTGGCGCCCAGCGCGCCCAGCTTTTCTTCGATGTTCTCGTAGCCGCGATCCAGGTGGTAGATGCGGTCGATCACGGTATCGCCCTCGGCCACCAGGCCGGCGAGGATCAGCGAGGCCGACGCGCGCAGGTCGGTCGCCATCACCGGCGCGCCGCTGAGCTTCTCCACCCCGCGGACGATCGCGGTATGGCCTTCCACGCGGATGTCCGCGCCCAGGCGCAGCAATTCGTTCACGTGCATGAAGCGGTTCTCGAAGATGGTCTCGTTGATCACGCCCACGCCCTCGGCCACGCAGTTCAGCGCCATCAGCTGTGCCTGCATGTCGGTCGGGAACGCCGGGTACGGCGCGGTGGTCAGGCTGACCGCGCGCGGCCGCCTGCCCTGCATGTCCAGGCTGATGGTGTCGGCGGTCGTTTCGATCGAGGCGCCCGCCTCGCTCAGCTTGTCCAGCACCGCATCGAGGGTGTCGCCGCGCGCGCGCCGGGCGATGATCCGGCCGCCGGTCATCGCCGCCGCCACCAGGAAGGTGCCGGTCTCAATGCGATCCGGCAGCACCGCGTGGCGACCGCCATTGAGGCGTTCGACGCCGCGCACCACGATGCGCGGCGTCCCCGCGCCCTCGATGTCCGCGCCCAGCGCGATCAGGCAGTTCGCCAGATCGGTGATCTCCGGCTCCATCGCCGCGTTCTCCAGCACCGTGGTGCCTTCGGCCAGCGTGGCCGCCATCAGCACGTTCTCTGTGCCGGTCACGGTGACCATGTCGAACACGTAGCGACCGCCCTTCAGGCGCTTGGCCTTGGCCTTCACGTAGCCGTTCTCGACCACGATGTCCGCGCCCAGCGCCTGCAACCCCTTGATGTGCTGGTCGACCGGGCGCGATCCGATCGCGCAGCCGCCGGGCAGCGACACTTCCGCCGCGCCGTACTTGGCCAGCAATGGGCCCAATACCAGGATCGAGGCGCGCATGGTCTTGACCAGTTCGTACGGCGCCACGTGCTGGTTGACGCTGCGTGGGTCGACGATGATGCCGCTGCCGCGCGAGAGCGTGCCCTCATCGATGCTGATGCCGGCGCCCAGTTCGCCCAGCAGCTTGATGGTGGTGACCACATCGTGCAGATGCGGCACGTTGGTGATCTCCACCGGCGCGTCGGCAAGCAGGGTGGCGCACAGGATCGGCAGCACCGCGTTCTTGGCGCCGGAGATGGTGACTTCGCCCTGCAGCGGGATACCGCCGGTCACTACGATTTTCTGCATGGATCACTCGAATGGAAAAAGGAGGGGTTTGTCCGGCTCACTCGCCGGGACGGGTCGGGTACTGCTCGGCGCGGTCGTGGATTTCGTACCAGTCCGCCTTGGAGCCAACAAAGATGTGCATCGCCGGGCCGGCCGGCAAGGGGGTATCCAGCGTGCCTACGCGCAGCCGCAGCGTTTCCGGCGTGGCGTCGCGGCGACTGTACAACGGCGACGCGCAGCGGCGGCAGAACATCCGGTGGACGCCAGGGGACGATTCGTAGCCCGCCAGCCATTCCGCGCCCTCCAGCAGTTCGAAGTCGGTCGTGGCGATCGGCACCACCGCCTGGAACGCCGAACCGTTGGCCTTGCGGCAGCGCGAGCAGTGGCAGGCCACCATCGCCCCCAGTTCGCCGGCAATCCGGTAGCGGATGCCGCCGCACAGGCAACTGCCGGAGGCCGCGGGGGACGGTTGCGCCGTCATCCGGCTTACTTGCCGTCCGGGGTAACCGTCTTCAGGGCCAGCGCGTGGATGGCGCCGCCCATCAGCTCGCCCAGGGTCGCATAGACCATCCGGTGGCGGGCCAGCGGCAATTTGCCGCGGAACGCTTCGGCCACCACCGTCGCCTCGAAGTGCACGCCGTCCGCGCCCTCGACCTGGGCCTGCGCGCCCGGCAGGCCGGCTTCGATGAGTTTACGTATGGTTTCGGCGTCCAACGGGCATTTCCTAATAAAATGGCCGCCTATTCTACCCCCGGTCCGGCTTCCGCATGCCCCAGACGCTTCCCCACAACCCGGCCGTGCAGGACGCCGAACTGGCCGCCAGCGGGCGACGCGTGATCGACATCGAGGCGCAGGCGCTGACCGCGCTGGCCAGCCGCATCGACGGCAGTTTCTCGGCTGCCTGCCGGGCCATCCTGGCCGGACATGGCCGGGTGGTCGCGACCGGCATGGGCAAGTCCGGGCACATCGCCCGCAAGATCGCCGCCACCCTCGCCTCCACCGGCACCCCCGCGTTCTACGTGCATCCCGGCGAGGCCGGGCACGGCGACCTGGGCATGATCACCGACGCCGACGTGGTGCTGGCCGTGTCGTACTCCGGCGAGTCGGACGAACTGTTGATGCTGCTGCCGGTGCTCAAGCGCCAGGGCAATACCGTCATCGCCATGACCGGCAAGCCCGCGTCCACGCTGGCCCGCGAAAGCAGTATCCACCTGGATGTCAGCGTCCCGGCCGAAGCCTGTCCGCTGGATCTGGCGCCGACCAGCAGTACCACCGCGACCCTGGCCATGGGCGACGCGCTGGCGGTGGCCCTGCTCGAGGCCCGCGGCTTCACCGCCGACGATTTCGCCCGCTCCCACCCCGCCGGCAGCCTCGGCCGGCGCCTGCTGCTGCACATCACCGACGTCATGCATGCCGGCGACGACGTGCCGCGGGTGACCGAGGACGCGACCCTCAGCGAGGCGCTGATGGAGATGAGCCGCCGGCGCCTGGGCATGACCGCGGTGGTGGACGCCGGGCAGCGCCTGGTGGGATTGTTCACCGATGGCGACCTGCGCCGGACCCTGGACAATCCCGCCTTGGACATCCGCCACGCCCGCATCGCCGACCTGATGACCCGCCAGCCCAAGACCATCGGCGCCGACCAGCTCGCGGTGGAGGCCGCCCGCATGATGGAAACCCATAAAATCAGTGGCTTGATCGTCGTCGACGCTGAACAGCGGCCGGTCGGCGCCCTCAACATTCATGACCTGTTGCGCGCGCGCGTGGTCTAAGAAGCCGCTGGACCGGAACGGGCGGCGGGGAATCCGCCCCTGCTGCCTCCGGTGCCTTCCTCTCGATTCACCAGCCCAGCCTACGCCATGCCCCTGTCCCATCTCGCCGACATCGACGATGCCCTGATCGCCCGCGCCCGGGAGATCCGGTTGGCATGCTTCGACGTCGACGGCACGCTCACCGACGGTCGCCTGATCTACGACGACGAGGGCCGCGAATCCAAGGCGTTCCACATCCATGACGGGCAGGGCCTGGTCCTGCTGCGCCGCGCCGGGATCGAAGTCGCCCTGATCACCGCCCGCCACAGCCCGGCCGCCGAACGCCGCGCCCGCGAGCTGGGCGTGCGCATCCATGCCGGCGTGAAGGACAAGCTGGCGCAGGTGGACGCGCTCTGCGCCGAACTCGGCCTGGACCGGACGCAGGTGGCGTTCATGGGAGACGACCTGCCCGACCTGCCGCCATTGCGCGCGGTCGGCCTGGCCATCGCGCCGGCCGACGCCCATGCCTGGACCGCCCGCCACGCCCATTGGCGTACCCGCGCCCGGGCCGGCCGCGGCGCCGCCCGCGAGGCCTGCGATCTGCTGCTGGGCGCGCAGGGCCATGCCGCCGCATTGTGGGAGGGCACCGCATGAACTGGCGCCTGACCATCGGCCTGGTCCTGCTGGTGGCCGCCATCTTCAGCGGCTGGTCGGCCTGGAAGCAGCGCGCCCGCCCCGAGGCGGCGCAGGCCGGCCCGGATCGGTCCGACTACGTGATGCATGACTTCGAGGTCGTCGCGCTGGACAAGCAGGGCAAGGAAGCGGTCACCCTGCGCGCGCCGGAAATGCACCGCAATCCCGCCGATGAAAGCCTGTCGATCACCACCCCGCTGTTCCTGCTGCCCGACAGTGCCGGCAAGTACTGGCAGATGCGCTCCAAGACCGGCTGGATGAGCCCGGATCACTCCGAACTGCGGCTGCTCGCCGACGTCCAGGGCACCAGCCCGACCGATGCGCCGCCGCCGACGGTTTTCCGTACCGAGCGGCTGGACATCTTCCCGGACAAGAACCTGGCGACCACCGATCTGGCGGTTACCATCACCCGGCCCGGTTCTATACTCAGTGGCGTCGGTTTCGAGACCCACCTCAAGAACAAAACCTACGAATTCAAATCCCAGGTCAAAAGTGTCTATGCACCCAAGTCTGCGCGCTAGCGCCCTGCTGCTTCCGCTCCTGCTGGCCTGCGCCGCGGTCTGGGCCAAGTCGTCCGATCGCAACCAGGACATGATCATCGACGCGGGCCACCAGAACGGCTCCTACGAAGGCAACAGCAAGATCGTCCTGAGCAAGGGCGTGACCGTTACCCAGGGCTCGCTGGACATCCGCTCCAGCGCCGGCGAGATCTTCATGAACAACGGCGAGATCTCGCGCGCCGTGTTCACCGGCAAGCAGGTCAAGCTGAAGCAACAGATGGACGATGGCTCCTGGATGGACGCCACCGCCGATCGCGTCGAATACGACATGTCGACCGAAACCATCACCTTCATCGGCAACTACACGGTGAAGTCGCCGCGTGGCTCCAACAGCGGCCAGAAGATGGTCTACAACACCAAGACCGGCAACATGGAAAGCGGCGGCGACGGCACCCGCGTGCGCACCGTGATCAAGCCGAAGTCGGCGCAGCCGCAGGGCACCAAGTGATGTTGACGGCACAGGGCCTGCGCAAGACCTACCGCCAGCGCAAGGTCGTCAGCGATTTCGGCCTGAGCCTGGAGGCCGGCGAAGTGGTCGGCCTGCTGGGACCGAACGGCGCCGGCAAGACCACCTGCTTCTACATGATCGTCGGCCTGGTGGCTGCCGACGCCGGCCGGATCGAACTGGACGGCCAGGACATCACCGCCGAGCCGATGTACCAGCGCGCCAAACTGGGCGTGGGCTACCTGCCGCAGGAACCCTCGGTGTTCCGCAAGCTGAGCGTGGCCGACAACATCCGCCTGGTCCTTGAACTGCGCGAGGACCTGGACGGGGCCGGCATCGAGAGGGAACTGGCCTCGCTGCTGGACGAACTGCAGATCAGCCACGTCGCCGACCAGCTGGGCGCCAGCCTGTCCGGCGGCGAGCGGCGGCGCTGCGAAATCGCCCGGGCCCTGGCGGCCCAGCCCCGCCTGATGCTGCTGGACGAACCCTTCGCCGGCGTCGATCCCATCTCGGTCGGCGAAATCCAGCGCATCGTCAAGCACCTCAAGAACCGCGGCATCGGCGTGCTCATCACCGACCACAACGTGCGCGAGACCTTGGGAATCTGCGACCGGGCGTATATCCTCAACGAGGGCAGCGTGCTGGCGCAGGGGGCACCGGACGCGCTGCTGGCCAATCCGGACGTGCGGCGCGTGTACCTGGGGGAAACCTTCCGTCTCTGAGGGCGATGCCGCACCATCCGGACCGCAGGCCATGTCGTCGCCTTCGGACATCGGATGAAACCACGCCTCCAGACATCGCTGGGACAGCAACTGGTCATGACGCCGCAGCTGCGTCAGGCCATCCGTTTGCTGCAGATGTCGACCGCCGAACTGGAAGTCGAAATCACCCAGGCGGTGGAATCCAATCCCCTGCTGGACTGGACCGAGGATGCTCCTGCCACCTCCGGCGAAGAAGGTCCGCCCACGGAGGCCGCTGGCGACGCGCAGGAAAACCGTCATGACGACGAAGGCTCCTCCGGCGACGACTGGGCGCCCGACGAGGGTCCTTGGGCCAGTTCCGGCGGCGGCTCCTTCGACGATGACGATCCCGGCAGCGCCGCCGAACGGATCGCCGAGGCCGACACCCTGCGCGATCACCTGCTCTGGCAGTTGCACCTGTCGCACCTGTCCCCGCGTGACCGCCGCATCGGCAGCGCGTTGATCGACGCGCTGGAGGAAGACGGCTACCTGCGAGAAACGCTGGCGGGCATCACCGAGACCCTGAAGCCGGACATGGAAGCCAGCGAGGACGAGATCAGCGTCGTCCTGCACCAGTTGCAGCGCTTCGATCCGGTCGGCGTCGGCGCTCGCTCGCTGGGCGAATGCCTGCGCCTGCAACTGGCCGTGCTCAGCGAGGACACGCCGGGCAAGGCGCTGGCGATGCGCATCGCCGACGGCCCGCTGGACCGTCTGCCGCGCAGCGGCATCGCCGGCATCGCCACCGAACTCAAGCAACCCATCGCCGAGGTCGAAACCGCGGTCGCGCTGCTGCGCACCCTGGATCCCAAGCCCGGCGCGCAGATCGGCGAACTGGGCAGCGACACCTACGTGGTGCCGGACTGCGTGGTCTGGCGGCAGCGCGGAGTCTGGCGCGCCGCCCTGGCCGGCAACACCCTGCCCCGCATCGGCATCCATCGCGGTTATGAACAGATGATCCGGCAGTGCGGCGAAAGCGACGCCGGCTATCTGAAGGGCCAGTTGCAGGAAGCGCGCTGGCTGCTCAAGAGCCTGGAAGCGCGCGGCGAGACCCTGCTCAAGGTCACCCGCTGCCTGATCCGCGAACAGGCCGGGTTCCTGGAGTTTGGCGAACAGGCGCTGCGGCCGCTGACCCTGCGCGAGGTGGCCGGCGAAGTCGGCCTGCACGAATCCACGGTTTCACGCGCGATTGCCCGCAAGTACGTGCGTACGCCTCGTGGAACCCTGCCGTTGCGGGCTTTTTTCGCCTCCGGCATCGACACCGAAGGCGGCGGCGAGGCCTCCAGCACCGCCATCCAGGCCATGATCCGGCGGCTGGTCGAACAGGAGAACCCGCGCAAACCGCTGTCCGACGCCAAGCTGGCGGATCTGCTGAAGGCCGCCGGCGTGCCCGTGGCCCGGCGTACCGTCGCCAAATACCGTGAAGCCCTGCACATCCTGTCATCGCACGAACGCGTGCGCCTGGACTGAAACGCGACTTTCCTTCCGCGACGCTTGATCGCCGTCGGGATCGGGCCCATCTTGTCAGTGCGGCGATGGGCCGCGTTGCCGGAGATGTCTGGAACCCGAAGCCGATTCCGTTGTCATAGAGGTACGACAACGAGTTCTCAGCGGTGCCGACAGCACTGCATCACCGACAGAAGGAGGCAAGCGATGCGTATCGAGACCTACGGGCATGAAATCGAAGTCACTCCCGCCCTGCGCGAATACGTGGAAACCAAGCTGAAGCGCCTGGAGCGCCATTTCGACCAACCCTTCGAAGTTCGTACCCAACTCTGTACGCGCAAACCCGATTACGTCGCCGAAGCGACCGTCTCCCTCGCGGGCCGTACCCTCCACGCCGACGCCGGCGCGCAGACCATGTACGCCGCCATCGACATCCTGGCTGACAAGCTCGATCGCCTGCTGGTCAAGCACAAGGAAAAGAAGACCGACGTCCAGCGCGGCACGCGCGTGGAAGCCGTGGGCTGACGCAGTTACCCTCCCCAACCGCCCTTGCCTGCGACCATCGCGGTCCGGGCAAGGGCAGGACAGCGTCCTTCACGCTGCATTAGCAGTTCCCTTCCCTCCGGATTACACTCCCCTTGCCCGCGCCGCTGGCGTACTTGGGCGGGATGTTGCTGTCTTGTCCCCTGGTGTCGCCACGCAGCGCGCCGTTCCGGCGCGTGAAATTTCCCTCCTCCCTGTCCGTCCTCGCCGCATGATGAATACCAGTATCACCGCACGCGAACTCTTCGAGCAGCAGAAAGAGAAGCTGGCCCTGCGCTGGGTGGCTGGGCAGAAGGGCGAAAACCGGATCCTGGAGGCCGGCGACACCATCGCGCGTCGGCCCTCGCTGGCCGGCTATCTCAACGCGGTCTATCCCAACAAGGTGCAGATCCTGGGTACCGAGGAACTGACCTGGCTGGATTCGCTGGATTCCCGCCAGCGCTGGGAAACGATCGAGAAGATCGTCCACTTCCGCCCGCTGGCGCTGGTCATCAGCAAGAACCAGCAGTGTCCGGAGGATCTGCGCGAGGCGGCCAACGAAACCGATACACCGCTGTGGATTTCGCCCAAGCGCGGCCATGAGCTGCTCAACCACCTTTCCTACCACCTGGCGCGCACGCTGGCGCCGCGGGTGACGCTGCACGGCGTGTTCATGGAGATCTATTCGATCGGCGTGCTGATCACCGGCGAGGCGGGTTCCGGCAAGAGCGAACTGGCGCTGGAGTTGCTCAGCCGTGGGCACAGGCTGGTCGCCGACGATGCCCCCGAGTTCACCCAGATCGCCCCGGACGTGCTCGACGGCACCTGTCCTGAACTGCTGCAGGATCTGCTGGAAGTGCGCGGCCTGGGCGTGCTCAACGTGCGCGAGATGTTCGGCGACACCGCGGTCAAGAAGAACAAGTACCTACGCCTCATCGTGCACCTGACCCGGCCGATGACCGAACCCAATCCGCATGGCTACGAGCGCCTGACCGGCGACTCCGGCACCCGGCACGTGCTGGACCTGGACGTGCCGCTGATCACCCTGCCGGTGATGCCGGGCCGCAACCTGGCGGTGCTGACCGAGGCCGCCACCCGCCTGCACATCCTGCGCACCAAGGGCATCGATCCCGCGGCGATGTTCATCGCCCGCCACAGCAACCTGCTGGAGCGGAGCACGCCATGAGTTCGCTGGAAAGCGAAATTCCCCCGGCGGTGCGCGCGACGCCCCCCACCGTGGTCATCGTCAGCGGCCTGTCCGGCTCGGGCAAGTCGGTGGCGCTGAAGACCTTCGAGGATCTGGACTACTACTGCGTCGACAACCTGCCGGTCGAACTGTTGCCGTCGTTCGTGCGCAGCCTGATGAAGGGCGACACCCTGCCGCAGAAGATCGCGGTCGGCATCGATGCCCGCAGCGGCCACGCCGAACTGGGCAAGCTCGCGCAATGGCGCGCCGCGCTGGCGCAGTTGGGCCTGGAAGGCACGCTGCTGTTCTTCGACGCCGCCGACGAAATCCTGCTGCGGCGCTATTCGGACACCCGCCGCCGGCATCCGCTCAGCCACAACCAGACCGGCGTGTCGCTGCAGGAAGCCATCCGCCGCGAGCGCGAAATCACCGCGCCATTGCGCGAAGCGGCCGACGTCATCATCGACACCAGCCAGCTCAACGTGCACCAGTTGCGCCGGCGCATCATCGCCGAGTTCGCCCTCAATCGCGGCGCGGCCCTGTCGCTGCTGTTCGAATCGTTCGCCTACAAGCGTGGCGTTCCGGCCGACGCCGACTTCGTGTTCGATGCCCGGGTATTGCCCAATCCGCACTGGAACCCGGAACTGCGCCCCTATTCCGGGCGCGATCCCAAGGTCCGCGAGTACCTGCGCTCGCAGCCCGAGGTCGCCGAGTACGTCAGCCAGGTCAGCCAGTTCCTGGATACCTGGCTGCCGCGCCTGCGCGGCGAGACCCGCAGTTACGTCACCATCGCGTTCGGCTGCACCGGCGGCAAGCACCGCTCGGTGTACCTGGCCGAGACCCTGGCCCAGCATGCCCGCAACCAGGGTTGGGAAGAGGTGGCCACCTTCCACCGCGAACTCGACTAGCCTGTGCGATCCGGTCCGGGGCGGCGCGCGGCGCGCACCGCCCTTGACCCCGCCTTCACGCGCAACGCCGCGTCCCGTGAAAACCGCTTCCGGCATGTCATCCCGGTCTGTTAACGTTCCGGAATGGCTTGTGGCATCCTCCTGATCACCCATCCCGGCATCGGCGCGTCCATCCTGGCCGTCGCGGCAACCCTGTTGCGTCAACTGCCGTTGAAGGCGGAAGCCTTCGAGGTCCCGTTCGACGCCGACCTGGACGTGCTGCTGCCGCAGGCTTCGGCCGCGCTGCGACGGGTTGACGGGGGCGACGGCGTGCTGGTGCTGACCGACCTGTACGGTGCCAGCCCCAGCAACCTGGCGGGAAAACTGGCGCGCCTGGGTACGCCCATCCGCCGGGTGTCCGCGCTGAGCCTGCCGATGCTGTTGCGGGTGATGAACTATTCGGAACAGGGACTGGACGAACTGCCGGCGACCGCGGCCGCCGGCGCACGCAACGGAGTCATCCACGACGATGCTTGAACGCGAACTCACCGTATCCAATCGCCTGGGCCTGCACGCCCGCGCGACCGCCAAGCTGGTCCAGGCCCTGGCCGGCTTCCGCTGCAACGTGACGCTCGCGGCGAAGGGCCGCGAGGTCAACGCCAAGAGCATCATGGGCGTGATGCTGCTGGCGGCCGGCCAGGGCACGCCGGTGATCGTGCGGGTGGATGGCGAGGATGAAGCCTCCGCCATGGACGCGGTTGCCTCCCTGTTCGAACGACGATTCGACGAGGACGCCTGATGCGGTCGCTGCTGTCGGGCCATGGCGCTTCGCGCGGCAGCGCGCTGGGACGCGCCCGGGTCCGGCTGCCGCACGCGCTGGAAGTCGCCGAACAACGCATCCCCGCCCATGCGGTGGAGGCCGAACTGCAGCGCCTGCACGTGGCGGTCGACGCCACCCGCGAGGAGATGCATCGCCTGCGTGATCGCCTGCACGGCGCCCTCGCCCGGGAAGTCGGCGAGTTCCTGGACCTGCATGCCCTGCTGCTGGACGATCCGGAACTGCTGTACGGCCTGGACGAGCTGATCCGCACCGGCCGCTACAGCGCCGACTATGCGTTGCGCCTGCAGCGGGATCGCCTGGCGGCGGTGTTCGACGACATGGACGATGCCTACCTCAAGAGCCGGATGGACGATCTGGATCACGTCATCGGCCGCATCCACGCGCATCTCCAGCAGCGCGCGGTCGATGCCGAGGGCGTGGCCGGCGACATCCTGGTCTGCGACAACATCGCGCCATCCGAGCTGGCCCAATTGCAATCGCAGGGCGTCGTGGCCATCGTCACCGCCGCCGGCAGCGCGCTCTCGCACAGCGCCATCCTCGCGCGCAGCCTGCACATGCCGCTGGTGGTCGGCGCGGTGCAGGCACTGCAGCGGGTCAATGACGGCGACGCCCTGATCGTCGACGGCACCACCGGGCGCGTGGTGGTGGACCCGAGCGCGGCGGATCTGCGGCGCTACCGCGAACGCCTGCGCGAGGTGGCGCGCGAGGAGCGCGAACTGGGCCGCCTGCGTTCCAAGCCCAGCCGCACCCGCGACGGCATGGACATCGCGCTCTACGCCAATGCCGAATCGCTGGACGACGTGGCGCGCGCGCATGCGCTGGGCGCCGCGGGGGTCGGGCTGTATCGCACCGAATTCCTGTTCCTGCAACGCAACGAATTGCCGGACGAAGACGAGCAGTTCCGCGCCTATCGCGACGTGGTGCTGGGCATGAGCGGCCGCCCGGTGACCATCCGCACCCTGGACCTGGGCGCGGACAAGGCCGACCGCACCGGCCTGGCCCTGGACAGCGAGGACAATCCCGCGCTCGGCCTGCGCGGGGTGCGCCTGTCGCTGGCCCGCGATGGCGTGTTCGATACCCAGTTGCGCGCCATCCTGCGGGCCTCGGCCTATGGACCGGTGCGGATCCTGATCCCGATGGTCAGCAGCCGCGAGGAAATCCTGGCCATCCGCCGCCTGATCAAGCAGGTATCGGCCCAACTGCGCAAGCAGGGACTGGAGATCGCCGGCCAGGTGCAGCTGGGCGCGATGATCGAAGTGCCGGCCGCGGCGATCGCCATGCACGGCTTCGTCGACGTGGTCGATTTCGTCTCCATCGGCACCAACGATCTGGTGCAGTACCTGCTGGCCGCCGATCGCAACAACGAGGCCCTGGGCGAGCTGTATTCACCGCTGCACCCGGGCGTCATCCGGCTGTTGCGGCATGTCATCACCATCGGCCAGGCCCATGGGATCCCGGTGGCGGTATGCGGCGAGATGGCCGGCGATCCGCGCCTGGCGCCGCTGCTGCTGGCACTGGGCCTGCGCGAATTCAGCCTGCACCCGAACACGCTGCTGGAACTGCGGCGGGTCATCCGCGGCAGCGACTGGGCCGCGCTGCAGGCGTCCACCGACAAGCTGCTCAAGGCCCGGGATCGCGCCGGCATCGAGCGCTGGCTGAAATCCACGGCGGTCTGACTGGAAACTTTCGCGCGGAAAGTGCCCGCGCGGGGTGTGCATAATCTCAACGGCAGGCGATAATGGCGCCATGAACATCTGATGCCACGGTCGCATCCGTCCTGCGGATCGGCCCCGTTTCGGAGCACTGCATGGCCGAAGCCGTCCGCCACGACAAGACCGCGCGCCAACTGCGCCTGCTTTCCGACGCTCTCGACAGCGGCCGGCTGGGCCCCGTGCGCCGGTTGGTCAATACCCTCGCCCCCGCCGAGATCGGCAACCTGCTGGAATCCCTGCCGCCCGGCAAGCGCGAGGTGGTCTGGGGCCTGGTGGACGCCGAGGACGACGGCGAGGTGCTGGTGCACGTCGGCGACGAGGTCCGCGAGAGCCTGCTGGCGGACATGGACCCGGACGAGATCATCGCCGCGGTCGAAGACCTGGACATCGACGACCTGGCCGACCTGGTCGAGGATCTCCCCGATACCGTCATCGACGAAGTCCTCAAGTCGATGGACCGGGAAAACCGCGAGCGCCTGGAACAGGTGCTGTCCTATCCCGAGGACACCGCCGGCCGCCTGATGAACCCGGACGTGGTGACGGTGCGCGCCGACGTCAATGTCGACGTGGTGCTGCGCTACCTGCGCCTGCGCGGCGAGCTGCCGGATCACACCGATCACCTGTTCGTGGTCAGCCGCCGCCACCAGTACCTGGGCCGGGTCTCGCTGGCTTCGCTGGTCACCCACGAGGACAGCACGCCGATCAACCGGCTGATCGACGACGAGCAGCCGGCCATCGATGTCGGCGAGAGCGCGCAGGAAGTGGCCCGCCAGTTCTCCGACCACGACTGGATTTCCGCGCCGGTGGTGGACGACAACAACATCCTGCTTGGCCGCATCACGATCGACGACGTGGTCGACATCATCCGCGAACAGGCCGAACACCAGGCGATGAGCGCGGCCGGCCTGGACGAGGACGAGGATCTGTTCTCGCCGGTGCGGCGCGCCTTCCGGCGCCGCCTGATCTGGCTGGGCATCAACCTGTGCACCGCTTTCCTCGCCGCCAGCGTGGTCGGCCAGTTCGAAGGCAGCATCGCCAAGCTGGTGGCGCTGGCCGCGCTGATGCCGATCGTCGCCGGCATGGGTGGCAACGCCGGCACCCAGGTGCTGGCGCTGATGGTGCGCGGCCTGGCGCTGGGCCAGATCGGCGCCTCCAACGTGATGACGCTGCTGAAGAAGGAACTGTCGGTCGCGCTGATCAACGGACTGTGCCTGGGCGTCGGCCTGGGCGTGATCGTCTACCTGTGGTTCCACCAGTTGGGCCTTTCGCTGGTCATCGGCAGCGCCCTGACCATCAACCTGCTGACCGCCGCGACCGCCGGCGTGCTGGTGCCGCTGACGCTCAAGCGGCTGGGGTTCGATCCGGCGCTGGCCGGCGGAGTGATCCTGACCACCGTCACCGACGTGATGGGTTTCCTCAGTTTCCTGGGCCTGGCCACCGTCATCCTGCTGCAGTGACGGGCAGGTCGCGATGACGCATCGGGCGTGTCGCGCGGTTCCCGGGCTGGCCGCGCCTGCGTTCCCGGTCCATCATGGGACCTGGCGGTTCCCTGCCGCCATTCACGCCACCACCTGCCTCCACGCCGTTCCGGGAACCCCCACATGATGACTGCCGTCCTGCCTGGCTCCGCGCACGATCGCCCGCGTCGAATCCTTCCCCGCCGCCTGGTCCTGCTGATGCTCGCCCTGTTTTCGACCGCCATGCTGCTGGGCGGCTGCGCCACCCGCCCGGTCACCACGCACGGCACGTTCGTCGAACGCGAAGTCCAGGTCGCCGGCAAGACCCATCGCTATCAGGTCTTCGTGCCCGCGGGCCACGGCCGCGGAAAGACACCGGTGATCCTGTTCCTGCACGGTTCCGGCGAGCGTGGCGAGGACAACCAGTTGCAGATGAAGGTCGGCCTGCCGCCGCACCTGCGCAAGCATCTGGATGATTTCCCGGCACTGGTGGTGATCCCGCAGGCACCGGACGAAACCGAATGGACCCAGGAAGCCGGTGACATCGCACTGGCGGCGCTGGATGCCTCGATGAAGGAATTCGACGGCGATCCCGATCGCGTCTACCTGACCGGCCTGTCGATGGGCGGCTACGGCACCTGGGAACTGGCCCTGAAGCAGCCGCAGCGGTTCGCCGCGCTGGTGCCGATCTGCGGCGGGCTGACCGTGGACTGGACCGATCGCCGTCCGGGCATGGTCGCGCACAGCGTCGCCGGCGCCACGGATCCGTTCGCCGAGGCCGCCAGCCGCCTCAAGCATGTGCCGGTCTGGATTTTCCACGGCGGCAAGGACGATCTGGTTCCGCCGGTGCAGTCGCGCAAGATGGACGCCGCGCTCAGGCAGGCCGGTGGCGACGTGCGCTATACCGAATTCCCCGATGCCAACCACAATTCCTGGGATCCCGCCTACGCCACGCCCGAATTGTGGGCCTGGCTGTTCCAGCAGCACCGCTGAGACCCCATGGCCGAACTGCTCAACGACTACTTCACTCCCGGCTGGCGCGAACGCCGGCACGAATGCGCATGCAACTGGCAAGGGGATTCGCGCGCCATGCAGATGGACCTGCACGACGAGGTGACCGACTACGCCTGCCCGGAATGCGGCAACCTGCTGCTGATCGTCCGCCATCCGGATCTGGGGCAGGTCCGCGCGGCGGCGGCGGCCGGCCACCCGGAGGCGCGCCAGCAACTGGCCCTGCTGGAGGAAGCCGAACGCCTGCTGGGCCCGCGTTGACGCCACCCGTCGCCTCCCCCTCAACTGCCGGCCGGCGCCGCCGATAACCCGGCGCCCCTTCACGAAAGATCCGTGCCGAGCAGACTCCATGGCCGAACGTTCCGATGTCCCTCCCGGCCTGACCGGCGGCTTCCGCCGCCTGTGGGCGCGCGGCCACAAGCGTGCGCAACCGGCGGGCAAGGATCTGGCCGCCCACGACCCGACGCGGCCGCTGATCAGCACCGCCCAGCTGCAGGGCCTGTTCCTGCACGCCGATGCGCCGACGGCGCTGGTGTCCGCATTCGCCGATGGCGTGGCCGGACTGGGGGGCGAGCTGCGCGGGATGGGCCAGCGGCTGCAAGCCGCCTGCGCCGACGGCGACTGGCTCGCCTACGGCCGCGCCATGCGGCAATTGATCGACAAGTACATCCGCACCATCCGGGATGAACCGGTTCCGGGCAGCGACACGCCCAGCGAATCCGAGCAGTTGCGCGGGCTGCTCCACCATACCCTGGTGATGGCGGTGGAAAGCCTGCTGCGGGAGGATGCGCGCCTCTACCAGCAGACCCAGCAACTGGCCGACGGCCTGAAGGCCTGGCAGCCGGGACAACCCCTGGACGGACTGGACGGCCAGCTCAAGGATCTGTGCCATGCCATCGGGCAGGGTAGCCACGAGGCCAGTGATGCGCAGGAACTGTTGCGCAGCCTGTTCGACCTGCTGCTGGAGAACGTCGGTGAACTGCTGGAGGACGGCAGTTGGCTGCACGACCAGATCGCGGCGGCGCGTAGCCTGCTCGCCGGTCCGCTGGATCGCGGGCGGCTGGAGGAAACCCGGACCGGCCTGCGCGAGGTCATCTACAAGCAGGGCCTGCTCAAGCAGGGACTCAACGAATCCAAGGCGGCAATGAAGGACATGATGGTCACCTTCGTCGAACGCCTCGACGGCATGGCCAGCAGCACCGGCGAGTTCCACGATCGCATCAGCTTCCATGCGCAGGCGATCCGCGACAGCCGCAGCGTCGCCGAACTGGGCAAGCGGATGGAGGACATCCTGGAGGACACCGCCCAGTTGCAACGGCAGGCCTTGCGCGCACGCGACGATCTGTACGCGGTGCGGGCCGAGGCCGAGGCCGCCGAGCGGCGCGTCGCCAGCCTGGAGCAGGAACTGCAATCGGTCTCCAACCTGGTAAGGGTGGATCAGTTGACCGAGGCGCTGAACCGGCGCGGCTTCGAGGAATTGTTCCGGCGCGAATCCAGTCGCGCGCAGCGCAGTGGCCAGCCGCTGTGCCTGGCCCTGCTGGACCTGGACGACTTCCGCCTGATCAATGCCACCCATGGGCATCTGGGCGGTGACGCGGCGCTGCGCCACGTGGTCACGGTCATCCGTGGCGCGTTGCGGGGCAGTGACGCCATCGGCCGTTTCGGCGGCGAGGAATTCGTGTTGCTGTTGCCGGATACATCCTTCCGCGAAGCCCTGGCGATCGTCGAGCGTGCCCGGCAGCGGTTGGCGCAACGCCCGTTCCTCCACGAAAACGAACGCCTGGTCGTGACCTTCAGCGCCGGCGTGGCGATGTGGCGCGACGGCGAGTCGCAGGATCCGCTGGTAGAACGCGCCGATCGCGCGATGTACCAGGCCAAGGCGGACGGCAAGAACCGGGTGGCGGCGGCACGCGACTGACGCGCGCCGCCATGGTTCCCGGGCCCACGCTTCTCAACCCAGCAGGGTTTCCAGCACCGCCATCCGGATCGCGACGCCATTGCTGACCTGGCGCAGCACCAGCGACTGCGGACCGTCGGCGACCTCGTCGGTGATTTCCACGCCACGGTTGATCGGGCCCGGATGCAGCACCACCGCATCCTTGGCCGCGCGCCCCAGGCGAGCCTGGTCCAGGCCGAAGTCGCGGTGATAGTCGTCGAGCGAGGCGACCAGGCCTTCTTCCATCCGCTCGCGCTGCAGGCGCAGCATCATCACCGCGTCCACGCCTTCGAGCATGGCGTCGAAATCGTCGCCGACCACGCAGCCGGCGAGCGTCTGGTCATCGGGCAGCAGCGACTTCGGTCCGCACACCCGGATCTCGCCGGTGCCGAGCGTGCGCAGCGCCTGCAGATCCGAGCGGGCCACGCGCGAGTGCTTGACGTCGCCGACGATCAGCACCTTCAACCGCGAGAAATCCGCGCCCTTGGCCTGGCGCAGGGTCAGCGCATCCAGCAGGCCCTGGGTGGGATGCGCGCTGCGGCCGTCGCCGGCATTGACCAGGGTGGTGCCCTCGCCCGCCGCCTCGGCCAGCGCGTCCACCGCGCCGTCGTCGGCGTGCCGCACCACGAAGCCGCGCACGCCCATCGCCTCCAGGTTGCGCAGGGTGTCGCGCGCGGTCTCGCCCTTGCGGGTGGAGGACGTGGAAGCGTCGAAGTTAAGCACGTCCGCGCCCAGGCGCTGGGCGGCAATCTGGAACGAACTGCGGGTGCGGGTGGAAGGCTCGAAGAACAGCGTGCAGACCGTGGTGCCGTCCAGCAGATTGCGGCGCTGCGTGCGCCCGAGCGCGGTATCGCGGATCTGGCCGGCGCGGTCCAGCAGGCGGCAGAGGGTTTCGCGGGGAAGACCGTCCAGGGTCAACAGGTGCCGCAGGCGTCCATCCGAATCGATTTGCTGGGTCATGGCTCAGTTCTGGAATGCAGGGTTCGGGAACCGGGCCGCGGCGACATCGCCGAAACCCGACGGGTTGGGAAAAAGAAAACGCGCGGAAAACGGGCGCCGGCCGGTCCAGCGCTGGCGGAATCCGGTACCGGAAAAACAGCAAGATCGCACGGCGGCGTACCCGTTCCTGGGCGGAGGGTCACCCGCTCGATCAAAGGGTCACCTGCGTGGCGTCCTGCGGCGCGGCCAGCCAGCGCTCGATGATCACCGCCGCCGCCACCGCGTCCAGCGCCGCGGCATCGCGCTTGCGCTTGCGGCCTTCGGCGCGATCCAGGGCGAACCGCTGCGAGGCTTCGATCGAACTGGCGCGTTCGTCCACCAGCACCACCGGCAGCTTGTAGCGCGCATGCAGGTCCCGCGCGAACGCTTGTGCGCGCTTGCGGTTCGGTTGATCGCCGCCGTCCAGGGTCATCGGATCCCCGACCACCAGGCCATCGGGACGCCATTCGGCGTGCAATCGATCGATGGCCGGCCAGTCCGGTCCGTGCGCATGCACGTCCACCACCGCCAGCGCCCGCGCGCCGCTGCCGAAGGCGCTGCCCACGGCCACGCCGATGCGTCGCGCACCGACGTCGAATCCCAACACCGTGCCATCCAACTTCATGGCCGACTCCGGGAACGCCGGCCGGCGTGCGCCGGCGGGCAGGCTTGCCCGGCGGGAGCGGCACGGTGGTTCCGGAAACAGGGTTTCATGCGTGTCCGCTGTAGTCTGTGAGCCTGGTCATGTCTACACCAATCAGGCCACCGGCGGCCTGCCAGCGCCGTTCCAGCGGCAAATCGAACAGCAGGCCGGAGTCGGCCGGCGCGGTCAGCCAGGCATTCTCGCCCAGCTCGAACTCCAGTTGGCCCGCGCCCCAGCCTGCGCAACCGAGGGTGACGATCGCGTGTTCCGGGCCCTTGCCGGCGGCCATCGCTTCCAGGATGTCGCGCGAGGTGGTCAGGTACAGGCCGTCGGCCACGGTGAGGGTGGAATCCCAGGCCCGCGCGTCGTCATGCAGGACGAAGCCGCGCTCCGGATGGACCGGGCCGCCATTCAGCACGATCTGCTCGCGCAGCCCCTCGTCCGGGGTATCCAGCTGCATCTGCTGCAGCACCTCGCCCAGGGTGTACTCGGAGGGACGGTTGACCATCACCCCCATCGCCCCTTCGCCGTCGTGCTGGCAGATCAGGGTCACGCTGCGGGCGAAATTGGGGTCATCCAAGGCCGGCGAGGCGATCAGCAGCTGGTTGGCGAGGAAGGTTTCGGCGGACATGGCGCCATTTTAGCCCGACCGCGCTACCCTGACCGCATGAGCGGATATTGCGACATCGCCCCCGGCCATCCCGTCCACGGCCCCTACCACGACCACGAGTACGGCTTTCCCCAGCGGGAGGAGGCGGTCCTGTTCGAGCGCCTGCTGCTGGAAATCAACCAGGCCGGGCTCAGCTGGGAAACCATCCTGCGCAAGCGCGACGGGTTCCGGCAGGCCTACCACGGCTTCGACGTGGACACCGTGGCCGCCTACGGGGACGCCGACCGGGAGCGCCTGCTGGCCGACCCCGGCATCATCCGCAACCGCCTGAAGGTGGACGCGGCCATCCACAACGCCCGGGTCATCCAGCAACTGCGCGGTTCCCATGGCGGTTTCGCCGCGTGGCTGGACACGCATCATCCGCTCGCCAAGCCCGAATGGATCAAGCTGTTCAAGCGGACCTTCCGGTTCACCGGCGGCGAGATTACCGGCGAATTCCTGATGAGCCTGGGTTACCTGCGCGGCGCGCACCGTGACAGTTGCCCTGCGCACCTGCGCATCCTCGCGCTGGCGCCACCCTGGCAGTCGGCGGGCTGAGTCCGTCGGCCATCCACGAAGTGGTAAGCCCGGCTTACCCCCTTTCCACTCAATCTTCCCCCGTGCCTTCCGATATCGGGAAGGCCGGTCTCGCGTGGTCCGACACCACGCACGGTTGCGGCATACTCCGGCCATCATCGCTGCTCGGGAGAGGCAGGCATGAAGGGAGTCGTGTTCACCGAGTTCATGGAGATGATGGACAGCCGCTTCGGGCCGGAGCTGACCGAGCGCGTGCTGGAGGCCGCGCACCTGCCCAGCGGCGGCATCTACACCGCCGTGGGCACCTACGACCACACCGAACTGCTGGCCCTGGTCGAACAACTCAGCCGCGAGACCGGCCTGCCCGGCGCGGAACTGGTGCGCGAGTTCGGCCATTACCTGTTCGGGCGCTTCGTGAAGAGCTATCCGCGTTTCTTCGAGAACGTGCACTCCGCGTTCGATTTCCTCGAGCAGGTGGACAACCACGTCCATGTCGAAGTGCTGAAGCTGTATCCGGGTGCCGAACTGCCCAGTTTCAGCAACGAACGCCAGGATGATCGGCACATGGTGTTCGATTATCGCTCCAGCCGGCCGCTCGGCGATCTCGCCGAAGGCCTGATTTCCGGCTGCGCGGATCATTACGGCGAGCGCGTGCGGATCGAGCGCTCGCCGCTGGCCACCGAAGGCGGCGGCACCGCGATCCGCTTCCTGCTGACCCGGGTGGACTGAGCCGCTCCATCCATGGACGAACTGCAACTGCTCAGACGGAGACTGGAGCGCGAAAAGCAGGCCCGCCGCGCGGCCGAGCTGTTCATCGAGGAAAAGAGCCTGGAGCTGTACGTCGAACAGCAGAAACGCGAACAGGCCTTCCAGGCCCTGCAGGCCCAGACCGTCGCCACCAACGCCCTGAACCGGCAATTGCAGGAAGAAATCAGCCGCCGCATCCAGGCCGAGACGCTGGAGAGCTTCCTCGAACGGATCGTCCAGGACCATCCGCTGCACAGCATCCTGGTCGAACTCACCCGCATGGTCGAGGCGCAGACACCCGGCGGCCGCTGCTTCATCGCGGTGCATGCCGATGGCGAACTCTTCCACGCCGACCGGCCGCTGCCGGAAGGCCGCAATCCGATCATCCAGGCACCGCTGGCATGGCTGCCCGGCGGCGCACACGAACAGCGCCAGATCCAGTGGGTGGACATCGTGCGCCAGCATCCGGTCTGGCGCCGCCATTGCGACGACGGCCCGCTCGACGGCGCCGCCAGCGCCTGGTCGGTGCCACTGACCACCGCGCATGGCGAGCACATCGGCGAGTTCGCCCTGCAGCCGCCGAACGGACGTCAGCCCACCGATTCGGAACTGGAATGGATGATGGTGATCAGCGGACTCGCCGCGCTCGCCATCGGCCATCGCCAGCTCGCCGACAACCTCAACCACCAGGCCCACCACGACGCCCTGACCGATCTGCCCAACCGCTTCCTGTTCCGGGATCGGCTCAACCAGGCCATCGCCCACGCCCGCCGCGAGGAACACCGGGTCGGCGTGCTGTTCCTGGATCTGGACGGCTTCAAGTACATCAACGACACCCTCGGCCATCAGCAGGGCGACAACGTGCTGATGGCCGCCACCCGCCGCATCCGCCGCCTGCTGCGCGAGACCGACACCCTGGCGCGCATGGGCGGCGACGAATTCACCCTGATCCTGCCCGGCATGAAGAGCGTGGCCGATGCCACCCGGATGGCTGATCGCTGCCTGGAGACGCTGCGCCGGCCCATTCCCGTCGACGGGCATGAACTGTACGTCACCGCCAGCATCGGCATCGCCCTGTTTCCCGACGATGCACGCGATGCAGAACAGCTGCAACGCAACGCCGACGCGGCGATGTACCGGGCCAAGGCGCGCGGCAAGAATTGCTTCGAGTTCTTCACCCCGGAACTGACCGCCGGCAGTCGCGAACGGCTGGACCTGCGCGCGGATCTGCATCACGCGCTGGAAGAAGGCCAGTTGGCCCTGCACTACCAGCCGCAATACCGCGCCGACGGCGTCCTGCTCGGCTTCGAGGCGCTGATGCGCTGGCACCACCCGCGCCACGGCGCGATTCCGCCCAGCGTGTTCATCCCGATTGCCGAGGAATCCGGCCTGATCCTGGGGATCGGCCACTGGGCGCTGGAGCATGCCTGCCGCCAGATGGCGCAGTGGCAGCGCCACGGCGTCGCCCACCTGCTGATGGCGGTCAACCTGTCGGCGGTGCAGTTGCAGCAGGAAGACTGGACCCGCACCGTCGCCCGCGTGCTGGACGCCACCGGCCTGCCGGCCTCGTCGCTGGAACTGGAACTGACCGAAAGCCTGGTGATGCAGGACGTCCAGTCCACCGCCCGCCATCTGCGCGAACTGCGCGCCCTGGGCGTGCGCGTGGCCATCGACGACTTCGGCACCGGCTATTCGTCGTTGAACTACCTGCGCCAGTTGCTGGTGGATACGCTGAAGATCGATCGTTCCTTCATCAATGAAATCGACACGGCCGCCGAACCCGGCCTGCACTATCCGATCATCCGCAGCATCATCGAGCTCGGCCACAGCCTGGGCCTGACCCTGATCTCCGAAGGCGTGGAAACCGAACACCAGGCCCGCACCCTGCGCGAACTCGGCTGCGACGGCCTGCAGGGCCACCTGTTCGCCCCGCCCATGTCCGCCAGCGATTGCGAAACCCTGCTCCGGAAACTGCGCGCGCTTCCGTAAGCAGGCCCAAACGACATGCAGGCCCCAACATCCCGTCGCGCATATCGTCCCTTCCCCCGCAAAGCGGGGGAAGGTGCCGAAGGCGGATGGGGGCAAATCCATCCGAACCAGGCCTCCCTCACCAGGCGCTGCTCCCACCCCACCGCAAGTGTGGAATCCACACGCACATCCCCTGCCAACAGCTCCTACACGGCCGGCAACACCGCCACGCAATCGGCGTCCAGCTTCAGATCCGCCAGCGCGTCCGCGCGCGTCTGCCCACGATTGAGCAACGCGATGGGCTTGCCCGCGTCATGCGCGATGCGCGCGAAACGGAAACCCGAATAGACCATCAGCGAAGAACCCACCACCAGCAGCGCGTCCGACGCACCCAGCGCCTTTACCGCCCGCTCGTAGCGTTCACGCGGCACGTTCTCGCCGAAGAACACCACGTCCGGCTTCAACATCCCACCGCAGGCGTCACACGCGGGCACGCGGAACCGGCTGAAATCCAGCCCCTCCAGATCCGCATCGCCATCCGGCGCGGTCGCCGCTTCCAGCCCGTGCCAATCGGGATTCGCATCGTGCAGCCGTTCCTGCAACGCTGCCCGCGCAGACAACGCCCGGCATTGCAGGCACACCACCTGATCGATGCGCCCATGCAGATCGATCACATCGCGGCTGCCGGCGCGCTCGTGCAGGCCATCGACGTTCTGGGTCAACAACTGCGACAGCCGCCCGTCCTGCCAGGCCGCCAGCGTCCGGTGCGCCGCATTCGGCTGCGACTTGGCCATCCGCGGCCAGCCCACGAAACTGCGCGCCCAGTAGCGCGCGTTGGTCAGCGGGTCGCCAGTGAAGGCCTGATATGTCACCGGCGGCGTGCGCTTCCATTGGCCATCGGCGTCGCGATAGTCCGGGATGCCGGACGCCGTGCTGCAACCGGCGCCGGTCAGCACGAACACGCGGTCGAACGGAACCAGCCAGTCGCGCAGGCGCTCGGCTGCTTCGACATGCGGTGCGGCAAGGGCAATCGACATGCCGTCATCATACGGCGGAAAACCGCCGGGTCCGGTCCCCGCTTTCCGGCGCGGCCTCGCCGCGCGGCACGGATGTCAGACCTCGAGCACCGCCGCGCCCACCCGCTTCCGGCTCTCCATGTCCCGATGCGCGTCCACGATCTCGTCCAATGCATAGACATAGCGGGGATTCACATCCACCACGCCCCGCGCGATGACATCGAACAGATCCGCGGCGCCACGTTCCAGCGCTTCCCGGCCCTCGGTATAGGTGGGCCGGATGGGCCAGGTCAGATGCAGGGATTTCGGCGCCAGCAGGAAGGGATCCAGCGGTGGCGGATCGCCCGAAGCCTTGCCGAAGGCCACCAGCGTGCCGCGCGGCCGCAGCGCGTCGAGCGAATCCCGGAAGGTATCGCGCCCCACCGAATCGAACACCGCCGCGACGCCTTCGCCGCCGGTCAAGGCGCGCGTCTCGGCGGCGAAGTCGACCCGCGTGCGGTCGATGACCTCGACGCATCCGGCCCGGCGCGCGGCGTCGGCCTTCGCGGCGTTCGACACCGTGCCGATGACCCGGATGCCCAGCGCCGTCGCCCACTGCGCGAACAGCAGTCCCAGGCCACCCGCCGCCGCATGAAACAGCACGGTGTCGCCGGCCTGCAACGGCGTGACTTCCTTCAACAACATGCGCGCGGTGATCCCGCGCAGGAACGACGCCGCGGCCTGCCGATCGCTGATTCCGTCGGGAATCCGGACCACGCGATCCGCCGGATAGGTGCGCGCCGTCGCGTAGGCGCCCAGCGGCCCGTCCGCGTAGACCACGCGATCGCCCATGGCGAACCCGTCCACCTCCGCGCCCACCGCCTCCACCACGCCGGCGCCTTCGTTGCCCAGCACGGTGGGAAACGCGGGAACCGGGAACGTTCCGCGACGGAAGTACACCTCGACGAAGTTCAAGCCGATCGCCGTATGCCGTATCAATAGCTCGCCGGGGCCGGGCGCCGGCTTGTCGATGGATTCGATACGCAGTGTTTCAGGTGGACCATAGGCATGGATGCGTGCGGCGCGTTCCGTGGCGGGAGGCATGTGATAGGTTTCCGCGAAGTGGCTCGAACGCGAAAACTACCGGCGGACGCCGCCGGTTCTCTCCCCGCAATATGTCGTCCGACCGGCACAATGCCGGCCAAGGAATCCCGCGTGGACATGGCAACCGCCGAACTGGATCAGGTGGACAGGCAACTCGTCGAACTCCTGCGCCGCGACAGCCGCCAACCGGTACTCGCGCTGGCCCGCGCCGTCGGCCTGTCACGCAGCGCGGTGCAGGACCGGCTGGCCCGCCTCAAGCGCAACCGCGTCATCAAGCGCTTCACCATCGACACCACTAACCCGGTGGATCTCCCCGGCGCGCGCGCCTACTTCTTCGTCCGCATCGAAGGCCGCCCGTGCAACCGCCTGCTCCCCAGCCTCACCGGCCTGCCGGAAGTGGAAGCCTGCGATCACGTCTCCGGTCCGATGGATGCCGTGCTCACCGTCCGCGCCGCCGACCTCGCCGCGCTTAGCGCGCTGCGCGAGCGAATCGTGGCGATGCCGGGGATTGCCAGTGTGACGGTGGCGCCGGTGTTGAGGCAGCACTCCTGAGATTCGCATCCATGGTGTCGATATGCAGCCCTGCTGTGGGATAGCCCGGGATGCTTGGGCGCCGTGCTGCACCCCGCGCCTGTCATTCCATCACGCGGTCGAATGGCAGCAGCCACCCGCGCAGGCGTTAGGCGGCTTCGGCGGGATTCAACCGAGGCAATCTTGAGCCTAAAAATCCTTCAGAAGGCACTCTAACTCTGTCTCTAGCGTACGAAACGAACAGGGAGAATCCTGCTGAAGCAACCCGCATCGCGAGCTTCTTTATTAAGACCCTTCAAGAAGTAAAAGAGACATGAATCCGATCACCACCCCATAACCATCGCTGTGACAAATTGTCCTATCCTCTTTTTTTTGCTCGTCACTTATCAATATCACATATTTGCATATTGCTTGGAGAACGCCTCAAGCGGGAACTGGAGATCAGGATGACTACCGTCATCAAATACGAGACGCCACCACGGGGTTACATACTTGACTGCGTGTTCATCACCCCGCTCGTCTACGATCTTCAACTCCGAGATAAGAATTCCTCGATGATGAGTGACTGACGATTTTTCTTTCCCTATCTCAAAAACACGATCATCTAGCGAAATATAGTGCCTGCCATCATGGCGAAAGAAGATGACTCTCCTCGTGCCAATAACGACCTTCTCAAAGTCGATGAGCCAACCACTGGCTTCCAAACCCACATTGGACTCCGGAACGATATCCCCAGACTCGGGCGAGTAGTAGAAGAGTGGTTGCTGCAACGTATTAAATGCAGAGTGACGCCTAACAAGAACTTTGTTACTCACATCCGCATTCATTGGCGTTCTCCATGGCGCTATCTGCTCGAACTCCACTGAAAAGCTAGTCAAAGCCCCCAGTTCCGAGGTCGCGCCGACCACTTTCTTCGCCTCGCGCGTGCTGCTGCTCGACCGCAAACTCGACCCCATGCTCTGGTGGCTGTCGCCGACGTTCAAGTCGTGCTGGCTCGCGGCAAAGATTACAGCGTCGGATTGATGGCTACTGGGCAGCCGTGTGTAAGAAGACCTTTTTTGGGGATCAGGACCACTCCCGGGCGGCCATAAAATTCTATGCCGCCCCGCCCTTTCACATCTCTTATTCGGTAAAAAACCAAGATATCCGCCATTTTGTTTGCATCATCGAACCCAGCAAAGAGTTGACCAAGATCAACCTCGCCTTTAAGGACCTGCCGCGGGGCGATCGGTATTACCCTTAAGTAATCCGCAACAGGTGAAACTCTAATTAGTTTCTCTGATTTTCCGTCGGCGACCTTGAATGCCTCGAGATAGGCAAGCCTCCAACGCAGCAGGAAAATCGGTGACCTCCTTAAGTCTTTCTACCTGTCTCAGGTAGCGCTCAGATCTTCTTCAGTTTTTGGCCCCTCATTCATTTGCTCACTATGTTGCCACCACAGTCTTGACTAACCAGCCCTCGCACACATCGTTTCACATCTTGGAGCCTTCATCCTAAATCACCCCTTTTTTTCGTATTTTTCGGCTTCTGCCTCTATGCCGAAGCGTAGGCGCGCCATTGGACTATCGATAAGAAGTGACTTTCCCAACAAGGAAGATAGCCTCTCGAATTCATCCCAATCCACGCCACCAGGCGACTGCACCAGCTTGAATTCAGTGTAAAAGTCCTTTCTCCCTTCAATAACCCTATACAGCCGGATGAATGACGTTCCATCCCGCTCTTCAATTGAGACGCAATGAGAGTAGTTCTCTATCAAGACCTCACCTCAGTGTTGTGGCCATCCATGAAAAGGGGGGGCTGGCCTTTTGTTCAGGCAAGCCCATAGTCTGGTTTGCGCAGACTCGTAACACCGACTGGCGCTCCCCGTTGGTGCTCGCCTGGCGCGCTCCGCTACACCTAAGCCGCGACAGGTCTGCATCTCGATCTGATAGCGCTCCTCACAGAAATCATCGTTGTCATCTTCGTCACAGACGTTATTCAATTTATCACTTGTAGCCTGCTCCAGTTGGTTGAGCGCGCCCAAGGGTGAGTTCTGATACAGCCATTGCCCTAACCGCTCATCAAGCGGCACCGCCACCGTCGGCTTTGATTGCGGCTGTCTCTGTGGCCAGCTTGGCCAATCGCCGCCTGATGAACCCGGCGACAACCCCGAACCATCTGGATTGTTTGGGTTGTAAGCCCCTCCCATCGCTCCCATGGAACCGGTCGCTCCAGAACCGGCCATGGATGAAGACTGGAGGCCCAGCGGATCGATCATTGTCAATGGACGACCATGCACATAACTGTACGAACTTATTCCTCCATCCAACCCAATCGGGTCGCTCTCAACGTAGCACCCTGAATCGGACTCGTAGTCCCGGAAATAGTTCTGGTTGAGCGCTGAGGTCGCGTCATACCGCTGCCTCGGGAACCGCATGTCCAGCACAAAGGGGATGCCATCCCCATCCGGGTCCTGCTGCGGGGCGGTGCTGCCGAAGGCTTCGCCCTTCAGGTCCCAGGTCCAGACCGGCACGTTGCGCGCGGCTTCAATCACCACGCGCGGGCTGCCCAGATGGTCGGGCTGCACGTAGTGGAGTTGATGGCCGTTGGCCAGCAGGCCCGCCGGCAGGTCGTCCATCCACAGCGCCTGCTGGACGGGCGCGCCGATGTCGTCGTAGTCGCCCAGCCAATGACCGGCTTCGTCATATACGGGATTTTTGTGACGCAAAGATAACCTGGCTGGTGCCAGTTCAATAGCGTTTGTATCAGCTGCAAGGAATTCCGGCCTCGCATTCTCGCCACTGAACCCCGTCTGATTGGCCCACTCAAATTTGAACAGGACTTTTCAATGAACTAGACCCGAAACAGGAACGGCCACTACGGGCCTTCACCCATAGACCTAAAAGCATGCAGCCTCGCCAGAATGTAAAACCCAAAATCAGCCAGATCCTGTTTTTCGAACTCCATACGATCAAAGTTATGCTCATCAATTTCTTGAAATGTAAACATCTCTCTCTGTCGCCACTCTTTAGACTGCGGATGCAGTTCTTCAACATCGTCCAAACTGACGAACATTTTGTTATCCCTAACTGTCAAGCGGACGAGAACGGCACGCCTTAGCTTATTCGAGCTCATAGTTTTCTCCATGGCGGTAGTGGCGTATCTATCCCTTCATCTCGACCACTGAGGCAATTACCGTATCTCAACATCGCTTGTTGTCGGCAAACTTCGAATGCCTTTTTTCCAAACTGATTTCCCATCACTTTGCATGTGGCCATGTCGCGATCCAAATTTTATTGGCATTGCTTTTCGTGCCCTTCTTCATCATCCGGACACATCGCTTGTCCGGCAATATTTCCCAGAATTCCGCCAATCACGGAACCAGCAGCACCACCCAATGTGCTACCGCCAGCAGCCCCACCAATCGCGCAAGCCGCTGCTCCCGGGCCGGTTGGACTGCAAACTGCCGCACCACCTATCCCACCCAATGCACCGCCGCCGTAATAGCCGGCGGCGCCACCGCAAACCGCACCTCCAACTGTATAGGCGCCAACGCAGATTTGATCCTTTGCTAACCCTAAAGAGTCTGCAAGAATCAGCGGACTTGATCCCACATATGTGTAGGAACCGATACCGCCACTGAGTCCCATGGGGTCTGGCTGTGTGTATCGGCCTGTATCGCTTCATAGTCCCGGAAGTAGTTCTGGTTGAGCGCTGAGGCTGTGTCATACCGCTGCCCCAGGAAGCGCATGTCCAGCACGAACGGGATGCCATCTCCATCCGGGTCCTGCTGCGGCGCCGTGCTGCCGAAGGCTTCGCCCTTCAGGTCCCAGGTCCACACCGGCACATTGCGGGTGGCTTCAATGACCACGCGCGGGCTGCCCAGATGGTCGGGCTGCACGTAGTGGAGTTGGTTGCCATTGGCCAGCAGGCCCACCGGCAGATCGTCCATCCACAGCGCCTGCTGGACGGGCGCGCCGGTGTCGTCGTAGTCGCCCAGCCAGTGACCGGCTTCGTCGTAGACGGTGTAGGTGTTGGTGGTACCCGGGTAGCGCCGGACCTGTTCGCCGCGACCGTTGTAGGCGTACTGCCGGGTGGTCACGCCCGCCTGCTGTACGAGGCTCATCCGGTTGGCGTCGTTGTAGGCGAAACCGCGGGTTCCGCCGATGGCGGTGGTGTGCCGACCGCGTCGTAGCTTCGCGGCACGAAAATTTCGGCGCAATGTTTCATAAACTAAGAAACATTTCCGTGCATCTCATATCGCCTGAAAGCACTCAGCAACGCCCTATTTTTTTACCTCCCTTATCGCCTCTTGTGCATCTACATCTCCCATACTTGAGGCTTTTAAGATCCATTTTTTGTACTTCACTTCTTCGCCATCTCTTAAATAGTGGACCGCCAAATTGTAGGCCGCCTCAGGAATACCTTTTTTGGCGGCAAGACGGTACCAATGAACTGCAAGTTCACTATTTTTTTCAACCCCTTCTGCCCCATCACTGTAGATGTTTGCCAGATTGACCTGAGCTTCCCCATTACCCAACCTGGCCGCTCTTTCAAAATAATAGACCGCCATATGAATGTCGCCCTCTTCAAAGGCGTCACATCCTTTCTCAAGAAGTTCACGCGCCATTCTTTTTTTCATGTCATTTCATCTACCAACCAGCTTCATTCTGAACTGAACAAGCGGCGTAGTCGGGTGATGGATCATCATCTTCGCAGGCGTCCGGAAACAGAGCACATAGTTGCTTACACGCATATATATCACCGCCTTCACATGCGACCTGAAGAGCAATTCTCAGAGCCAAGAATGGGCCAATCGCTTTTGGAGGTAACAAGTAGTGTGGTTTTTTCTTATACACCTTCTTCCCGGTCTGGTCATTCTTCTGCCATCCCCACCCAGGATTTTTTGGATCATCCTTCCAGTGTTTTCCAGGATTGTTCGTTCCGCTAGCAGAGCCCGCATGTCCCCGTTCACCCTTACCTCCTGCACCCCTCACAAGCCCAAGAGGATCAATGAATGAAAGCGGGCTCGCACCAACATAGGCATAGGTGCTAACTCCACCATCCAATCCAAGCGGATCGCTTTGGATGTATCGGCCGGCAGCCGGTTCGTAGTCTCTGAAATAGTTATAGCTGAGCGCTGAGGCCGCGTCATACCGCTGCCCCGGGAACCGCATGTCCAGCACGAACGGAATGCCATCCCCGTCCGGGTCCTGCTGCGGGGCCGTGCTGCCGAAGGCTTCGCCCTTCAGGTCCCAGGTCCAGACCGGTACGTTGCGGGTGGCTTCAATGACCACGCGCGGGCTGCCCAGATGGTCGGGCTGCACGTAGTGGAGTTGGTTGCCATTGGCCAGCAGGCCCACCGGCAGGTCGTCCATCCACAGCGCCTGCTGGACGGGCGTGCCGGTGTCGTCGTAGTCGCCCAGCCAGTGGCCGGCTTCGTCGTAGACGGTGTAGGTGTTGGTGCTGCCCAGGTAGCGCCGGACCTGTTCGCCCCGACCGTTGTAGGCGTACTGGCGGGTGGTCACACCGGATTGCTGCACGAGACTCATCCGGTTGGCGTCGTTGTAGGCGAAGCCACGGGTTCCGCCGATGGCGGTGGTGTTGCCGGCCGCGTCGTAGCTGCGGGCCACGCCGGCCACGTCCGTGAGGCGATGGCTGGTGGTGGGGTACGTGTAAGCCGCCGTGCCCGCCGCCGTGGTGTGGGCCGTGCGGTTGCCGGTGGCGTCATAGGCGTAGACGTCGATGGCCGCCTGGGTCGGGCCGTCCTCGGTCCGGGTCAGCCGGCCCAGCGCGTCGTAGCCGAAGCGGATGGCCGGGTTCGCCACGCCCTGCGCCGTGCCCAGCTTCGTCAGGTTGCCCACCGCGTCATAGCCAAAGCCCAGCGACAGGCCGCCGGTGTTGGGGTCTTCGATGGTCAGGGGTCGGTAGTCCTGGTCCAGCGTCCGGCTCAACGTGCGGCCATTGCCGTACGTCCAGCCGGCCACCGGGCCGAAGGGATGGTAGGTCGCCTGGTTCAGCAGCTCCTGCCGCGGCTGCCCGTTGCGGGTCACGCCCACTTCGGTCACCTGCCCCTGTGCGTTGCGGCCGTAGTCCACCGTGGTGCCGTCCGGGTAGACCATCGCCTGCAGGTTGCCGGCCAGGGTGTAGGCGTAGCGGACCACGAAGCTCACGCCGTTCGTGGTCTGGACCTTGCGCACCAAGTGACCGAAGCGGTTGTAGCAGTAGCGGGTGCTGCCACTGGCATCGTCCAGGCCGCTGAGTCGACCCACGCCGAACGTTTCCCCGGCCTCGCACGCGGTCGGCACGGTGTCGTAGGTGTAGCCGACGTTGAGGCTGCTGTCCGGGTAGCTCACCGCCGTCAACCGGTTCAGGGCGTCATACGCGTAGGTCGTGGTAACTCCGCGCGCATCGGTCTGGCTGGCGCGGTTGCCGGCGCTGTCGTAGGTATAGGTGGTGGTGCCGGTGTCCGGGCTCTGCAATTGGGTCAGGTCGCCCAGGCCGTTGTAGGTGTAAGTGGTGTCCAGGCCCTTGGGGTCGGTCACCTTCGTCAGGTTATCCAGCGCGTCGTACTGGAACTTCGTCTCGGCAGCGATGCCACCCACGTTCTGCAGGGTGCGCGCCAGCCGGTTGAGCGGGTCATGGTCGTTGTCGGTCACCCGGCCCAGCGCGTCGGTCACCGTGTTGAGGTTGCCGTTGGCGTCGTAGGTGAAATCGGTCGGGTGGGCCTGGGCATCGGCCTGGGTCGCCAGTTGGCCCAGTTGGTTGTAGACCCGGCTCAGGCTGCGCTTGAGCATGCCCCCGACATCCTTGGTCTCCTCGGCGATGCGGTTGCTGGCATTGTCCAGGACGTAGTGAATGGTATTGCCGGCGTTGTCGCTGATGTCGGTCAACCGGTGGGCCGGGTCGTAGCTGTACTGGGTGAAGGCGCCATCGGGCTGGGTCACCCGCTTCACCAGCCCGGTTGGCCAGTACTCCACGCGGGTAATGGCGTCGTCGGTTTCCACGGCGTTGTCCGGACCCCGCACCTTGCTGGCGGTCAGCCAACCGCGCGGGTGGTACTCGAAGTCGGTGATGACCCCGTTCGGGTCCTTGACCGAGAGTACGCGACCGGCGCCGTCGTACTTCAGAGTCTCTGTCACCTGGCCCTTGGCATTGGTGACCTTCCAGAGGTCGCCCTTGCGATGGGGGCAGGTGGTGGGCGCGGTCGCACAGGTGGCGTCGTCGCTGGGGTAGTACGTGTAGGTTGTGGTGTCGGCTGCATCTGTGCGGGCACCGTCGACCGAGGTAGTCAACCCCAGCAGCGGGCAAGCACCCACATCAATTCCGGACTGCTCGCAGTAGGAAGTAGTGGCCGTGCGCGAACTTCCGATCGCAGGCTCCATCACCGAATACGCCAATACTTGCCCGCGAGCGTTGTAGTTCCATGTTGCTCGCTGTTTCAGCGCATTGGCGGCATCGAAAATCTCACGCTGGACTGGCTTGCGGAGTGTGGCGTGCCAACTCGTCTCGACCGTGCGCCTGACGCCCGACGTACTGCCCACCGCTTCCACCTTGCGCACCACCAATCCTTCCGGGTTGTAGTCACTGTCGGTTTGATTTCCGTTGAAATCGACCTGTACATCAGGGTAGCCGTTACTGTCATACGTCCGGCTCTTGAACGTCGCTCCATTGCACGCAGGACAGGGCTGACTGAAACTGACCGCCTTGGCACGTCCGAACAAGAAAGCCGGCGCGATGACATCCGAATGACCGTTGGCATCGGTGACCGTCGTGGCGCTCGACGTGTAGGCAAAGGTCGTCTGCTCGACCGCACCCGCCGGGTTGCCGTGGACGCTACGAACTACCCGCCTACTGGTGTCATACCCCCATGTCGCGAAGATGGAATCATCTTCGTCAAAGCGCTGCGTCAGCAACTGTGGATAACCAGTATAGGTGTATCCGTATCTCGCAATCTGCCGCTCGATGTTGTCGACACCCTTTACTTTCACGGTAGACAGGCGGGCATTCGCGTCAAAGGCATAAAGAAGCTGGCTTCCATCTGGAAGCGACACAGTGGCAAGCTTCCCAGCCTGATACATGAACCCGATACTCCTACCCCGAGCATCGGTTACCGAAGCCAATTCTCCGCCAATGTAGGACAGCGACAGGACCTCTCCAGCAGGTTCGGCAATCTGAATCAAGCGACCGGTCCCGTCGAAGCTCTCCACTGAATCATTTGGTAGAGTCAATGTCCAGCCACTGGTGACGCCTCCCGCATCCACCAATTCCGTCAGTCGATATGGGACATCGGGGTCCCGCATCCAGGTGCCCAGATGTTCCCTGAAGGTATAGAAATCACCCGAGGGGCGGGTGACCGCTACCGTTGAAGCATCAACCGTACGGACACTTCGCATGTAACTGTGCCGCCAGGTCGCTCCTAGCTCCGATACTGGTTGCAAGGAATCCGCGCTCGTGTAATAGCGCCTGAACTCCAATATCCCGACGGGGGAAGAATAGTCCGTCGCGACTTCCAGCTTGACACCTGAGAAAACGTTGACAGGGTTGCCTGCGGTAATGACTCCGTTTTCCGCTTCGCAGCAGTTGTTCTTGGCAGGATCAATTCTCGGCGCCGGGTTATTGCAGACACGTCCGGTGGGACTGAAATCCGTACCGTTCGATGAACCGTATTCACAGCCTTCCTGGCAAGAAAGAGCTCCCGATGTATTTCCTCCAGGAGCAACGTAATTCGGTCGCGTCGCACAAGTGCGATTGAGCGAAAACCATGTACTACCACACCCAGCCACCCATCCATGATTCCACTGATTTGGGGCGTTGATGGTGCAGTAACTATCAAGCCTATTGCCGATTGTATAGACCCAGTACGGAGTGCCCCAGTCGTCACGCAGGGCATCCCACAAAGATGCTTGTCGGTATACCTCGGCGTACGCCTGCCCCTCATCACATACCGGGTCCCAGGGCGGCGAAGTTGGCTGCGGGCATAAATTGGTCTGCTGCGCCCTTGCATCATTGACGCCCATCCACGCAAGCGCACACAGCAACAGGAAACCCAGGGTTCGCACCATCACTCACCCCCGAACAGGATGGTTAGCGCCGTCGAAATAATCATGATAAACATCCAGGCTTCCATACCCGTTCCCCAGTTGAGATATCGGAGTTGCCAGCGCGTTATATCGAGCAACGCCCCGACTTAATGCCTCATTACCTCAATGCCACGCTCGCCGTCAAGCCAATGGCATTTGCTGGCATCACGGAGAGCGACGGTGATCTCAAGCAACATGGTTTATGTGCATACCGAAGCGGTCCATTGCCAGCAGTGGCCAGATCTGGATGAAAAGCTCATTCCTGGATTCACATAGACGCCAATCTCGGGGTCAAAACTTCGGCGCATCAAACGGCCAAGCCCGGTGTGAAACTCACCCGCCGCACTCAAAGAGTTCCCTTTTTCTTCACCCCGCAACGCGCCTCTTCTTTGAGTTTTTTGAAACATGAGACCTCACCGACAAGCAGGATTCATCCCAGGACAAGCCACTCGTTATGACAAGCTGCTCTTGTCTCCGCCTTACTGTTCATGCCGGTGTCGACAAAGTCGGTGTGCGGCGGCCATCAACTCGGTAGAACCTCTTTGCTGGACTTCCCAGCGGTCCGACCTCATGTTTGAGGTCAACACTTCCACGTCCGTGGACCGACGGCTCCCCTCAGGTCCAGTTTCAAGACGAATGCCCGCATAGGCACTATCCGCATCGCCTTCACCTACACCGTTGAATGTCGCATCAATAGGACAGCCCGGATTCGCTTCAGCCAGGATGCTCCTGGTCTGCGAGACCAGCTCATCACCACTGGGACCTTGGCCACAGCCGGTCAATAGCACTGCCAATAGCCCACCCCGAAGAACCGCGCGCCCGCTGGTTTCCATGCATGCCCCCAGCGTTCGGATCCCCGGATCAAGCCGCCGGCACAAGGCGCGAGAGCAGATAGAGCAGCATGCCCAGTAACAGGATTGCCCAGCAGGCTCCTCCTATGACGATCGCCAGCCAGTTCCATGTGTTGATGCCGTCTTCGTCCCGATACACATCGGCGTTGACGAACTGGTTGTAGCGGCGCGCTTTCGCGTTCATCGGCAACAGCGGCAACACGGACAGCGGAAACAGCAGCCACAGGGGCACGGGCAAGAACACCGCCAGTGCCAGCACGACATATGCGATGGCCAGAAGTCCCGCTGGCGCCCTGCGCTCCCGCGTATCCTCGGCGGAGATGCGGTTGATCGCCCGGAAACAGGCGTAGGCATAGAAGATGGCGAATATCGAGCGCCAGGCAGGATTGAATCGGCGTCGATCATGCTGCCTGATCGCACGCCAGGCGCGGTAGAACCACCAGACGGCGTACCAGCCCAGGGTAAACACCATCATCACCACCAACTTCAAGGTAGGTGGTGCGAGGAAAAATGGCTTGGTGCGCGTGGCAGGCCGCTCTTCGATTCCCCCATCGGGTGCCCGATAGGGGCTGCTGTCCAGACCGGTATCCATTCCGTCAGATTGCCCGCCTTACCGCACTTCCGCCACTTCCACCCCGTCCAGCCCCTGCGCCAGGGTGCGGGCGTCGCCGCCCTGGGAGAGTTTGATGCGCAGGCGGACTTCGTTCTGGGAGTCGGCGTAGCGCAGGGCGTCCTCGTAGGAGATCTCGCCGGCCTGGTACAGCTCGAACAGGCTCTGGTCGAAGGTCTTCATGCCGAGGTTGGTGGATTCCTTCATCACTTCCTTCAGCTTGTGGACCTCGCCGTCGCGGATGTAGTCCTGCACCAGCGGGGTGCCGAGCAGGATTTCCATCGCCACCCGGCGGCCCTTGCCGTCGGGGGTGGGAATCAGCTGCTGGGCGACCACGCCCTTGAGGTTGAGCGAAAGGTCCATCAGCAGCTGGGTGCGGCGATCTTCAGGGAAGAAGTTGATGATGCGGTCCATCGCCTGGTTGGCGTTGTTGGCGTGCAGGGTGCACAGCACCAGGTGGCCGGTTTCGGCGAAGGCGATGGCGTGATCCATGCCCTCGCGGGTGCGCACCTCGCCGATCATGATCACGTCCGGCGCCTGGCGCAGGGTGTTCTTCAGCGCGGCGTCCCAGCTGTCGGTGTCGATGCCGACCTCGCGCTGGGTGATGATGCAACCCTCGTGCTTGTGCACGAATTCGATCGGGTCCTCGATGGTGATGATGTGGCCGGTCGAATTCTGGTTGCGGTAACCGATCATCGCCGCCAGCGAGGTGGATTTGCCGGTGCCGGTGGCGCCGACGAAGATGATGATGCCGCGCTTGGTCATCGCCAGTGTCTTGATCACCGGCGGCAGGCTCAGTTCCTCTACCGTCGGGATGCGCGTCTCGATGCGGCGCAGGACCATGCCAACCTGGTTGCGCTGGTAGAAACAGCTCACGCGGAAGCGGCCCACGCCGGCCACGCCGATGGCGAAGTTGCACTCGTGGGTCTTCTCGAACTCCTCGCGCTGCGCCGGCGTCATCACGTTCAACACCAGGTCGCGCGACTGCTGCGGCGTCAGCGGGGTCTGGGTGATCGGCGAAATCTTGCCGTGGACCTTGATCGACGGCGGCATGCCGGCGGTGATGAATAGATCCGACGCCTTCTGGTGCGCCATCAGCTTGAGGAAGGAGGTGAAATCGATGCTGCTCATGGGGTGGCTCCCTGTGGGAGCCGGGATTGGGGATTGGAGACTGGGGATTCGCATCCCGTCTCGGCTCTTGGTCCCGGCTTTTGCAAATCTCTAATCCCGAATCTCGTATCCCGACGCTTATTCGAACAACCGCTTGTCCTTGGCGTATTCCTTGGCCTGCTGGCGGGTGACCAGGCTGCGCTTGACCAGATCCTGCAGGTGCTGGTCCAGGGTCATCATGCCGTACTGCTGGCCGGTCTGGATGGAGGAGTACATCTGCGCCACCTTGTCCTCGCGGATCAGGTTGCGGATGGCGGGGGTGCCGACCATGATTTCCCAAGCTGCGGTACGGCCGCCGCCGACCTTCTTCAGCAGCGCCTGGCTGATCACCGCGCGCAGCGACTCGGACAGCATCGAGCGGACCATCGGTTTTTCGCCGGCCGGGAACACGTCGATGATGCGGTCGACGGTCTTCGCCGCGGAACTGGTATGCAGGGTGGCGAACACGAGGTGACCCGTCTCGGCGGCGGTCAGCGCCAGCCGGATGGTTTCCAGATCGCGCAGCTCGCCCACCAGGATGTAGTCCGGATCCTCGCGCAGCGCCGAACGCAGCGCCTCGTTGAAGCCGTGCGTGTCGCGGTGCACTTCGCGCTGGTTGATCAGGCACTTCTGCGAGGTGTGCACGAATTCGATGGGGTCTTCCACCGTCAGGATGTGCGCGTACTCGTTCTTGTTGATATGGTCGATCATCGCCGCCAGCGTGGTCGACTTGCCCGAACCGGTCGGCCCGGTCACCAGGATCAGGCCCTGCGGCTGGGCGATCAGATCGCGGAACAGTGGCGGGCAGCCCAGGTCTTCCAGGGTCAGCACGTCGGAGGGAATCGTGCGGAACACCGCGCCGGCGCCGCGGTTCTGGTTGAAGGCGTTGACGCGGAAGCGGGCCAGGCTGGGAATCTCGAACGAGAAGTCCACTTCCAGGAATTCTTCGTAATCGCGCCGCTGCTTGTCCGACATGATGTCGTAGACCAGCGCGTGGACCTGCTTGTGGTCCAGGGCCGGGATGTTGATGCGGCGGACGTCGCCGTCGACGCGGATCATCGGCGGCAGCCCTGCCGACAGATGCAGGTCCGATGCCTTGTTCTTGACCGAAAACGCCAACAGTTCGGCGATATCCATACGTTTGCCTTCCCCCGGAATAGTGCTGCAAAACTGGAACGATGCTGCCCCGAAGGGCAGTATAGCGCTCCCCAATGACCTTCCAACCGCCCCCGGATGAGCCTCGCCGACACCCTTCGCGACACCCTGCAACGTATTGAAAACGCTGCGGATGCCGCCCATCGGCCAGTCCCCCGCCTGCTGGCCGTGTCCAAGACCCAGCCGGCCTCGGCGGTGGCCGCGCTGGCGGCCGCCGGCCAGCGGTCGTTTGGCGAGAATTATGTGCAGGAAGCGGCCACCAAGGTCCGTGAACTGGTCGAGCTTTCACTGGATTGGCACCTGATCGGGCACCTGCAATCCAACAAGGCGGAGCTGGCCGCGCAACTGTTCGACTGGGTGGAGACGGTCGATCGTCCCAAGTTGATCGCCGCGCTGGCGCGGCATCGGCCAGCCGAGCGGGGACCGTTGAACGTACTCATCCAGGTGAACGTGGACGACGAAGCCAGCAAGCACGGCTGCGCGCCGGAGGAGGTTCCCGTCCTCGCCGCCGCCATCACCGCCGAATCCCGTTTGGCGCTGCGCGGGTTGATGTGCATCCCGACGCCGCATGCGGATCCCGGGCGGCGCCACCCCGCTTTCGCGCGAATGAAGGCGCTGTACGAAGCGGTGGCCGCCACGCATCCCGGCGTGGACACGCTGTCGATGGGCATGAGCGACGACTATCCCATCGCGATCGCCGAAGGTGCGACCCAGATCCGCATCGGTACCGCCTTGTTCGGTCGCCGGCCGGGTTGATCCGCGCTCGCTTCGACGCTACTCCCACGCGGTGAGGCTCGATGGCGGCCGCGTCTGGAGCACGTGATTCGCATGCATCCCGCTTGCCCCCATCCGCCCCCGTATCAAGTACGGGGCAGGCTCTTCGGGCACCTTCCCCCGCAAGCGGGGGAAGGATCGGCGTTCCAATGCGGCGACGAGAGCAAAGAGTTGGGCCCCTCCCTCTTGCGAAGGAGGCCGGTGTGGCGCCGCCATCCGAAGCGCGTGATTTGTCGGCAACAAGACAAACGGCGAATGTCATTCATGCATGCATCCCGGTTGCCCCCATCCGCCCTTCGGGCACCTTCCCCCGCAAGCGGGGGAAGGATCGGCGTTCCAATGCGGCAACGAGAGTAAAGAGTTGGGCCCCTCCCCCCTCGCGAAGGAGGCCGGGTGGGGCCGCCATCCGGAGCGCGTGATTTGTCGGCAACAAGACAAACGGCGAACGTCATTCATGCATGCATCCCGCTTGCCCCCATCCGCCCTTCGGGCACCTTCCCCCGCAAGCGGGGGAAGGGTCCGAGCCGCAGGCGGCAAGGGAAGTACGGAATGGGCCCCTCCCCCGCATGCGGGGGAGGCTGGGTGGGGGCCGTGTCCGGCGCACGCAACCCAACCAAGCCGGCCTTGCCTGAAGGAGCCACTCGCCATCGCACACCCGCGCCCATGCCGGCGCCCCGGATGGGAGCGCCATCCCGGCGGCGAATCGTCGCGGTGATTTCCCCCTTCACGGCGACGATTCACGACCGGCGGCAGCTGCCACCATCCATCTGATCGTGGTTGGGCGCATGGCCCGGCGGCCGGCGAACATGGCCGTCATCACCTGTCCTTGCCATCGAGCGCAATGGGCACCGCGCGCTCATCGATTGTGTCAGGACAGTCCTCTCGCGATCGGGCCCGGGCATTCCGTCGGTCGGCGGTCCCCACCGCCTCCCGTCGTCCTGGCCGGCGCAAGGCTTGCGCCTCGTGTTCGGCTCGCCCCGACGCGAGGCGCGTATGTTCGTGGTTCGAACGCTGGCTGTCCTTAGGAACTCTCCGAAAAACCGGGGTTCCGCCTTTCCGCATGACGGGACATGCGCCCCCCGGCCACGCTGAATCCCACGTGCCGCCGGCCCGCCATTTAGGACGATTCCGATGCCGGTACGGAAGACGCGGACGGAGAATCGTCTCACTTCCAAAGCGCACGTCCGGAACACACGCACACCGGGAACCGGGAGCGACGAGCGCCCCCTCCGTCCTCCCGACGGCTCCGGAAGTCCCGCGGGACGGGGCCGCGTCCCATCCGCTCCCCGCTTCAACGAGGTCCCTGTGAAAGCACATCGCTCGCCATCCTCACGCGCGTGGCTCCTGCCTGTCCTGCTGGGAATCGCTGGACTGCCGACCGCCGCCAAAGCGGCCTGCTCGCCCTGGAGCAACAATGGAGACAACCTGGCCCAGACCATCACCGCGCCTGCCGGTACGGTCACGCTGGCCCATGTCCCCATGGGCGAGGTGATGGCCAAGGTGCAGATCCGCCTCGCGGGCGGCATGGGAAATTTCCACTGCACCGCCGATTCCGTCTACAGCATGGCGGTCGCGAACATGTCCCTGCCGCCATCCTCCCAATCCAATGTCTACCAGACTTCCGTGGAGGGCGTGGGCGTGCGCATCGGCTACCACAGCGCCTACCTGGGCGGCTGGCCGACCATTCGCTATCCCCCGTTTGAAAGCAGCGAATACATCTATGGCACTCTGGTCAGCACCCCCTATTACGCCGATGTCGAGTTCATCCGCACCGGCATGGCGGTGGGCAAAGGCCGCGTCACCTTCAGCTACCGCGCCGACCTGCGCTTTCCCACCGCCGTGGAGACGGTGGTCCCGATCAGCGGCACCAACCTGCAATTCAATCTCACCCAGAACAGCTACTACGGCGCCTGTGTCTCGAACCTGCCCGCCCAGGAAGTCCGCATGGGCGAGGTGATGACATCACGTATCCAGTCTGGCGACGCGGCAGCCAAGGGGTTCTCGTTCACCGTCGATTGCGACGGCATGAACGTGGCTTCCGCCCCGACGGTGAAGGTCTACTTCGAAGGCGATGCCGCCAAGGACGGATGGCTGAATCTGCAGGACGCGGGAAAACCCGGCATCGCGGCGGGCGTGGGCATCGAGCTGCTCAGCGACAAGCATGTCGCCCTGCCGTTCGCGCGCGAGCGCGCCATTCCGATGGACTGGAAAAGCAAGCTGCCCAATGGCCATCGCTACGGCTTCTCCGGCACCGCGCGCTACGTGCCCAGCGGTGGCCCGGTCACGCCCGGCCAGGCCGATGCGCAGTTGGTGTATGTGCTGGAATACAACTGAGCCTTCGAATCACCTCAGCTTCCGGAAACGCCACCGCTCCTTCTCTGTAAAAAGGGACCGAGGGGATCTGCTCTTTCCGACACCCTGCGCAAATCCCCCGTCATCCGCTGCGCGGATGCCCGCCCCCTTTTCCAAAGGGGGCTCCGATTCGCTCCATCCCATCAGTACTCCGCTCCTCTTCCTCCCCCTTTGCAAAAGGGGGACCGAGGGGGATTGGCGCTTTTCCCGATATCCCGCGCAAATCCCCCGTCATCCGCTGCGCGGATGCCCGCCCCCTTTTCCAAAGGGGGCTCCGATTCGCTCCATCCCAGCAGTACTCCGCTCCTCTTCCTTCCCCCTTTGCAAAAGGGGGACCGAGGGGGATTGGCGCTTTCCGACACTCCGCGCAAATCCCCCGTCATCCGCTGCGCGGATGCCTGCCCCCTTTTTCAAAGGGGGCTCCGATTCGCTCCATCCCAGCAGTACTCCGCTCCTCTTCCTCCCCCTTTGCAAAAGGGGGACCGAGGGGATTTGCGCTTTTCCCGACACTCCGCGCAAATCCCCCGTCACCCGCTGCGCGGATGCCTGCCCCCTTTTCCAAAGGGGGCTCTGCTCTTTGAAGAGGTCATCCGGAACGCGCTCACGCAGGGGCTCAGAAGTAATACACCTCGAACAACGCCGCCGCATTGAATGCCCCGAGGGTCGGGGTGGAGGTGCGCCAGTACAGTCTGGCCAGGAAATCCTGGGTGCTCACGCGCTGCTCGGTCAGATCCACCAGGCGGAAACGCTTGTTGAATTCCAGCGGCGTGGCGCTGCCCTCCTTGAACAGGCGGATGCCGACCGACGGGTTGTCGCTGGGCACCAGGGTGACCCTGTCGGGATCCAGCGTGCCGCTGACCACGGCCAACTGCGCATTCAATCCATAGCGGCTGTCGCAATCCTTGGTCGCGGTGACGGTGAATGGTTTCTCCTTGATTTCCGCGCCATTTACCGCGCCACGAGGAAAAACGGGGCCGAAATCGACGCTCATGTTCCCCAGCCGGGATTCACAGGCCACATAGCGCAGATTGCTCAGGTTGGTGATGTTGACCCTGAAGTTGAGGCCGGGCGTCCCGTTCAAGCCACTCTTGCCAACCAGCTGGAACAGGGGCAGGGAGCTGATCTGGGTCATCGGGCCATCCTTGCCTTCCGTGGGCGGGCTTTTCTTCAGCAGGAACACACTGAAGTTGAGCGTCCGGGTCTGCGCTTTGCCCGGACAACCCGTTACAAACGGCTCATTCGTGTTGCAGGCTTGTGCAAAAGGAGTGAAATCGAACAGCGTCTTGGGCAGCTCCACACGGCAGTGCCCGTGGGCGGTATGCATGGTCTGGCAAGAATAGTCCTGCGTGCCGGCGCCGGTGTTCAGGCGAACGCCCATTTCCAGATCGGGATCCAGTTGGGCCTGCGCGCCGTCACCGGGACTCAGGTAGAAAAAAACCGTTTCCCCACCCTGCGGTGAGTCCTGCCAACACGTCACGCTCATGACGAACTCGGGGGACCGCCACAGGACCGTCCCTTTCGGCAACGCGGTCGCCACGGCAATCGGCTCGCTGATCGGCTCGTCCTGGACGGGCGTCCCGTCCCAACCAGTGATGTACTCCCTGCCGCCAATGATGCCCTTGCGGGCGGTTGCATCCTTCAGGCAGGCCAGCGCAAACGCTTTGGGCGTCAGCGCCATCAGTAGCACCAGCATCATCAGCCGGGGAATTGCATGCATCGTCATTGCTCCTTCGTGGGGCGTAGTTCGGGACGGCCGTGGCTGCGCACGCCGGAGGACAGGAAAGCCGCGTAGGGCCAACGATGGCCGCCATCGCTGACCACCCGGTAATACACCTGGGCGGGACGGCAGTCCGCGACCGCCAACGGCCGGGAAGAAAAGGGCGGCAGCATCAGATGGTCGATGACCTGGCCGCAGGGGCGACCACCGGCGTCCACCACCGTCACCTCGCTTAGCGTCAGGTAATAAGGCGAAGGATTGTGGGCGGTGACCCGCATGTCTTCATCCGCCGGAAATCCCCACGCCAGATCGGCGATGGCGTCGTCCAGCGTCGAAGACAGCACTGGGCGATAGAACAACTTGAAATGATGGTGGTAGGCCAGTTGCAGGGTGTTTTCCGCGCGGGCGACGGGCGGCACATCCAGCACGCTGAGCACGAAATAGCTCTCGCGATCCTGTGGCAGCCCTCTTCCTTGATAGAACAGTTCGGTAGTGGCCCGGCCGCCTGGCACGATGCGGAGCAGCGGCTTTGACACGACAACGGGAAGATCCCGGCTACTGTCCTTGTCCCCCCAGGCCAGCGACGCCTGCACCAGCGCGGGCGCATCGCCTTCGTTGACAATCGCCACCACCTTGCGCGTACCGGTCAGGAAGAACCGGTTGTTTCCCTCGAAGGAGAGCTCGGCCCGCGCGTCGTGGGTCATCAGCATCAGGCAAAGCGCGCCGATGCCCTCCACCCGAAGCGGAGCATTCCTGCGACAAGGCCCTTCCGTGTTGGCTGTTCTGGTGAGTGCATGTGGCGTGTCGGTGATATCCGGATTCATATGCAGCGGTGACCGACCTGATTCGCGGCGACACTCGCGGCAACGTTCGTTTCCGCCGGCTCGCCATGGAAACGGCGATGGCATGCCCTCCCATCGAGCGAACCCGCGCGCGGGAAATCAGGTTTGCGCTGGCAACGGCCCAAGGCGCAACAGGCGCGTGTGGGCGCCCAAGGACCCTATGAGCCGTTCCCGGCTGGCGCCATAGGAAGTTTCCTAATCCGAAGACGCCGACAGAATTCCTGACATCTGCTCGCGTACTGCCCCCGAAAGGCCCGCCAATGCGGGCCTTTCGAATACTTTCGGACGATTCCTATTCGGTGAACAGGACTCCCAACTCACACTTGCGGCTCCTTTCCACCAACCAACAAAAGGAACCGCAACATGTCCAAATCCCTCAAGGGACTTCTGGTGCTGGCGCTCGCCGGCGCGGCCGCCAACTCGGCGATGGCCGCCGATGGTCAGATCAACTTCACCGGCAAGGTCATCGCCTCCGCCTGCACCTCCACCGGCGAAGCCACCAAGCCGGCCATCGCGGTCGACATGGGCACCGTCACCGCCGACAGCATCAGCAACGAGCCGGGCAGCGCCAGCTTCACCGCGATCAAGAACATCGGCCTGACGCTGGAATGCGGCGACGTCGGCGCCGACGCCAAGAAACTGCGCATGTACTTCCGTCCGGCTGAAGGCAGCGGTCTGGGCGCCAACGGCGTGCTGAATGTCACCGGCGGCGCCACCAACGTGGCCATCGCCCTGCTGGACAACAACAACCAGAAGATTGATCTGAGCAACGCCGGCTACTACGTCTCCGCGGACCTGACCAAGATCGACGGTTCGTCGCCGGAGAAGCACTCCACCAATCTGAGCCTGGGCGCCGCGTACGTGAAGACCGGCGGCGCGATCACCGAGGGTGAAGCCAACGCCACCCTGCCGTTCGTCCTGGAATACCACTAAGTCCGGGAGGGAGGAGAGGGCATTCCCTCTCCTTCCCTTTGCTTCCGTTTCATCCCCTTTTCTCAACGACGCATCGCCATGAACATGTCCTTCCAAGCAGCCCGCGCCGGCTTGGCCGGCAGCCTGCTGCTGCTGTCGTCGCTGGCCAACGCCGGCATCACCGTCGCCGGCACCCGTCTCATCATGGACGCCCCCGCGCAGGAAGCCGCCATCGCGGTGGGCAACCCCGACGCGCAGGACGTGATGATCCAGTCCTGGCTCGAATCCGGCGACGGCGCCACCGCCTCCGCCGATCTGCCCTTTGCGCTCACGCCCTCGCTGGGCCGGCTGGCCGCGGGCAAGCAGCAGATGTTGCGCATCTTCTACCAGGGCCAGGGCCTGCCGACCGATCGCGAGTCGGTGTTCTGGCTCTCGGTGCAGGAAATCCCGCCCAAGACCAAGGAAGAGAACACCCTGCAGTTGGCCGTGCGCCAGCGCCTGAAGGTGTTCTATCGCCCGTCCGGCCTGCCGGGTACACCGGACGCCGCCGCCCAGCAGATCCAGTGGCGACTGGTCGACCGCGCCGGCAAACCCGCGCTGGAAGCCCGCAACGCCTCGGCCTATCACGTGTCGTTTGTCAGCGCGACGCTGGACGGGGGCCGCTACAAGGGCGACACCCGCATGGTGGCGCCGGGCGCCACCGAAGTGTTCGCGCTGGATGGCGCCGCGGGCCGCCCCACCGGCGCCAAGGTCGACTACGAGGTCGTCAACGACTACGGCGGCATCGTCGCACTGAGCGGCGCGCTGGGCCGCTGATACGCAACACCGCATCGGACGCCGGGCTCCGTGAATCCCCGGCACTTCCCACCAACCGATTTCCATTGATGCCTTGGCCGCGGCCAGGCCAGGAGGCCCCACCATGCCCCGCTCGCGCAGAAAGACCAAACTGAGCCTGGCGCTGCGCTCCGGCGCCTCGTGCCTGGGCCTGCTGGGCCTGTATGCGCCGGTGGCCCTGGCCGGCGGCGGCGCCGGCGCCGACATGGGCGGCGGGCTGGGCGGCGAAATGGAATTCAACATGCACTTCCTCCAGCGCAGCGGAGGCGGTGGCGCGGATCTGCGGTATTTCGAGCAGGGCAACGCGCTGGCGCCCGGCAGCTACCGGGTGGACGTGTACCTCAACCTGGCGCTCAAGCAGCGCCGGGAAATCCTGTTCTCCGCAAACGCCCAGGGGCATGTGCTGCCGGTGATTCCGGTGGGGCTGTTGCAGGATCTGGGCGTGGACGTCGCGCGCCTGCGGCAGGAAGGCCTGATTGCGGCCGATGCCGACAATCAAACCGCCATCGACGTGGCCGCGATGCTGCCCGGCGCGCGGGCCGAGTTCGACCCCAACGAACTGGCGCTGATGATCAGCATTCCGCAGGCATACGTGCCGCGGCCTTCGCGCAGCGTAGTGGATCGTTCGCTGTGGGACACCGGCGTCAACGCGTTCCACATCAATTATCAGGCCAACATCAGCCGCAACACCCATCAGGGTCAGAGCAGCGACTACCGCTATGTGGCGCTGCGCAGCGGCCTGAACCTGGGCGGCTGGCGCCTGCGCAACGATGCCTCGTTCAGCGACAGCAACGGGCAACGCCGCTTCCGCAGCCAGCGCACCTATCTGGAACGCGACATCGCCGGCTGGAACAGCAAGCTGGCCGTGGGTGATCTGTACACGCCCGGCGACGTGTTCGACAGCCTGCGCTTCCGCGGCGTGCAGCTGTCCACCGACCAGGGCATGCTGCCGAGCGAATTGAACGGCTACGCGCCGATCGTGCGTGGCGTCGCCGAAACCAACGCGACGGTGGAGATCCGCCAGAACGGCTATCTGATCCATTCCGTCGCGGTGACGCCGGGCGCGTTCGAGATCCGCGACCTCTATCCCAACGGTTCCAACGGCGACCTGCAGATCAAGGTGCTGGAAGCGGACGGCCGGGTGCGCGAGTTCACCCAGGCCTACGCGGCGCTGCCGGTCATGGTCCGTCGCGGCAACCTGCGCTACAGCGCGACCGCCGGTGAATACCGCAACGGCACCGATCTGGAAACCCCGGGCTTCGCACAGGGCACGCTGGTCTACGGCGCCACCGACAACCTGACCACCTACGGCGGCGTGCAGCTGTCCGATGATTTCCACGCGGTCAACCTGGGCGTCGGCCTCAACTCGCGCCTGGGTGGCGTGTCGCTGGACGTCACCGGCAGTCGCTCGCGCCTGCCCAACGGGCATACCGATCAGGGCTACAGCGCGCGCTTCCTGTACGCCAAGACCCTGACCGGTACCCAGACCACCCTGACCATGGCGGGCTACCGTTACTCCACCGAGGGCTACCGCACCTTCGGCGAGCACGTGCAGCAGGTGGCCCGGCCGGACGACTGGGGCTTCCAGACCCAGAAGAGCCGACTGGATTTCAACGTCAACCAGATGCTGGGCTCGCGGGGCTCGCTGTACTTCAGCGCGGGCGATACCCGCTACTGGAACACGCCCGGACGCACCCGCAATGTCCAGTTCGGCTACAGCGGCCGCTGGGGCATCGCCAGCTACAACCTGGCGATGGCGCGTACCCGCGACGATTCCGCGCTCTCCTCGACCCGCCGCTCCGACACCCAGTTGACCGCTTCGCTGAGCGTGCCGCTGGGCGGCCGCGGGCTGAACCGGCGTACCCACAATCTGTACGCCAGCAGCGTGTCGTCCCAGCATGGCAGCAACAGCGTGCAGGCCGGCCTGTCGGGCTATCTGGACGACGGCAACGCGGTCAATTACTCGTTGCAGGCCGGCCATCAGGACGACGGCAGCACCACCGCCAGCGCCAACGTCAGCTGGGATGCGCCGCTGGCCCGCCTGAGCGGCGGCTACGCCTACGGCAATGACAGCCGTCGCGCGGATTTCAATGCCTCCGGCTCGCTGGTGGTGCATCGCGGCGGCGTGACCCTGGGCCAGCCGGTCGGCGAGACCTTCGGCCTGATCGAGGTGCCCAAGACCCGCGGCGTGGGCGTCTCCGGCTGGAACGGCGTGCGCACCAACCATCGCGGCTACGCGGTGGTGCCGTACCTGCAGCCCTATCGCCTCAACCATCTCAATCTGGACACCCACACCCTAGGCAGCAGCACCGAGGTGATCGACAGTTCTCTGCGACTGGTGCCGACCCGTGGCGCCATCGCCAAGGCACGCTACAACGTCGAAACCGGTCGACGCGTGCAGTTGCAACTGCAGCAGGACGATGGCAGCGCGTTGCCGTTCGGCGCGATGGTCTACGACCTCGACGACAAGGCGCTGGGCATGATTGACAACCAATCCCGCGCACTGGTGTTCGGCGTGGGTGACCGGGGTCGCCTGGACGTGCGCTGGAACGGTGGCGCCTGCACCATCGATTTCCAACTGCCGCCGGCCAACCCCGCGCTGACCTACGAGCGCGTGGAGCTGACCTGCCGCCCTTCCCCCGTCAAGCAACCACTCTGACCGCCATGGAGCACTTCAATATGACGATGAAACATGGCTGGATTGCCGTTCTTTTTGTAAGTCTTCTGGCCGCCTCGAATACGGCATTTGCCACATGTCAATGGAATGGCACAGCTCCGCAGAGCTCGTACAACGTCCCCAGGCTGCCTTCCACACTGGATATCGCCAAGGCCGACATTGGCCAGGTCCTGGTACGGCGGCCCCTGTTCATATCGATGAACAGTATTAGCTGGCTCTGCAGCGCAGGGGAGCCCTTCAGCTTCAAGGCAAACGTCGATGGCCTCGTATCCAATGGTGCGGGTATCTACGCGACCAATGTGGAAGGAATCGGTGTGCGCATTGGCAGCAGCAGCGATAACTCATACCCCGACTTCCTTGCCGACTTCGAAGGGCGGGTGGGGGCGCCAATCATTTGGCCACTGAATAACTACATCTGGATCGAGTTCATTCGCACTGGCACGGCCGTTGGCTCGGGGGCGGTGACGCTGTCCTTCACCGCGGAGTGGAAATATGGAGGACTTGCTCCGGTGACGTATCGGTACTCATCCTCGACCACGACGCTGGTGAACAGGATCTATTTCGAGAGCTGCGCATCGGCAGCCAGGAGCATCGACGTACCTCTGGGCAAGGCCACCACCTCCCTCATCCGCCAGAACGCAATACCCAAGAAGAACTTCTCTTTCGAAGTGAGCTGCAAGAGTCCGGAGTTCACGCAGAAGCCGGCAGTCAAGATCTACTTCGAGGGTAAAACGCAGAACGGTCTGCTTGCGCTCACCGGCGCTGGCGATCCGGGCACGGCAACGGGTGTGGGCATCGAACTGACCGACGACCAAGGCATCAACAAGCTGCCCTTTGCCAAGAACAGCGCCATCAACCTGTCCTGGTTGCGCCGCGACCCCGATGCCGAGGTTTACCGCTTCTCGGGGCACGCGCGCTATGTCCCCAGTGGCGGTGAGGTCAAAGCCGGCGCAGGCGATGCCACGCTCACCTATGTACTTGAGTACAACTAGCCCCTGCGGGGCCGGCGACTTTCGATGGGCAGTCGCCTCTGGCCAATCCGGCGCCGACCTATGAGCGCGTGAATCTGATCTGTCGTCCCGCGGTCGCACCCTGACCCACTTTTGGGGGGATTGACCCGCCATCTGGCGTTGAAAATCGATTGCTTTCCATACCAGAAGCAAATTCCCCGTCCTCCGGTCCGTGGAGGAACTGCCCTCTTGTTTCAAAGGAGGGCATTTTTTGTGCTTCGATCCAATGGATGTCGAAGTCCCTCTCTCCCGCCCAGGGAAGGAACGAGGAAAGGTCTACGCCTTGTATCAAAGCACGCCCCGTCTTCCACCGCGCGGACGCTACTTTCCAGCAAGCGCGTCCGCACGCAGCAGCATCACGGGGCCATCAACGCCGTTTCCAGTGACCGCAGGGCGGCCTCCACATCGCCATCCACGCGCTCATCCAGACCATCGCCGCGGATGCGTTCTTCCAGTTGTTCAAAACGGGCAATCAGGTCAGCCATCCGCATCATCGCCATCGCCCCGCGCATCCGGTGCAGGGTGGCGAGCAGATCGTCGGCTCGCCGCATGGCCAGCGCGTCGCGAGCCCGGGCGATATCACTGCCCATGGCATCGTTGAACAGTCCGGCGAACTGGGGCGGCAGGTCCGTTTCATCGCGGTCGGGCAGCGGCCGCAGCACCGGCATCGTCTTGCCGGCGTCTTTGCCCGCGCCACCGCGCAGGTGCCGGGACAGCGTGCGCAGTCCAATCGGCTTGACGAGCCAGGCATTCATGCCTGCTTCCCGGCACTTGGCCTCCTCCTCGCGCATGGCATTGGCGGTCACGCCGACGATGCGCACCCCGGCATCCTCCGCGCGGATGGCGCGCGCCAGCCCGTAGCCATCGAGGCGCGGCATGTTGACGTCGGTCAGGACCACGTCGAACGGTCCCTGTTCGCGCCAGCGCACCAGCGCTTCCGCCCCGTCGGTCGCCGACGTGACCGTGCAACCCAGCAAGTGCAGCTGATGCGCCAGGGTCGCCCGGTTGATCGGATTGTCCTCGGCAATCAGCACCTTCATCCGCAACGGTTCGGGCAGGCTGCCGACGGCCTGCGCGTCGACGGCGACGGGCTCGCCGCGCAGGTGGGCGGCGATGACGTTGGCAATGCTGTCCAGGCGGTTTGCGTCCGCGGTCCCGGCCGACAGGGGCATCGCCAGCGCGCTGGCCGCCACCATGTGGCGGCCTTTCCAGCAGGGCGGCGGAGTGGCATCGGCCAGCATGACGTCCACCAGTACGTCGTCGGGCGTGGACGCCAGCGGCGACGGATCGGCCAGGCGCGCGTCCGCGCCCCAGCGGCGCAACCAGCGGCACGTGTTTTCCGCCAGTTCCGGATGCGCGGCGCGCACCTGGAGGCGGATGCCGGAAAGGTCGGGAGCCGCCTGCGCATCGCCTTCGGGTTCCCGCTCCAGCGCCAGTTCCAGCGAGAAGCAACTGCCGGCACCGGGCGCGCTGTCCAGTTCGATCCTTCCTCCCATCAGCTTCGCCAGCTGCATGCAGATGGACAGGCCCAGGCCGGCCCCCCGGAACTCGTGTTCGCCCGCATCAATCTGGTAGAACGGCTCGAACAGGCGCGCGCGATGTTCGGCGTCGATGCCCGCGCCGGTGTCGGCCACCTCGATGCCGATGCGCGCCTTGCCTTCCCGTTCGCCCCGCGATTGCAGGCGCACGATCACGTGGCCGGACCCGGTGAACTTGATGGCGTTGCTGATCAGGTTGTTGAGGATCTGGCTGATCCGCCCAGGATCCCCGCGCAGCGCGGCCGGAATGTCCGGATCGATGCTGGCGAACAACAGGAGCTGCTTCTGCCAGGCCATCGCGGCGTACGCGGATACCGCATCCTCCACCAGCTGGCGAGGACTGAACGCCTCCGATTCCAGCACCATCTGGCCGGTTTCGATGCGGGTGGTGTCGAGGATGTCGCTGATCAGCTGGAGCAGGATGGCCGAGGAACTCTTGATCGTCGCCAGGTAGCGTCGTTGCTCTTCGCCCAGCGGGGTGAGTTCGAGCAGTTCCAGCGTTCCCAACACGCCGTAGAGCGGCGTGCGGATTTCATGGCTCATGGTGGCCAGGAAGGTGGATTTGGCGGCGCTGGCGCGATCGGCATCGCGCCGGGAGCGTTCGAGCGTGCGCTCGATCTCCGCGCGGGCGCTGATGTCGGTGAACGCGCACAGGATCACGTCCTGTTTCCGATAGCGGGTGGGCGCATAGGCGACCTGCAGCACCGCGCCGTCGCGTGAGCTGAATCCGTCGAGGGTACCGGCCCCGACCCGCCCGGCAAGCTGCTCGCGCAGGCGCTCCAGCGTGGGGCTGGTGGCCGCCTCGCCGTCCTCCGCCAGGTCCAGCCACTGGCGCGCCAGCGGGTTGCCGAACAGCAACCGGCCCGAATCACGGCGCAGCACGCCCAGCGCCACCGGCGTGGTCGCGATGATGGTGCGATTGAACGCCTCGCTGTCCATCAGATCACGCTGGTCACGCTCGGCCGGCGCCACCACCCGCCGTTCGTACCAGTACCCGTACCCGACCGCCGCCGCCAGTCCCAGCAACAACAGCACGACCGCCGCCACGCCCAGGCCCGCACTGTCACTGAACAGCCGCGCGTAGCCGATGCGGTAGTACGCATCCCATTGACCATTGCGGCTTTTGAAATGGAACACGAGCCCATCCGCGGTGTACGCGCGCACCGGTCGATCCGAGCCCGACTCGGGCTCGGCGATGCTGGGCGCACTGTCGCCGCCCACCAGCAGATACCGATCGCGATGGGTCAACCAGATGTCGTCATAGGACGGCTTGCCGGTCGCGGCTTCATAAATCGCCGTGCGTTCGAACCTGAGCAGCGTGGCGACGTGGATTTCGGCGGGTCGGCCGGCGGCGCCATGCCAGGTCTGCGCCGGGATTGGCGCGCGGACGACCCCGATCATCATGTCCGGCAGGTCCGCGCTTTGCAGCCAGAGAATGTCCCGTCCCGCCGGCCCCGCATACCGCCGGCCGACCCCGGTCTGTTCGACCAGGGCCTGGCGGATGCGCGCATCGACGGCCAGGAATCGCGCTTCGGTCATCGGCGCGGACGCTTCGCCCGCGCCGATGCCGGGGGCGGCGATGCTCAGGTAACTCTCGAGATCCAGCAGGAACGCATCGCCGGACGGCACGGACGACGTGGACCAGAAGGATGTGAAGGCGTCCGACAGGTACTGGCCCGCGCCCCAGGTATCGTCGTCGCGGTCCGGACAATCCCGCGCGGCGCAGATCAACGAGAACGGCAGGTGCACGCCCTGCGCCTGTCCCCGGAACATGCGCCACCCCGGACGGCTGGGCAGCGGCTGTTGCTGCAGGAACGCCGCGTCGCCGAAACGGAGCGCGGCCAGGCGCGCGTTCTCGTCCTGCAACCGCCACAGGAAGCGTTCGTGCTGGCCAATGGTTCGCGACATCAGCGAAAAATGGACGGTCAGCTTCTCCTGCTGTTCGGCCACGATCCGCTGGACGCCCCAGTACAGGCCGCCCACCAGCAGGATCAGCAGGGGCACCATGCCGAACAGGGCCAGCCGGAGCCAGCGGATGGAGCGGGTGACGCGGCCGAAGGGGGTGTTTTTCATCCAGTTGCCGTGGCTGCCGTTGGGACGGATGTCCCGGGTCCGCTTCAGGAATGTGCTCCAAGACACGCGGATTCTACCCGCACGTCCGCGCCCATGATGGCGCACCGGTGGGCGTCGAACGCGTCGGTGGATGCGCCCGGTCGCGGCATCGACGGCATGCGCGCCGGTGTTTGTCCGCGCGGTTGCCCGGCGTCCGGATCTCGATTCACACGCAGGAGCGCCCGGTCACGGCGATGGCGTCGCCACGTCAAAGTCCCCTTGTTCCGATGCTGACCATGGCCTTGCCCGACGATGCGGGCCGCCGCGCTTTAGGAGTATTCCGAGGGAAATCGGGATTGGTCTCTTCATCATGGTGAACCCGCGACGGCCGCGTGGCATGTCGCGTCGTATTCCCGAAAACAGGAGTTCCCCCATGAGTACGCAAGATCTCGCCCCTTCGCTCGGCGCCCCGGGCGCCGCCGTGATCATCACCGGCGGCGCCTCCGGCATCGGCCTGGCGTCGGCGCAAGCCTTGGCCGCGGTGGGCCGCCCGGTCGCGCTGTGGGACATCAACGGCGCCAAGGCCGCCGAGCAGGCCGCCGCCATCCGCGATGCCCATGGCGTCAAGGCCGCCGGCGTCGCCATCGACCTGACCGGACTGGATGCGTACGCCGACGCCATCGCCGCCAGCCGTGAAGCGCTGGGACCGCTCGGCGGCCTGGTGCATTCGGCCGGCGTCGTCGATCAGGGTTCGCTGGAAGGCATCACCGAAGAGAGCTGGGCGGCCGGCATCAACACCCACCTGCGTCCGCTCGCCCTGTTGACGCAGAAGCTGCATGCCGACTTCGCCGCCAACCCCGGTTCGGCCATCGTCGCCATCACCTCCATCAACGCCACGCTCGGCAACGCGGTCAATCCGATCTACACCGCGGCCAAGGGCGGCATGCTGTCGCTGGTGCGTTCGCTGGCCGACCGGCTGGCGCGCGACGGCATCCGCATCAATTCGGTCTCGCCGGGCCAAATCATGACGCCGATGGTGAGGGCGGCGGTGGATCACCTCCCGCCGGGCTTTTTTGAAAAGCGCATCCTGCTGGAACGCCTCGGCCTTCCGGAGGAAATCGGCCGGGTGGTCCGTTTCCTGCTCTCGCGGGAAGCCAGCTACGTCACCGCCGCCGAGTTCGTGGTCGACGGCGGCAACATTTCCTCGCAGCGCGGCTGACGCGTCGCGACGCCGGAACCCGCCGTGGCCGGGTTCCGGCGCGCAGGCGCAGCGCGGCTTGCCGTCTCGTGAACGGATGCGCGCGCGCCTCGCGGATCCCCATGTTTAGGAACATTCCGATTCTTCCGCTGTGCCAGCGGTACGAACATGCGGCGGCACGATCTCACATCCGTCGCCATGTTCCCGCTCCTGTCCGGGACGATTCCTGAGCACGCTTGCCCGTCCGGCATCCAGGAGGCATGGCCCCGTCTGGAATCCGACATGAAACTTCGCCTCTCCCCCATCTCGGCCGCCATCCTGGCCGTCCTTTTCCCGGGTCTGCTGCCCGCCACCGAACATGATGCGATCGAACTGATCTCGCCCGACGGTGAAACCCTGGTCCTGCAACCGGGCGATCGGGTCATTCATCCGGGCGCCGGCATCGCCGTCAACGTCAAGGGTCCGAACAACGCGCTGTCCGGCGCCGGTGTCTCCATCGTCGCCGGCACGGCGGGCGATCCCCAGCCCTCGCGTGCGGTCAACGTCGAGGAAGGCGGCTCGGTGGTCCTGACCGATGGCAGCACGATCGACATCCAGGGCGACGAGGCGGTGGGGGTGCATGTCGGCAGCGGCGGCGACTTCCGGTTGCAGGACGGCAGCGTCACCACCCGCGGTCGGCGCGCCGATGGTTTGTCCGCCACCGGCGTGGGCAGCCGGATCACGATCCGCGGCGGGGCGATCAGCGCCGATGGAACGATGGCCTCGGGCGTGCGGGCCGAGCGGGGTGCGGAGATCGTGCTGGAAGGCACCCAGGTCACCAGCACCGCGCTGGCGTCCGAATCCGCGGCCGGATTGTTCATCGACTGGGAAGGCCGCGTTCTCGCCACCGATACGCGGATTGTCGCCGGCAACGGTAAGGGTGTCGTGGTCGAGGGCGGCCACCTGTCGTTCACCGGTGGATCCATCGAGGCCGCCCGCCAAGCCATCCGGTTCTCCGCGCCGTCCCATCCTTCCCACGTCGTCCCGCCGCCTTCCACCGCCGAGATCCGCGATGCGCGGATCCACTCCCGCAATGGCATCGCGATCGACGTCAACTCCGGGGTGAGCCGGGTATCCCTGGACAACGTCGCCATCAGCACCGACGGTCCCGCTTCGCCTGCCATCTGGATCACCGACGAGGCGGCTTCGGTCACCGCCCGCAACGGCACCCGCATCGCCAGCACGGGCAACTACGGGTCCGGCGTCGACATCCGGGCCGGCCGCTTCGAGATGGAGACCGGCTCCATCACCACCCACGGCAACAACGCACGCGGCCTGCTCATGGTCGAGATCTACGCCGGCAGCGGCGGCAGCGGCACCAGCACGCTGCGCGATGTCGCCATCGAGACCTTCGGCAGCAACTCGCATGGAGCATGGACCCGCAAAGCGGGGTTCGATGCGTTCCTGCATGGCGGGATGATCACCACCCATGGCGACAGCGCCCATGGCCTGGCGGCGTCCGGCGGCGGAACGATCACCAGCGACCTCACCCGGGTCCAGACCGAGGCCGACAACGCCTACGGCTTGTATGCCTTCAGCACCGGCCGGATCCAAGCCGATGGGCTGCAGGTGAACACCCGCGGCCAAGCCGCGCATGGCGTCATCGCGTCCAACGACGGCAGCCGGATTTCACTGCGGGGCGGCACCGTCACCACCGAAGGCGACGACGCCCGCGGCCTGAGCGCCATCAACGGGGGTCGAATCGAAGCCGATGACGTGCAGATCGTCGCCGGCGGTCATGCCGCACACGGCGCCTACCTGCGCGGTGACGGCAGCGAGTTGCTGCTGCGTGGCGTCGACCTCAGCGCACAAGGACTGGGGGGAGATGCACTCCGGATGGACGCCTGGGACGGCCCGGTCCATGCACGGGTGGTCGATTCCTCCATTCACTCCCTGCAGGGCAACGGCATCGCGCTTTATGACGGCGCGCGGCTGGAGGTCGAACGCTCACGCATCCGGAATGAGCATAACTATCGCTCCGGTGTGTTCATCCAGGGCGACGGCAACCGGATTTCCCTCCTCGATACGGTCATAGAATCCGATGGCATCCAGGGCATCGGCCTGTGGAACGCGGGTGCGGACAGCGAGGTCGTGATCACCGGCGGCGCCATCACCACGCGTGGCGACTTCGGCTATGGCGTCCTGACGCAAGTCTCCAGGCCAGGGGCGAGCGCCCGCGTTTCCCTGCGCGATGTCGCCATCGAGACCTTCGGAAACACCGCGTTCGGCATGCTCGCGACCGACAGCCAGGTGAGCGTGGAAGGGGGCAGCATCACCACCCATGGCGATGGCGCCGGCGGCATCATCGCCGAACGTCTGACCTCCCCCCTGTCGCTGGTCGGCACCACCATCGACACCTACGGTGGCTGCACCGGCTTCTATTGCGCCGATGCCTTGTTGTTCGCCGGCGAGGCCCTCCTGGATGGCGCCAGACTGTACGCGCACGGCACAGGCACCCGGGGCATCTGGAGCTACCGCACCGATGGCGGCGACAACCGCCTCAGCCTGACCGGCGGCGCCCGCGTGGAAACCGCCAACGGCACCGCCCTGCTGGTCACCGGCAGCGGCCTGACCGCGGATCTGAGCGATGCCACCGTGATTGGACGTTCCGCCAATGGCAATGGCCTGCTGCTCCGCGTCGAAGCCCTCGACAACAAGGTCATCGCGCCCTCGGTCATCGAAGCCGGACACGTCCAGCTCAATGCGCGGCGTAGCTGGCTGGAGGGCGACGTGTGGCTGGACAGCGGCAGCGCCGACCTCGATCTACGCGACCATTCCACCCTCACCGGCACCCTGTGGGACAACGCGGGCCGGCATGTCGGACGGTTGGCGCTGGACGACGGCAGCCGCTGGAACCTGCGCGGCCCCTCGACACTGGGACAGTTGCACACCACCGGCACGGTGTCCTTCACCGGGCCGGGCTTCACCACGCTGGACATCGTCGGCAATCTGGACGGCGCGGGACTGTTCGAGATGCGCACCGATCTCGCCGCAGGCCGGGGTGATCTGCTGCGCGTGGGCGGGACGGTCAGCGGCGACCATCGCGTGCTGGTCGCCAATAGTGGCGCCGAGCCGGACAGCGAAGGCGGATTCCTGGAAATCATCCGCACCGAAGGCGGCGACGGCACGTTCCAGCTCGCCAACATCGGCCAGGCCGTGGACGTGGGCACCTATCGCTACACCCTGCACACCAGCGACCGCGTGGGTGGCCGTAACAGCGACTGGAGCCTGATCAATACCGGTCGCCTCGATCCGCCGAAGCCACCGGAACCACCGGTCGAGCCCCCCGTGACGCCGCCGGAACCACCGGTCGAGCCGCCCGTGACGCCGCCGGAACCACCGGTCGAGCCGCCCGTGACGCCGCCGGAACCGCCGGTCGAGCCGCCCGTGACGCCGCCGGAACCGCCGGTCGAACCGCCCGTGACGCCACCGGAACCACCGGTCGAGCCGCCCGTGACGCCGCCGGAACCGCCGGTCATCCGGCCGCCGAATCCGGACAATCTGTCCACCACCGCCAATGCCGCCATCGACACCTCCGCGGCCAGCACCCTGCAGGCCATCTGGCATTCGGAAGCCGGCTCGCTGGTCAAGCGTGTTGGCGAGCGCCGCGCGCAGCCCGAACGCGGCGGCGCGTGGGTGCGCGGTTGGGCGGAAGACCAGCAACTGGACAACCGGGGCGGGCGCCCGTTCGACCAGACCGTGCGCGGCGTGCAGGCCGGCAGCGATCGGGCTTTCGCCGTCGACGGCGGACGCTGGCACCTGGGCGGCGTGGCCGGCTACAGCCAGACCGAACGCCGCTTCGGCGGTGAAGGCACCGGCCGCACCCGTAGCGTCCACCTGGGCGGCTACGCGACCTTCCTGGCCGACGACGGCTGGTACTTCGATGCGCTGGTGAAGAACAACCGCTTCGACAGCCGCTTCAATGTCGTCGCCACCGATGGCCGTTCCGTGCGCGGGCACACCCGCCAGAACGGCATCGGCCTGGCGATGGAAACCGGCCGTCAGTGGCGGTTCGGCGATGGCTGGTTCCTGGAACCGCAGGCGGGCATGACGCTGCTGCACATCAATGGCGACGCCTACCGCACCAGCAACGGAATGCGGGTGAAGGCCGACGGCGGCAACTCCCTGCAACTGCGCACCAGCGCCCTGCTGGGCAGGCACATTCCGCTGGCCGATGGCGGCTTTGTGCAGCCCTACTTGAAACTCGGCGAAGTGCGCGAGTTCGATGGCCGCGGCACGGTGCGCACCAACGGCATCGCGACCCGCACCGACCTGTCCGGGTCCCGCACCGAATACGGCCTGGGCGTGACCGGTTCGGTGAACGGCCGCCACCATCTGTACGCGGATGTCGAGCGTGCCGACGGCGAACGCATCGACAAACCCTGGTCGGTCAATGTGGGCTATCGGTTGAGCTGGTGAGCGAGCCGGAGCGTCGTCCGGTTTCGTGCGGCGGTTTCCGTCCCGCCGCGCGTACGCCGTCCGGATCACGGCTTCGCGCCGCGCAAACGTTTCGTCGGCGCGCGGCAACGCCGGAAACCACAACCGCCATTTGAAGGAAGCACCGAGTGTCCGAACCGCTGTTGCTCGTCGCCACCATCCGTATGTCGGCCGCTGCCTTCCGGCGCTGGCTGGCCGCGCCGGCACGCACGGCCTTCGACGACTGGCCGGCTCCCTTCGTGGATCTGCCCGTCGGCGCACCCGCCGCCACTGTCCGGGACGAACTGGTCCGACGCATCGTCGACGCGCTCACGTCGGGACACACGCAGTTGCTGTGCCAGCATGACGCAGCGTCCGGGGAACTGCGCTTCGCCGCCTGCTGCCTGCAGGGCGAGACGGCCGCCGCACGCACCGACATCCGCGATCTGCTGGCGCTATTGCGCACCACGGCCGACTTCCGCATCCGCCAGGGCGAGGACTGGGCGGTGGCGTTCGACCTCGGCGGCACGCCGCTGGCGGCGGTGAATCTCCGCAAGGGCCGCGCCGAACTCCGCGCGGACGCGCCGTCGATCTGGCCGGACTGGCTGACCGACTGGCTCGGCGATCTGGACAGACTGGGTCCGTCCGCGGATCCGCGCCGCTGGCTGGCGCCGTCGTTGCTGCGCCAGGTCAAGCAGATCATCAGCTTGGGTGCCCTGCATGCGACGCCCCAGCGTCCCTTCGCCTACGACCTGACCTTCGGCACCGATGGCGAACGCGTCCTCCAGCGGGGTCCGTTGGCCCCGGGTGCCTCCGCCGTCGTCACCGATGCGGATCCGCGTTCCTTCCGCCGCCTCACTGCCGGCACCGATGGCGAAGCCTTCTATGCGGACCGCAACACCGTCTGGTATCTCGACTTCCAGTTCCGCCTCCACCGCTTGCCGGAACAGGCGCCGCCGGCGCCGCGTGGATTCCGTTCCCACGAAGGCACGCCCGTGCTGCTCTGCGGTGACGCGCTGTGGCATCCGGTCAAGACGCGCTACGAGGACAACACGCCCGAAGGCCGTCGCCGGCTGTTGGAAGCGGTGATGCGACAGGGCGGACTGCCGATCTGCGAAGCGGTGTACCAGTTGTTCTGGTTGCGCCATATCGAAGTGGACGGCGCCAGCTTCCGCGCACTGGACGAGGGCCTGTTCGAGGATGCGCGTCATGTCTATCTCCAGAGCATGGAGAAGGGCGCGTGCGTACTCGAAAGCGAGCGGCCGGGGACGATGCAACGCATGGGTGGCGTGTGGTGCGGGCAGCACCACGCGGTCAATGGAGGGCAATGCCTGACGTTGTCGCATGGCCCGCTGCGGCATGCGGGCGGACGCTACTACGCCGATGCCGGCGGCGCGTACTACGCGGGCCACGGTTGGTCACGACTCGACGACGCGGTGGCGGATCTGACCGTCGCCCCCTTCAATCGCGCCCTGGCCTGGGATGGCGTCCATGCCTGGTACGAAGGCCAGCCGGTCGCCGGGGCCGATGGCGCGACCGTCGCACCGGTACCCGGCGCCCAGGCCGGCTTCCTGCATTGGTGGCAGGACGCCCGCCGCGTGTATTACGGCGGGAACGTACTGCCGGCTGCGGTGTCCGGACAGCTGAAGGTCTGCGCCGGATCCGCCTATGCCCGCCAGGGCCAGACGATTTATTACATGCAGGAACCGATGCCGCAGGCGGATGCGGACACGTTCGAAGTCGTGGAGTGGTACCTCGCCCGCGATGCCCGGCGCGAGTACGTCTACGGGCCTTGACGGCATGGGCGGCCGCCTTCGGAGCCATCGATGAAGGGGAATGGCATTGCTTGAAATCTGGAATCAGGCGGACGTCGTTGGGAAAGGCATCCTGCTGTTCGCTCCGCTGTGGCTGTGCGGAATAGCGGTGTTTTTCCTGCGCTTCTGGCCTTACACCGTGGTGGCGAGAAGGCTGCGTGCCTTCCCCCGGCACAATGCTCCCGTCCGCAGGTTGAGGCCCATCGAGCGCGACATGCTTTGCCGCCTGTATCCCGAGCTCACGGGGCGGGAGGATGTTTTCGTGCTGAAAGGCGCCTACCGGGTCATCGTGACCCGCCATGGTCGCCACCATACAGGTGCGTCCTATCTGCACCTGCTCGACGGCATTCCGATCAACGTGCGGCTGGACGGGATCGAAACGTTCCTGACGGCGGAAGGCAATGTCGCCCAGGTGGTGTTGACCCGTGAGCACGCGGTGATTGTCGCGCTGAACGGAAAATACCGGCTTGGGCGCGGGGTTCCACTGACCGCAGCGCCCCAAGCCTGACTCATTCCAACGCCGCGGCCCGCCTGGACGAAGGCCGGCGGCCCCCGGTTCACGACCGATCGCCGTAACGAGTTTCCAGCTTCAGCCAGAACTGCAACAGATGATGCTGGTTGAGCACGTGTACGCGTGGCACCCGCAGCGGATCCACGCCCATGCGCGCGCGGCCACGCACGATGGTGGTCGCGCCCTCGAATCCCGCGGCACGCACCGCCTCCACCACCCGATCATCGTGCGCGCCCCAGGGATAGCAGAACTGGGAGACACGGACGCCGAAGCGATCCTCCAGCGCGCGCTTGCCGCCGCCCACTTCGTCTTCCAGGCGCGCATCGTCCAGGGTGGTCAGCCGCGCATGGGTGCGGGTATGCGCGCCCAGTTCCATGCCGGCGTCGATCCATTCGCGCAGCGCGCCTTCCCCGGCCAGGGGGCTGCTCACGCCCAGCACGTCCTCGGACCAGACATTGCGCTGGCCGATCCGCTCGGACACCACGTAGCAGGTGGCGCGATGGCCATGCCGTTGCAGGATCGGCAGCGCGGTGTCGATGTTGTCGAGAAAGCCATCGTCGAAGGTCAGCGCGCACAGCTTTTCCCGCGAAGGCACGCCGCCCTGCAGGACCGCATGCGCCTCGTTCATGGTCACGCCGCGATAGCCGCAGTGTGCCAGCAGCCGCATCTGCCGCTCGAACGCCCCGGCGCCGACGAAAATGCTCCGGCGCCGGCTGCCTTTCGGTACCGGGCCGATGCTGTGGTACATCAGGACCGGCAGCACCCCGCTCACGACTGCTCCAGCAGGCGCCGGTACAGCGACACCGTGGCGTGGGTCATGGTCCGGGCGCTGAAGCGCGCCTGCTGGGTTTCGAGCGCGCGCGTTCCCAGCCACAGGCGTTCGGCGGGGTCGAGCAGTTTCTTCAGCTGCCAGGCCAGGTCATGCGCATCGTCGGAGGCAAACAGCAGGCCGTTGTCGCCGTCGGCGATCACTTCCGGCATGCCGCCGGTCCTTGCGGCGATCACCGGCAATCCCACCGACATCGCCTCCAGCAACGACAGCGACAGCGCTTCGCTGCGCGAAGGCTGCACGAACACGTCCATGCCCCGCAGCAGGGCCGTCACGTCATCGTGATAGCCGGTCAGGTGCACGCGACCGCCCAGTCCCAGGCGCTCGGCCAGCCGCACCAGCTCGTCCGGCCAGGCACCCACAGGGTCGCCAAGCAGGAAAAGATCGAACGGTGCACCCACCGCGCCGAGCAGGGACAGCGCCCGCACCACCAGGTCGTGGCCCTTGTGCGGCACCATCCGGCCGACCATGCCGATCGCCAACCGGTCCGGCGCCATGCCCAGGCATTCGCGCGCCGCCGTCCGCTCCGCCTCGCGCGTCCCGGCAAGGGTATCGACGCCGTTGTAGATGCGTTCGATCCGCGCCGCCGGCAGTCCCTTGGTGATCAGGAAATCCCGCACGGCCTCGGACACCGCGATCATCCGCTGGTTGCGGCGGAATCCCTTCCAGGTCTGCAGCGAGTGGATGGTGGCGACGGAGCGGCAGCGTCCGAAACATCCGGCCAGCGCGCTGTAGAACGCGCTGCGGCGCGAGTGGCCATGGACCACCTGGATGTCGCGCTCACGCACCAGCCGGCGCAGGCGCAGGTGGGTGGCAGGATCAAACAGGCCACGGAAGCGCAATGGCGCCCACTCCAGTCCCTCGTCATCCGCGCGCCGCTGCAGCCACGATCCGGCCTGCAATGCCAGGGTCACCATATGGCCCGCATCACGCAGGCCCCGGCTCAGCGACAGCACCTGCCGTTCCAGGCCGCCATAGCCTTGGGTATGGACGACCTGCAGCAATCGAAGAGAGCGGAGTGAAGACATGGGAAGGAAGCGCACAAAAATGTGACGCGACCTTGCCGTCCAGCTCCCCGCCAAACCATCGGACAACTCTGAATTTCTCCCCGACGAGGCGCCTATCCCGTTTGAAGCATCACGCGTGTCCCGCCGCGCGATCTCACCGCACCGGGCAGCCGGTGACATATCCGCGATACCCCTTCCGGCTTCGGAACCGTTTTAAGAACAATCCTAGGTCGCAGGGGTGAGCGAGCTCCTACGCTGTGCCCTTTCGCGCGCGCTGTCCGTTGGCTTCGCCCTCCCCGCCGGCGGCTCTTGCCTTCTCCGTTGCGGGCAAACCCGCTGACCCGTGGTCCGCGCGCAAATGCAATTGCCGATACCGTCCGGCTTGCCGCCGGTGTTCCCATGACAAAGGAAATTCACCATGCGCATCCGCCTTCCGCTCGGCGTGCTTGGACTGGTCCTGCTGCTCAGCATGACCGGCTGCGCTTCGTTTTCGGCTTCCCGGCATTCCTCCCTGGACACAACCGGCTGGGTGACCCATTGCTTTGGCCGCTTTCTGATCGACCTGCCTCCTGATGCGACCCTCAGGACCTACTACCTGTTGGAGGACGGCCACATCGAGCGCCTGTACGACACGCCCGCCGGACTTGCCGAGAGGATTTCCCGCCGCGAGCACGATCTCAGGACGCAGGCATACGACCCTCACGATAGTCTGTTCGTTCGTCGCGTCGAGTTCGGCGAAAACTCGACGGGCCTGCTGTCCCGGTCCACTGATGTGGCCAATGCCTATTTGCTGGATACCTATGTCGTGGCCCAGCCGGCAGGCCATGCCTACCACTGGGCGGGACGGCCATCGGCGGACAGGGTGCCGTCGGCCATGGAATTCTCGGCCGCGCTGGCGCGCAATCTTCGCTCCCGCGGCCCCCGGGAGATCCCCGGCGAACCGGGCTTCTGCATCGACCGCGCTTACCTGGCGGGAGACAGCGTTCAAACGGAGAGATACGGCGTGGGGATCATTTTTTCCGACCACCCAGGCGTGAACTTCGAGTTTCGCGTCCATCCGCGGAACGTCCGGAAAGGCCGATCGCGGCGGATCAGCGGCCTCAAGGAGCTGCTGCCGCCCAGTTCGACCGACATGAAAAAGCTGCGAAACGGGAAGCGCCGGGGCGGGCATCTTCGCGCGGAACAGTATCTGGTGGCGGGCGGCGACCAGGGCCAGCGCGGTTACACCTTCCTGTGGCGGGTCCCAGGCAAGGAGGGCTCACGGAGCGAGCCACGCCTCACCGCCGTGATGGGGACCGCGGAACGCAGCGACGTGGGCAGCGGTCATCCGCCGCCGGCCTTCACGTCGGACCACGAGGCACTGGCGTTGTGGAACGCGATCGTCGGCTCGATCCGTGCGCGTCCGACTTCACCGTCATTGCCGCGGCCGCATTGATGCGGGAAAAGATCGCGATGGGCGACCGACGACACCATCCGCCGCCCATCGCTGAAGGTACGAGGTCTCTGGCGCGGGCGATCAGTCCTCCCCCGCCGCTTCGTCAGTGTCTCCGCGCTGGGCTTGCAACGCATCCGCCAGCGCCAGCGGCAACGGCAACGGCAGATTGCCCAGGTATTCGGCCAGTTCGTGGCCCAGCAGGTCCTCGTGATCGCGGAAGAACACCGGGCCGCTCGTCAGCGTCCACCCGTCCTCGATGCGACGCCAGCCGCGCGCGCTGCGCACCAGCAAGCCGCCCATGTCCAGCGCGCCGGCAAGCGTGATGTTGTCCTCGCTGATGTGCAGCGTGATATCGGCCGAGACACGGGCCCGCGTGGCTTCGGGGGTAGTTGGACGGTGCGTGACGGGAGCGCTCTGGATGTCCTCAGGATCCGGTTGCTGCGGATGACGCGGGTGTTTCGCGAGAACGGCTGGGGCGCGATCACGTTCCTGGTCCTTGCGAAGGCAATCGTGGATCTGGCGCAGCGTCAGGTTGCCAACCGGCGTGCCGGATGCCCGCAGGCGGTCGCACAGGATCCACCATGCGTCGGGATTCCAATCCAGGGTGTCGGCGATGGCGTTGAAGTAGGTCGTCAGTTGCGTAGATGGGTGGCTGCCCTGGGCAGCTCGAGCGTGCTTGCGCATGGTGCGGGGACTCCGTAGGTGGACTGAGTTCCACCGCCCCGACTGCAATCAGGGCGGCGGACGGCACGGGTTGCAGTACCGGCCTACGGACCGGCGGGGCCGAAGCCCCCCACGTACCGCCCGCCATGAAGCTGGCAGGGCTGCGCCCATCAAATGCAAGGGAAACAAAATGCGCCGTGCATTTTTCTGATGGGCGCTGGTGCGCCGTAGGAGTCGAGACTGCAATCCCGGTCGCCGAATTTGAGGCGACGCGGGGATGCTGGATCCGCTCCCCTGCGCCCGTCAACGCACATTGAATCAATGATCTGCCTCTGACATTTATGACGTCAAGGGTGAGAAATGCCGCGCGAAAAGTGGCGCTGGTGGTTCCGGCGGGCCCCCACCCCAGCCCTCCCCCGCAAGCGGAGGAGGGAGCTGCATGCGCGTTTCGCTCGTTTCCCGCGAGCGGTGAACGCTGAGGAAAGAGCCCGCCTCGCCGACGTCCCGCCCCTTCCCCCGCGCGCGGGGGAAGGCTGGGATGGGGACACCTTCCGCGCGCCATCTTGCGAAGAAAAAGTGGCGCTCATGGGTTCGCGCTTGCCCCCACCCCAGCCCTCCCCGCAAGCGGAGGAGGGAGCCGTGTGCGTGTTTCGCTCGTTTCCCGGGAGCGGTGAACGCTGAGGAAAGAGCCCGCCTCGCCGACGCTCCTGCCCCTTCCCCCGCGTGCGGGGGAAGGCTGGGATGGGGACACCTTCCGCGCGCCATCCTGCGAAGAAAAAGTGGCGCTCATGGGTTCCCGCTTGCCCCCACCCCAGCCCTCCCCCGCAAGTGGAGGAGGGAGCCGTGTGCGTGTTTCGCTCATTTCCCGCGAGCGGTGAACGCTGAGGAAAGAGCCCGCCTCGCCGACGTCCCGCCCCTTCCCACGCGTGCGGGGGAAGGCTGGGATGGGGACACCTTCCGCGCGCCATCTTGCGAAGAAAAAGTGGCGCTCATGGGTTCCGCTTGCCCCCACCCCGGCCCTCCCCCGCAAGCAGAGGAGGGAGATGTTTGCGTGTTTCGCTCGTTTCCCGCGAGCGGTGAACGCTGAGGAAAAAGCCCGCCTCGCCGACGTCCCGCCCCTTTCCCCGCGTGCGGGGGAAGGCTGGGATGGGGGCGCCTTCCGCGCGCCATCCTGCGAAGAAAAAGTGGCGCTCATGGGTTCCCGCTTGCCCCCACGCCAGCCCTCACCCGCAAGTGGAGGCGGGAGCTGCATGCGTGTTTCGCTCATTTCCGGTAAGCGGTGAACACCGAGGAAAAAGTCCGCCTCGCCGACGTCCCGCCCCTTCCCCCGCGTGCGGGGGAAGGCTGGGATGGGGGCGCTTTCCGCGCCGGCGCCGTTTAAGAGCATTCCTACTCCCTTCCACAATCCATAGGCCTAGGCTCACCGCTTTTGCACGACGGCATCCAGGTCCATGTTCGTTCGCAAATCTCCGTCGCCTCTTCCGGGCCCCGCGATGAAACGCGATTCGCGACGGCCCGCCGCCGTGGCCGTGCTGCTGACGCTTTTCACGCCATGCGCATGGAGTGATCCACGCCAGGCAGAGCCCGACGTGCAACACGTGGCGGAATGGTATCTGGGCGCTTATCTGTCCGGTGACGCCGACAGCGCGCGGAATCTGTATGAGTACCTGCATGGCTCGCTGGAAGGCTCCGAGCATTCCCGGAAAAACGACGCCGCATGGGAGAAGCAACAAATCCTCTTGAATAGACATGAATCATTCTCCTCCTCCCTAAGACGCCCGATGCGTGCGTCGGCGCTGGCCCCCACCCCAGCCCTCCCCCGCGCGCGGGGGAGGGAGCCGTGTGCGTGCGTGGCTCCTTTCCTGCGAAGGAGCCGCCGTGTCTGTGCATGCGCTCCCCCGCAAGCGGAGGAGGGAGCCGTGCGCGTGTTCCCTTATTTTGCAAATTCTGAAAGGAGAAGACATGAGAAGCCGCCAGCCGTTTGATTTCTTGACGGGTCGTTGGCGCCAGCGCATGCCCCTGCTGGTGCTGCTCGCGGCTGTCGGCTTTGACCTGCATGCCGAAGCACCCGTCTCCGTGGTGGAAGCGGCCGATATCCATCTGCAAGCCTATCTCCAGGCCGAGGCAGGGCAAGTGGAGCGGCTCTCGAACTATCTGCGCAACGAGACGCCTTCGTCATGCGCGGAGAGATGCGACATCCCTTTGCTGCCCGAAGTCGCGGTCGAACGCCGCCTGGGGGAGGTGCTCGCGGAGCGCGGCATGGCGGAGCCGGCGCTTTCCGCACGCATCGGCGCGATCACGCAGGCGATGACACAGGGAGTGCGCCGCTCGCGCTGCCATGCGCTGGACGCATCCAGCCACTTCTTCGGGTCCTCCACACCGGAAGAGGCCAACGAAGCGATAGTCCGCTTCCGCTGCGATCTGCCCGATGCCGCCGTCGCGCTGCGCCAGGCCACGACCCTGCGGGAACACGGCGACAACCTGTCGGTGGACGCGCTGTTGCGCACGCACATGGAGGCCGCCGTGGCCCTGCGAAGGGCACCACTGCGAACGATCGATGGGGAGATGCTGATGCACCGCGATACCGGCGGCGCCTGGCGGACGATGCTGCCGGCCCAATGGATGGAATGCTTCCTGGCCCTGCTGGAACATGCCGATGCGCCAGCCACCGCGGTGCCGGCGGCCAATCGGTATCTGCGGGCGCATCTGGGCTTCGCCGCCACGGATCGGCAACAGCTGGAGGATTATCTGCAATCCGCGCGGGATCCGGCATGGGACGAACCGGGCGCCACGCTGGCGGATCTGCTGACCTCACTCGGGCAGGACCACACATGGGACGAGGAAGCACCCATTGCGCGGCTGACGGCGACCTTCGTGACCCGTCGCGAAAGCAGCCAACTCGTCCGCCTGTTTGACGGGATACCCGAGCAGCGCATCCGTGCGCTCTCCCGACAGATGGTCGCCGTCATGAAAGCGGCACAATGCACGGCCACGCAGGTGGACGCGCTCCCCCTGGAGTACAGCCATCACGTGCGCGTGTCCGTCCGCTGCCAGCTTCCGGACATTTCCGCGGCCGTCGCGACGGTCCAGCAACGTGCCGACGCCGGTGTTCCGGTCACCCGGGAAGATGTGGACGCCTTGATCGCCGCGCTCGCGTCACCCGTCCGGCATGCCCGCACCAGTTCGCTGGGATTGGCCCTCATCGGCGTGCGCGGCGATACCTGGTACGTGCACCCGAACAAGATCTTCGACATGGGACTGACGATGCTGTTTTCGGCAGGGCAGGACGCGCCATGAGTCTTTGCGAGCGTTCTTTCGTTCCGGCGAACGCGCGGGCCGTCCGGCGTTCCCGAAAATTCGCATGCATCTTCTTTCCAGGAACGCTGTTGGCCTACCTCCTCACGGCAACGAATGCCCTCTGCATGTCTTCGACGCCGGAAAAGGATCCTGCGGAGGTCACCCGGCTCTATCTTTCGACCTATCTCAACGGCGACACCGACAGCGCGCGCGAGTTGCATGCCTATTTGCACGGAAACACGGCGGAATTCGAGTCCTCGGACGAGTACCGCACGGTCAAGGCCAAGCAGGACATGCTCTCGCGCATGCGGGATCTGCCGCTGGCCGACATCGCACTGCAGGACTGGACGTTCCCGGATGGCGATGGCGGCGGACAACTCGAACCCAGCCTGCGCCGGGTGCTTGAACAGACCGCGCGACTGTTGTTCGAAGCCTCCTGCGACGTTTCCGGGCACCGCATAGACCACATGCCGGGAAAGCCGCCGATGGCGTCCGTGGCTTTCCGTTGTCTTTTTCCGCAAGCCCCCCCGCTGTCGGACGCGCCGGTAGCGACCGCACGGGAACTCGCCGCCATCCTGGACCGGTACACGGCATCGATGACACGCGAGACAGGCCGGCGCGAATGGGATTTCAGCTTCACGCTTCGGCAATCGGCTGACGGGCGCTGGCGCTCGGAGGACGCGGACATTCTGCTGATGCGCCTGGCACTGTCTTCCCGGGAGGCGTTCGATACGACGTCCGGCGATATGCGCGACCCGCCGGGGCCTGATTCCAAGTGGCCGTGATACCAGGCCCGCATATCCGCAGGGAATCGACAGGAAGCCAGCCTGCTCCTTCCCCCGCATGTGGGGGAAAGTTGGGATGAGGAGTGCTTTCCGCGCGCCATCATGCAGAGAAAAAGCGACATGCATGTGTCCCGGCGGCCCCAGCCCAGCCCTCCCCTGCAAGCGGAGGAGGGAGCTATGTGCGTGTTTCGCTCGTTTCCCGCGAGCGGTGAACACTGACGAAGGAAGCCCGCTGCCCGCGCCGCACCCCTTCCCCCGCGTGCGGGGGAAGGTTGGGATGGGGGCGCTTTCGGCGCGCCACCACGCGGAGAAATTAGGCGTTCATGGGTTCCGGCTGGCCCCCACCCCAGCCCTCCCCCGCAAGCGGAGGAGGGAGCTGTTTGCGTGTTTTGCTCGTTTCCCGCGAGCGGTGAACACTGACGAAGGAAGCCACTCTGCCGGCACCTGCCCCTTCCCCCGCGTGCGGGGGAAGGCTGGGATGGGGGCGCTTTCCGCGCGCCATCATGCGGAGCAAAGTAGCGCACACGGATTCCCGCTTGCCCCCACCCCAGCCCTCCCCCGCAAGCGGAGGAGGGAGCTGTTTGCGTGTTTTGCTCGTTTCCCGCGAGCGGTGAACACTGACGAAGGAAGCCCGCTGCCCGCGCCGCACCCCTTCCCCCTCGGGGGCGCTTTCCGCGCGCCATCACGCGGAGAAATTGGGTGCTCATGGGTTCCGGCTTGCCCCCACCCCAGCCCTCCCCCGCAAGCGGGGGAGGGAGCTGTTTGCGTGTTTTTCTCGTTTCCCGCGAGCGGTGAACACTGACGAAGGAAGCCCGCTGCCAGCGCCGCACCCCTTCCCCGCGTGCAGGGGAACGTTGGGATGGTGGCGCTTTCCGCGCGCCATCATGCGGAGCAAAGTAGCGCACACGGATTCCCGCTTGCTCCCACCCCAGCCCTCCCCCGCAGGCGGGCGAGGGAGCCGTTTGCGTGTTCCGCTCGTTTCCTCGCGGGTGTCGCTCCTTCCCCCGCCTGCGGGGGAAGGTCGGGATGGGGGCGAGTCTGTCATCGCTCGGAGCGGCGCATGCGTCGGCGAGCCCCCACCTCACCCCGCCATGACACCTGAAGGTCTGGAATGAATCTGCCCCTGTCTCCGGTCCAGCGATTCGGCGCCGCCGCGTTCACGCTGTTCGTTCTGCCGCTGCTGGCGTATGTCGCGTGCATCGGTTACTGGCTGCCGGCGTGCGGCAAGGCGGGTTGGGCCTTTGCGCTCATCGCGCTGCTGGGCGGCAGCCTGGTGGCGCCCGCCGTCGCGGGCATCGCATGGGCGGCGGGGCTGGGAGCGATGTTCGCGTGGCACCTGCATCGCGTACGGAAACACCGGCGATTGTCCATCCTGCTGTCCGATGCGGCGATTCTGGCGGTGGTGCTGTTTTTCGTCGGCGTCATGCTCGGCGCGACGCTGGGCCAGGGTGGGAGTTGCAGCCTGCTCTAGCGTTGGCACGGACCGGCGCGCGGGTGTGCCGGCCCTTGCCGGTGCGGAGGCTGCGCTAGAATCAACGCGGTTTTCCAACGGACCGCGTCCATGCCATCGCCCTCCTCGCCTTCGTCCAACACGCTCGCCTTCATCGGCGGCGGCAACATGGCGCGCAGCCTGATCGGCGGGCTGATCGCGCGCGGCCACGCGCCGGAGCGCATCCATGTGGCCGAGCCGGTGGAAGCGTTGCGCGAGGCGCTGGCGCGGGACTTTGGCGTACGGGTCCATGCAAGTGCCGCCGATGCCGCCGCCGACGCCGATATCTGGCTGCTGGCGGTCAAGCCGCAGGTGATGCGCACGGTCTGTGCGGATCTGACCGCGCTGGCGCAGGCGCGGCGTCCGCTGGCGATCTCGATCGCCGCCGGCATCACCGCCGCGCAGCTGGAGCGCTGGCTGGGCGGCGACGTGGCGGTGGTGCGGGCGATGCCGAACACGCCGGCGCTGTTGGGCGCGGGCATCACCGGGCTGTATGCGAATGATCGCGCCGATGCCGCGCAGCGCGACGACGCCGCGGCGTTGCTGGCGGCGGTGGGGCCGACGGTGGCGATTGCCGACGAAGCGCTGATGGATGCGGTCACCGCGGTGTCCGGCAGCGGACCGGCCTACGTGTTCCTGCTGGCCGAGGCGATGCAGGCGGCCGGCGAAGCCGAAGGCCTGCCGCCGGACGCGGCGCGCCAGTTGGCCACGCAGACCCTGCTGGGCGCGGCGCGCATGCTGGTCGAATCCGGCGAGCCGGCCGGCGTGCTGCGCGCGCGGGTGACGTCCCCGAACGGCACCACCCAGGCCGCCATCGAAACCTTCCAGGCCGGCGGCTTCGAGGCCCTGGTGGCGAAGGCCATCCATGCCGCCACCGAACGCGGACGCCAGTTGTCCGCCGCCAACGACTGAGACCGACACCCGCCATGAAAATGATCAAGACCGCCTGGATGGCCTGCGCCCTTTCGCTCGCGCTGGCCGCGTGCTCGTCCGGCGAAGCGCCGCGCGTGGCCGAGTTCGTGCCGCCGGTGCAAGCGCAGCAGGATTTCGGTTCCCTGCGCGTGCACTTCAACGCGCTGCCGACGCTGTCGCTGAGCGAGGCGGTGGCGCGCGAATACCAGGTCCAGCGCGAGCCGGGAACGGCGCTGGTGGTCATCGCCCTGCGCCAGGTCAGCGGCGGCGAGGAAACCGTCACCGAGGGCGACGTCGAGGGCGAGGCGCGGGATCTGTCCGGCAAGCGGCAGGCGCTGGCGTTCCGCGCGGTGCGCACCGGCGACTATGTCGATCACATCGGCACGCTCAAGGTGGGACCGCGCGACACCTACCGCTTCGATCTGACCGTGCGCGTGGACGGCCGCAGCGAGAAGCTGCAGTTCCAGCGCAATTTCTGAGCGTCTTCCGCCGGCAACGAGCGCGCCTGAGCGAAGCGGTTGACCTCAACCGCGCTTGAGGGCGCAAGCTTCGCGCCCCCCACTCCGCCGCTGTCTCCATGGAATCCCCTTCCCTTTCCTCCTCTTCCTCCCCGTCGCCGGACGCCGCGGAGGCATCCGCCACGATGCCGCCTGCCGCGCCCATGGACGGCGTGCTGGCGCCGCGTCATCGCGCGATGACGGTGGGCATGGTCGCGCTGGTCTCGCTGGGCGCGTTCGAGGCGCTGGCGGTGGCGACCGCGATGCCGACCGTCGCGCGTGCGCTGGATGGCCTGTCGCTGTACGCGCTGGCGTTCGCCGGCACCCTCGCGGCGAGCGTGGTCGGCATGGTGCAGGCCGGCCTCGCCAGCGACAGGCATGGTCCGGGGCGCGTGGTCTGGTGGGGCGTGTCGTGGTTCGTCGCCGGCCTGATCGTGGCGGGGCTGGCGCCGAACATGCCGGTGCTGCTGCTCGGGCGCATCGTGCAGGGCTTCGGCGGCGGCGCGATGTCGGTGGCGCTGTACGTGGTGGTGGCGCGCGCCTATCCGGAATCACTGCGCCCGCGCGTGTTCGCCGCGTTTTCGGCGGCCTGGGTGGTGCCCTCGCTGGTCGGGCCCAGCCTGAGCGGACTGATCGTCGAACACGTTGGCTGGCGCTGGGTGTTCCTGGCGGTGCCGCTGCTGGCGATTCCGGCCGCGTTGGCATTGCGGCCCGGTCTGAAGGCGCTGCCGACGACGAGCGCCGGAACAACGACCGGGGGCTCGCTGTTGCCCTGGGCCGGGCTCGCGGCACTGGCCGCCTGCCTGTTGCATCTGGCCGGACAGCGGCACGATGCGTTGGGTGCAGTGCTGCTGGCGGCGGCGCTGCTCGCGTTGATCGCGGCGACGCGCAAGCTGTTGCCGACGGGCAGCCTGAGCCTGCGGCGCGGCCTGCCCAGCGTGATCGCGCTGCGCGGGCTGGCGAGCGCGACCTTCTTCGGTACCGAGGTATTCATTCCGCTGATGCTGGCGCAGCAGTTCGGACTCTCGCCGCTGTGGGCGGGCGTGGCGCTGAGCGTCGGCGCGCTGGGCTGGTCGATGGGTTCGTGGTACCAGGGCAACACGCGCCGGCCATGGTCGCGCGCGACGCTGCTGCGCATCGGCCTGTCGATGATGGCGATCGGCATCCTGCCCTTGCCGCTGGCGATATTCCTGCCGGGTGGCCTGGGGCTGGCGCTGGTCGGCTGGGCAGTCACCGGCATCGGCATGGGCCTGACCTACCCCAGCCTGTCGGTACTGACGCTCTCGCTTTCTCCTCCGCAGGCGCAGGGCCGCAACAGTTCCGCCTTGCAGTTGATGGACGCGCTGGCGATCGCGACGGTGCTGGCGCTGGCCGGCTCGCTGGTGGCGGCGCTGCTGGATCGCGCGCCGACGCTGGCATTCGGACTCAGCTTCGGCCTGACCGCCGCGTTGGCGGTCGTCGGCGCGTTGCTGGCCGGACGCGTGCGTCCGGCCGGTTGAGGGAGAATCACGGCGCGTGCGTCCGGCCGCTTGAAAGCCGGTCTCAGGACCGCTTCGCCGCCCAGGCCTGGATGATCGCGGCGATGGCATTCACGCCGTCGGTGAGCGCGGCGGGACCGGGCTGGAGGATCAGCGGCGATTTGATTTCGTGCAGTTCGCCGTCGCGCACCGCCGGAATCGTGTCCCAGCCGGGCCGCGCGGCGACGCGCTCGGGGCGGAATTTCTTGCCGCACCACGAGCCCAGGATGATGTCCGGCGCGCGCCGGACGACTTCGTCGCCGTTGGCGAGGATGCGCTGCTTCGCCAGCGGTTCGGCGGACAACTCGGGAAACACGTCGTCGCCGCCGGCGATGCGGACGATCTCGGCGACCCAGCGGATGCCGGTGATGATCGGTTCGTCCCATTCCTCGAAGTACACGCGCGGGCGACGCGGCAACGTGGCCGCGGCCTGCTCGATGGCGCGCAGCCCGGCCTCGATGCCGTCGGCATAGGCGTTCGCCTTGTCGGTCGCGCCGACCAGCGCGCCGAGGCGGCGGATGTAGTCGAGGATGCCATCCACGCTGCGATGGTTGGCGATCCACACTTCCACGCCCTGCTTGATCAGCTCGGCGGCGATCTCCGACTGGATGTCGGAAAAGCCGATCGCCAGATCCGGTTTGAGCGCCATGATCTCGCCGATCTTGGCGCTGGTGAAGGCGCTGACCTTGGGCTTCTCGCGGCGCGCCTGCGGCGGCCGCACGGTAAAACCGCTGATGCCGACGACGCGCTGCTGCTCGCCGAGCGCGTACAGCGTTTCGGTGGGTTCCTCGGTGAGGCAGACGATGCGTTGCGGGCCCATGCTCAGTCGTCCAGCCGCTTGCGGAAATACACCACGCGCTCGGTTTCCTCGAAGCCGCAGGCGGCGTGCGCGGCCTGGCTGTCGCGGTTGTCGAGCAGCGCGTCGGACGCCAGTTCACTGCAACCCTGCGCGCGCGTCCACGCTTCCACCGCCTGCACCAGCGCGCGGCCGATGCCGCGTCCGCGCCAGGCCGGATCCACATACCAGCCTTCCAGGAACCCGACCGGCGAAGCTTCGGTGCCGTTGACGTAGTCGTGGCGCAGGCTGGCCTCGGCGAACGCGACTACCTGTCCGTCCGTGTCGGTGGCGAGGAACCCGGCCGCATCGCCGGCGAGGAAATCCAGGATGTCGGCGGCCTGCTGGCTGGCACTGTCCATCGGCCATAGATCCTGGCGCAGGCGCGCCCAGCCGGCGGTGTCACGGGGTTGCGCCTGGCGGATGCTCCAGCCATCGCTCACGGGAACAGCATCCGCTTGCTCCACTGGCCGGACGCATCGCGTTCGTAGCGCCAGCGCTCGTGCAGGCGGAACTGCGCGCCGTACCAGAACTCGAACGCTTCCGGGATGACCCGGAAACCACTCCAGCCGGCCGGACGCGGCACGTCCTTTCCGGCGAAGCGCGCTTCGGTCTCGGCGATGCGCGCGTCGAAGGCCTCGGCCGAGGCCAGCGTTTCGGATTGTTGCGAGGCCCAGGCGCCGATCTGGCTCATGCGTGGACGCGAGGCGAAATAAGCGTCGGCCTCGGCGGCGTCCACCTGCTCCACCGCGCCCTCGATGCGCACCTGGATGCCGGCGTCGCGCAGGCTGCGCCACAGGAACAGCAGCGCCGCGCGCGGATTGGTTTCCAGTTCGCGGCCCTTGTGGCTGTGCAGGTGGGTGTAGAACACGAAGCCGCGTTCGTCGAACGCCTTCAGCAGCACGGTGCGCGCGGAGGGATGGCCGTCCGGGGTGGCGGTCGCCACGGTCATGGCGTTGGCTTCCAGTTCGCGCGGGGAAGCCTGGGCTTCCTCGTAGAGTCCGGCGAACGTGGTCAGGGCTTGGGCATACAGGTCGGTCATTGCGCACCCGGCAGAGGGAAGGTGCCGCGCGGTGCGCGGCGGTCATGCGCTATTGTCGCGCGATGTCCGCATCCACGCACCCCGGCCACGATGATGGGTTCGCGCCCGAATGGGTCGAGACCGCGCTGGCCGACGCGCTGTCAGTGCCCGTGGCGGTGCCGGTGCTGGCGATCAGCGGCCTGCAGGGGTCGGGAAAATCCACGCTCGCCGCCCAGATCGCCAGCCTCGCGCGCCAGCGCGGACGGCGTCCGGCGGTGCTGTCCATCGACGACGTCTACCTGACCCGCGCCGAACGGCGGCGGCTGGCCCACGACGTCCATCCGCTGCTCGCCACCCGTGGCCCGCCCGGCACGCACGACGTGGATCTGGCGTGTGGGTTGCTGGATGCGTTGCGCGCGGGCCGGCCAGCGGTGCTGCCGCGCTTCGACAAACTGGCCGACGATCGCGCACCGGAGCCGGCGTGGGAACGACTGGAGGCCGGCGCGGATCTGGTGATTTTCGAAGGCTGGTTCCTGGGCACGCCGGCCGAGGAAGAGGCCGCGTTGGGCGCGCCGTTGAACGCGCTGGAGCGCGAGCAGGATGCGGACGGCCGCTGGCGGCGGTACTGCAATGACGCGCTGCGCCGGGATTATCCGGCCCTGTGGCAACACTTCGACCGACTGTGGTTCCTGCAACCACCCGGCTTCGAGGTGGTCGCCGCTTGGCGCGAGCAGCAGGAGCGCGCTCTCGCCGGCGCGCGTCCCGGCGTCGCCGCGATGGACGCCGCCGGGGTGGCGCGCTTCGTGCAGTTCTTCGAACGGGTCAGCCGGCAGGCGCTGCGCACCCTTCCGGGCCTGGCGGATCGAATGCTGGTGCTGGACGAACAGCGGCGGCCCCTGCAGGAGCGACGTCAGTCGCGACCGGCATCGCGGGAAAGCCTTCGCGACTGACGTCGCTCCTGCAGGGATGCCGGTGGTTCTACGCCACCACGAAGCTGATCCGCAGGTTCACCCGCCATTCGGTGACATTGCCGGCGTCGTCGGTCACCACCTTGATCTCGTTGACCCATGCGCCCTTGATGCCCTTGACGGTTTCCGAGGTTTTCTTCAATCCAACCTTCACCGCGTCTTCCATGCTGGTCTTGGAGGCGGCATTGATTTCGATGATCTTGGCAACGGACATGGGTCGCTCCGGGAACAAGGCGGACGGGCCGCCGGGACGGCCACCGTAGGCCAGAACGTGTTAAGCCCCCGCCACGGGTGCTAGCATCCCCGGCGATGAATCCCGCCCCCAACCTCGTGCTGGTCGGCCCCATGGGCGCCGGCAAAACCTCGATCGGCAAGCGCGTCGCCGACCGGTTCGGGCTGGTGTTCGTCGATGCCGATCAGGCCATCGTCGAACGGGCGGGCGCGACCATTCCGGAGATCTTCGAGCACGCCGGCGAAGCCGGTTTCCGCGAGCGCGAGACCGCGGTGTTGCGCGAGCTGCTGGCCGGCGAAGGCCAGCTGATTTCCACCGGCGGCGGCGCGGTGCTGTCGGCCGACAACCGCGCCCTGCTGCGCCAGCGCGGTTTCGTCGTCCATCTGGGCGTGAGCGTGGAGGGCCAGCTCAAGCGCCTGGCCCGCTGCACCAACCGTCCGTTGCTGCAACGCCCCGATCGCGAACAGGTATTGCGCGAGATGGCGCAGGTACGGACGCCACTGTATGCCGAGATCGCCGATCTCAGCCTCGATACCGATCACCTGATGCCGCCGGACGCCACCCTGCGCCTGTGCCATCTGCTGGCCATCCGCTGGCAGCGCCAAGAGACCCCCGCATGAATCCGCTTTTCCGCACCGTCGATGTCGGCGGCGAGACGCCCTACACCATCACGATTGGTCCGGGCCTGCTGGCCGACGGCGCCGCGCTGGCCCGCCACGTGCGCGGTCGGCACGTCCTGCTGGTCAGCGATTCGACCGTGGCGCCGCTGTACGCGGCCGCCGTGCGCGAGGCGCTGCATGCCGCGCGGCCGGATCTGGGCATCGGCACCTTCGTGCTGCCCGCCGGCGAGGCGTCCAAGACGCTGGCGCATTTCGGCCACGCCATCGAGGCGCTGGCCACCCTCGGCGCGACCCGCGACGCCTGCGTGTTCGCGCTGGGCGGCGGCGTGGTCGGTGATCTGGCCGGCTTCGCCGCCGCATGCTGGATGCGCGGCGTGGACTGCGTGCAGTTGCCGACCACGCTGTTGTCGATGGTGGATTCCTCGGTCGGCGGCAAGACCGCGGTGGACATCCCGCAGGGCAAGAACCTGGTGGGCGCGTTCCACCCGCCGCGCGCGGTATTCGCCGATACCGCCGCGCTGGGCACGTTGCCGCCGCGCGAGCTGCGCGCCGGCCTGGCCGAGGTGATCAAGTACGGCGCGATCCGGGATCCGCTGTTCTTCCAATGGCTGGAAGCCGAGCGCGCCGCGCTGCTGGAGAGCGAGCCCACCGTGCTGGCGCAGGCCATCGCGCGCAGCTGCGAGCACAAGGCGGAGATCGTCGCGCGCGACCCGCTGGAGCGCGGCGAACGCGCGCTGCTCAACCTGGGCCACACCTTCGGCCACGCCATCGAGACCGAACAGGGTTACGGCAGTCCGGACAACGACAATCTCAACCACGGTGAAGCGGTGGCGGTGGGCATGGTGCTGGCGGCGCGGCTGTCGGCGCTACTCGGCATGGCGGACGACGCCGATACCGAGCGCTTGATCGTCTTGCTGCGGGCGTATGGCCTGCCGACCGCGATTCCGGCCGGGCTCGCACCCGACGCGCTGCTGTCGCGCATGCGCCTGGACAAGAAGAACCAGGCCGGCCGCCTGCGCCTGGTGCTGTGGCGCGGCATCGGCCGCGCCGAAGTGGTGCCGGATGTCGACGAGGCGCAGGTGTTGAAGGTGTTGGCGGCCGGTTGAGTTTCCCGTGGGAGCGACGTCGGTCGCGGTGAAGATTGCGGGAAAGTCCCATCGCGACTGAGTCGCTCCCATAGTCGTGTTGCGCGTGCGCGGACATGGTTCCTTACTTCGCCGTGCGCAGGAAACGGGCGAGCCACGGATTCAGCCCCTCCTCCGCTTGCGGGGATGACTGGGGGGCGAATGTTTTTTTCGGGGTTTCCAGACCGCTGAAAGCAGCCCCCATCCCAACCTTCCCCCGCACGCGGGGGAAGGGGTGCTGGCCGCGCGCTGCCGGCTAAATGCTGCCGGCGCGTTCGATCACCAGGATTCGCGCCACGCCGAGCGGTTCGGCGCGGTGCTCTGTGCCGGTGTATGCATGGAAAATGTCGCCGGGTTCCAGCAGCACCGCATGTTCGTCGCCCTGTTCACGCCAATGCATGCGCACCCGGCCGTCCATCACCGCGAATACTTCTTCGCCGTCATTCACGTGCCAGAGGTAAGGCTGGTCAGTCCAGTGCAGGCGCACGCTGACGTCGTCAAGACGGGCGATGTCGAGTGCGCCCCACGCCCGTTCGGCGGTGTAGTCGCGGCTGCGAATGAGGTTCATGGGTGTTCCGTGGAGGTAGTGGTATCGAGACGACACGAACTCTGTAGGATTCGGGTCAGGCGATTGCTTCGCGGGCGCGCAGGTTGGACTGCGGCACGTTGTCGACCGGCAGGGCTTGCTGCGCGTCGAGCGCGGCGATCCACTCGGCGGTGGAGGCGACCGCGGCGAAGTTGCTGTGGAAGACCACGCTGAAGACCCGGTGGATTTCCTCGGCGCTGGCCGAGCCGGCCGCGTTGGCATAGGGCAGCGCGCCGGTGGCGTCGTGCAGGAATTCCATCCGCAGGCCGCGGTGCGCGCCTTCGTAGATCGTGGAGGCATCGCAGTTGTGGGTCATGTAGCCGACCACGGTGAGGGTGTCGATGTCGCGCGCGGCCAGCCAGTCGGCCAGGTCGGTGCCGGTGAAGGCGCTGGCGAGCGACTTGCCGATGTAGTGGTCGCGCGGGCGGCGAGCCACTTCCGGGTGCAATTCCCAGCTGTCGGTGCCCGGCACGAACACCGGTGCGCCGGCCGGGGCGCTGTGCTGGACCACGATGACGGGGATGTTGCGGGCGCGGGCGGCGTCCATCGCCTCCAGCAGCCTGGGCAGCGATTGGGCCACCGGCGGGTGCTCGATGGGCAACTGGCCGGTGAAGTACTCGTTCTGGACGTCGATGACGATGAGGGCGCGGCGGGGCGATGACATGGCATTGGGTTCCGGTGGGAGGGGTGGCGGCATTCTGGGCGGCGGGCCGGAACCCCACGAGTGGCCCGAAGCTCATCTTTCGATAGAATCGGGCCATGTCCCTGCATCGCATCGCCGTGGTCGCCTTCGACCGCATCAGTCCCTTCCACCTGTCGGTGCCCTGCCTGGTGTTCGAATCCCGGCCGGCGCCGGGCATGCCCGACTTCGATCTCCGCGTCTGCGCGGTGGAGCCCGGCCCGCTGCGCACCGACGCCGGCTTCGCCCTGCAGCCAGAACACGGCCTGGAAGGACTGGAAGGCGCGGACACCGTGGTCGTGCCGTCGTGGCGGGATCAGGACGAACCGGCGCCCGAGGCGTTGCGCCAGGCGCTGCGCCGGGCCCATGCGAACGGCGCCCGGCTGGTGGGCCTGTGCCTGGGCACATTCGTGCTCGCCGACGCCGGCCTGCTGGACGGCCGCCCGGCCACCACCCACTGGGCGGCGCTGGACACGTTTTCCCGTCGCTACCCGCGAGTGCGGCTTGAACCGGACGTGCTGTACGTGGATGACGGCGAGCTGCTGACCTCGGCCGGCACCGCCGCCGGCATCGACTGCTGCCTGCACTTGGTCCGGCGCGAACACGGCGCCGAGGTGGCCAACCGCATCGCCCGCCGGCTGGTGGTGGCGCCACACCGCCAGGGCGGCCAGACCCAGTACATCGAGCAGCCATTGCCGGCCGACCCCGGCGACGACCGCCTGCGGGCGGTGCTGGCCTGGGCGCTGGCGCACCTGGACCAGCGGCTGGGCGTGGACGAACTGGCCGACCGGGCGCTGATGAGCCGACGCACTTTCACCCGCCGATTCCGCCGCGCCACCGGTGCCAGCGTCGGCGACTGGCTGGCCCACCAGCGGCTGGCGCGGGCGCAGCAACTGCTGGAGACCACCGACCGGCCGCTGGATCACGTCGCCGCCGAGGCCGGCTTCGGCAGCGCGGTGTCGCTGCGACAGCGCTTCGCCGCCGCCCTGGGCACCTCGCCCTCGGCCTACCGGCGCAGCTTCCGCGGCGGCTGAACGGCCGCCGCTTCGCTACAATCCGCCCCATGCGCGTCTTCCTGCAGCAACGCCCCGAGACGGGCGAAGCTCCCCGCTACGTCCAGCTGACCCTGCAACCGGACCTGTTCGGCGGCTGGGAGCTGCTGCGCGAAAGCGGCCAGATCGGCGGGCGCGCGCAGCTCAAGCGCGAGCAATATCTGCTGCAGTCCGAGGCCGATGCGGCCTTCGAGAAGGCCCGCGACACGCACATCAAGCGTGGCTACCAGATCACGTTCACGCAGGGAGCACCGCAGCCGTGAGCATCTCCGCGGCGGCCGCTCTCCGCGCCGCCTGACCGGCCTGTCCGCCTCCCCGCGCCGCGCCGCGCATTTTTCCCCCACCCGGCGATTCCACCGCCGGACTCCCCACAAGGAACATGATGTCCAGTCCATTGAAGAACGACCGCCTGCTGCGCGCCCTCAAGCGCGAACCCGTCGACTGCACGCCGGTGTGGCTGATGCGCCAGGCCGGACGCTATCTGCCGGAGTACCGCGCCACCCGCGCCGCCGCCGGTAGTTTCCTGGGCATGGCGAAGAACCCGGAGATCGCCTGCGAGGTGACCCTGCAGCCGCTGCGCCGTTTCAAGCTGGACGCGGCGATCCTGTTCTCCGACATCCTCACCGTGCCCGACGCGATGGGCCTGGGCCTGTATTTCGTCGAGGGCGAAGGCCCGAAGTTCGAACGCACCGTGCGCACCGCCGCCGACGCGGAAAAACTGGCGGTGCCGGACATGGAGACCGAGCTGCGCTACGTGATGGACGCGGTGCGCCTGATCCGGCGCGAGCTGGACGGCCAGGTGCCGCTGATCGGTTTCTCCGGCAGCCCGTGGACGCTGGCCTGCTACATGGTCGAAGGCGGCGGAAGCAAGGACTACGCGCGGATCAAGGCGATGGCGCTGAACGATCCGGCCACCCTGCACAAGCTCCTGTCCGTCAACACCGATGCGGTGATCGCCTACCTGTCCGCGCAGCGCGCGGCCGGCGCGCAGGCGTTGCAGGTGTTCGACACCTGGGGCGGCGTGCTGTCGCCGGCGATGTACCGCGAGTTCTCGCTGCCCTACCTGGCCCGCATCGCGCGCGAGCTCGAACGCGGTGAAGGCGCGGAGCGCACCCCGCTGATCCTGTTCGGCAAGGGCAACGCCGCGCACCTGGAAGCACTGGCCGACAGCGGCGCCGAAGGCGTCGGCGTGGACTGGCTGGTCGAACTGGCCGACGCGCGCCGTCGCACCGGCGGCAAGGTGGCGCTGCAGGGCAACCTGGATCCGGCCGTGCTGTACGGTTCGCCCGATGCCATCCGCACGCACGCCCGGGCGACCCTGGACAGCTACGCCGAAGGCGCTGGCGGCAGCCGTGACGGCCACATCTTCAACCTCGGCCACGGCATGTCGCCGGACATGAATCCCGATCACGTCGCGGTGCTGGTGGACGCCGTGCACGAATTCAGCGCCCGATAGGCGCGACGTTTCCGGAGCCCGCAATGGACGGCCGCCCCCACGCGCTTTCCTTCGCCGTCATCGCGCTGATCCTGTCCGTGCCGTCCATCGCGCGGGCCGGGGATGGCGTTCCCGTCGGGACCGGCGAACGCGCGCCGGTCACGATCGAAGTGCGGGGCGACGATTTTCCGATGCTGGTGCAGGACACCGGCCTGGCGCCGCCCCTGGACGACAACGGCCTGCCGCGCGCGCCGGGCTGCGAGGCGGTGCGCGCACGCCGGGTGGACGAGTTGCCATATCCGTGGCGCGAGGCCGTGGATCGCATCCATCTGGATTGCCAGCCCATGGACGCGCCGGAAGGCGAGGCCGCATTGATGGCGCTCACCGCGACGGCCTTCCTCAAACCCGGCCGGGTCTGGCTGGCCGGACACGCGGTCAGCGAAATACGACGGATGGACTCCGAACTGTGGGGCGATCACCAGTACGTGCTGGCCGAACCCTACGCCGCGGTCGCCACCGATCTGCGCGCGCAGCTGGAATCCGATTGCCGGAAGCGCCACCTGCGCGAGGAACGCGAAGTGCGCGAAGGCGCGCCCGAATGCAGGATGGAGGAAAGCGAGGACGCGCTGTACCTGCGCATGGACGAGATCAGCGGTATCTGGATCCACGCCGATCCCGATGACGCCGCGCGCACGATCTACGCCGAAGGCTGGGCGGATTAGGCGGGATTGGGGATTGGGGATTGGGGATTGGGGATTGGGGATTGGGGATTGGGGATTGGGGATTGGCAAAGGCTAAGCCTTTTGCCCCCCTTCGCAGAAGGGGGACCGAGGGGGATTTGCTTTTCGCGCCAGCAACAGTGGCCTTCACCCATTGGCTGGTAACCCAGGAAGGCTGACCGCCCTCCCGCATCCACCCCACCCTCACCCCACGCCCGTCCGCCGCCCGCGCAACCGCGGCGAGTTTCCGTCGGTGTCTTCTTTCGGAGCGCTGTATTCGAAGCGCAGTTCGCGCATGCCCTCCGGCACTGCCGGATTCATGTCTTCCGCCGGCACGCATCCCGGACCGATGCGGCCGGTGGCGGTTCCGGCCATCAGCTGCAATACCCTGGCCTGGGGAGACTTCGGATCCAGCGCCTCGATCCGGTCCGCGTAGGCCAGCACCGACACCACGCCGCCCACGTTGGCGCTCCCCACCAGATCCGGCTTGCCGGTCGCCAATGGCGTGGTCGCGGCCACGATGGGCGCCGGATTCCAGCAGCGGCCGGTGTTGGACACGCGCAGCGCGCGAACGAGTTCGACGGTGCTTTTTTCGAGCAGGGATCGCACCCGTTCCTGCCTGAGCTGGTCCTCGGCCACGGTCATGCGGGTCTTGACGTAGTACATGTCGCTGACCAGCATCACCATCGCCGAGTGGTAGGACTTGCCCTTGCGCTGGAGCTGCATCGACACCGAATAGGCTTCCAGGCTCCGCTTGTCCCGGCCCTTGCCGAGGGTGACGGAGACGGGCTTCAACGCGCCCATCGCGATCCGCTCGTAGCCGTCCGCACGCCCGGCCAGGCCGCTGATCTCGTCAACCGTCTGCTGGACGTCCTTGCGCAGGCGCTCCGGTGGCAGCATCCCGGCCGGATAGAAATACGCATCCATCCAGCGATCCTCGCTGGCGGGATCCTGGTAACGGACCGAAGCGCCGAGCTCGGCAAGCTCGAAACGATGCTCTCCCAATGCCTCCCAGGCATCGACTTTCAACGGGTACAGGATCCGCGTTTCGGTGAGGAATGCGCCGAGGAACGGCGCGGGTTCTTCCCTTGGCGCCGGTTCCGGTTCGCCTGCCAGCGCCATCGGAACGGCGAACAGCAACAGCCATGCGCGCAGGCAGCCTCGATATCCGTCGCCGGGCGTTGCGATCCTTCGCCTTCCATTCCCGCTGCGCATCGCTCGTCCCCCGTCACCGCCCGCCGTGCAGGCGGGTCGTCAGATGTTGCCCGCCACGCCGTCGCAGGCGCGCTGGATGGTGTCGGCCAGCATGTCGCCGGTCACCGGCTTGCGCAGGAAATCGTCGAAACCGGCCGCGCGCGCCTGCGGCTCGGCCTCGGCGTCGGCGCGCGCGGTGATGGCGATCAGCGGTGCGCGGAAACCGCCCAGCCGCAGTTGCCGCGCCAGCGCCAGGCCGTCCAGTCCGGGCAGGTCCAGATCCAGCAGGGCGACGTCGAACGCCTGGCTGGCGGTTTCACCCAGCGCGGCCAGCCCATGCGCCGCATGCACGACCCGGTGGCCGCGCGCACGCAGCAATCCGGCAATCACTTCCGCCACCGTGGCATCGTCTTCCACCAGCAGGATGCGGCGCTCCTGGGCCGAGGCCGGATGCACGCGCGGTGCACTGGTGGCCGGCGCCGCGTGCTGCAGCGGCAGGTCGACGATGAAGCGCGTGCCCAGGCCGGGCCGGCTTTCCACCTGGATGCTGCCGCCCATCGCGACCGCCAGTTCCTGGCAGATCGCCAGGCCCAGTCCGCTGCCGCCGTAACGCGAGGCGGTGCGCGCGCCATCGGCCTGCTCGAAGCGCTGGAACAGGCGCGCCTGCTGTTCGGCATTGATGCCCGGACCGGTATCGGTCACTTCCAGGCGCACGCCGTTAGGCTGCAGCCGGAGCACGCGCAGGCCGACCCCGCCACGCTCGGTGAACTTGATCGCGTTGCCGAGCAGGTTGAGCAGGATCTGGCGCAGGCGCAGCGGATCGGCCACCACCTGCGCGGGCACGTCGTCGGCGCATTCGTCGGAGAACGACAGGCCGCGCTTCTCGGCCATCGGCGCGGTCATGTCGACGACCTCGCGGATCAGGCCGCGCAGATCGACGTCCTGCATGTCCATGTCGAGCTTGCCGGCCTCGATGCGCGCCAGATCCAGCGCATCGTTGACCAGCCGCAGCAGGTGCGAACCCGCGCCCTGGATGGCGGTGGTGTAGTGGCGCTGGGTCTCGGTCAATGGCGTGGCCAGCAGCAGTTCGCTCATGCCCAGCACGCCGGTCATCGGCGTGCGCACCTCGTGGCCCAGGGTGGCCAGGAAGCGGGTCTTGGCCAGCGACGCCTGTTCGGCGACCTCGCGCTTGTGTTCGGCCAGCTGCCAGGCCGTGCGCCGGCGGACCCGGCGCCGGTAGGCCGCCGCCAGCAGCGCCAGCAGCAGCGCGCCGGCCGCGGACAGCAGGCTGATGCCCCACACGCTGCGGTACCACGGCGGCAGGACCTCGAAGGAAAGCTGGCGTTCCTCCGACGGATTGCCGGCCGCGTCGAACGCCTGCATGCGCAGCCGATAGTGGCCGGGGCGCAGGTTGGAAAACGCCCGCTCGCCGCTGGCGCCCTGATCGACCCAGCCCTGGTCGAACCCTTGCAGCCAGGAACGATAGCGGTGCGCGAGCGGGTCCTCGTAGCTGAGCAGGCGCAGGCTGAGCTGCAGGTCGTGATCGTCCGGCAGCAGTTCGAAACCGCCCTTCATCGGCAACTGCACGATGTGATCGCGCTGGTTCACCTGCAGGCCGTCCAGCAGCAGGTGCGGGACCAGCGGCGGCGGATCCGGCAGCGCCGTGTCCAGCAGCATGACCGAACCATCGGCGGTGCTGCCGGCCAGCAGTCCTCCGTCGGCCAGCAGCAGGCCGCGATCGTTGAACTCCTGGCTCATCAGGCCATCGCGCACGCCGAAATTGCGCACCCGCACCGGCGCCTGGTCATCGGGCGCCTCGACACGGAACAGGCCGCGCCGGGTCGCCAGCCAGACGCGCTTTTCCGGATCGATGATCATGCCGGTCGATTCCAGCGCCGGCAGGCCCTGGCGGGGCGCGATCTGGCGCACCTGGGTCCAGCGGCCATCGCGTTGACGCCAATGCTCCATCCCGGACAGCCGGTGCAGCCAGAGTTCGTCCGGTGAGGCGAACGCGAAGGAAAGCACCCGCTCCACGCCCGCGCCGATCACGGTGACGAACCGGTGCTGTTCGGGATCCCAGCGTTCGATGCCGCGATTGCTGGCGGTCCACAGGCGGCCGTCCGGCCCGGCCAGCATGGTGTCGATCTCGCTCGGCTCGCTGTCCTGTTCGGAACGCGCCAGATTGTCGAGCACCTGCCCGGTCTCGCTGTCGCGGTGCTGCAGCGATCCCATCTGGGTCGCGATCCAGAGGGTGCCGTCGCCGACCTGCACCAGCCAGTCCACCGAGGTGCCGTCGGGTACCTGGTCCGCGCCTTCGGCGTTCGACCACTCGCGCTTCTCGCCGCTGCGCGGATCGATGCGGATCAGGCCGTTGCGATGCCCAAGCCACAGCCGGCCCTGGCGATCCTCCAGCACGGAGGTGAAGCGCAGTTCCTTCAGGCGCTGCGCATGCAGGCCCAGCGGCTCGACCTCGCCGCGAGCGGTATCCAGCCGCTCCACTCCGCCGATGCTGCTGACCAGCCACAGACCGGTTCCGCTCGTCGATGTCGCCAAGCCGCGATACAGGCCGCCACCCAGGCCCTGCGCGGGGGTGAACGAGGCAATCCGCCGCCAATCCGAACGCAGGTAGGCCACGCCACGCGTGGGCACCGGCACCCACAGGCCGCCATCCGGCTGCATGAGCAGGGTCTGCAACACCCGCCCCACGCCCACGCCCTGGCTGTCCTGCGCGATGGGGGCGGGTGCGCGATCGCCATCGGTATGCCACAGGCCGCCCTGGCTGGCCAGCCAGTACTCGCCGTGGCCATCGGCGGCCATCGCCATCACCGCGTTCGGCCGTTCGAACATCGGCGACCACGCCGGTGTGCTCCAGCCGCCGTTGCGCCGCCAGCGGTACACGCCCGCCGAGGTGCCCGCCCAGATCGAATCGCCATCGACGGTCACCGAATAGATGATCAGCGCCTCGCCCCCGGGCAGGGGCTCGCGCTGCATCCGCTTGCCGTCGAAGCGGACCAGGCCGCTCATCGTGCCGACCCACAGCTCCCCACGGGGATCGAACGCCAGCGAAAGCACGTTGTCCGAGGGCAGGCTGGCCGGATCGCCCTCGATCGCGCTGAACCGCCGGACCTGGCCGTCGGTGCCAATCCGGTGCAGGCCGCCGCCGAAGGTGCCGAACCACACCTCGCCGGCATGGCTGGTGATGGCGAAGGCATCGTCGCTGCCCATCTGCGGATGATCGGCCCTGCGGAAGTGGCGGAATCCGCGTCGCTCGGGTCCCATCATGCTCAGGCCGCCATTCTCGGTGGCGACCCAGACCCTGTCCTGGTCATCCACGTGCAGCGCCTGGACCACGTTGCCCGGCAACGAGCCCGGATCATCGGGATCGTGGCGCCAGATCCTGAAATTGACGCCGTCGTAGCGGGCCACGCCGTCCCAGGTCGCCAGCCACAGATAGCCGGCCCGATCCCGGGCCATCGCCGGGATGGTGGTGGACGGCAGGCCATCGGCCACCGTCATCATCCGGAACCGCGGAATCTCCGGCACGCCCGCCTGCACCGTCGCGCAGGCCAGCCACGCCGCCAACATCCAGATCCGCCATCCCATGCCGTCGTATCCCTTGTTCCCGGTCGGTCCCCTGCGCGAATCGTCGCAACGGACCGTTGCAGGTGCAAGCGGAGTATCTTCAGCCGGGCCCGCCTAGAATCCCCGCCCATGACTTCATCGTCCCGACGCCATCGCCACGTCCGCACCGGCGCGCTGCTTGCGTTGCTCGTGATCGCCGGCCCCGCGCTGGCGCGGGGGCCGGTGGCCTATGCGCTGGATCCGGTCCATACCCGGGTGATGTTCGCGGTCGAGCACGCCGGTTTTTCGCAGGCCATCGGCACGATCTCCGGCAGCACCGGCACGCTGGTGTTCGATCCCGAGGACTGGACGACCGCGCGCCTGGACGTCACCGTGCCGCTGGCCCGCGCGGATCTGGGCGACGCGAAATGGAACCAGGCGGTGCTGGCGGGCAACCTGCTGGACACCGAACGGTTTCCCGAAGCGCATTTCATTTCCCGCCGGGTCGAGCCCATCGCCCCGGACCACGCCTCGGTCTGCGGCACCCTGACCCTGCACGGCGTCAGCCGCGATCTGTGCATGGACGTCAAGCTCAACGCCCTCAAGCGCCATCCGTTGCCGCCGTTCCGGCGCACGGCCGGTTTCTCCGCCACCACCTCGCTGCAACGCTCGGATTTCGGCATCACCGCCTGGAAGTCGGTGATCGGCGATTCCGTCGAACTCCGCATCGAAGCCGAAGCCACACGGACGGGCAAGGCCGACGATAGCGAAGAAGCGGCCGCCGACGCGGCCGACGCCCCAGCCACCCCTCGGGAGCCCACCCTCAATGACCCTGAAGAACACCCCTGAACGCTGGGGCGCCGTCAGCCAGACCCTGCACTGGCTCATCGCCATCCTGCTGCTGGTCATCGCCTACATCGGCCTGACCATGGGCGATCTGCCGAACGGCCCGCGCAAGATCAACATCTACGCGCTGCACAAGTCGATCGGCCTGACCATCCTGGCGCTGGTCGCGCTGCGGCTGATCTGGCGGGTGTACGCCGGTGCGCCGCTGGCGATTCCCGGCACGCCCGGCTGGCAGCAACGCATCGCCTCGCTGACCCACGTCGCGCTTTACCTGCTGATGTTCGCCATGCCGCTGTCGGGCTGGGTGCTGAACTCCTCCGCCGGCTATCCGTTGCAGTGGTTCAAGCTGTTCAACCTGCCCGCCATCACCGCCCGCAATCCCGAGCTGCACGAACTGGCCGAGACCCTGCACGAATCGATGTTCTGGGTGCTGGTGGCCGTGGTCGTACTGCATGCCGGCGCCGCCTTCTACCACCACCTGTTCCAGAACGACGACACCCTGCGGCGGATGCTGCCGGGGCGCCGCCGCCCGGCCATCGCCTCTCCCTCCGCGCCCACCCCCGAGGACTCCGCACCATGATCCGTCTCCCCCGCCTCATCGCCGCCGGCCTGCTGCTGGCCGCCGCATCGCCCGCCTTCGCCGCCGATTACGTGCAGGCGCCGGGCTCCACCCTGGTGTTCGCCAGCAACTACCAGGGCGAAACGTTCACCGGCAAGTTCGGTGGCTTCACCACCACGCTGAGTTTCGATCCTGCCAACCTGGCCACCTCCAAGCTGGACGTGACCATCCAGCTGGCCGGCACCAAGACCGGCAACGACGATCGCGACGGCACCCTGCAGACCGGTGACTTCTTCAACGTCGCCAAGTTCGCCCAGGCCCGCTACACCGCGACCCGGTTCCGTTCGCTCGGCGGCAACCAGTACGCCGCCGACGGCAGCCTGAGCCTGCGCGGCGTCAGCAAGCCGGTCACCCTGACCTTCACCTGGACGCCCGGCGCGCAGCCGGTGCTGGCCGGCAAGGCCACCGTCAAGCGCCTGGATTTCGGCGTGGGCGGCGGCGAATGGGCCGACACCAAGACCATCCCCAACGATGTCGCCATCAGCACCAAGGTGGTGTTGAAGCCGGCGAAGTAAGCCGTCGCCGTGCGGCGCGTCATGCTGCGCGCCGCACTGGCCGGCGCATTGCTGGTCGTCGTGACCGCGTTGGCCGCCTGGTTCGTCGGAGGCGCGCTGCTGGCGCCCTGTCCGGCGAGCATCACGGACGTCCCCACCGATCTGGCGGTGGAAACCGTCACCCTCCCCGTTCCGGACGCGCCTCCCCTGCGGGGATGGTGGGTCGCGGGCGCCGCCGGGAAACCGGCGGTGCTCCTGTTGCACGGCATCCGCGCGGATCGGCGGGCCATGCTTGGGCGCGCGAGGATGCTGCATCGCCACGGCTATGCCGTATTGATGGTCGATCTGCAGGCGCACGGCGAGAGCCGCGGCGATGCCATCACGCTGGGCGCACGCGAGTCCCGCGGCGTCATTGCCGCCGGGCAGTGGATGAAGCGGCGCGTTCCCGGCGCCCGCATCGCCGTCATCGGTGTTTCGCTGGGCGGGGCTTCGGTGGTGCTGTCACCGCAGTCCGGCGGATTCGACGCGGTGGTGCTGGAAGCGGTCTATTCGAACGCGCGCCAGGCGGTCCGCAACCGCATCGCGATGCGGCTGGGCGATGGCATGGCGGGATTGCTTGCGCCGCTCCTGACCCTGCAAACGCAATGGCGGATCGGCGTGTCCGCCGATGACCTGTCGCCCCTGGATCGGATCCGGGATCTGGATGCGCCCGTGCTGGTGGTGGCTGGCGGCCGGGATCGGCACACCTTGCCCGCCGAGTCGCGCGCCCTGTTCGAACGCGCCCGTGGACCGAAGGAGTTCTGGCTGCTGCCGGATGCCGCGCACGTGGATTTCCTCGCGCACGCCCCCGAAGCATACGAACGGCATGTGGTCGGCTTCCTCGACCGCCAATTATCCGTTTCGCCGCTGCGCCCGACCGCGCATCCGGATTCACCCGCTCCGCCGTCCGGTTCCGCCTCCCGCCGCGATCCCCGGCCCCCCTGATCCGCATCGCCGTGGCGCAGGGAAAGGGTTTCCGGCAGGAAACAACAAAAGCCCGCGCCATGGCGCGGGCTTTTCCTTTCTGGCGGGAAAAACCCGCCGGCGCGATACCGCCAACGCCGGCGGGCGGCGCCCGGTCAGCCTTCGACCACCATGCGCGTGCGCATTTCCAGGTGCAGCGCGTGGCAGAAGTGGGTGCAATAGCACCAGTACACGCCCGGCTTGTCGGCCACGAAGGTCACCGACTTGGTTTCCTGCGGATTGACGATGAAGTTGATGTTGTACTTCGGGATGCCGAATCCGTGGGTCAGGTCCTCCACCTTGTCCAGGTTGGTCAGGGTGATGGTGACGATGTCGCCCTTCTTCACCGAGAACTCGCGCAGCGAGTAGGCCGGTGCCTGCGACGTCAGGCGGACATGGACCTTGTTGCCATTGCGCTCGATGCCGGCGGTCTGCGCGCTGACCGCATTGGGGAACTCGTCGAGGCTGTAGATCTGCCGGGTCTTGATGGCGTCGGCGGCCACGATGATCGCGTCATGCGGTTCCGGATAGGCGGTGTGGTCATGCACCAGCACCATCTTGTCGCCGGAGATGTCGATCAGCTGTTCGGTCTCCACGTGCAGCGGGCCGACCGGCAGGAAGCGGTCCTTGGAGAACTTGTTGCCGGAGTTGAAGAACTTGCCGTCCGCGTTCTTGGTCTCGCCCATCGAGGTGAAGCCGTGGCCGGGCTGATAGTGCACGTCGATGCTGTCGAGGACGACCTTGGCGTTCTTGTCGCCCTTGAACTGCTTGATGGCGGCATCGACGTTCCATTTGACGATCTTGCTGTCCAGGAACAGCGTGGTATAGGCGTTGCCGCGACCGTCGAAACCGGTGTGCAGCGGACCCAGGCCCAGGTTGGGCTCGGCCACCACCGCGTCGCGCGCGTTCTTGATTTCGCCGGCGAACCACTTCTCCACCAGCGACAGGTCGATCACCGAGCAGGTCGGCGACAGCTTGCCGGAGCAGACGAAATACTTGCCGTCGGGACTGGCGTTGACGCCATGCGGGTTCTTCGGCACCGGCACGTAGCAGGTCAGCGCGGTGGCGGCATCGGCGTTGGCGGCCTTGCGGCCATCGACCACCGGCACCTTGGAATCGCCGATGGTGACGAATTTTCCGGCCTTGATCGCCGCCTCGATGCGGGCGACATCGAAGAACACGCAGGCGTCGTGCTCGGCGGACATCATGTCCTCGTAGTGGATCCCGCCCTCCACGTTGTACTGGTTGGAGGCGGCGTACTTACCGTCATAGCTTGTCGCCACCAGGTCCATGTTGCCGTCGACGCGGCATTGCCAGCGTACTTCCATGGTCTCCGCGTCCAGGCAGGAGAACAGGCAGCCATACGCTTCCGGCTTGTCCATGTCACGGCCGTCGTTGGGCAGCGGGATATGGAACTCGGCGCCGGCGAACACGCGGGTGGTGTGGTTGATGGCGCTGTCCACCGGATCGCGCTTGTCGGTGAAGATGCCGTGGTGGCCCTGCACGTTCGGCAGCTCGGTGATGCGATCGACCTCGAAGGTATCGCCGCGAATGCGCGCAACCCGGCCATGCAGCTTGTCGTTGACCCAGAAGCGCTTGCCGTCGTAGGTGCCGTCGGTATACGAGCCATGCACGTGATGGGTGTCGCCGGTCCAGTATTTCAGCTGGCCGTCCGGACGGGTGCCCATGATCGCCTTGGATTCGTTGGTGATGCCCCAGCCCACCATCGGATCGATGTTGAACACCGGAATGCGCTTGATGGTGCGGCCCGACGGGCAGCCCAGGATGCGCACTTCGCCGGAGTGCCCGCCGGAGGACAGGATGTAATAGTCATCGAGCTTGCCGGGCGGCACTTCGAAATGGCCCGCCGCACCGGCCGCCTTCGTCGCGGCGCCACTGGCCGCAGCCGCGCCCTTGCCATCCGATGCCGCGCCGCAGCCGGTCAGGCTGAGCGTCAGGCCGGTGCCCGCCAGCGCGGCGGCTCCCCCGAGAATCTTTCGGCGTGACGGATCCCGGATCTCCATCCCGCTCTCGTTGTTCTTCATCGCTGCTTTCCTCTGATTGACGTTCGTCTTTGGATGTAACGCTGGATTGCGGCGCAACGATACGCGCGGGGATACCGCGCGCTCCTTGACTCAAATCAAGGCGGCCGGAAGTACGCCCCACTACCTTTTGCAGCGACCGCGTCGAGTGCGCGCAGGCGGACCGGTCCCGCGGAACGACCCCTCTCCATTTCCTCCGAGCTTCCTCATGAACAATCGAAATCCTGGCCTGCTTGCACTTGCGGCCATCACCCTCGCGCTCGCCGCCTGCTCCGGGCAGACGCCGGAATCGACGGATGCCGCCCCATCCGCGCCCGCCGCGTCGGAACCGGCGGCGCCCGCGCCCGAAGCCGCGCCCACGGCACCTGAGCCCGCCGAGGCCGCGCCGCTGGCCGCCGCCGATGGCGCGCCCGCGGCCGATGCGGCCGGGCATCCGGGCGAGGAGACCTACAAGAAGACCTGCGCGATGTGCCACAGCACCACCGCGCTGGGCGCGCCGATGGTCGGCGACAAGGCCGACTGGAGCGCGCGCGCCGCGCAGGGTGCCGACACCCTGCACAAGCACGCACTGGAAGGCTTCAATGGCCAGAAGGGCGTGATGCCCGCGCGCGGCGGCAATCCCAGCCTCGACGACGACGCGGTCAAGGCCGCCGTGGACTACATGGTGAGCAAGTCCAAGTAACGCCAGCACGGGTACCGCCATGCCTTCGATCATCCAGCCCTCCCCGCACGGGGAGTCCGTTCCGCGCGCATCGCATCCGGGCATCGCGCGGCCAACGCGACGGGCAAGCGCGACGCGATGGCCGTGCCTGGCCCTCCTGCTGCTCTGCCTGTTCGCGGGCTGGGCCCAGGCCGGCTCCTACGAAGCGCAGTTGCCGGAAGCGCTGTTCAGCGATCCGGACATGTGCCGCCACGTGGCCTGCGACAGCGTGCTGCCACAGGCCAGCCGTTTCGGCCTGCGCGAGGGCAACCCCGCGTTCGTGCGCGGCCTGCGCGAGGAAGGCGGCAAACTGCGCACGGTCGGCTATGTGTTCCTGTCCAGCGACGTGACGCCGGACATCGTCGGCTATTCCGGCAAGCCGATGATCACCTTGGCCGGCATGGATGCGGGCGGCCGGATCACCGGCGTGCGCATCCTCAAGCACAGCGAACCGATCCTGCTGGCCGGCATCCCCGAGAAGGAACTGAACCGCTACGTCGAGCAGTATGTCGGCCAGCCGGCCGGCTCGCGCTTCGAGCTGGGCAAGGCCGAGGACGGCGAAGTCTCGATGGACGTCATCAGCGGCGCGACCGTGACGGTGATGGCGGAGAACCAACTGGTCAGCCGCGGCAGCTACGCCGTCGCCCGGCAGGTGGGATTGATCAAGGCGGTGGCGCGGCCACAGGCGCGGCTGATCGAGGATGCCGTGCCTTCGCGCGACTGGAACGCGCTGGTCAAGGAAGGCAGCGTGCAGCGCCTGACCGTGAGCCAGGCCGACGTGGGCGCGCCGGCCAGCGAGCAGGCCTTCATCGATCTGTGGTTCGGCTACCTCAATGCGCCCGCCATTGGCCGCAGCGTGCTCGGCGACGCGGGTTACCGCCAACTGATGGATGAACTGAAGCCAGGCGAGCACGCGATCTTCGTGCTCGGCAACGGCACCAGTTCCTTCAAGGGTTCGGCATTCGTCCGCGGCGGCATCTACGATCGCATCCAGGTCTCGCAGGACATCGACGTCCACCATTTCCGCGACACCGACTACCGCAACCTGTACCGCGTCCACGCGAACGGCGCGCCGTCGCACGCCGAATCCGGCATCTTCATCCTGCGCAGCGGCGAGTTCTCCGCGGCCTATCCATGGAAGCTGTCGTTCCTGGCCCACCGCAACACCGACGAAGGCAACCGCGACTACGCCAACTTCGATGCGCAGTACTGGCTGCCCGCCGCGTACCTGCACGGTGGACGGCCCACGGTCGCCAGCCCGACCCCGGCCTGGGTCCGCATCTGGAAAGCCAAGGCGTGGCAGATCGCCGCCATGTGCGCGCTGCTGGTGTTCGTATTCGGGTTCTATGCCACGCATCGCCGCTGGGCCGCCCGTTCCACCCGCGTGGACAAGCGCTGGATCCTGTGGCCGCACATCGCGGTATGGCTGGTGGCGGTGGGCTTCCTCGGCTTCAGCCAGCTGGCCCAGCCCTCCATCGTCCAGGGCCTGACCCTGCTGCACGCGCTGCGCGACGGCTGGCGCTGGGACCTGTTCCTCAGCGACCCGCTGATCTTCATCTTCTGGATCTTCATCGCCATCACCATCGTGCTGTGGGGGCGTGGCGTGTTCTGCGGCTGGCTGTGTCCGTACGGCTCGCTGAGCGAACTGCTGTACAAGTTCGCCGGAAAAATCGGCCTGGCCCGCTGGCAGTTCCAGTTGCCCGGCAAATGGCACCACCGCCTGCGCTGGCTGAAGTACGTGATCCTGGTGGTGCTGGTCGCGGCCTCCTTCCATTCGATGGCGCTGGCCGAGCTGCTGGCCGAGGTGGAGCCGTTCAAGAGCACGTTCTTCGTGTCGATCTGGACGCGCGCCTGGCCGTTCATCGCGTTCTGGGTGCTGCTGCTGGCGGCCTCCATGTTCATGGAGCGGCCGTTCTGCAAGTACCTGTGCCCGCTCGGCGCCGGCCTCGCGCTGCCCTCGCGCTGGCGCCTGTTCGGACTGCGCCGCAAGGCCGAATGCACGACCTGCAAGGCCTGCGCGGTCGGCTGCGGTTCGCAGGCCATCGATCCGCAGGGCCGGATCGACCCCAGCGAGTGCATGCAATGCCTGGACTGCATGGTGCTCTACCACGACGACCACTCGTGCCCGCCATTGGCCAAGGAGCGCAAGCGTCGCGAGCGCGCCGGCCTGCCGCTGACCCCGGTGGGACGCGATGGCCATTTCATTCCGCTGGAACTGGTGGAATGAACCGGCTGGGCGCCCTGCTCCTGTTGCTGGCCTGCATCTCGCCCGCCGGCGCGGCGGTGTGGCGGGTCGCCCCCGGCGAACGCATCGGCGATGTGATCGCGCGTGCCGCTCCCGGCGACACGGTGGAAATCCCGCGCGGCCATTACGCCGAACGCCTGCGCATCGAGAAGCCGCTGATCCTGCGCGGTATCGACCGGCCGACGGTCAGCGGCGGCGGTGAAGGCGACGTGATCCGGGTGACCGCGCCGGACGTGCGCATCGAAGGCATCATCGTGCGCGACAGCGGCGACGACCTGGGTGGACAGAACGCCGGCATCTACCTGCAGCCCGGCGCGCACCGCGCGGTGGTCCGCCAGTGCGACTTCGCCCATGTGCTGTTCGGGCTGTGGATCGAGAAGGCCGATGACGTCCGCATCGAGGACAACCTGATCACGGGCATGCGCGAGAAACTGTCGTCCCAGCGCGGCAACGCCATCCAGCTCTACAACACCCGCGGCGCGCGCATCGCCCGCAACCACATCAGCTTCGCCCGCGACGGCATCTACGTGGACGTGTCGCACCACGCCGAATTCATCGACAACGTCATCCACCACGTGCGGTATGGCAGCCACTACATGAACTCCTACCACAACCTGTGGCAGGGCAATGAAAGCCATCACAACCAGGGCGGCCTGGCGTTGATGGAGGTCCGCAACCTGACCGTGCGCGGCAATCGCACCTGGGCCAACACCGACCACGGCATCATGCTGCGGACCCTGCAGGATTCGACCATCGAGGACAACATCTCGGCGGGCAACGGACGCGGCTTGTTCATCTACGACGCCGAGTACAACATCCTTCGCGGCAACCTGGTGATCGGCAACCGGGTGGGCATCCACCTGTGGGCGGGCTCGTTCAACAACCAGGTCGACGGCAACGACTTCGTCAACAACCAGGAACAGATCCGCTACGTCGCCTCGCGCGATGTCGAATGGGGCAAGCAGCGTGGCAACTACTGGAGCAACTACCTGGGCTGGGACGGCGATGGCGACGGCTTCGGCGACACGCCCATGGAGGCCAGCGACGCGGTCGACTGGCTGGTGACCCGCTATCCGTTCACCAAGCTGCTCGACAGCAGCCCCGCGATCAGCACCCTGCGGCTGATTTCCCGGCAATTCCCGGTATTGCGGGTCGCCACGGTGACCGACATGCGCCCGGCGATGGCGCCGGGACACAAGGACTGGAGGGCGTGGCTCGAAGCCACGCGGAACGATGCAGCACGCGATTGAAGTGGAACGGGTCGACAAGCGGTTCGGTCCCGTGCAGGCCGTCGACGGAGTGAGCCTGTCGATCCCGGCGGGGACGACGTTCGGACTGGTCGGCCACAACGGCGCCGGCAAGAGCACGCTGTTCAAGATGATGCTGGGCATCGAACCGGTCAGCGCCGGGCAGATCCGCATCCACGGCATGCCGGTGCGCGGCGCCGCGTTCCGCTGGCTGCGCCAGCGCATCGGCTACCTGCCGGAGAACGTGGCGCTGTACGACAACCTGAGCGGCCTGGACACGCTGCGTTTCTTCGCCCGGCTCAAGGCCGCCGACGCGAAACAATGCACCCGCCTGCTGGAACAGGTGGGGTTGTCGGCGGCGATGAAACGGCCGGTGCGCGAGTACTCCAAGGGCATGCGCCAGCGGCTGGGTTTCGCCCAGGCCCTGCTGGGCCAGCCGGAACTGCTGTTCCTCGACGAGCCGACCAACGGCCTGGATCCCCAAGCCATCCACGATTTCTACGACACCCTGGCCACGCTCAAGCGCGCGGGCGCGACCATTGTGCTCAGCTCGCACCTGCTGGCGGAAATCCAGCCGCACCTGGACAGCCTGGCCATCCTCGCCAACGGCCGCGTCGTCGCGCAGGGCAGCGTGGACAGCCTGACCGCGACGTCGGACCTGCCCGGCCGCGCCCGCCTGCACGCCCGCGACGCGAGCGCCGCGCAGCGCATCGGGCAACGGCTGGGCGACGCCGGCTTCCCGGTGATCGCCACCACGGGCAACGTACTGACGGTCAGCGTTTCGCGCACGCATCGCACCGGCCTGCTGCCGCTGCTGGCCGAATCCGGCCCGGGCCTGGTCGACGTGGAGATCCATCCGCCGACCCTGGAAGACCTGTACCTGCGCCAGCGCCACGCCGGAGGGCACGCATGAACGGCGGACTGCAATGGCGCGCCCTGCGCGTGGTGGCGGGCAAGGAACTGCGCGACCGCCTGCGCAATCGCTGGATTCTCGCGGTCGCGGTGGTGCTGGCGGCGTTCGCGCTGCTGATCGCCTACTTCGGCGGCGCGCAGTCCGGCACGGTCGGCTTCCGCAGCATCGGCGTGACCGTGGCCAGCCTCACCAGCCTGGCGATCTACCTGGTGCCGCTGATCGCGCTGCTGCTCGGGTTCGACGCCATCGTCGGCGAACGCGAACGTGGCACCCTGGACCTGGTGCTGTCGATGCCGCTCACCCGCGCCGAACTGCTGCTCGGCAAGTACCTGGGCCTGGGCGCGGCGCTGGTGCTGGCCACCCTGATCGGCTTCGGCGCGGCGCTGGTGCCGCTGGCCGCGCAACTCGATGCCGCCGGCATCCGGCTGTACGCGCTGTTCGTCGCCAGCGTGATCGCGCTGGGCCTGTCGTTCCTGAGCCTGGCGATGCTGGTCTCGGTACTGGTGCGCGATCGCGCGCGCGCCACCGGTGCGGCCATCCTGCTGTGGTTCGGCTTCGTGCTGGTGTTCGACCTGGCCCTGCTCGGCGCGTTGGTCGCCACCGCCGGCCGGCATTCCTCGGCATGGGCGCCCTACGCCCTGCTGCTCAACCCCGCGGACGTGTTCCGCGTGTTCAACGCCATGTCCACCGAAACCCTGCGCAATGCGTTCGGGCTCGGCACGCTGCTGCCCGATGCCTGGGGCGATCCGCGCGTGCTCGGCTCGGTGATGGTGGCCTGGATCCTCGCCCCGCTCGGGGTGGCCCTCTGGAGATTCCGATGAAAGCGTTACGTGTTTCGCTGCTGGCCCTGCTGGTCGCCGGCTGCGCCCCCCCCATGGCGGGCGTCGAACCCGCCGACCCGGACGCCGGCCAGCAGTGCGAGCTCGATGGCATGGTGCTGCGCGACTATCCCGGTCCGAAGGGCCAGATCCGCTACGCCGACGGCAAGGTGGAGTACTACTGCGACACCCTCGAACTGCTGTCGATCACCCTGCAGCCGGAACAGGTGCGCAAGGTGGCTGGCGTCTACACCCAGGACATGGGCAAGACCGACTGGGACGTGCCCAAGGGCCACTGGATCGACGCCACCCGCGCTTTCTATGTGCAGGGTTCCTCCCGCACCGGCAGCATGGGTCCCACCTTCGCCAGTTTCGCCAGCCGCGACGACGCAGACAGCTTCGCCGCCGCGCACGGCGGCAAGGTACTGGCCTTCGCCGACATCAGCGCGGACATGGTCCAGCTGGATGGTGCGGCCAGCCACGACATGCACTGACGGAGCACCGACATGGATCCCTTCTTCACCGGCATCGAACCCGCCGTCGCCACCCGCATGGCCGGCCTGTCCCGGCAGATGTTCGAATTGCGAGAACGGCACAAGGAACTGCTGGAACAACTGGATTGCGTTGACGAGGAGGCGGTGCTCGCCGCGATCCGCGATGGCCGCCTGCCCGAGCACCCCGGCTACGAAGCCTGGCTGGCGCTGGGACTGATGCGCGAACGCCGGCAGGCCGCGCGCGAACTGCTGGACTGGCACTGCCGGCATATCCGAGACGACGCGGAATGGCCGGCGATCGCCGACAGCATCCCCGCCAGCCTGCCCACGGTGTTCCTGGTCCATCCGCCGGAACGGCACCTGGACGGCCTAGGCCTGCGCGGCGCGGACGGCCTGGAGCTGCTGGCGCGGGTGCTGACGCCGGGCGACTGGTCATTCGAATGGCGACGCGGCGAGCGGCTGTGGCGACTGGATACCGCGCCGGTGGCGCATCCCGGTCTTGCCGCCGCCGGCAGTCCGCACCTGCATCTGCCCGATGGCGCGATCGTCGCGCCCGACGTGGCGCTCGACGCCCTCGATCGCGATGCGCTGATCGGCCTGGTCCTGCAGGCCATCGCCGATGGACGCCTGCCCTCCTCCGGCGAATGAGCGCGCCGCGGTTCAACGGCCGGCGCGCGTGAACAGCGCGCCGCGCCCGCGCGCCTGGCAGGGCGTGCTCGCCTGCGCCGTGGTCGCGGGGCTGGTCACCGCGGCGGTGCTGTGGTGGCGGCCCGTGGTCGAGGCGCGAGGGGAATACCTCGCCTTCGGCACCCGGGTTTCCGTGCAACTGCGCGCGCCGGACCGCGAGGCGGCCTCGCGCGCACTGGCCGCGATCGGCCCGCTGCTGATCCACGACCACCGCGCCTGGCATCCCTGGGAATCCAGCGATGTCACCCGCCTCAACACCGCGCTGGCGGAAGGCCGCGCGCATCGGGTCGAACCCGACATCGCCGGCCTGATCCACGCCGCCACGGTCGGCGACACCCGCAGCGACGGGCTGTTCAATCCCGCCGCCGGGCGACTCATCGCCGCATGGGGATTCCACACCAGCCAGTATCCGGTGCGCACCGCCGCGCCGACGGCGCAACAGGTGGCCGCGCTGCGCGCCGCGACGCCGCGCATGCGGGACGTGCGGGTGGATGCGCACGGCGTGGCGAGCTCCCGCCGTCGCGAAGTGCAGTTGGACTTCAACGGCCTGGCCGAAGGCTACGCCGCCGCCCAGATGCGGCAGCTGCTGCGTGCGGAAGGCATCGACGACGCGCTGCTCTACGTCGGCGGCTTCGTCCTGGCGATGGGCCGCGACGGCCATCGGCCCTGGACGGCGGGCGTGCGCGGTCCGGACGGCGTACTCGGGGTGATCGACCTGCGCGATGGCGAGGCGCTGTCCTCGTCAGGCGACTACCAGCGTCGGCGCGCCGGCACGCGCCAGGGCGGCGGCCACATCGTCGACACGCGCAGCGGCCGGCCCGAACGGGCCAGCGCCGCGGCCAGCGTGATCGCCACCGACCCGGTGCTGGCGGACATGGCCGCGACCGCGCTGATGGTGGCCGGTCCGTCCGGATTCGATACGCTGGTCCGGCGCATGCACCTGAACTGCGCGCTGCAGGTCACCCGCGAGGGCGATGTGCTGATCACGCCGGCCCTGCGCGATCGGCTGCGCCCGCGCGACGACACCGTCGGCGGAGGCCTGCGCCTGCGCCTGCGTCCGGGCGCGGGCCCGGGAGGGTGCGGCGAAACCGGTGGGCTGCCGCCGATTCCGGTCGTGCCGCCGCCGTCCGGCGGACGCGGCTAGCCGGCCAGGAAGCGCGCCAGCCTGGACGCGTCGAACGGCCAATCCAGTTCGGCGCCATCCCCGCGACGCAACACCGGCACCCGCACGCCATAACGCGCCTCCAGATCGTCGTCGCCGTCGATGAAGGCACTTTCGAACTCCGGCGCCCGCGCCTCGGCCAGCACGGCCAGGGCCAGGTCGCACAGATGGCAGTCGTCGCGCTGGTAGAGGGTCAGTGGCAAGGGAACAACCTCCGGGTCCGATCTGTTGCGTCGCGGAAGCGGCTTTCACCGGCGACGGCATAGAATACGCGCCATGGCAGTCAGCACCTTCGACCTTTTCAAGATCGGCATCGGACCGAGTTCCTCCCACACCGTCGGCCCCATGCGGGCGGCGGCGCGATTCGTCGCCCGCTGGCTGGAAGATCCCGGCCGCCTGCAGGACGTGGCGCGAATCCGCGCCGAGGTGTTCGGCTCGCTGGCGCTGACCGGGCGCGGCCACGGCACCGACAAGGCCGTGCTGATGGGCCTGGAAGGCCACTATCCGAACGAGATCGACCCGGACATCATTCCGCCGGCGCTGGAACGCATCCGCGGCAGCAAGACCCTGCAACTGGGCGGCCGCCACGCGATCGCCTTCGACGAGAAGCGCGACCTGCTGATGAACAAGCGGCAGAAGCTGCCGTACCACACCAACGGCATGCGCTTCACCGCCTACGACGCCAACGACGAGGTCATCGCCACCCGCGACTATTACTCCGTCGGCGGCGGCTTCGTGGTCAACCAGGACGACGCGGCGGTGGATCGCATCGTCGCCGACGAGACCCCGCTGCCGTATCCGTTCAAGAGCGGCGATGAACTGCTGGCGCAATGCCAGCGCAGCGGGCTGAGCATTGCCCAGCTGATGTTCGAGAATGAGAAGTGCTGGCGCGGCGAAGACGAGATCCGCGAGGGATTGCGCGCGATCTGGAGCGCCATGCAGGCCTGCGTGACCCGCGGCATCCGCGAGGAAGGCACCCTGCCCGGCGGCCTGCACGTCTCGCGGCGCGCGCCCACCCTGCATCGCGAGCTGGCCAGCAAGCCGGAAGCCAACCTGCGCGATCCGCTGACCACGCTGGACTGGGTCAACCTCTACGCGCTGGCGGTGAACGAGGAAAACGCCGCCGGCGGGCGCGTGGTCACCGCGCCCACCAACGGCGCGGCCGGCATCATCCCGGCGGTCATGCACTACTTCGACCGCTTCTGCCCCGGCAGCAGCGAACAGCGGATCTTCGACTTCCTGCTCACCGCCGCCGCCATCGGCATCCTGTACAAGGAAAACGCCAGCATTTCCGGCGCCGAGGTGGGCTGCCAGGGGGAGGTCGGCGTGGCCTGCTCGATGGCCGCCGGCGGCCTGGTCGCCGCGCTGGGCGGTTCGCCCAGCCAGATCGAGAACGCCGCCGAAATCGGCATGGAACACAACCTCGGCCTGACCTGCGATCCGATCGGCGGCCTGGTCCAGATTCCGTGCATCGAGCGCAACGCGATGGGCGCGGTGAAGGCGATCAACGCCAGCCGCATGGCCATGCGCGGCGACGGCAAGCACAAGGTGTCGCTGGACAAGGTCATCAAGACCATGCGCGACACCGGCCGCGACATGCAGGACAAGTACAAGGAAACCAGCCGCGGCGGCCTCGCGGTCAACGTCATCGAGTGCTGACGAACGCGGAACCGTAGAGCGGAGCCAGCTCCGCCGCCTTTCCGAACCCCGTAGCCGGGCAGGCTCGGCTCCACATGGCGCGGAGCTCGCTCCGCCGCGCCTCAACACCCGTCAGCCGAGCAAGCGCCTGGCTCTACGCGGTCGCAGCGATCGCCAATACATCGTCGAGCAGCGCCGCCGCGGTCACTTCCGCACCCGCGCCCGGCCCCTGCACCACCAGCGGCTGATCCGGATAGCGGTCACTGAAGATCGCCACCCGGTTGTCGGTGCCGCCCCCGCCGCACAATGGATGATCCGACGCCAATGCCTGCAGGCCGACACTCGCGCCTTCGGCGTCGAAGCGGCCGAGGAAGCGCAGCTTCTCGCCGTTGCGGTAGGCCTCGCGGAAACGCGCGCCCAGCGGTGCGTCGAACCGGTCCAGCGCGCCGTCCAGCTCGCCGGCCGGCAACGCCGCCAATGCCGTCGGCACCAGCGACTCCACCCGCACGTCCTCCGACTGCAACGGCAGGCCTGCCGCGCGCGCCAGGATCAGCAGCTTGCGGCGCACGTCCTCGCCGGACAGATCGATGCGGGGATCCGGCTCGGTGTAACCCGCCTCGCGCGCCTGGCGCACGAAGCCTGAAAACGGCCGCATGCCGTCGTAGTGATTGAACAGCCAGGCCAGCGAACCCGACAGCACGCCTTCCACCCGGTGGATGCGATCGCCGCCGGCCACCAGCGCGCGCAAACTGCGCAGCAGCGGCAGGCCCGCACCGACCGTGGCGCTGTCGCCGTAATGCGCGCCGGACGCCGCGCGCGCATGCCGGATCGCCTCGGCCCGCGCCAACGTCCCGCCGTTGCCCAGCTTGTTGGCGGTGACCACATGGATGCCGCGCGTCAACCATTCGGCATGCCAGTGGGCCACCGCGTCGCTGGCGGTGGCGTCGACGATGATGTCGCCATCGCGCAACGATTCGGCCTCGGCCCAAGGTGGAAGCCCGGCGTCGCGCGCCGGCGCGTTGCGCGCCGCGTCCAAGGCATTGGAAACCGCCGCGTCGCAGGCCTGCAGGCTGCGCGAGTTGGCCAGCCAGGCGAACTCGGGCAGACCCTCGACACGTTCGCGCAAGCGCTCGTAACGCGCCACGAACGCGCTGCCGACCACGCCGGTGCCCAGCAGCGCCAGCCGCGGCGACGGCCGGCGACGCGCCGCCGGAAGCTGGACGACCGCGCTCATGCGTCGGCGAGTTTTCGGTCGGCCTCCGCGGTCGCGCGCTGCGCGCGCGCCAGGCCGGCGGACAGATCGGCCAGCAGGTCCTCGGTGGCCTCGATGCCTACCGACAGGCGCAACAGGCCATCGGAAATGCCCGCCTTGGCACGCGCCTCGGCGGTCATCGCGGCGTGCGTCATCGACGCCGGATGCGCGACCAGACTCTCGACGCCGCCCAGCGATTCGGCCAGGGTGAAATAGCGCAGCCCTTCCACGAACGCGCGCACCGCCGGCTCGCCGCCGTGCAGTTCCACGCTCAGCATGGCGCCGAAGCCCTTCTGCTGGCGCGCCGCCAGCGCGTGGCCCGGATGCGAGGCCAGGCCGGGGAAATACACCTTCGACACCGCCGGATGATCCTCCAGCAGGCCGGCGATGGCATCGGCGTTCTCCTGGTGCACGCGCAGGCGCGCATCCAGTGTGCGCAGGCCGCGCAGGGTCAGGAAGCTGTCGAACGGCGAGCCGGTCAGGCCCAGCGCGTTGGCCCACCACACCAGCTGCTGGTGGACTTCCGCATCCCGCGCGACCACCGCGCCGCCGACCACGTCGCTGTGGCCATTGATGTACTTGGTGGTCGAATGCACCACCAGGTCCGCGCCGAATTCGATCGGCTTCTGCAGCGCGGGCGAGAGGAAGGTATTGTCGACCACGGTCAGCGCGCCGACCTTGTGCGCGGCCTCGATCACGAAGCGCAGGTCGGTGATGCGCAGCAGCGGGTTGGACGGGGTCTCGATCAGGACCAGTCGCGGCGACTGCGCCAGCGCGTCGGCCAGCGAGCGCGGGTCGGTCAGGTCGGCGGTGATCAGCTCGAAGTGGCCCTTCTTCGCCAGCGCGTTGAACAGGCGCCAACTGCCGCCGTACGCGTCATGCGGCACCACCAGGCGATCGCCCGGCTGCAGCAGCGCGTTGAGCACCAGGTTGATCGCGCCCATGCCGGTGGAGGTGATCACCCCGCCGGCGCCGCCTTCCAGTTCGGCCAGCGCTTCGCCCAGCAGATCCCGGGTCGGGTTGCCGCTGCGGGTGTAGTCGTACTCGCGCTTGTTGCCGAAGCCGTCGAAGCTGAAATTGGACGACAGCACGATCGGCGGGGTCACCGCGCCATAGGCGGTATCGCGATCGATGCCGGCGCGAACGGCGGCGGTGGCGGGACGACAGTGGCTGTCGCCGGCGGCTTCGAACTGGCTCATGCGTTTTCTCCGTTGCCGCGCAGGGCAGTGCTGAGGATCGCGTCGATGCGATCGGTTTCTTTCAGGAAGGCGTCGTGGCCATACGGCGAGCGCAGCACACGCAGGTTGCCCAGCGTGCCCAGCCCCTCGACCAGGGCCACGGAATCGGACAGCGGCACCAGCCGATCACCTTCGACCGCGACCACGGTGGTCGGCACGCGCACGGCGGCCGGCTCGATGCGGTGCAGATCGATGGATTCGGACAGGCGCAGATAGGCGGTCACCGGCGTGCGCGCGACGTACTGCGCGCCGGCGGCGTCCAGGTAATCCTCCGCCGCGCAGCGCACGCGGCCGTGCACGATTTCGGCGGCAGCGTCGAAGCGCTCCTCGAATTCCTCCGGGGTGCGGTAGCTGAGCATGGCGAACTGGCGTGCCAGCGAGAGTCCCTCGGCATCGGCGCATTGCAGTTGGCCCAGGCTGACCGCGCGGCGCTGCAGCGCGCGCCAGGCGGCGGCATAGGGATGGGCGCGGTGCGCGCCGCTGACCGCGACCAGTTTCGCCAGGCGGGCGGGATGGCGCACCGCCAGTTGCAGCCCGACCAGGGCGCCATAGGAATAGCCAACGAACGCATGCAGCTGGCGGATGCCCAGCGCATCGAGCAGGCGGGCGATGGCGTCGGCCTGGTCGGCCGTGTCGATCGGCGCATCGAGCTTGCCGTCCGCGCCGATGAAGTCGATCGCCAGCAGGCAGCGGTGGGCCGGATCCAGCGCGCGGCCGGTGCCGACCAGATCGTTCAACCAGCCCTTCTCGGCGAACGTGGCGCTCGCGGCCAGGTGACGATGCGCGGAAATGCCACCGGCGACCAGCACCACCGGCGCGTCCACCGCGCCGGACAGTTCGTAGCGCAGCCGGATCAGGTGCCTGCCGGCGTGGCGCATGTCCAGTTCCAGCGCGATTTCGCCGCGACGGGCGGTGATGCCGTCCTGGGCGAGGAGGACGGCATCGGCCGTACAGGACGCGGGCACGGAAGACAGGGAAGGCACGGCGGCGGTGGCGAAGCTCATGGCGGTGTCCGATGAAGAGGGGACTTGCGGCCATCGAGCTTTCGCGGAGCTCGCGTTCGCCGTGCAGAGGCACGGTACGAACCATCTTTCGGGCAGACGCAGAGGTCCCCGCAGGATTTGGCACCGACCACGACGCTTGCGCATCGCTGGTTGCCCCGGCTTCTTCGGGCCTGTCCCTCTGCCGGTCTCGATGGTGACCGGCACTTTGCCAGCGCTTTCCAGCGATGTCAATCGCTTTATACGGATGGAGCGATGGATCTCCGGAATGCCCCCTCCCGGCTCCGTGACCCATGCCGCATAATCCTGTCATGACAAGGAAATACCTGTTGATCGGCGCGCTGGCCCTGCTGGCCGGCTGCGCCACCCGGCCCCACCACACCTCCCGCCCGCCGGCGCCGACGCCAACCACCGCCGCCGACGCCATCGTCCCCGAAGCCTGGGTGTCCACTCCGGTTCCGGAAGACGAACTCGACTCGCTGGCCGCCTGGCCGACCGAGGACGGTCACGTCTGGCTGATCGCCACCGCCAAGTCCAGCCATCGCCTGGCGATCTACGACGCCGACACCGGCGAGCGCCTGCGCACGGTCGGCGGGCCCGGGCCGGCTCCCGGCCAGTTCAACCGCCCCAACGGCATCGCCGTGTTCGGCGATCTGCTGTTCGTCGCCGAGCGCGACAACCACCGGGTACAGGTCATGCGCCTGCCCGGATTCACCCCGGTCGCGCAGATCGGCCAGGACGTGCTGAAGGTCCCCTATGGCCTGTGGCTGGACGAGACCGGACCGAACCAGTTGGACCTGTTCGTCACCGACAGCTTCATGGCCGACTTCCGCACCGGCCAGTTGCCGCCGATGTCCGAACTCGATCAGCGGATCAAGCATTTCCGGGTCGAGGAACACGAGGACGGCACGGTGCAGGCGCGCCTGCTCGGCAGCTTCGGCGCCACCGACGAGGCCGGCGCGCTACGCATGGTGGAATCGATCGCCGGCGACCCGGCGCACGACCGCCTGCTGATCGCCGACGAGGATCGCCGGGTCGGTTCCACCCTGCGCGACTACAGCCTGTCGGGCCAGTACCGCGGCTACAGCCTGCCCACGTTCGACGCGGACGCCGAGGGCATCGCGCTGTGGACCTGCGCGCCGGATCGCGGCTACTGGATCGCGGTGGACCAGCTCACGCCCACCCTGTTCCGCGTCTTCGATCGCGCCGACCTCAAGCCGCGCGGCATCTTCCGCGGTGAACAGGTTGCCAACACCGATGGTGAGACCCTGTACGCGGCGTCGACCCGGCGCTTCCCCGCCGGCGCGCTGTTCGCCCTGCACAACGACCAATCGCTGGCCGCCTTCGATCTGCGCGACGTCGCGCGCGCCCTCGACCTCGGAAACGACTGCCTGCCGTGAAGCCCGTCCTGCGCACCGCCCTGCTCTGCCTCGCCGCCACCGTGCTGCTCGGTGGCGCCGTGCCGGGCGAGGCCGCGCGGCTGTACCGCTGGAAGGACAAGCAGGGCTACACCCAGTACGGCGACCGCCCCCCGGAAGCGGGCGAACTGGTGGACGCCAGCGTGGACGTCCTGCGCTTCCACAACCCCCCCAGCGCGCTGGTCCGCCTGCGCCTGGAGCGCAGCGGCATGCGATACCAGGCATGGGCGGACAACCTGCTGCACGGCCCGGTCGAAGTCCGCCTGGGGTTCAAGCGCAACAGCAACGTCATCGCCCAGCCGCTGCTGCCGGCCACCGCGGTGGTGCCGGCGCGCAGCAGCGTGATGGTCGCCAGCATCGCCATGCGCGATCCCATGCGCGGCGGCGATTTCGAACTGTCGCTGGACAGCCTGCCCGGTGATCCGGCCGCCGACGCGCAGGACTACGAATACCGCCTGCCCTTCGAGTACGGGCGGGTGCGGGTGGACCAGGGGCCGGGCGGCAGCTTCAGCCACAACGACACCCAGAACCTCTACGCCATCGACTTCGCCGTGCCCGAGGGGACGCCGATCCTGGCCGCCCGCGAAGGCCTGGTGATGCAGGTGGAATCGGACTTCGACAAGGCCGGGCTGAACCGCGAACGCTTCGGCGGCCGTGCCAACTTCATCCGCATCGTCCACGGCGACGGCAGCATGGCCGTCTACGCCCACCTCAAACCGGAGGGCGTGCAGGTGCGCGAGGGCCAATACGTGCGCAAGGGCCAGCGCATCGGCCTGTCCGGCAACACCGGCTTCAGCACCGCCCCGCACCTGCATTTCGTGGTCCAGGTGAATCACGGCATGGTGCTGGAGTCCATCCCGTTCCGGATGTTCGGCCCGCTCGGCCTGCTGCGGTTCCCGAGCCAGCACGCCGAGTCCCCACCCGTCGGGACCGCGCCGGCGGGGCGGCCCGGCCCGTAACCACCCGACCCGGTATAATCGCCGCCTTTCCCCTGTCCCCCAGCGCCCGCGCGGGCGCCGTCGCCATGTCCGAAGTCGCCACCGAAGCCGCGCGCCGCCGCACCTTCGCCATCATTTCCCACCCTGACGCCGGCAAGACCACGCTGACCGAAAAGCTGCTGCTGTTCGGCGGCGCGATCCAGATGGCCGGTTCGGTCAAGGGCCGCAAGGCCGCCCGCCACGCCACCTCCGACTGGATGGCGCTGGAAAAGGAGCGCGGCATCTCGGTGACCTCCTCGGTCATGCAGTTCCCGTACGAAGGCAAGATCGTCAACCTGCTGGACACGCCCGGCCACGCCGACTTCGGCGAGGACACCTACCGCGTGCTGACCGCCGTGGACTCGGCGCTGATGGTCATCGACGTCGCCAAGGGCGTGGAGGAGCGCACCATCAAGCTGATGGAAGTGTGCCGCCTGCGCGACACCCCGATCATGACCTTCATCAACAAGCTCGACCGCGAGGGCCGCGAGCCGATCGAACTGCTGGATGAAGTCGAACGCGTGCTCGGCATCCAGTGCGCGCCGGTGACCTGGCCGATCGGCATGGGCAGCCGCCTCAAGGGCGTGGTCCACCTGCTGACCGGCGAGGTCCACCTGTACGAGCAGGGGCGCAACTTCACCCGCCAGGACTCGACCATCTTCGCCTCGCTGGACGACCCGCAGCTGGAAGCGCGGATCGGCGTGGAGATGCTGGCCAACCTGCGCGAGGAACTGGAACTGGTGCAGGGCGCCTCGCATCCGTTCGACCTGCAGGCCTATCGCGAAGGCCGGCAGACGCCGGTGTTCTTCGGCTCGGCGGTGAACAACTTCGGCGTGCAGCCGCTGCTGGATTTCTTCGTCGAACACGCGCCCTCGCCGCAGGCGCGCGCCACCACCGGCCGCAGCGTGCAGCCAACCGAGAACAAGCTGACCGGCTTCGTCTTCAAGATCCAGGCCAACATGGATCCGCAGCATCGCGATCGCGTCGCGTTCATGCGCGTGTGCTCGGGCAGGTTCGAAGCCGGCATGAAGGCCTTCCACGTGCGCAACGGCAAGGAGGTCAAGCTCGCCAATGCGTTGACCTTCATGGCCAGCGATCGCGAAATCGCCGCCGAAGCCTGGCCGGGCGATGTCATCGGCATCCACAACCACGGCACCATCTCCATCGGCGACACCTTCACCGAGGGCGAATCGCTGGGCTTCACCGGCATCCCCAACTTCGCGCCGGAGCTGTTCCGCCGCGCGCGCCTGCGGGATCCGCTCAAGCTCAAGCAACTGCAGAAGGGCCTGGCCCAACTCAGCGAGGAGGGCGCGACCCAGTTCTTCCGCCCACTGATGAGCAACGACCTCATCCTCGGCGCGGTCGGCGTGCTGCAGTTCGACGTGGTCGCCTATCGCCTGAAGGACGAGTACGGCGTGGACGCGAGCTTCGAGAACGTCAGCGTCGCCACCGCCCGCTGGATCCGCTGCGACGACGCGAAGAAGCTGGAAGAGTTCCGCGACAAGAACGCGATGAACCTGGCGCTGGATGCCGCCGGCCAGCTGGTCTACCTGGCGCCCACGCGGGTGAACCTGCAACTGGCGCAGGAACGCGCGCCGGCCGTGCAGTTCCTCGCCACCCGCGAACACGCCCACGCCGCGACGGTGGACTGAGCGACGATCCCGCGCGTCACCGCCCCTGTTTTCCGGCTCCATGCTGAAGGCACGGGCGGCGTATGGATGCAGCGCTTGCTGCATTGCGGTAACGTCCGCGCATGACCGCCGAACGCTCCCACCCCCGCGCCGCGCATATCCGTGACGAAATCGCCAGCGCCCTGACCCACGGCCTGGGCGCGATGGCCGCCCTGGCCGGCGGCGCGGTGCTCATCACCCTGGCCGCCATCTACGGTGACGGTTGGCAGCTCGGCGCCTCGATCGTGTTCGGCGTGACCCTTCTGCTGCTGTACACCGCGTCCACGCTCTACCACGCGATCCAGCATCCAATCGCCAAGGGCCGGCTGAAAGTGTTCGATCACTGCGCGATCTACCTGCTGATCGCCGGCACCTACACGCCCTTCACCCTCATCGGCCTACGCGGGCCGTGGGGCTGGAGCCTGTTCGCGGCGATCTGGACGCTGGCCGTGGGCGGGGTGATCTTCAAGCTGTTCTACACCGGCCGCTTCAAGCTGCTGTCCACGCTGATCTACATCGCGATGGGCTGGCTGGTGATGGTGGCGATCAAGCCCATGCTGACCTCGCTCGATGCCTGGACCCTGGGCTGGCTGCTGGCCGGCGGCCTCTTCTATACCCTGGGCACCTACTTCTACCATCGCGAATCGATCCGCTATTCGCATGCGATCTGGCACCTGTTCGTGATCGGCGGCAGCGTCTGCCACTACATCGCCGTCACCGAACAGGTATTGCGGCCGCGCCTGGGCGGTGCCTGAGTGGCGGCTCACGCCGCCTGAACACGCCTGACCGGGCTTGACCCGGCTTTCGCATCCCCTGAACAACCGCGCTGGCTAAGTGGACGCATGAATCGCGTCCCCGCCCGCAAGACGCCATTCCGCTGGCCCAGGCCCTCGCGCCGCACCGGGCTCATCCTCGCGGTGGTGGCGGTCGCCGTGCTGGCCCTATTCCTGCTGTTCGACTGGAACTGGTTCAAGGGGCCGGTCGAACGCCAGGTCCAGGCGCGCACCGGCCGCGAGTTCCGCATCGGTGGAAACCTGGATGTCGATCTCGGCAGGGTGACCACCGTGCGCGCCGATGGCCTGAGGCTGGGCAACGCCGCCTGGTCGAAGGAACCGGCCATGGCCGTGGCCCGGCGCGCCGAACTGGACATCGAAATCTGGCCATTGCTGCGCGGTGAAGTCCGCATTCCCGAGATCCGGCTGCTCGAACCCAGGCTGCGCCTGGAAACCGGTCCGGGGAAACAGGGCAATTGGGATTTCGGGCCCGGTGGCGACACCGACGTCCACTTCCATCGGCTGTGGGTCCGGGACGGACGCCTGCAATACCTCGATGCGGCCGAAAAAACCGACATCGACATCCGCCTGGACAGCGTGGCGCCGCAGGGTGCGCGCAGTGCACCTTCCGTGGCCGTCGAGGGCGGCGGCCACTGGACCGGCGAACCGTTCCGCCTGCAGGGCCACGCCGACTCGCCACTGGCCCTGCGCGACACCCGCCAGCCCTACCGCATCGATCTGCGCGCGCAGGCCGGACCGACCCGTGCGCACGCCCGTGGCACCCTCCTGGATCCGCTGCGCCTGCGCGATTTCGATCTGAAGCTGCGGCTCGCCGGCCGCGATCTGGAGGACCTGTATCCCCTGCTCGGCATCGCCCTGCCGCCGACGCCGCCCTACCAGTTGGATGGCCGTTTCACCCGCGCGGGCGATACCTGGCGCTATGACGGTTTCAGCGGCCAGGTCGGCGACAGCGATCTGGCCGGCACCGCCAGCGTGACGGTCGGCCGGATACGTCCGTTGTTCCAGGCCAACCTGGTTTCGAAACGACTGGATTTCGACGACCTCGCCGGCTTCGTGGGCGCCTCGCCACAGTCCGGTGCCGGCGAGACCAGCAACACGCAGCAGGAAACCCTGGCCGCGCAGCAGCGCGCGCAGGCCCGGGTCCTGCCGGACACGCCCTACGATCTGGCGAAGCTGCGCGCGATGGATGCCGATGTCCGCTGGAAGGCCCATCGCATCAACGCGCCGAAACTGCCCTTGGACGACATGGACGCGCACCTGCGCCTGGAGGGCGGACTGCTGCAACTGGACCCGCTCAACTTCGGCGTCGCCGAAGGCGATATCCGTTCGACCATCCGCATGGATGCGCGCACCGACACCATCCGCACCCGCGCGGACATCGCGGTGCGCCGGCTCAACCTCGGCCGCCTGTTCCCGGATGCCGAGATCACCCGCACGGCCATCGGCCGCATCGGCGGCGACCTCGCCATCACCGGCACCGGAAATTCGATCGCGCGCATCCTCGGCAGCGCCGATGGCGACATCGCGATCGGCATGGGCAAGGGCCAGATCAGCAACCTGCTGATGGAACTGGCGGGACTGGATATCGCCGAGTCGCTCAAGTTCCTGCTGACCCGCGACAAGACCGTGCCGGTGCGCTGCGCGTTCGGCGACTTCGCCGTGCAGGACGGCGTCATGCACGCGCGGACACTGGCGTTCGACACCACCGACACCCTCATCGTCGGCAAGGGCGATATCAGCCTGAAGGAGGAAACCCTGGACCTGGAACTGCGGCCCCGCCCGAAGGATCGCAGCCTGCTGGCGCTGCGCTCGCCGCTGGTGGTCGGCGGCACCTTCCGGGATCCCTCGTTCCGGCCCGACTTCAAGCGGCTGGGCCTGCGCGGCGCGACCGCACTGGCGCTGGGCAGCATCGCGCCGCCCGCGGCGCTGCTGGCCACCCTGGAACTGGGACCCGGCAAGGACGCCGGCTGCGGCGGTCGCTATGCGCGCTGAGGATCAACTGGCGATATAGCGCTGCAGTTGATCCAGCTCCAGTTGCTGGTCCTCGATGACCGCCTTGACCAGATCGCCGATCGAAATCACCCCCACCACGCGATCGCCTTCCAGCACCGGCAGGTGGCGGATGCGATGCTCGGTGACGATCTGCATGCAGCGATCGACGGTGTCGTCCGGCCCCACCGTGACGACCCGGCTGGTCATGATGTCGCGGACCGGCGTGTTGGCCGAGGAGCGTCCCTGCAGCACCACCTTGCGCGCGTAGTCGCGTTCGGAAACGATGCCGCACAGCCTCGCTCCCTGCATGGACAGCACCGCACCCACGCTTTTCTGCGCCATCAGCTTGATGGCATCGAGTACCGAGTCGTCCGGAGAAACCGCGAAAACCTCAGGGCTCTTGGCCCCCAACAGCTGGCGTACCGTGCGCATGACTGCCTCCATGGGAAGGACGATCGGGCTGGCCCAAGGATACTCCTGCCGCGCCGGGTTGCCACTCGTCGATCAGGTACAGCGGACGCTGCTTGGATTCCTCGTAGAGTCGGCCCAGGTACTCGCCGATGATGCCCAGCGCCACCAGTTGCACGCCGCCCAGGAACAGGATGACGGTCATCATGGTCGGCCAGCCGGCCACCGGATCCCCCCACAGCATCGCCTTGACCATCACCCAGATCGCGGCCAGGAACGCCAGCAGCGCGGTCAGCACGCCCAGGTAGGTCGCGGCGCGCAGCGGCGCGGTGGAAAAACTGGTGATGCCTTCCAGGGCGAAGTTCCACAGCCGCCAGAATCCGAAATTGCTGTTTCCCGCCAGCCGCGGCTCGCGCCGGTAGGCGATGGCGGTCTGGCGATAGCCGACCCAGCCAAACAGTCCCTTCATGAAACGGTGGCGTTCGCGCAGTCCGCGCAGCGCCTCCAGCGCGCGCGGCGAAAGCAGGCGGAAATCGCCGGTGTCGGCCGGTATCGGGGTCTTGGACAGCCGGCCGATCAGCCGGTAGAACAGGTGCGCCGTCGAACGCTTCAGCCAGCCCTCGCCCTCGCGGGCGATGCGGGTGCCATGCACGTTGTCGTAACCCTGGCGCCATCGCGCGACAAAATCGGGAATCAGTTCCGGCGGATCCTGACCGTCGGCGTCGAGGATGATGACGGCTCCCTCCAGCACCTGATCCAATCCAGCGGTGAGGGCTGCCTCCTTGCCGAAGTTGCGCGACAGCCGCAGCAGCGATACCCGGCCGTCTTCCTGCGCCAGGCGCCGCATGACGTCCCAGGTACCGTCCGTGCTGCCGTCGTCGACATAGAGGACGCGCCCGCGGATGCCCGCCATCCGATCCAGCGCCGCGGCGATGCGCGGATGCAGGTGTGGCAGGGCATCGGCTTCGTTGCGCGCCGCGATCACCACCGTCAGCAGATCGTCGCTCATGGCCGGCTCAATCCAGATGCTCGAGATAGGCCGCACCACCGATCTGGCGTACCTGGCGCTGGATCCAGTTGGCCCGGCGCTGCACGTACGGACCGGGATTGCGCGCGTTGTAGCGGCGCGGCGCCGGCAGCACCGCCGCCAGGCGCGCGCTTTCGGCCGGCGACAGCCGCGACGCATCCTTGCCCCAGTAGCGGCGGGCCGCCGCCTGGGCGCCATAGACGCCGTCACCGAACTCGGCGATGTTCACGTGCATTTCCAGGATTCGCGATTTCGGCCAGAAGGTTTCGATCAGCAGCGTGTACCAGACCTCGAAACCCTTGCGCACCCAGCGCGAGGGGCGGTTGCTGCCCTGCCACAGGAACAGGTTCTTGGCGACCTGCTGGCTGAGCGTGCTGGCGCCGCGCAGCCGGCGTCCCTTGGCGTTGCTGGCGCGGGCCTTTTCGATGGCCTTGAAATCGAAACCGTTGTGATCGGCGAAGTTCTGGTCCTCGGCCGCGACCACGGACAATGGCAGGCTCGGCGCGATCCGGTCCAGGTCGCGCCACGCATGCTGGAGGCGGAAGTTCCAGTCGCCTTCGCCCCAGGCTTCGATCTGGCGCGCGACCATGAACGCCGACAGCGGAGGATCGACGAAGCGCAGGACCAGCACCTGCAGCACGCTGGCCGCGGCGAACAGGAACGGCAGCGCCAGCAGCCAGCGCCTCCAGCGCCGCCACCGGGAAGTCTTCACGTCCTGGCCTGCCGTCTTGAGGAAGGCCGGGTTCGCCCCCATCGTGATTCCACCCATCGTCATCGCAAGACCGCATTATGCCGATGCGGCCCGTTTTCCCGCACCCCGGAGTCTTCGTGAACCCCAGCCCCGACACCGACACCCAGCTGCGTTTCCTGCTGCCCAAGGCCGGCGTGCGCGGCGTGGCCGTGCGCCTGGACGCGTCATGGCGCGAACTGCTGTCGCACCAGGCCTATCCGCCCGCCGCCGCCGGGCTGCTGGGCGAAGCCTGCGCCGCGGCCGTGCTGTTCACCGGCCACACCAAGGTCGATGGCCGCCTGTCGATCCAACTGCGCAGCCGGGCGCCGCTGCGCACCCTGTTCGCCGAGTGCACCGCGGCCGGCACGCTGCGCGGCATCGCCCAACTCGAGGAAGGCCACGATGCTCCCCGCGACCTGCGCGAACTGGGCGAGGATGCCCTGCTGGCCATCACCATCGAGAATCCTGGCCTGGACCCGCGCGAACCCCAGCGCTACCAGAGCCTGGTGTCACTGAACGCCGAATCGCTGGCCGAGGCCTTCGAGGACTACTTCCGCCAGTCCGAGCAGTTGCCCACCCGTTTGCTGCTGGCCAGCGACGGACGGCGCGCCACCGGGCTGATGCTGCAGAAGCTGCCCAGCGACGAGGGTGATGCCGACGGCTGGAATCGCGTCGGCGCGCTGTTCGACACCTTGTCCGGGGATGAACTGCTGGCCACGCCGCCGGATCTGCTGATCCATCGCCTGTTCCATGAGGAAGCACCGGAACGGATGACCGAGCGTTCGTTGAGTTTCGGCTGCTCCTGCTCGCGCGAGCGGGTCTCGGCGATGCTGCAGTCGCTGGGCGAGGAAGAAGCCCGGGCGGCGCTGGTGGACGGGACGGCGGAGGTACGCTGCGAGTTCTGCGGCCAAAAGTACCAATTTGATACCAATCAGATCGGGGAACTTTTCACCTTGCCGTCGGTCGGAATCGAGGCCCCTGCCAGACTCCAGTAGCGTTATTTTGGAGACCAGCGGGTCTTGGGGACTTGTTAAAGAAACATAAACGGCATAGCATCAGTTCCCCTTCGGGAGGGGAACTCCGCGTCAACGATCGGGGTCTGAAGCGAGCCATGAAACTGCGTCATCTGCGACTACCGTTAGCCGTTCTGCTCGCCCTTGGCGTGGCAACGGGCGCGGCTGCGCAGAACAAGCAGAAGAAGTCCGAGCGCGCCGCGCCGACCGCCCTCCCCATCCTCAACAATGCGAACGGCAAGGTCGAAGCCGTGCTGCTGCTCGAGCCCACCGGCGAGACCGCCGCGGGCGCGCGCTGGCGCTTCGGCAGCAATACGCTCAGCGCCGCCTTCGGCCTGGAAGCCGGGGATTCGCTCGGCCTGGTCTGCAACCGGCAGAGCGGCATCGTCGGCAACATCGGCAGCCTGGCCAGCCATTGCATGTTGGCTGCGCTGGACAACGACGACGCCACCGGCGGTAGCCAACGTCTCAGTGCGGGCGCGACCCTCAACCGGCCCGGCGGGCGTCTCGGCCTTTCGGCCGGTACCGGCCGCGATACCCTGCCGGTCTGGCTGTCCGGCGGCAACAAGGTGTCCGCGGGTCGCGTCGAGCAGAATGACCTGGCAGTGTTCGGCGAGAAGAACATCGGCCGCGAAGGCTTCGTGTCCATCGGCGGCGCGGTCGCCCGGGCGCGCCTGGTGCCCGCCTCCGACCTGCCCGCCATCGCCGACCACTGGAACAGCAAGACCTTCACGGTGGGCGGCGGCTATGGTCCCTTCAGCGCCAACATCATCGGCCGCGTGATCGACGTGCCGGGCCAGCCGGGCAAGTGGGAAGGCCTGGGCCTGGGCTTCACCTGGCGCACCCCGTGGAGCGGCCAGCTGACGGTAGGTGCGGAGAACGTCATCAGCCGGGGCAAGAATCCGTTCTCGCTCAGCAACGACAAGGCCGATGAAGGTACCGTGCCCTACGTGCGCTACGAACAGGATCTCTGACGCCCAAGCCAACCGCACCGCTTCGGCATGACGGACCCGCAACAAGAAAAAGGCCGCGACGTTCGCGGCCTTTCTGCTTTGTACCGCCCCTCCGTCCTTACTCGAACCGGAGCTCCGCGTTGCCGGAGAATGTCTCCAGGCTGATGTCGCCATCGCCACTGCCATAGCGGGTCTGGAAACTGGCGCCCGGTCCCACGCCGCGCTCGACCTTCACACCCGGCGCGCGCAGATCCCCGCTGAAGGTTTCGCCCCGAACCTCGGCCGACAGATTCTTCGGCACGATCAGCAGCACGTTGCCGCTCACCGTCTCCATGTGGAACTCCGCCTTGGGCGCCACGCCGGTGCTGACCCGGAGATCGCCGCTCACCGTATTGGCCTTGAACTCGCGCAGGCGCTCGTTCCTGACCGCGACATTGACGTTGCCGGAGACGCTCTCGACGGTGACCTCGCCGTTCAGACGCCCGTTGAGAGTCAGGCTGCCGCTGACGGTCTGCGCATCGACCTCGGGACTGTTGAGGGTGAGGCGGACGTCGCCGCTGACCGAGCTGATGTCCGCGCTCCGCGGCGCACCGATTGCCACCACCTGCCCGCTGACCGCTTCGATCGACAACGAGCCCGCCGCCACGCCCTCCACATCGACATCCGCCGACACCGAATCAATCTCGAGATCCGCGCGCAGCGGCACCATCAGCTGCAGATCGGTCGGCTCGCTCCTGCGCTCGCCCCAGCCACTGCCGTTCGGGTAGCGGACGGAGACATTCAGGTGTTCGCCACCGCCATCGATTTCCAGCTTCTCGACGCCGGCGCCAAGAGTGCCGGTGATCTTGACCTCGGCCCGGTCCCAGGTGCGGACCTGGATGCGACCCTTGACGTTGCTGACATCCACGCGTCCGCGCGGATCCAGCGGATGGCTCTCGTTGATGGGCGTTCCGGCCAGCGCCGGGAATGCCGCGACCAACGACAGCAACAGCAGGGAAGTTCTGAACATGTGCATGGAGGGCTCCTTGGTCAACTCATCATGGCGCGCTGGGTCAACGCCAGGCGCTTGGCATAGGTGCGACGCAACTGCTCGAGCAGGAAGCGCGTGTTGGGTGCGCGATCCAGCGCGGCGAGGATCTCCTCGGCACTGCGATCCAGCTCCTGCAGGGCGCCTCCCAGTTCCGGATGGGCTTCGGCTCCCTGGATCTGCGCGAGCGCGCCCTGGTAATCCCGGGTCAGCAGCGCTGCTTCCTGCCGGATCAGGGGCTCCTGCGGCGAGGTCAGGTGCGTGGCCTGCCAGAGGAAACCGACCGCCAGCAGCATCGAGGCCGCCATCGCCCAGGGCACCAGCCGTCGCGCACCCGTGCGCGTGAGGCTCCCGCCATGATCGGGTGATGCGCCCTTTCTCCATGGGAACCCATGGCCACGCTCCGGTCCCGGTGCGGCTTCCGGTTGCGGCAGCCCGGCGATCCGGGCGGCGATCCCGGGCCACAGATCCCGGGTCGGCGGGGTGTCCTGGCGCAGCCCTTTGAGCTGCCAACGCAGGCGATCGTTTTCTTCGTTCATGCTTCTACTCCCAATCTTTCACGCAGCAACTGGCGGGCGCGATGCAACTGCGCCTTGGAGCTGCCGACCGCCATGCCCAGTTCGCCGGCGATCTCTTCATGTTTCCAGCCTTCCACGTCGTACAGCACCAGCACCGCGCGCGCGCGGGGCGGCAAGGTCGCCACGGCCCGTTCCAGGTCCAGCGACAGTGCGGTGTGCTGGCCGGCGGAATCGGCCATGCCCAGATCGTCCAGGCGGTCCTCGTCTTCGTCGAACAGCGGCTGCGACCGGCGCGAACGCAGTTCCATCAACGCGGTGTTGACCGCGAGCCGGTGCAGCCAGGTGCTGAAGGCGCTTTCGAAACGGAACTGCGGGAGCGCCTGCCAGGCCCGGACGAAGGCTTCCTGGGTCAGGTCGTCGGCGCGGACGCCCTGGCCACCGACCAGGCGCTGGATGACGCCGTGGATGCGGCCGGCGTGGCGGCGGTAAATCGCTTCGAAGGCGCGCATGTCGCCGCCGACGGCGGCCCGGACCAGGCCATTGTCGGTCTCGGCGGCCACCAGGGCGGTCGTGTCGGTCATCAGGTCGGTCACGGCAGCGTTCAGCATATCCCTTTGGATGTGCCGGCGCGGGGAAAGGTTTAAGCGGTTTCCGCCCTCAAGCCGCGGATCAGCGGTTGGAGATAATCCTCGTAGGGCGCCCACTTCGGCCGCTCCAGCGCCACCACCCGGTCCCGCACCTGCACCGCGCTGGCGGTGGCCACCCCGCGGGTGCGTTCCTGCAGGGCCAGCATGCCCGGCTCGAACGCGAAACCGCAGAAATCGGATACCTCGCGCAGCACCGCCTCGGTATCCCGGGTCAGTCGGCCGTAGTCGACATCGAGCACCCGCCCCGGATACACGGTCCGCCAATGCGCCATCAACCGCTCGTACTGGCGGTAATAGAAAGCCAGTTCCTGCTGGTCGTAGGAATAGGGATTGGCATCGGAGAACAGCTCGCGCAGGTTTGAGAAACAGGTCTCCACCGGGTCTCGTACCATGTGCAGGATCTTCGCTTGCGGCAACGCCTGGCAGATGAAGCCGATGTTGAGGAAGTTGGACGGCAGCTTGTCGGTGAAGAAGCGCTCCTTGCCAAGCCGCCATTCCATCTTCTGCAGGTATCCCTGCCCTGCCGCGGCATAGTCCACGCCCTCCGCAGCTTTCCGCACCAAGGTCTCGTCGATCACGCCACGGCAGTGGTAATCGGTAGCCCAACGCATCTGGCTGGTGAAATCGTAAAGCTCGCCTACGCCGTGCACGTCGTGGTGCCCGTCCAGCAATTGCTCCAGCAGGGTGGTACCGGACCGATGCATGCCGACGATGAAGACCGGAATCCGGGACGAATCGCCGGTGCCCCCGGAGCGCGGCGCCGTGGTTGCCGCCACGGGGACTTCAATCAGCGCATCGACCAGCCGCCTCGATTCCTCGCTCTGGTACTTCAGGGTGGAACGCTTGGCCCGGCAGGCCAGCGTGAGCGCCTCGCCGGCGCCGGCCACATCGCCGATATCGTCCAGTTCCTTGTGCAACGCGAAGCCCAGCAACGCCACTTCATCGGCCCGCTTGCCGGGCACGGCCAGCAGGCGGCGCAGGCGATCCACATGGTTCGCCTCCTTGCTCTGCTTGCGCAGGCGGGATACCAGCCACCAGGCCTGGGCAATCTCGGGTGCGCGCCGCAGGCAGTACTGGAGGTCCTGTTCGGCCGCAGAGAAGCGGCCCAAGTAGATTAGTACCTGTGCCCTCGCCATGAGCGTTGTCGGATAGTCGGGATCGCCTCGCTTGGCCTCATCGAGGAGCTCCAGCGCCTTCTCCTGGCAGTTCAGATAGCTCAGTTGGGCCGCGAAAGCGATAAGCAGGGGAATCGGCACACTCCCCAATGGCCCCAACGCCTTGAAACAGGCAAGCAAGGCCTCGGCTTCATTGAAAGTCCGCAGGCGCTTCAGCAACTCGCCCAGTGTCCGCGGATCCCGGGGCCGCGCCTGAAGCGCCAGCATGGCGTATCGATGGGCAGCGCGATAGGTTCCCCCGAGTGACTCTACGTAGGAGAGCTGTATCGCCGCGTCGGCATTGCCCGGAGAACGGGAAAGTATCAGTTCATAAATGCGCCGCGCCTCGCTCCAATTTCCTTGGCCGGCGTACTGTTCAGCCAACTTGGCGAGCTGCTCTGCGGATGAATTCATGCGCAGGCATCATACATCAGCCACCACGTCCCGCCATCGTCACCCTACCCGGGTCGCTACCGTCCCCGCCATCCGCTATCTGGCGCCTTGGCCGATGGTCCGATTGGCGTTGTTGATCCTCTCTTGGCGATTGAGGCCGCGATAGATCGCATCCAGGTCACTCGCCCTCATCGACTCGCCGCGCCGGAATTTCGGCCGGTTCTCATCGAGGAACACAGCAAGATTCTCAATCGCGCAATGCGCTCGCACTTCGCCTTGTGATTTCCCGTTGACGAAGGCCAGTGTCGTTGAGGTTACCGTCCGCGCGGGCTCGCTGACATGTTCCTTGGGCGCGAAACGCCAGGAAGAAACGGCCAACGCCGAAGCCTGGGCAAAGGGCTTGATTCCCTCTTCCGTCAGCGGCTCGCCAGCGGAGTTCTCTCCCCATGACTTCAGCACGACCATGTCCTGGATGCTGCCGTCTTCATCGACCGCGTATCCCAGATTGATGCATACGTTCGCACTCTCCTGTCCCGATGCGGGATATCCGGGAGCGGCGAGCTGCACGCCGTCCGCAACTTTCCAGTCTTGTCCCAGCCTTCCTTCCTGGACTACCACCGGCGGCTTTGCGGCGAACGTCCCCCCTGCCGCAACCATCAACAAGCTCCAACAAGCGACCATTCCCAGCCTGCGCATCCGAGTGCTCCTCAATGGTTGGTCAAGCGCACTGAATAGCAGAGCGCCCCTTCTGAAACAATGCCGTACGTCGCCTAACAGCCGAGCTCCCCCTGTCGTTCAGCCTTCATTCCAAAAAATTTCCGCTCCAAAAAAAACGGCCGCCCCAAAGAGGCGGCCGTCAACAAAACACGAATCAGACGGTGTCTATCAGAAGTCGTACTGAACCATGAAACGCACGGTGCGCGGCGCCTGGAACGAAAGCGGCAGCAGGTACGTTTCCGAAGCAGCACCCGTGTTGGCGACTTCCGCCGTTTCGTTGTACGAGGTGACCTTCTGCGAATCAAAGACGTTGAACACGTCCAACTTGAATTGCAGGCCTTCGGCGAAGGACGGCCGATAAGCGATATTCAAGTCAAACGTCGTCGTCCACGGCAACCGACCAGCCGTACCACGCGGGACCGGAGTGTTATTGCAGCGCATGAACGAGGATCCGTAGGGGTGCGGATCGTACGTTTCCGGGTTGACCGGCTCGCCCGGGCCGCGGCTCGGGTCACGATCCAGCACGCCCAAGCAGTTCAACGGACGGCCCGATTGCACCAGCAGGTTGGCACCCACGCTCCATTCGTCATTGAACTGGTAGTTACCGAACAGCTTCAGGCTGTGGCGACGGTCGTTGGGCAGGTAGCCGTACGTATCAACCGTGAGCTCGCGATAGTCGAAGTCCTGGGTGACGCTGGTGTCAGCCTGGCCGATATCCGACTTCACGCCGCCTTCCGTATTGCCCTTGCTCTTGGCGTAAGTGTAGGAACCCTGCAGGAAGAACTTGTCCCAGTTGCCTTCCCAGAACACTTCCAGCGCGGTGTACGTACGCTTGGCCTTCGGGCCCAGGCGATCAGCGGCGATAGTATTGGTGGTCAGGGTGCCATCGCCCAGCAAATCGGTCACGAAAATCGCGTCCGAACCCGGGTTGTACATACGGCAGTACGGGAAGCCGGCGCTCGGCAATGCAGCGAACTGGTCATTGGCATTCGCAAAGCCGATGAAGTCACCGTCGCCATTGAACCGCGGCGTGAATCCATTGGCATCCAGGATGGCGGTGTAGTCGCAGTTATCGTCGATCGCACGCTTGAGGTCGCGGTAGATACCACGTGCACCCAGCGAGAAGTGATCCGTCAGCTGGGCCTGGAAGCCGAGGATGAACTCGTCTTGGTACATCGGGTCCAGATTCTTCGCGGCCACCGTCAGCGGATTCTTCGCATGGCCGTCCTCGCCATTCAGGTAGCGGAAGGTGCCGCGCGAAGTCAGTCCGGTCGGAGCACCGGTCACAGGGTCGACACCCGTGAAGTCGAACTCCTCACGGCTGAAGATGGAGGCACTGGCACCACGAACGGCAACGCTCGGGGTCAGCGGCAGCGCATAGCGGCCTGCATTCGCAAACAGCTTGAAGGAAGAATCACCGTTGACGTCCCAGGAGAAACCCAGGCGCGGACCGAACTGATTGTCGATCTTGACGTAAGTCTGACCTTGGCCGTTGATGTTTTCGAAGGTATCCCAGCGCAGGCCCAGGTAGGCAACGAAGTTATCGGTAACGTTCCAGCTGTCCTGCAGATAGAAAGCGCGCTGCTTGACCTTGACGGTCGCACCCTGGCTGAAGACCTGCTCGCGAACGATGTCAAACTCGTCACCCGTATTGGGGTCGCCGTCCGGACCGTTGCTGGTGGAATAGTTCCACTGGCGGCCACCTTCCAGCGACACGCCGGCCAGCGACTCGTAGTCATCCACGTCGTAGCCGAACTTCAGCAGGTGATCGCCAAGCTGCCACTCGGCGTCCAGTCGGAACTGGTCGCGGGTATCGCCGGAGTCAACACGGTCAACAGTGGTACCGGTGATGTTGCAGGTGCTGAAGTAGGTACCGGTGATGGCACGACGATAGCCCGGGCGACCATCGACCACGACAGGGCAGCCGCTCGCCGGATTGTTCAGATCGCCTTGATACCGGACTTCGGTGCCATTGGCGGCACGAAGATGCTGGCTGCGAGAGAATTCGCCATGGCCAGCCAGTGCGGAGAGGGTGAAGTTGTCGGTCAGGTAGCCGGTGTACTTCAGGACATAGTTCTCGCCGCCCTGCTCGGTAAAGTTGGTACCGATGAAGTCGCCTCGATTCAGCACGCCGATATCATTGGCGTAGATGTCCGTTTCGACCTTGGATTTGTCCGAGAACGCGGTGAGTTCCAGCAGGTGGTTATCGGTGATGTTCCAGTCCAACTTCACCAGCCAGTTCGGGTTCTTGGTTTCCGCACTGGTGTTGGTACTGGCGACGACGCTGCCCCAGGTTTCAGCCTGCTCGCGGCCATACTGGACCAGGGCGTAGCCAAAGAGCTTGTCCTTGATCAGCGCGCCGCTCGCCCAGACCGCGGTCGTGGCTTCCCACTCGGTGTCCTTGGAATTGTCCTGGCGCAGGGTGCCGTTGCGCAGATACGTGTTATCCACGTCCGAAGTCAGGCTCTTCGGGATCCAGAAGAAATTCGCACCGGCGTGGAATTCATTGGTACCGCGCTTCGTGACCTGGTTGATCACGCCGCCCAGCGAACGCCCGAACTCCGCGCCGTAACCGCCGGTCTTCACCTGCTGCTCGGCGATGGCCTCGAATGGCACCTGCGAGAAGTTCAGGCTCCGGAACGAGTTGGTGATGTTGAAGCCGTTGATGAAGTACTGGTTTTCGGCAACGGAGGAGCCACCGAACGACGCAAGATTGCCGAACGCGGCATCGCCACGCACGGTACCCGGAGCCAGCAGCGCGACACTGGTCGCGTCACGCGGGACCGGAATCTTCGCAATCTGCTCGGCGGTGAGGATCGTGGTCGACTCGACCGAGGAGACGTCGATCGGATTGATGAAGCCGGAGCCGACGACCTGGACCGCATCAAGGGTCGTCGCCGCACCACTGCTGGTCACGAAATCCGCGCTGGAAGCCGTGCCCACACTGACCACTACGTTCCGCGAACCGCCACTGCTGCTGGTGACGGTGTACTGGCCGGTCGGAAGCGCCGAGAAGCGATAGCTGCCATCCCCGCCGACCGTGATGGTGCGCGAGAACCCGGTGTTCGGATTCGTGATGGTGATCGTGTCGCCCGCCGTCGCACGGCCGGTGATCGCACCAGCCGTGTTGGACTGAGCCTGCACTCCGCCAACAAAGCAGGCACCTAGCGCAAGGCTCAACGCCGTTCGCTTGATGCCCTTCGACAAGTAGCTGGAACCCTTGTGGGTAGTCATCTTGTGCTCTCTCTCTCAAGTCAATAGAAGCCCGGGTTGCAAGCAGCCCGACCCAAATGAACCGACACTCAATGGTGTCTGGTGACCGAAGAATAACGTAACTTTTACGGGTGAGAGCAGAATTTGAATTACACTCAGAGCAACTTATTTCATTTAGAATCAAATGCTTAGGATACACCTCTCGTCCTGGGTTACGTTCAGATCGTCGGACCGGACGCGTGCCTTGCATCCTATGGCTCGACTAACCTGCGAGCCGTCCCGTTAAAAGTTGCAGATGCAACCTATCCCGGACGCGCAATCGATAGCTCTCCAAGAGCCCACCCGTATCGCTTCCAGCTATCCACGTTGCGCACATGGACGCCTTCGCGAATCTGCGATGCGCTCGCCGTAGCCGACGGAGAGATGTTCCTCCGGATATCCAGCATTCCGTCTTGATAGGAGATTCCGCAGAACTTCGCGATCTGCGGAACGACCAGCGCTGGTTGGCTGACCAATGTCTCGTAATCGACCGTCAGTACCCCGTCACCGAGTACCCGCTCCCAATGGCCGACGAGGCGTTCGAATCGATCGTAATGGGCCGCCATTTCCTGCAGATGGTAGCTGTAGGGATAGGCGCTCCCGGAAAAAAGATGCTTGAAAGTCGAAAAGCAGCTGTCCAGGCCGTTTCGTCGCATGATGACTATCCTGGCCTTCGGCAGTGCCTTGCGGATGAAGCCTGCGTGGAGAACATTGTTGGGTAGCTTGTCGACGAGGAAATCCGCTCCCTCGGCACGCCAGGCGGTCCTGTCCAGGTATGCCTTTCCAAGTGCGGCGAAATCCATCTGGCCGCAGGCCTTGAGTGTATCGCGGTCTGGACACTCGCCCAGGAAGCGGTTTATTTCCCAGGATATCTGCGAAGGGAAATCATTGAGTTCGCCGGCTGATTTCACTCTTGGATGATTTCCAAGCAGACGCTCCAGAAGCGTCGTTCCGCTCCTCGGCAAACCCACGATGAAGATCGGTGTGTGCCCTGCCCCATGTTCGACGCTTTGAGCATCCGCGAAAAATCCTTCGGAGCATGTTTCCTGCAAAGCCCTGAACCCGGCGTCGTCCAGCGATGCGTCATACCGGATCCTCTCTCGCTTCTTGCGTGCACCCAATTCGAGCGCACGCCACGCTTCGGAAACATCTCCTGCATCATCAAGCTCCTTGAAGAGCGCGTATTGCAGGTAGATGGCGTCTTCCGATTCCGCACTCGTGTGCGCTATTGCCTTGCGCAAGCGCTGGACCCTTGCGCCGGGAGAATGTGCCGATTCGTGATGCGCCAATGCCCAATGTGCCTCGGCGTATAGCGGGTTCAATGCTATGCAGCGCTCATATGCTTCCGTCGCCTCCTGCATCCTGCCCAGATAGCGAAGCGCAGTGGCCCGAGAATAAAACAGCTCCACGGGGGGGCTGCTTATCCTCGACAAGGCGTGGTCCGCCAGCTGGAGGGCCTGTTCGTGCGCCTCGACAAGCCCCAGATACTGCACCAGGCCCATGCTATAGCGCAGTACAACCGGATCGGACCAGTTTGCGGAAGCAATGATGTCCCTGGCCTCGCGGTACTCGCCGAGTACGAGCAGGCGCATGCTCAGTTCCGTGATGAACTGCTGGCTGCCGCTGCGCTTCCAAGCCGGTACAGCAGAACGCACTGCGCGCAATGATTGACGGAAATCGCCCTGGCTCTGCGCAAGTGCGGACAAGGCCAGCCACGCTCGCGGCTGGGCCGGATCTAGTTCGAGAATCTGCTGGTATATGCCGCGCGCGTCGTCAAAACGGCGCTCCATCATCGCTTGCCGCCCACGCTGGACGTAGGCACCAATGTCAGGATTCTGCACGCTCGGCTCCGTGGGATAAAGAAAAAGGATAGAGCAAAAACAGGACGGCCGCCCAAGGGCGGCCGTCCTTTCAAGCAGACTTCCGGTATTGCTTAGAAGTCGTACTGCACCATGAAGCGGACAGAGCGCGGGGTCTGCCAGGACAGCGGGGTCAGGTAGGTGTTGCGCGCACCTGCCGGGCTACCCAGATCGTCCTCGCCTTCCTCATCCACCGAAGTCGGCTTGTCCGAGTTGAACAAATTGAACACATCGACCTTGAAAGCCAGCTTCCCATCCGCGAACGACGGTCGGTAGGCAACGTTCAGATCGAACGTCGTGGTCCACGGCGTACGGCCGACGGTGCCACGGTCGACAATCGTGCTGCCGTTGTCCAGGCCGGTGGGTTCACCCGCATCGCAGGAGAAATAGGCGACACGGTAGTTGGTCGGGTCGCCGCCATAAATGCCGAAGCAGTTCTCCGGACGACCGGACTGGACCAGCAGATTGCCGCCGACCGACCATTCATCGGTGATTTCCCAGTTGCCGAACAGCTTCAGGGTATGGCGACGATCATTCGGCAGGTAACCGAACGAGCCCAGCATCAGTTCCGGATAATCGAAGTCCTGCGTGGTGCCGGTATCCGCCTGACCGATGTCGGACTTGACGCCGCCTTCGGTGTTGCCCTTGCTCTTGGCGTAGGTGTACGAACCCTGCAGGAAGAACTTGTCCCACGCACCTTCCCAGAAGAACTCCAGGGCGCTGTAGGTACGCTTGGCGTCCGGTCCCAGGCGATCAGCCTTGACGGTGGTGGCGGTCAGCTGCCCGGTATTGAAGAAGTCGGTCATGAAGACCGCGTCCGAACCCGGGTTGTACAGGCGGCAATAGGGGAAACCGGCGTTCGGCGTAACCGCAAAGCGGTCATTGCCATCGGCCCAACCCAGGAAGTTGTCATCCCCGTCGAACCGCTGGGTGAAGCCGGCGGATTCCAGGATCGCACCATAGTCGCAGCTATCGTCGATCGCGCGCTTGAGTTCACGATACACGCCGCGCACACCTGCCGAGAAATGGTCGGTCAGCTGAGCCTGGAAGCCGAGGATGTACTCATCCTGATACATGGGCTTGAGGTTCGTGGACGCGATGCTTTCCGGGTTCTTCGGCCCACCATTCTCGCCGTTGGCGTAGAACGGAGTGCTGTATGGACCGCCGCCCGGTGCCATGCCCAACGGCAGGCCCGTCTCGGGATCGATACCCGTGTAGGTGAAGTCCTGGATCTGGTAAATGGACGCACTGGCACCACGCACCGCGACATTCGCGGTCAGCGGCAGCGCGAAGCGGCCCGCATTACCGAAGATCTTGAATGAGGAATCGCCATTCACGTCCCACGAGAAGCCGATGCGCGGAGCGAACTGGTTGTCGATCTTGACATAGCTCTCGCCGCGGCCGTTCTTGTTCTCGAAGCTGTCCCAACGAACACCACCATAGACCAGGAAGTTGTCCGTGATGTTCCAGGTGTCTTCCAGATAGAAGGCTTCCTGCTCAACCTTTACCGTGGAACCCTGGCGAATGTTGTAGCGGCGGACGAACTGGTTGGTACCGGACAGGTTGGAGTTGTATTGGTACTGATAGTTGCCCGAATAGGCGCCGCCGTCGACGGTTTCAAAGTTGTCGACGTCATAGCCGAAGCGGACTACATGGTCGCCCAGGAGCCATTCGGCATCCAGGCGGAACTGGTCACGCGTGTCCTTGGCGTCGGCGCGCGTGAGGGTGCCCTGCATGAAGCATCCCGGCGGGGGCGTGTTGCCATTGTTGGCGCGCCAGTTGCGGCTGCTGGAAATCACCGGGCAACCACCCACCACCTCGTTGAGGTCGCCGTTGTAGCGAATTACCGCACCATCAGCTTCGCGCGCATAGTTGGTACGGGTGAACTCGCCATGGCCGGCCAGAGCCGACAAGGTGAAGTTCTCGGTCAGGTAGCCGGTGTACTTCAACGAGTAGTTGTCACCGCCTTCTTCGCTGAATACCGTGCCCATGTAGTTGCCGCGGCCCGGCTTGGTGCTCGGGGAAGCAGCATCACCAAACGTGGTGCGGTAGTACTCCCGCTCGTTCTTGCGCTTGTCCGAGAACGCGGTCAGCGCCAACAAGTGATCGTCGGTGATGTTCCAGTCCAGCTTGACCAACCAGGTCGGCGATTTCTGCCGGGTCTGGGTGTTGTTGAGGGAACGGAAGCTCAAGCCGTTCTCGGTACCCGGATATGCATCCGTTTCGGTACGGCCGTACTGCAGCAATGCGTACGCGAACAACTTGTCCTTCACCAGGGCCCCGCTCGCCCAGACCGATGCAGTGGCTTCCCAGCCCTTGTCCTTGGAATTGTCGGCAATCAGCTGGCCGTTGTTCCAATAGTAGTTCGGCGTGGCTTCGCGCAGGGACTCCGGTTCCCAGAAAACGTTACCGCCGGCATGGAACTCGTTCGAGCCGCGCTTGGTGATCAGGTTGATCACGCCACCTGTCGAACGGCCGAACTCCGCACCGTAGCCACCGGTCTTGATCTGCTGTTCGGCAATCGCCTCGAACGGGATCTGCGCGAAGTTGAGGTTCTTGAAGGTGTTGGTGATGTTGAAGCCGTTGACGTAGTACTGGTTCTCCGAGACCGACGAACCACCGAACGAAGCGAGATTACCGAAGGCGGCATCGCCCTTGATGGTGCCGGGCGCCAGCAGGGCGACACCGGTGATGTTGCGCGGCACCGGGATCTTGGCGATCTGCTCGGAAGTCAGCACCGTGGTGGATTCCACGGAGGAGACATCGATGGGATTGATGGCGTTGGAACCGACGACCTGGACGGCGTCCAAGGTCGTGGCACCGCTCGAAGCCTGCGCCGCGCGGGCAAAATCGACATTCGCGGCGGTGCCGACGGTGACGGTGATGTCGCGGCTGGACGAGGTGCCATCAGCCGCCTTGCGGGTAATCGTGTACTTACCGGTCGGCAGCGCGGAGAAGCGATAGCTGCCGTCGCCGCTGACGTTGAGGGTGCGGGTGAAACCGGTGTCCGGGCTGACGATGGTGATGGTGTCGCCGTCGATGGCGCGACCGGTGATGGCACCGGCCGAGTTCGACTGCGCCTGTACCCCACCCACGAAGCAGGCACCCAGGGCCAAACTCAGGGCCGTGCGCTTGATGCCTTTCGACAAGTAACTGGAACCCATTTGTCTCTCTCTCTTGAGTTGTAAGCGGCCGGTGCCAACAGGCCCCGGAATCCGATGTGACAGGCGCGACATATCCTGTGAACCCAAGAGTAACGCAAATTTCTTTATTAAGAAAGAGTTATCCAGCCTTATAAATCAATCACTTGCCCTGTTCATTTTGATGAACTGTAAATTCAAATACATTTGAAACCAATCTTGTACGTGCAAAAGGGGCCGCTCTCGGCAGCCCCGATGTTCCAGTCAGGCTTTCAGCCCAGATGCGCCGCGATGCGCGCCTGCTCCGCCTTCAGTGCCTCCGGCATGCGCCCGCCAAACTCTTCCAGATAGGCACCGATGCTGTCGACCTCGGCACGCCAGCCCTCCGGGTCGAAGCCGAACAGCTTGGCTCCCGCTTCCTGCGAAAGCGATACCCCATCCAGATTGAGGTCGTCCGCCCGCGGCAGGTTGCCGATCGGCGTATCGACCGCGTCGGCCTGCCCTTCCACGCGCTTGATCATCCATTCCAGCACGCGCAGGTTCTCGCCGAAGCCGGGCCACAGGAATTTGCCATCGTCGCCCTTGCGGAACCAGTTGACGTGGAAGATCTTCGGCAGCTTCGCGCCGGCCTGGTCGAACGACAGCCAGTGGGCGAAGTAGTCGGCGAAGTTGTAGCCGCAGAACGGTTTCATCGCCATCGGGTCGCGGCGCATCACGCCGACCGCGCCGGTAGCCGCCGCGGTGGTTTCCGAGCCCATCGCGGCGCCGATGAGCACGCCGTGGGTCCAGTCGCGGGCCTCGAACACCAGCGGCACCAGCGACGCGCGACGTCCGCCGAACACGATCGCGGAGATCGGCACGCCCTGCGGGTCCTCGGCACGCGGCGAGTAGCTCGGGCATTGGCGTGCGGAGACGGTGAAGCGCGAGTTCGGATGTGCAGCCGGGCCATTGGCCGGATCATAGGGACGCCCCTGCCAGTCCAGTGCCGGCGTGCGCTTGTCCAGGCCTTCCCACCACGGTTCCTGATCGTCGGTCACGGCCACGTTGGTGAAGATGGTGTGGTGGCTGATGGTCGCCAGCGCATTGGGATTGGAACTGTCGGAGGTGCCCGGCGCGACGCCGAAGAAGCCGGCTTCCGGGTTGATCGCATACAGGCGGCCGTCGGCGCCCGGACGCATCCAGCAGATGTCGTCGCCGACCGTCCAGACCTTCCAGCCCGCCTGGCGATAGCCTTCCGGCGGAATCAGCATGGCCAGGTTGGTCTTGCCGCAGGCCGAGGGGAACGCCGCGGCCACGTAGTGCATCTGGCCCTGCGGATTCTCGATGCCGACGATCAGCATGTGTTCGGCCAGCCAGCCCTCCTGGCGGGCCTGGTGCGAGGCGATGCGCAGTGCGTGGCACTTCTTGCCCAGCAGCGCGTTGCCGCCATAGCCGGAGCCGAAGCTCTTGATGGTGAGTTCTTCCGGGAAGTGCATGATGAAACGACGCTCCGGATCCAGCTCGCCGACCGAATGCAGGCCCTTGACGAAGCTGCCTTCGCGTTCGATCCGGGCCAGTGCGGGAGCGCCCATCCGGGTCATGATGCGCATGTTCGCGACCACGTACGGCGAGTCGGTGATCTCCACGCCGCAACGCGCCAGCGGCGAATCGATCGGGCCCATGCAGTAGGGCACCACGTACAGGGTGCGCCCGCGCATGCAGCCGGCGAACAGGGCGTCCATCTTCGCGTGCGCTTCGGCCGGTGCCATCCAGTGGTTGTTCGGACCGGCATCGTCGCGCTCCGGCGTGCATACGAAGGTCAGGTGTTCGACCCGGGCGACGTCGCTGGGGCTGGAACGGTGCAACCAGCTATGCGGGTGGGTTTCGTGGTTCAGCGGCAGCAGCGTGCCGTCAGCCTGCATGCGGGCGATCAGGGCGGCGTTTTCGGCATCGCTGCCGTCGCACCAGTGGATATGGTCGGGCTGGGTCAAGACAGCAACCTCGGCCACCCAGGCGTTCAGCGCTTCCAACCGGCATCCCCGGGAATCCTGCGATTTGAAAACGTCGACCGCTGCGTTCATGCCTAGCCCTCGAAAAAGAGACCAAAATGATACCAATGTCTGGTCCCGATGACGAGAACAACGCCGAATCGGATTCAGGAAGGTCAGACCATGTCCTGGCCGGACCGCTACATATAAGAGTGGCCTTAAAGCACTGGCACCGCCGGCGCTGCGGGAGGCGGACTCAGCCGCCGCGCGACCGCCGGTAGGGATTGAACAGTTGCAGCAGCCAGGGCTTCTGCGCCAGCACCAGGCTGACCCCGATCCGCCCGGACGCCGGCAGGGTGGCATCCCTGGCGAGCAGCGCGTCGAACTCGCGGGCCACTTCTTCCAGGCGCTGCCGGAGTTGCTTGATGCCGTCGATGCTCAGGCTGCCGCTGAGCAGCAGCAACGCATCCTGTTCGCCATCGAAGGCATCGGCGAAGTAGTCGGTCAGCAGCGTATGCCGGAAATAGCGTTCCATCGGACCGTCCGCGCGCCAACGGAAATTGCGCGCGGTCAGCGCGCGCGTCCGGTTGCCGGGCAGCAGTTCGATGATGCCGAGGCGATCCAGTTTCACCAGCAGGCCGGTCCACTGCGCGGGCGTGAAGCCGAAATGCTCCAGCACGTCTTCCTGCCGCCAACGGTTCAGGGCCAGGAACAGCGCCATCAACAGCGCGGGTTCCTTCACCAGCGCCTGTTCCTGGGCCGCCTCCAACTGCGCCATCGGCTTGCGCCCGCGCGCCGCCTCGGCACTGAGCTCGGCCAGGCCAACGTCGAGCACCTCGCAGATCTGTTCCAGCCGCTGCAGGCTCATCGCACGCCGGGAAAACATCCGCTTGATCGCCGCCTCGCTCATCTTCATCCGGGCAGCGAGGTCCCGATAGGTCATGGATTGCCCGCGCAGGCAGCGTTTGAGGGCGTCGACCAGTTCGATGGATACGGCCATGGGTAGCGGATTCCTATACCTTTCGTCCCCCAAGAGCTTACCTTGTCAAAGTTAGTTGAATCCTCCGGGTGTCTGCGTCCACCTTCGCGCCACGCAAGGAGACCCGCCCATGACCCCGTCCGCATCCCCCATCCAACATGTCCGCCCCCTGCTGCTGGCGGTCGCGCTGTCCGTCGCGACCATTCCCGCCTGGGGCGCCGTCCAGTCCGATGGCGCCAGCCGGCATTCGCGAGCGAGCCTTGCGGCGTCCGTCGAAGTCCCGGTGGCCGTCGTGCACGCGTTGGCGCATGGAGCGTCGGCGGTGGTGTCGGGGGTTGCGGCGGTGGGCAGCAGCGTGGTCGTGACCGTATCGGCGACCGCTGCCGGCGCCTCGTTCGTGATCTACCTGTCGGTGGAAGCCGTTCGCCGGCTGGGCATCGCGGTGGGAACCGCCATCAGCGTGACCACGGTCGCCACCGGCTGGTTGCTGAGCGCTGCCGGCGAAACGCTCTGCTTCATCGCCAACGACCGGGTCCGCCCGCACATCCACAGCCACCGCTACGGGAGCTGAGCCATGAACCGGTTATTGGTGCGCGTTGCGTGGCTGCTGTGCCTGCCGCTGGCGGCCCATGCCGGCAACAACTGCCGGGAGCAGCAAATGCCGCCTGCCAAGGTCGCCGCGGCGGCGGAAACCGCGCTGCGGGCCGCAGTTGCGCTGGAGGAGAGCGATGCGCCGGTGGCGCTGATCGCGCGGGTGGGCACGGACCTGTCCAAACAGGGCCTGGTCTACAGCCACGCCGGTTTCGTGGTCCGCGATCATCCGCAGGGACGCTGGACGGTGGTGCATCTGCTCAACGAGTGCGGCAGTGATCGTTCCGGACTGTATGCCCAGGGACTGGTGAATTTCTTCTCCGATGATCTGGTCAACCAGGATCTGCGCATCGTCTGGTTCAAGCCGGATGTCGCCCAGCGATTGACCCGCCGACTGCAGCAGGTGCCGCGTCACAGCCTGCATCATCCGCACTACAACCTGATCGCGCGCCCCGGCAGCCGGGACTACCAGAATTCCACCGCCTGGCTGGTCGAGATGATGGCCAGCGCGATCGCCGACTCGCCGATCTACGACCGCGCGACCGCCTACGCCTTCGCGCGCGGCGATGGCTTCGTACCGGAGACCATCCATGTTCCCTACACCAAGCGCGTGCTGGGTGGCTTGTTCACCGCCAACGTCGATTTCACCGACCATCCGGTCGCGACCCGCCTGTCAGGCGACTACCCCGTGGTCACGGTCCGCTCGATCTTCCGCTACCTGGAGAGGGCGGGATACACCGAGCGCGTGCAGGAATGGCGCAACGGCCGATTGATGGCCACGCCCGGACCGGCATGATTCCCGCGTGTTGGCCTCGTGCCTCCGCCCTTGCCCACTGCGCCGTGTGTCCGGCACGCGAGCCGCGTGCCCGCGCCGTCAGGTCGGAATGAGCGTGGAGATGACGTGTTCGAGGTAGGCCTCGAATTCGTCGTGGGTCATGCGCGGCTGCTGGAGTTGCAGCGACAACTGCAGGAAACCCACGTAGGCCGCGTAGGTCAGGCGTGCGCGGTGGATGGCATCCTGGCGCGCCAGCCCCGCCTGCCGGAAGGACGCCATCAGGTATTCCAGGCGGCGCTGTGACACGCGATCGATCACCGGCTGCACGGCCGGGTGATCCAGTGCCTTCAGCAGTTCGCTGTAGATGATGTGCGGCTTCACTTCATGGCCGACCAACTGGAATAGCGCGCGCAGGCGCTCGCGCGGATCAGGCACCTTCTCCAGATTGCCGAACACGCTTTCCTGTTCCACCGCCTCCCAGCGCTCCAGCGCCGCCTGCAGCAGCGCGTCGCGGGAAGGGAAATGCCAGTAGAAGCTGCCCTTTGTCACACCAAGACGCCGCGCGAGCGGTTCCACCGCGACGGCGGAGACACCCTGTTCGGCGATGAGATCGAGCGCGGCCTGGGCCCAGTCGTCTGCACTGAGGCGGGCATTCCGCGGGGATGCGGCGGGAGCTGGGTCGGGGCTTGGGGTCGTCATGGTTCCATTTAACCATACGCCGAAGTTTGTTGGAGTACGTTTGCTGCGTCGCAGCAAAACTTTCGTCAAATCAAACGCTTGCGCTCCCGACAATCCTGCCGACCGATTGACTGCTCTAAATCGGTAGGTCCATACTAGTCCGTATGGTCAACACCCACTCCCCTGCTCTGTCCCTCTCCGCCTCCGGTGCGGGCGAAGCACTCGGGCTGACCGGCGCCGGAGACCTGCGCCTCGCCGCCAGCGGCTTTGCCTCGCCCGCTCCCTTGCAAGCGGAACCGGCACTGATCTATTCGCACGGCTTTGGCCAGACCCGCCATGCCTGGACCCGGACCGCGCAGTTCCTCGCCTCGAAGGGCTATGCCGGCCTGGCCTACGACGCCCGCGGGCACGGAGATTCGCAGCGCAATCCGCAAGACGTGCCCTATGCCGGCGAGCAGTTCGCGGATGACCTGATCATCGTGGCCGGCGAGCAGGCGCAGGCGCCGATCCTCGTCGGCGCGTCGATGGGCGGACTGTTCGGCCTGATCGCCGAGTCGCGCTGGCCCGGACTGCTGCGGGCGATGGTGCTGGTCGACATCACCCCGCGCTGGGAATCGGCCGGGCTGGAGCGCATCCTCGGTTTCATGACCGCGTTTCCCGACGGTTTCGAGTCTCCGGAACAGGCCAGCGACATCATCGCCGCCTACCTGCCGCATCGCCGCAACCGCAAGTCGCCGGATGAACTGCGTGCGCTGTTGCGCCCGGACAGGAACGGCCGCTGGCATTGGCATTGGGATCCGCGCCTGATCGACGAACTGGCGCGCGACAGCGAACAGCACCAGGATGCCCTGGCCGAGGCGGCCAGCCGCATCCGCTGCCCGATCCTGCTGATCAGCGGCGGACGCAGCGATCTTGTCTCGGAAAAGACCGTCGAGGAATTCCGCACGCTGGTTCCCCATGCTCGGCATGTCCACCTTCCGCAGGCCACCCACATGGTGGCCGGCGACGATAACGACACCTTCACCGCCACCGTCCTCGAGTACCTGGCCGAACTGCGCTCGCCGCAGGCGTCCTTCGGGCCAGCCCCCACCGAATCGTCCGCCGACGGCGGATCCGCAACCGGAGCAAGTCCATGAGCATCCTAGCCCCCTTCCTCGCCTTCCTGTTGGCGGGCGCGTTCGCGGCCTATCACCGCTTGCGGCTGGCCTACTGGGCCGCGATCACCGCAACCCTGCTGGTGGCCTGCTGGCTGATGGGCGCCAATCACACCGCGACGATCGTCGCCGCGATCATCGTCGCGCTGATCGCGGTGCCGCTACTGATTCCGGCCATCCGCAAGCCGCTGATCACCGCGCCGCTGCTGACCTTCTACCGCAAGATCCTTCCTCCGCTGTCGCAGACCGAGCGCATCGCGCTGGAGTCGGGCTCGGTGGGTTTCGAAGGCGAGCTGTTCTCCGGTGATCCGGACTGGAACCAGTTGCTGTCGCAGCCCAAGCCCGAACTGACCCCCGAGGAGCAGGCGTTCCTGGACGGTCCAGTCGAGGATCTGTGCCGGATGACCAATGACTGGGAAATCACCCATGTCCATGCGGACCTGCCGCCGGAAATGTGGGATTTCATCAAGAAGAACAGGTTCTTCGGCATGATCATTCCCAAGTCCTACGGTGGCCTGGGCTTCTCGGCGCTGGCCCACCACAAGGTGATCCAGAAGCTGGCGTCCGTCTCCAGCGTGGTGAGCTCCACCGTCGGCGTGCCCAATTCGCTGGGACCGGGCGAACTGCTGATGCATTACGGCACCGAGCAGCAGAAGGACTACTACCTGCCGCGCCTGGCCGATGGCCGCGAAGTGCCGTGCTTCGGCCTGACCGGTCCGTTCGCCGGCTCCGACGCCACTTCGATCCCGGACTACGGCATCGTCTGCGAAGGCGACTGGGACGGCGCCAAGGTGGTCGGCATCAAGCTTACCTTCGACAAGCGCTACATCACCCTGGCGCCGGTCGCCAGCATCATCGGACTTGCCTTCCGCATGTACGACCCGGATGGCCTGCTGGGCGACAAGCGCGACCTGGGCATCACCCTGGCGCTGATGCCGCGCGAAACGCCCGGAGTGGAGGTCGGCCGCCGCCACTTCCCGTTGAATTCGCCGTTCCAGAACGGCCCGGTGCGCGGCCATGAGGTATTCCTGCCGCTGTCGCAGATCATCGGCGAGGAAAATGGCATCGGCGAAGGCTGGCGCATGCTCAGCGAGTGCCTGTCCATCGGCCGCTCGATCACCCTGCCCTCCACCGCCAGCGGCGGCGCCAAGCAGGGCGCGATCGTCACCGGCGCCTATGCGCGCATCCGCAAGCAGTTCGGCCTGTCGGTCGGCCGCTTCGAAGGCGTCGAGGAAGCGCTGGCGCGCATCGCCGGCAAGGCCTATGCGATCAGCGCGCTGTCGCAGGCGACCGCGGCGGCCGTGGATCGCGGCGAGAAGCCGGCGGTGCCATCGGCAATCGCCAAGTACCACTGCACCAACATGAGCCGCGACGTGGTCAAGGACGTGATGGACGTGGTCGGCGGCAAGGGCATCATCCTGGGACCACGCAATTTCGTCGGCCGCGCCTGGCAGGCCTCGCCGATCGCGATCACGGTGGAAGGTGCCAACATCATGACCCGCAGCCTGCTGATCTTCGGGCAGGGCGCGATCCTGTGCCATCCGTGGGTGCTGAAGGAGATGAAGGCCGCGCAGAATCCGGATACCGTCGCCGGCACCAACGAGTTCGACCGCAACCTGTTCGGCCATATCGGCTATGCGATTTCCAACGCGGTGCGCTCGTTCTGGTTCGGCCTGACTGCTTCGCGCATCGGTGCGGCGCCGGGCGACGACTACACCCGCCGGTTCTTCCGCAAGATGGACCGCTACTCGGCCAACCTGGCGCTGATGGCCGACATCTCGATGCTGACCCTGGGCGGCAAGCTGAAATTCAAGGAGTCGCTGTCCGGCCGCCTCGGCGACGTGCTCAGCCACCTGTACATGACCAGCGCGATGCTCAAGCGCTACCACGACGAAGGCGCGCCGGCGGCGGATCGCACCCTGCTGGCCTGGGCCTTCCATGACAGCGTGCACCAGATCGAACTGTCGCTGTCGGCGGCGCTGCGCAACTTCCCGATCCGTCCGGTCGGCTGGCTGATGTGGGCGCTGATCTTCCCGTGGGGCCGTCGCGCGCATGCGCCGGGCGACCGCCTCGGCCACCGTGCCGCGGCCCTGCTGATGACGCCGAACGAGGCGCGCGACCGCCTGGCCAAGGGTGTGTTCACCACGCCGTGCGAGAACAACCCGGCCGGCCGCATCAACAGCTACCTGGCCAAGGCGGTGCTGGCCGAGCCGGTGGAGCGCAAGTTCCTGAAGGCGCTCAAGACCAAGGGCATCGAGGCGCTGGATTTCGCCAGCCAGTTGGATGAAGGCGTGCGCGAAGGCTGGATAACCGCGGACGAGCGCAAGCAGCTGGAAGAACTGCGCACGATGACCTTGGACACGATCACCGTGGACGACTTCGATCCGCACGAACTGCGTGCCGCCAGCTACTACGATCGGCACCAGCCGGGCGACAAGTCACGCGCGGCGGCCTGATCCCCATGTTCCCCCTGACGGCGAGCTTCGGCTCGCCGTCTTCGTCCGGAGACCCCATGAGCGCATCCGTCCTGACGATGTACCGCAAGCTCGCCGCGCGCCCGTTCGGCTCATGGCTGTTCTCGCGGCTGGTCTGCTTCAAGGCGCCCTATTTCGCCAGCATCCGGCCGCGCATCACGAGGCTGGAACCCAACCGCGGCGAAGCGACCATCGCCCATCGGCGCAGCGTCACCAACCACCTGGGCACGGTGCATGCGATCGCGCTGTGCAACCTGGCCGAGTTCGTCGGCGGCCTGACCACGGACGTGAGCATTCCTGCCTCCATGCGCTGGATTCCGAAGGGCATGAGCGTGGAGTACCTGAAGAAGGCCGTCGGCACCATGCACGCGGTCGCCACGCCGGCCTTTCCTCCGCATTCGGCGGAAGAAGGCTATGAACTGCCGATGGAGGTGGTGGTCAGCAACCCGCAGGGCGAGGCGGTGTTCCGCGCCCGCATCGCCATGTGGGTGTCGCCGCGGCCGCCACGCGAGGAGCGCTGACCCATGGATGCATCCGGCGACTGGCTGGTGCGGCTGGCGGGCGTCCACAGCCTGGGCTTTGCCCTGTTCCACCTGGCGTTCTGGAAGCTGTTCCGCTGGCATGACGAACTGGCCAAGGTCGGATTCGCCACCCGCGCGATCACCCAGATCCTCAATCTCCGGTTGGTCTATCTGTTCCTCGGTGTCGGCGCGGCCTGTTTCGTGTTCACCGGCGAGCTGCAGGACAGTGGCCTGGGGCGTGCGCTGCTGGCTTTCATGGCGCTGTTCTGGGCGGGACGGACGGTCGAGCAGTTCGTGTTCCTGCGTCGCCATCATTGGCTGCTGCACCTGCTCACCGCGCTGTTCGTGCTGGGCGCGCTGCTGTTCGCGCTGCCGCTGGCCCTGCCTCTCCCGTAGGAGCGAGGTCGGTCGCCAAGCAACATTGGCGGGCTGAGAATTCCTGGTCGCGACCGATGTCGCTCCCGCGGGAACCGCCCGATTCGCTCAACCGATGAGGATGGCGGCCAGCGCGGCGATGGCGGGGATGCCCTGCACGAAGAAGATCCGCCGGCTGACGCTGTAGGCGCCATACAGCGCGGCAAGGGTGACGCAGACCAGGAAGAACACCACCACGTTCCACTGCTCGCTCATCAGCCCCCACAGCAGGCCCGCGGCCAGGAAGCCGTTGTACAGCCCCTGGTTGGCGGCCAGGACCCGCGTGGCCGCCGCCTTCTCGGGCGTGTTGCGGAACGTCTTGAGGCCAACCGGGCGGGTCCACAGGAACATCTCCAGCACCATGAAGTACAGGTGCAGCAGGGCGACCAGGACGCTCAGTGACGCGGCAATCAACATGCTTGGGTTCCAGCGTGGCAACCTCGACAGGATAGCCAATGACAGGGGGCGCGTCGCGCGCGCATCCAGGCATGGGGACCCCGCTGCGTGCGCGCAGGCGCTCCGGCAGTGAAGCGCCGGTCGTGTCCGCACGCGACACCGCGCCGCTCCGGCGCGTCGCCGATCAGGCCGGCTCGCCTTCCGCCGGTACCGCCCTCCCCGCCTCCGGCAATCGGCGCTGTGCCTGGATCACGCGCCAGGCGCCCAGGGTCATGCCGGCGGCCACGCCGATGCCGACCAGGAACACCACGCTGGAGCCCAGCGCCGACAACGCCTTGTGGAGCCAGGCAAAACTGAGATCGCCGCCGCGATAGACCACGGTGTCGATTACCGCCTTGGCCTTGTAACGCGACTCGCGGTCGACCCGCGTGTAGAGGGTTTCGCGGGCCGGCTTGGCCAGCGAGAACTCGCCCGCGCGGGTCGCCACCTGCACCGCCCAGATCAGCGCCGGCAGCGGCGCCGCCGCCAGCAGCGCGTACCCGAGCAGGATGGCGGTGGCCGGTATCAGCAGCAGCGGCGCGATCCCGAACCGGCGCAGCAGCCAGCGGGTCAGGAACACCTGCACCACGATGGTCAGCAGGTTCACCCCCAGATCCAGCTTGGCGTAGTACGCCGTGCGCGAGGCATCCTGGGCCAACTGGCGGGCGATGGCGGCCTGCTCGTTGTACAGCAGGGTGCCGACGCCGACGCCGAAGAACATCAGCATGGCCAGCGAACGCAGCAGCGGATCCCGCCAGACCAGTCGAAGGCCCGCCAGCACCGAACCGCCCATCGCGTCCTCGCCGCTGGCATCGCGGTTGCGCTGCTCGCGGCGCACGGCCCAGGGCCGCAGGCGCAGGATGCAGAACAGGCAGATCCCCAGGAGCAACGCGGAAACCAGCAGCAGGTTGCCCACGCCGATGCGCTCGACCAGCAGGCTGGTGATCATCGGCCCGACCAGAGCGCCGGTGGTGCCGCCGGCGCCGATGTAGCCGTAGACCTTCTTGGCGTTCTCGTTGTCGAACACGTCCGCCATGTAGCTCCAGAACACCGACACGGCGTACAGGTTGAACACCGCCACCCAGATGAAAAAGGCCGCGCCGCGCCCCGGCAGTTCCCGGTTGAAGGCCCAGTAGAAAAAACCCAGGCAGGCGATGAAGGCCAGGTACACCACCGGCAGGAACACCCGCCGCGGGAAACGCGACACCAGCGCGCCATAAATCGGCTGCAGCAGCACCATGCAGACGAAGGTGCCGGTGAACAGCACCTGCAGGGTGAAGTCCTTGAGGTCGATGCCGTGCCGCCCCGCCCAATCGTTCAATTGCACCGGGAACACCGCGGCGACATCGCCCGAGGCACCCATCGCATCACGCACCGGGCGCAGCACGTAGTAGCCGCTGAGCAGGCAGAAAAAGTAGAGCAGCGACCACCACAAGGCCGGGGAATCCACGCCCAGTTGCGAAATCACCTGGCGGAAACCGGCGGGGCGTGAGGCGTCGGAAGCGGAAGGATTCATGCGATCGTCGTGGCCGCCGGGAACGGGATGGACGCGCGCAGCGGCCCGCGTCACGCGCGCAAGGTATCCGATGCACTGCAACATCGCCAGCACTTTCCCGCGCCGCTGCGTTCCATCCGCCGGGTGCCTTCCGCGCATGCCCGGCGCGGCCGAGCATTTGCTCTATCCCCGCCCGATAGCTTCGACCGGTCCCGGTTGCAGGCCTCCACGTGTACGACTACATCATCATCGGCGCCGGTTCGGCCGGCTGCGTGCTGGCCAACCGCCTCTCCGAAGATCCCGCCTGCCGCGTGCTGCTGCTGGAAGCCGGTCCCCGCGACTGGCATCCCTTCATCCACATGCCGGCCGGGCTGGCCAAGCTGGTCGGCCACAAGGGCGTGAACTGGAACTATGACACCGCGGCCGAGGCACAGCTCGACGGCCGGCGCCTGTGGTGGCCGCGCGGCAAGGTGCTGGGTGGATCGAGCTCCATCAACGCGATGTGCTACATCCGCGGCATCCCCGCCGACTACGACGGCTGGGCGGCGCAGGGCGCGCAGGGATGGGACTGGGCCGGTGTGCTGCCGTACTTCCGGCGCTCCGAGCGCAACAGCCGAGGCGCCGATGCATTGCATGGCGACGATGGTCCGTTGTGGGTCTCCGATCTGCGCTACACCAATCCATTGTCGGCGGCCTTCATCGAGGCCGGGCAACAGGCCGGCTATCGGCGCAACGACGATTTCAACGGCCCGGAGCAGCCTGGCTTCGGTTTCTACCAGGTCACCCAGAAGGACGGCGCACGCTGCTCGTCGGCGGTGGCCTACCTGCATCCGGTCCGTCATCGATCCAACCTGGAAGTCTTCACCGGCACCTTGGCCCGTCGCATCCTGATCGAGAACGGACGCGCGGTGGGCGTGGCCTATGCCCACCAGGGACGCGAGGTGCAGGTCCGGGCCGAGCGCGAGGTGCTGCTGTCCGGTGGCGCGATCAATTCGCCGCAGCTGCTCATGCTGTCCGGGGTGGGTCCGGCCGAACACCTGCGCGGACACGGTATCGACGTGCGGGTGGATGCGCCGCAGGTCGGGTTCAACCTGCAGGATCACCTGGACATCTGCACGCTGCGCCATTCCACCCGGCCAGTCACCTACGACCGCACCAGCGAGCTGAAAACCGCCTTCGACTACTTCCTGCGCGGTCATCACGGTCCGGGTACCAGCAACATCGCCGAAGCGGGCGCATTCGTGCGTTCGCCACTGGCGCCCGACGCGCACGCCGACATCCAACTGCACTTCGTGCCGGCCATGCTCGACGACCACGGTCGCCACCGGCTGGACGGGGACGGCTATACCCTGCATGCCTGCTTCCTGCGACCGCGCAGCCGCGGCCGCATCCGCCTGGACGATGCGGACCCGCGCACGCCGGCACGCATCGAGGCCAACTACCTGAATGATCCGGAAGGCTTCGACCTGAAGATGATGATCGAATGCGCGCGCCTGTCGCGCGAACTGTTCGCCCAGCGCGCGTTCGACGACTATCGCGGCGCGCCGATCTTCCCCGCGCGCGATGACCTCGACGATGCCGGCCTGGCGGCGTTCGTGCGGGCGAAGGCGGAGACGGTCTACCACCCCATCGGCACCTGCCGCATGGGCAGCGATGCCGGCGCCGTGGTCGATCCGCAACTGCGCGTCAACGGCGTCGCTGGCCTGCGCGTGATCGATGCCTCGGTCATGCCCACCCTGATTGGCGGCAACACCAACGCGCCGACGATGATGATTGCCGAGCGTGCCGCCGACCTCATCCGTGGGCATGAGCCGGTCCGTGATTCGCACTGAATCACGCGCGGGAACCCCTGCTCAGGGATCTGAACAGGGCGCGTCAAAAATGCGACGGACCGCACCCCGGATCTTCAACTAGATGAACGACATGCGTGCGGAAGTTGCCGCCATTTGTGCAATCTGAAACAGCAACGTTATTATCGCGTCCAGCAACCGTTGCGCAGGCGATCAGTACATGAAAAAGAAGGTAACTCGGCGGCCGTTGCGCCCGTTCCGTATTGGGTTGCTCGGACTGCTGATACCTCTGACGCTGGCCTCCACGGCCCAGACGCCTCCCGCCGGAACCGCGCACGCCGTTTCGCCGGTGCCCGCCGCCACGGCCTCTGTTCCCGCCACGCAAGCCAATACCGCCACGACGGCCGCCGCCGCGACCGCATCGGCATCCACGCTCGCCCCGGGTTTCGACGTTGCCCGTTTCGAGGCCATGGCGCAGCAGTTGACGATGGGCGAGCGCGTGCCGGGCATGGCACTGGCGATCGTCCACAATGGCCGCGTGCTCACCGCCAAGGGCTATGGCGTCACCGACGTCAGCGCGCCGCAGACGATCGACGGACATACCGTGTTCCGCCTGGCGTCGCTGTCCAAGGCGTTCGCCGGCACCCTGGCCGGGCTGCTGGTCAACGATGGCTCGCTGCGCTGGGACAGCCGCGTGGCCGACTACGTGCCCAACTTCCGCCTCAGCGATCCCATGGCGACGCGCCAGGTGACCGTGGCCGATCTGTTGAGCCACCGCGTCGGCCTGCAGGCGCACAACGCGTTCGACCGCGACATCGAGGGCAACGCCGACTATTACGCGGTGACCCAGAAGCTCGCCTACGCGCCGATGAGCTGCGTACCCGGCCAGTGCTATGCCTACCAGAACGTCGCCTTCAGCGTGTTCGGCGACGTGGTGTTCGCCGCCACCGGCGGCTTCTACGAGCAGGCGGTCGACAAGCGCATCTTCAAGCCGCTGGGCATGAACGACGCCAGCCTCGGCCTAGAAGGCATCCAGAACAGCGCGCGCTGGGCGCGTCCGCACGTACGCAGCCGCAATGGCTGGGTCGCATTGACGCCCAAGCCGACCTACTACCGCCTGGCGCCCGCGGCCGGCGTCAACGCCAGCATCAGCGACATGGCGCAATGGCTGGTGGCGCAGACCGGACATCGCCAGGACGTGCTGTCCGCGCCGTTGCTGGCCACCCTGCACGCCTCGCTGGTGCCCACGCCGGGCGAGATGCGTGCCGGCTGGCGCCGCGATCGCATCTACTCGGCCGGCTACGCGCTGGGCTGGCGCGTGTTCGACTACGCCAACCATCCGGTGATCTTCCACGCCGGTGCGGTGCAGGGCTACCGTGGCATGGTCGCGCTGGTGCCCGAACGCGACCTGGGCATCGCCATCCTCTGGAACAGCGACAGCTCGGTGCCTTCCGGACTGCTGCCGACCATCCTCGACCGCGCCATTGGCCTCTCGCCGCAGCAGTGGCTGGATACACCGATGGACACCAGCGACCTGCTGATGGCCGATTCGCCGCAACCGGACAACAAGAGCGGCGCGGCCGCCAGCCAGGCGACGGCGTCTCCACGCTGACATCCACCGCGACCTCTCCTTGATCCCGCACGCCCCGCCCGGTCATCCGCGCGGGGCGTTCTGCTTCCTGGGCCACGCTCAGCGCGGCGGAGCGGTTTCCAGCAGGGTCTTGAGCCTGGCCAGGCCACGCTCGTAGTCGGTGCCCATCATTCGATCGAACAGCAGCCCGAACCAGCGCGACATCGGGTTGTAGCCGTGCTCGGTATCGAAGGCCCAGGTCAGGCGGGTGGCACCGGTGCCCTCAGGAGATAGCGTGTAGGTCGCGGTCGACGGATGTCCGCCGAAGTCCAGCGCCACCACCACGCGCGCCGGCGGCCGGCTTTCGGTGATCCGCTGGCTGCCGGTACCCACCGCCTGGTTGCCCGACCAGCGCATGCCCGCGCCGACGCCTTCTGCCGGTCCTTCATAGGTGTAACTGGCCTGGGGATCGGCGGCGAACCAGGGCGACCACTCGTTGAACCGTCGGAACGAGTTGAGGGTGGCGAACACCTCCGCGGGCGGCCGCTGGATGGTGATCGATCTTTCCACGTGGGTACGCGCCGGCAGCAGCAGGCTGCCCACGACCAGCAGCACGCCCAGCAGGATCAGGGTGCCGAGGGCCCACTTCAGTAGCTTCATGTCGTTCCTCCGTTCCGGATGGCGACAAGCTTAAGCGCCCGCAAAAAAAAAACTCTCCCCCTGCTGGGCACAGGGAGAGAGTCTGATGGATACGGCTAATCGGGGTTGGCTTAGATCAGCGGAGCCGGGGTGGCCGGCAGCGCGACCGGAGCCGCTTTCTTCTTGGACTTGCGGGCAGGCTTCTTGGCGGCCTTCTTCGCAGCCTTCTTGGCCGGCTTCTTGGCAGCCTTCTTGGCGGCCTTCTTCACGGTCTTCTTGGCAGCCTTCTTGGTGGCCTTCTTCGCAGCCTTCTTCGCAGGCTTGCGGGCGACCTTCTTGGCAGCCTTCTTGGCGGTCTTCTTGGCAGCCTTCTTGGTGGCCTTCTTCGCAGCCTTCTTGGCCGGCTTCTTGGCGACCTTCTTGGCAGCCTTCTTCACGGTCTTCTTGGCGGCCTTCTTGGTGACCTTCTTGGCAGCCTTCTTGGCGGCCTTCTTCACGGTCTTCTTGGCGGCTGCCTTCTTGGTCGCCTTCTTGGCGGCCTTCTTGGCAGGTTTCTTCTTAGCAGCTTTCTTCATTGCCATGTGATGGCTCCTCGTCAGTGAACTTGGATTGGGTACATCGGGGTACGAAACCTCTGCCCGAAGGCAGGCCCAGTTGCGGAATCAGCCGCGGGAGTCGGACCCGCAGGCAACCGTCGACGCGCCAGGCGCGTTGAACCGGATTCTTTTGTAAGGACCCTTCTGACGTGGTCCCCTACAAATACGAAAACACCCGCGTCGCCGGACGGCGCGGGTGCGATGAGGAAGGTGGGGCGCTTTTTTTCGGGGGAAGCGGGTCCTGCGTCCGCCGCTACCTGGGCTGGGACGATTGGCCTTGTTGTCACTCGCGCTGTCGTATTGATCCGACTCACTCGCTTCCGCAGCACTCTCTGCTGCGCGAAACCTAATCACGGTTTTTGGACGTGTCAACACCTCGGCGAATTTTTTTTCCATGGCCGCCGCCGCCCGCCCGGTCGTCCGGCTTCGGCCAAGCTTGGGAAATGACCATGACGGATCCAGCCGGCAATACCCGCAGCGACGCGGCAAAAAAAAAAAAAGCGCAAAAACGAGTGCTTTTTTGATATCGCTTCGCGCGACGCGTCATCGACATCGTGATCCGCCACGCGGGTAGTCGCGTCGCCGGGATCCCGGTTGCGGCCTAAACGGCACCTAAAAATTTTTCCGCCGAACGGTCCGGTTTGGGGCGGCGCACAAGCCCGATTGCGCGGATTTGCGCAAAAAAAATCCGTCGTCGCGACCGTGTTCGCCGCCTCCCGGAGATGCGTTGGCGCCTCGGATCGGCACCCGTGATGCACGCCGCCAACCTTCGCCGCCCGGTCACCGGATCGGATGAGGCATGCCATCGCGCACCGGTCGAGGTTGCCGTGGACGACGCCACGCGCTGAAAAAAACCGCGGCGGAATTCCGACGCCGGCCACGGCAACGACGCATCTCCATCGGCCGGGCGCGGTTCCGGGATGCGCTCCGGTCCATTCCCTCGGCGGGAAGGCAAAAAAAAACCGGCCGCGCGAAGGCGGCCGGTCGATGCTCCACGAGGAGGCGCGGGGACTCAGTGGTCCTCGTCCTCCAGCAGTTCGGCGTAGTCGTCGGGGGACAGCAGTTCGTTGAGCTGTTCCGGTTCCTCGGCCTCGACCACGAAGATCCAGCCTTCGCCGTAGGCATCCTCGTTGATGGTCTCGGGCTTGTCGGCCAGCGCCGCGTTGACCTCGATCACCTTGCCGGTGACCGGGCTGTAGACGTCCGAAGCCGCCTTCACCGACTCGACGACGGCGCTGGCGTTGCCGGCCTCGACGCGGTCGCCGACGTTCGGCAGCTCGACGTAGACCAGATCGCCGAGCAGGCCCTGCGCGTGATCGGAAATGCCGACGGTGACGCGGCCACCGCCTTCGGCGCGGGCCCATTCGTGGGACTTCAGGAATTTGAGATCGCCGGGAATCTCGCTCATGTTGGCTACTCCGGATTTGTATCGGGTGGGCGGAAAGAGGGGGCTAGTTTAGCTGCTTATGCCGGGCATGAAAGCGGTCCGGTCCAACGACCGGGACCGCCATCGTTTTCATTCACCCAGCACGCCGGGCTGGGCCTGGCCGTCGCGGACGAACGGGAACTTCACCACCCGGACCGGGACTTCCTTGCCACGGATGTCCACGCGGACCGCGCCGGGCTCGCCGGCCGGCACGCGCGCGAAAGCGATCGCCTTGCCGAGGGTGGGCGAGAACGTGCCCGAGAGGATTTCGCCGTTGCCGTTGGCGGTCAGGACGGTCTGGCCATGGCGCAGCACGCCCTTCTCGTCCATCACCAGGCCGATCATCTGGCGCGGCGCGCCGTTGGCCTTCTGCTGTTCCAGCACCGGACGGCCGATGAAGTCGCGACCGGCGTCCAGGGCGACCGTCCAGGCCAGCGCGGCCTCGTACGGCGACACCGACTCGTCCATGTCCTGGCCATACAGGTTCATGCCGGCTTCCAGGCGCAGGGTGTCGCGCGCGCCGAGGCCGGCCGGCTTCACGCCCGCGTCCAGCAGTGCGTTCCAGAAGGCGACCGCATCCTGTTCCGGCAGCACGATCTCGTATCCGTCCTCGCCGGTGTAACCGGTACGGGCGACGAACAGCGGCACGCCCGCGCTGCTCTGCGCCTGCACGGCGGCGAAGCGGGACAGCTTGTCGGCGGCGGCGCGGTCGGCTTCGCGCAGCAGGCCGATGACCTTCGCGCGGGCGGTGGGGCCCTGCACGGCGATCATGGCGAACTCGGGGCGTTCCTTCACTTCCACGCCGAATGCCGCGGCCTGGGACTGGATCCACGCCAGATCCTTGTCGCGGGTGGCGGCGTTGACGACCAGGCGGAAGAACGCCTCGTCCATGAAGTAGATGATCAGGTCGTCGATGACGCCGCCGCCGGCGTCCAGCATGCAGGTGTACAGCGCCTTGCCGGACACCTTCAGCTTGTCGACCGAGTTGGCCACCAGGTGGCGCAGGAACTCGCGGGTGCGGGCGCCATGCAGATCCACCACGGTCATGTGGCTGACGTCGAACATGCCGGCATCGCGGCGCACCTGGTGGTGTTCCTCGATCTGGGAGCCGTAGTGGATCGGCATGTCCCAGCCGCCGAAATCGACCATCTTGGCGCCAAGCGCGCGATGGGTGTCGTTGAGGATGGTCTTCTGGGTCATGGCGGCTCCGGGGCAAAGAACGCCATTATCCCAGATGGGGCGCGGCAACGCCCCCGACGCCGGCGCATGGTGCGGACGTGTCCCCTGGAGCGGGAAGCCGGCGAACGGGATCCCGACCCGTTCTCGCGCACTCCCGGCGATACGCCACGGTGGCGTCCCGCCCTTGCGGTGGCGCGGTGCGCGTCGCCGTGAGACGCGCGGGTCAGTGTGCCTGCACCTTCAGGGTCATCCCGTCCACCGCCACCACCCGCACGCGCGCGCCGGCCGGCAGATCCGGACCGCTGACCGACCAGAAGGCATCGTCCACCTTGGCCCGGCCACGTCCGTCGACGATGGCCTGGTCCAGTTCCAGCACCCGGCCGATCAGCTGTTCGGCGCGCCGGTTCAGCAGCGGCTGGTCGCTGCGGCGGCCGCGACCGCGGAACCACTTCAGGTAAATGCCGACCGAGATGACCGCGAACAACGAGAACAGGATCGCCTGCCACAGCCAGCCCAGTTCCGGCAGCACCAGGACCGCCACCGCCATCGCGGCGGCGGCGAAGCCGAACCAGAGCATGAAGGCACCCGGTGCCATGGTCTCTGCCGCGAACAGCAGCAACGCGGCGCCGGCCCAGATCGCGAACTTGAAGCTCATCTCAGCCTCCGATGCGCGGCGGCCGCGACGCGATCGACGCCTGCTGCTGGTTCAACGCGTCCTTGGCCAGCTCGGCGATGCCGGCGATGGAACCGATGACGCCGCTGGCTTCCATCGGCATCAGCACGAACTTCTGGTTGGGTGCGGTCGCCAGTTCCTTGAACGCTTCCACGTACTTCTGCGCGATGAAGTAGTTGATCGCCTGCACATCGCCCTTGGCGATGGCTTCGGACACCAGCGCGGTCGCCTTGGCTTCCGCCTCGGCCAGCCGCTCACGCGCCTCGGCCTCGCGGTAGGCGGCTTCGCGCTTGCCCTCGGCTTCCAGGATCGCCGACTGCTTCTCGCCTTCGGCGCGCAGGATCTCCGACTGGCGCGAACCTTCCGCTTCCAGGATCGAGGCGCGCTTGTCGCGCTCGGCCTTCATCTGCCGCGCCATCGAATCGACCAGATCCCGTGGCGGCTGGATGTCCTTGATCTCGATGCGGTTGACCTTCACGCCCCACGGACTGGTGGCGTGGTCGACCACGCCCAGCAGCTTGGCGTTGATGGTCTCGCGCTGGCTGAGCGATTCATCCAGGTCCATCGAACCGATGACGGTGCGGATGTTGGTCTGCACCAGCGCGATCATCGCCTGGTCCAGGTTGGCCACTTCGTACGCCGCCTTGGCCGCGTCCAGCACCTGGAAGAACACCACGCCGTCCACCTTCACCACCGCGTTGTCCTTGGTGATCACGTCCTGGGACGGCACCTCGAACACCTGCTCCATCATGTTCACCTTGCGCCCCACCCCCTGCATGTACGGAATCAGGAAGTGCAGGCCGGGCGACATGGTGTGGGTGTACCTGCCGAAGTGTTCGACGGTGAACTCGTACCCCTGCGGCACCACCCGCACCCCCTTGAAGAAGGTGATGATGATGAAAATGCCGATCGCGGCGACCACGAACGTGGTGAGAGCCGAGGTGAACATGGTGATCCCCTTTCCAGTCCTTAGTAATAGGCGAGTATAGACGGCCCCCGGGGCACCGCCGGCCGGGTTGGAACAATTGTGGGGCCCGGCTGCGACCCTTTTGGCGCCCCCGGCATCTGGATGAATGCATGCCACCCGTATCCAGCTTCGCCATCGATGTGCCCGACACCCTCCTGGCCCGCGCCCGCGCGGGGCGGCAGGACGCCTTCGAGCAGTTGTATCGCTGGTTCGAGCGGCCCGTATTCACCCTGGCGCTGCGCATCTGCGGCGATCGGGAAGAAGCCTCCGACGTGCTGCAGGACACCATGCTGAAACTGTTCCACCACCTCGACGACTTCCGCGGCGGCAGCCCGTTCTGGGGCTGGCTGCGCCAGATCGCCGTCAACGAATCCCTGATGAAGCTGCGCCGCAACCGCCGCTTCGACATGGAGATCGCCATGGACGAGGAGGATCTTCCCGAAGACCAGGGCCACCTGCCCCCGGCCGCCGCCGACGCGGCGATGCTGCAACGCGCGCTGGGCGCCCTGCCGGCGGCCACCCGCAGCGTGCTGTGGCTGTACTACGCCGAGGGTTATACCCACGAGGAAATCGCCCGCCTGATGCAACGCACGCCCAGTTTTTCCAAATCCCAGCTTTCGCGCGGCACCCGCCGCTTACGGACGCTGCTGCAGATCGAGGAACCCGCCCATGCCTGATGCACGCCAACCGGGGCGCCCCGCGCCCGACGACTGGGGCCAGGCGTTTGCCGCGCTGCCGCTGGAGACGCCGCCCGCCGGCGGCTGGAACCGCGTGGCCGCCGCATTGCCCGCGCGTCGGTCCCGCAGCCGGGTCTGGATTCCCGCCGCCGTCGCGGCTTGCCTGGCGCTCGCCGTGGTCGTGCCCTGGCGCGGCGCCACGCCGGATCAATCGCCACCCGTCGTCGCTTCCGTTCCGCCGGCGGCGACGCCATCGATCACGCCATCGGAACGAACGCCCGCAACGTCGGTCGCCGCCGCCACGCCTGCAGCCACTCCGGCGGACAGGTCCCTTGATGCGGTCGGTGATGGCAAGCGCGCGGCGTCCATTTCCACCGACGCCCCCGCGTCGCCGGATACCGGACTGGCCGTCACGCCGGTGCGCGCGCCGCGGGACAAGAAAGCGCCGGCTCGCCCGGCTCCCGCGTCCGGGAGTTCCGGCACGAACCTGCTCGACGCAGGCCCGTCCGTCGCCACCACCGGGACGAAAGATGCCGCCGCCCCCGTTCGCCAGGCCACCGGTGCGGGCGACACGCCGGCTTCGCCGGCCATGCTCGAAACCCTGTACACCGAATCCGCACGGCTGGAGGCGCTGCTTTCGCAGATCCGCGACGACCGCGTGGCCAGTGGTCCGGCCATGGCGCTGAGCACCGCCTTGAACGAACGCGTAGCCGGGATCGACGTCGCGCTGTCGCAGCCGGATCTGGCCGCCGATACCCGCGTCGGCCTGTGGCGCGAACGGGTCGCGGTCCTGCAACGCCTGGCCGGCGTGGAAAGCACCCAGCGCTGGATGGCGGCCAATGGCTACCCGACCGATGGCGCCGTAGCCCAGGTCTATTGAGGAACACGAGGAACCACCGAGGTGATCATGAAACCCAACACCCGAAACCTGAGCATCGCCGTGCTCGCCATCGCCGTCGGCCTGGCTTTCACCAGCCAGGCCCAGGACAACGCCGCCGCCTATCGGGAGGACGCCAGGGTCGCGGCGCAACGCACCGCCGAGCGGGAAGCGCAGCGCAAGGAACTGGACGCGGCGCGCGCGGAATTGCAGCGTGCCGCCCGCCGCATGGCCGAACTGACGCGTGCCGATGAGATGGCGGCGCTGCGCCAGCGCATCGAGCGGCGTCCAATGCTGGGTGTGCTGCTGGCGCCGGATGCGCGGACGGGCGTCCGCGTCACTGGCGTCACCCCGGACAGCGGCGCCGCGCGGGTTGGCCTGCGATCCGGCGATCAGTTGCTGAAGATCAATGGCAAGGCGATCACCGGCGGTACGCCCGAGCAGCGCCTGGAGCACGCACGCGCTGCCCTGTCGGGGCTGGAGACGGACGTGCCGGTGAAGGTCGAGTTCCAACGCGATGGCCGCCAGCAGGCGGTGGAAGTGATGCCCCAGGCTGGGCGGCCGGTCCTGGTCTTCACCGACGACGGTTCGGTCGACGAACGCGGCACCCGCATCGTGTTGTCGCCGGATGGGGACGGCGTCGCGACGATCGACAATTTCAACTTCGGCGCTTTCGACTTCAAACCCGCCGAGTTGGCCATCACCCCGGAAATCCAGCGCGAATTGATGCGCGTGCGCGAACTTACCGACTGCACCGACGGCAAGGATTGCCTGATGCCGCGGCTGGCCGAGGCCTATCGTTGGAACGGCCTCAACCTGTCGTCGGTGGATGCGCAACTGGGTCGATACTTCGGCACGGATCGCGGCGTGCTGGTGCTGTCGACCGGACCGGAGCTGGAAGGCCTGCAGGCCGGCGACGTGATCCGGCGCGTCGAAGGCAAGGAGGTCGGCACGCCCCGCGACGTGATGGAAGCCCTGCGCGGAAAACCGGCCGACAGCAGCGTCAACGTCGAATACCTGCGTGATCGCCGGAGCGCGACCAGTGCGATCAAGATTCCGCGCGCCATGCCGTTGCGGATCCCCGTCCCGCCGACGCCGCCCGCTCCACCGGCTCCGCCCCCCACTCCACCTTCCCCGGCCGCGAAAGCGCCTCCGGCACCTCCGGCGGCCGCCGCAATCCCCGCGCCGCCGGCTCCGCCGCCGTCGACCGTGACCACCTCCCGTCGGCAGCAGGTCGTGATGGTCGAACGCAACGGCAAGATCCACGCGTACAGCGGCGATGCCGGCGCGCCCTTGCCCGTGCCGCCCGCGCCGCCGGTCGCGCCGAAGGCCCCTTCCGTGCCTTCACCTCCCGCGCCACCACCGCCTCCCCCGCCGCCGGGCATACCGGTCTGAGCATTCTTGTTGGACATTCCCATTAGAAACGCGCAAGTGAATCCCCTGCCCCGGAGTTTCCGGGGCATTTTTTTCACCCGGTGTCAGGCGGATTCGTCCGCGGTCGCGGCAACGCTACGGTCGCGCGCACCGCCAACCCAGAGCGCGACGAGCGCGAGCAGCGCGGCCCCGACCAGGAACGGCACCGCGGGCGCGATGCCGTACAGCAGCGCGCCCAGCAAGGGGCCCAGCACCATGCCGACGCCCTGCGCCGCGGATACCGCGCCGGCGGCCGCACCCTGCTCATGCGCGGCCACGGCGTTGGCCGCCATCGCGGCGAACGCGGGGAACACCAGGCCCATGCCCAGCGCCATCACGAAGTAGCTGGCAATCAATTGCCAGGACGCCGCGGTGAATCCCGCCGCGAGAAACCCCAGCATCGCCAGGCCCGCCCCGCGCCCGATGAGTACGCGGGGCGGCCACCGCAGCCGCCGCACGCCCATCTGCGCGGCGATCAGCGCCACACCCACCGCGGTCAGCGCATGCCCCGCCACCCGTCCGGCGTGTTCGCGCGACAGCCCCCAGCGGTCCATCGCGTAGAAGCCCACGCAGATCTGGGCGATGGCCACGCTGCCCATCGCCACGAACGCCACCACGATCGGTATGCGCAACCGCGGATCTCCCATGCGCACCGGCAACACTCCACCGGGCGCATGGACATGGCCGCCTCGCAGGCCGGTCAATGCGACGGCCAGGGCCAGCACCGCCAGACCCGCCATGGCGTAGAGCGGCAGCACCAGCCCGTCGCCGACCAGCCAACCGGCGAGCGACGGACCGAGCACCAGGCCGATGGCGCTGGAAGCGCCCAGCGTCGCCATCGCCGCGGTGCGCCGTTCCACCGGCGTGCGATCGGCAATCATCGCGTTGGCCGCCGCCGGCACCGCGGCATAGAACGCGCCGATCGCACCGCGCCCGGCCAGCAGCAGCAGGAAACTGATCCAGGTGCCGGGAACCGCCAGCAACGCCCAGTGCACGCCGGCCGCCAGCCCCAGGCAGGACAGCGCGAAACCGGCGATGCCTGTCACGATCACGTGCTTGCGCCCCAGCCGATCGCTCAACCGGCCCCAGCGCCGCGCCAGCAGGAACCACAGCACGCCGGCCACGGTGACCGACGCGCCCGCCTGCCATTCGGCCAGTCCCAGCGTCCGCGCCAATGGCCCGAGCAACGCGATGAAGGCATTCATCGCCATCATGCAGGCCGCGTTGGCAAGCACCAGCGGCAACAACGGCAGCGGTGGCGATGTGTCCCGCATCGCGGATTTACCGGGCGGCGGTATCGGCGACCGGCGCCGGTTCCACCCACGCCGCGAACACCTTGTCGATTTCCGCATCACTGACCGCCTTGCCTTCCTGTTGCGCCTCGGCCTGGGTGAACAGCGGGATGATCATCGCCATGCCATCGATCTTGGTCTTGAGATGCACGCCGGTATCGTTCGCCAGGAAACGATCCCAACGGCCGCGCACCTTCGCCCAGTAGCCCGCGGTGCCCTTCCAGTAGTCGTAGGCCGGCTTGAAGTCGATGTCCTTCGTCTTGATGTAGTCGTTGAAACCGAACTCGCGCGCCAGTTGCACCTGGCTGCCATCGGGCTTGCGCAGCACCTTGGTGTTGAACTGTTCGTGGGTCCAGCCGTTCGGGGTGAGCGTATGGCGGTTGATCACCGACATCGCGTTGTAGTCGCTGCGCCGGGTGTATTCGCGGCGCGGGAGCGGGCGCCAGGACAGGTCGCTGGTCCAGGTCGGATGGCCGTCGCGATAGGTCCAGCGGCCGGTGCCGCAGTAGCGGGGAGCGTCGCTGACTTCGTACACGCACTGGGTCCAGGCGCCGCGCGTGGCTTCGGCGGGAATCGCCTCACGGCTCCAGGTCTGGTCGGCGGTGAACTGGAAGCGTTGGGGGGCCTCGTAGACCCAGTCCTGCCGCCAGTGCTTGGTGACGTGGCCGCTCTTGGCATCCACCAGGATGTGCTGCAGGACGATCCGGTGCGGGGTGTCCTCGACCACGATGACGGTTTCATCGCCGCCGCTGCGCATCGCGGCCTGCCGTTCGTAGCCCGGCTGCAGCAACACGGTTTCGTCGAATGCGAAATCGACGGTGTATTCGCCCTGCATGGCCAGGATGGAAGCGCGATCGCGCGCGGGATCCGCGTCCTGCGCGAAGGCGCCGGCGGCGACCGTCATCAGGAGGGGAAGGAGGGACAGGCAGGACAGGCGTTTCATGCGTGGGTTCTCTCGTTTGGCTTCCAGGAAATCACGGCGTCCGGGTAGCTACCGTGCGGGATGTCGCGGGCTCGCGACGGTGCGGACGAGAGACAGCAGTACTCGTCCGACAGGGTTTCATCATCGACGCCTTCGCCGCGCGCGATGGCACGCGCGGTGGCCGCACCCAGCGAAGACAGGCGGGCGAGGCTGGCGGCCAGTACCGGCCGGCCTTCCCCGCCCGGCAATTCGTGCAGGCGCAGGACGGCGGCACGCCACTGCTCACCGCGCAGGCGACCGGCCAGTCGTCGCCAAAGGCGCTCGCCGACACCGGCAGGTGCTTCCATGCCCGCCTCCTGCGGCCAACGCGACAGCAGGCGGTCCCAGGCCAGGAAATCGCTGTCCGGCAGCAGGAACAGGCGCCAGCAACAGCGGCCGCCGGCATCCACGAACTGCAGGGATTCACGCAGCCCGTCGCTGTCCAGCCCCGCGCGGACCTGGACGCCGCTGGCCAACTCCCAGCCGGCCAGTTCGCCCCCCTGCTCGGCGCGGTACAGGCACAACACCGCACCCAGCGCGGCCAGCTGCTGCGGCCGGGGCAGGCGCGCGGGTTCCCGCCCCTCGTCCGGCATCCGGAGCTGCGGCGGAAATACGCGCGCGGCCATCGCTACCAGCTCACCGCCACGCTGGCCGACAGCGTGCGACCGGGCGCGGTGTAGCGATCCAGGGCATTGCTGGTGGCGGCCACCAGGGCGAGGTCGCCGGCATCGAAGTAACGCCGATCGCCCAGGTTGAAGACGCCCAGGTTGAACTTCGCGCCAGGCGCGAATTCCCAGTGCGCGTACAGATCCAGCACGCCGTAACCACCCGGGCGGTAGAGGTTGCTGGCGGAGGCATGGCGCTTGCGCCCGACGAAACGGCCCGCCAGTTCCACGCCCCATTGCGCCTGGTCGTAGGCCACTCCCAACGCCGCGGTCAGCGGGTCCACGCTGTCCAGCCAGGTGTCGTCGGTCTTGTCCTTGCCGCGCGACCAGGCCGCCGAACCGCGCATCGACCAGCCGTCCCAGGCGGCCGACAGCGCGCCGAAATCGACACCCGCCTTCACCTCGGCGCCGTAAATCTCGGCTTCGGCGATGTTTTGCGACTGGAACACCATCAAGCCCTCGGCATTGGTGCCGATGTTGCGGTTGGATTCGATGAAGTCGTCATACCGGTTGTAGTAGCCGGACAGGCTGGCGTAGACGGCATCGCCGGAAAAGCGCAGGCCCAGTTCCAGGCCGTCGCTGGTTTCAGGCTTCAGGTCCGGATTGGCGATGGCGGTGTAGCCGAACTGGACATTGGTGAAGCCGATGTTGACGTCGTTGTACGGCGGCGAGCGGAAGCCGCGCGCGTAGCCGCCGAACAGCGACCACGCGTCGTTGAAATGCCAGACCAGGCCGAACTTGGGCGACACGCTGGTTTCGTTGAGGCTTACCGCGCGCACGCCCGGATTGTCCTCGGCGAAGATGTTGTCGACCTTCGGTTTGAGCCGGTAGTGATCCACGCGCAGCCCGGGGACCAGCCGCAGGCGGCCGTCGGCCAGCGCGATTTCATCCTGCACGTACAACGCGCCCACGGTGGTTTCGCTGTTGGGGAAATCGCGCACGGGGAAGGTATCCGGCGCCATCACCGGCGTGGTGACGCCGGTCAGCGGGAAGGTACGCACACCGTCGCGCTTCTGCCGGGTCCGGGTCCAGGCCAGGTCCACCCCGTAACTCAGATCGTGTTGCGCGGCGCCGGTTTCGAAATGCTTGCGGAAGTTGGCCTGCAGGCCATGGGTGCGCTGGTCGAAATTGAACACGCGGTCGCGGATATCGCGCAGGACGGGCGCGGCCAGCGTGCGCTCCTCATGCGTGTACTGGGTGGTCTCGCTGTCCTGGCGATAGATCTGCCAGTCCAGGCTGTCAGCGAAGCCCGCGCCCAAATCGTCCCACTCGTGCGCCAGCGACAGTCGCGCGCGGGTCTGGCGGTCGCGCGCCGTGACCGCCGTGTTGGTGGCCCGGGTGGCCGCCTGGAAGCCGAGCGAATTGAGCAGGTTGGTGTCGGTGTTGTCCTCCGTCCCTTCCAACGTCAGGCGGAATCGCTGCTGTTCGTTCGGTGCGAATACCAGGCGGGTCAGCAGGCTGCGGCCATCGCGCTCCTGCGGATTCGGTTGGGTGCGCGCGGCGCCTTCGCCTCCCGTGCGCCCCATGTTCCCGGTTTCCTTGCCCTGGCGATGGCCGACCACCGCCAGGCCGCTCCAGCGTTCGCCGCCAAAGGCGGTGGTGGCGCTGCCGAACAGGCCTTTCCAATCGCCTTCGTACCCCAGCTTCAAACCGAAGTAGGCGTCCTTGCCGTCCCCCAGATAATCCGAGGGATCCTTGGTGATGAACGACACCACGCCGCCGAGGGCGTCGGAGCCGTACAGCGAACTCGAGGGGCCGCGCACGATTTCGACCTGCTTGATCGTGTCCAGATCGACCAGGTTGCGGCCGGCGTTGGAAAAGCTGCCGATCGAGAACGCATCGGAGACGGCGATGCCGTCGGTCTGGATGCGCACGCGGTTGCCATCCAGGCCGCGGATGCGGAATCCGCCCATGCCGAAGCGGCCGAAACTGGAGGTGACGCTGACACCCGGCTCGTAGCGCGCCAGGTCCTTGATGTCGCGGATCAGGTGGTCATCCATCTGTTCGCGATCGATCACGCTGACGGTATTGGGCACGTCGGCGATCTCGCGTTCGCTACGGGTCGCGGTGACCTGGATGCGCTCGAACTCGCGGGTGGGTGCTGTGCCGGCGGATGCGGCGTCGGCAGGCGTTCCAGCCTGGGCCATGCTTGCGCAGGCCAGCCACAATGCGGAGGTGAGCAGGGTCGGACGGATCATCGGCTTACGGCAGTCCTTGTTCGGTTTCCCGGCGCGCACGCATGCACGCCGTTGTGGAGGAAACCTGGAAGGCTGGCGGGCCGGTCGAACCGATGGCTGGCGCCCAGGTGGAGAGAGAAGGTCACCACCGCGGCGGCGCGCCCCGTCGGGGAGAGAGCGCGTTGGGGCGCGGCCGCGGCGGCGGTGTTACTTGGTCAGGATCAGCTTGTCGTTGCTGGTATGGCGCAGGCGATAGATCTTGTCGCCATGACGGATCAGGACTTCGCGCTGTCCCTTGAGCAGGACATGGCTGTCCAGTGGTTCCTCGGCGGACGCGGCCGGCCGCGTGGGCAGGCGATCACGCAGGGACAGGGGTTCGACGTTCGGCAATGAAGTGACGTTCGAGATCATGGTGGTGGCTCCGGGTCGGGCCACTCAAATGATAATGATTCTCATTGACTAGTCAAATCTTTTTTCCAGGTGCGCCGCCGTAGCCGTCGGGACCGCCAAAAGCCCGTTCAGGCGTACTCGCGGCGCAGGAAATCCCACAGTCCCAAGGCAACCGTGGCCAGGCCGCCGAGCATGCCGGCCAGCGCCACCTGCCCCATCAGTTCGCCTCGGCCGGCGAACACCTGCATCGGCAGGGTCCACGGGTACCAGGGACCGAAGCGCGCCGACTGCCCGATCAGGAAGCCGGCCACGGTGGCGGTCATGCCGGTGGCGACGGCGACGGTGAAACTGGTCCAGCGCAGCGCGATCCACAGGTGCAGGCCGATGATGCAGCCCGATGCCGCCAGGACGACCAGCGCGCGCAGTCCGAGGAAGGTCCACGGCACCGCGCCCCCCAGGCCGAGGGGATTGTGCGTATGCATCAGCACCCAGCCGCCCAGCGGGATCAGTGCGGCCAGCACCAGTGTCGCCAGCACCACCATGCCGATCAGGATCGCCAGCTTGCCCAGGTAGTGCGCGCTGCGTGGCAGCGGCAATGCCAGCAGGTGTTTCCACTGCCGCTCGCCGTGCTCCAGTCCGGCCAGCAGCGCCGATTGCAGGGTCACGTACAGCGGCAGCATCAGGAAGGCCCACAGCAACATCACGCCCTGGATGAAGCGTTCCCATGCCAGCGCCGGCGTCGCCAATGGTTGGCCGCCCTTGCTCAACAGCAGTTGCAGCACGGAGAGCAGCACCACCAGGCCGGGCGCAATGAAGCACAGGCGCAACGCGAGCGTGCCCCTGAGCTTCAGCGACTCCGCGGAAACCGCGCGCAGGGTGGCCGTGATGATCCCGCTCATGCCGCCAACTCCTCCGGAAGATCGCCGGTGAGGGCGAAGAAAAGCGATTCCAGCGATACCGCCTCGCGCGCCAGATGGGAGACCCCGATCCGGCAACCGACCAGCAGCCGGTTGATGTCCTGTTCGCTGCGCGGCCCGAGGTGCACCTTCAGGCCCTCCGCATCGATATCGCTGATCCGCTCGCCCGCCTGGCGCAATGTCTCCGCCGCCTGCGCCGGCTCGTCGCAGCGGATCTGCAGGCGCGGACGCGCACGCGCGCGCAGCTCTTCCAGGCGTCCCTCGAAACGCAGTTGCCCCGCCTGCAATACGCCGACGTGGCCCGCGATCAATTCGATTTCACTGAGCAGGTGACTGGACACGAACACGGTGATGCCCTGCCGGGCCAGTTCGCGCAGCAGCCGGCGCATATCGAGGATGCCGGCGGGATCCAGGCCGTTGCCCGGCTCGTCCAGGATCAGCAGGCCGGGAGACGGCAGCAGGCTCAACGCCAGCGCCAGGCGCTGGCGCATGCCCAGCGAGTACTCGCGCACGCGTCGATCGCCGGCATCGCGCAACCCGGTCAGCTCCAGCACCTCGTCGATGCGCGTGCGCGGAAGATCCAGCAGGCGGCGGGTCACTTCGAGGTTCTGGCGGCCGCTCAGGTGCGGATACAGCGAGGGCGACTCGACCAGCGCGCCGACGCGCGCCAGCACCTTGCGATCATGTTTCGCCAGCGGCTGGCCGAACAGTTCGACCCGTCCCCGATCCGGATGCAGCAGGCCCAGCAGCAGGCGCACGGTGGTGGTCTTGCCCGCGCCGTTGGGGCCGAGGAATCCGTACACGGCACCTTCCGGCACGTGCAGGTTGAGCGACTGCACGCCGAAGCCGCCGGGAAAGCGGCGTTGCAGATCGAAGGTCTGGATGGCGTAGCTCATGGCGATTCCCGCGGACAGGGCCGCAGTATCCGCAGCGGCGCGGCATGGGCTCCCCTGCCGGGAGTCACGCCGTGTCATCAGTCATGCGCGCGCGTTGGCTGGATCGGGTGACGTTCGATATCTCGATCAGCCCAGCACGTTCACTGGCTCCGTTTGGCCCCCACCCCGCCCTCCCCCGTGAACGGGGGAGGGGGAGGCACTTTGTCCGTCGTCAGCTGGCGGCGGCGCCCAGGCGTTCCCAAATGGTTTCGTCGTAGCGCTGTGCCAGTTCGATGGCGGCCAGGTTCTGCTGCAGTTGTTCGACCCGGCTGGCGCCGGTGATGACGGTGGAGACATGCGGATTGCGCAGGCACCAGGCGATCGCCAGCGGAGCCGGCGCTTCACCGAGTTCGGCCGCCAGCGCGGTGAAGCGGCGCGCGCGTTCCAGTTTCCGATCGTCGGCGGCGCCGATCACCATGCGCCGCAGTTCCTCGTTGCCGGCATGGCCCAGGCGCGTGTCTTCCGGAATACCGTCGTTGTACTTGCCGGTCAGCAGGCCCGACCCGAGCGGCGACCAGATGGTGGTGCCCAGGCCGAGTTCCGCGTACAGCGGCGCGTACTCCAGTTCCACCCGCTGCCGGCGCAGCAGGTTGTACTGCGGCTGCTCCATGGTCGGGCCGTGCAGATGGTGCTGGCGGGCGATGCGGGCGGCCTCGCGGATCTGCACGGCCGGCCATTCCGAGGTCCCCCAGTACAACACCTTGCCCTGCCGGATCAGGGTGTCCATCGCCCAGACCGTTTCTTCGATCGGGGTTTCGGGATCGGGGCGGTGGCAGAAGAACAGATCCAGATAATCGACCTGCAGGCGCGCCATCGCGGCGTGGCAGGCATCGGTGACGTGCTTGCGCGACAGCCCGCGCTGGGTCGGGCCGGGCGCCTCGGCCGCGCCGAAAAACACCTTGCTGGAAATGCAGAAACCGTCGCGCGGCAGGTCCAGATCGCGCAGCGCCTGGCCCATCACCGTTTCCGACACGCCGTGGGCATAGCTTTCGGCGTTGTCGAAAAAATTGACGCCGTGGTCCCAGGCGCAGGCCAGCAGTTCGCGCGCGCCTTCGCGGCCGATGCGATCCCCGAAGGTCACCCAGCTGCCGAAGGACAGCGCCGACAACTGCAATCCGGAGGTTCCCAGGCGGCGGTACTGCATATGGCGACCTCGCGCACGCGCGCAAATGAGAACAGTTTACGCCCGCGCCCGCGGGCCTCCGCTAGAATGCGCGCACTTACCTCCGGGGAGTAGCCCGTCCGCCGCGTGCGGATACCCTGCATCAACACACTTGGCGGCACGCCATGGTGCCGGGGACGAAGCGAAGGCTTAGTCGGGCAAGACCGAAGGCAAGCGCGACGCAACCCGGGCCGGGCTGCGTGCGTTTGCCTTCGCGTCCATGCGAAGCCCGGCCCCGGAGTTCCTGATGCTGTCGCTGCAAGCCCTGCTGGTGTCCACCGGCACGGTCGCCCTCGCCGAGATTGGCGACAAGACCCAATTGCTCGCCCTGTTGCTGGCCGCCCGCTACCGCAAGCCCTGGCCGATCGCCTGGGGCATCCTCGCCGCAACCGTGGTCAACCATGCCATCTCCGCCTGGCTGGGCGCCGAACTCACCCGCTGGCTGTCGCCGGACGTGCTGCGCTGGGGCGTGGCCGCCAGCTTCCTGGCGGTGGCGCTGTGGACGCTGAAGCCGGACAAGCTGGACGAGGACAAGGAAAAGCTGCCGGCCTACGGCGCCTTCGTGGCGACCACGATCGCCTTCTTCCTGGCCGAAATCGGCGACAAGACCCAGGTGGCCACGGTCCTGCTGGGCACCCGCTACGACCCGCTGTGGCAGGTCATCGCCGGCACCACCCTGGGCATGCTGGTGGCCAACCTGCCGGTGGTCTGGCTGGGCCACCGCTTCGCCGATCGCCTGCCGCTGAAGCTGGCCCGCACGGTCGCGGCGCTGGTGTTCCTGGGCCTGGCGGCCTGGGTGGCCGTTTTCGGGGTGGGCTGAACGCGGCGTCCCCCCGGCCGGTTCAGGCAGGCCGGGCGGGCCGGCCTGCTAGACTGCCCGCCTTTGAACGACGCGTAGTGGTCTGGGGGATTGCATGGTGGAAGCTCTGGGGCGGATTGGCTTCGGCCTGTTCGGCCTGGCGGTACTGATCGGTATCGCCTGGCTGTTCTCGAACAACCGCCGCGCCGTCGACTGGCGGCTGGTGGTCACCGGCATCCTGCTCCAGATCGGCTTCGCCGCCATCGTGCTGCTGGTGCCCGGCGGCCGCGATGTGTTCGATTCGCTGGGCAAGGGCTTCGTGAAGGTGCTGAGCTTCGTCAACGAAGGCTCCAACTTCATCTTCGGCGGCCTGATGGACACCACCAAGGTCGGCTTCATCTTCGCCTTCCAGGTGCTGCCCACCATCATCTTCTTCTCAGCGCTGATGGGCGTGCTCTATCACCTGGGCGTCATGCAGGCGATCGTGCGGGCGATGGCCTGGGCGATCACCAAGGTGATGAAGGTGTCCGGCGCCGAGACCACCAGCGTCTGCGCCAGCGTGTTCATCGGCCAGACCGAGGCGCCGCTGACGGTGCGTCCGTACATCCCGCGGATGACCGAGTCCGAACTGATCACCATGATGATCGGCGGCATGGCGCACATCGCCGGCGGCGTGCTGGCGGCCTACGTGGGCATGCTGGGCGGCAGTGATCCGGTGCAGCAGGCGTTCTACGCCAAGCACCTGCTGGCCGCGTCGATCATGGCCGCGCCCGCCACCCTGGTGGTGGCCAAATTGCTGATCCCGGAAACCGGCACGCCGCTGACCCGCGGCACGGTGAAGATGGAAGTGGAGAAGACCACCAGCAACGTCATCGACGCCGCCGCGGCCGGCGCCGGCGACGGCCTGCGCCTGGCGCTGAACATCGGCGCGATGCTGCTGGCCTTCATCGCCCTGATCGCGCTGCTCAACGCGCCGCTGACCTGGCTGGGTGAAATCAGCGGCCTGCAGGCGATGCTGGGCAAGCCGACCAACCTGTCCACCCTGCTCGGCTACCTGCTGGCGCCGATCGCCTGGGTGATCGGCACGCCGTGGGCGGACGCGACCACCGTGGGCTCGCTGATCGGCCAGAAGGTCGTGATCAACGAATTCGTCGCCTATACCGAACTGGCCAAGGTCGTGAACGGCCAGGTGCCGGGCATGATGCTGAGCGACGAGGGCCGCCTGATCGCGACCTACGCGCTGTGCGGCTTCGCCAACTTCAGCTCGATCGCGATCCAGATCGGCGGTATCGGCGGGCTCGCCCCCGAGCGCCGCGCCGACCTGGCGCGGTTCGGCCTGCGCGCCGTGCTGGGTGGCTCGATCGCCACGTTCATGACCGCCACGATTGCCGGCGTACTGACCCACTTCGGCTGAGCCGCCCGCTGTTCCTCCGCCGCCGGCGCCACCGCGCCCGCGGCCCTGCCGTCCCTTCTGATGCCGATTACCTCCATGCCCACCGTCACCCTCGTCGGTTCCTTCAATGTCGATCACGTCTGGCGCTGCGAGCAGTTGCCCGCGCCGGGCGCCACCATCGCCGGCCGCTACGACACCGGTCCGGGCGGCAAGGGCTTCAACCAGGCCATCGCCTCGGCGCGTGCCGGCGCGGAGACGCGTTTCGTCTGCGCGCTGGGCGATGATGCCGGCGGGCAACTGGCACGCGGACTGGCCACCGACAATGGCGTGACGCTGATCGCGCAGGCATCGGCCGAACCCACGGGTACCGCGGGCATCTACGTCGATGCGATGGGACGCAACACCATCGTGATCGGCGCGGGCGCCAATGCGGATCTGTCGGTCGATTTCGTCGACGCGCAGCGCGATGCCGTGACCGGCTCGCGCGCGTTGCTGGTGCAACTGGAATCGCCGCTCGACAGCGTGCTGGCCGCGCTGCGCGCCGCGCGCGAGCATGGCGTGCCCACGCTGCTCAATCCGGCCCCCGCCAACGCCTCGACCACGCCCGAACTGTTGTCGCTGGCCGACGTGCTGACCCCCAACGAGACCGAGTTCGCCGCCCTGCTCGCCCGCCACGTCGGCGAGCGCGTCGCGCCGGAGGATGTCGCCGCCCTGGACGGCCAGCGCCTGCACGCGCTGTGTCGCGAAGTGCTCCCGCGCGGCACGGTGGTCATCACCCTCGGCGCCACCGGCGTGTTCGTCTCGCACGCCGAGGAACACCTGCGTGGCGATGCCAAGCCCTTCTACCGCCATCCCGCCGAATCGGTGGCCGCGATCGACACCACCGGCGCGGGCGATGCGTTCAATGGCGCGCTGGCGGCATCGCTGGCACGCGCGCCCGACGCCGCGTTCGCCGAGCACGTGCGCTTCGCCAACCGATACGCGGCGCTGTCCACCGAGCGCGCCGGCGCGGCGCTGGCGATGCCGATGCTGGCAGACCTGCGGGCACGCTTCGGCGACTGAACGCCCGCGGGTACGCACGGCCGCGTGGCCGGGGTCGCGCCACGCCGACCGGATCAGGCCGATGCGCGTCTCACGTCCGCCAGCCAGCGCCAGAAGCGGTCCTCCGAATGGGCATCATGAATGCTGGCGGTGCGGCGGACGATGACGGAAGCGGTGCTGGGAACATCCAGATCCAAGTCACGCTCCACATGCGCGCGGAAGCGGACGGGAGGCAGGTATCCGTCTGCCGGCCCATACCCCATGGCGTAGGCGTCGGCGGCGGTCATGCCGAAGTAGTCCGGCGCGGACAGTTCCGGATAGCCCAGCGCCAACAGCCTCAGCAGGTGCATCGGATCATCCGCCAGTTCGCATAACAGGCCGGGGCCTTCGGTTGCCCCGACGTGGACCAGGCGCTGGTGGCCCTGATCGTCCAGCCACAGTCCCGCCTGTGAGCCATCGATGCCCGTATCGACGAACAGGACCAGCCGATCCGTCACCTGGGCCCGTTCGCAGCGCGTCCAGGCCTGCGTCTCCGCGACCTTCGGCATTCTCAGGGTGACCCGGGACGAGCCCGGCTCGTCCCCCGGATACAGACGCGCGCACATCCCCTTTTCACTGGTGGTCACAAAGCCCCACGCCTCCAGCCATTCCAGGGTCGTCCACAACACGGGCGGCATCGGATTGGCCGCGGGAAACGCGGCGGCGAAGGATGCGGCGAAGCCGTGAAACCGCTTCATGCGTGGCTCCATTGCGCTTGGGGCACATCGTTGACGTGCCCGCCGGGCACCCGGCCCAACCGTTCGGCCACGGCCCGGACCTGGCCTGCGAAACCGCCCTCCTCCGCTTCCAGCGCGCGCCTGCGCGCCGCCGGCACCAGGGTCAGCGCGACCACGCTCACCGGTCCGTGCGGTGTTGCAAACCGGGAAGGAACATCGGCAGCCGGAACGCCAACCAGGACCGTCGCCAGCCCGCCCACCGAAAGCCAGCCCTCCGGCAGTCCGGACAGCGCCATCTGCAGGCTCATCACGCCATGCTCGCGCAGCAGCGGCAGGAAGCGACCGTGCATCGCCGCGTTCTGGCTGACCTGGTGAACGAGATCGAACAGCCAGGAGTTCGCGACGTCATCGAAGCGGCCGCGCGCTTCCGCATAGACCTCCAGGCCAAGTCCCGGCGTGACCGCGCGGGCGCCCGCGGCGCCGAAGGGATTGTCGGGATCGAAGGGATCGAACGGATCCGACAGGCCGTCACTGCATACCAGTGTCGTGTCGGGGCGATGGATGACCCGCCATGCCTGCCGCAATGCCGGCCAGACCGGTCCCCCGGCGAAGACCGGATGCCGCGGCGGCGCCAGTGCGTGGGGAGCGACCCTGCCCAGGCCGGCAAAGAAAGTCTGTCGCGCCCGCGCCATCGCCGTCAGCGCCGCTTCGTTGAGCCGCGGCTCTTGCGGCGTCGTGAACGGCGACGCGGGCGAGCGCGGTGGCGTCGGGGTGACGTCGGCGGATTCGGCGCCGGATGGACGGGCGTTTGATTCGATGTTCCAGTGGTTCATGTGATCAGTGGAGGTTCCGGACGGGGCGCCGCGGGGTTTTCCCCGTTCCGGCGAGCACCAGGGAAAAGACCACGCAGGCATCGGCCCGGGCCATCGGAAACCTCCTAAAAGGCCGAGCGGTCTCGTGTCTCCCCGAAACTCACCGACTCGTACTGATAACGTTTCTCATTTACAATGAGGCGTTCCTTGCCGCCCCCACCCCCATGCACGCATTCCGTCCCCACCTGCTCGCCACGGCCCTGCTGGCCGCCCTCCCCTCCCTCGCGCTCGCCCAGGCCAGCGCGGACGCACCGGTCGAACTGGACCGCGTCAGCGTCTCCGCCAGCACCAGCCGCATCCCCGACTCCGCCGCCGCGCTGCCCAACACGATCACCGTTATCGACAAGGTCCAGCTGGATCAGCAACTGGCGCTGACCCAGGACCTGTCGCAGGTGCTGGCCAACCTGATTCCCTCGTTCACGCCGTCGCGGCAGAAGCTGACCAATGCCGGCGAGAACCTGCGCGGGCGCAAGCCGCTGTACCTGGTGGATGGCGTGCCGCAGTCCACGCCGCTGCGCGAAGGCGGTCGTGACGGCCATACCATCGATCCGGCGATGATCGAGCGCATCGAGGTCATCCACGGCGCCAACGCATTGCAGGGCCTGGGCGCTTCCGGCGGCATCATCAACATCATCACCAAGCGCGCGCCACGCAAGGATGGCGATCGCTTCCATGACGTCTCCGTCGGCGCCAGCACCGCGCTGCCGCACGAGAGCGACAGCACCGGATACCGCGCCTCCTACGTGTTCGGCATGCGCGAAGGCGCGTTCGACTTCGTCGGCGGTGCGTCGTATGCGAGCGAGGGCCTGTACCACGACGGCGACGGCCGCGCGATCGCGGTCAACGACATCCAGGGCGACCTGATGGACGCGCGCAGCCACAACCTGTTCGCCAAGGCCGGCTGGAACATCGACGGGAACCGCCGCCTGCAGCTCAGCGCCAACCGCTACGAACTGGTGGGCAACAACGACTACGTGACGGTCAACGGCAATCCGGCGACCGGCGAGCTGGCGACTTCCAGGCGCGGCAGCAAGCCCGGCGAGGGAACCCGCAACCTGTCCACCTCCCTGGGCGTGGACTACACCGACAAGGATCTGGCCGGCGGCTACGTGCAGGCGCAGCTGTACTGGGTGGACTTCAAGGGCCGCTACGGCAGCACCGACTGGGAAGACTTCTGGGGCGACGGCCGCGATCCGCACTGGTTCGATCAATCGCAGAACCTGTCCGAGAAACTGGGCGGCAAGTTCAGCTGGTCGCGCGGCAACCTGTTCGACCAGAACCTGCGCGTGACCCTGGGCCTGGACATCGCCCGCGACAAGACCCGGCAGGAACTGGTGCGCGCGCGCATGGCCTGGGTGCCGGAAACCATCTACGAATCCTGGTCGCCGTTCGTGCAGGCCGAGTGGTGGATGACCGAATCGCTGATGTTCACCGCCGGCCTGCGCCACGAGCGCGGCAAGCTGAAGGTGGACGACTACCTGACGGTTCCGGATCAACGGACCAACCCGCCGGGCGTCCGCGGCACCCGTTACTTCGTCGAGGGCGGCGAGCCGGAAACCCGCGAGACCATGCCCAACGCCGGCATCGTCTGGGAAGCCACCGACGCGCTGAAGCTCTACGCCTCCTACTCCGAGGGCTACACCGTCGCCGACATCGGCCGCGTCCTGCGCGGCATCAACGCGCCCAATCAGCGGGTCGACAGCCTGGTCGATCTGCAGCCGGTGATCGCCGACAACCAGGAAATCGGCCTGGACTACGACGACGGCCGCTGGCTGGTGCACCTGGCCGCGTACTGGTCCGATTCGGATCTGGGCGCGCGCCTGAACTACGATACCGCCACCCGCACCTACAAGGTCGCGCGCGAGCGCACCGAGATCAAGGGCATCGACGGCAGCGTCGCCTACCAGGCGCGGAACGGCATGCGCGCCGGCATCGCCTACGCGCGCAGCGAGGGCCGCTATGACAGCGATCGCGACAACCGCGTGGACAGCGATCTGCCCGGCGTGAACGTCAGCCCCGACCGTTGGACCGCCTTCTGGGAAGTGCCGGTGACGCCTTCGGCCGACCTGCGCCTGCAGGCCAGCCGCTCCGAGGACCGCAGTTTCGACTTCCGCGGCGTCACCAATCCCAACACCCGTTTCGACGGTTACACCACCGTGGATCTGCTCAGCCGCTTCCGCCTGCCCGTCGGCACGCTCAGCGTCGGCATCGAAAACCTGTTCAACGAGCAGTACGTGACCTACTACTCGCAGAGCACGCCGCGCGAGGACACCTATGTCGCCGGTCGCGGACGGGTGCTCTCGCTGAGCTGGGCACACCGCTTCTAAGCCCCTGACACAACGCCCCGCATGCCGCATCGCCAGGCCACGTCTCCTTCCGCGCCGCCACGCCACCGCGTTCGCGGCGCGCTGAAGTGGCTGCACCTGTGGCTGGGACTGATCGTCGGCACGGTGTTCGCGCTGGTCGCCCTCAGCGGCACCGTGCTGACCTTCCAGCGCGAGATCCTGCTCGCCCAGCATCTGGAGTGGACCCGGCGCCCGCTGCCGGATGCGGAGGCGCAGGCGCAGGCGTTCACGCGGCTCCTGGCCGAATGGCAACCGCGCGGCCTGCGCTCGGCGGACATCCCGTCGGAGCGCCTGCCGGTCTGGCAGGCGTACTTTCCGGACGGCGAACGCCGCTACTTCGATCCGGCCAGCGGCGAACTGCTGCTGATCCGCAACGCCGACAACGACCCGGTGCTGTGGCTGCGCGAACTGCACACGCACCTGCTGTACGGGGAAACCGGCGAGGATCTGCTCGGCGTGTGCGGACTGATCGCGGTGTTCCTGCTGCTGTCCGGGCTGTACCTGTGGTGGCCGCGCAAGGGCGCGCTCGCCGCCAGCCTGCGCTGGCATGCCGGCCCTCCCACCCGGCGCTGGCTGAGCTGGCACCGCAGCACCGGGGCGCTGCTGTTGCCATTGCTGTTGCTGGCGACGGTCACCGGCGTGGCGATCGTCTATCACGACGCGGTGCGGCCGGCGCTGCGCTGGAGTTTCGACGACGGTCCGGAGGTGGTGCCGCCGCTGCCGATGGCCTCCCGCCAGGCCGAGGTCGACTGGGCCGCGATCCTGCGCGCCGCGCAGGCAGCGGTCGAAGGCGGTGAACTGCGGCGCATCTCGCCGCCGGACGACCAGGACGCGCTGGTCGCGATCCGCTATCGGGCGGTCGGCGAGTGGCATCCGAACGGCCGCAGCCAGGTCTGGCTGGATCCCTACGCCGCCCGCGTGGTCCAGATCCACGCCGCCACCCGCCAGGGCGCGGGCGCGCGCATCGACGAAGCGATGTATCCCCTGCATGGCGGCTTCATCGGCGGCTGGCCCTGGCAATGGGCGGTGGCCGCTTCTGGCCTGCTGCCGCTGTTTTTCCTGGTCACCGGCTTCCTGTTCTGGCGCGCGCGCCGCCGCCGCGCCGTCACGGATCCTTAAGAAGCCACGGCTAAGCTCGCCAGGCCACCCCGGCCCAAGGAGGATTCCATGGCAGGCAAATTCGTGATCGGCAAGCGCAGCAACGGCGATTTCCAGTTCAACCTGAAGGCCGGCAACGGCCAGGTCATCCTCGGCAGCCAGGGTTACGCCGACAAGGCTGGATGCAGGAACGGCATCGATTCGGTGAAGAAGAACGGCGCCGACGATGCCCGCTACGAGCGCAAGCTATCCACCAACAACAAGTTCTTCTTCAACCTGCTGGCCGGCAACGGGCAGGTCATCGGCACCAGCGAAATGTACGAATCCGAATCCGGCCGCGAAAGCGGTATCGCTTCGGTGAAGAACAACGCGCCGGATGCCGACGTGGTCGACGAAACCGTCTGATTTGATTCCGCGCGGCCCGATCCGTCGTTCCCGTCGACGGCGGACGGGCGCCGCGACGCCGTGCCCGCGCGATGTGGCACGGCGACGGCATGGCCGCACGCATCGGTCGTCCTGACCGGCGATGGAAAAAGCGCTTGTCGATTTGACAAAATCGTCCTCCGCTTCGTTTTCCTTCGCTGCGACCTTCCGTCGCGTTGAGCCCACGCACGCGCACTGCCAACATCGGGTCCCGATTCAGGAGACTCCCTATGGAAGGCAACAATGGGTTGCTGTTGGCCGCCATGGGCACGGCGCTCGCCGCTGCCCTGCATGTCGGCTGCATTGTCTTCGGCCCTGCCTGGTACGACGCCCTGGGCGCCGGCGAACGGATGGTCCGCTGGTCGCGCGGGCGCCGCTGGCGGCCGACGCTGATCACCGGCGCGATCACGCTCGTGCTGGTGATCTGGGCGCTGTACGCGCTCGCCGGCGCGGGGATGCTCCCCGCCCTGCCGGCCGCCCGCTTCATCCTGCCCGCGATCACCGCCCTCCTGCTGTTGCGCGGCGTTGCCGGCCTGGTCATCGCCGGATTTCGGCCCGGCTACAACGGTGTCCGCTTCTGGATCATCAGTTCGGCGGCCTGCCTCATGCTCGGCGGGCTGTACCTGGCCGGAACCCTGCAGGCCTGGCCCCGGCTGTAGGCACACATCCCCGCGCATCCGCCGCACTACAATGTGCACATGCGCATCGGCCCCCACCACATCGATACCCCGGTGATCCTGGCCCCCATGGCCGGGGTCACCGACAAGCCGTTCCGGCAGCTGTGCAAACGGCTGGGTGCGGGGCTGGCGGTGTCGGAGATGACCATCAGCGATGCGCGCTTCTGGAAAACCGACAAATCGCGCCGGCGCATGGACCATGAAGGCGAACCGGCTCCGATCAGCGTCCAGATCGCCGGCACCGAGCCGCGCCAGTTGGCCGAGGCCGCGCGCTACAACGTCGATCACGGCGCGCAGATCATCGACATCAACATGGGCTGCCCGGCCAAGAAGGTCTGCAATGCCTGGGCCGGCTCGGCGCTGATGCGCGACGAACCACTGGTCGCGCGCATCCTGGAGGCCGTTGTGGCCTCGGTCGACGTACCGGTGACCCTGAAGATCCGCACCGGCTGGGATTGCGACCACCGCAACGGGCCGGTGATCGCGCGCATCGCCGAGGCCAGCGGCATCGCCGCGCTCGCGGTGCATGGCCGCACCCGCGATCAGCAGTACACCGGCCTGGCCGAGTACGACACCATCGCCGCGATCAAGGCCGAACTGGACATACCGGTGTTCGCCAACGGCGATGTCGATTCACCGCGAAAGGCGGCGGCGGTGCTGAAAGTCACCGGCGCCGATGCGGTGATGATCGGCCGCGCCGCGCAGGGCCGGCCGTGGATTTTCCGCGAGGTGGCGCATTTCCTCGCCACCGGCGAAAGCCTGCCCGCGCCCACGCTGGTCGAGGTCCGCGATGTCCTGCTCGGCCACCTGCACGCGCTGCATGCGTTCTATGGCGAAGCGCAGGGCGTGCGGATCGCCCGCAAGCACCTGGGCTGGTACGCGAAGGATCGGCCCGAGAACGCCGCGTTCCGCGCGGTGGTCAACCGCGCCGAGACCGCGGAAGCGCAAGTGGCCTTGACCGCCGATTATTTCGACGCCCTGATCGCCGGCGTCACCCCGGAGTTGCCTGCCGCCGCCTGACCGGAGCCGTGCCATGAGCGAATCCCCGTCTCCCGCGTATCTGCATGGTTTCTCGCCGGTGGAACAGGCCCGCCTGATGAAGCAGGCCCGACTGGCCGAATCCACCATCTTCAGCCGCATCGACTACACCGGCGCGCGCCGCGCGCTGGAAGTCGGCAGCGGGGTCGGTGCGCAGACCGAGATCCTGTTGCGGCGATTCCCGGACATCCACATGACCTGCGTGGATCTCAACCCGCTGCAACTGGAGGCCGCGCGCCGCAACCTGGCGCAGATGCCCTGGTACCGGGACCGCTACGAACTGCACGAGGCCGACGCCACCAACCTGCCGTTCGAACCGCGCAGCTTCGATGCGGCGTTCCTGTGCTGGGTGCTCGAACACGTGCCCTCGCCGCAACGCGTGCTCAACGAGGTCCGGCGCGTGCTGGCGCCGGGATCGCCGGTCTACGTCACCGAGGTGATGAACTCCTCGTTCCTGCTGCATCCCTACTCGCCCAACGTCTGGCGCTACTGGATGGCATTCAACGATTTCCAGTACGACAACGGCGGCGATCCCTTCGTCGGCGCCAAGCTCGGCAACCTGCTGCTGGCCGGCGGCTACCGGGACGTGCAGACCGAGATCAAGACCTTCCATTTCGACAACCGCGAACCGGCACGGCGCAAGACCATGATCGCGTTCTGGGAGGAACTGCTGCTGTCGGCGTCGGATCAGCTGCTGGACGCCGGCCGGGTCACCCCCGACGTGGTCGAGGGCATGCGCCGCGAGATGAACGACGTGCAGAACGATCCCAACGCGGTGTTCTTCTACGCCTTCGTGCAGGCCAGCGCGACGGTCTACTGATTCCGTGGAGGTCGCGTCGCGATCCGCCGCACGAGCGGGATCAAGGCGCGCCCGGTACCGGCGTGTCGCCCGGCACGGCGGGTTCTTCCACGATGGCGCCGCGCAGCGGCCCGGCGTCGGCATGCCAGATGCGCTGCCAGGTCGCGGCCAGCAGGGTGCGCAGTCCGCGCCAGCCCGAGATCGGCGAGTGCCACGGCTGCTGCACCGGCGGTATCGCAAGCCAGCGGTCGTCCCGGCGGCGCGCGACCTCGAAACTGAAGGTGTAGTCGGGTTCCAGACCCATCCGCAGATCCGACAGCACCAGCGTGCCGTCCCCACGCACCCGCGCGCGCATGAAGCCGCGGTTGAACCATTGCAGGCGCCGCACCGCCGGAACATCGCGGGCCTCGGCCAGCGCCTGCACCTGGGAGGGATAGCCGCGGAACGCCATGGCACCCCGGTCGGAGACCACCGAATACTCCGCTTCGACGTAGCCGGAAGGTGTCATCGCCACGACCCGCCACAGCAGGGTATTGAACGGCATCGGCACGCTGAAATGATGCGCGTCCTTCAGCCCCATCGCAGCCAGCGAACGTTCGGCGGCGCGATCGACCTGCGCCTTGGCCAGCAACGACCAGCCCAGGTAGGCACTGCTCAGCACCAGTCCCGCCAGCAGCGCGCGTTGGGCGACGCGCCGGTCGCGCCAGCACCAGGCCAGCGCACAGGCAACCAGCAACCAGACCGTGTACAGCGGATCGATGATGAAGACGCTGGACCACATGGTCGGATGCGGATGCAGCGGCCACCACAGCTGGGTGCCGTAGACGGTGAAGGCGTCGAGCAAGGGATGGGTGATCAGGGCCAGCTGGATGGCCCAGAACCAGCGCGCCGGCGCCTGCGCGACGCGACCGCCGCGGCGCCTGCACAGCCACCAGATCAGCCAGCCGACCCACGGCAGCACGAACAGCGAGTGGCTGAAACTGCGGTGCATCGTCATCAGCGCCACCGGATCATCGGTGAGCAGCGCGATCGGCAGGCTGTCGAGGTCGGGCAACGTGCCCAGCGCGGCGCCTGCCAGCAACGCGGCGCGGCGATGCCCGGCGGGCGCGATGGCGGCGGCGATGGCGCCACCAAGGACGATCTGGGAGAGGGAATCCATGGCGGGATGCTAGCAGTTGCCTGGCTGGCGCGATGGATAAGGCGAAGAGCAAATCCCCCTCAATCCCCCTTTTTCGCTTTCAACAGCCGCATGGCTGGTCAAGGGGGAGGTGAATCCTCCAATCAGGATGGAACCTGCTTTCCCATGCCCCCTTGAGCAGCCATGCGGCTGTTGAAAGCGAAAAAGGGGGTGGCGGCCGCGCAGCGAACGACGGGGGATTTGCTGTTCGCGCTGAATCCAAGCCGGCCATCAAGCCGCCTTCGCCTCCGGCCGCTCCCGCGCCACCAGCCGCAGGCGTGGCGGGATTTCCGTCAGCACCTGGCCGGTGTGCGAGAGCAGGCAGATCGTGCCGTCGGCTTCCTCGCTGAGCGCGGTCAGGCTCTCCACCCAGTCGCCGTCGTTGGCGTACAGCAGGCCGTCGCGCTGGAACAGCGCGGCGCGGTGGATATGGCCACACAGGATGCCGTCCAGCCCACGCCGGCGCGCGTCGTCCAGGCCCGCCTGCACGAAGCGGGCGATGTAGCGTTCGGCCGCGTCGCTCTGGCGCTTGAGGTATTCGGCCAGCGACCAGTAGCGCAGGCCCAGGCGGCGACGGATACGGTTGGTCAGGCGGTTGCCGGTGAGGATGCGGTAATACAGCCAGTCGCCGAACTTTTCCTGCAAGCCACCGAAATGGGTGATGCCGTCATAGTCGTCGCCATGGGTGACCAGCAGCCGGCGGCCGTCGGCGGTCACGTGGATGGCGCGCCGGCGCACCTGCATGGCCGGCAGCATCAGGCCGCAGAAGCGGCGGATGGGCCGGTCGTGGTTGCCGGGCACGTAGATCAGTTCGGTGCCGTTGCGGACCAGCGCGTGCAGCTGCTCGATCACCCGGTTATGGGCGGCGTCCCAGTTGGCGCGGCGCTGCGCCATCCACCACAGATCGACGATGTCGCCGACCAGATACAGTCGGCGGCAGCGCAGCGTGGCCAGGAAATCGGCGAACTCGGCGGCGTGGCAGTGCTTGGATCCCAGATGGACGTCGGAAACGAAGACCGCCCGCCGGACGCCCGCGTCGGCGGCCTGCGGGCTCACGCCGGCACCGCCTCGGTGGCCGGTTGCAGATAGCGTGCGCGCTTCCTTGGCCGGATCCGGTGCAGGTCGACTTCAATCAGTCCGTCGATGGAATCGCAGAAGGCCGGATCCACGCCGAAGGCGAGGAAACGCGCGCCGCCGGGTTCGCACAGATCCGTGTACTGCTTGTACAGCATCGGCACGCTGGCGCCGAGCGCGTCCAGGTTGGCCTTGAGCACGCGGAACGCGGTGTCGGCGTCCATCTCGCCGTAGGTGGGCGGCACCGCGGAATAGCGGAACGGATGCCGCGACACCGCGTCCCGGCTGTCAACGCCGTAGTAGCGCGCGTAGTAGGAGACGATCTGCTCGCGCGCGTCGCGCGGCAACGCCGCGCTCATCGACACCGCGCCGAACAGGTAGCGCACCCGCGGGTGCCGGGACAGGTAGGCGCCGATGCCCTGCCACAGGTAATCGATGCTGCGGCTACCCCAGTATTCCGGAACAACGAAGCTGCGACCCAGTTCCATGCCCTCGGCGATGCGCGGCAGGGCGTCGTCGGCATAGCGGAACAGCGACGCGGTATACAGCCCCTTCAGGCCATGCTCGGCCAGCACCGGCGCGCCGCGCGCGATCCGGTAGGCGCCGGCGATCTTCCGCGCCTGTTCGTCCCACAGCACGATGTGCTCGTACCAGGCGTCGTAGGGGTCCACGTCCAGGCGCTTGCCGGTGCCCTCGCCCACTTCGCGGAAGGTCCGTTCGCGCAGGCGGCCGATTTCCCGCAGTACCGGCGAATCCGGCGCCAGCCGGCCCACGCAGATGCGCTTGCCGTCGGTGGTGCGGCCGAGCCGTTCCAGCGCGTCGACCGCGATCGCCAGGTGGTCCGGGGCGACCGGCGGCACCAGCGGTTCCGGCACGGCCGCTTCGGCGCGCGCGGCCTCGCGCCGGCCCAGCGCGTACAGCGCGCGGCGCACGCGCTGCAGTGCGGCCTGGCTGTCCTCGTTGGCGGCGATGGTCATCGGCGTGCCGATCCGCAGGGCGATGCGGCGCTGGCTGCGATTGAACATCTCGCGCGCCAGCAGCGCGGTGCCGGCCGGCTTGAACAGCGCGGAGGCGCCGTAGAAGAAGGCAGAATTGCGCGCCTGCACCCGGATCGGCAGGACCGGGGTACCGGTGCTGCGGGCGAAACGCAGGAAGCCGCGCCGCCAGCGCGTGTCGGTGATGCCGCGCGGACCCAGCCGGGACACCTCGCCGGCCGGGAACACGATCACGCACTGCCCCGCCTCCAGCGCCTGTTCGACCGCGCGGATGCTCTCCGGGCGGGGCTGGCCGCCGAGGATGCGCACCGGCAGCAGCAGCCCGGACAGATTGTCGATGCTGGACAGCAGGTCGTTGGCCACGATCCGCACGTCGCGACGGATGCCGCCGACGAAGTCCAGCAGCGCCATCGCGTCCAGCGCGCCGGAGGGATGGTTGGCGACGATCAGCAGGCGACCGGTCGCTGGCACCCGCGCGCGTTCGGCCGGCTCGACCGTGTAACGCAGGTTGAGGAAATCGATGGCCGCCTGCAGGAAGGCGAAGTCGCGCAGATGGGCATGTTCGGCCAGGAAGGCGTAGGCCCGGTCCAGCCGCGACCAGCGGCCCAGGGTGCGCAGCAGCGGCCGGGTCAGGCCGGCGCGGCGGCCACGGAACCAGTGGGGATAGCGTTCGGCAATCTGCTGTTCCAGCGGGCGCATGGTCGCTCGGATCCGGCCGGGGACGGCGGGTTTCGCCGCGAAGCCTGCGCCGGCGGCGCGACAGCCCGATGGCAGTGGCGTGGCGGTTCCATGACAGCCCTGGACGCGCCCTCCGGCCTGTCCGGCTTAACGCAAGGAACATCCTGAACGGCGCAGAATGCACGCACCGCCCGGCGCGTGTATCATTCGCGCCCATCTTTTCATCCGAATACAGGGATATAAGCCCGATGTCCAACTACCTGTTCACGTCCGAATCGGTCTCCGAGGGCCATCCGGACAAGGTCGCCGACCAGATTTCCGATGCCGTGCTGGACGCCATCCTGGCCCAGGACAAGCGCGCCCGCGTGGCCTGCGAGACCCTGGTCAAGACGGGCGTGGCCATCGTGGCCGGCGAGATCACCACCTCCGCGTGGATCGATCTGGAAGCGCTGACCCGCAAGGTGATCCTGGACATCGGCTACGACAGCAGCGACGTCGGCTTCGACGGCGCCACCTGCGGCGTGCTGAACCTGATCGGCAAGCAGTCCCCGGACATCAACCAGGGCGTGGATCGCAAGAAGCCGGAAGAACAGGGCGCGGGCGACCAGGGCCTGATGTTCGGCTACGCCACCAATGAAACCGACAGCTACATGCCGGCGGCCATCCACCTGTCGCACCGCCTGGTCGAACAGCAGGCCAAGGTGCGCAAGAAGAAGAATTCGCCGCTGCCGTGGCTGCGCCCGGACGCCAAGAGCCAGGTCACCCTGCGCTATGAAAACGGCAAGGCCGTTGCCATCGACGCGGTGGTGCTGTCGACCCAGCACGATCCGGACGTCAAGCAGAAGGATCTGATCGAGGCCGTGCGCGAGACCATCCTCAAGCCGGTGCTGCCGGCCAAGTGGCTGCACAAGGGCACCAAGTTCCACATCAACCCGACCGGCAAGTTCGTCATCGGCGGCCCGGTGGGCGACTGTGGCCTGACCGGCCGCAAGATCATCGTCGACACCTATGGCGGCTGGGCCCGCCATGGTGGTGGCGCGTTCTCGGGCAAGGATCCGTCGAAGGTGGATCGTTCCGCCGCCTACGCCGCGCGCTACGTCGCCAAGAACGTGGTCGCCGCCGGCCTGGCCGATCGCTGCGAAGTGCAGGTCTCCTACGCCATCGGCGTGGCCGAGCCGACCTCGATCTCGGTGACCACCTTCGGCACCGGCAAGATCAGCGACGACAAGATCGAGAAGCTGATCCGCAAGCACTTCGACCTGCGTCCGTACGGCATCATCCAGATGCTGGACCTGATCCATCCGATGTACCAGGCCACCGCGTCCTACGGCCACTTCGGCCGCAAGCCGCACGAGATCAGCTACGTCGACGGCGCCGGCAAGAAGCACACCGCCACCGCGTTCTCGTGGGAAAAGACCGATCGCGCCGAAGCCCTGCGCAAGGATGCCGGCCTGAAGTAAGGCCGCCGACGCGACGCGCTCCGAAAAACCCCGCCCCGGCGGGGTTTTTCTTTTTCCGGCGACGTCGCGGATACATCGCTCTGGCCGGCCCGTCCCGCGCATTTCGTCTATTCTCCCGTCATGGGGAACTCATCCGAACGACGACCGATCGCCGCGCGCGGCAGCGGCTGGGCGCGCGCACTGAGCGCGGCGCTGGCGCGCTCGAGCGTCACGCCCAACCAGATCTCGGTGCTCAGCATCTTCTTCGCGGCGGTCGGCGCGGCAATGCTGGCGTGGGCGCCCTCCACCGCCGGCCTGCTACTGTGCGCCGCGTGCGTGCAGTTGCGCCTGTTGTGCAACCTGCTGGACGGCATGGTCGCGATGGAAGGCGGCAAGCAGACGCCCACCGGCGCGCTGTACAACGAATTTCCCGATCGGATCGCCGATTCGCTGCTGATCATCGGCCTGGGCTACGCCGCCGGCCTGCCCTGGCTGGGCTGGCTGGGCGCGTTGCTGGCCGCGCTCACCGCCTATGTGCGCGTGTCCGGCGGCAGCCTCGGCCTGCCCCAGGATTTCCGCGGGCCGATGGCCAAGCAGCACCGCATGGCGGTGCTGACCGCGGCCTGCCTGCTCGCCGTCGGCGAGCGCTTCCTCATCGACACCGCGTGTGTGCTGCCTGCGGCGGCGTGGATCATCGCGATCGGCTCGCTGCTGACCTGCGTCACCCGCACCCGCGCGATCGCCGCCCGACTGCGCGGGAACGCCTGATGGGATCGCGCCTGCTCGCCGGCCTGGCCCATCTGTTCTTCGGCGCGTATCCGCGCTGGCAGGGATCCCGGCCGGAACCGCGCCAGCGGATCTATTTCGCCAACCACGCCAGCCACATCGACACGGTGGCGCTGTGGGCCGCGTTGCCGCCGCCCCTGCGCGCGCATACGCGCCCGGTCGCCGCGCGCGACTACTGGGGCCATGGCCCGCGGCGCTGGCTGGCCCGGCACGGTTTCAACGCGGTGCTGATCGATCGCCAGCGCAGCAGGCCCGAGCAGGATCTGCTGGAACCGCTGTACCAGGCGCTGGACGCCGGCGATTCGCTGATCCTGTTCCCGGAAGGCACCCGCAACCACGACATCCATCCGCAGGCGTTCAAGTCCGGGCTGTTCCATCTGGCGCGCCGGTATCCGCAGGTCGAACTCATCGCGGTCTACCTGGACAACGCGCGGCGTTGCCTGCCCAAGGGCAGCCTGGTGCCGGTGCCGCTGGTGTGCAGCGTGCGCTTCGGCGCACCGGTCGCGCTGCGGCCGGACGAGGACAAGGACGCCTTCCTGGAACGCGCCCGCGCGGCGGTGGTGGCGCTGGCATGACCCTGATCGCGACCGATCTGCCGGTGGGCGGCTTCCTGCAGGCCGCCATCGCGCGCGCGCCGCAGACGTTCTGGGGCGTGATGGGCGGCATCGGCGCGCTGCTGCTGCTGGCCAGCCTGATTGGCTGGCTGCTGCACCTGCGCAGGCCCGGACCGGTCATCGACAACCTCAACGCGCGCATCCGCGCCTGGTGGGTGATGGCGGCGGTGCTGGCGGCCTGCTTCCTGCTCGGCAAGGTGGCGACGCTGATCCTGTTCGGCCTGCTCTCGTTCCTGGCCCTACGCGAATTCATCAGCCTCACCCCGACCCGGCGCGGCGATCACCTGGCGCTGTGCCTGTGCTTCTACATCGCCATCCCGCTGCAGTACTGGTTGATCGGCGTCGACTGGTACGGCCTGTTCGTGGTGTGCATTCCGGTATATGGCTTCCTGCTGTTGCCGGCGGTGTCGGCGTTGTCGGGCGACACCGAGGACTTCCTGGCGCGCAGCGCCAAGGTCCAGTGGGGCCTGATGCTGGCGGTGTACTGCCTCAGCCACGCCCCGGCGCTGCTGTTGCTGCGCATCCCCAGCTACGAGGGCCAGAACCTGATGCTGCTGCTGTACCTGCTGCTGGTGGTGCAGTTGAGCGACGTGCTGCAGTACGTGTTCGGCAAACTGTTCGGCCGGCACCTGCTGGCGCCACTGGTCAGTCCGTCCAAGACGGTGGAAGGCCTGATCGGCGGCGGCCTGTCCGCCGCCGGGGTGGGCGCGGCGCTGTGGTGGATCACCCCGTTCACGCCGTTGCAGTCCGGGCTGCTGTCGCTGCTCATCATGCTGTGCGGCTTCCTCGGCGGGCTGGCGCTGTCGGCGGTCAAGCGCAGCCTGGGGGCCAAGGACTGGGGCGAGATGATCGAGGGCCACGGCGGCATGCTGGATCGCCTGGACTCGGTGGTGTTCGCCGCGCCGATCTTCTTCCACGTGGTCCGCTACGGGTTCCAGTAGGACCCCGCGGGTTCCGGGCTGCGGACCGGCCCCGTGATGGAAGTGGACCGCCCCGCCCGCGACGCGCGGATCGCGCGGGGCGGCCGGGTACAATGGCGGCATGTCCCTTCTGCAATTCCAGCGGGTCGACTTCAGCGTCGGCGGTCCGCTCCTTCTCGAACACGTCGATCTGTCCATCGAAGCCGGCGAGCGCGTCTGCATCGTTGGTCGCAACGGCGCCGGCAAGTCCACCCTGATGCGGCTGATGGCCGGTGAAATCCGGCCCGACGACGGCGAAATCCGGATCCAGGGCGGCGTGGTGGTCGCGCGCATGGCCCAGGAGGTCCCGCAGGACACCGCCGGCAGCGTGTTCGACGTGGTCGCCCAGGGCCTGGGCGATCTGGGCGCGCTGCTGGCGCGCTATCACCACGCGCTGGCCGAGGGCGACATGGCCGCGCTGGGCGAGGCGCAGGCGCAGATCGAGGCCCGTCACGGCTGGGACCTGGACCGCCGCGTGCAGCAGGTGCTGACCCGGCTGGAATTGCCCGAGGACGCCGACTTCGCCGCCCTGTCCGGTGGCATGAAGCGGCGCGTGCTCCTGGCCCAGGCGCTGGTGCGCAAACCCGACATCCTGCTGCTGGACGAGCCGACCAACCACCTGGACATCGAGGCGATCGCCTGGCTGGAGGGTTTCCTCAAGCAGTTCGAGGGCAGCCTGGTGTTCGTCACCCACGATCGCAGCTTCCTGCGTTCGCTGGCCACCCGCATCGTCGAAATCGATCGCGGCCAGCTCACCAGCTGGCCGGGCGACTACGACAACTACCTGCGCCGGCGCGAGGAGCGCCTGCACGCCGAGGCGCAGGAGAACGCGCGCTTCGACAAACTGCTGGCGCAGGAGGAAGTCTGGATCCGCCAGGGCATCAAGGCACGGCGCACCCGCAACGAAGGCCGCGTCACCGCGCTCAAGGCGATGCGCCGCGAACGCGCCCAGCGCCGCGAACTGTCCGGCAACGTCAGGATGGAAGCGGCCGCGGCGCAGGCGTCCGGGCGCAAGGTCATCGAGGCCACGGACGTGTCGCAGGCCTACGACGGGCGCGTCCTGCTGGACGCCGTGTCCACCACCATCATGCGTGGCGATCGGGTCGGCATCATCGGCCCCAACGGCGCCGGCAAATCCACCCTGTTGAAGATCCTGCTGGGCGAATTGGCGCCGCAGCGGGGCGAGGTCAAGCTGGGCACCGGCCTGCAGATCGCCTATTTCGACCAGCACCGCAGCCAGCTGGACGAATCGCTGACCACGCTGGAGAACGTCGCCGAGGGGCGCGACTTCGTCGAGATCAACGGCAGCCGCAAGCACATCATCGGCTACCTGCAGGATTTCCTGTTCTCGCCCGAACGCGCGCGCGCGCCAATCACCCGGCTGTCCGGCGGCGAGCGCAACCGCCTGTTGCTGGCCAAGCTGTTCGCCCAGCCGTCCAACCTGCTGGTGATGGACGAACCGACCAACGACCTGGACGTGGAAACGCTGGAACTGCTGGAAGAGCTGCTGCTCGACTACAAGGGCACGCTGCTGCTGGTCAGCCATGACCGCGACTTTCTCGACAACGTGGTCACCAGCACCCTGGTGCTGGAGGGCGAAGGCCGCCTGGGCGACTACGTCGGCGGCTATAGCGACTGGCTACGGCAACGCCCGGCGGCGGTAGCAGCGGCGGCGGCGAAGCCATCCATCGCCGCACCCTCGCCCGCCGCCAGCCCGGCGCCGGCACGGCGCAAACTCAGCTACAAGGACGCGCGCGAGCTGGAGCAGTTGCCCGCGCGCATCGAGGCGCTGGAGGCCGATATCGCCGGCCGCACCGAGGCGATGAACGCCCCCGCCTACTACCAGCAGGATCCGGCCAGCCTGCAGCGCGCCAACGAGCAACTCGCCGCGCTCCAGCAGGAACTGGAACTGGCCTACCAGCGCTGGGCGGAACTGGACGGCTGATGCCGTCGCGGGCATTACGTTCCATGCCCGCGCCCCTTGACCGTCGCGCGGGCGCAAGCGATGTTGCGCCATGCCGACCGCTCTCCCGATCTCGCCCTTCCTCACCCGTGACGGTCTGCGCCTGCACCAGCGGGACTGGCCGTTGCAACGGCCGCGTGCGCGCCTGCTGCTGGTGCACGGGCTGGGTGAACACTCGGGACGCTATGCGCGGCTGGCCGAAGAACTGAACGCCGCCGGCATCGCGGTACGCGCCTACGATCATCGCGGGCACGGCCGTTCGGAAGGCGCGCGCGGGTGCGTGGACGAATTGACCCGGCTGCCACGCGACACGGTCTCGGTGTTCAACGCCTATGCCGCCGAAAGCGGTGACCTGCCGTTCCTGTTCGGCCACAGCATGGGCGGCCTGGTCGCCATGCAGGCCGTCCTGCTCGAAGACCTGATCCCCCGTGGCCTGATTGCTTCCTCGCCGGCGCTGGCCACCCATGCCGGTGGCATCCAGCGCGCCCTGGCACGCTGCCTGGCCGGCTGGTGGCCGGACCTGACCCTGCGCACCGGCCTGGATGCGGATCGCCTCTCGCATGATCCGCATGTCGAACATGAGTATCGGAACGACCCGCTCAACCATTCCCGGATCAGCGCGCGCCTGGCGCATTTCATTTTCGGCGGTGGCCGCCGGGTGATCGCGCGGGCGCCGGATTTGAGGACGCCGACCCTGCTGCAGTTCGCCGCCGACGATCATCTGGTGGATCCCGCCGGTTCGCGCGCGTTCGCCGCCGCCGCGCCGCAGCGCAAGCTGCGCGCGCACGAATACCTGCGCCTGTACCACGAGATCTACAACGAGGCCGAGGCCGAGCGCAGCCGGGTGGTCGCGGATCTGCTGCGCTGGCTGGATCTGCAACTGGACCGGCCCAAGCGCGGGCACGAGGGCTGATCGCCCCGCCCTCGGGCGGGTCGGCGGATCCGGATCGGCAGGCGGATATCAGCCGGTGTTCTGCACGCCCTGCGATACGCCGTTGATGCTGGCCACCAGCGCCCGCAACAGGGTTTCGTCCTCGCGCCCGGTCTCGCGCCAGCGCCGCAGCAGGTCCGCCTGCAGCACGCTGATCGGATCGATGTACGGATTGCGCAGGCGGATCGACAGCGCCAGTCGCTGATCATGCTGCAGCAGCCATTCGTCGCCGGTCAGGCGCAGCACCCAGCGCAGGGTCAGCGCATGCTCGCGCTGGATGCGCGGGAAGAACTCGCCGTGCAGGTCGCCGGCCATCCGCGAGAACATCTCCGCGATGCTCAGATCGCCCTTGGCCAGCACCATCGAAATGTCGTCGAGGAAGGTGCGGAAGAACGGCCAGTCACGCGCCATCTCCAGCACCGCGTCCTCGCCGTGCGCGTCCACCGCGGCCTGCAGGCCGCTGCCCACGCCGAACCAGCCGGGAATCACCGCCCTCGCCTGGCTCCAAGCGAACACCCACGGAATCGCGCGCAGGTTGCCCAGCGCCGCGTCCTGGCCGAGCCGGCGCGACGGCCGCGAGCCCAGGGTCATGCGCTCGATCACGTCGATGGGCGTGGCGCTGCGGAAGTAGTCCATGAAGCGCGGCGCACCGACGAAATCGCGATAGGCCTCGCTGCTGTGGCGGGCCACCGTGTCCATGACCGCGCGCCATGCCGGCTCGCGCGGCTCCTGCGGGCGCGGGCGCAGCGACGACGCCAGCACCGCGCCGACCGCCTGTTCCAGCGAACGCAACGCCAGCGCGCGGATGCCGTACTTGCGGTGGATGACCTCGCCCTGCTCGGTGACCCGCAGGCGCCCGTCGACGCTGCCGCGCGGCGAGGCATCGACCGCGCGGGTGGTCTTGCCGCCGCCACGGCTGATCGAACCGCCGCGGCCGTGGAAGAAGGTCAGCTTGATGCCGAGTTCATTGGCGGTCTGCAGCAGTTCCACCTGCCCGCGCTGCAAGCCCCAGCGCGAAGCGGCGATGCCGCCGTCCTTGCCGCTGTCGGAATAGCCCAGCATCACCATCTGCACGTTGCCGCGCGCGGCCAGGTGCGCGCGGTACACCGGATCGGCCATCAGATCGCGCAGGGTGTCGGGACCGTGGCGCAGATCGTCCACCGTCTCGAACAGCGGCGCGATATCCAGCGGCACGTGCCCGTCCGCGTCGACCAGTCCGCCGCGGCGCGCCAGCGCCAGCACGGTGAGCACGTCGGCGCGGTTGTGCGCCATGCTGATGATGTAGGCACCCAGTGCGTCGGTGCCGTGCCGGTGGCGCGCATCGCCCAAGGCCGCGAACACCGCGTCCAGGCGCGGATTGCCTTCTTCCTCCGACGCCGGCAGCCGCCGTTCGCCGCTGGCATAGGGCGCCAGCAACGCACCGCGCTCGACCGCATCGCGTGATTCCCATGCCGCATCACCCAGCGCGGCCGCGACCGCGCGCGCATGGACACTGGATTCCTGGCGCACGTCCAGGCGGGCCAGGTGGAAACCGAAGCTGCGGATGCGCCAGGCCAGCCGGCGCACCGCGAACCAGCCGGCATGGATGCCGCGATTGGCTTCCAGGCTGCGCAGGATCAGATCGACATCGTCGGCGAGTTCATCCGGGCCGGCATACCCCTGCGGACGATCCTCCAGGGTCGCCTGCAGGCGCGCCCGCATCAGGTCGTTGAACAGGCGATACGGCATGTCGCCGTGGCGGGGGCGGGACTGCGCCGCGGCCTGCGGCAGCAGTTCGCGATACGCGTCCACGCGCGCGGTCACTTCCGGTGACACACCGACCAGCGAGGTCGACTGGCTGAGCAGCGTGGTGAGCTGGCGCAGTTCCTTGATGTAGCGGCGCAGGATCAGCGCGCGCTGCGCGTTGAGGGTCGCGGTGATCGTGCCGGCGTCGACGTTCGGATTGCCGTCCATGTCACCGCCCACCCAGGTGCCGAAGCGCAGCAGCCGTGGCAGGTGGCGGGTGATGGCGGATTGTTCGCCATACACCTGGGTAATGGCGTTTTCCAGCGTTTCGTACAGCACCGGCATCACCCGGTACAACACTTCGATCAGGTAGAAGCCGACATGCTCGCGCTCGTCCTCCACGCCGGGGCGCACCGGCGAGGAATCGGCGGTCTGCCAGGCCGAGGTCAGCGCCATCCGGAAGCGCGCGGTGTCGGTGGCCTGTTCGCCGGGCGTGCGCGTGCCATCCAGCCCGTTGACCAGGCTGGCGACCATCAGTTGTTCTTTCTCCAGCAGCGCGCGCCGCACCGCTTCGGTGGGATGCGCGGTGAACACCGGTTCGATGTCGACGCGCGGCAGCCACTGCGCCAGCTCGTCGACGCCCACGCCCTGCGCGCGCAGCCGCTGCAACACGTCCTGCAGGCCTTCCGGTTGCGGCTTGCTGCTGTCGGTGCGCTGGTAGTCGCGGCGACGGCGGATGCGATGCACGCGCTCGGCGATGTTGACCACCTGGAAGTATGCGCTGAACGCGCGGATCAGCCCTTCGGCGTGCGAAGGCTTCAGCCCGGCCAGCAATCCCGCCAGCGACTGCGGCGGCGCATCGCTCTGGCGGCGCGCGATGGCGGTGGTGCGCACGCGTTCGACTTCATCCAGGAACGCGGGCGAGACCTGTTCGGCCAGCATGTCGCCGACCAGCGCGCCGAGCCGGCGCACGTCTTCGCGAAGCGGTACATCGGGGGGAGCGAACTCGAGACTGCGGGGCGAATTCATCGAGGCGGCGGACCGGACGGCGGGGGTGAGTCCCCAACACTACCCCAATTCGGCCGCCGTTTGCTGCACCGCCGCACGCCTGTCCCGCGATGTCCCGCGGGACAGGCGAACCGGACCGCAATTGGTCCGGCTCCGGTCTGCTATGGGTCAGCGCTTGGGCGCCTCCGGCGCCTGCTTCACGTAGCGGTCGAGCCAGGCGTTGGATTCGGCCAGCATCTGCAGGATCGATTCGCGCGCGCGGTAGCCGTGCGATTCGTTGGGCAGCATCACCAGCCGCGCGGTGCCGCCCAGTCCCTTGATCGCCGCGTACATGCGCTCGCTCTGGATCGGGAAGGTGCCGGAGTTGTTGTCCTGCTCGCCATGGATCAGCAGCAGTGCGTCCTTGATCCGGTCGGCGTGGTTGAACGGCGACATCGTTTCGTACACCTCCGACGCCTGCCAGAAATTGCGCTCCTCGGCCTGGAAGCCGAACGGCGTGAGCGTCCGGTTGTAGGCGCCGCTGCGGGCGATGCCGGCCTTGAACAGGCGGGTGTGCGCGAGCAGGTTGGCGGTCATGAACGCGCCGTAGGAATGCCCGCCGACGGCGATGCGATCGCGATCGGCCACGCCCAGGCGCACCGCCTCGTCCACCGCCGCCTCGGCGCTGGCGACCAGCTGCGGCACGTAGGTGTCGTTGGGTTCCTTGTCGCCCTCGCCCACGATCGGCACGGAGAAGTCGTCCCACACCGCGTAGCCCATCGCCAGGAATGCCTGCGGTCCCCAGTAGCTGACCGCGTTGAAACGATAGGGCGAATCGGTGACCTGGCCGGCGGCCTCGGCGGATTTGAACTCGGCCGGATACGCCCACATCAGCATCGGCAGGCGGCCATCGCGCTTGGGATCATGGTTCGGCGGCAGGTACAGGGTGGCGGTGAGATCCACGCCATCCTTGCGCTTGTAGCGGACCTGCTGCTTCTTCACGCCCTTCAGCTGCGGCGTGGGATGCGGGAAGCGGGTCAGCGCGCGCGGCGCGGCCTCGCCTTCGCTGACGAACAGGTTGGTCGGCTCGTCCGGCGATTCGCGGGTGATCAGCAGGCGCTTGCCATCGGCGTCCAGTGGCGCCACCGGGGCGGCGTAGTACGGCGCCTGCGAATGGAACAGGCGGGTCCTGCCGCCTTCCGCATCGCCCTTGTCGAGATCGACCTTGTCCAGGAAGGGCCGATCTCCTTCCGGCGACGCGCCATCGCCGATGCGGAAGATGCTGTGGCCATCGGCGGCCATCATCAGGCGCATTTCGCCGCGTGCGTCCTGCGCGAGCACCGGTTGGCCGGGATCCTGGTAGCGGTCCTCGTAGGAACCCTCGCGGATCAGTTTGGGCGCCTGCGCCGCATCGTCCGGCGCGATCCGCCATTCGCGGATCCGGCGGTTCTTCCACCACGCCTCGCTGATCAGCGCCAGCTGGCCATCGCCCCACTGGATGTCGACCAGGCGCATGCCCAGCCGCGCCAGGGTCACCGGCGGCCGCTCGAACGGCGCGGCCTGCATCATCACCGCGTCGCGGATAGCGGCGTCGCGCGACGGATCGCCGCCGTCCTGGGCCTCGGCCCAGACCAGGGTGGCATCGGCGTCGGCGCGCCAGTGGATGTCGCGCACGCCGGCGGGCACCGCGTCATTGCCGGGCGGCAGGCCTTCGATCAGCGGCAGTTTCGCCACTTCGTGGACCAGTTGCCCCTGCATGTCCAGGACCTCGATGCGGGTGGGGAATGAACTCACCGGCACCAGGTAGGAGAACGGGCGCTCGATGCGACGGCGCAGGATGTAGCGGCCATCCGGCGAAGCCGACAGCGACAGGTTCAGATCGGGATTGCCCAGCGGCTTCACCGCGCCGGTCAGGTCGATCAACGCGGGTTGCGAGCGCAGCTGGTACTCCAGCAGGCGCGCGTCGCCTTCGTTGCGGAGCATGTCCTGGTAGGTGCGGATCTGCACCACGCCGCCACCGGCCTGGGTCTGCTGCACGTTGGGGCCGGACGGCACCGGGCTGCGCTCCGGCGGCTCGCCCTGTCCCTGCGGCTGCAACTGCACCAGCAGCCGGCCGCTGTCACCCAGCCACGCATAGCCGCGTCCCACCACCGTGTTGAGCGCGCGATCGGTCAGGCGCCGGGCGCTGCGCGCCGCCACGTCGATCAGCCACAACTCGTTGGCGGCGGACTGCGGATCGATGCGATTGAACGCGATGTAACGCTGATCCGGCGACCAGCGGAAACCGACCATCGACAGCGGCTGCGGCAACCCCTGGATGCGCAGTTCATTGCCGGAGGCGATTTCCTGCAGCCAGAAATCACTGCCGAAGGAAAACCGGCTGGCCGAATGGCTGCGCGGATGGATGCGCAGGCCGGCCAGCTTCAGTTCCGGCTGGGCGACGACGTCGATGCCGGGCAGCGCGGGGACCTGCATCAACGCCAGCAGATCGCGGCGCGGGCTGACCGAAACGTCGGGGCGGCGGGGCGCATCGACGATGGCGCGCAGGGCCGGCGGCGGCAACTGGTAGCCGGCGTCGGCGCTGGCGGGCGGCGCCGACGCCGGCGTGCGCGCGAAGGCGGCCGGGGCCAGCAGGCCGACCGCCAAGGCCAGGGCGGCGATACGGGGCATGGGGGTCATGCGGGACTCTCGTTGGCGGGGATTCATCCGAGCTTAACAACGGCGCGCGGGGCCCGGCCACGGCCGTCGGTCATGCCCCGGCCCATCCATCGCTCCATCCGGAACAACCGATATAATGGCCACCCTCGCCGAGGGGCGCTGCGACCGTGACGACTTCCAGGGAAGTGCACGCGGCCAGGCTCGGCAGGACTTTTCTGTAACGGCGCCCGGTCGAGAATGCGAGCCCAGGCTCGCCCACTAACCGGAGCAACGCATGAACGCCGTACGCCAGTTTTCCACCGAGGGTGACTACAAGGTCGCCGACATTTCCCTGGCCGACTGGGGCCGCAAGGAAATCGACATCGCCGAGCACGAGATGCCGGGCCTGATGTCCATCCGCCGCAAGCACGCCGCCGCCAAGCCGCTCAAGGGCGTGCGGGTGACCGGTTCGCTGCACATGACCATCCAGACCGCCGTGCTGATCGAAACGCTGGTCGACCTGGGCGCCGACGTGCGCTGGGCCTCGTGCAACATTTTCTCCACCCAGGATCACGCCGCCGCGGCGATCGCCGCCACCGGCACCCCCGTGTTCGCATGGAAGGGCGAGAGCCTGGAGGAATACTGGGACTGCACGCTCGACGCGCTGAGCTTCGGCGGCGGCAAGCAGGGTCCGGAACTGGTCGTCGACGACGGCGGCGACGTCACCCTGCTGATCCACAAGGGCTATGAACTGGAAAACGGTTCGGACTGGGTCAACACCGCCTCTTCCAGCCATGAGGAACAGGTGATCAAGAACCTGCTCAAGCGCGTCCACAAGGAGCGTCCGGGCTACTGGACCGACGTGGTCAAGGCCTGGAAGGGCGTGTCCGAGGAAACCACCACCGGCGTGCACCGCCTGTACCAGCTGGCCGAAGCCGGCACCCTGCTGGTCCCGGCGATCAACGTCAACGACTCGGTGACCAAGTCCAAGTTCGACAACCTGTACGGCTGCCGCGAGTCGCTGGCCGACGGCCTGAAGCGCGCGATGGACGTGATGCTCGCCGGCAAGGTCGCCGTCGTCTGCGGTTACGGCGACGTCGGCAAGGGTTCGGCGCACTCGCTGCGCGCCTACGGCGCCCGCGTGGTCGTCACCGAGATCGATCCGATCTGCGCGCTGCAGGCGGCAATGGAAGGCTTCGAGGTCAACACCCTCGAGGACACCCTGGGCACGGCCGACATCTACGTGACCACGACCGGCAACAAGGACATCATCACCATCGATCACATGAAGGCGATGAAGGACCAGGCCATCGTCTGCAACATCGGCCACTTCGACAACGAGATCCAGGTCGATGCGCTGGTCAACTTCCCGGGCGTGCAGAAGGTCAACATCAAGCCGCAGGTCGACAAGTACGTGTTCCCCAACGGCAACGCGATCTTCCTGCTGGCCGAAGGCCGCCTGGTCAACCTGGGCTGCGCCACCGGCCACCCGAGCTTCGTGATGTCCAACTCGTTCGCCAACCAGACCCTGGCCCAGATCGACCTGTGGGCGAACAAGGACAGCTACGAGAAGACCGTCTACCGCCTGCCCAAGCACCTGGACGAGGAAGTGGCCCGCCTGCACCTGGAGAAGATCGGCGTCAAGCTGACCAAGCTGACCCAGGACCAGGCCGACTACCTCGGCGTTCCGGTGGAAGGTCCGTACAAGCCGGATCACTACCGCTACTGATCGGCTCGTCCGATCCGCTGTACCTCGCAACGGGCGCCTTCGGGCGCCCGTTGTCGTCTGGCCCAGCAATCCGGTTCAAGACCGCGCGCGGGGAGACAGCCAGGATGCCTGTCATCACCGCCACCGCCCCCCTTCCGCCATGACGCCCGCCATCGAACTGCTCAAGCGCGAACGCGTCGCCCACACGGTGCACGCCTACGCGCATGACCGCGACAGCGGCTCCTACGGCGACGAGGCCGCGGAAAAGCTGGGCCTGGACCCGGCACGCGTGTTCAAGACCCTGCTGGCCGCCACCGAATCCCGCGAACTGCTGGTCGCCATCGTGCCGGTCGCCGGCCAGCTCGATCTCAAGGCGCTGGCCGAAGCCGCCGGTTGTCGCCGCTGCGACATGGCCGCGGTGGACGCCGCGCAACGCGCCACCGGCTACCTGGTCGGCGGCATCAGCCCGCTGGGGCAGAAGAAGCGCCTGCGCACCTTCCTGGACGCCAGCGCGCGCGCCCTGCCCGCGATCCACGTCAGCGCCGGGCGCCGCGGGCTGGAAGTGGAACTGGCGCCGGATGAGCTGGTGCGGCTGACCGGCGCCCACGTCGCCCGCCTCGGGCGGGCGCGCTGACGCGTCGCCCCTCCCGCCGACGGGAAGGGCACCCTGCTCAGGGCCGCCAGTTGGCGTTGTTCTCCCAGAACGCCACCGCGCGCCGATAGGCCTCGCGGTCCAGCGGCGTGCCGGAACCACCCTCCTCCACTCCCAGCGCATTGCGCATCATGGTGATGGGCGCCATCGGAAGCTCCTCCGGCTCGGTGGTGTACAGGCAGCCGACCACGCCCCAGTCGGCTTCGATGGGACTGCCTTCGCGCGCCAGCTGCTCGCGGCTGTACAGGATTACCACCAGGTAGCGGGCCACCGGCGGCTCCACGCCCTCGAACCAGCGCACCAGCACCGGCAGCTCCTCGCGCGTGCGGGCCTCGTAGGCCGAACGCAGCTGGTGGCGGTTGGCGTCGGTGATCGGCACCGTGAGGCAGCGGGTGGAAGTCCAGTTCTCGTGCACGTGCAGCTTGCAGAACGGCGCGTAGCCCTCCAGCACCTTCAACGGCGCATGCGCGTTGAGATGGCGTTCGAACTGTTCGGGCGTGCAGTCCTGGAGGGTGTTGCGGCGGATTTCCCGGGGAAACAGGCGGGTACGGGCGAAGGGCGTCAGGACGATGGACATGGACGGGCGTGGTGAAGGAACCCGCACAGGGTAGCGCGTGGCCGTTCCCGATTCCGGCCGTCGTTTGCATATCCATCTTGATGGAGAGATATAATGCCGGCATTCCCGTCGCCCGCACCGCCCATGACCGCCCTGAGTTTCGAGTTCTACCCCCCCAAGACCGACGAACAGCGCGCCCAGCTCGACCGCACCGCCGAGAAGCTGAAGGACTACGCGCCGGAGTACGTCTCCTGCACCTTCGGTGCCGGCGGTTCGACCCTGAGCTATACCTCCGAGACGGTCCGCCATCTCAACCAGAAGCACGGCTTCTCCGCCGCGCCGCACCTGTCCTGCGTGGGCGGCAGCCGCGAGGAGATCCGCGAGCTGCTCAAGCTGTATCGCGCCATCGGCTGCAAGCGCATCGTCGCCCTGCGCGGCGACCTGCCCTCGGGCATGGGCCATCCGGGCGACCTGCGCTACGCCTCCGAACTGATCGCGTTCATCCGCGCCGAGCATGGCGACAGCTTCCACATCGAAGTCGGCGCCTATCCCGAGACGCATCCGCAGTCCGACGACGCGCTGACCGATCTGAAGTACTTCAAGGCCAAGGTCGATGCCGGCGCCGACGGCGCCATCACCCAGTATTTCTACAACGCCGACGCCTATTTCCACTTCGTCGACGCGGCGCGCAGGATCGGCGTGACCATCCCGATCGTGCCCGGCATCATGCCGATCTCCAATTTCTCCCAGCTCAAGCGCTTCTCCGAAGCCTGCGGCGCCGAGATTCCACGCTGGATCAGCAAGCGCATGCAGGCCTACGGCGATGACGCGGACAGCATTCGCGAATTCGGTGCCGACGTGGTCGCGCGCCTGTGCGATCAGCTCGTCGCCGGCGGCGCGCCGTCGCTGCACTTCTATACGCTCAACCTGGCCAAGCCGACCCAGGCCGTGCTGAGCCGCCTGGGCCGCTGAAGCCGCACGCCGACGGCGCGGCGCTCCCGTCACGACCAAGTGACGGCTGGAAGCATTGGCGGATCACGCGCCGGCCGGTAGGCTGGCGCGATGCGATTCCCCGTCCTGATGCTGTTCGCCGCCTGCCTGGCCTGGTCCGGTGGAATCCCGCGCGCGCAGGCGCAGGATCCGGTGCAGCGCTGCACCACCATGAGCGGCGAGACCGTCTACACCGACAAGCGCTGCGAGGACATCGGCGCGATGGACCGCCTGCCCGATCCCGCATCCAGTTCCGTGCGCGGTTCCTCGGGTCTGTACCGCGGCACCTGTTCGCGGACCCTCAGCGATCTGGTCTCCCAGATCACCGCGGCGGTCGACGCCCACGACGTCAACCGCCTGGCCGGCATCTATCAATGGAGCGGCATTTCCGACGCCTCCGCCAACCGGATCCTGGACCAACTGGAAGCGGTCGTGCAGCGACCGCTGATCGACATCGTCCCGATCCGTCCCACCGCGCCGGTGCTGGCCGAGGACGGCAGCGTGGTGGATGCCAACCTCGACGGCTACTACCCGCAGACCACGCCGCAGCGACCGGTCGGCCTGCGCCTGGAGCAGACCCTGAAGAACAGCGCCACGCCTTCTCGAACCGTGTTCGGGCTGCGGCGTGCCTATAACTGTTTCTGGATCACTTTGTAAGCGGGCCAGCTTGCTCAACTGGCCCGCTCAAATCCAACTAGATCCACTGACAATAACGAACACACGGACACACCGGGTCGTCTGCGCAACCCGGAAGGGGGACACACATGCAATCCGGATCATCCTTGTCCCGCAAAGGTCCCTTTCCACCGGCATACAAGGCGTCGTCAGAATCCACTGAGGTCGAGAGGGGCGAGCAATTTTCCTCGCCACTCCGGTCTTCCTGGATATCGGGAATTTCCATCACCTCTGGCTCTGAAGCCACCGCGAGGTTGAGCAGACCACTTTGCAGACCTAAACCAACAAACAACATCGATATCAATAAAATTGAACGAACAATGTTGTGAATACCGATCATGGGATTCTCCATAGTTAGGAAAGTGCACATGGGTTCAGTGCACCTGCGAAACTACAGAGTCGGGTTTCGTCAAATCAAGGAAACGCCAGCCAAAATTAGTGGTGTCACACACCCTAGATAAAGACCAGACACCACTCAATCTAACGTCTGTTCCTTTCCAGCTGCCCCCCCGCCTGTATCTTTGGTGGGAGAGAAAACCAACCTTGCGACAACGCCCTTTGTATCTCCGGGCCTGACACTGACCTGCCAGTCGTACAACGCGCACAGTCGGCTGACGATCGACAAACCGATACCACCACCCTGCGAGTGCCCGGCGTGGGTGCCTCGATAGCCCCGCTCGAACAGGCGCGCAGCATCTTCCTTGCTCAGCCCAGGGCCGGAATCCTCCACTTCGACCGCGGCCGGCAGCAGTCGTACTATCACCTCGCCATCGGGGGTGTACTTGACCGCATTGCCGATCAGGTTTCCAAGTGCGACCGACAGAGCCGCTTCCGGCGCATCTATCTTCACCTCACCTTCGCCTTCCACGCGAAGTTCGAGTTTCTTCCCGCCAAGCTGAGCCCGATGTGCATCCAGCAATTGCTCAGCGACCCGACCAACGTCAGTGTTGCCGTGTCCACGTTCGCTGCGCGAAAGAAGCAGCAGCGCACTGATCAGATCGGTGCATTGCTGTTCCGCACGTTGGATGCGCTGGATGCGGGTACGAGTCTTCTCGTCCAGATCCTGGCGGGACAGCATCAGTTCGACCGAACCACGGATGACCGCCAGCGGGGTGCGTAGTTCGTGGCTAACATCGGCATTGAACTCACGATCGCGCTGGACCACTTCGGTCAGGCGGTCGGAGTAGTCGTCCAGCGCCTTGGCCAGTTCACCCACCTCGTCTTCCGGGAAATGCGGGGCCAGCGGCTTGGGATCACTGCTGCCCTTGTAGGCGCGCAGCCGTCGCGCCAGGCTCGACACTGGACTCATCACGCGGGAAGCGGACCACCAGCCGATGATCAGCGAAAGCGCGCCGAACAGTATGACCGACAGATACAACCATCGCTTGAGCTGCATTTCGCCCTTGCGCGACTGTGTCATGTCGTAAGCCAGGAAGAACCATGCCTCGGGCGTCTTGCGCACCGCCAGCTTGTACGAATACGGCTGCCCGTTTTCGTCGATGCCGCTGAGGTTGTGGATGCCGTCCTTGAAGTCGTACCAGTCGGGCTGGTCGGCGCGCAGGCGCTCGAATCCGTCGGGCCTGACGATGCGGGCACGCATCTGCTGCACTGGCAGCACTACGTTGTCCGGGTTCAGCTGGTATAGCTGCCATGACTTATCGATGTTCTGATTCATCACGTCTTCGACCAGCTCGTTTTCCACGCGCTGGCGCGTCACGTCGGTCAAGTAGGCAAACAGGCCCGTCAGGCCCGTGCCCAGCAGGAAGAACGAGAGGATGATGCGGGTGCGCAGCCGGTGGCGGAACTTGGCCGCGCGCCGGGCGGCCGGTTGCCGCCGCTCAGCCGTTGCCATCGGGCGCGGCGATCCGGTAGCCGATGCCGTGACGGGTCTGGATCAGCGGGGTCTCGAAGGGCTTGTCGACCACCGCGCGCAGGCCATGGATGTGCACGCGCAGGGAATCCGAATCCGGCAGTTCCTCGCCCCAGACGCGGGTCTCCAGTTCCTGGCGGGTGACCACCGCCGGGGAGGCTTCCATCAACGCCTGCAGGATCTTCAGCGCGGTCGGGTTGAGCTGCAGCAGCTTGCCCTGCCGGCGCACTTCCAGGGTGTCCAGGTTGTATTCCAGGTCGCCGACTTCCAGCACCCGGGTCTGCACGCCCTTGCCGCGCCGCGACAGCGCGTTGAGGCGGACTTCCACCTCCTGCAGGGCGAACGGCTTGATCAGGTAGTCGTCGGCGCCGGAGTCGAAGCCGGCCAGTTTGTTGTCCAGTGAATCGCGCGCGGTGAGCATCAGCACCGGGGTCTGCTTGCGCGCTTCGTTGCGCAGCTTGCGGCAGACTTCCAGGCCGTCCATGCCCGGCAGGTTCAAGTCCAGCACGATGGCGTCGAATTCGTGGACCACGGCCAGGTGCAGGCCGGTGACGCCGTCGGCGGCGAAATCCACGGTGTGGCCGCGTTCCTCCAGGTAGTCCCCGAGGTTGGCGGCGATGTCGCTGTTGTCTTCAATGACCAGAATACGCATGGCGGTTCCTGTGTTGGGATCCATTCGACCCGTCGCGCGGGCCGCGGTTCCAGAAGTGAGACCCCGAATTTAACAAATTCTCCCTGCATGGCCCGCGTGCAGCGTGCCGGGCCTTGCAGCGCCGCCTCCCGGCCAAGAAAAAGCCCAGGCCGGCGGGCGCCGACCTGGGCCAAGATGTGCCCCGATTACCGTAATCCTGTGCTTTCCAGAAGTAACCCAATCCAGGGAAGACGCAGAGCTTATCGGTCGGGCAAGGCTACGCGGATTTCGACTAAAAAACCGTTAAAGACCGCGTTAATTCTGCGTGAAATCGCCCTGTTCAGGCGCAGGTTCAGCCTGAACAGGCGGCCCCATCCGCCAGGTGGTCGACGATGGCCCCTGCCACGTCCACGCCGCAGACCGCCTCGATGCCTTCCAGGCCGGGGGTCGAGTTGACCTCCAGCACCAGCGGACCGCGGTGGGAGCGGATCAGGTCGACCCCGGCCACCCCCAGGCCCAGCACCTGCGCGGCCCGCACTGCGACCGCCCGCTCCTCCTCGGTCGCCGGGGCCGCCTCGGCGGTGCCGCCGCGATGCAGGTTGGAACGGAAGTCGCCCTCCGGCGCCTGGCGGCGCATGGATGCGATGACCCGTCCGCCCACCACGAAGCAGCGCAGGTCGGCGCCCTCGGCCTCGCCGATGAATTCCTGGACCACGAAGTTGGCGTACAGCCCGCGCAGCGCCTCGACCACGCTGCGCGAGGCCGACGGCTTCTCGGTCAGCATCACCCCGGCGCCCTGCGCGCCCTCGTTGAGCTTGATGACGTGCGGCGGCGGGCCGAGCATCGACAGCAGGTCGGTGGTGTCGTCCGGGTTGTCGCCGAACACGGTGATCGGCAGGCCGATGCCCTGCGCCGCCAGCAACTGGTGCGCGCGCAGCTTGTCGCGCGCGCGCAGGATGGCGTCGGACGGATTCGGACTGAAACTGCCCATCAGTTCGAACTGCCGCAGCACCGCCGTGCCGTAACGCGTCACCGACGCGCCGATGCGTGGAATCACCGCCGCGTAGCCGGCGATGGGCTTGCCCATGTAATGCATGGCGAAACCATGCGAGGCGATGCGCATGTAGCAGCGCAACGGATCCAGCACGCGCACCGAGTGGCCGCGTTCGCGTGCCGCTTCGACCAGGCGCCGGGTGGAGTACAGCTTGCTGTTGCGCGAAAGGATGGCCAGTTTCATGGGGCGTATGCCGTGGGGACGGCAACAGGATCGCACGCCCCCGGCAATCGTGGATAACGGCCCGGTGACATGGGAGGGGGGAGAAAAGGTGGCTCAGGTGACGGGAACAACAACCCGCTCCTACATATTTGATTTTAAAAACAATTTACACACATCCGGCGGTGACATGGGCCGCTTTGAGAGCCAATGGTCACCCATAGCCCGCTCGGGGCGCTGTGCACCTCGATAAGGCATGCTCGACTACGAACCCACCCAACTGTCCGAGCAGTTCACGCGCGGCGCCATACCGCTGTTTCTGCTGGCCTCCTTCGTTGGCCCGATTGACGACCCGGTGCGGCGGGACATCCGCAAGCTCGGAGCCGGCCGCGAAACAGGCTTTGTCTACCACCGCGCGAAGGCCGCCCTGATGCCGCTGGCCGTGTTGCCGTGGGGTCATCTACCTTGCCGCCGGTGTCACTGCATCCCTTGCTGATCCCGCTGCCAAGTGCCGCACTCCTTGGACTTGCGAGGAATAGCGCGGCAGGAAGTTTCAAGAAATACTTCTGACGGCAGGAAGCGCTGCATGCCGTGCGAGCCGGTCAACCTCGCCTGATGGGCAGCGGGTACTCGGCGAGTGGATGCCCTTTCTCTAGGGTGTGGCACGGGCGAATCCGAACCGGTTCGCGCCCCGCACAGTCTGTTCAACGACAGACCCGCGCCAACGTGGTGGTTTCGGACGCCTGAGTCCATTCAACCCTGGTTTCCCCGGTCCGCAGCACCAAGGCATCCTGGGTGCAGTGAGTACGTTGAACTGCATGACGTCGAACTCGGTGAAGCTATCCGGGTGCGTTTCCAGCACGCCATCCGTGAGACGTCCGCCAACCACATCTACTTCTTGACGCGTCGCAGGACAGGAAGATGCCGCATCCGCATATAGGGAATTCCCTACATCACCGTCTCCTGCCATTACCCTGCATGGCGCTGCCGGCTATTCAAAGCGTTCGTGCGCCTCATCAGCGTCAATGTTAATTGACACGACTCTATTGCTCTGCAACCGTGAAATCGTCGAAGCCCTTCGTTCATGGTGCTGAAACACCGGGCATCAGGACGACGGACTTCTACGCCGATACATTGCGACAAATGCCGCAATCACGCATTTGGCATTGGAGCATCAAGGACGAGCAGTGATGGCCACTTGATCTTGACGAGCTAACGGCACCGGCCATCCAAATCCAAAAGGAGAGTTTGATGCGTCTTATTCCGCCAAGCGAGCTGGTGCGCGTGACCGGGGGTACTGGATCTACCCCCACCACTCAACCACCCCAAACGACCACCTCCGGCAATACAACGACCATGACATGTCCGACGGGCACCCTGGCGATCACGAGCGTCCTGGAAAATCAGGTGTCAGTGACCTGCATGAAAGGCGAAATCGTCGAGAAGAAGAGCTGACATGGAGGTGATTCCCAAGGAACGACTCGCGCTCATCGCCGGCGGTGCAGACACTCCCCCGCCCTCCCCGCCACCCCAACCAACAACCAACGGCTCCACTACCACCATCACCTGTCCTGCCAACACGGTGATGACCGTAACCGTTCTTTCGACGGAAACGGTCACAGTGATGTGCATTCCCAAGTAAACGTCTCAGGAGAAGACACCATGCGCATGCTTTCCCCCAACGAACTTCGCTCCGTCGCCGGCGGCGATACCGCCCCTACCTGCACGGTCATGTCCGCCACGATCACGGGTTCAAACGGGGTCTCGGCCACCGTCTATACGACCGTCTGCTCCTGTCCGGCCGGCACCTCGCTGGAAACGACGACCTCTGGCAATACGGTCAAGGCCACCTGCAAGAGCGATTGAGTTCGACTGCTGGAAGGTCGCGCGGGGGTAGAAGTCCGTCCCCGCGCGTTCTCTTTTCCGAGAAACCGCAATGACCGCAGCCATCATCATTCGATACCTGAGTACACTGTTGTTGTTCATTGGCACGCAAACCGCGAGCGAACCGAGGGATGAGGCCCGGTTCGTCGAAGCCAGGGCGGCTTTTACGGCTTGCAAGGCTGAATCGGCCAGCACCAATCCGCTTCTGGCACACGTTACCTACTCGCAGGAAACGCACTCGCTGTGCATCGTCGGCAATATCAACGGATCGCTCGCCAGCGCAGTCCGCAAGAAGCTCAACGAGCTTGCCAACGTGGGTGACCAGGTTTCCCACGTCGTCCTATCAAGTGATGGGGGTCAACTTCAGTCGGCTATCGACATCGCCAACGAAATCGAGAAGCTCAACGCCTCGGTCGTGGTTGGCGAGCGCTGCGCGTCCTCGTGTGCGCAATTTCTGTTTCTAGCAGGCAAGGACAAGGTCCTTCTCAAGGGAGGTTTGCTCTTGTTTCACGGCGGCCCTGTCCCCGACGACACCATTGCGGCAATGAGTATTCCCGACGCCGCAAAGCAACACCTGCGCTCCGAACAAGAGGCGTTCAGGGCGTTCTATCATTCCCACGGCATCGATATGGCCATGCTGACCAATCCCCCACCCGATGTTCAGCGCGATCTGGACGCTGGGATGCTGGTCATGTGGTCGTGGCCGGCCGACAAGCTGGAAGCCTTCGGAATTGACGGGGTATTCCAAGAATGAATGCCGTCTCTCCAAGTTCGCGTGCTGATGTTTCGGCGTTACCGCGATCATGGCAAGGCGCCACACGCAATACGCCTCCAGAGTCAGGGGTAGCACTGGCACGCTGGCCTGTACGCTCGGTGCGAGCAGCGGCGTTCTGTAGGCTGCCCAGCGGCCTACGCCGCACCGGACGAAAAAAACCCAATTACCTGGTCGTGATCGGGTCTTGGAGATAGCGCGGCGCAGAGACGCAGCCTGACGCGGACTGCTTGTACTATGAGTCACGAAGTGACGGGCAGTACAGACTTAAGGCTCTACTGATAGTAATGATCTAACAGTACACAAGAAGAGAGAACTACTGTTTGTTCCTGAAGTGGACTTTACGTCTTTCTACAGTCTCACTTAGAGGGACTTGAGTTCATTCTTTCCTACACGGGGACTCAGCTCCCTCCTACCCCCGGGGGGGGACGCCGCCAAGAACGTTCTCTCAAAGTCCACAGAAATTTTTTCAATACTGCGCGAGTCGTCAAAACAGGTCGGGGACCTCGACAATCTGGAAGCCGGTCGGGTTAAGCAATCGCGTAGTCCTGCTCTTTACGTGCACGTCACCACGACACCGAACGACCGCCTTTCTGTCGTGAGCGAGCACACCAACGTGGTAGTCCTCCGGTCCGAGTTCGATCTGGACGCTTCGCTCACTATCTCCCACTATCGCCTGCACTGTAACAGTGCCGACCTCGTCGACCTGCGGCCGATGCAGGTGCTTGACGGAACCAATGATCTCCCGATTGCGCAACACGTAATCGTTCTTGTAGTAGCTGGACGCCGCCTCCAGCGTTTCAACGTCAGCAGGATCGAATGCGAAAGTCGTTGTATCCCGCACGAACATAGGCCCAGATGGGGCGGTGACCTTAACCTCAAAACGTCGGTCACGCTCCTTGCCACTGAAGCCAAGTAGGGCATCGCACATGTTTGCGCTAACCCCCTTCGCCACGGCCCTGTCGAACACCGTCAAATCATTGTTCACCTGAAAGCGCCCACTGGCCTCCGACAGTGCGGACAAGCCGACTACCAAACTATGAGCGACCTGTTCCGCAAGCGAGCTACTCTCCCCCTCGTCTGATGGCGCCATGGTGATTGGCGCAATCGGGGCGATGACTTTGATGATGTAGCTACCTACTTCAGTCTGCCCGAGCAACAGCGAATCGACGTACTCCTTCGCTTCCTTCGGAGGAGCACCGCTGAACTGTCGCCGCTTGGAGTAAACCGCCATTGCGGCAGCCTGAAGCAGGTCTTTCGCTTTACGAATCAGCAAGACACCGTCTTCAAGGGGAATGCTCCCGTCTGCAGTGTCCTGCCCGACGACGCGCACTGACATCAGGTTGAGGGCGGCGCCAACCAGGTCGTCCACGACGTCTGCAACGTCTCGCCCCTCGTACGCCGCGAGAGATCGCAGCGCATCGTCTAGCCGCTGACGATAATCCCTTACCTCGGGAGAAAGTGGCAAGACAACCTCAGCATCGCGTGAATCATTCCGATGCCACACAGTCGCAACCGATCCGACAGCGCCTTCACTTATCCAGTTCTTTACCTGAAGGTAAGTGTGGACCTGTTCGACGGTGACGTCAGCGAACCTGCTGTTTCTCACAACGCCTCCAGCTGACTAGCCGCCTGCATCATGTCCCTTAGTGCGTCCGCAGTGAGCCGCTGCGAAAGCGGAATGTCGACGGTCACAGCCGTCGTGTTGCTGGATGCGGGGGCATCGCGGAGCGAGACCCAGTAGCAAAGGTTGTGTAGCGCGACACAGTCAGGGTGATGCACAACCCACTGCGCGGTGCGCTCAGGGACCACCAAGACAGCGAGGTAGCGAGGAACGACAACATCATCACCACGAAGATCGTTGTAGTTCTTCATCTTCAGCGGGAACTTGATCACCCCGTTCTCGACGCGATGATCCTGCGAAGAGCACTTCAGCTGGAGCTGAATCTGCGGATTACGCACTTTCCCGATGTAGCCCTTTCCCTGGAAGGTGATGTCGACGCTGTCATTATCGACGCGGAAATCTCCCCGGTTGAGACCGGCGTGCGCGGCGAGAGCTGCGACGTACGCGTACTGGAACTCTTCCTTTTGCTTGCGCGAATCCATGGCGCCACCAGCCTCGCCCCCCCGTTGGGCGTCCGAAGCGTAGACCGAAATCCCGGAAACGACAAAGCCCGCGCTTGGCGGGCCTTGTTGGAGGTGTAACAGCGCTACGAGCTGGTGTAACGATAAGGACACCCAACCCCATTCCAAGGCATTGATTGGAAAGGGGTTCTGAATCTTGGAGCGGGTGATGGGAATCGAACCCACGCTAGCAGCTTGGGAAGCTGCAGTTCTACCATTGAACTACACCCGCACGGGAAGGAGTCTATGCGCTGTCGGGGCGCGGATGCAATGCGGCGCCCGCGAGGGGCGCCGCAAGGCAGGCATCAGGCGATCGCCTGGATCAGAAGCCGCCGCCCAGGCTGACGAACACGGTCGCGTCGTGGCCATCCTTCTTGCCGGCGGAGACCCGCGCGCCGACGTCGGCGTCCAGGCCGAAGACCTGCGTGCGGGCGCCGACGGTGAAGGTGCCGTAATTGCGATCGAAGTTCAGGCCCGGCACCGCGTACGGCATCACGCCCGGCATCGATTGCAGGCTGGCGAACACCTGGCGATCGGCTTCCTCGAACTCGTGATCGTAGGTCAGCTGCGCGTAGGGACGGGTGTGCTCGGTGGCCTGGATGCTGGCCTTCCAGCCCACGCTGCCGATCAGCGAGTCGAGGTCCTGGTCGCCATAGGCCAGCGCGGTCGAGCTGATGTTGCTTTCCGCGTAGCCGTCCAGCTTGACCCGCTGGGCGATCACGCTGGCGACCGGCCCGTGGCGCAGCTTGCCGTGCTCGAAGTCGTAGCCGCCGCTGATCGCCACGGTCAGGTTGCTGCCGTCCGGCGAACCGCTGTGGCGGCGGGTGGCCGGGCCGAACTGGATCTCGCGATCCACGTCGTACGACAGCCACGTATAGCTGATCTGGCCGTTGATCCACATGCGGTCCTGGTACCAGCCGGCGAAGCCGCCGAGGGTGGCGTCCGACTGCTTGAAGCTGCCGCGCCGATCGCCGAAGTCCATCTTGCCGCGGCCGAAGCCGGCGAAACCGCCGAACACGAAGTCGCCACGGGTCCAGTCCAGGCCGAAGGTGCCGGTCGGGGTGATACCGTCGAAATCGCCTTCGTCATAGCGCAGCGAATCGCCGCGCAGATCGCCCCACCAGCGCACGCCGTCGCCTTCCGGCTTCACATCGATGTGGCTGGCGACGCGGTCGGCGCGCGAGCGTCCGATCACCGAAGCGGTGTACGGCAGCACGGCCAGCTGGCGCGGGCCTTCCAGCACCGAAATCGCGTACTGGCCGAGCATCTGGTGCGCGGTCATCGACGGATGCACGCCGTCGGCAAACGCGTAGGTGGCGGCGGCATTCGGATCCACGTAGTTCTGCGGCACGCACAGCAGCGAGGAGACGGCGCCGCAGGCCGGCGTGGTCACGTTGACGAAGCCGTACTGGGCCGGCGCGGCGGTGATTTCGCGCAGGAAGTTGAAGGTGTCCAGCGGGATCACCCGCAGGCCCTGCGCGGTCAGGCCGTTGTAGAGCGCGGCGTTGTAGGTCGCGGCCAGTTGGGTGGCGCCGGCATTGCCGAGGAAGGCCGGGGTCCTGCCCAGATCCGGGATGTTCGGCACCAGGATGTACTCGGCGCCCGCCTGCTTCAGCCCGGCAACGACGGTGACCTGCGAGGTCACCGCGGCGCCGATGATGGCCGGGGTCTGCGACGGGTTGGCGACCGCCGCGAACAGATCATTGGGACCGCCCCAGACCGTATACAGCGCGCGCGCATCGGCCTTGCCGCCGGTCGCGGCCAGATAGGTACCGAGCTGCGTGGTCAGCGCCGGTACCGGCACCGTGATCGGGCCGAAGGCCTGCGAGCCATCGGTGCCGGTGCGCGCACCGCCCACCGCGTAGTTGGTGCCGCCCTGGTTGGCGCTGACCGCGCCGGTGCCGTAGTACTGGGCCAGGAACTCGGACCAGACGAAACCCGGATTGGTGGTGAAGCGGCCGGCGACCGCGGCGCCCGGATTGAGCTGGACCAGGGTCGGCCGGAAATGGCCGCTGTCGGTCAGGCTGTCGCCGAAGAAGATGGTCTGCGAGAAGGGGCTGCTCTGCGCGAACGCCGGTGCGGCGGCGGCGGCAAGCGCCAATGCCAGCAGGCGGCGCAGCGGCCGTTGGGTCGGTTTCATGGTGTTCTCCCGGGGCAATGAGGGTGCTGTCGTTATGGTCGTGATGCGACGCGGCCCGCAGGCCGTACGGCGGCGCATGGGATTATCGTTCCACCAAGCCCGGGGCCGTTCACGCTGCAATGCGGCAAACCGCGCGTGCGCCCGCCGGGCGGGAAGGCGACAATGGGCGCATGGACATCGTATTGAACGGCGAATCCCGCCACATCGAACCCGCCCTCACCATCACCGGCCTGCTGCAGTCCGAAGGCCTGGCCGAACGCCGGGTCGCGGTGGAGGTCAACGGCGAAATCGTGCCCCGCGGCCTGCACCCGACCCGCCAGTTGGCACCCGGCGATCGCATCGAGATCGTCCACGCGCTGGGCGGCGGCTGAGCGCCGCCGCTTTCCCGCCTCAGTCCGCCGGCGGCTCGATGTAGATCGGGTTGCCGAGCAACCACAGCCGGCCATCGGCGCCGCGCACGTTGGCCCTGGCCCAGTGCCGGCCGCCGTCGCCGCGCCAGCCGAACCGCAGGGTCTGCGCCTGGCCGCCCGCCGGAATCCCGCGGCGCTCCACGACCTGGCCATCGACAATCAACTCCGCGGTCGCGCCACCGACCGCGGTCGCGACTAGGGTGAAGCTCGCTTCGCCGCCGGCCGCCACCGGCAACGACTGCCCCATCACCGCGCGCGCCTGGCCGGACACCCCTTCCCAGGCCAGCGCGCGATCGCCGCTGCCCTGGACATCGACGAATACCCGCCCCCTGCGGATACCCTCCAGGATCGCCGGCATCGACAGCGCGTCGGCGTGGACCACCGTGGTCGGCGCGCCCAGCGCCGCGCCACCGGCATCGGTGGTCACGCGCAGGGCGTCGTGGTTGTCGCTGCCGCCGATGGCGGTCAATCGATGTCCGGCTGACAGCCGCCTTTCCCAGAACGGGATGCCCGACCACTCGCTGTCGGCGTCGGCGCCATTGACCACTTCCACCGCCTGTATCCGCGACAGGTCCGTCGTTGCCGGCGCGCTCCAGCCACACCCCATGCACGCCTCGCCCGAAGGCCGGACCGGGTGGTTGATCGACACGATGCCCTGCCCCCGGATCTGCGCCAGCACCGCGTTCCAGTCCGGAACCTCCCGCGAGCCCACCCGGAAATCCAGCGGTTCGATGCTGCCGATCCAGTTGGCGTGGCCGCTGAAGGTGGTGATTTCGCGTCCGGGCATCAGCAACAGGCGATCGAAGTAAGGCTGCAGCTCGCGCAGTCCATTGGCCTGCGACATCGTGTTGTGATCGGTGATGGCGATGAAATCCAGCCCGCGCCGCGTGGCTTCCTGCGCGGTCAGGAACAGCGGGCACGGCACGCGCGTGCCCGCCTGGCTGGCACAGCCGCCATCGCTGTGCGCGTCGTGCATGTGCAGATCACCGCGATACCAGCCTGCTTCCGGCCGCAATGGCGCATCGTGCCGCGCGTCATCGAACCAGATGCGCGCGACATAGCGATCGCGCGCGTCGGCGCGGACATTGGGAAATCCCAGCAGCAGCGACCAGCGTCCGGGCGTGATCGGACCCGGCAGGTAGGACGGCGTGGCATCGGTCGCCGCCACGGTGAAGCGCTTCTTGTTGCCGCCGCTCCAGCCACGGAATCCTTCCTGGCCACGGAAGCCGTCGGGTCCCAGCAGGCCGAGATCCACCGTGGTCTTGTGTTCGCGCCCGCTGTATTCGAACTCCACCGTGATGCGCCGGGTTCCCGCCGGCACGTCGAACGGCAGCAGGCGGTAGCTCTGGTGATCGCCGCCCTGGATGGCGCCTTCCAGCACCTGGTCCGGATGTTCGTTCGCGCGCATGGCGGGCGCAACGACACAAAGGATGCACGCCAGCAAGGCCGACAGAATGGTTTTCATGCGGTTTCCCCTAGGCATGCGCGGGCCCGGCATCGACCGGGCCCGCGCCGCGGTCATCAGAAGCGGTACATCAACGCCATGCGATACGAGCGTCCCAGCAGCGGACGCGCGATGAAGGTGTTGGCGCCGGCGTCGCCGCTGGACACCTCGCCCGCGCGCGGATTGCCCTCGGTCAGTCCCAGCGAGTTGTCCAGGTTGTCGACGTAGGCATACAGCGACCAGCGATCGTCGAAGGCGTAGTGGCCACTGAGATTGATCACGTCATACGACGGCAGGCGCACGCTGTTGGCGGTATCCACGTAGCGCTCGCCCTGGCGTTCGTAGGACGCCTGCAGGCGCAGCTTGCCGCCCAGCAGGTTGAAGCCCGGTACCACCCGCAGGCTGTTCTTCGGCACCCGGATCAGCTGGTTGCCGACGAAGTCGCGCAGCACCGGCTGGCCGGCCACCACTTCGGTATAGCGCAGGCCGCGATATTCGGGATCCTGCACGGTCGCGGTCATCGACACGTCGAACCAGTCGACCGGATAGTAGGCCGCTTCCAGTTCCAGGCCGAGGGTACGGGTGTTGGCGAACAGTTCCTGCCGGGTCGACGCACCGCTGTTCGGATCGAACACGTAGTTGCTGTAGCCGACGTTGTCGTACTTGGTGAAGAAGGCGGTGGCGAACAGGTCGAAGCGCTGGTGGGTGAACTTGTAGCCGATCTCGCCCAGGTCCATGGTCTGGATCACCGGCTTGGCGGTGGCGTTGGTGATGAACGATCCCAGGTTCGGCAGGCGGAAGGTCGAGGTCCAGCGCGCGAACAGGCCGGAGTATTCGTCGAACTGCCAGTTGCCGCCCAGCGTCCAGCCGACCTTGTCGAAATCGCGGTCGTAGGTCGAATAGCGATCATTGCCGATCCACATCTGGCTGTCGGTGATTGGACCGCCGCTGGTGAGATTCGGCTGCACGCGCCCTTCCACCCAGCCTTCCACGTTGACCTTCTCCCAGCGCACGCCGCCGTCGATGCGCAGCTGGTCGTTGACCTGCCATTCGTCGGCCAGGTAGAACGCGTGGGTCTGCGAGCGGCCGCTGGCGTTTTCCCATTCGTAGCCGTAACGCCAGACGCCGTGGTCGCTGATCGTGGCCACCGGGTTGCCGCTGGCGTCCACCGCCACCAGGTCCAGCAGGCGGGCGTTGTCGCGCGCGTCGAGCAGGACGGTGGAGGAATAGCGGTCGAAATCCTGGTCCACCTTGGCGTAGTAGTAGCCGAAGGTCAGATCGTGGGACTGGCTGCCGAACTCGAAACGGCGCGATACGCGCGCGTCGTTCATCAACTCCTTGACCGGCGCGGTGATGCCGCGCAGGCCGCCGATGACGACCAGGCCGTTGCCGTTCTGGTTGGAAGTGTCGTAGACCTGCCCGGGACTGGTGACGTAGCGGAACTGCAACGCGGTCGCGCCCGGATAACGGGACAGCAGCGCGAGGTTGTCGCCGTTGGTCAGGAACGAACGCGCGCTCTGCAGCGCGTTCGGGAACATGCCGTTGCGCTGGGTCTGGGTGTCGTTGTAGCGCAGGCTGTCGACGAAGCGCCAATCGCCCAGGGTCTTGTCGAACTTGACCGTGAACTGGTCGCGCTTGACGTGGGTGCCCTCGCCATTGTCGAAGTCGTAGACGCCGCCATCGGCCATGCGCATGCGCACGTGCTCGGTTTCCGGCCCGGCCAGGGTGCCGCGGTTGCCGTCGAAGCCCGGCACCGCCCGGATCTTGCCGCCGGTGGTGCGCATCGGGATGCCCAGGTACAGCATCACCTTGTCGTCCATGTGCTTGACGTCGAAGGACAGGCTGCCGCCGTCCAGCGCGCGCACCAGGTTCAGCCGCACCTGCCCGCCATCGTTGGCCTTGAAGCCGGGATCGCGCACGCCGTCGTCCTGGCGGTAGTAGCCGCCCAGCGACAGCTTCCAGTCCTGGCCCATCGGGGTGCCGAGCCAGAAGTCGCCGCGATGCAGGCCATAGTCGCCGAGGGTGTACTTGAACACGCCCTCGGTGCGATCGCCCGGCTGGCGCGGAATGTAATTGACCGCGCCGGCCGGCGCGTTGGAGTAGAAGATCGAGGAGGGACCGCCGCGCACGACTTCGATGCGCTCGGTGGTCTCGTCCAGGCGGAACGCCTGGTCGCCGTTGAGATAGCCCAGCGCGGGATCATGCTGCACCGGCATGCCGTCATCGAGCAGGGTGATCGAACCGAAGCCGTCGACCGGCACGCCGCGCGCGCGCACGTTGCCGCTGGCCTCGCCGCCGGAGGCCTCGACCCAGAAGCCTGGCACGCTCTTCAGGGATTCGGTGACGCTGGTGGGCGCCTGCAGGCGCAGCCGCTCCTCGTCGATGCCGGTGATCGAATAGCTGGTTTCGGCCTTGCTGCGTTCCTTCACGCCGGCGCGGCCGGTGACGATGACCGTGTCCAGTTGCTTGGCGCTGGCGGCCGGGGCGGCGCCAGCGGCTTCCTGGGCATGGACGGGCAGCAGGCCGGCGGTGAAGCAGGCGCCGGACGCGAGGACGCAGCGAATCGAACCGCCGAGGCGGTGGAGACGGATGGGCATGGTTGTTTCCTGGGGGAGGAGAGTGACCGCGCGGCGACAGGGGCCGCGCCGTGATCAACCGGATGGTGGCCGGCGGATGTGTCGCCGGGGTGACCATCGGAGGTCACTGGGATGACCGTCGCGACGTGGATCCCGCTTTCGCGCCCCGTCCGCATCCCTCCGCTCACGCATGTCCGGCCGGGATCGGCGATAATCCGGCGATGTCTCACGATACCCACACCGACCCGCTGGTCATTGCGGGAAAAACCTACCGTTCCCGCCTGCTCACCGGCACCGGCAAGTTCAAGGATTTCGAGGAAACCCGCGTGGCCACCGAGGCCGCGGGCGCCGAAATCGTCACCGTCGCCATCCGCCGCACCAACCTGGGCCAATCGCCCAACGAGCCCAACCTGCTCGACGTGCTGCCGCCGGATCGCTACACGATCCTGCCCAATACCGCCGGCTGCTACACCGCCGAGGACGCGGTGCGCACCTGCCGGCTGGCCCGCGAGCTGCTCGACGGCCACACCCTGGTCAAGCTGGAAGTGCTGGGCGACCAGAAGACCCTGTATCCGGACGTGGTGCAGACCCTGGCTGCGGCCGAGCAACTGGTGGCCGACGGCTTCCAGGTGATGGTCTACACCAGCGACGACCCGATCCTGGCCCGCCGCCTGGAGGAGATCGGCTGCGTGGCGGTGATGCCGCTGGCCGCGCCGATCGGCTCGGGCCTGGGCATCCAGAACAGGTACAACCTGCTGGAAATCATCGAGAACGCCAAGGTCCCGGTGCTGGTCGACGCCGGCGTCGGCACCGCCTCGGACGCCGCCATCGCGATGGAACTGGGCTGCGACGGCGTGCTGATGAACACCGCGATCGCGGGCGCCCGCAACCCGGTGCTGATGGCCAGCGCCATGCGCAAGGCGGTCGAGGCCGGCCGCGAGGCGTTCCTGGCCGGCCGCATCCCGCGCAAGCGCAATGCCTCGGCGTCCAGTCCCATCGACGGCCTGATCGGCTGAGCCGATGACCGATCCGTTCTCCAGCCCCGGCGCCAAGACCCCGCCCAAGCCGTTCACGGTGGAGGAAGGACGGCGCCGGATCCGCAGTTTCGTGCTGCGCCAGGGCCGCTTCACCGAGGCCCAGCAGCGCGCCTTCGACACCCTCTGGCCGCGGTTCGGGCTGCACTACACCGGCATGTTGCAGGACTACGACGCGGTGTTCGGCCGGCAGGCCCGGCGGGTGCTGGAAATCGGCTTCGGCAACGGCGAGGCGCTGCGTTTCGCCGCCGCGCAGGATCCGGATCGCGACTACATCGGCCTGGAAGTGCACGCGCCCGGTGTCGGCCGGCTGCTCAACGCGCTCGCCGAGGACGCCGCCGATCACGTCCGCCTCTACCATCATGACGCGGTGGAAGTGCTGCAGCACGAGGTCGCCGACGGCTCGCTGGACGAGATCCGCATCTACTTCCCCGATCCCTGGCACAAGAAGCGCCACAACAAGCGGCGCCTGATCCAGCCCGCGTTCGCCGCCCTGCTGGCGAGCAAGCTGCGCAGCGGCGGGCGCTTGCACGCGGCCACCGACTGGCAGGACTATGCCGAGCAGATGTGGGACGTGCTCGACGCCACGCCCGGCCTGCGCAACCGGGCCGGCCCGCGCGGACACGTGCCGCGTCCGCCGTGGCGGCCGCAGACCCACTTCGAGACCCGCGGCCAGAAGCTGGGCCACGGCGTCTGGGATCTGGTTTATGACCGGGATTAGGGAATAGGGATTCGGGATTGGACGTCTTCGCCACATTGCCTGATAACTGCGCCAACACTGCACCCGGCCCGCGCCACCGGTGCGCCCGCTCTACCGAATCCCTGTTTTCAGCGTCCGAATGGACGGTCATCCCCACTCCCCCATCCTGGCCGTGATAACCAACGCGCTGACGCTGACCAACGACATGAAGCTCGTCCTCGGGCTGGTCGGCTTCACGATGGCGATGTTCCTGTTCGAGCGCATCCGCGCCGACCTGGTCGCGCTGGTGGTGCTGGTGATCCTCGGCATCACCGGCCTGATCGCCCCGGAGGAAATCTTCGGCGGCTTCTCCGGCAACGCGGTGATGAGCATCATCGCCACCATGATCCTGGGCGCCGGCCTGGACCGCACCGGCGCGCTGAACCGGCTGGCCTCCTGGCTGCTGCGGCGCGGACACGGGGTCGAGCAGCGGCTGCTGCTGATGACCACCGCCATCGCCGGCCTCAATTCCTCGTTCATGCAGAATCCGTCGGTGATGGCGCTGTTCATGCCGGTGGCCTCGCGGCTGTCCTCGCGCACCTCGCTGTCGCTGCAACGCCTGCTGCTGCCGATCGCCGCCGCCATCGTGATGGGCGGCGCGCTGACCATGGTCGGAAACTCGCCCCTGATCCTGCTGAACGATCTGCTGGTCTCGGCCAACAACAACCTGCCCTCCGGCATGGCCACGCTGGAGCCGCTGCGCATGTTCGCGCCGCTGCCGATCGGCGTGGCCCTGCTGCTGGCCTCGCTGCTGTACTTCCGCTACTACGGCGACAGGAAGCTGAAGGACGAGACCGAGACCAGCGTGACCCCGGCGCGCACCGAGAGCTACTTCGCCAATACCTACGGCATCGAGGGCGACGTGTTCGAGCTGCTGGTCACCGCGGAAAGCCCGCTGGTGGGCATGTCGCTGGGCGAGGCCGAAGCCATGCACGACGCGCCGCTGATGCTGGCGCTGCAGACCGGCAACGACACCCGCCTGGCGCCGCCGGCGGACATGCGCATCTGGGTGGGCAGCGTGCTGGGCGTGATGGGCCCGCGCCAGCAGGTGGCCGACTTCGCGCAGAACCATTTCCTGCGCATGTCCTCGCGGCTGCGCCATTTCGGCGACCTGTTCAATCCCAGCCGCGCCGGCATTTCCGAGGCGGTGATTCCGCCCACCTCCAAGCTGATCGGCAAGACCGCCGCCGACCTGCGCCTGCGCAAGCAGGCCGGCATCAGCCTGCTGGCGATCAACCGCGACAAGAAGGTGCTGCGCGAGGACGTGCGCAAGATTCCGCTGCGCGCCGGCGACATGTTGGTCTTCCACAGCATCTGGACCGACCTGCACCAGGCCTCCGAGAGCCGCGACTTCGTGGTGGTCACCGACTATCCCAAGGGCGAGCAGCGACCGCACAAATTCAAGATCGCGATGACCATCTTCGCGGTCACCATCATCATCGCGCTGACCTCGAAGCTGCCGGTCTCGCTGACCCTGATGACCGGCGTGGCCGGCATGCTGCTGACCGGCGTGCTGCGCATGGACGAGGCCTACGCGGCGATCAACTGGAAGACCGTGTTCCTGATGGCCGGCCTGATTCCGCTGGGGTGGGCGATGGACAGCAGCGGCGCGGCCGCCTGGGTGGCCGGCCATACGGTCGAGCGCCTGCCCGAGGGCATGCCGGTCTGGCTGATCGAAATCGCGGTGGCGCTGCTCACCACCGGCTTCTCGCTGGTGATCAGCCATGTCGGCGCGACCATCGTGATGGTGCCGATGGCGATCAACCTGGCGCTGGCGGCCGGCGGCAATCCCACCGCGTTCGCGCTGATCGTCGCGCTGTCGGCCTCCAACAACCTGATGACCGCCTCCAACCCGGTGATCTCGATGGTCACCGGCCCGGCCAACTACACCTCGCGGCAGATGTGGCGGGTCGGCGGACCGCTGTCGCTGATCTACACGATGGTGGTGGTGCTGGCGGTCAACGCGCTGTTCTGGTGGAACGGCCGCGCGGGCTGAGGCGTTCGCCTGATCCACCCGTGGGAGCGACGACAGTCGCGATGATCGCTACGGTGAAGGCCGGCAAAGCGCTCGCGACTGACGTCGCTCCCGCCGGCACCGAGCCGTCAGGCCAGCCGCACCATCCCCTCGACCACCTGCACCGGCACCGCCCGCAGCGAATCGCCGCGGCACGGACCGGCCACGCAGTCGCCGCGCTGCAGTTCGAAGGAAGCGCCATGCGCGGCGCAGACCAGCAGGCCGTCCTTGCTTTTCAGGAACTTGCCGGGCGCCCAGTCCAGCCGGCGGCCGGCATGGGGGCACACATTCAGCCAGGCGCGCACTTCCGCGCCCTGCCGATATAGCAGCAGGGACTCGCTATCTCCGTCGATATCAGCTTCGACTTCGGCGAAACCGCCGTCTTCTATGCTGTCCAGCGCTATAAGAACCATGGCCGTCTTAACGAACTTCTCACACCGTCATATTCTTGTCACCGGATACTGCTCGCCACCCGGCTCCGGCCGCATTGTGTCACGACCCATCGCCATGTTCGCACGCAGCTTCCAGTTCAACGCCTTCCGTTCCGCCTTCGCGCCGCGCAAGCCGCGCCATCCGCTGCTGCGGCTGGCCATTGGCCTGCTGGGCTTGGGCGTGCTGTGCGTGCTGGTGTTCTTCAGCGTGTTCGTCGGCGCGGCGATGATTGCCGCCGGCCTGCTGTACAAGCTGTTCAAGCAGCGTGGCAAGCCGATCACGCGCGGCCGCGACCGCGTGGTCGAAGGCGAGTACCAAGTGGTGCGCAAGCCGGTGCTGCCGCTGTCGCGCTGATCGCGGCGGACGCCTACACTCAGCGGCTGTTTCCCTGTCCGGCACCGGCCGGCCGCTGACATGACCGATCTGTTCCCCGCTTCTCCCGTTCCGCGCATCCGCGTGCGCGGCGGCGGCACCTTTCCGGTGCGCCGCATCTTCTGCGTCGGCCGCAACTTCGCCGACCATGCCCGCGAGATGGGCGCCACCGCGCCGGCCTCCAGGGACGAACGCGGACAGCCGACGTTTTTCCACAAGCCCGCCGACGCCATCGTCGTCGACGGCGCCGATGTGCCCTACCCGCCCGGCACCCGGGATCTGCACCACGAAGTCGAACTGGTCGCCGCGCTCGGCCACGACGCGCCCGCCGGCCCGCTCGACGACGCGCAGGCGCAGGCGCTCGTGATTGCCTACGGGGTCGGCCTGGACCTGACCCGCCGCGACCTGCAGGGCGCGGCCAAGGCCAAGGGCCTGCCCTGGGACACCGGCAAGGGCTTCGATCATTCGGCGCCGATCAGCGAACTGGTGCCCGCGGCCGAGGTGGGCGAACTGGCGCCGCGCACGCTGACCCTCGCCATCAACGATCAGGTCCGCCAACACAGCGCGCTGTCGAATCTGATCTGGGACGTGCCCGAGATCGTGCAGGAGTTGTCCAGGCTGTATGCGCTCAAGGCGGGCGACCTGATCTTCATGGGCACCCCGGCCGGCGTGGCCGCGCTGCTGCCCGGCGATCGCTTCACCGCATCGCTGGACGGCGTGGTCGAACTGCGGGGCACGATCGTCGGCTGAAGCGGCATCCTCCGCGCCCCGTGTCGGAACCCGATTCCAGGGCAGTCGGCCGGACATCGACCGCCCGCCACCTCAGCCAACCCCGTCGTCCCGGCGAAAGCCGGGCCCGATGCCGGTTTCTTCCGCTTGTTTCTTCCGTGCCACGTCGACGCCGCCAACGCCGCAATGGATTCCGGCTTTCGCTGGAATGACGACGAAAAGAGCTTGGAGGAGGATGCGTTCTTCACCATCCACGGTATAGTTTTGCGCATACGGGCGTGGCCGCCCGGATCACGAGGACAACCAGCATGGGCATGATCAGCGAGTTCAAGGAATTCATCGCGCGCGGCAACGTCGTCGATCTGGCGGTCGGTGTGGTGATCGGCGCCGCCTTCGGCAAGATCGTCACCACGCTGGTGGACAAGATCATCATGCCGCCGATCGGCCTGCTGGTCGGCAGCGTGGATTTTTCCAAGCTGGTGTGGACGCTGAAGGAAGCCAGCCTCGATGCCGCCGGCAAGGAAATCCCGGCCGTGGTCATCGGCATCGGCGAGTTCATCAACACGCTGATCCAGTTCGTCATCGTCGCCTTCGCCATCTTCCTGCTGGTCAAGGCGGTCAACCGCCTGCACAAGAAGGCGCCGGAAGCGCCGGCCGCCCCGCCGGAGGATGTGCTGCTGCTGCGCGAGATCCGCGATTCGCTGAAGAAGTAAGCCAGGACTTGTTTCACAATCGTGGAAAGCCGCGGGCTGCTAAGCTCGCGGCTTTCCTGTTTCCAGCCTTCCTCCAGGGGTACTCCATGCGTCTGACGCCGTTGTTGATCGCCCTCAGCCTGTCCCTGCCGTCCCTGTCCGCGCACGCCGCGCAGAAACCCACCCGCATTCCCGACGTCGCCCTGGCCACCGCCGCGCAGCTGCGCGAGCAGGCGCTGGCCGACGACACCGGCTGGAAGGTGGTGGAATCGCTGACCACCGAGGTCGGGCCACGCCTGGCCGGCAGCGAGGCCGACGCGCGCGCGGTGGTCTGGGCCACCGCCAAGTTCAAGGCGCTGGGCTTCGACAAGGTCTGGACTGAGCCGGTGACCTTTCCCAAGTGGGAGCGCCGCAGCGAGCAGGCCTCGGTGCTGGGCACCCATCCGCAGCCGCTCACCGTGACCGCGCTCGGCGGCAGCCCGGGCGGTACGGTGGAAGCCGAGATCGTGCGCTTCGCCGATCTGGCCGCGCTGGAAGCCGCGCCGGCCGGCTCGCTGGCCGGCAAGATCGCCTTCGTCGATTACCAGATGAAGGCGGATCGCTCCGGCAGCGACTACCGCAACGGCGGCGCGATCCGCTCGCGCGGTCCGTCGGCGGCGATCCGCAAGGGCGCCATCGGCTACCTGATGCGTTCGGCCGGCACGGACAACCACCGCGTCGCCCATACCGGCATCACCCGCTTCGACGAAGGCCTGACCCCGGTGCCGTCGGCATCGCTGACCATTCCCGATGCCGATCAGCTCGCCCGCCTGCTGGCGCGCGGTCCGGTGAAGGTGCGGATGGCGCTGGACTGCGGCTGGGACGGCGAAGCCACCTCGTACAACGTGATCGGTGAAATCACCGGGCGCAGCCTGCCGAAGGAAGTGGTGGTCATCGGCGGCCACCTGGATTCCTGGGACCTGGGCACCGGCGCCATCGACGACGGCGCCGGCGTGGCCCTGACCATGGCCGCCGGGCACCTGATCGGCCAGTTGAAGCAGGCGCCGAAGCGCACCATCCGCGTGGTCGCCTTCGCCAACGAGGAGCAGGGCCTGTACGGCGGCCGCGCGTATGCGGAGAAGCATGCCGCCGACGTGCGCCTGCACCAGATCGGCGCGGAGAGCGATTTCGGCGCCGGGCGCATCTACGCCTTCAACACCAGCGCGCCGGATTACGCCCGCGACGCCACCCGCCAGATCGCCGAAGCGCTGGCGCCGCTGGGCATCGAATACCAGGCCGACAAGGGCGGCCCGGGACCGGACATCAGTCCGTTCGCGGCGCAGGGGCTGGCCTGGGGCTGGCTGGCGCAGGACGGCAGCGACTACTTCGATCTGCACCACACCGCCGACGACACCCTCGACAAGATCGATCCCAAGGCGCTGGCGCAGAACGTCGCCGCCTACACCGTGTTCGCCTATCTGGCCGCGGAGGCCGAGGGCGGCTTCGGCAGCGAACCCAAGCAGGTGAAGCCGCCGCAGGAGTGATGGCCAGCGTCATCCGCGCATGAAAAAAGAGCGGGCCATCGGCCCGCTCTTTTTTTGAAAGCCCTGCCGATCGGAGCCCGGCGCGGACGCGCCGCTCAGTCCTTGCGCAGGCGCTGCCGCCACTGGGCCAGGAACACCGCGGTCGCCGAGGCCACGTTGAGGCTTTCGACCGCGCCGGTGCCGGGAATGGACAGGCGCCCGTCACAGGCCGCGGCCAGTTGCGCGTCCATGCCCTCGCCCTCGGCGCCCATCACGTAGACCAGCCGCTCCGGCAAACGCGCCGCGAACAGATCGTCGCCGCCGCGCACCACCGTGGCCGCCAGCGAGAAACCCGCGCCACGCAACTGCGCGATGGCGTTGGCGGTGTTGCCCAGACGCACCAGCGGTACCTGTTCCGCGCCGCCTTCGGCGACCCGCGCGGCCGCACCGGACAAGGCCAGTCCGCCCTGAGGCGGCAGCAGGATCGCCGACACGCCAAAGTGGGCGGCCGAGCGCAGGATCGCGCCGAAGTTGTGCGGATTGCCCACCCCGTCCAGCCAGATGGCCGACACCGGTCCGGCCGGCAGGCCGCGCAGCCAATCACCCAGCGCCTGCGGTTCGCCCTTGCGCACCTCGGCGACGATGCCTTCGTGGTGCTGGCTGGCGGCGAGGCGATCCAGATCGTCCTCCGCCACCACCCGGTAACCCACCCGATGCTTCACGCACCAGGCCAGCAATGCCTTGAACGAGGGAATCCGTGCTTCGGTCAGGTAGACCTTGCGGATCGCATCCGGACGCCGCTCGAACACCGCCTGCACGGCATTGATGCCGTACAGCCGCAGTTCGTCGCGCGCTCCTCCCGCCGCCGACGCCGCGCGCGGTTCGTCACGCGCGACGGGCGGACGCGGGCCACGCGGTGGCCGAGGGCCGGAGCCGGCCGCACGCGGCGACGGAGGCCGCTTGTCCCAGGGACCGCTCATCTCAGCCCTGCCGATGCTTCCAGAAGTCGGCGTTCTTCACGCCCGCCACGTCCGGATCGAAGACCGGATCCAGGCCCAGCTTCTTCTGCCGCTCGTAGTCGCGCAGCGCCGCCATCGCGGGCTTGTGCAGGATCAGGATAGCGATGATGTTGAGCCAGGCCATCAGGCCCACGCCGATGTCGCCCAGCGCCCACGCGGTCTTGGCGTTGTGGAAGGCACCGAAGACGACCATGCCCATGATGCCCAGGCGCAGCAGCAGCACGGTCAGCGGACGCCGGCGGTTGCCGTTGACGTAGCTCAGGTTGGTCTCGGCCATGTAGTAATAGGCCATGATGGTGGTGAAGGCGAAGAAGAACAGCGCCACCGCCACGAATCCCGCGCCCCAGCCCGGCAGCACCGATTCCACCGCTGCCTGCGCGTAGCCGGGCCCCTCTTCCACCCCCGCCGGCAGGCCCGAATACAGGTGCGCGCCGCCGGTCGGCGAGTACACGTTGTACTTGCCCGTGGTCAGCACCAGGAACGCGGTCGAGGTGCACACCAGCATGGTGTCGAAGTAGATCGCGAAGGCCTGCACATAGCCCTGCTTGGCCGGATGCGAGACCTCGGCGGCGGCGGCGGCGTGCGGACCGGTGCCCTGGCCGGCTTCATTGGCGTAGATGCCGCGCTTGACGCCCCATTCCACCGCCAGGCCCAGGATCGCGCCGAACGCGGCATGGCTGCCGAAGGCGCTGCTGAAGATCACGCGGAACATCTCAGGCACCAGTTCGGCGTTGAGCGCCATCACCGTGACCGCCATCAGGATGAAACCGGCGGCCATGAACGGCACGACGATTTCGGCGAAGTTGGCGATGCGCTTGACGCCGCCGAAGATGATCACCGCCAGCAGGAGCGACACGGTGATGCCGATGCCCAGCTTGAACGCGTCGCGCGCCGGCATGCCCAGCCAATGGCCATCCATCGCGCCGCACAGCGAGGTGCCCTGGCAGACGTTGGCGGCGCTGTCGGCGATCGCATTGGCCTGCACGCCCGGCATCAGGAACCCGGTGGCGGCGATGGTGGCGATGGCGAACAGCAGCGCGTACCACTTCAGGCCCATCGCCTTTTCGATGTAGTAGGCGGGACCGCCGCGATAGCGGCCTTCGGCGTCCTTGACCTTGTAGATCTGGGCCAGGGTGGATTCGACGTAGGAGGTCGAGGAGCCCAGGAAGCCCATCACCCACATCCAGAACACCGCGCCCGGGCCACCGAAGGCGATCGCGGTGGCGACGCCGGCGATGTTGCCGATGCCGATGCGGCCGGCCATCGACATGGCCAGCGCCTGGAACGAGGACACGCCGGCCTCGGACTTCTGTCCGCTCACGGTCAGCCGCAGCATTTCGGCGAAGCCGCGCACCTGCATGAAGCGGGTGCGGATGGTGAAGTACAGGCCGGCGCCCAGGCACATGACGATCAGTGCCTTGCTCCAGATGATGCCGTTGACGGCATTGATGATGGCTTCCACGCGGTCTCCCCAGCCCAAAAAGAAATCCCCGTCATCGGGGCCGGTCGATTCTCCACGAATCGGCCCGGCCTGCGAAGCCCGGCAGGGCCGATCTTCCTGCTGAACAGGGAAATCCGGCGGGATTCAGTGCGTGGTGGGCTTCCGCAGGCGCGAGAACACGTGCAGATCGTGCAGTTGCCCGTCCTTGCGGATGGCCTGGCGCAGCACGCCCTCTTCCTGGAAGCCGTTCTTGAGCAGCACCCGCGCCGAGGCCGGGTTGATGTCCAGTACGTTGGCCTGCATGCGGTGCAGCTGCAGGTGGTCCATCACCCACGGCACGTAGGCCGCCACGATCCGGCTCATCAGGCCCTGGCCCCAGTAGCGGCGGCCCAGCCAGTAACCGAGTTCGGCGCTGCCGCCGCGTTCGCCCTGGCGGGGATGCGCGCCGATGCCGCCGCAGGCGCGGCCATCGATGTCGATGGCGAACACGGGGTCGGCCAGGTCCACCACCTCGCCGGCGAGGAAGCGCCAGGCGTCCTCGCGCCGGTACGGATGCGGGAAACGTTCGCTCAGGCCGCGCACGACCTGCGCGTCGTTGGCATGCCGCACCAGCCAGCGCGCGTCTTCCGCCTGCCAGGGCCGCAACCTGAATCCATCGCCTTCAATCGTTCTTTCTTCCGTGTCTTCCAGATCAACCATGACCGCCTACCGGGGGAGTTTCGTCTTCCAGCCGCTGCAGCTCGTGCGCCACGGCTTCGGGGGAACGCGTGAACGGCGCCAGCAGCGCATAGAAGGCCGGCACCACGTACAGGGACAACAGGGTGGAGAAGGAGACGCCGAAGATGACCACCACGCCGATCGTGGCGCGGCTGGCCGAACCCGGTCCGCCCGCGACCACCAGCGGCACCGCGCCCATCACCGTGGCCACGGAGGTCATCAGGATCGGCCGCAGGCGCACCTTCGAGGATTCGGCGATGGCGCGGGCCACGCTCATGCCATCGTCGCGCAACTGGTTGGCGAACTCGACGATGAGGATGCCGTTCTTCGCCGCCAGGCCGATCAGCATCACGATGCCGATCTGGCTGAACAGGTTGAGGGTGCCGCCGGTGACCCACAGGCCGATCAATGCGCCGAGCACCGCCAGCGGCACCGTCAGCATGATCACCAGCGGATGGATGAAGCTCTCGAACTGCGCCGCCAGCACCAGATAGACGATCAGCAAGGCGAGCGTGAAGGTCAGCAGCACCGCGCCGCCCGCCTTCAGGTATTCACGGGACTCGCCCTTCCAATCGATCTGCGCGTAGTCGGGCAGTTCCTGCTGGGCGGTCTGCTGGGCCCAGTCCATCGCCTCGCCCAGGGTGTAGCCCGGCGCCAGCGAGGCCGTCAGGGTGATCGCGCGCAGGCGGTTGAAGCGGTTGAAGCTGCCCGGCTCGGCGATCTCCGACAGGGTCACCAGGTTGGACAGCGGAATCAGGTCACCGGCGCTGCCGCGCACGTAGGTGTTGGTCAGGTCCGCCGGTGAGGAACGGCGCTCGCGGTCGGCCTGCATCAGCACGTCGTACTCCTCGCCGTTGTCGACGAAGGTGGTGACCTGGCGCGAGCCCATCATGGTTTCCAGGGTGCGGCCGATTTCCTGCACCGACACGCCCAGATCCGCCGCGCGGCTGCGGTCGATGTTGACCCGCATCTGCGGCCGGGTTTCCTTGTAGTCCGAATCCACGCCGTACAGGCCGGGGTTCTGCTCCATGCGCGCCATCATCCGGTCGCGCCACTGCGACAGCTCGTTGTAGTCCGGGCCGCCAAGCACCATCCGGAACGGCTGGCCGCCACCGCGGACCAGGCCGGTGCGCTGGGAGGGCTGGGCGCGGATGCCGGGCATCTTTTCCAGCTGGCCGCGCACCGATTCCAGCACCTCGGTGGTGCTCTCGTGGCGCTTGCTCCAGTCCTGCAGGAACACGATCACCTGGCCGGTATGCATCTCCTCGCTCGCGCCAAAGCCGCCCGGCACGCGGGCGTTGGCGCGCTGGATCGGCTTGCCTTCGCCGATGTTGTCGGCGAACAGATGTTCCACCTGCTGGATCTGTTTCACGCTGTAATCGAAGCCCGCGCCTTCCGGTCCTTGAATGGAGACGAAGAACGCGCCGCGATCCTCCATGGGGGCCAGTTCCTTCGGCACGCGCAGGCCCAGCACCGCCGCCAGCGCCAGGCAGGCCCCCATCGCCACCAGCAGGATCAACAGGATGCGCCGGCCCGGCATGGCGACCAGCCGCTCCACCTGGTGGCCGTAGCCTTCGCTGAGCCGGGCCAGCCGGCGGTTCATCCAGGCATTGAAGCCCTTCGGCTTGCTGTGCGGACGGACCAGCTTGGACGACATCATCGGGGTCAGGGTCAGGGCGACGAAGGCGGAAATCGCCACCGCCGCCGCCAGCGCCACCGACAATTCGCGGAACAGGCGCCCGGTGTTGCCCTCCATGAAACCGACCGGCAGGAACACCGCCACCAGCACCGCGGTGGTGGCGATCACCGCGAAGGCCACCTGCGCCGTGCCGCGGCGGGCGGCCACCAGCGGGGGTTCGCCCAGATCCGCGCGGCGCTGGATGTTCTCCAGCACCACGATGGCGTCGTCCACCACCAGGCCGATGCACAGCACCAGGGCGAGCAGGGTCAGCAGGTTGATCGAGAAGCCGAATGCGTACAGCGCGATGAACGAGGTGATCAGGCAGACCGGCACCGTCACCGCCGGGATCAGCGCCGCGCGCAGGCTGCCCAGGAACAGCCAGATCACCGCGAACACCAGGATCATCGCCTCGACCAGGGTGGCGTAGACGCGTTCCACCGAGGCCTCGATGAAGACGGTGCTGTCGTAGGCGACGAAGATGTTGGTGCCGTCCGGCAGGGTCGGGCGGATGCGCTCGGCCGCCGCGCGCGCCGCCAGGGCCACGTCCAGCGCGTTGGCGGTCGAGGTCTTGACGATGCCCAGGCCCACGTTGGGCTGGCCATTGCTGCGGAAATAGGCGCGGCGTTCGGCGGTGGTCAGTTCCACCCGCGCCACGTCGCCCACCCGCACCACGTAGCCGTCGGCCCCCTTGGTGAGCGGCATCCGCGCGAACTGTTCGGCGGTCATGTAGCCGCGCTCGACCCGCAGGGTGAAGTCACGGGTTTCCGATTCGATGCGGCCGGCCGGCAGCTCGATGTTCTCGCGCCGCAGTGCCGCCTCCACGTCGCTGGCGGTGATCCCGCGCGCGGCCATCGCCGCGCGATCCAGCCAGATCCGCATGGCGTAGCGCTGCGCGCCGCTGATGCGCACCTGGGCCACGCCGTCCAGCGCCGACAGCTGGTCGACGATGTAGCGGTCGGCGTAGTCGGTCAGCTGCAGCGTGTCCATCTTGGTCGAACTCATGTTCAACCACAGGATCACGTCCGCGTCCGCTTCGACCTTCTGCACTTCCGGCGGGTCCGCCTCGTCGGGCATGCGATCCATCACCCGGCTGACCTTGTCGCGCACGTCGTTGGCGGCGGCCTCGATGTCGCGGGTAAGGGTGAATTCGATGGTGACCTGCGAACGCCCGTTGGAACTGCGCGACTCGATCGTCTCGATGCCTTCGATGCCGGCCAGCGCATCCTCCAGGATCTGGGTGACGCGGGTTTCCACCACCGCCGCGGATGCGCCGGGATAGGTCACCTCCACCGACACCACCGGCGGATCGATGTTGGGCAGTTCGCGCAGGGTCAGGCGCATGAACGACATCACGCCCAGCACGATCAGCAGCAGGCTCATCACCACGGCCAGCACCGGCCGCTTGATCGACAGGTCGGACAGTTTCATTGATCAGCCCTTGTTGGCGGCAGCCGGCACGGTGGCCTCGCCTTCGGTGATCTTCGCGCCCGGGCGCAGTTTGCCGGTGCCGTCGACGACGATGCGCTCGCCCGCCTTCAGGCCTTCGACGATCTCCACCTTGCCTTCGCGGCGCACGCCGGTACGCACCATCGCCTGCTCCACGCTGGCATCGGCCTTGACCCGGTACACGAAGGTGTCGCGGCCCACCTGCACCACGGCGATTTCGGGGATCACCAGCGCCTGCCGTTCCGGCCGGAACAGGTTGACGTTGAGCAGCATGCCCGGACGCAGCGCGCGGTCGGGATTGGCGAACACCGCGCGCACGGTGATCGCGCGGGTGGCCGGATCGACGCGGGCGTCGACGGTCTCCACGCTGCCCTCGAAGTTGCGTCCCGGCCACGCCGCGGTGGTCGCGCCGACCGCATCGCCGTTGCCGACCGACGCCAGCGCGGCTTCCGGCACTTGGAAGTCCACGTACATGCGGGAAACATCGTCGAGGGTGGCGATGACGGTATTGGCGGTGATCAGCGACCCCGGGCTGACCTGGCGGATGCCGAGCACCCCGGCGAACGGCGCGCGCACGCTGCGGTCGCCGATGTCGGCCTTCATCTGCTGCACGCGCGCGGCGGCGGCGTCGCGCAGGGCCAGCTGGGTATCCAGGGTCGAGCGGGCGACCAGTTGCTGCTCCGCCAGTTCCTTCTGCCGGCGGTACAGGCGATCGGCCTCGGCGTAGGTCGCCTCGGCCTGCTCCAGCGACGCCTTGGCGGCATCCCCGCGCAAGGTCACCAGGACCTGTCCGGCCTTCGCGTCCTGGCCGCTCTCGAAATGCACGTCCTGGACGATCTCGCTGACCTTGGCGGTCAGGGTCACCGACTCGCGGGCCTTGGCGGTGCCCAGCGCCTCCAGGGTGTCGTTCCAGGCCGACGGAGCGACCACCTGGGTGGTCACCGGCACCGGCCGATCACCGCCCTGCCCGCCTCGGCCCGCGTCGGCGGACTTTCCTCCGCAGGCGGTCAACAGGAACATCGACGCGGCGACGGCCAGCGTCGCCCGCAATCCGGTTCGGCTCAGCATGCAAGTACCGTAATGATCGTTATCACGTGAAGTTTACCTTCACGCCATGAACGAAAAAGCGCACAAGGGCGTTGACAGGGCCATGACTAACGACCCTTGTACAACGCCGGATCGCTAGGCCAGTCCCAGTTTTTCGAGTACCCGCAGCGCCAACCGCTCCGGGCTCTCGGCACCGGCATCCAGCCGCAGGTCCGGATGTTCCGGTGCTTCGTACGGCGAGTCAATGCCGGTGAAGTTGGGGATCAGGCCGGCGCGCGCCTTGCGGTACAGGCCCTTGACGTCGCGCTCCTCGGCCAGCGCCAGCGGAACATCGACGAAGATTTCCAGGAACTCGTCCGCGCCGAAACGCTCGCGCGCCATCTGCCGTTCGGCCCTGAACGGGGAAATGAAACTGACCAGCACGATCAGGCCGGCGTCGGCCATCAACCTCGCGACCTCGGCCACGCGACGGATGTTCTCCACCCGGTCCTCGGCGGTGAAACCGAGATCGCGGTTGAGCCCGTGGCGCACGTTGTCGCCGTCGAGGATGAAGCTGTGGTAGCCCAGCGCATGCAGGCGCTTGTCGACCAGGTTGGCCACGGTCGACTTGCCGGCGCCGGACAGGCCGGTGAACCACAGCACGCGCGGCTGCTGGCCCTTGATGCGCGCGCGCGCCGCCTTGTCCACGTCAAGGTGCTGCCAGTGCACGTTGCCGGCGCGGCGCAGCGCGAAGTCCAGGGTGCCGGCGGCCACCGTGTGGTTGCTCTGCCGATCGATCAGGATGAAGCCGCCGAGGCTGCGGTTCTCCGCGTACGACGTGAACGCGATCGGTTCGTCCAGGCTGAGGTTGCAGTAACCGACCTCGTTGAGTTCCAGGCGCTTGGCCGCCAGGTGTTCCTGGCTGTTCACGTCGACCCGGTGCTTGATTTCGCTGATCGAGGCCGCCACCGTGCGCGCGCCGATCTTCAGCCAGTAGGGACGCCCCGGCAGCAGCGCGGCATCGTCCATCCACAGCACGTGCGCGGCGAACTGATCGGCGACCTGCGGCGGATCGTCGGCGGCGGCGATGACATCGCCACGGCTGATGTCGATCTCGTCGGCCAGGGTCAGGGTGATCGCTTGGCCGGCAGCGGCATGGGCGACCTCGCCGTCCGGCCCGAGCACCTGCGCCACCCGCGAACGGCGCCCGGAGGGCAGCGCCACCACCGCGTCGCCCGGCGCCACGCGCCCGGCGGCAATCGTGCCGGCGAAACCGCGGAAATTCTGGTGCGGACGGTTGATCCACTGCACCGGCAGGCGGAATCCACCGGCGACGGCGGTGTCCTGCAACTGCACCGTTTCCAGGTGCCCCAGCAGGCTTGGGCCGTCATACCAGGGCGTGCGCGATGAATGCTCGATCAGGTTGTCGCCTTCCAGCGCGGACAGCGGCACGCACAGCACGTCGGCGATACCCAGTTGCGCGGCCAGCGCGCGGTATTCGCCGGCAATCGCGTCGAACACCGCCTGGTCGAAATCCACCAGGTCCATCTTGTTCACCGCCAGCACGACGTGGCGGATGCCCAGCAGCGAGACGATGTAGCTGTGCCGGCGCGTCTGGCCCAGCACGCCCTTGCGCGCGTCCACCAGCACCACCGCCACGTCCGCGGTCGACGCGCCGGTGGCCATGTTGCGGGTGTACTGCTCGTGGCCCGGGCAGTCGGCGACGATGAACTTGCGCCGCTCGGTGTCGAAGTAGCGGTAGGCCACGTCGATGGTGATGCCCTGTTCGCGCTCGGCGGCCAGGCCGTCCAGCAACAGCGCGTAGTCGATGTCGCCGCCACGGGTGCCATGTCGGCGGCTGTCGCTCTCCAGCGCCGCGAGCTGGTCATCGAACAGCCGCTTGCTGTCATGCAGCAGGCGGCCGATCAGCGTGCTCTTGCCGTCGTCGACGCTGCCGCAGGTGATGAAACGCAGCAGCGGCTTGGTTTCGTGCTGGCGCAGGTAGGCGGCAATACCGTTTTCGGGATTGGGGATTCGGGATTCGGGATTCGCAAAAGCGTCCCCCTGCGGACTATTTTCCGCCTTTCCCAATCCCGAATCCCCGTTTTCAACGGCCGAATGGCCGGTCATCCCCAATCCCGGCTTCATCAGAAATACCCCTCCAGCTTCTTCTTCTCCATCGACGCGCCCGGCTCGTGATCGATCACCCGGCCTTGGCGCTCGGAGGACGTCGCCACCAGCATCTCGGCGATGATCTTTTCCAGGGTGTCGGCTTCGGATTCGATGGCGCCGGTGAGCGGATAGCAGCCCAGGGTACGGAACCGCACCCGCCGCAGTCGCGGTTGTTCGCCCGCATGCAGGGGCAGGCGTTCGTCATCCACCAGGATCAGCGCGTCGTCGCGTTCCACCACCGGTCGTTCGGCGGCGAAATACAACGGCACCACCGGGATGCCCTCGCGGTAGATGTACAGCCAGATGTCCAGTTCGGTCCAGTTGGACAGCGGGAACACCCGCACGCTCTCGCCCTTGTGGATGCGGGCGTTATACAGGTTCCACAGTTCGGGCCGCTGGTTCTTCGGATCCCAGCGGTGGCGATCGTTGCGGAAGGAGAACACGCGTTCCTTGGCGCGGGATTTCTCCTCGTCGCGGCGGGCGCCGCCGATGGCCGCGTCGAAACCATGCTGGTCCAGCGCCTGCTTCAGGCCCTGGGTCTTCATCACGTCGGTGTGCACGGTCGCGCCGTGGCTGATCGGGCCGATGTCGCGGGCGATGCCGTCGGGATTGATGTGCACGCGCAGTTCGACGCCGGTTTCGGCAACCCGCCGGTCCCGGAACGCGATCATCTCGCGAAACTTCCAGCGCGTGTCCACGTGCAGCAGCGGAATCGGCGGGCGGGCCGGCGCGAATGCCTTGAGCAGCAGGTGCAGCAGCACCGAGCTGTCCTTGCCCACCGAGTACAGGAGCACGGGGTTGCGGAACTCGGCCGCCACCTCCCGGAGGATGTGGATGCTCTCGGCTTCGAGGCGGTCGAGGTGGGACAGACGTGGGTCGGCGCTCATCAAAACAGGCTGCGGTACGTGACGGGATGCCGATGCGAAGCGTACCAGTTGCCGCCGCTGCCTCTGCCCTCCGGGGCCGAAGAGCATTCCACGACGCCGCCGACCCCGGAAATAAGCCCCGGCGATAAGGCCATAACCAGCCGTCCTTTCTGCGTGCGGCAACCAATTCCTAACATCGGATTCCCTTCTGCGCAAAGCGATTGCCCGCGATGACCGCTTCCTCCTCCGCACTGGCGCCCAGCCCCCTGGCCGAGGAGCGCCGTGCGCTGCTGGCGGGACTGGTGGAAGGACTCGACGCCCCGACCCTGTGGTGGCTGTCCGGCTACACCGCCGGCCTGGCCCATGGCCAGCATGCGCCCCAGCTGGCCGTGTTGCCCGGCGGCCAGGCGCAGTCCGGGCAGCGCCTGACCATCGTCTACGGCAGCCAGACCGGCAATGCCCGCCGCGCCGCCGAGAAGATTGCCCAGGAAGTGGAAGCTGGCGGGCTGCCGGTGCGGCTGCTGCGCGCCGACGCCTATCCGACCCGCGAACTGGCCAACGAACGCCTGCTGTACGTGGTGATCAGCACCCAGGGCGAAGGCGACCCGCCGGACGACGCCATCGGATTCGTTGAATTCCTGTCGGGCCGGCGCGCGCCGAAACTGCCCGAACTGCGCTACGCCGTGCTCGGCCTGGGCGATTCCAGCTACGCCGACTTCTGCGGCATCGCCCGCCGCCTGGACGCCCGGCTGGGCGAACTGGGCGCGCAACGGCTGTTCGACCCCGGCCTGGCCGATCTGGACATCGACACCATCGCCGACCCGTGGCGGACCCAGGCGCTGGTCCATGCCCGCGAACACCTCAAGCCGCAGGGCGGCACCCCGCTGGCCAAGGTCACCCCGCTGCGTCCGGCGCATGCCCCGTCGCCGTGGTCGCATGAAAAACCCTTCGCCGCGGAACTGCTGCTCAACCAGGCCATCGGCGGTCGCGACTTCAAGGGTCCCGCGTTCGCCCGCCATGGCGTGCGCGACAAGGACGTGCGCCATATCGAGCTGTCACTGGCCGGCAGCGGCCTGCACTACGAACCGGGTGACGCGCTGGGCATCCGCCACCGCAATCCGGACGCGTTGGTGGAGGCCGTCCTCCAGGCCACCGCGTTGCCGGGCGAGGCCGAAGTCGCCCTGCTGGGCGAGACCCTGCCGCTGCGCGAATGGCTGGCCAGCCGCCGCGAGCTGACCCGGTTGTCGCGCCCGTTCCTCGCCGAACACGCCGCGCAGGCGCGCGCCGACGACCTCAACGCATTGCTGGCACCGGCGCAGCAACCTGCCCTGGCCGGCCTGCTCGGCAGCCATCAGGTCGTCGACGTGCTGCGGCGCTGGCCGGCGCGCTGGGAAGCGCTCGAACTGGTCGCCGCGCTGCGCCCGCTCGCGCCACGGCTGTACTCCATCGCCTCCAGCCGCAAGCGGGTCGGCGAGGAAGTCCACCTCACCGTCGATGTGCTGGCCTACGAGGCCTTTGGCCAGCCGCACGGCGGCGCCGCCAGCGGTTTCCTCGCGCAACGCGCGGAAGGCGACCCGGTGCCGGTCTACATCGAGGCCAACGAACGCTTCCGCGTGCCCGCCGACGGTGCGCGCGACATCCTGATGATCGGCCCCGGCACCGGCATCGCGCCCTTCCGCGGCTTCGTCCAGGAACGCGCCGAAACCGGCGCCGGCGGACGCAACTGGTTGCTGTTCGGCGCCCGCCACTTCAACCAGGATTTCCTCTACCAGTCCGAATGGCAGGACGCGTTGCGCGAGGGTTCGCTGCACCGGCTCGACCTGGCGTTCTCGCGCGACCAGGCCGACAAGATCTACGTGCAGCATCGCCTGCGCGAACAGGCCCGCGAGGTCTACGCCTGGCTCGAGGGCGGCGCGCACCTGTACGTCTGCGGCGCCATCGGCATGGGCAAGGACGTACACGCCACCCTGCTCGACATCGTCCGCACCGAGGGTGGCCACGACCAAGACACCGCGTCCGAATACCTGGCCCGCCTGCAATCGGAAGGCCGCTACTGTCGTGATGTGTATTGACGGCGGGGATTCGGGATTCGTAGAAGCCCGCCCTGTTCCGTGTTTCTCCGCCCTCCGACTGCGCTCCTGCGAATCACGAATCCCCACTCCCGAATCCCGGCTCCCCACCCATGTCCCACTCCGTAGAAGACATCAAGACCGAAAGCCGGCGCCTGCGCGGCAGCCTGCTGGAGAGCCTGGCCGATCCGGTGACCGGCGCGCTGCGCGAGTCGGACCAGACGCTGATCAAGTACCACGGCAGCTACCAGCAGGATGACCGCGATCTGCGCGACGAGCGGCGGCGGCAGAAACTGGAGCCGGCTTACCAGTTCATGATCCGCACCCGCACCCCCGGTGGCGTGGTCACGCCGGAGCAGTGGCTGAAGCTGGATGCGATCGCCAGCCGTTACGCCAACCACTCGCTGCGGGTCACCACCCGCCAGGCCTTCCAGTTCCATGGGGTCATCAAGCGCGAGCTGAAGGCGACCATGCAGGCGATCAACGCCGCGCTGATCGACACGCTGGCCGCCTGCGGCGACGTCAACCGCAACGTGCTGGTGGCGGCCAATCCGCTGCTTTCGAGGGCGCATGCGCAGGTGCAGGCGTGGGCCGCGCGCCTGTCCGAGCACCTGCTGCCCAATACCCGCGCCTACTACGAGATCTGGCTGGACGAGGAGCGCGTGGCCGGCAGCGGCGAGGAACAGGAGCCGGTCTACGGCGCCGCCTATCTGCCGCGCAAGTTCAAGATCGGCTTCGCGGTGCCTCCGCTCAACGATGTCGACGTGTTCGCCAACGACCTGGGCCTCATCGCTATCCTGGAGGACGGCGAACTGGCGGGCTTCAACCTGGTGATCGGCGGTGGCATGGGCGCCACCCACGGCGATGCCGCGACCTATCCCCGGCTGGGCAACGTGGTCGGCTTCGTGCCGCTGGAGAAGCTGCTGGACGTGGCCACCGCGGTGGTCACCACCCAGCGCGATTTCGGCAACCGCGAGCAGCGCAAGCGTGCCCGGTTCAAGTACACCATCGATGATCGCGGCCTGGATTTCATCGTCGGCGAAATCGAGCACCGCGCCGGCTTCACGCTGCTGCCGGCGCACGCCTGGCACTTCGAACACAACGGCGATCGCTACGGCTGGGTCGAGGGCGAGGACGGCCGCTGGCACCTGACCCTGCATTTCTTCGCCGGACGCATCGCCGATACCGCGCAGGCCACCCACCTGACCGGCCTGCGCGAGATCGCGCGCATCCATCGCGGCGAATTCCGCCTGACCCCCAACCAGAACCTGGTCATCGCCGGCGTGCCGGCCGGCGAGCGCGAACGCATCGACGCGCTGGTGCGCACGCATGGCCTGGACGACGGCCGCGGCGCCGGCACCGCGCTGGCGCGCGCCGCGGTCGCCTGCGTCGCCCTGCCCACCTGCGGCCTGGCGATGGCCGAGGCCGAGCGCTACCTGCCCGATTTCACCGCCCGGCTGGCGCCGCTGCTGGATCGGCATGGCCTGCGCGACGCACCGATCCTGCTGCGCATCTCCGGCTGCCCCAACGGCTGCTCGCGCCCCTACCTGGGCGAGATCGCGCTGGTCGGCAAGGCACCGGGCCGCTACAACCTGATGCTCGGCGCGGATCACCGCGGACAGCGCCTGAACACGCTGTACCGCGAAAACATCACCGAACCGGAAATCCTGGAGGCCCTGGATCCGCTGCTGGCCCGCTACGCGCGGGAACGCGAAACGGACGAAGGCTTCGGCGACTTCCTGCATCGCAGCGGCATCGTCGCCCTGCCCCCGTATCCCACCCACCGACAGATCGCCCTGGAGCTGCACGCATGAGTGCGCCGCACGCCGTACCGCTGACCGCATCCACCGAGGACATCGCCGCCCTCAACGCGCGCCTGGAAGCGCAACCGGCCGAGGCGCGGGTACGCTGGGCGCTGGCCAATGGCCCCGCGCAGGCGGCGATGTCCTCCAGCTTCGGCGCGCAGGCCGCGGTGCTGCTGCACATGCTCACCCGCCAGCAGCCGGATCTGCCGGTGATCCTGATCGACACCGGCTACCTGTTCCCGGAAACCTACCGCTTCGCCGACGAACTGACCGAGCGGCTCAAGCTCAACCTGAAGGTATTCCGTCCGCTGGTCAGCCGCGCCTGGATGGAAGCGCGCCACGGCCGCCTGTGGGAACAGGGCCTGGTCGGCATCGAGCAGTACAACAACCTGCGCAAGGTCGAACCGATGCGGCGCGCGCTGGCCGAACTGGACGTGGGCACCTGGTTCACCGGCCTGCGCCGCAGCCAGGCCAGCAGCCGCGCCAACGCACCGATCGCCGAATGGCGCGGCGCGCGTCTGAAGGTCAATCCAATCGCCGACTGGACCGACCGCGAGGTGTGGCAGTACCTCAAGCAGCACGATCTGCCCTATCACCCGTTGTGGGAACAAGGCTACGTGTCCATCGGCGATTTCCACACCACCAGCCGCTGGGAACCGGGCATGCGCGAGGAAGACACGCGCTTCTTCGGCCTCAAGCGCGAGTGCGGCCTGCACCTGGACGTCTGATCCGCCTCCGCCGGCATCCCGCGGGATTCGGGTCCGCCCCGTTCGAACCGGTGACCCCGGCCACGCGCCGGGGTTGCCGCCTGACCGACCCCATCCGGCACCGGCCGGCCTTCATCGCCCGAATCCGGCTTCCGTCGCCCGCCCCCTTCCCCCCGGGCACGGGCCGGCTATGCTCCGCGGCACTCCAACACCGATGGATCCGCCGTGTTCGCCAGCCTGTTCTTCATTGTCCGCATCTTTGCCGCCTGGACCGGCGTGCTGATGCTCGCCGGCCTGATCTGGGCCGGTACCTTCAACGTCATCACCGGCAGCGACAACGCGCCCGGGCCGGTTTTCGCCCTGCTGGCGCTGCTGGTCGCGCTGTCGGTCGTGATCAGCACCTTCTCGCACCTGCGCCGGGTCAGCCTGGTCGCCGGCCGGCTGGATCACGACACCCTGTCCAACCGCCAGCACCGGCGCATCGAGATTCCGCTGGAAGCCGACGAAGCCTTCCTGCTGGTCGAATCGGCGGTACGCGAACTGCCGCGGGTGGAAGAGGTGGAAAGTGCGCGCGACAGCCTGCAGGTCAAGGCCAAGCTCAAGCGCATCGATCCCTACGGCAATGACCGGCCCTCGCGCTACAACGTGTTCAACTGGTTCAGCACCAAGCGCAACCAGATCCTGGCCACGGTCACCCCGGGCGCCGGCAGTTGCAGCGTTTCGCTGCTGTGCGAACCGGAAGCCAGCACCTGGAGCGATCTGCTCAAGGTCGACAACGGCACCAACCTGGAGAACGCGGAAGCCATCGTCCGCGCGATGGCGCGCCGGATCGGCGAACGGCGGCGCCAGGAAAAGGCCGACACCGTGCAGACCGTGACCGAGAAGGAACTGACCGTCGCCAAGCTCAACCTGCTGCAGGCCCAGGTGGAACCGCATTTCCTCTACAACACCCTGGCCAGCGCGCAGGTGCTGACTCGCACGGATCCGGCGCGCGCCGATCTCATGCTCGGCCACCTGATCCAGTACCTGCGGCGTTCGCTGCCGCGCGCCGAGGATGCGATGTCCACGCTGGGCGAGGAAACCGAACGCGCCGAAGCCTACCTGGAGATCCTGAAGATCCGCATGGGCAGCCGCCTCGACACGCGGGTGGAGATCCCGGAAGGCCTGCGCGACGTGGCGATGCCCTCGATGATGCTGCAGACCCTGGTCGAAAACGCGATCAAGCACGGCCTGGAGCCCAAGCCCGGCGGCGGCACCATCTGGGTCATCGCCCGCGAACAGGAAGGCCGGGTGGCGATCACCGTCGCCGACGATGGCCAAGGTTTCGGCAGCCAGACCGGCGGTACCGGCATCGGCCTGAAAAACCTGCGCGAACGCCTGCACCTGACCTACGGCAACCACGCCTCGTTCGCCATCATCTCCAATTTCCCGCAGGGCGTGGCCGCCACCCTCAACCTGCCGATGTCGTCGGCGGGGGTGTCCCGTGGCTAAGGCCGTCATCGCCGAGGACGAGGAACTGCTGCGCACCGCGCTGGCCTCGCTGCTGCGCGACACCTGGCCGCAACTGGAACTGGTCGCCGAGTGCGAGGACGGCGCTTCGGCCCTGGAAGCCATCGCCGAACACCAGCCCGACGTCGCCTTCCTCGACATCCGCATGCCGGGCCTGACCGGAATAGAAGTCGCCACCGCGATGGCCGAAGCCAGCCCCGCCACCCAGATCGTGTTCGTCACCGCCTACGATCAGTACGCGATCGACGCGTTCGAGCAGGGCGCGGTCGACTACCTGCTCAAGCCGATCACCCGCGAACGCCTGGCCACCACCGTCCAGCGCCTGCAGCAACGCAGCGGCCACCATCCCGACGCGGCCACGCTGGCGGCCCTGCTCAGGCAGATCGGCGGCCGCGCGGCGGCCAGGGACAAGCCGCCGCTGGTCTGGATCACCGCCAGTACCGGCAAGGAAACCCGGTTGATCCTGATCGACGACGTCGCCTACTTCCGCGCCGACAACAAGTACACCGTGGTGATGACCGCCGAAGGCGAGGCGCTGCTGCGCACGCCGCTGCGGGAACTGCTGGATGCGCTGGACGCGAGCATCTTCAAGCAGATCCACCGTTCCACCATCGTCAACCTGAAGGCGGTGGCGTCGATCACCCGCGACGACACCGGTCGCGGCGTGCTCAAGCTCCGCAACCGTCCGGAAACCCTGCTGGTCAGCCAGCCCTTCATGTCCCTGTTCCGCGGCATGTGAGCCCCGCGCCACATCACCGCGACACGCACCGCCATCGAGGCCCGTCATGCGCATCATCGCCACCGCCGTGTCCTTCCTGCTCAGCCTCGTCGGCTGCCAGGAGAAACCGACCGTGACCTCCGTCGTACGCAGCGAGGCCAACGGCGTCGATCTCATCCACAGCCGCAGCGTCATCCGCGCCGGCGAGGGCCGCTTCCGCTGCCTGGCCAGCGCGACCGGCAAATGCCATTACGTGATCGTCGTGGCCGATGCCTGCGCGACGAACGGCGCTTGTCCGCCCCGCAGGCTGCAGGCCTTCGACCTGGAGGTCGGCGGCGAGCGCCGCATCGCCGACCTGCCACGGGGCGCGCGCCCCTGCGTGGACCGCGAACGCGTGCCCGATGCGGCCACCTGCCTGAACTAGGCCTGGCCTGCTCCCCGCAGCCGGGCAAGTCCGGCTGCGCTCCCACGGGTGGGCATGCACGCCTCGGCGAGACGTCAGTGGGCGTGGCGGATCACGGTCTTGCCGCCACAGCCGATGCACTTGCGGTAGATCTCCCCGCGCCGGCCGATCCGTGGCCGTGACATCAGCCCCCCGCAAGCGCAACGACGCTCACGCCCCAGCGCCCAGCGATACAAACGCCAGCTGGAGTGCAGCGCCCAGGCGGTGCCCAGCAGGATCGCCGCCAGGAAGGACAGCGAGGCCATGCGTCCGCTGCTCAGGCCGCTGAAGCTGGCCTGGGTCCGGGTCACCGTTTCCGCGACCACGAGCCCGCCCACGGCGATCAGCACCGCCGGGGCATACAGGCGCAACACCATCCGGGAAACCATCTTCATCGGCGGCGCCTCATGGCAACGGACGATGGCCGTAGCTGAGCACGCGGGAGATCTTCCAGCGCCCGTCCTCGAACTTCCAGACCTGGCTGAAGCCGGCAATGCCGACCGCCTTCTCGGGACCGTCGCCCTGGCGTTCGTGGAAGCGATGCTCGCCGATCTCCATCGCGCCGTAGCCCGGAATCGGATCCACCTGCAACGAGGATTCGATCAGTTCGCGGCGCGATCGCCAGGCATCGGGCGCAGCGCGCGCCGCGCAGTTCTTTTCCGTGATCGCGATGAAGTCCGCCGCCGAGCGCGCCACCAGGCCGCCCTTGTCGTGATAGAACTCCAGGTCGTCGGCCAGCATTGGCTTCAACGCTTCGATGTCGCAGGTCTCGAAGGTGATCGCGAACAGCGCGCGATCCTGTTCGCGGATGATCCGCTTCAATTCTTCCGGCGCCGGCAATGCCACCTGGCCGGCGGCCGGTTCGGCGGAACGGGCGGGAAGCGCATGCAGGCAGCAGGCCAGGCCGAACGCCAGGGGGATCGCGAAGCGCATGTCGATATCCTTTTCGAACCAGGGCCGGAGTATGCGACCCCGCCAACGGCGCCGGAAGTGCCGCGCCCTCAGATGGTGATGGTCTGGGTCAGCGATTCCCAGCTTGGCGGATCCGGCCAGTCCGCGACCTGGTTGCCGTCCAGCACCCGGCGCAGATCCCGGCGATCCACCTGCGGCGCCAGCGCGTGCACCAGCTCCAGCGCGTAGTCGCGCAGCACGCGCTCGCGCGGCAGCACCGCCCAGGCGATGCATTCCTTGATCTCCACCGGCGCCGGCCAGGCACGCAGATCGGTGTCCGTGCTGCCCACCGCCATTTCCGCCAGCAGGCCCACGCCCAGGCCGGCGCGCACGTAGGTCTTGATCAGATCCGCGTCCAGCGCGGTCACTGCGATGGTCGGCTCCAGGCCCACGCTGGCGAACGCGCGTTGCAGCGAGGAGCCCGGACGGGTCGAGGAGTCGTAGCTGACCAGCGGCAGATCGACCAGTTCGCGGATGCTCGGCGCCGCGCCCTCGTGATCCAGCGCGTGCCCGCGCGGCACCAGCACCAGCCGGCGCCAGCGGTACAGCGGCACCGCGATGCCCCCCTGCGGTTCGTCGCCAGCGGTGCTGATCACCGCGATGTCGGCGTCGCCCTGGCTCAGCAGATCCAGCGCGGTGCTTTCGGCGGCATGCTGCAGATGCACGCTGACCTGCGGATAGGCCCGCTTGATCCGGGCGATCGCCGGCGGCAGCACGAAGCGCGCCTGGGTGTGGGTGGTGGCCAGGATCAACTGGCCCTGGCTCTCGCGGCGCTGGTTGGCCGCGTAGGTGCGGATGTTGTTGGCTTCGGACAGCACCGCGCGCGCGCGCTCGATCACTTCCTCGCCGGCCGGGGTCACCGACTCCAGGCTGCGGCCCTTGCGCACGAACAGCAGGAAACCCAGCTCGTCCTCCAGTTGCTTGAGCTGCTTGGACAGACCCGGCTGGGTGGCATGCACGCGGGCGGCCGCCAGCGTGATGTTGAGGTCGGCGTCGGCAATCGCCACCAGGTAGCGCAGTTGGGTCAGCGTCATCGGAATCCGTCTCGGGACCGCCTCGGCGGGCGGTGCAGGGGGAGCGGAGGACTGTAGAGGATTTTCCCGGACCGTAACGCCGGTGGCTTATAACCGCAAGGCATGTCCGATCCGGCGCAAGTTATTTCCTGGTACCGGCATGCCGACGCTACGGTCATGAGCCTCGAATCAGTCGCTCCGCCGTGGCCACCCTGTTCCCCCTCTTTGCCGATCTGCATGACCGCCCGGTGCTGGTGGTGGGTGGCGGCGCGGTCGCCGAGCGCAAGGTGCAGGCGCTGCGTGAAGCCGGCGCCCGCATCCACCTGCAGGCGCCCGCCCTCACCCCTGCCCTGCAGGCGCTGGCCGACGCCGGCCGGATCGGCTGGGAACCCGGAACCTTCCGCGCGGGGGCGCTCGACGGCGTCTGGCTGGTCATCGCCGCCACCGACGACGCGGGCGTCAATCGCGCCGTCGCCGATGCCGCCAGCCGCCGCCGGGTGCTCGCCAACGTGGTCGACGACGCGGCGCTGTCCAGCTTCCAGGTGCCGGCGGTGGTCCAGCGCGGAGAGCTGCAGATCGCGGTATCCAGCGGCGGCGGCGCGCCGATGGTGGCGCGGCACCTGCGTCGGCAGCTGGAAACCTGGCTGGACGAGTCCTGGGGCGCATTGACCGCGCTGCTCGCCCGCGAGCGCAAGCGCATCCGCGCGCGTTTCCCGGAACCGGGCGCGCGCCGCCGGTTCTTCGAACAACTGCTCGCCGGCCCGTTGCCGCGCCTGCTGCGGCAGCGGCACCCGGAGCAGGCCGAGCGGGCGCTCGCCGACGCGCTGGCCGCGCCGGTGTCGCGGCCGCCGGGCGCGGTGGTCCTGGTCGGCGCCGGCCCCGGCGATCCCGGCCTGCTGACCCTCAACGGCCTGCGCGCGCTCAACGAGGCCGACGTGATCCTGCACGACCGGCTGGTCAGCGACGCGGTCCTGCAACTGGCGCGACGCGACGCGCTGCGCATCGAGGTCGGCAAGTCCGCGCAGGGCCACAGCGTGCGCCAGGAAAGCATCCACGCGCTGATGCTGGAGCATGCGCTCGCCGGTCGCCGGGTGGTGCGCCTGAAGGGGGGCGACCCGTTCGTGTTCGGCCGCGGTGGCGAGGAACTGGAGTTCCTGCGCGCGCATGGCATTGCCTACGAAGTCGTCCCCGGCATCACCGCGGCGGTGGCCTGCGCGGCCTACGCCGGCATTCCCCTGACCCACCGCGACCACGCCCAGTCGGTGCGGCTGGTGACCGCCCACTGCAAGGATTCACTGGACACCCTGGACTGGGCGGCACTGGCGCGTGGCCGCCAGACCCTGGCGTTCTACATGGGCGTGGCCGGACTGGAGGCGGTGCAGGCGCGACTTTCCGCCGAAGGGTGTCCGGCCTCGACGCCGTTCGCGTTGATCGAGAATGGGTCACGCGCCGAACAGCGCGTGATCACCGGCCGCCTGGATGGGCTGGCGGAAACCGCCCGCCACCACCGGGTGGCATCACCCGCCCTGCTCGTCCTCGGCGAGGTCGCCGGCCTGGCCGATACCCTGCACTGGTTCGGCCAGGCGCCGCTGGCCGCGCCACCACGTTCCGATCACCTTTCGGCCGCCACACTCCCGCACGCCGCCTGACATACCCTTCCGGAGATCCCTTCATGCCCATCTACGACAGCATCCTGGACACCATCGGCCGCACGCCGGTGGTCAAGCTTCACCGCGTGGCGCCTGCGCACGTCGAGCTCTACGCCAAGGTGGAATCGTTCAATCCCGGCGGTTCGGTGAAGGATCGCCTGGCCCTGGCGATCGTCCTGGACGCCGAGGCCAAGGGCCTGCTCAAGCCGGGCGACACGATTGTCGAGGCCACCTCCGGCAACACCGGCGTGGCGCTGGCGATGGTCGCCGCCGCGCGCGGCTACAAGTTCGTCGCCACCATGGCCGAGACCTTCTCCATCGAGCGCCGCAAGCTGATGCGCGCCTACGGCGCCAAGGTCATCCTGACGCCCGCCGCCGAACGCGGCAGCGGCATGGTGCGCCGGGCCGAGGAACTGGCCAAGAAGCATGGCTGGTTCCTCGCCCGCCAGTTCGCCAACCCGGCCAATCCGGCCTATCACCGGCAGACCACCGCGGCGGAAATCCTGCGCGATTTCGCCGGCCGCCGCCTCGATCATTTCGTTACCGGCTGGGGCACCGGCGGCACCCTTACCGGCGTGGGCGAAGTGCTGCGGGTGGCGCGCCCGGAAGTGCGCATCACCGCCTCCGAGCCCGCCGGCGCTTCCCTGTTGCAGGGCAAGGACTGGGCACCGCACAAGATCCAGGGCTGGACCCCGGACTTCGTGCCGGAGGTGCTGAACCGGGAAGTGTTCGACGAACTGGTGACCGTGGACGACGCCAGTGCCATCGCCACCTCGCGCCGGCTGGCCGCGGAGGAAGGCATTTTCGTCGGCATCTCCGCCGGCGCCACCGTCGCCGCCGCCTTGCAGGTCGCGGAAAAGGCCAGCGAAGGATCGGTCATCCTGGCGGTGCTGCCGGACACCGGCGAGCGCTACTTCTCCACCCCGCTGTTCGAAGGCGTCAACGAGGGCTCCGACGACGAGTGGCTGGCCTCGCTGGGCTGACCCCGCGTTCCTGGGCGGCAAATGAACCGCCCCCCATCGCCGCCATCGCACCTTGCCGCCATTCCATGGCGGTGAGGCCGCGCATACCGCATGCGCATCCGCCCGCGCGGTTGCGGGGGCTTCGCGCCGGTTGCTAGGCTCGCCACGGTCCACCGTCGCGGAGTTCGTCATGAAGCTGGCCGGTTCGCTGCTGCTGTCGTCCCTGTTCCTCGTCTCCGGCATCGCCAGTGCGCAATCCGCGCCTGCTGCGCCGTCGACGCCACCGGCAAGCTACTTCGACAACAGCGGCCGCGACGACGTGCTGTCCGGCGGCGCGCGGATGATTCCGATCCACACCCCGGCCGGCGACTTCAAGGTCTGGACCAAGCGGGTCGGCAACAATCCGCGCATCAAGCTGCTCCTGCTGCACGGTGGGCCCGGCGCCACCCATGAGTACTTCGAGGCGTTCGACAGCTTCCTGCCCGCCGCGGGCATCGAGTACTACTACTACGATCAGTTGGGTTCGGCCTACAGCGATCAGCCTGACGATCCGCGCCTGCTGGACACCGCGCGCTTCGTCGAGGAAGTCGAGCAGGTCCGCCAGGCACTGAAGCTGGACCGGGACAACTTCTACCTGCTCGGGCATTCCTGGGGCGGCATCCTGGCGATGGAGTACGCGCTCAAGTATCCGCAGCACCTCAAGGGGCTGATCATCTCCAACATGATGTCCAGCATCCCGGCGTACAACGACTACGCGCACAAAGTGCTGGAACCGAAGATGGACCCTGCCGCGCTGGCCGGGATCAAGCGCCTGGAAGCGGAGAAGCGCTTCGACGATCCGCGCTACATGGAGCTGCTGCTGCCGCATTACGAAGCGCACGTCCTGCGCATGCCCGCCGCGCAGTGGCCGGAACCGGTCAACCGCTCCTTCGCCCACATCAACAAGAAAGTCTACGTGCCCATGCAGGGCCCCAGCGAACTGGGCGCCAGCGGCATCCTGGCCAAGTGGGATCGCACCGCGGACCTGGGCAGGATTCCGATCCCCACGCTGGTCATCGGCGCCCGCCACGACACCATGGATCCGGCCTACATGGAGATGATGAGCAAGCGCTTGCCGAAGGGACGCTACCTGTTCTGCCCGGAAGGCAGCCACATGGCGATGTACGACGATCAGTCGACCTACGTGAACGGTCTGATCGATTTCCTGCGCGATACCGACGCGGGGCACTGATCGTCCCGCTTCCGCAGGAGCGACGTGAGTCGCGACCGAGCCTCGGCACTACGGTCGCGACTCACGCCGCTCCTACGACCATCACGTTTCAATCCTCGTAAAGCTCCAGCGGCAGATCGTCCGGATCCGCGAAGAAGGTGAAGCGTCGCCCGGTGAACTCGTCCATCCGGACGGGCTCGGCCACCACGTCATGCGCAGCGAGATGGGCGACGGCCGCATCCAGGTCCGCCACCCGCAGCGCCAGATGGCGCAGGCCGCACGCTTCCGGGCGCGAGGTGCGCGCCGGTGGCGAGGGAAAGGAGAACAGCTCGATCTGGGTGCGATCATCCACCCGCAGGTCCAGCTTCCAGGAATCGCGCGCCTCGCGGTAATGCTCCGCAATCACTTCCAGCCCGAGCACCTCGGTGTAGAAACGCCGCGAACGCGCATAGTCCGAAGCGATGATGGCGACATGATGGATGCCGAGCAGTTTCATGGACATCATTCTAGTCCTGCGGGCGGTGGGGACGACGCAAGTCGCGAACTACCGGTACCCCTTGCGATCCCCGGGCAAGCGGTCGCGACCCGCGACGCGCCCATGACCGGGTGATTCCCATCAATGCGCGGCCGCCGCGTCCGCCCCCGCGGAACCGGCGGACGGGTGCTTGCCGCTCTGCATCAGCAGCACCAGCGGCATCGACGCCAGGGTCAACAGCATCATCAGCTTGAAGTCGTTGAGGTAGCCGATCGCCGCCGACTGCCGCATCACCTCGACATTGAGCAGCGCCGCGCCGCTCACCGTGTCCGGATTCCACATCGGCGGCAGCAGGGTGGTCTCGGCACCGAAGGCGGGAATGCGAGCGCCGATCTCGGCGTGGTTGATCTGTCCGGCGCGCGACAGCAGCGTCATCACCACCGAAATGCCGACCGACGAGCCGATGTTGCGGACCAGGCTGAAAAGCCCGGCCGCCTCGGTGCGCTGGTGGGGTTCGAGGGTTGCGTAGGCGACCGTCGAAATCGGCACGAACACCAGTCCCAGGCCCAAGCCCTGGATGACGCCCAGCCAGACAATGGCCGACATCGAGGCGGTGGGGCCGAACTGGGTCATGCCGTGCAGCGAGAGCACCATCAGGCCCATGCCGACCAGGATCGGTCCGCGCGCGTCCACCCGCCCCAGCAGGCGCCCGACCACCATCATGCTGAGCATGGTGCCGACGCCGCGCGGCGCCAGGACCAGGCCGATGGTCAACACCGGATAGTTCATCAACGTGCTCAGGTACGGCGGCAACAACGCGAGGGTCGCGAACAGGACGATGCCGACGATGAAGATCAGCGCGCAGCCCACCGCGAAGTTGGCGTTCTTCAGCAGGCCCAGATCCAGCAGCGCGTGCTCGCGATGGCGCCACCACCACAAGGCATAGATGTACAGGGCGAGGAACGCCAGCGCTGCCTCGATCTGGATCTCCAGGCTGCCGAACCAGTCCTCACCCTGCCCGCGATCCAGGAACAGCTGCAGCGCGCCGATGCCCAGCGCCAGCAGGCCCAGGCCGATGCCGTCCAGCGGCCGTTCGTGCGGCTGATCCTTCTTGACGCTGGCGAGGATGCCGATGAGCGCCAGGATGCCGATCGGCAGGTTGATCAGGAACACCCAGTGCCAGCTGTAGTTCTGGGTCAGGAAGCCGCCCAGCGGCGGGCCGAGGATGGGACCGACCATGATGCCCATGCCCCACATGGCCATCGCCGCGCCGTGCTTTTCCTTGGGAAAGGCATCCAGCAGCAGCGACTGCGAGATCGGCACCAGCGAGGCGCCGAACACACCCTGCAGGATCCGGTAGAACACCATTTCGCCGATGCCGGTGGCGATGCCGCACAGCAGGGAGGCCACGGTGAAACCGCCCACCGCGATGATCAGCAGGCGACGCCGGCCCAATCGCCCCGCCAGCCAGCCGGTGACCGGGGTGAGGATCGCGGCGGCGACGATGTAGCTGGTCAGCACCCACGACACCTGGTCCTGGGTCGCCGACAGCGAGCCCTGCATGTCCGGCAGGGCGACGTTGGCGATGGTGGTATCCAGCGCCTGCATCAGCGTCGCCAGCATCACCGACACCACCAGCAGGGTGCGGTTGCCGTTCGCGTCGTTGTTCTTCAATCGGCTGATCATGGCGTCACGGCCCGCGGATGGCCGCAGCGACAACACATCGCCACGGTCTGGAATCAGGAGTCATCCCGGAGCGCCGCGGAACCCACCACGACTCCACCACAGCGCCGCAATGCGGTCCGCAGACGCCCGGAATGACGAAAAAAAATCAGCGCGCGGCCGTCGCCTTGCCGGCGTGGCTACCGCCATCGGGCCCGCGCAGATCGACCTTGACGTCGGCGCTCATGCCGGCGCGCAACTGTGGCGCGTCCTGCTTGTCGGCGCCGTCGATCTCCAGGCGGACCGGAATGCGCTGCACGATCTTCACCCAGTTGCCGGTCGCGTTCTGCGGCGGCAGCACGCTGAACTCGGCACCGGAGGCCGGCGCGATCGAGGCCACGTGCGCCTTCCACTTCACGCCCGGATAGGTATCGACCTCGATGGTCGCCGGCTGGCCGACGTGCATCTTGGTCAGCTCGGTTTCCTTGAAATTGGCTTCCACCCAGATCGGGTTGGTCGCCACCAGCGGCATCGCGGTCTGGCCGACATTGATGTACTCGCCCACCTGCAGGTCGTGCAGGCCGACGATGCCGTCCACCGGCGCGCGCACCTCGGCATGGGCCAGGTCCAGCCGCGCCTTGGCCAGCATCGCCAGCGCGCCGCGATAGCCGGGCAGTTCCTGCAGCGGCGTGCCCGCACTGCCGCTCAGCGCGGCGTTGGCTTCCGATTCGGAGGCGATCGCGTCGGCCAGGTCGGTTTTCGCTTCGGCCACGGCGTGTCGCGCGTCGTCCAGCATCTTGCGCGAGACCAGTTGCTGGCTGGCGAGCTGCTGCATGCGGACCAGGTCGCGCTGCGCCCAGGCCAAGGTCTCGCGCTTGGCCGACACCGACGTACCCGCGCCGGTCACCTTGGCGCGGCTGGCGCTGGCGGTGTTGGCGACATAGGCCAGGGTCGCTTCGTTCTGCGCGAGCGCGATCTGCAACGGCTCGGGATCGATGCGGAACAGCAGATCGCCCTTCTTCACCGGCTGGTTCTGGGTCACCGCCACTTCCACCACCCGCCCGCCGACCTGCGGCGCGATGAGGATGCGCTCGGCCTTGATGTAGGCGTTGTCGGTGCCGACCTGGCGGCTGGACACCACCCACTCCCAGCCGAAGAAGCCGATGACCGCCGCCGGCGCGGCGACCCACAGCCAGAGCGGTACGCGCCGGCGTCGGGGAGGAGCGGGAGTGGCCGCCTGCTCGGCGGCGGCATTGATCTTGGTGGTCATGGTGGTGGGGTCACTTGCGCAGGGAAGACTCGCCGCGACTGGCGCGGTCGAGCTGGGAAAGGGTTTCGCGGATCTGGGACAGCACTCCCAGGGTGGTCTGCAGCTCGACGGGATCGACTTCGGCCAGGCTGTCCTCGCGCAGGCCGGTGGCGACGCCCTCGATCAGATCCATGAGTTCGTTCGACTGCGGCGAAAGGTGCAGCCGCCAGCAACGGCGGTCGGCGGGATCGTTGCGGCGTTCGACGAAGCCGGCCTTCTGCAGGCGATCGATCACCCGGCCGACCGCGATTGGCTCCATGTCCATCACGTCGGCCAGCGCCGCCTGGGTCAGCCCTTCGTTCTGGTGGATGCGCTTGAGCGCGCGCCACTGGACCCGGGTCAGGCCCAGGTGCGCGGCGCGCCGATCGAACACCCGGCCATACAGGCGGCTGAGGTCGGCGATGAGATAGCCGAGGGAAGCGGGGGACACGGTGTCGTGGGACTCACTCATGGCTGCCTATGATATAGCTGCCTAGGCAACTATATAGAGGGAAACCATTTTTCTTGAACGCGCGTTCAGGTTCCCCAAGCTTCCACGCCCGGTACCACAAAAGAAAAACGCCGGCACGAGGCCGGCGTTTCGTCGGTACCGACTGGCGGGAAAGCCCGCTCAGCCTTCCCACTTGCCCAGCGCGGCCAGGCCATTGTCCTTGGCGCGCGCATACACGGTGGACTGGGCCTTGGCGAAGTTGCCCTTCAGGTCCTCGGACCACAGCTTCAGCGCGGCCTGCTGCATGGCGCGGCCATAGGAGAACGACAGCGGCCACGGCAGCGCGCCCAGGCGGTTCATCGCGTCCAGGTGGGCGGTCGCATCCTCGTCGCTCTGGCCGCCGGACAGGAACACGATGCCCGGCAGGATCGCCGGCACGGTGCTCTTCAGGCACATCACGGTGGACTCGGCGACTTCCTCGACGTCGGCCTGGTCCGGGCAATCCTTGCCGGGCACGACCATCGAGGCCTTCAGGATGGTGCCTTCCAGCAGCACGTTGTGCTCGTACAGGGCGGCGAACAGCGAACGCAGCACGGCCTCGGTGACTTCGTAGCAGGTCTGGATGTCGTGCTCGCCGTCCATCAGCACTTCCGGTTCGACCATCGGTACCAGCCCGGCTTCCTGGCACAGCGCCGCATAGCGGGCCAGCGCGTGTGCGTTCGCCTCGATGCAGGTACCGGTCGGAATGTCCTCGCCGATGTTGATCACCGCGCGCCACTTGGCGAAGCGCGCGCCCAGCGCGTAGTACTCCTTGAGGCGATCGCGCAGGCCATCCAGGCCCTCGGTCACCACTTCGCCCGGGCAGCCGGCCAGCGGGTGGGTCCCCTTGTCGACCTTGATGCCCGGGATGATGCCGTGCTGGGCCATGTACTTGGCGAACGGCACGCCGTCCTTGGTGGACTGGCGGATGGTCTCGTCATACAGGATGGCGCCGGAGATGTAGTCGCTCAGCTTGGACGTGGTGAGCAGCAGTTCGCGGTAGGCGCGGCGGTTTTCCTCGGTGTTCTCGATGCCCACGCCGGCGAAGCGCTTGGCGATGGTGCTGGTGGATTCGTCGATCGCGATGATGCCCTTGCCCGCGGCCACCATGGCCTGGGCGGTTTCGGCAAGCTGTTCGATGCTCATGTGGGTCCTGGAGGAGCGGCGGGAAAGATACCAATTATAGCCCAATCGCGAGAGCGCCTTGGGCCGGTGGAATTTGCAAACGATTACAAGCGTGGCGTGACGGCGACGTGGCGTTTCACTCCGGAGCCTGGCGTTGCTCGTCGGGATTCCGTCCATAACGCCAACGATGCACGAGGCGGGCCAGTCCGGGTCCTTGCAACAGGAAAACCCCGGCCAGTACCGCTTCGATCACCAGACTCGCCGCGTTGATCAGGAACGGCTGGGAATCGCCCTCCAGCCACAGCGAGCCCGCCGTCGCGCGCGACAGCATGATCCACTGGACCAGCAGCGGCACCGCATCACGAAGTACCTGGAACAGGAAGTAGGCACCGATGATCGAAAACGCCAGGCCCAGCCAGGCATTCGCTTCGATACCGCTGTCGAACACCGGTTCCTGCGGCCGCGCCAACGCCAGGCGCGCCAGCTTGTCGGCAAACAGCCAGGCCAGCCCGAGTATCACTGCCGGGAGCAGCACGGCTCCCATCACCAGCCAGACGATGCCGCCGTCGTAACCGCCATTGCGCACCCCCAGCAGGATGCCGGGAAGCGTCAACAGCAGGGATGCGAAAAACCAGACGACAACCGCGCGAATCGCGACACACAACAGCGTGTAGGCATTGGTCCTGGTCATGAACTCCGCTTCCATTCTTCGGGCGAGAACATGCAGCCTCGCCCGAATGGAAGGCAATTACAACTCGCCCAGCCCCTCGGCCTGCCCCTGCATGCCGATCTGCAGCAGGCGCAAGGTGTTGGTGGCGCCGTGCTTTTCCATGTGATCGCCGCTGGTGAAGATGATGCGGTCGCCCTCGGACAGCAGCTTGCGGTCGTACAGGCAGCGCATTGCCTCGCGCGCGGCCTCGCGCGGCGCCAGCCCGCGGCTGTCGAACGCGATCGGGAACACGTCGCGCATCATCGCCATCCGCCGGCGGGCGCCGTCGTGGCGGGAGAACGCATAGACCGGCGCACGCGCGCGGAAACGCGACAGGTAACGGGCGGTGCCGCCGGACTCGGTCATCGCGACAATCGCGCGCACGCCGATATGTTCGGTCAGGAACATGGCGGCCATCGCGATGGCCTGGTCGGCACGCGCCAGGTCGCGTGGCGCCTTCTCGAAATCGGTGTCGGTCTCGAACTGTTTTTCCGCGCCCAGGCAGATGCGCGCCATCGCCTCCACCGCCTTGACCGGGTAACTGCCCGCTGCGGTTTCCGCCGACAGCATCACCGCGTCGGTGCCGTCGATGACCGCGTTGGCGACGTCCAGCACTTCCGCGCGGGTCGGGATCGGATTGTCGACCATCGACTGCAGCATCTGGGTCGCGGTGATCACGACGCGGTTGCGCGCCAGCGACTCGCGGATGATCTTCTTCTGCAGGCCCGGCAGTTCGGCATCGCCGATTTCCACGCCCAGATCGCCGCGCGCCACCATGACCACGTCGCTGGCCTCGACGATCTCGGCGAGGTTCTCGATCGCCTCGGTGCGCTCGATCTTCGACACCAGCGCGGCATCGCTGCCGTGCTCGCGGGCAATGCGCCGCGCCTCGTTCATGTCCTCGGCGTTGCGGCAGAACGACACCGCGATGAAGTCGACGCCGATCTCGGCGACGATGGCGATGAGTTCCTTGTCGCGCTCGGTCAACGCGCCCAGCGACAGGCCGCCGCCGAGCTTGTTCAGGCCCTTGCGATCGGACAGGACGCCGTCGTTGAGCACGGTGGTGACGATGCGGGCGCCTTCCACCTGCTCCACGCGCAATTGCATCAAGCCGTCGTCGAGCAGCAGGGTGTCGCCATGGGTCACGTCGCCGGGCAGCCCGAGATAGCTCACGCCGACCTGCGACACGTCGCCGGCAGGCGCGTTGGCATCGGCGACCAGATCGAAGCGCGCGCCGGCCTTGAGCACGATCTTGCCTTCGGCGAAGCGCTCGATGCGGATCTTCGGTCCCGGCAGGTCGGCCAGGATGCCGACTTCGGCACCGGCGCGCTGCGCGGCCGCTCGGACCGCGGCGGCACGCCTGGCCTGGCCGGAGGGATCGCCGTGGGAGAAGTTCAGGCGGACCACGTTGACGCCGGCACGGAACAGTTCGTCAAGCACGCCCGGCGGATCGGTGGCCGGTCCGAGGGTGGCGAGGATCTTGGTGCGGCGCTGGCGTTCGATCATTGGTACGGTTCCCTGAATTGGGGCAAACGCTACCACACCGCGCGCATGCTGCAATGGCCGTGATGGTGATGACGGAAACCGTACGTCGGCACGCGCATCGACGGCGCGGAGTGGATTCGACGAAACCGCTGTTTTCAAGCGGTTTCGCGCGCACCAATGGCGTGCCGATACTGGTATTTTTTTGGTCTCGTGAATGCGCCGCCATGCTGCGATCGCACCCCGGTTTGCGCGCCCGCCCGCTGGCGGGCGCGACTTTCAGGCCAGTAGCGTGCGCAGCTGCGCGGGCACGGCGGCGAGCCGATCCGCACCGGCCTGGCGCAGTTCCGCCTCGCCACCGAATCCCCACAGCACGCCGATGTTGCGCATGCCATGGTGGCGCGCGCCGTCGATGTCCATGTGGCGATCACCGATCATCCAGCACTGCGCCGGCGACAGCGACAACCGGCGCATGGCCTCGGCGATCAGTTCAGGCTTATGGCTCAGCTGGCCATCCATGGTGGATCCAATCACGTCGGCGAAGCGGTGCCCGAACGGCAGGTGCGCGACGATCTTGCGCGCATGCGGCTCGTTCTTCGCGGTGACGATCGCCAGCCGGTGTCCGGCGCCGTGCAGGGCTTCCACCGTCTCGCCGATGCCCTCGTAGACGTCGTGTTCGGCCCAGCCATGCGATTCGAAGCGCGTGCGGTAGTGTTCGACCGCCTGTTCGACTCGTTGCGGATCCTGCAGCAACGGCGCGAAGCTGGTGCGCAACGGCGGGCCGATCCAACGGCGCAGTTCCACCTCCGGCGGGATCGGATGTTGCAGTTGATCCAGCGCATAGGCCACGCAGCGGGTGATCCCGACGGCCGAATCGATCAGGGTGCCGTCGAGATCAAAGAACAGGGTGTCGCGCGTCACTGCCCGCGGGCCTCCAACGCGGCCACCGCCGGCAGGGTCTTGCCTTCCAGGAATTCCAGGAACGCGCCGCCGCCGGTGGAGATGTAGCTCACCTCGTCGGCGATGCCGTACTTGTCGACCGCGGCCAGGGTGTCGCCGCCGCCGGCGATCGAGAACGCCGGCGACTGCGCGATGGCGCGTGCCAGCGCCTCGGTGCCCTTGCCGAAGGCGTCGAACTCGAACACGCCGACCGGACCATTCCACAACACCGTGCCCGCCGAACGGATCATCTCGGCATAGCGCGCCGCGGTCTGCGGACCGATGTCGAGAATCAGGTCATCGGCGGCCACCGCGTCAACCGCCTTCACCTCGGCCGGCGAATCGGCCTTGAACTCCTTCGCCACCACCACATCGGACGGCAGCGGGATGTCGGCGCCTCGCGCCTTGGCGTCCGCATCGATCCTGCGCGCGGTTTCAATCAGGTCCGGCTCGTACAACGACTTGCCGACCGCGTGCCCTGCGGCGGCGATGAAGGTGTTGGCGATGCCGCCGCCGACGATCAGCTGATCCACCTTGCCGACCAGGTTGGACAGCAGCTCCAGCTTGGTCGACACCTTGCTGCCGGCCACGATCGCCAGCAACGGCCGGGCCGGCTTGTCCAGCGCCTTGGCCAGCGCGTCCAGTTCGGCCATCAGCAGCGGGCCGCCGGCGGCCACGCCGGCGAAGCGGATGACACCGTGGGTCGACGCCTGCGCGCGGTGCGCGGTACCGAACGCGTCCATCACGAACACGTCGCACAGGGCGGCGTACTTCTTCGACAGGACCTCGTCGTCCTTGCCCTCGCCCACGTTCATCCGGCAGTTTTCCAGCAGCACGATCCGGCCGGGTTCCACCTCCACGCCGTCCACCCAGTCACGTACCAGCGGCACGTCCACGCCCAGCAGCGCCGACAGGCGCGCGGCCACCGGCGCGAGCGAATCGGCCTCGCTCCACACGCCCTCCTTGGGACGCCCCAGGTGCGAGGCAACCATCACCGCCGCGCCCTGTCCCAGTGCATGCTTCAGCGTCGGCAGCGACGCGGTGATGCGCTGTTCGGACGTGATCCGGCCATCCTCGATCGGCACATTGAGATCCTGGCGGATCAGCACGCGCTTGCCGGCGAGGTCGAGGTCGGTCATGCGGACGATGGACATGGGCATTCCTTCGGGGCGGGGGGAAAGAAGCCTATTGTCCCGGCTGCGCGCGGGCGCCGCAAACCGCGTGATTCAGGCCGGCGGTGGCTTGCGCAGCAGGCTGAAGGCGAATCCGGCCACCAGCAGGGCACCGGCGACCAGCAGGCCCCAGAGCAGCCAGGCCTTCCAGTCGCGCTGTGGCGGCGCCGGCGTCAGCGCCGCATCGCCTCCCACCACCCGGGCCGCTCCCAGTGTCGCCAGCGCCGGTTGCCAGGTCGGGCCGCGCTGCCCGCGCAGCGCCGTCACCAGATCCGCCAGCGGCGCATCGTCGCGCTGCGCGCGCGCGCTGCCGGCCGCCAGGGTGAACGGTGCCTCGCCCTGGGCGACGAACACCAGCGTTTCGGGCCGATAGCCCAGGCGCAGGCGCGGCGATTCCACCGCCACGCCGCGCGCGGCGGTCAGGCGCCATTGGCGATCCCGGCGCATGCCGTCCAGCGTCTGGGGCGGCGACGCATCCGTGCGTCCTGCCGATTGCAGCCGGTAGGCCACCCATGGGGCCGCGGCCCGGCGCCACGGCGCGGTGGCCGCGTCACGGGATTCCAGTGTCCACGACCGGGTACTGTTGCCGGGCAACAGCACATCGGCACGTTCGACGGGAAAACGTCCTGGCAGGGTGAATTCGTAACGGACGGTGCCGTCGGGATCTTCGTTGCGGGTCGCCGGCAGTTCCTGCCAGGCCCATGCCGCGCCGCCGCCTGCCTGCGCCAGTTCGGCCTCGATCCGCTCCAGCCGCAGGGCCAGGTTCGCCGCCAGCGGCGTCAGCCGCAGGTAGCGCGCCTTCACCGGCGACAGTTCGATGCGATCGCGCGTGATCCGCTGGCCTTGGTTCTCCAGTTCGACCAGGTGCGCTTCCTCCTGCACGGTCTGCCAATCGCGGAGATTGTCGGATGCCAGCACCCGGTAGGCGCGATCGAACGGCGCCTGCCCCGCTGCCCAGCGAACCCTCAGCGCCGCCGGCGCCGATGCCAGCCGGCTGGCGTCGATCAGGATGCCGCCGTCCCGCGCGTCCTCCGCGCCACGCAGTTCGACCCTGCGCAGACTGCCATCGGTGGCAATCTCGCTGATTGCGGCAATGTCGCGCGAAGCCGCGCCGGTCATCGCCGGTAGCGGAAACCACGGCAGCGCTTCGATCCGCGCGGGCGCCGCATCCGGACGCGCGGGGTCGAACAGTGCCGCGGGCACCGATTGGCCGCGCGCGTCGAACACCTCCAGATCCCGCAATCCCGGCGACTGCAGCTGCCGGTAGACCGCCTCGTCGAGCACCACGCGGTAGGCACCGGCCTCGGGTTCGACGGTGCCCAGCGGCCACTCCCGCGCATAGTCGCCACGGGAGCCGGCCAGCGCCAGTGCGGGCAACAGCGCAAGCAGCAGGCCCTGCGCGATACGTGATGCCATAGGATTCATGCGTGTTCTTCCTCGTTTCCCGTGGTGGCCGCGCGCGGCGGCGCTGGTGCCAGATAGCCGACGATCGTGCATAGCAGGCCATAGGCGATGAAGGAGGCGATGCCGAGCACATCACCCAGGTTGCCGCGATCCACCAGGATCAATTTCACCAGCACCACGCCCATCAGCACCGCGCCGGCCAGCCACAGGTAGCGCTGGCCGCGCCGCGACCCGGCGATCCAGCCCAGCACGCCCAGCACGCTCCACACCACGGTCAGGCTGGTCTGGGCCAGGCCGGTCGAGATCAGGTTGCCGTTCCAGGCCACCCCGCCCCAGTGATGCACCCCGTGCAGGACGACCGAGGTGATCAACACGAAGCCGAGCAGGGAAAGCGCCATCGGCCGCCACTGCCGCAGCCATTCCGGTGCCTGCGGCGCCCATGCCCAGCAGGCCAGCAGGACGAAGACCGCCAATTGCGCCAGTTCCAGCGGATTGAGCAACGGCACCCATGGCAACGGCGCGGCGTCACCGGCCAGCCACAGCGACCACAGCCCGGCAATGCCCAGGATCAGGAACAGCACCGCCAGCAACGCGCGACGGTAGCCGTCGAAGCGCTCGCCCAGCGGCGCGGCCAGCCAGGGCCAGCGGAACAGGCCCAGTGCGGCCGCGGCGAGCCACGGCAGGGCGATGCCCAGCACGCGCCAGCCTTCCGCGAGTTCGAAGCGTCCGCCCATCCATGCCAGCAGCATGGACAGGACCGACGGCCACACCAGCAACCAGACGAACTGCGCCCATCCGGCCAGCGGATGCTCGCTGGCGCGCAGGCACAACAGGCTGCGCACGCCCAGCGCCGCGTAGGCCAGCCACGCCAGCGCGCCATGGCCGGCGAATGGCTGGTCGTGCGCCTGCACCTGCGCGAGCGCCAGTGGCAACGCGGCGGCCAGTCCCAGCAAGGTGGTCAGCGCCAGCGCGGTCGCCGGGCGGCGGCGGTGCACCTCCGCGGCGATCCAGCCGGTGATCGCGATCAGCGCGAGTATCGCGTCGGCGCGCGCGTCCCAGGCGATGAACCGGCCGATTTCATTGACCATGGTGCCCAGCCACCAGGCCATCCCCCACAGATAGAACACCAGCGCGGGTACCTGCCTGTCGCGCGCGCGCAGCACCCATGCGCTCGCCAAGCCCGCCAGCGCGATCAACAGCGCGCCCATGAATTGCGGGTTGGCGATCGCGGTCACCGGCGCCAGCCGTCCCATGCCCACCACGAACGCGAACGCCGCCAACAGCTGCAAACCCGTGCCGCTGATCAGCGGCAACCGGCGCTGCTGTTGCAGGCCAAGCCAGATCAGTGCCGCGCCTTCCAGGGCGAACACGCTGGCGGTGGCATGCGCGGACAGCGCCAGCGGTACCGCGAGGGTGGCGAAACCCACCGCCAGCACCGCATAAGACGGCACCAACCGCACGAAACCGCCACGCCGGCGCAATGCGGCCGCCAGCAGCGCGTACAGCGCCGCCAGTCCCAGCGCGTTGAAGGCCAGCGGCAGGCGTTCACCATGCAGCAACCCGGCCTGCAGCGAGAACGCCACCAGCGGCGTGCCGAACACCAGGCAGCCTTCGACCAGGCCGCGCCGACCCTCCGGTTGCCGGCGCGCGTACAACAGCGGAATGACCAGGTAGAACGCGAAGAACAGCAGCAGGAAGGGTTCGGTGCTGGCGAACTTGGACGGCTGGTAGTCGACCAGGCCCCATGCCGTGCCGATGCCGAAAGTGAAGGCGAAGCCCAGCAGGTTGAGGATGCGCCACGGCTTCCACCAGGCGACACCGAGAATCGCCGCGTTCAACACCACGTAGTACGAGAACAGCGCGACATGGTTGCCGCTGCCGGTGGACAGCCAGATCGGCGCCAGGAAGCCGGCGAGAATCGCGAACACGGCAAGCGCCTTCGCGTTCTGCAATACCGCCAGTGCGCCCGCGCCGGCGATCAGGATCACGCTCAGCGCGAACGCCGGCATGGCCTCGAGCAATTCGTAGCGCTTGAACGCGGCGAACACCGTCAGCAGCAGGATGCCGATGGCGCCGCCTTGCAGCGACAGGGCGAAGCTGCGGTTGCTTTCGCGCTTGCGCCACGCGAACACCAGCGCGGCCAGCGAGGCCGCGGCGATACCGGCCAGGCGCAGTTCGACCGGCAGGCGCAGCCAGCCCTGGTCGCTGGCGTACTTCAGCAGCGCCGCCACGCCGGCGAACAGCACCAGCACGCCGATCTTGACCGGCACGTTGCCGACGGTGAACCAGCGCTTGATCGCGCGCAGGCCCAGGCTGATGAAATCCGGGCGCGGCGGTTCGATCGGCGCCGAGGGCGCGCGTGGCGGCGGCGGGGTGGGATTCGGGTTCTGGTTCGGATCCCGCCCCGGCAAAGGTGCCGCGGAAGCCGCGGACGCGGCCACCGGCGGCAGGGGCGGCGGGATCGGCGCGGTCGCGCGCGGCGGTGGGGAAGACTCCGCTTGCGGAGAAGGCGAACGGATCAGATCGGCGAGCGTCGGTGACGTTTCGCCTTCAGCCCGCGGTTCCGTCCGGACACGCTCGCGCACGGGCGCCGCGGTCCGGCCGTCGTGTTCCGCGCCATTGCCGGCGACGGTGTCGCGGAGACCCTCCAGTTGCTGTTCCAGCACCGCCACCCGCCGTTTCAGGCCAGCGATCGACACCAGCGCCAGGATCAGCAGCACCGGCACCGCCAGCACGATCAGGCCGATCAGGATCAGCACGCCCGCCAAGTCATCCATTTCCTGTCCTCGTCAAGAAGCCCCCGGGCAGACGCACAGGGGCGCCCGCAGCGTCCGGCAAAGCGGCGGGCATTGCAAGAAGCTGGCCCCGGGTCGCTTGCGGTTGCCTACCGGGTATAGCACGGCGCTACCCGGGCAGGAACAGGAAACCGGGGATTCCGAAAACGCGGAAGGCGCCCGCAGGCGCCTTCGCGTATTGCCTTCGAGGGAACCGGCTTACTTGCCGGCGACCACGCGGACCATTTCCAGGCACTTGTTGGAATAGCCCCACTCGTTGTCGTACCAGCTCACCAGCTTGACGAAGGTGCCGTCCAGCGCGATGCCCGCGTCCGCGTCGAAGATCGAGGTGCGGGTGTCGCCGCGGAAATCGGTGGCGACCACCTTGTCCTCGGTGTAGCCCAGGATGCCCTTCAGCGCGCCTTCGCTCTGCGACTTCATCTCGGCGCAGATCTCGGCGTAGGTCGCCGGCTTCTCGAGTTCGCAGGTGAGATCCACCACCGACACGTCGCTGGTCGGCACGCGGAAGCTCATGCCGGTCAGCTTCTTGTTGAGTTCCGGAATCACCACGCCGACCGCCTTGGCCGCACCGGTGCTGGAGGGAATGATGTTCTCCAGGATGCCGCGGCCACCGCGCCAGTCCTTGTTGGACGGGCCATCGACGGTCTTCTGGGTGGCGGTGGCGGCATGCACGGTGGTCATCAGGCCACGCTTGATGCCCCACTTGTCGTGCAGCACCTTGGCCAGCGGCGCCAGGCAGTTGGTGGTGCACGAGGCGTTGGAGATGATCGCCTCGCCCTGGTAGGTCTTGTCGTTCACGCCGTAGACGAACATCGGCGTGTCGTCCTTCGACGGCGCCGACAGGATGACCTTCTTCGCGCCGGCATCCAGGTGCTTCTGCGCGGTGGTCTTGTCGAGGAACAGGCCGGTGGATTCGATCACCACCTCGGCGCCGACCTCGTCCCACTTCAGGTTGGCCGGGTCGCGTTCCTGGGTCAGGCGGATCTTCCTGCCATTGACGATCAGGGTATTGCCTTCGACCTTGACCTCGCCCTTGAAGCGGCCGTGCACGGAGTCGTACTGCAGCATGTAGGCCAGGTAGTCCGGTTCCAGCAGATCGTTGATGGCGACGATTTCGATGTCGTCGGCGAAATTCTGCACGGCGGAACGCAACACGTTGCGACCGATACGGCCGAAGCCGTTGATACCAACCTTGATCGACATTGCTCGGGACTCCTGCGGCCGCGCCCGGCGCGGCGGGGTTGACGGGGACGCCCATTCTATCAGGCCCCGCCCGACTCACATTCCCCTCCCTCCCCGGCATTCCGGAGGCGCGGCGGCCTTGGCATATCGCTCCCCACTCGCGTGTGAACGCCTGGACTCACATATTTCCAGACATTGATCCGGATCAAGGCGGGGATCCGGGACGACACGGACACTGTCACCGTTCCCTCCAACCGACAGAAACAAACATGAAAAAGCCCCTTTCCGCCCTCCTCGCCGTGGCCATCGCCGGTGCCGCGCTGCCCGCCTTCGCACAATCCAAGGGCGACTGGACGCTGGGCGTCGGCGTCCACCAGGTCAATCCGAAATCCGACAACGGCAAGCTGGCCAACGGCGCGCTGGCGCTGGACATCGACAGCGACGTCAAGCCGACCGTGACCGTCGAGTACTTCCTGCGCGACAACCTGGGCCTGGAAGTGCTGGCCGCGCTGCCGTTCAAGCACGATATCGAGATCAAGGGCCTGGGCCGGGTCGGCAGCACCAAGCACCTGCCGCCGACCTTCACCCTGCAGTACCACTTCAACAGCCAAGGCAAGGTGTCGCCGTTCCTGGGCGCGGGCGTCAACTACACCACCTTCTTCAGCGAAGACACCCGCGGCGCGCTTGCTGGCAGCAAGCTGAAGCTGAAGGATTCCTGGGGCCTGGCCGCGCACGCCGGCCTGGATTTCAAGGTCAGCGAACGCGGCGCGGTGCGCGTGGACGTGCGCTGGATCGACATCGACAGCGACGTGAAGGTCGATGGCGTGAAGCTGGGCCAGGCCAAGATCGATCCGCTGGTCTATGGCGCGGCATATGTGCTGAAGTTCTAAGGTTGTAACCATCTGGACGGGTCATGTCGGTTAAAGTGCCGGCATGACCCGTACCGTTTTTTCAGCGCTCCTCGCTTTCGTCCTGGCCCTGCCGCTGTCGCCCGCGGCGCACGCGTGGGGCCCCTTGGGACATCGCCTGGTCGCACGCCTGGCGGAAGCCGATCTGGATCCACAGGCCCGCGCCGAGATCAACCGCCTGCTGCAGGGCGAAGCCGATCCCACCCTCGCCGGAATCGCCAACTGGGCGGACAACCTGCGCGAGAATGATCCGGATATGGGACGGACGTCCGCGCGTTGGCACTACGTCAACATCGGCGAACACGCGTGTAGCTACCAGCCCGCGCGCGACTGCCCCGACGGCAAGTGTGTGGTCGAGGCCATTCGCGCGCAGAGCGCCATCCTCGCCGACAGGAATCGCCCGGACGCCGAGCGCCTGCAGGCGCTGAAGTTCGTCGTCCACCTGGTCGGCGACGCCCACCAGCCTCTACACGCCGGTTACGCGCGCGACAAGGGCGGCAACGATTTCCAGACCCACTACCAGGGCAAGGGCGGCAACCTGCACCGGGTCTGGGACAGCGGCCTGCTTGGCAGTCGCGGACTCGACGAGGACGCCTACCTGCGCGTGCTGCGCGCCCTGCCCGCCCCCGCCCCAGACCGCGCCGACGTGCTGCCGCCGGCTTCGGCGGACTGGGCGAGGCAATCCTGCGCCATCGTGGTGGCGCCCGGTTTCTATCCCGCCCGCGCCACCCTGGAATCCGCCTATTACGAGGTGCAGCGCCCGATCGCCGAGCGACAGCTGCGGCTGGGCGGCGCACGCCTGGCGACCTTGTTGAACGCGACCCTCGCAACGCACTGAATTCCATCGCACCAGGACGCATCCCGATGAATGTCCGATGCATCGCTCCACTGGCACTGCTGCTGTCCGCCGGCTCCGTTTCCGCCTGGGCGGTCGATCATCCACACCCTCCACCGGCTCCCACGCCATCCCCCGCGCGCCAGGTCATCGCGCTGGATGCCGCCATGCGCAGCGATCTGCCGCGCGAAACCGCCAAATTCACCGCGCACGGCGACCGCCATGCGTGCGAAGGCGTGGCCTTGATCGCACTGCTGCGGCGTGCGGGCGCGATGTCCGCCGAACCGCTTCGCGGCGCGGATCTGGCGCGCCGGGTGGAAGCCGTGGCGCGCGACGGCTACCGGGTGACCTTTTCGCTGGCCGAACTGGATCCCAGTCTGGGCAATCGCCGCGTGCTGCTCGCGGATCGCTGCGATGGCGAAGTCCTGTCGGCAACCGATGGACCGCTGCGCCTGGTCGTCCCGGAAGACGCGCGCCCGGCGCGCAGCCTTCGCCAGCTCGAAACCCTGACCGTCCTGTCGCCCTGACCCACCCGGAGCCGTGCCATGCGCTTGACCGCCTCGCTTCGCCGGAATCTGATCCGCCTGGGCTTGCTGGCCCTCATCCCCTGGTTTGCCGCCGCCGCCGTTGCCCAGGACAAGACGTCGCTGACCGTGTTCGCCGCGGCCAGCCTGAAGGAATCCATGGACGAAGCCGCCGCCGCCTACCAGCGCCGCACCGGCATTCCGGTCCGCGTGTCGTATGCCGCCAGTTCCGCGCTGGCGCGCCAGATCGAACAGGGCGCGCCCGCAGACGTGTTTTTCTCCGCCGATCTGGAGTGGATGGACTATCTGCAACAACGCGGCAAGCTCGATCCGGCGCAGCGACGCAACCTGCTCGGCAACCAACTCGTGCTGGTGGCGCCGAAGGCCAGCACGCTCAAAGTGAACCTCGGCAAGCCCGGTTCGCTGGCTGCCGCGCTCGACGGACGCCGGTTGGCGATTGGCCAGACCAGCAGCGTTCCCGCCGGCAAATACGCACGCGCCGCGCTGGAAAAACTCGGCCAGTGGACGGAGGTGCAGGCGAAACTGGCCGAATCCGAAAGCGTGCGCGCCGCGCTGATGCTGGTGGCGCGCGGTGAAGCGCCGCTGGGCATCGTCTACCTCTCCGATGCGCGCGCCGAGTCGGCGGTGCGCATCGTGGCGGCGTTTCCCGCCGACAGCCATGCGCCGATCGTCTATCCGGTCGCCGCATTGCGCGGCGAGCGCAACGCGGCCGCCAGCGCGCTGGTGATCTGGCTGGCGTCTCCGGAAGCCGGCGCGATTTTCCAGCGGCGCGGTTTCGTCCTGTTGAAGTAGGCGCGCCACTTGGACTGGTTCACGCCCGAGGAAATCACCGCCATCCGGCTGAGCCTGAAGGTGGCGGTCACCGCCGCCCTGGCCAGCCTGCCCCTTGGCGTGCTGGTGGGCTGGCTGCTGGCGCGCCGCCGGTTCCCCGGCAAGGCGTTGCTGGATGCGCTGGTGCACCTGCCGCTGGTATTGCCCCCGGTGGTGATGGGCTATGCGCTGCTGATGACGCTGGGAACCCAGGGCACGGTGGGCGGCTTCCTGGAACGGCATTTCGGCATCGTGTTCGCATTCCGCTGGACCGGTGCGGCGCTGGCCTGCGCGGTGATGGGATTCCCGCTGATGGTGCGCGCGATCCGCCTGTCACTGGAAAACACCGACCGCCGCCTGGAACAGGCCGCCGCCACACTCGGGGCCGGGCCGTGGCGGGTGTTCTTCACCGTCACCCTGCCGCTGGCCTGGCCCGGCCTGGTCGCCGGCACGGTGCTGGCTTTCGCCAAGGCCCTGGGTGAGTTCGGCGCCACCATCACTTTCGTCTCCAACATCCCTGGCGAAACCCAGACCCTGTCATCCGCCATCTACGGCTTGATGCAGGTGCCCGGCGGCGAAGCCGGCATCTGGCGGCTGGCGGCGGTGGCGATCGCCATTTCGCTGGTCGCGCTGCTGCTCTCCGAATGGCTGACGCGCCGCCATCGCGGTCGGGAGGAGGCGTGATGCTGCGACTGGATGCCGAACTCAGGCGCGGTGCGTTCCATCGTCGCGTGCGCATCCATTCGGATGCGCGGGTACTGGCGCTGACCGGTCCTTCCGGCATCGGCAAGACCACCGTGCTCAACGCCATCGCCGGGCTGGTCGCGCCCGTGGCCGGCCATATCGAAGTGGATGGCCGGGTGCTGTTCGACAGCACGGACCGGATCGACGTGCCCACCCATCGCCGCCGCATTGGCTATGTATTCCAGGACGCCCGGCTGTTTCCGCACCTGGATGTGCGCGGCAACCTGCGCTATGGGCGGCATGGGCGGGATACCCCGGTGCGCTTCGGCTTTGACACGGTGGTCGATCTGCTGGGCATCGGGCCATTGCTGGGCCGGCGCACGCGCAACCTTTCCGGCGGCGAGGCGCAGCGGGTGGCGATCGGCCGCGCCCTGCTCTCGCAACCGGCGATCCTGCTGTTCGACGAGCCGCTGTCGGCGCTGGACCAGGCACGCCGCGAGGAACTGATTCCCTATCTGCAGCGGGTGCGCGACGAAATCCGCCTGCCGATCATCTACGTCAGCCATCACGCAGAGGAAGTACGGCGCTTGGCCGACGCCGTGCACGCGATGGATCCGCAGGGCGGCTAGCGTTTCGCCGCCGCCACCTCGCCCTTGCCGTTGCGCAGGCTGAAAGTGAAGGCGTAGGCCAGCGATACCGGCACCACGCGCGCTTCGACGGTCGTGCCCGCGCAGCCATGGCCGTTCCAGTAACGATCGCGGGCGGCCGCATCGGGATAGTCGCAGAACATCGCCGGCTCGAAGCGCCAGCCGTTGACCGCGGCCAGCATCGCATCACGCAACAGGACAAACTGCTCCGGCGGCGCACAGCCTTCCTGGGTCAACGGGGCCACCTGGACCGGTTGGCCCTGCTCATCCACCACGAACGACACGCACAGCGTCGTCGGTGCGAGTTCCCGCGCCGGGTAGTCCGCTGGAAACACCGGCGACACGTTGTCTTTCGGCTCCGGATAGGCGAATGCCTGGTGCGCGGCCATTTCGTAGCGTGCGCTGCCCTCGGGCAGGATCAGCCTGCGCTCGACGCTGTCGATGCGTGTCCCGGAAACGCCGGCGCAACCGGCGAGGCCGGCCAGCGACAGCAACACCACCGCACGTGGCGCGCTCATGCGCGACAGGCGCCTCATCGCCGTCCCATCCTTGCGTCGTTCGGCGCGGGCGCGTCCTGCCGCGCAACGGCCCCCGGTTCGTCAAGCGCGAACTCGACCGGCACCCGGACCGTGGACGCCACGGCGCGGCCCGCTTCAATGGCGGGTTCGAAAAGCCAGCCGCGCGCAGCGGCCATCGCGGCTTCATCCAGATCAGCGAAACCCGAGCCGCGTTCCAGGCCAACCTGCGTCACCCGGCCATCCACGCCAATCACCAGCCTCATCATCACCGTGCCCTCGTGCCTGCTGGGTGGGTACCGGGGCGGTGCGAGCTTCGAATAATCGATGGGCTGCGTCCTCCGGCTCATCCGATGGGGGCCTGCCACGGGCGGCGATGCGTCCACCCGCACCCGTGTGACCACGAGATCGACGGATACCGGAGTCCCTCCGTTGCCACCTCCCACGCCAATCCCCGCCAACCTCCCGAGTTCCACCCGCAGTTCCGGACTTCCCACCGGCTTGCTCGCGGCCTCGATTTCGGTGGACACGCGTGCGTGTCGGGCATCCACCGGATCAATCCGGAACACACCGCGCCAGGTCATGCCCGCATCCGTCTTGCCCGACACCGCGAATGCCTTTCCGGACTGCTCGCGGATTTCGAACGCGCGGGTCGTTCCGTCCAGGCTCACCTGCATGGCGACGTGATACAGGCCATCCTGCATGGCCGGTGGCCGCGCCGGTTGCGCCGCCCACGCGCCGTAGCCGGTGGTGGTGGCCATCGCCGCGATCAGAAGCGCGGCCAGCACGCGGCGGCTGGTCGACGGAAGCCGCTTTCCGAGCATGCCGATTCGCTCCCTGAGCGGATGCGGTGCGGGCCAGTGGCAGGCGAGCGGCACCGGCGCGACGTCCAGCTGCGCCTTCAGCATGGCTTCGCCATAGGCGCGCCGCGCGGCGGGATGGCGGCGGATGACGCCCTCGTCGCAGGCCAGTTCCTGATCGATGCGGAACCGGCGCGCGGCCAGATGGATCACCGGATTGAACCAGTAGATGCAACGCAGCGCCGACACGATCGCGTTGGCGATCAGATCCCCGCGCCGGACGTGGAGTCGCTCGTGGCAGGCGATCAGGACCCGTTCCTGCGCCAGATACCGGGATTCGAAATCGGCGGGTACCACGACGCGGGCGCGGAACAATCCCATCGCCGCCGGCAGTCCGCGCGAGGCGTCGGCCATCCACAGACCGTCCTCGCGGCGACGCAGCGCGCCCAGCCCGTGCACGAAACGGCGCTGCCGGCTCCACAGCCAAGCCACCATCACCAGCATGCCGCCGAACCAGGCAGCCAGCAGGAATGCCTGCCACGTCGGCGCCATCGCCGGCACCGCCGCGGCGGTGGCGGCCCGCATCGGCTGCAGCACCCTGCCCATCGCGCTCCAGTCCGCGGGCGCTTCGCGGGCGGGCAGCATCACCGCGATCACGGCGATCGGCACGCACAGCCAGGACGCGTAGGCCGCGCCGGCGCCCAGCCAATGGCGCAACGGCGCACGCAACAGGTACAGCAGCGGGATCACCACGGACACGGCGAGGGTGGTCGCGAGCAGCAGACGCAGCGGATCACTGCTCATCGTCGAGCTCCGCGATCAGTTTCTTCAGCTCGGCGATGTCCGCCGGCGACAGACGGCCACGCTCGCTGAAATGCGCCACCAGCGGCGCCACCCGCCCCCCGAACAACCGTTCCAGCAGGCCGGCACTCTGCTGCTGCACCCAGTCGGCGCGCGCCAGCACGGGCGAATAGAGGTAGCGGCGTCCCTCCTTCCGGGCCTGGATCGCGCCCTTGTTGAGCAGGCGGTTGAGCAGGGTTTTCACTGTCGGTTCCGCCCAGCCCGTGCGGGCGGACAATGCCGCCAGCACTTCGTCGGCGCCCTGCGGGTCCCGTTCCCACAGCACCTCCATCACCATCGCCTCGGCATCACTGATGGGCATTTCGTTTACGCCTGTAATTTTTATTGATTACGCGCGTAAACGATCTGCCTGTCAAGCCCCGGTCCCGCCCTCATTCGAACGGCCCTCACCGTCTTTCGCCTAAGCTCGCCCCATGACCACGCACCTGGAATCCCTCGACGAGGCCGTCGACTTCATCCTCCAGCACGTCCCGCAGACCCTGCGCATGGGCGCGCCGCTGGGCATCGGCAAACCGCATCGCCTGATCAACGCGTTGTATGCCCGGCTGGAACAGGATCCGTCGCGTCCCTGGTTCCTGTACACCGCGCTGTCGCTGGATCCGCCGCGCGCGCATGCGGGCCTGGAGGCGCGTTTCCTCGGACCTTTCGCCGCACGCCATTTCGGCGACGACTTTCCGCGCCTGGCCTATGTGCAGGCGATGAAGCGCGATGTGCTGCCCGCGCATATCGAGATCGAAGAGTTCTACATGCAGTCCGGCGCGCTGCTGGACTCATCGCAGGCGCAACGGCACTACGCCAGTCTCAACTACACCCACGTGGCGCGCGCGCTGGGCGAGCGCGGCCTCAACGTGATCGTGCAGAAGGTCGCGCGCGAACCGGGCGGGCGGCGGTTGTCGCTGTCATGCAACAACGACCTCACCCAGGACGCGGTCGATGCGGTACTGGCACGTGGCCTGCCCCGCCCCCTGCTGGTGGCCGAGGAGGATCCCCAATTGCCTTGGCTGGGCGGCACCGCCGCGGTGGACGAGGACTACTTCGATGCGGTGGTGACGCCGCCCGGTCCTTACCCGATGCTGTTCGGCTTGCCGCGCCAGCCGGTCTCCGACGCCGAGTACGCCATCGGCCTGTACGCGAGCGCGCTGGTGCGCGATGGCGGAACCCTGCAGATCGGCATCGGCGCGCTGGCCGACGCGCTGTGCCATGCGCTGGTGCTCCGGCATACCGACAACGCCGCCTATCGCGAGGTGCTGGCGGCGCTGGCACCGGATCTGGAGCGGAATCCGGCGGTCATCGAAAGCGGCGGACTGGCTCCTTTCGACGTCGGCCTGTACGGCTGCAGCGAGATGATCAACGAAGGTTTCAAGCGGTTGGTGGAAACGGGCGTGATCCGGCGCAAGGTCGTTGACGACGAACTGCTCATGCGTCGCATCGCCGACGGTACCGCCAACCTCGGCGACCAGGCGCGCCTGCAACGTGACGGCGAGTACCTGCATGGCGCGTTCTATCTCGGTTCGCCGGCGTTCTACGACTGGCTCCGCCACCTGCCGGACGATGAGCGCCGCGCCATCGGCATGCGCCGCATCGGCAGCGTCAACCAGCTCTACGGCGGACACGAGGCGCTGGAGCGGCTGCAGCGCCGGGAAGCGCGCTTCTTCAATTCCGCGATGATGATGACCGCGCTGGGCGCGGCGGTCTCCGACGGCCTGGAGGACGGCCGGGTCGTTTCCGGCGTCGGCGGCCAGTACAACTTCGTGGCGATGGCGCATGCACTGGAGGATGCGCGCTCGGTGCTGATGTTCCGCGCCATCCGCGATGCTGGCGGAAAAGCGCAATCGAACGTGCGCTGGAACTACGGGCATACCACCATCCCGCGCCATCTCCGCGATCTGTGCATCAGCGAGTACGGCATCGCCGACCTGCGCGGGCGCAACGACGAGGCGTGCGTGATCGCCATGGCGGGCATCACCGATGCGCGTTTCCAGGCGGGGCTGCTGGAGGAGGCGCAGCGCGCGCGCAAGCTGCGTCGCGGGTACGCGGCACCCGCACGTTGGCAGGACAACACGCCGGCCCATCTCACCGCGTCCCTGCGGCGCTTCCGCCATGACGGCACGCTGCCGGACTATCCACTCGGCAGTGATTTCACCGAGGTGGAGCAGCGGTTGGTGAAGGCCTTGTCGTGGTTGAAGATCCAGACGGCGACACCGTTGGCGAAGGTGGCCACGGTGCTGCGGGCCTTGTCCGCGGGCGCCGGGGAGATCGAGGCGATGACGCGGATGGGGTTGGCGAAACCTGTCGGGGTGGGGGAGTGGTTGGAGGCTAGATTGTTGGCGCTGGGGTTGCGGGAGACGCGGGGGTAGGTGCTCGCGAACTGCTTTTTTGTCGGCGCATTCGCGTGGGACTGCTATCGGTAGTCGTCGATGGCGCGCTCGCCGCGGGGCGTCCCTTTCTTTGCTTGTGCAAAGAAAGGAACCAAAGAAAGCACACCCGGTCCTCGCGCCCCAGCCGCTGCGCGGCCGGGGTTCGTGTCGCCGGTGGGAATTTTGGGACGGCACATCCTTGTGCCGACCCAAAACGCCGCGCGTCGTGCGCGGCGCCCTTCGGGTTTACCCACCGTCGCCACCGCTGCGGATGGGGCCCGAAGAGCGAGAGCCAAAACCAAAGCAATAAAGGCACGCCTGTGTTTGGCACTGCGCCGTTGCTCTGCTCCAGCTTTTGCCTTTCGGGCCCCCGTCAAGGCGTGGCAAGCGGACCGGGTAAACCCGCAGGGCGGCGCACAAGGATGTGCGCCGTTTCCGGCAGGGGCAGGATGCCCCTTCCGGAAATTCCCGGGCCGATTGCGGACCCTGCGCGCGTAGCGCGCAGGGCACGCCGCCAGGGGTGTGTTTCTTTGCCTACTTTCTTTGCACAAGCAAAGAGGTGCTTTTCAACAGCCGGAGGCTGGTCAAGTAGGGCCCCGCGGCGAGCGCGCCATCGACGACTACCGATAGCGGTCCCGCGCGAATGCGCCGGAATCTATCAAACGCACACAAGAAAAAAGCCGGGCAACGCCCGGCTTTTTCATGTCGAACACGGCGGCCGAAATCAACCCAACGACTTCGCCGCCTCGACCACCTTCTCGACCGTAATCCCGAAGTGCTTGTAAAGCGCCTCCGCCGGTGCCGAGGCACCGAAGCTTTCCATGCCCACGACCGCGCCATCCAGGCCCACGTACTTGCGCCAGAAATCGACCGTCGCTGCTTCCACCGCCACCCGCTTGCGCACCGCCTTCGGCAACACCGCTTCGCGGTACTCGGCCGGCTGGCGATCGAACACGTCGGTCGACGGCATCGACACCACGCGGGTCTGGATGCCTTCCGCGTCCAGCAGCGCCTTGGCCTGCGTCGCCAGGCCCACTTCCGAACCGGTCGCGATCAGGATCACGTCCGGCGTACCGGCGGCGTCAGCCAGCACGTAACCGCCGCGCGCGATGTCGGCCACCTGCGCCTCGCTGCGCGCCTGGTGCGGCAGGTTCTGGCGCGAGAAGATCAGGCAGCTCGGGCCATCGCGACGGACAATCGCCGCCTTCCACGCCACCGCCGACTCGACCGCGTCGCACGGACGCCACACGTCGTTGTTGTGGATGTAGCGCAACGACGCCAGGTGCTCGACCGGCTGGTGGGTCGGACCGTCCTCGCCCAGACCGATCGAGTCGTGGGTGTAGACGTGGATCGCGTGCGCGGGAATCAGCGCGCTCATGCGCACCGCGTTGCGCGCGTAGTCGCTGAACACCAGGAAGGTCGCGTCGAACGGCAGGAAACCGCCGTGCAGGGCCAGGCCGTTGCTGATCGCGGTCATGCCGAACTCGCGCACGCCGTAGTAAACGTAGTTGGCGTTCGGGTCATCGGTGGCGACCGACTTGCTGGCCTTCCACAGGGTCAGGTTGGAATGCGCCAGATCCGCCGAACCGCCGATCATCTCCGGCAACAACGGCGCGAACGCCTCGATCGCCAGCTGCGAGGCCTTGCGCGAGGCGATCACCGGGCCTTCGGCCTGGGTCTTGGCGATGAAGGCATCGGCCGCGGCCAGGAAGCCTTCCGGCAGCTCGCCGTGCGAGCGGCGGCTCAGTTCGGCGGCCTGCTCCGGATACTGCGCGGCGTACTTGTCGAACAGCATGTTCCACTGTTCCTCGCGCACCAGGCCCGAGTTGCCGGCGCGCCAGCCGTCGTAGATTTCCTGCGGGATCTCGAACGGCCCGTACGGCCAGTCCAGCGCCTTGCGGGTGGCTTCCAGTTCTTCCTTGCCCAGCGGGGCGCCGTGCGAGGATTCCTTGCCGGCCTTGTTCGGCGAGCCGAAGCCGATCGTGGTGCGGCAGCAGATCAGCACCGGCTTGTCTTCCGACTGCAGCGCGGTGTCGATGGCGGCCTTGATTTCATCCGGATCGTGGCCGTTGACGTTGCGCACCACCTGCCAGCCATAAGCCTCGAAGCGCGCCGGGGTGTCGTCGGTGAACCAGCCATCGGTGTTGCCGTCGATGGAGATGTGGTTGTCGTCCCAGAAGCAGACCAGCTTGTTCAGGCCCCAGGTGCCGGCCAGCGAAGCGGCCTCGTGCGACACGCCTTCCATCAGGCAGCCATCGCCCATGAACACCCAGGTGCGGTGATCGACGATTTCGAACTCGGGGCGATTGAAGCGCTGGGCCAGCAGTTTCTCGGCCAGGGCAAAACCGACCGCGTTGGCGAAGCCCTGCCCCAGCGGGCCGGTGGTGGTTTCCACGCCCGGGGTTTCATGGCGTTCCGGATGGCCGGCGGTCTTGCTGTGCAACTGGCGGAAGTGCTTGAGCTCCTCCAGCGGCAGGTCGTAACCACTCAGGTGCAGCAGCGCGTACTGCAGCATCGAGCCGTGGCCGTTGGACAGGATGAAGCGATCGCGGTTGAACCAATGCGGGTTCTTCGGGCTGTGGCTCAGGTAATCGTTCCAGAGCACTTCGGCGATATCGGCCATGCCCATGGGCATGCCGGGATGGCCGGACTTGGCGGTTTCCACCGCGTCGGCGGCGAGGAAGCGGATGGCGTTGGCGAGCTGGCGGCGGGTAGGCGTCGTCATGAGGGAATCGGGCTTGGAAGTGGCGCGCCGGAATGCGGGCCGCCCATTGTCCCATAGACCACCGGCCGGACTGAAACGGCCAAACCGCGGAAAGATCCGAATCCTCCGTCGAATCAGTGACTTGCGGACACCTCGGATTTCCTGTCTTCAGTGCGCCCCCGGTACGGGACGCCGACGCCCCGCAGTGGCGGGGCGTCGTGGGCGGTTCCGGCGATGCGGGCGGAATCAGCCGTGGCCGCGCTCGGTTTCGCCCTTGGACACCATCGCGGCAATGGCGATGTCGCCGGTGACATTCAGGGTGGTGCGGCACATGTCGAGGAAATGATTGACGCCCAGGATCAGGCCGATGCCCTGCGGCGGCACGCCGACCATGCCGCAGATCATCGCCACCACCGGCAGCGATCCGGACGGTACGCCAGCCGTGCCGATACCGCCCAGGATGCAGACCAGCATCACCAGCACCTGCTGGAACAGGGACAGGTCCACGCCGAAGAACTGGGCCAGGAAGATCACCGTCACGCCCTCGAACAGCGCGGTGCCGTTCTGGTTGGCGGTGGCGCCGACGGTCAGCACGAAACGCGAAATGCGCGGCGGCAGGCCGAGCTTTTCCTCCGCCACCCGCAACGAGGTCGGCAGGGTGGCGTTGCTGGAGGCGGTGGAGAACGCCAGCACCATCGCTTCCTGGGTGCCGCGGAAGAAGGCGCGCGGCGAGTAACCGCCGATGGCGCGCAGCGCGATCGAGTAGACCACGAACAGATGCAGGGCCAGTGCCAGCACGACCACGCCGACGTAGCTCGCCAGCTTGAACAACAGGTCCCAGCCGAACTTGGCGGCCAGGTCGAACATGAAGCAGAATACCGCGTACGGGGCCAGCCGGATCACCAGGCCGATCAGCGTCATCGATACGTCAAACAGGCCCTGGATGCCCTCGCGCAGCGTATCGGTGGCCTTGCCGGGCGTCAGCACCATGCCGATGCCCAGCATCAGCGCGAAGAACATCACCGCCAGGATGGTGTTGTCGGCCGCCGCCTTGATGACGTTGTCCGGCACGATCGACAGCAGCATGTCGAGTCCGTGCGGCTGTTCGTGCGTGCTGGCGACAATCGCGCTGGCACGCTGCGCACCTTCGGCCAGCAGATGCTGCGCGGTATCGCGGTCGATGCCACTGCCCGGCTGCAGCCAGTTGACCAGCAGCAGGCCCAGCACGACGGCGATGGACGACATCAGCACGGTGTAGCCCAGGGTGCGCCAACCAACCCGGCCGAACGCCCGGATGTCGCCCATCTCGGACACGCCGACCACCAGCGCCGAAAACAGCAGCGGCACCACCAGCATGAAAATCAGGTTGAGGAACAATTGCCCGATCGGCCCGGTCACGTAGCTGGTGATCAGCTGCACCCATGGGGTGCATTGCCAGGGCAGATCCGCGGCACCGGCGACGCAGGCCGGACTGCCCGCGCCGGCAGCGGTCAACTGGCCAATCCCCGTCATGTACACCAGCAATCCCATTGCCAGGCCGGCGATGAAACCGATCGCCATTTTCCAGTGCAGCGGTAGCTTGTTCTTGCCGGCGGTCGGGGTTTCGGTCATGTGGCGGGCCTTCGGAACGAAGCGTCCAGCTTAGCAAACCTCTCCCGCGCGACCGTTGTGCGCCTGCGTCAGCGCCGCTTCGGCGACGGATACAGCGGTGGCAACGGCGCCCGCGGGGGCTCGGCCTCCTCGATCCAGCGCGGGCCCCCGGCGAAGGCCGCGCGCAGGGCCTGGCGCGCCGCGCTGCCATCGCCTCCAGCCCAGCGCGCACGCCGCAGTTGCTCCACCGCTTCGCGTTGCGCGGGCACCTGCAGGCGCTGCACGAGTTCATCCAAATCGGCGGCCGGCGGCGTCGCCATGCCGCGCAACACGTCGCCGACCTCGTCCAGGCTGCCGGCGTCCAGCGCGCGCTTGAGGTCCGGCAGCGCATGGCGGGCGGATGCGGCTGCCTGCCCTGCCGCCAGGCGCGCGGAAGCCGGCACGGTGAGGCGCCGACGCTGCAACGCCCACAGCAAGGTGATCAGCCAGAGCACCGCGAACGCCACGGCCAGCCATGGCCAGATTCCGCGCTCCCCGGCGTCACCCGCCGGAGTTCCCGGGGTACTGGCCCGGGTTGAAGCCAGCCCCGGCGCTACCGCCCCCGTCGTGGATGCGGGCACACCCGCACCGACCTGCAACGGCAGATCCGGCAACCGGGCCATCTTCGCGGTGCCCGCGGCGACGTCCCACCATGGGATTCCCAGGCCCGCCACGGTCAGGCGCCCCGGCCGGTCCGGCACCACCGCGTAGCGCTGCGTCCATTTCACCTGCGGCGTGCCGCCGGTGAAGGTCTCGTCGTACTGGACCGGCTCCGCGAACACCTGCGCACCCGGTACCGAGGGCGTCGGCATTTCCGGCAGTTGCGCCTGGGTCGCGCCCTGGGCGACGCCTTCGACGATCAGGGTCGCCGCTTCACCCACGCGCGCCGCCGTCGGCGCGCCGACATAGCGCAGGCGCAGATCCCGCAGCGGCAACCACGGTTGCGGCGCACCCGCGGGTTGCGGCTGCACGGCGAGCATGCGCGGAGCCCCGGCGACCCGCAGTTCGCGCCGGCCGCTGCCCATCAGATCGTCGAACCAGCCACCCGCGCCCCGGCCCTTGAAACGCGGCGCGGGCAGGGTCAGGCTGCCACTGCGTTCGGGCACCAGCAGATAGCGGCGCTCGATCAGGTTGTAGCGGCGGCCATTGATCTGCTGGCTGCCCTGCACGTCATCGCCGACCTTCTGCAGGATCGCCCCATCCGGCGCATCCAGATCGAGTTCGCCGGAGACCAATGGCACGCCATAGAAAAGGCGAAGCACCACGCCCACGCTCTGCTGGACGAACGGCGAAGCATCGTCCACTTCGGTTTCAAGGAAGACGTCGGCGTTGCCGGCGCGGGTGGCGACCGGCGGCGCCGGACGGACGGTCAGCGCGATGGGCGCGGTGCGCTGCTGGCCCATCTGCAATGCGGGAATGACCAGGTTGCCATCGCGCCGCGGCTGCAGGGTGATCTGGTAGACCACCCGCGAACTGCTGACGCCGTTCACCATCTCCAGCGAACGCCCACTGGTCTGATCCAGCAATTCGAAATCCTGCATCAGCGGACCCAGATCCGGTGCGGCGGCCGCACCGCCGGACTGGATGCTCAGCACCACCGAGTCGCCGAGATCGATTGGATTGCGGTCCACCCGGGCCTGCACCTGCGCCAGCGCGATCCCCGGCGCCAACGCCAGCACCATCCACACGAACACGCCCAGCGCGCGCGACCACCACGGTTTCATTGCCCCTCCCTCGTCCGACGCTCGTGTTCCAGCTGGAATTTGGCTTTCAGCAGGCCTCCCGGATCATCCGGTACCCGCTTCAGCCAAGCCTGCAAGGCCTGCCGCCGCTCGCGCTGTTCGGGAGTCTCGTCGGCGGCCGCCAGCCCTTTCGCCTTCTGGTCCGCCTGTCCACGCGGCTGCCCGGCGAGGGCCTGGCGCATACGCTCGCGCTGGGCGGCATCGGCCGCCTGCTGCGTCTCCGCATCGGCGGCAGCATTCGGCGGTGGTTCCGCCTTCCGCGATTGCGCCTGTGATTGCGAAGACGCGGGACGTGCCTGCGACGACGACGGGGATGGTTGGGCATCGGGCGTCGACGACGAGGAAGCAGGGCTGGCGTTGCTGGCCGCTCGCGATGCGTTCGGCGAGCCGCCGGCATTGCCCGCGCCGCGGTCGGACGAATCCTTGCCTGAATGTCCCTGCCCCTGCTGGCGCTGGCGGGCGCGCTCGACCACACCCCGGTTGGCCAGCGCGTCCGTCATTCCCGGCTGTTGCCGCAGTGCCCTGTCATAGGCCTCGATGGCTTCGTCGTACTTGCCCTGCTTGGCCAGCGCGTTGCCCAGGTTGTATTGGGCTTCGGCACCGTCCTGTCCCGCGAACGCCTGCTCCGCCGCGGCGAAATCTCCGCTGCGGTACGCCTGGACACCCTGCTCCATGCGCGCGTGCTGCTGCTGATCGGCGCGGCGCCACCAGCTGCCATCCGCCGCCTGCGAGGGCGTCGCCCACAACAGTGAACAACTACCCAGCAACACCAGCGCCGCGCCGCGCCGGAACGCGAACAACGCCAGCAGCATCAGCGGCGGCAACAACCAATAGCCTTCATCCAGCCAGTCCCTGCCGCGTCCACCCGATGCTTCACGGGCATCGAGGCTGTCTGGCATCAGCACGCCGAGCGCCTCCAGATCGCCTTCATCGCGGGACAGCGTCTGGAAACGTCCACCACCGCGGGCCGCCAGTTGGCCCAGCGAGGCGGCATCCAGTCGCGCGCGCCCGAGCGAACCTTCGCGGGCGCGATAGGCGGCGCCGGCTGCGCTGCCCAGGCCCAGCGCGGAAACGCGGTACCCCTGTTTCGCGGCCTGTGACGCCGCTTCCAGCGCGGCGGCATCGGCATGGTCGCCCATCAGCAGGATCTCGCCTTCGCGAAAACCCGCCTGCTTCAGCAGCCTGGCCGACCAGGCGATGGCGCGATCCACCCGCTGCCCGTCCGTCGGCATGATGTCCGGGGCCAACGCGTCAAGGAACAGGGCGACATTGCCCGCGTCTTCGGTCAACGGCGCCACGGTGAAGGCATCCCCGGCGAACGCGACCAGGGCAACCTGTCCACCCTGGCGCTGCCGCAGCAGCGTGGCCAGCTTGCCGCGCGCCTGCAGCAGGCGCGACGGCGGGAGATCGGCAGCCTGGCTCGCGCTGGACAGATCCAGTGCGATGACCAGCGGCGCGCGTTGTTCCCACAGCGGTTGATCGCCCTGTCGCCAGCTCGGCCCGGCAAGGGCCAGCACGGCCAGCACATAACCGGCGAGCAGCAGCGCCAAGCCTCGCCATCCGGCACGCACTGTCGTGGCAAGCAAATGCGGCAGCAGGTGCGGATCCACCGCCTGCCGCCAGACGTTGGAGCGGCGCCGGCGCAGTTGCCATCCCCAGGCGATCAACGGCAACAGCAGTAACAGCCACAGCGCGTGTGGACGCAGGAAATGCAGCGATGCCAGCCATGCGCTCATGAAGGCCTCCGTGGCAGCGCGAGACCGAGCAGACCGACTCCCAACGCCAGCAGCAGCGGCAGTGCATAGCGTTCGACGCGTGGCCGCACCTGTTCACCCGGCTGCGCGACGGGCTCCAGCCGATCCAGCTCCGCATAGATGCTGGCCAGTTGCTCGATGTCGCGGGCACGGAAGGACCGGCCGCCGGTCATGTCGGCGATGCGGCGCAAGGTGGCCTCGTCGATCTCTTCGCCCCCCGTGCCGGGCAGCGGCACCGCCATGCCGAAGAACGAGGTCATGCCACTGCCGCCGAATGCAATCGTGTGCACGCGTACGCGCGCCTGCGCGGCGAGCTCGGCAGCCTTCAGTGGTTCCAGCATGCCGGCGGTGTTCACTCCGTCGGTCAGCAGGATCAGCACGCGCTGGCCTTTTTCACGTGCCGACAGCCGCTTGACCGCCAGCCCGATCGCATCGCCAAGCGCGGTTTCCCGGCCTGCCAGCCCCACCACGCTGTCGCGCAACTGTTCGCGCACGCTCTGCAGATCCAGGGTCAAGGGCGTCAGCGCGTAGGCGCGCTGGCCGAACACCAGCAAGCCGACGCGATCCCCGCTGCGGCGATCGAGGAAATCGGCGAGTACCGCCTTCGCCGCGGTCAGCCGATCCACCACGCTGCCGCCCAGCGCCATGTCGGCCTCGCTCATGCTGCCGGACAGGTCGACGGCCAGCATCAGATCGCGGCCGGCGTGCGGCGGGGTCACCGCTTCACCGAAGGTCTGCGGTCGCGCCGCGGCCGCACACAACAGGAACCAGGCCAGCCACGCGAGCGCAGCCACCCGGCGGCGTCCCCGGAATCCGTGGACCGAAGCGATGGTCCGCAGTTGCCCGCCATAGGGAACGCGCAGCGCCGCCGAGGTGCCGCGGTTCGGCGGCAGCAGCCAGCGGGTCAGCCACGGCAACGGAAAAGCCAGCCACATCCACGGCCACGCGAATCCCGCGTACATGTCGCGCAAGACCTGCAGCCATGGCCAGTCGCCGATCATCGGCGCCCCGCCATCATCAGCTGCAGGAAGCGCGTGCGCGCCAGGCCATGCAGGCGCGCCACCGCATCGGCGTCAACCCGCAGACGATAGCCTCCGTCCAGCAACAGTTGACCGTCGCCCTGCGAGAACGCGGTGGTTGTTCCGCCATCGAGGAACACGAGCCAATCCTGGCCCTGCAGGCGGTCGGCCCGCGGTTCCACCCGACGGGCCGCGCGCCGCAGCAGTTCCGACATCGCCGCCACCTGCGCGGCAGGCGCCAATCCCTTCCCGGCCTGGTCGAACCAACGTTCCCATTGCCGCCGGCGATGGCGGCGGCGCCACAGGGACACGAACAGGAACAGCGCCAGCAACGCGAGCGCGCCCGCCAGCACCCACCAGCCGGGCGCGAGCGGCCACCAGGCCGGTGCCGCGGGCAGGTGGACATCGCGCAGGACCAGTTCGGCCGGCTTCATCAGGCCACCTGCGGCGTCATGCCGCCCACCGGCAACCAGGACTCGCTCGGGGCGTCGCCGCGCAGCGCGTAGGCGCGCACCCCGCGCCTGGGCAGGTTGCGCACGGCGGCTTGCAACGGCTCGGAGAACAACTGGCCCCAGCGCTGGCGCTGCGCGGCATCGGCCAGATCCAGTTGCACCCGTTGGCCGCCCACCTGGAAAGGCAGCGCGGCATTCGGCGGCTCGGCCTCCAGCGCATCGAACAGCAACAGCACGCTGATCTCGTGGTGCGCGGCCCAGCGCGGCCAGTCGCTTTCGGGAATCGCCGCGATGCTGTCCGGATCGGCGAGCACGATCAGCCGCGAGCCGGGACGCAACAGGCGCACGGCGTGATCCAGCGCGAACGCCAGGCCCTGATCATCCGCCGGCGGACGCGCGTACCAGCGCACCAGCGCGTCGAGTACCCGCAGTGCGCCGCGCGTGCCGGAAGCCGGCGGCACCGGCGGTTCGGTCGCGGTGCCGCGCAAGGCGGCGACACGGTCGCCATCGCGTATCGCGCTCCAGGCGGCCACCGCGCCGGCGCGTGCGGCCTGGGTCGACTTGAAACGCACGCGGGTTCCGAAATAGAGCCGTGGCGAGGTGTCGGCCACGATCAGCGTCAGCCGCTCGCGTTCGGCCTGGAACAGCTTGGTATGGGTCCGCCCGCTGCGGGCGGTCAATCGCCAGTCGATATGGCGTACGTCGTCTCCCGGAACATATTCGCGGGATTCGGCGTACTCCATGCCACGCCCACGCAGGTTCGAGGCGGCGGGCCCGGCGATGGAGTGCCGTCCCTGGCGCGCGGGTTTCCGCCGCTGCGCGGTCGCGCGCAGCGCCACCAGTTCGGCCAGGGTCGGGGCGATGCCGTCGGCGCTCGTCGCCATCCCGGTTCTCCTCAGGGCAGCGGCACGACGTCGAGCAAGGCCGCGACCAGGCGATCGCCATCCCAGCCCTCGGCGGTGGCCTCATAGCTCGGCAGCACGCGATGGCGCAGCACGTCCGGCGCAATTGCACGGACGTCCTCCGGGGTCACGTAGTCGCGTCCGGCCAGCCAGGCCCGCGCACGCGCGCAGCGTTCCAGCGCAATCGAACCGCGCGGGCTCGCGCCCCAGGCGATGCGCCGGGCCAGCGCCGCGTCGTAGCGACCGGCATCGCGCGATGCCAGCACCAGTTCAATCAGATATCGCTCCAGTTGCGGGGCGACGTGCAGATCGAGCACGGCCTTGCGCGCGGCGAACACGTCTTCCTGCGGCATCCGGGTCACCGTGGCCGCGATCGGCTGCAGGGTTTCGCGTGCCCGTTCGCGGGCCAGGCGCAGGATCTCCGCTTCCGCCGAGGCTTCGGGATAACCGATGCGCACGTGCATCAGGAAGCGATCCAGCTGCGCCTCGGGCAACGGGAAGGTGCCTTCCTGTTCGATCGGGTTCTGGGTGGCCATCACCAGGAACAGCGCCGGCAGCGGATAGGTATGCCGCCCGACCGTGACCTGGCGTTCGCCCATGGCCTCGAGCAGGGCCGACTGCACCTTGGCCGGCGCACGATTGATCTCGTCGGCCAGCAGCAGCGGATGGAAGATCGGACCGGGCTGGAATTCGAAGCGTCCGTCCTGGGGACGCCAGACTTCGGTGCCGGTCAGATCGGCGGGCAGCAGGTCCGGGGTGAACTGGACGCGGGCGAAATCGGCCTCCAGCCGGCTGGCCAGGGCACGCACCGCCGTGGTCTTGGCCAGCCCGGGCGCCCCCTCGACCAGCAGATGTCCATCCGCCAGCAATGCGATCAGCAGGCGCTCGATCAGCGCGGCCTGGCCGACGATGGTGTCGGCCAGGTCCTGCCGCAATTCGGCAAAGGCCATATGCAGGCGATCAGCGCTGACGCCCGGATTCGCCTGACCCTCTCGATGTTCCACGCCGCCCGCCTTTGCAAGTCAAACAGGCCTGAATTCTGCCCCATCTCGCGCAATGGCGCTTCATATTTGAGGCTGACCTGCTTGGCTCGGATTCAGCCGTGAACAACCGTCCTGTTCAGCAGCGTTTCCGCTAACTCTTGCTGAGTCGAATACCTTGGAACCAACCGCAGTAATAGATGTTCACGCTCCCGTCCTTCTTCCAGCCGGCTGGAATGGGGGAGTTCGCACAAGCCACCATGCCTTCATATGGAACTTCCAATTTATACCGATCGGTCAGCAGGCAATCGGATGCATTGCTGGTGATGTTGGTGATTACGTATCCACTCGGCACCGGTTTTCCGCTGCATGCCTCCATCCCATTGCGGACTACATTGAGCCTATAGGACTTCAATTGGCCACAGGCACCATGAATATCTCGCCCTGTCACAACATAGGATGGCGGAATCGGGCTGTTCTCACACACATAAATGCCGTCGTGGGCTTGATTGATGGTGTAAGTCTTGCCGGCCCCACAAGCTCCCCCCTGCGTTACCTGGGTAATCACATAGCCGGGATGGATGGTGGACTGCGAACAAACACTCATACCGTCCCGAATCGTATTTACTCTGTATGTCTGATGTGAATTTCCACAGCTCAAGCCTGTTCCGACCCACGTCACGACATAGGGTGATGGGATCGATGTCATCAAAGAGCAGATCGACATTCCGTCCTGGAGCCTGTTCAAAAGCTTCCTTCCTATCAGACAGCTCTGTCTTTCGTTCGTAAAATAGGTAACACCATAGCCAAGCGGTATGGGCGAGTTACTGCAAACCATCATATTGTCCGAAACTGCGTGTATCGAAAGCCTTCCGACCCCTCGACAGGTTGTCGTGTCGTAGCCATCAGTTCCACCCGTCACGACAAAAGGCGTCGGGATGGGCGAGTGCGCGCAAACCATCAAATTGTCAACCGGCAATTCTATTGTTGCGCCATAGCCCGTTACACATGCCGGTTTCTGCACCACCGAGGTTATGACGTAGCCCTCCGGTACAGACGATTTTTCTCTACAAATAACGTTCTGTGCAGACGAAGCATTTGGCACAACCATCAGGAGAAGATAAAAAAGTGCCAGCCCCAGAAACCCGTTGTATCGATGCCTCATTGATTTGCTCCTTTAACCAATCATTCCTTCTCAGGCGGCGTTGAACAAACGCACTTCCAATCAATCGAGTACGTCGCCGCCGCTCTTCATCTGAGTAGACACTCCTGCATTGATGCAAGATCGACTCCACCGTCGCCCCATAGAAATCCGTGCTCGTTCCCTATAGGGCGGAATCAGTTTGCAAGTCACTAGTCTCGATTGACTTGGAGAGCGTCACAATTCACTTCAAAATGAAACTTGACGCAAATAGTTGGAATAGCTGGTCAGAGCTTCATGCCGCTTTCTCAGGCCCAAAAAAAGAGGCGAGGATTTCCCTCGCCTCTCCAAGATTTTCTTAGAACCTTAATAGACAGCTATTAAGGGCTCCGCTGAGTAGCGGCAGCCTGGGTAGCCACGCGCAGCACCTTCGGAGTCACAAAGATCAGCAGCTCGGCCTTTTCCTTGCTGCGTCCCTTCTTCTTGAACAGATTGCCCAGGAAGGGAATGTCGCCCAGGAACGGCACCTTGGCGATGCTGGTGCGATCAGTGAACTCGTAGACGCCACCGATGACCACGGTCTGGCCGTCGTCAACCAGCACAGCGGTGTTGATCTCGCGGCGTGCCAGTTCCGGCACCGACCCGAATTGCCCCAGATCGATGAAGCGCAGGACTTCATCCTTCTTGACGTTCAGGTTCAGGAACACGCGATCGTCGCTGGTGATGGTCGGCACGACCTTCAGCTCCAGCAGCGCCTCCTTGAACTGGACGGTCGGCAGCGCCGCACCGCCGGTGCCCTGGCCGGTCACGGTCAGATAACCGACCTCGCGACCCTGCTTGATGACGGCCTCGCGCTGGTTGGTGGTAACCAGGCGCGGATTGGAGATGACCTCGCCCCGGCCTTCTTCCTGCAAGGCCTGCAGTTCGATATCAAGATTGAAATTGCGGCCCAGCAACGTATAGGCGATGCTCGCGGAGGTACCCGTGGTGAAGGTTTTCGCCGGCAGGTTGACGTTCAAGCCGCGCGACGCATTGGCGTTGCCAGTGGCCCCGCTGCCGATCGTGCCGGTGTTGTCGCCGTTGTTGTAGCTGCGGCGGCCACCGATGCCGAACTTGGCGCCCAGGTCACGCGCGAAGGTATCCGTCGCGATGACGATGCGGCCTTCGATAAGCACCTGGTCCACTGGTCGGTCGATGACACTGATCAGTTCGCGCATCTGCGCAATCTTCTTCGGAATATCGCTGATCATCAGCGTGTTGGTGCGCTCGTCCGCGACCAGGCGACCACGCGGCGACAGGAAGCTGTTTTCCTGCTGGCCCGTGCCGCCGGCACCACCACCGCCGCCCGAGGCGCCACCGATGCCCTTGGCCTCGGTCAGCGCTTTGAAGATGGCCGCGGCGTTGTGGTAGTTGATCTGGACGTAGTCGGTGACCAGATCCTCGCGGTTCTCGATCGCGATGCGCGCGTCTTCCTTGTCCTGTTCGAACTTGGCCAGTTCCTGTTGCGGCGCGACCCAGACCACTCCGCCTTCGCGGCGCTTGTCCAGGCCCTTGGCGCGCAGCACGATGTCCAGCGCTTGATCCCAGGGCACGTTGACCAGACGCAATGTGACATTGCCCTGCACGGTGTCGGACGCAACGATGTTGAGGTTGGATTCCTCGGCGATCAGCTGCAGCACCGTCCTGACCGGCACGTCCTGAAAGTTGAACGTGACCGGGCGTCCACCATAGGTGCGGGTATTCTGCGAACCCGCCACCTTGGCCGCGGCGCTGGCGACCGTTGCCGCCGCCCCGCTTCCGGACGCACCCATCGCCGGCTTGTCGGCCCGCGGGGCGATTTCCACCACGTACTCGTTGCCGGTCTGGTAAGCCAGTGATTCGAAGGCGCCCTGCGTGCTCAACACCAGTTGGGTACCCTGGCCGCTCGGGCGGGCATCCACGCGCTGTACCGGGGTCGCGAAATCCACCACGTTCAGGCCACGCTGCAGGTTGGCGGGAATCTCGGCATTGCCGACATCCACCACCACCGAGGCTCCCAGGTTGCGCAAATCGGGAGCCGCGCCAGCGCGGTCGAACTTGACCACCAGCCGGCCGGCACCATCCTCGCCTCGACGGAAGTCGATGTTGGTGATCGCCACCTGGCCCTTCGCAGGCGTGCCCGCGGTTGCGGAGGCCGGCGCGACGGCCTGGACCGGGGGCGTCGGATTGGCCGCACCGGCTGCACCCGTGGCGACCAGCAGGCCGATGGCAAAACCCAGGCTCTGGGTCCTGAGCGTAGCCAGGCGCCGGATCGGCCGCAGGCCATTAGCGTTTGAAGCGGTCATCGTGTTTCCCCCAATCATTGTTCTTCAAGCGCGACCGAGGCGGGGCGTTCCAGCCAGCCGCCTGCGCCATCCGGCACCAGTTCGACCATTTCGATGCCGTCCTCGCGTACCGAGGTGACGCGACCATCGCTTTGGCCCATGTAATTGCCCGGACGGATCCGGTAGGTCACCTTGTCCGGCGCCATCACCAAGGCGATCAAGCCCGGACCCTTGCCGATGGTCCCCACCATGTCCAGGCTGTCCAGCGGATACTGTTCCAGGGTTTCCTTGCGGCGGTTCGGATCCGGCCGCAGGCCCCCGTTGTCCACGTTGCTCCACGCATTGCTGAACGGGTCGCGCAGGCTCTGCGCCGCGTACTCGAAGGTCTCGAACTGCTGCATGACCGGCAATGGATCCAGCGGAGGCGCGGGCCGGGCGCGTACGTCCGCCACCCATTTCTCCAGGTTGGGAGCGTCACCCGGCGTACTGGTGATGCCGCGCGCGCAGCCGGCGAGCGACACCGCCAGGCAGGCCAGGAGCAAGGGGCGGATAGCGGAATGCATGTTCTTCACTTCGCTCCTGCCTTTGCCGCGTCGGCGGCGGCCTTCTCCTGGTCCTCGATTTCCTTCTCGTCGAGGTAGCGATAGGTCTTCACGGTTCCCGACAGTTCGAGCGCGCCGCGGCTGGTGATCGCGCCCTTGCCTTCCTTCGGCTTGAGCGAGATGTCGTGCATGGTCAGGATGACCACGCGCGGCAGCGAGGCCACGCCACTGACAAAGGCACCGAACTGGTGGTAGCTGCCGACCATGCGGAGGGCGATCGGCTTCTCCGCGTAGAACTCCTTCGGCGTCTCCGGACCAGGCTGGAACAGCTCGTTGGACAGGCCGCTGGACAGCGCAGTCTGCGAGATGTCGATGATCAGGTCCGGCATCTCGGTCTTGCTCGGCAGCTGGCGCAGCATCTGCTGCAGCACCTGTTCCATCTGTGCCAACTGCTGCTTCAGGGGCCCCAGGTTGGCGGCGCGCCCCTGCTTTTCCTCGAAGTCGCGGCGCAATGAACTCTCTTGGCCTTCCAGTTGCGCGAGATCCTCGCGCTTGCCCTTGATCACCAGCAGATAGGCCATCACCAGGATGAACAGGCCAACGATCACGCAGAAGCCAATCTTCGCGTTCTGTGGCCAGGCACCGATGTTGTTGATGTCAAGGTTCTTGAGCGATGTCTTTTTCTGGCTCATGACGCGTTCCCCGGGCTGTTGGCGGGCGTCGGGGCCGGATTCGAAGGCGCGGCCGGGGTGGTGTTGGCGGGCGTAGCCGGCTGCGACGCGGGCGTGGCGGCCGGACTGGCTCCATCGGCGGGAACGACCGGCGTCACCGGTGCAGCCGTGGCGGCGGCGGGAGCCGGACTGACCTCGGGCATTGCGTTCCCATCAGCCGGCTGGCCATCCTTGCCCTCGGAAGCGTTGGGGTTCGCCAGGCGCACCTGCAGGTTGAACATGTAAGGCAGCGAACTGCTGACTCCGCCGGACAGCGCCTTGGCGTCCTCCGCCTTGGCTTCGATGATCGCCAGGTCGGGCTTGGTCATCCAGCCGGAGCCTTCCAGGTTGCGCATGTATTCGCTGACCCGCGCATTGGACTGGGCCCGACCTTCCAGGGTCAGGACCTCGCCTTCCTGTTTGATGTTCGACAGCGCGACGCCGTCGGGAATCGTGCGCACCAGCGAATCGAACAGATGAACCATCTGCGAGCGGTTGGCCTGCAGTTGCTCGATGACCTTCTTGCGTGCGAGCAACCGGTCCTTCTGCTTGTCCAGCGTATCGATTTCCTGGATCTGCGCCTCGACCTTCTGGATTTCGCCCTTCAGGAAATCGTTGCGCACGAGCTGCCCGCTGATCTGGCGGTCGTAATGGAACCAGAGCAGAAACGACAGCAGTACACCGGCCAGCGCGGCCAGGCCCAGCATGGCGTAGAAATCACGCTGCCGCTGGGCGCGTCGTTCGGCGCGCCAGGGAAGTAGGTTGATTCTTGCCATCAGTCGAAGCTCCTCAGCGCCAGGCCGGTGGCAATCATCAGCGCGGGAGCATCCTGGGCCAGCGCATGCGCCTGGACGCGCGGTCCGAGGGTCATCTGCGCCAGCGGATTGGCCACCACGGTGGGGACGCCGAGTTGTTCCTCGACCATCTCCGGCAGGCCCGGGAGCGCGGCGCAACCGCCTGCCAGCACGATCTGGTCGACCCGGTTGAATTCGCTGCCGGCATAGAAGAACTGCAGCAGGCGGCTGATTTGCTGCACCGTCGCTTCCTTGAACGGCTCCAGCACCTCGACCTCGTAGCTTTCCGGCAGTCCGCCCTGGCGCTTGGCCAGGCCGGCTTCCTCGTAGGTGAGCCCGTAGCGGCGCATCACCTCGTCGGTGAGCTGCTTGCCGCCGAACACCTGTTCGCGGCTGTACAGGCTGCGGCCACGGCGCAGGACGTTCAGGGTGGTCATGGTCGCGCCGATGTCGACCAATGCCACCACGCCGTCCTGCGGAATCGGCAGGTCGTCGGCGATCAGGGCGAAGGCGTTCTCGACCGCGAAGGCCTCCACGTCCATCACCCGGGCCGTCAGCCCGCCGAGTTCCAGCGCCGACTGGCGCAGCTCGACATTCTCCGAACGCGAGGCCGCCAACAGCACCTGCACCATTTCGGGGTTGTTCGGCATCGGGCCGAGCACCTCGAAATCGAGGTTCACTTCCTCGATCGGATACGGGATGTAGTTGACCGCTTCCAGCTCGACCTGGGCCTCGAGATCGCTCTCGTCCAGATCGGCGGGCATCGGGATGATCTTGGTGATGACGGCCGAGCCCGCCACCGCGGCGGCGGCGTGCTTGACCTTGGTTCCCGCCCGCGTCACCGCGCGCCGGATGGCCTCGCCGACGGCCTCGACCTCGACGATGTTCTTTTCCACCACCGCATTGGGCGGCAGCGGTTCGACCGCGTAGTGCTCCACGCGGTAACGGTTACCGACGCGGGAAAGCTGCAAGAGCTTGACCGCGGTCGAACTGATATCGACGCCGACCAGCGGCGCCTGGCTTCTTGGGATTAGCCCCACGGTCTTTCCCCTTCCGACGGGCACTGGGCGGTACTGCTACCGCCACATTAATAACCAACTTTTTACGCTTGGCAACTTCAGTTTTCGTGGCTGTGCGGCTTGTCACGGTTCACGAAGGTTGTCACACAAGTTACTGTTCCCCCTAGGATCGCCGGCGGCGACCCCAGCCGTCATCTATACTCTGCCCCCGAGAATTCTGCAATCGGATCCCACTGGATGCCCCGTTTCCGCCGTCTCCTGCGCTGGGCCCTGCTGGCCGGCCTGGTCCTCACCCTCGCCGGCCTGGCCGCCATCGGCGTCCTCTATTACGTGGTTTCGGCCAAGGTTCCGGACATCCAGTCCCTGCGCAGCGTCGAATTGCAGGAGCCCCTCTACGTCTACGCCAGCGACGGCCGCCTGATCGGCCTGTTCGGCGAGACCCGGCGCTACCCGGTCTCCATCAAGGACGTCCCCGAGCCGGTCAAGCAGGCCTTCATCGCCGCCGAGGACTCGGACTTCTACAAGCACAACGGCGTCGACCTGACCGGCGTCAGCCGGGCGGTCTGGCAGATCGTCAGCCGCAAGGAAGGCCGCGTGGCCGGTGGCAGCACCATCACCCAGCAGGTCGCCCGCCAGTGGTTCCTCAGCTCCGAGTACAGCTACACGCGCAAGCTGGTCGAGATGATGCTGGCGATGCGCATCGAGAAGATGCTGACCAAGGACGAGATCCTGGAGCTCTACCTCAACAAGAGCTTCTTCGGAAACCGCTCCTACGGCGTGGCCGCGGCGGCCGAGTACTACTACGGGAAAACGCTTGACCAGCTGACCCTGGCCGAAACCGCGACCCTGGTCAGCGCGCTGAAATTCCCTTCCAGCGGCAACCCGATCAGCAACCCGGTGCGCAACCACCAGCGCAGCGTGTACGTGATCAGCCGGATGCTGGAGGACCGTTACATCACCCCGGCGCAGGCGGCCGAGGCCAAGGCCGAACCGATGCATGCGACCCCGCACGAGCGCCCGGTCGAGGTCTACGCGCCGTACGTGGCCGAAATGGTCCGCCAGGAGATGATTGCCCGGTTCGGCGGCGACGTCCTGACCAAGGGCTACCACGTCACCACCACCATCGACGCCGACCTGCAGGCGGCCGCCGATCAGGCGGTGCGCGAGGGCCTGCAGCTGTACGACCGCCGCCACGGCTGGAACGGGGTGGAACGGCATTTCGACGTGCCCGCCGACGCGGACGCCAAGGCGCTGGCCGCACAGTTGAACGGGGTGCCTCCGCAGGGCGGCATGCGCCCGGCCATCGTCGCCGCCACCACCGCGGACGGCAGCGCCCGCGTGGTCCTGTCCGACGCCAGCGAGGTGGTGCTGCCGCCGTCGGCCAGCCAGTGGACCGGCAAATCGCCCGGCAAGCTGTTCAAGCGTGGCGATCTGGTTCGCCTGAAGGCCGGCAAGACCGAAGGCAGCTACGTGGTCGACCAGGTGCCGCGCGCGCAGGCGGCGCTGGTATCGCTGGATGCGGACACCGGCGCGCTGCGGGCGCTGATCGGCGGCTACAGCTTCGCCGGCAACAAGTTCAACCGCGCCACCCAGGCGCGCCGTCAGCCAGGTTCGAGCTTCAAGCCATTCCTGTACGCCGCCGCGTTCGAAAAGGGCTTCAATCCCGCTTCGATCGTGCTCGACGCACCGGTCGTGTTCCGCGACCGCCGTGGCCACATGTGGCGCCCGCAGAATGACGGCGGCGGCTTCCGTGGCCCGATGCGCCTGCGCGAGGCGCTGGTGCAGTCGCGCAATCTGGTCTCGGTACGCCTGCTCGACGCCATCGGCGTGGACTTCGCGCGCAAGTACATCAGTCAGTTCGGCTTCGAGGAGGCCGAGCTGCCGCCCAACCTGTCGATGTCGCTGGGCACGGCCTCGCTGACCCCGATGTCGGTGGCGCGTGGCTATGCGGTCTTCGCCAATGGCGGTTCGCGGGTGACCCCCTGGTTCATCGACGAGGTGAAGGATCGTGCCGGCGCCGTGCTGTTCAAGGAGAAGCCCGCGGTCGCCTGCCGTGGTTGCAGCGGCACTTCGCTCGGCAATGCCGCGGTGCCCGCCAACGACGTGGTCGACGGCTTCAACTTCGGCCCCCAGCAGGCGGCCGCGCCCAAGCCCGCGCCGGCCAAGGCCCCGCCGACCGCGGCCGCACCGCCGGTCAAGCCGGCGCAGGCCGGCGATACCGTTGCCGCGCCGCGCGCCATCGACGAGCGCACCGCCTACCAACTGGTCTCGATGATGCGTGACGTGGTCCAGCGCGGCACCGGCGCCGCCGCCAAGACGCTCGGACGCGAGGACGTGGGCGGCAAGACCGGTTCCACCAATGATCACCGCGATGCCTGGTTCTCCGGTTTCGGCGGTACCTATGTCACCACCGTCTGGGTGGGCCGCGACGACTTCCGTTCGCTGGGTTATCGCGAATACGGCGGCAAGGCGGCGCTGCCGATCTGGATCGACTACATGCGGGTGGCGCTGAAGGACAAGCCGATCGCCGCCAACGATCCGCCCGCCGGCATGGTCCAGGTGACCACCAACGGCGCGACCGAGTGGGTCAAGGCCGAGGACCTGGAGCGCATCGAACAGTTCGACGACTTCGGGCCCGAGGATGCGGTCCCGGACGAAGAAGCCTTCGACATCTTCTGACCACGCTTCCCCCGGCATCGGTGGATCACCCGGGTGATCCACCGATTTACATTCACAATCCTTGGTGTACAGTCGCCGCTAGTTTCGACGCGGAGGCTCATCATGCACCATGCCCGTCAGCACGCCGAAACCCGCATCCGCGAGCGCCGTCACCGCCTCGCCCATGAGGCCGCCAGGCTGATGGCCGAGGGTGGCATCCGCGACTTCCACCAGGCCAAGCTCAAGGCCGCCAACCGGTTGGGCATCCACGACGACGCGTCGTTGCCGCGCAACCGCGAGATCGAGGACGCCCTGCGCGAGTACCAGCGCCTGTTCGTCGGCGAGGCCCATGCCGAAGGCGTGCGCCGCCGCCGTGAAGCGGCCCTGCGCGCACTGGAGTTCTTCCACGACTTCTCCCCCCGGCTGGTCGGACCGGTCCTGGAAGGCACTTCGGACAGCAACGCCGCCGTGCAATTGCATGTCCACAGCGATGATCCGGACGCACTGCCCCGGTTCCTCGAGGAACATCGGATTCCCAGCGAGTCCAGGACACGCCGGCTGCGCCTGGATCGCGAGCGCGGGCTGGATGCTCCGGTCTGGCTTTTCAGCGCGGAGGAGCTCAGCTTCGACGTAACCGTGCTGCCGCAGGACGCCGTGCGCCAGGCGCCCTTGTCGAGCGTCGATGAGAAGCCGATGCGCCGGGCATCCGCGGCGCAACTGCGGCAGGTCCTGGCCGAAGAGGAAATCGCCGGCTACGAAACCGGCATGCAGGGCTGAGCACGGCCAAGGAAACGCCATCGTGCACCTGCTGCCCCCCTCCCCCGCGTTGCGTCCCTGGATAGTCGGCTACTGGCATGTGGCGGCCACGGCAACCGGTACGGCGCGCCGGGAATGGGTGCTGCCCGATGGCCACGCTCATCTCGCGCTGCGCCTGGACGGCACGCCACTGCGCAAATGGATGGATGGCGAAACGGGCGCACGGTGCATTGGCGACCTGATCCTTGCCGGTCCGCATTCGCGGGCCTATCGCAAGGAAGCGGCTTCCGGCGGCGGCTCGCTGGGCGTGGTGTTCAGGCCCGGCGCGCTGCGCGCATTGTTCGGGGTCGCGCCGCATGAACTGGCGGATCGCCATGTCGCACTGGAGGACGTCTGGGGCACGGCCGCCGCGATGTTGCGCGAGCGGATTCACGCTGCGGCTCCCGAGCGTCATGTGGAACTCCTGGAAGCGCAATTGCTGGCGCGCCTGCGCCCCTGCCACGGCCTGCATCCGCAGGTGGCGGCGCGACTGGGCGAGGTGGAGGCCGGCACGCGGATTGCGGCCATCGCGCGTTCGGCGGGCTACAGCGCGCGGCGCTTCACCGATCTTTTCCACCAGGGCGTGGGCATGACGCCACGGTGCTACGCGGGCCTGCGCCGCTTCGCACGGGTGTTGCCGGCCGCCGCCGGGGACAGCGCGTGGGCGAACGTCGCACTGGACGGCGGGTTCAGCGACCAGGCCCACCTGATCCGCGAATTCCGTGCGCACGCCGGCATGACGCCGGGCCAGTATCGCCGCGCCGCACCGCGTGCGCTCCGCCATGTGCCGATAGCGGCGCCGGCCAATTGAGTTTCGGATTCGTTCAATACCGCCGTGGCCGCCGCGGCAATGCTATGCGCCACCCCGTCAAAGGAAGCCGCCCATGGCCGTACATGAATTGTTCGCCTACCTCTGCGTCCACGATGCCGGTGCCGCGATCGACTTCTATCGGGATGCCTTCGCGGCGACCGAAAAGTTCCGCCTGGTCGAGCCCGGTGGCCGCATCGGCCACGTCGAACTCGAACTGGGTGGCGCCACGCTGATGCTGTGCGAGGAGTACCCCGAATTCGGCATCGCCCGTCCGGATCCCGCCGCTCCCGCTTCGCACACGCTGCACATCCATGTCGACGATGCCGACGCCACCATCGCGCGCGCGGTGGCGCTGGGCGCCACCCTGATGATGGCGCCCCGGGACATGTTCTATGGCGAGCGCTCCGGCGTGGTGCGGGATCCCTTCGGCCATCGCTGGAACATCGGCCACAGCATCGAGGAAGTCACACCCGAGGAGATGCAGCGGCGCTATGGAGCCACCGATTCGCCCTGCTGAAAAAGCAAACGCCCCGCGAGAGCGGGGCGTTGCGTTTCGGTGCACCGTCGACGTGGAACAGACGCTCAGCGCTGGTCGATGCCCTTGTAGTCGCGCACGTCGTAGCCAGTGTAGATCTGGCGCGGACGGCCGATCTTGGCTTCCGGATCGACCTGCTGTTCCAGCCAGTGCGCGACCCAGCCGGCGGTGCGGCCGATGGCGAACATGACGGTGAACATCTCGGTCGGGATCTTCAGCGCCTTGTAGATGATGCCGCTGTAGAAGTCGACGTTCGGATACAGCTTGCGCTGGATGAAGTAGTCGTCCTTCAACGCGGCCTCTTCCAGCTTCAGCGCCACTTCCAGCAGCGGGTCGTTGACGCCCAGCTCGCCCAGTACCTTGTGGGTCATCTCGCGGATGATCTTGGCGCGCGGATCGAAGTTCTTGTAAACGCGGTGGCCGAAGCCCATCAGGCGGAAGCCGGACTCCTTGTCCTTGGCCTTGGCGACGGCGCTGTCCACCTTGTCGGGGGTGCCGATCTCTTCCAGCATCTTCAGCACGGCTTCGTTGGCGCCGCCGTGGGCGGGGCCCCACAGGGCGGTGATGCCGGCGGCGACGGACGCGTACGGGTTGGCGCCGGTGGAACCGACCAGGCGGACGGTCGAGGTCGACGCGTTCTGTTCGTGATCGGCGTGCAGGATGAACAGCAGATCCAGCGCCTTGGCCACCACCGGGCTCAGTTCCAATGGCTCGCTCGGCACTTCGAACATCATGTGCAGGAAGCGGTCGACGTATTCCAGGTTGTTGCGCGGATAGCGGATCGGCCAGCCAATCGAATAGCGGTAGGCGGCGGCGGCGATCGTCGGCACCTTGGCGATCAGGCGGATGGCGGCCAGGCGGCGCTGCTCCGGATCTTCCAGGTCCAGGGTGTCGTGGTAGAACGCGGACAGCGAGGCGACGGTGCCGGCGAGCATCGCCATCGGATGCGCGTCGTAGTGGAAACCGTGCAGGAAGTTCTTCAGCGACTCGTGCATCATCGTGTGATGCGTGACTTCGTGATCGAACTTCTCGAATTCCGCCTTGCCCGGCAGTTCGCCGTTCATCAACAGGTAGGCCACTTCCAGGAAGCTGGAATTCTTGGCCAACTGCTCAATCGGATAACCGCGATACAGCAGCACGCCGTTGTCGCCATCGATGTAGGTGATGGCCGACTTGCAGCTGGCAGTGGCGGTGAAACCGGAGTCGTAGGTGAAGAGACCGGTTTCCTTGGTCAACTTGGAAATGTCCACGCAGTTGTTGCCCAGCGTGGGTTTCAGGACCGGCAGGTTGACGGATTTGTCGCCGGCGGTCAGCGTGACCTGGTCGAGATCGGACACAGTGTGCGCTCCTTCGTGGGGAAGCACCGGCCGCTTGCACGGTCGGCGTGTGACGGGAGTCCGGAGGGGGGTCCTCGGATAACGTCGATTATCGCACACGCGCTTTGGAGTCGTCGCTCGGTTCCAGACCAAACTCAGACCAAAGCATTAGTCGCCATGCAACGCCGGTTACGCGCAAGCGGACGGCGCAAATGCAAACGGCCGCGCACCTGGCGCGGCCGTTGCAGGACGAACCGACGGTTCGCTCAGCGCGCGTAGCGCTTCTGGAACTTGTCGATGCGGCCGCTGGTGTCGATGACCTTGTGCTTGCCCGTGTAGAACGGATGCGAAGCCGAGGAAATTTCAACCTTGATCAGCGGATAGTCGTTGCCGTCTTCCCACTTCGTGGTTTCCTTGCTGCCCAGGGTCGAGCGGGTCAGGAACTTGAAATCGGAGGTCACGTCGTGGAAGACGACTTCGCGGTATTCGGGATGGATGTCGGCCTTCATGGCGGGCACACCGTGTTGCAGGATAGGAAGAGCGGCATTGTAGCCCGCTCCTCCCCATCGGCGCAAGTCCGGGGTCCGTCCGGGCTCAGCCGGCCGCCAGGGCAGCCCGGATCAGGGCCTCGAAGCGCTCCTGGTCGTACTTGAGCAGGATGTCGACCTTGTCCGGCTGGCCGCCCTCCCGCCGCCAGTCCACCACGCTGGCCCCCCGGGAGTGGGCGCCCTGCAGTTCGATGGCCAGCGGCCGCTCGGCCCGCTCCAGGCCCCCTTCCGGTTCCAGGGCAAAGGCCATGGCCAGGGCGTCGGCGGCATACCAGTAGTCGCCACGGCGATCGATCGACCACAAGCGGGTCTTCTCCGAGATGCCGGCATAGAACCGGGCCCGGTCCGAATCGGCCCGCAGCCAGTCGGTGACGCGATCATGATGGAGGCCATGGGCGATGGTGGCCTCCCAGTCCGCCAGTTCGACGCGTTCGAACGCTTCGAACACCAGATGGGCGGCTTCCGGATCGAAATAGAAATTGAACTCCGCCGCGGGCGTGATGTTGCCGTGGGCGGTCACCGCGCCCCCCATCACCACGAAGCGCGCAATCCGCCGCGGCAGGGTCGGGTCCAGTTTCAACGCCAGCGCGATGTTGGTCAGCGGCCCCAGCGCCACCAGCGTCAGCCGGCCGGCGTGCTGGTGCGACAGGCGCAGGATTGCCAGCGCGGCATGCTCGGCTTCCACTTGCTTGGCCGGTGCGTCGTAACCGATGTCGCCGAAACCATCCTGGCCGTGCACGTAGCCCGCGTCCGGCGCCGGATGCAGCAGCGGCTCCGGTGCGCCGGCGAATACCGGGATATCGGTGCGACCGCAGACTTCGCACAGTTTCAGCGCGTTGCGCACGGTGTGCTTCAGGCCGACGTTGCCGGCGGCGATGGTGAGGCCGATCACGTCATGGCGCTGATCATTGAACGCCATCAGCAGCGCCAGTGCGTCGTCAACGCCGGGATCGGTATCAATCAGCAGTGGAGTCCTGTCACTCATGCGTCTTCTTCATTCATGTCTCGGTCCGCGAGTCTGGCACCGATGGATGACGAACGAAAGTCGCGGCTCAGGCGCCTGCGTAGCGCGCCGCGCCGCCGACCCAGCGCTGGACGATGCGATCCGCCAGAGCCGGCGACTCCGCCAGCAGGCGATCGGCCAGATCACGCACCTGCGGCAGCAGGCCCGCGTCGCGCGCCAGATCCGCCACGCGGAACGTCGCCAGGCCGGTCTGCCGGGTGCCCAACAGTTCGCCCGGCCCGCGCAGCTCCAGATCCTTCTCGGCGATGACGAAACCGTCGTTGGTCTCGCGCATGGTCGCCAGGCGCTGCTTGGCCATCTGCGACAACGGCGCCTGGTACATCAACACGCAAGTGGACGCGGTCGCGCCGCGTCCCACCCGTCCACGCAGCTGGTGCAACTGCGCCAGTCCGAGCCGTTCGGCGTTCTCGATGATCATCAGCGAGGCGTTGGGCACGTCCACGCCGACTTCGATCACGGTGGTGGCGACCAGCAGATCACTCTCGCCCTGCTTGAACGCGCGCATCGCCGCCTGCTTCTCGGCCGCCTTCATCCGGCCGTGGACCAGTGCGATGCGCAGTTCCGGCAGCGCGGCGGAAAGCTGTTCGTAGGTGGTCTGGGCGGCCTGCGCGATCACTTCGTCGCTGTCGTCGATCAGGGTGCAGACCCAGTACGCCTGTCGGCCCTCCGCGCAGGCGGCGCGGATGCGTTCGACCAGCTCCGGCCGGCGCTCGGCGCTGAAGGCCACGGTATGCACCGGCGTGCGTCCGGGCGGCAGTTCGTCGATGGCCGAGACATCGAGATCGGCGTAGGCCGCCATCGCCAGCGTGCGCGGAATCGGCGTGGCCGTCATCACCAGTTGGTGCGGGATCGACTCGCCGCTGGCGCCCTTGTCGCGCAGCGCCAACCGCTGGTGGACACCGAAGCGGTGCTGCTCGTCGACGATCGCCAGCGCCAGATCCTGGAACGCGACCGCCTCCTGCATCAGCGCATGGGTACCCACCACCACCTGCGCCTTGCCCGAAGCCACCTCTTCGAGCACCTGCGCGCGCGCCTTGCCGGTGACCTTGCCGGCCAGCCATGCCACCCGGATGCCCAGCGGCTCCAGCCATTGGCGCAGATTGGCCAGATGCTGTTCGGCCAGCAATTCGGTGGGCGCCGCCAGCGCGGCCTGCCTGCCCGCCTCGACCGCCAGCATCGCCGCCATCGCCGCGACCACGGTCTTGCCGCTGCCGACGTCGCCCTGCACCAGCCGCAACATCGGCGAGGGCTGCTTCAGGTCCTCGCGGATCTGCTTGAACACCCGTTGCTGCGCGCCGGTCAGGCGGAACGGCAGCGACTTCACCAACTGCCCCGCCAGGGTGCCGCGCCCGGTCAATGCCGGCGCGCGATGGCGCTGCAGGGCGATGCGCTGCCGGCGCAGGCTCAGGTGGTGGGCCAGCAGTTCCTCCAGCGCCAGCCGCCGCTGGGCCGGATGGCGTCCGGCCGACAATGCCGGCAGGTCGGCATCGCGCGGCGGGCGATGCATGACCAGCAGCGCCTCGCGCAGTGAAGGCAGGCTGGATTCACGCAGCAACGCATCCGGCAGCAGTTCCAGCGACGCGTCCGCCGGCAGGCGGTCCAGGGCCTGCCCGACCAGCTTGCGCAGGCTGGCCGGTCCCACGCCCTCAATGGCCGGATAGATGGGGTCCAGCGCCTCGCCGAGCGCCACTTCGGCCTCCGCATCGAGCACCCGGTAGCTGGGATGCACGATTTCCAGGCCATGCTGGCCGGGCTTGGGCGTGCCGTAGCAGCGCACCCGCGTGCCCGGCGCGAACTGCGCGACCTGCGCCGCGCGGAAATGGAAGAACCGCAGCACCACCGTCGCGTGCGAGTCGTCGCCGATCGCCACCCGCAATACCGGCCGGTAGCGGAAGCCGCGTTCGACCGCCTCCACCCGGCCTTCCAGCTGCGCCGGCACGCCGGGCCGGAGCGCGCGTATGGGTGTCAGCGCGGTGCGATCCTCGTAGCGCAGCGGCAGGTGCAGCCACAGATCCTGCAGGGTCAGCAGGCCGCGCGCCGCCAGCTTTTCGGCGATGCGCGCGCCCACGCCTTTCAGCGACGCGATCGGAAGGCGGGCCACCTCGTCGGCCCCGGGACTGGCATACGGCATGGTGCAAGCATGCCGGGGATCGCGGTGCGATTGCCAGTCCGGGAGCGGTTCCGGCACGCGCCGGAACCGCTCGTCGGTGTCAGAACCGGGCGCTGAACTCCACTCCGACCTGGCGCGGCGCGGAGATCGAGGCGAATGGCGTGCCCAGCACCGAGGCGGAGATGTTGTTCACTCCGGTCACGTAGCGCTTGTCGAACACGTTGTTGCCATACACGCCCACGCCCCAGGTGCCGTCGGCCGACGACCACTGCACGCGCATGTCGGTGCGGTTCTGCGCCTCGCCGGTGCGGAAGGCCGGGCTGGCCTGGCAGGTACCCTGGGTCTCCGATTCGGCATTGCAGCGGCCCTTGCCGCGATAGGCGTGCAGCAGCGAGAAGCGCAGGTCGCCGGCGTCCCCCAGGTTCACGGTGTAGCCCGCGCCCAGCGACGCCGACAGGTAGGGTTCGCCGGTGGGATCCCCGGAAATGTCCCGGCCGTTGGTGGACAGGCCATCCTTGTAGGTCGCATCGATGAACGCGGTGTTGAGGGTCAGGTCGAGACCGATCACCGGACGCCATTGCAGGTCCACGTCAACGCCCCAGGCCTGCATGTCGCTGGTGTCGACGACATAGCGCGGCACGCCGGAACCGGCCGTGTTCAAGTCCAGGCTGATCGCCTGGCGGTCCTTGTAGACGTAGTAGTAACCGGAGGCGTTGAGCGACAGCTTCTGCTCCGGGAACACGGTCTTGATGCCGAACTCGGCATTCCACACGTCTTCGTTGTCGAATTGCGACTGCGGCTGCACGCTGTTGAAGCCGCCGGCCTTGTAGCCCTTGGCCAGCGAGCCGAACACCATGGTGTTGTCGTTGACCGCGTAGTCGACGACGAAGCGCGGGCTGAGATCGGTCCAGGATTTCTTGCGGCTGTTCCTCACCCCTTCCAGCTCACCGAAGGCAAAGACGAAGTCCTGGTTGAACATGTCGGCGCTGACCGGATAGCCCATCTGCTGGAGCAGTTCGAAGAAACCCTGCTGATCCAGCATCGCCACGGTCGCGTCCAGGGTGGCCGCGTCGCGTGGGCCATTGAACCAGCTGAACTCCTTGCGGTCGTGGGTCAGGCGCAGGCCGAAGGTCAGGTTCCAGCGGTCGTTGACGTGCCAGATGACGTCGCCGAACGCCGCATAGGCTTCGGCCTTGCCCTCGTTGACCATGCTCTCGCGCCACGGATGGCCCTGCAGGCGCAAAGGCAGGCCGGCCCCCTCGAGGACCTGATCCAGCAACGCGATGATGTTCACGCCACCGAAATTGGGCAGGTTGCCCATCGCGGTGCCCACGCTGTCGGTGAACAGGTTGGTCTCGCTGGTCTGGTCGGCCTCCTCCTTGAACCAGCTGGCGCCGGCCACCCAGTCGAACCTGCCCGATACGCCCGAGAACTTGAACTCCTGGTAGTAGCTGCGGTTGCTCTCGATATTGGCGGTGTCGAAATACAGGTTGATGCGGTTGGTGCCATCCTCGTCCTCGCGGTTGACCGTGTCGAAATCACGCACCGCGGTGGTCGACTGCAGGCTGCCCCACGGAAATGCGTGATCGATCTGCAAGGTCAGGCCATTGAAGGTGCGTGACTCCTCGTTGTTGACCACGTCGTTGAACACCGGTGCCTTCAGCGGATTGATGTAGCTGTCCGGATCCGCGGGGTATGGCGCGGGCGTCGGATACGGTCCCAGCGGCACCAGGCCGACCGCCGGACGCGCCAGCTGGTCGATGTTCTCGTAGTCCCAGGACAGGTTGAGGGTGGTCGATTCGCCCAGGTCCGAACGCCAGGCCGCGCGCAGGGCCATCGTGTCTTCGGGATTGAGCCGGTCGCCGGTCGTCGCATCGGTCATCCAGCCGTCGCTGTGGTTGGACAGCGCGCTGAAGCGCAGCGCATGGCGCTCGCCGAACGGCACGTTGAACAGGCCGGACAGATAGCGTCGGCCGTCCTCGCCCACGCGGATGCGGGCGTTGCCCTCGGCCACGTTGCTCGGCTTGTTGGTGATGATGGACACGGCGCCGGCGGCGCTGTTGCGCCCGAACAGGGTGCCTTGCGGTCCCTTCAGCACCTCGATGCGCTCGATGTCGTTGAAGGCCAGCATCGCGCCACCGGTGCGGGCCGAATAGACGCCGTCGATGTAGACGCCCACGGCCGGATCCGTGCCGATGCCGAAGTCGCCGGTGGAAATGCCGCGGATGGCGTAGCGCGGCTGGGTCGGGCTGCCGTCGGTGACCTCCAGCCCGGGCACGAACATGTCCAGATCACCGATGTCGGCGGCGGCCACCTGATCGATCATCTCGCCGTTGAGGACGTTGATGGCGATCGGCACGTCCTTCAATTCCTGCTCGCGGCTCTGCGCGGTCACCTTGATGGTGTCCAGCGTGGTCGCATCATCCTGCGCGGGAGCGGCCTGCCCCCATGCGGCACCCGAAACCCCCAGCAAAGCGCAGCTTCCGAACAGGGCGTGCCGCAGCCCCACTACCAGACACCGTTGATTCAACTTCATCACTCCCTCCCAGAAGCGTTGTCTTTACGGATTTACCCCTCAGGTGGACGCCGGTACCGCTTCTCCCCCCGGCCCATCCCCATCACAACTGCCGTGCTGCGCGCGAATCCACGCATCAATCAGTTCAACGCCTTCGCGGTGCACCACCGAGCGCCCCAGCTCCGGCATCATCACCGCCGGGTCCGCGCTGTCCATGCGGAAACTCAGCACGGATTCGTCCGGCTTGCCGGGCTCGATGTCGTGGCGCCGGTCACCGGTGCCCTTGCCCGCCGCGATCGGCTGCTTGCAGAAACCCAGCTTGAGACGATCATGGGTCGCCGCGTCCAGCCACAGGCCGGAAGTGATCGCCGGACCAGTCGGGCTGTGGCAATGGCCGCAGTTCACGTCCAGGTAGGCGCGCGCGCGCGCATCCAGGCTGGCGTTGGCCGCGTCCATCCAGTCCGCGTCGCGCGGTGCCTGCGCCGGCGCGGGCGCGCCGGTCAGGTAGCCCACGCGCGCCAGGTGCGCGAGCTGATTCTCGCGCCCTTCGCGATAGTCGAAATCCCGGTTCAGGTGGCGTGCCTTGGGACCGATCGGCGACAGCTGGCGCGACCGGTTGTCGGTCAGGTGGCAACCGCCGCACTGGTTCTGGTCCGGAACCTGGTACGCCGCCTCCTCGCGCTGGCCGGAGGCATCGACCAGATCCAGCGTGATCAGATCGCCGGTGCGCTTGAGGGTGGCTTCGGTCTGCGCTTCGTTCCAGACGTAAGGCATCGCGACCCAACCCGATTCCCGCCGCACCAGCAGGCGGGTTTCGATCAGGCGCACCCGCGACATTGGCAGCGATTCCTGCTCCAGCACGCTGGCCGACGGCGGCGTGCGCGCCACCGAGCGGCCATCCCACGCCTGCCCCGCCGGCAGCGGGTAGTAGAAGGTCTTGCTGATGATCGTGCCGACCGGGAAGTCGAGCGCCGCATCGGGCCGATACGCGGCGCTCTTGCCCTTGGGCATCCAGATCGTGCGCAGCTTGTGGGCGTAGTCGCTGAACAGCGGCGTGTTGAGATCGTAGGGCACCACGCCTTCGTTCAAGGTCAGGCGGCCGTCCTCGATGCGCAGGACGTGCCAGTCATCCAGACGTGCCGGCTGTCCCTCGGCGAAGAAGGCCACCTCCTGCGAACGCTTGCATCCCGCGAGCAGCACGGCGGCCAGCAAAGCGGCGATGGCCACTCCCGCGGCCCGGTACTTCCGCATCGTGCTCAACCCCGCTTCAGGTCCACCGCGGGCAGGCGCGGCAGTTCGCACTGGAAGGACCGGGTGTCCTTGCTCGGGCTCTTGTAGCCGCCGGGGCCATCGGCGTTGATCACGCCGCTGACGTCGCGCAGGCAGATTTCCGGCCCACGCGCCTGGCCGTCGACCTTGCGGTCCTTGTTGTAGTAGCCGTCCCACAGCACGTCCGGGAAATTCCCGCGCAGCCCGTACATGGCTACCTTCAGCGCCTTCAGATCGAAGCCGTCTGGCGAGTCGCCGCCGCCGGACAGGGTATTGCCATGCACGTAGACCCGCTCCGGGTAGGGATCGAAGGTTTCCGACTTGCTCGAATCCTTGTAGCCGGTGGAGTAGACGCTGGAGATGATGATGTTGGTGGTCGCGTTGTCGCGGATCTCGTTGCCGAAGATCTCGATGTCGTCGTTGGAATTGACCACGATGCCGGAGCCGGCCGGGACGCTCGCCACCGGCGTGCCCTTGGCGCCGAAGTTCTCGTGGTTGTTGGCGATCACCTTGTTGTTGAACACGCGGATGTTGCCGCCCTGCTGCTTGAGGCCGGGCATGTTGAACACCAGGATGCCGCCGGTGTTGCCGGTGGCGACGTTGTCGTAGACGTCGGCATTGATGGTGTTCTCGATCTCGATGCCGGCCACGTTCTGCTCCGCGCGGCTGCGCCGCACGATCACGCCGTCGGACTGGCCCACGTAGATGCCGGCGTCGGAGGCGCCGATGGAAACCGAGTCCTCGATCAGCACGTTCTTCGCCAGCACCGGGTACAGGCCATAGGCACCGTTCTTGGTGCTCGGACCACCGGTCCATTCCACCTTCACGCCGCGGATGGTGATGTTCTCCGATTCGCTGATCTTCAGGCCGTCGCCCTTGGAATCCTGGATGGTCAGGTTCTCGATGGCGAAGTCGTCGCCGTTGACCAGCAGGCCCTCGGCGCCGGCCTTCTGGCCCTTGAAGCTGAGCACGGTCTTGTCCATGCCCGCGCCGCGGATGGTCACGCCGTCCGCGCGCAGGGTCAGGCTGCGGTCGAAGTGGTAGGTGCCGGCGGGAATCTCGATGACGTCGCCAGGCTTGGCATCGAGCAGCCGCTCGTGGAGCTTCTGCGAGAAGTCCGCGCTCGCCGCATCGGCCTTGGGCGCCTGTTCGTCGGTCTTCGGCTGGCAGGCGGCCAGCGCCAGTGCCAGGCCCACCATCAACATCGTCCGCTGCATCGCATTCCCTCCCCGGTCATCGCGCGGCGGCCGGCGGCCACCATACGCGTGCGAATTCAGTAATTGAGAGTCTTGTCCCACTGGTTTCCCTGAAGTAGGGCAGGAGCGGCATACTTGGGGGGGCAAAGCGGACAAGCTGGAGGGGCTTCGATGCGCCGTAAACTGGGCCTGGACGGGGGCAATCGCCTGTCCATCGCCAATCTGCCGACCAACATGCTGTGCAGCCTGGTGCTGCTGGCGGGCGAGTTGGGGGTCAACTGTGAGCCCTGGTTCAGCGGGCTGCGCCTGACGCCGCGCGAAATCCAGGATCCGCAGGCGCGGGTGTCCTACCGCCAGGCCACCGAGGTCATCCGCCGTGCCTTGCCGACCCTGCCGATCGAGGATGTCGGCCTCGCCCTGGGCGGCAACCAGAACGGCGCCAACTTTGGCCTGCTCGGCCTGGCGATGCGGATGGCGCCGAACTTCGGCGAGGCGGTCAACATCGGCCTGACCTACCAGCGCAACCTGGGGCCGCTGATGGACCTGCAACTGCTGCAGGAGGATCCGGACGTGGTGTCGGTGGTGGCGACCACCCCGCTGGATCTGCCCGAGATCCTGCCGTTCCTGTGCGAGGAAATGTTCTCCAGCGTACTGATGCTGGCGCGCGAACTGGCCGGCCCGGAGTTCCATCCGGTCCGCCTGGATCTGACCTACCCCGCCCCGGCCTACGCCAGCAAATACAGCCGCATGTTCGAATGCGAGGTGCGGTTCCGCCAGGGCCAGAACCGGATGCTGGTGGATCGCAGCTGGTTCTCGCTGCCGTTTACCAGTTACAACCCGGTGGGTTCGCAACAGGTGCTGGCGCTGTGCCACGCGCAACTGGCCGCGGTGGCGACCTCAGGCGAGGCGACCGCGGCGGTGGAACGGCAACTGCGGCCGCGCCTGCGCGAGAACCCGCAGATGACCGAGATCGCGACCGCCCTGCATCTGAGCGAGCGGACGTTGCGCCGGCAATTGTCCGACGAGGGCCAGCGCTTCAGCGACATCCACGACCGCGTGCGCACGGATCGTGCGCTGGAACTGCTGCAGGACCGGGAACTGACCATCGCCTACATCGGCACCCAACTGGGTTTCAACGACGTGCGCGAATTCCGTCGCGCTTTCAAGCGCTGGACCGGGCATACGCCCAGTGAGGCGCGCGATCGCATGGTGTGATCGCACGCTGCTCCGGGCCGGCCGTCAGCCGGTGACCATCACCGCATCGACCTCGAACGCCGCGCCCTTGGGCAGGCCGGCCACTTCGATGGTGGAACGCGCCGGGAACGGCGCCTGGAAGTAGTCCTGCATCACTGCATTGACCTTGGCGAACTCGCCCAGGTCGGTCAGGTACAGGCCCAGGCGGACGATATCGCCGAGCGAGCCGCCGGCGGCTTCGGCCACCGCCTTGAGGTTGTCGAACGCCCGGCGTGCCTGCGCCTCGATGTCGCCCTCGACCAGGTTGCCGGTCGCCGGGTCGAGCGGGATCTGGCCGGAGAAGTAGACGGTGTTGCCGGCGCGCACCGCCTGCGAGTACGGGCCGATGGCGGCGGGCGCCTGCTCCGTGTGGATGATCTGCTTGCTCATGGGGCGCTCCTGTCTGGAAAGGCGGGGATTTTACCCGAGGCGCGGATGGCCCACAGAGCCACCTTGCAGGAGCGACGTAAGTCGCGACCGGAAACCGTCGGACGCACCGGGTCGCGACTTACGTCGCTCCTACAGACGGATTTGTGCGCAAAACAGCTCCACGCTACTGGCGGCGGACGCCGTGGACGACGTTCAGGCGGCGCAGCCGGCGCATCACTTCGGCCAGGTGGTTGCGGTCGCGCACCTGGATGGAGAAGCGCAGCACCGCCACGTTGATGTCGCGTTCCAGGTACTCCACCCGCTCGATGTTGGACTGGCTCTTGGCCACCGCGGCGGCGACCTGGGCCAGCACGCCGGGCCGGTTTTCCACATCGATCAACAACGACGCGTCATAGTCGCCGGTGACGTTGGCGTCCCAGGCGATCGGCACCCAGCGCTCGGGCGACTTGCGGAATTCGACCACGTTGGGGCAATCCATCCGGTGCACCACGATGCCCTTGCCGGCGGTGTGGTAACCCATGATCTCGTCGCCGGGGATCGGCTGGCAGCAGTTGGCGAAACTGACCACGCCGCGCTCGGTGCCCGTGATGAGGATCTTTTCCTGTGAGTGGCGCGAATGGCCGCCGGCGCGCAGTTCGGCATGCGCGGTCAGGGCCTGCGCGGCCTGCGCCGGCATCCAGTTGCCCAGCGCGACGTCGGCCAGCAGCGCTTCCAGGCGCGGATAGCGATGCTCGGCCAGGAAGGTGTCCAGGCGCTGCTGCGGCAACCGCTCCAGCGAACTGTCCAGTTCCTCCAGCGCGCGATCCAGCATGCGGTGGCCCAACTGCACCGCGTCCTCGTGCTCCAGTTGCTTGAGCTGGTGGCGGATGGCGGTGCGGGCCTTGCTGGTGACCACGAATTCCAGCCACTGCGGCTTGGGCGCGGCGGACTTGGCGGTGATGATTTCCACGCTCTGCCCGCTGGCCAGCTTGGTGCGCAGCGGCACCAGCTTCTTGTCCACCCGCGAAGCCACCGCCTGGTTGCCGACATCGGTGTGCACGGCGTAGGCGAAATCGAGCGCGGTCGAATTCCTCGGCAGCGACAGGATCTTGCCCTTCGGCGTGAACAGGTAGACCTCGTCCGGGAACAGATCGACCTTGACGTTCTCCAGGAACTCCAGCGACGAACCCGCGGCGCGCTGGTTGTCGATCAGCTCGCTGATCCAGGCATGCGCGCGGTTCTGCGCGCTGTTGGGCGAATCGGTGCCGAACTTGTAGGTCCAGTGCGCGGCGATGCCGCGCTCGGCGATGAGATCCATCTCCTGGGTGCGGATCTGCACTTCGATGGGCGATCCGTACGGACCGAACAGCACCGTGTGCAGCGACTGGTAGCCGTTGGCCTTGGGAATGGCGATGAAGTCGCGGAAGCGCCCATCCAGCGGTTTGTATTGCGCGTGCACCGCGCCGAGGGCGTGGTAGCAGGAAGGCACCGAATCGACCACCACGCGGAAGCCGAACACATCCATCACCTGATCGAAACTCTTTCCTTCCGAGCGCATCTTGTTGTAGATGCTCCACGGCGTCTTGATGCGGCTGACCAGGCGATGCTCGATGCCCTCCTTGGTAAGTCGCTGGGAAAGATGCGCCTCGATCTGGGCCATCGATTCGCGGCGCATCACCGGCTGGCTGCGGATGTGCTTGTCGATCACCGCATGCCGCCACGGATGCAGCGCGCGGAAGCCGAGATCCTGCAGTTCCGACTTGACCAGGTTCATGCCCAGGCGCTGGGCGATGGGCGCGTAGATCTCCAGGGTCTCGCGGGCGATGCGCTGGCGCGCCTCGGCGCTCTGCGCGCCGAGCGTGCGCATGTTGTGCAGGCGGTCAGCCAGCTTGATCATGATCACGCGCAGATCGCGCGACATCGCCAGCAGCATCTTGCGGAAGCTCTCGGCGGCCGCTTCCTGGCGATCCCGGAACTTCAGCTTGTCCAGCTTGGTGACCCCATCGACCAGTTCGGCCACCGACTCGCCGAACTCCCCCGCGATCCCATCGCGGGTCAGCGGGGTGTCCTCGATGGTGTCGTGCAGGATTGCGGCGATCAGCGTCTCGGCGTCCATGCCCAGTTCGGCCAGCACGCCGGCCACCGCCACCGGATGGGTGATGTAGGGCTCGCCGGATTTGCGGGTCTGCCCGGCATGCGCGGCGGCGCCGACTTCCCAGGCGCGGCGCAGCAGCGGCAGCTGTTCCCTGGGCAGGTAGCGCGCGGTCTTTTCGAATTGGGCGAGATAGTCCGGCACGCCGTCGCCGTGCGACGAAGCGGGGGTACGGAGCGCCTTGGCGGTACGGCCTGGGTTCATGACGCCAGCCTAGTGCAGACGTGGCGGGACGGCAAACCCGGAAAACGCGAAAAGCCCGCTCGCGCGGGCCTTTCCGATGAAAGCGGCAATGCAGGCGTCGCGGGATTTTCCCGCGCCGGCGGCCTGCCTCAGTCGTCGCCCTTGGACATGTCTTCGTCGGCGACCACTTCGGCGGCGGCCCATTCCAGCGCCTCGCGCTCGGCCCGCTCGCGCTCGGCCTTCTCGACGCGGTCGATCAGATCGTTGTCGATCTTGCGGGCGGCGATTTCACGCAGCGCCAGCACGGTCGGCTTGTCGGCGGTTTCGCTGTTGTCGATGGTGGATTCGACGCCATTGGCGAGCTGGCGGGCGCGCTTGGCGGCCATCGTGACCAGTTCGAAACGGTTGTTGACGACTTCCAGGCAATCTTCGACGGTGATGCGGGCCATGCGGGCTCCCGGCGACCCAGGGGCCGCGCGATGAATAGGGAAAGGGGCGGCGATTGTACGGCCTCGGCTGGCCCCAGGCAACCGTTTCTTTATAAATCAGTCAGTTAAACGACAAAAAGCCCCCGGCCCGGCGCCTACCCGGCCAGCAGGGCCCCGATCAGCGCTTCGTGCCGCTGCTGCTGGGCCTCCCGGCGCAGGCGGCTGGCGGTGAAGATGGCGTGCATCTGCGCGCAGGCGGTTTCGAAGACGTCGTTGACGATCACGTAGTCAAACTCGTCGTAGTGCGACATCTCCTCGCGGGCGGCGGCCAGCCGGCGCTGGATCACTTCCTCGCTGTCCTGGCCGCGCGCGTGCATGCGCTGCTCCAGCGCATCGCGCGAGGGCGGCAGGATGAACACGCTGACCGCGTCCGGCACCTTCTCGCGCACCTGGCGCGCGCCCTGCCAGTCGATTTCCAGCAGCACGTCCTTGCCGGCGCACAGTTGCGGTTCCACCGACTGCCGCGCGGTGCCCTTCCAGTCGCCGTGCACCAGCGCGTATTCGAAGAAATCGCCGGCCCGGATCATCGACTGGAACTCGTCGGCGCTGATGAAATGGTAGTGCTGGGCATGCCGTTCGCCGGGGCGCGGCGCGCGCGAGGTGAACGAAATCGACAGCGCGATTTCCGGGTCCCGCGCCAGCACGGCGTTGACGATGCTGCTCTTGCCCGCGCCCGAGGGCGCGGCGACGATGTAGAGGGTGCCGCGGCGGCTCATTCGATGTTCTGCACTTGTTCGCGGATCTGGTCGATCAGGACCTTCAGCTCGACCGCCAGGTTGGTGGTGCGGGTGTCCACCGACTTCGAGCCCAGGGTGTTGGCCTCGCGGTTGAACTCCTGCAGCAGGAAGTCCAGGCGACGGCCGACCGGTTCGGCCTGCTTGAGGACGCGGCGGATTTCCTTGACGTGGCTGTCCAGCCGATCCAGTTCCTCGTCCACGTCCAGCTTCTGCAACCACAGCACCAGTTCCTGTTCCAGCCGGCCGGGATCCGCGGGCTGGGCCAGATCGGCCAGGCGGGTTTCCAGCTTCTGCCGCTGGCCGGCGCGGATGGCCGGAATCAGTTCGCGCACTTCGGCGGCGCGCGCGGCGATCGCGTCGACGCGCTCCAGGATGGCGGCGACCAGCTTCTGTCCCTCGCGCTCGCGGGCGACGACGAACTGATCGACCACCGCTTCCACCAGTGCCAGCGCCTCGGCCTGCAAGGTCGCCTGGTCCACCGCCTTGCCCTGCAGCACGCCGGGGAACTGCAGCAGGTCGGCGAACTCGGTGCGCAGGGCGGGGAATCGCGAATGCAGATCCAGCGCCAGTTCCGACAGTTGGCCGACCAGCGCCGGGTTGATCTGCAGCGTGCCCTCGCCCTCCGGGGCGCGCAGGCGCAGGGTGAAATCGAGTTTGCCGCGCGACACCCGCGCGGAAACGCGTTCGCGCAGGGCCGGTTCCAGCGTGCGCAGCTCTTCGGGCAGGCGCGTCCCCAGTTCCAGGAAACGATGGTTGACCGCGCGCAGTTCGCCGGTCAGCGTGCCACCGGAGGTGGTGCGTTCGACGGCGGCGAAGGCGGTCATGCTGCGGATCATGGGAAAACCCGGTCGGATCGAAAGCGCGAATGGTACCCTAGCGCGCCCCGGTCGGCCGAATCCGCGGGCCCTCCGGCCCACGCGGTCCACCGCTCCTCCCTCCAGCCGAGTTCCCTGCATGTCCGTCCTTCGTCCCAGCGGCCGCCTCCCCGATCAAATGCGCGAGGTCCGCATCGAGCGCGGCTACACGCGCCACGCCGAAGGTTCGGTGCTGATCCGCTTCGGCGAAACCCGGGTGCTGTGCACCGCCAGCGTCGAGAACAAGGTGCCGTCGTTCCTGCGTGGCAAGGGCGAGGGCTGGATCACCGCCGAATACGGCATGCTGCCGCGCGCCACGCATACCCGCGGCGATCGCGAGGCTTCACGCGGCAAGCAGGGGGGGCGCACGCTGGAAATCCAGCGCCTGATCGGTCGCGCGCTGCGTGCCTGCGTGGATCGCGCTGCGCTCGGCGAGCGCACCATCACCCTGGACTGCGATGTGATCCAGGCCGATGGCGGCACTCGCACCGCCGCCATCACCGGCGCCTATGTCGCCTTGGCCGACGCGATTGGCTGGCTGCGCCAGCGCAACGAAATCAAGCGCGACGTGCTGCTGGGCGCGGTCGCCGCGGTGTCGGTGGGCATCTACCGCGGCGCGCCGGTGCTGGATCTGGACTACGCCGAAGACAGCGATTGCGACACCGACATGAACATCGTGATGAACGATGGTGGCGGCTTCATCGAACTGCAAGGCACCGCCGAGGGGCACGCGTTCCGGCGCGACGAACTGGACGCGCTGCTGGCGCTGGGCGAGAAGGGCACGGCCGAGCTGTTCGCGGCCCAGCAGGCCGCACTGGCCGGCTGACACGACACCGCGCGCGGCCCCTTTCCCATCTCCCCCGGCTCTCCCCTCCGATGCGCCAGACGCTCAGCCTGATTACCGTGGTGGTCGACGACTACGACCGGGCCATCGCCCACTACACCGGCGCGCTCGGCTTTGAACTGCGCGAGGACACCGACCAGGGCGACGGCAAGCGCTGGGTGCGGGTGGCGCCGCCGGGTGCGCGCGAAACCTGCCTGCTGCTGGCGGTCGCCGGCAATGACGCCCAGCGCGCGCGCATCGGCGACCAGACCGGCGGCCGGGTCGGCTTCTTCCTGGAGACCGACGACTTCCATCGCGATCACGCGCGGATGCTGGCGCGGGGCGTGGAATTCCTGGAAACCCCGCGCGAGGAAAGCTACGGCACGGTCGCGGTGTTCCGGGATGCCTATGGCAACCGCTGGGACCTGCTGCAGCTCAAGTCCTGAATCCACCCGGGCATCACCCCACGAATCCTCCCCCGACGGATCCTCCCCCGTGAAACTGGTCCTCGCCTCCTCCAACGCCGGCAAACTCGAAGAACTCCGCCACCTGCTGGCCGATACCGATATCGAGCTGATCGCGCAGTCCGACCTCGGCGTGACCGATGCGGACGAAACCGCCACCACCTTCGTCGAGAACGCGCTGATCAAGGCGCGCCACGCGTCCCGCCTGACCGGCCTGCCGGCGCTGGCCGACGACTCCGGCATCTGCGTCGACGCCCTCAATGGCGCGCCCGGCCTGTATTCGGCGCGCTACGCCGGCGAACACGGCAACGCGAGCCGCAACATCGACAAGCTGCTCGAGGCGCTCAAGGGCGTTCCCGACGAACAACGCAGCGCGCACTTCTACTGCGTGCTGGTGCTGCTCCACCATGCCGACGATCCGCAGCCGTTGATCGTGGAAGGCGAATGGCGCGGGCGCATCCTGCACGGGCGCCGCGGCAACGGCGGGCACGGCTACGACCCGGTGTTCCTGGACCCGGAACTGGGCCATTCGGCCGCGGAACTGGAAACCGCGTTCAAGAACCGCATCAGCCACCGCGGCCGGGCCCTGGCCGCGCTGCGCGAGCGCCTGACCTGGTCCTGAGCCCCGCCGGGCGCGGGCGTGCGGGCACCCCGCCCCGCAGCCGCCGGAATGCGGGAAAATGATCCGGCCATGCTGATCCCGCCGCCGCTGTCGCTGTACGTGCACCTGCCCTGGTGCGTCCGCAAATGCCCCTACTGCGATTTCAACTCGCACCAGGGCAAGGGCGCATTGCCGTTCGACGACTACGTCGATGCCCTGATCCGGGACCTGGATTTCGACCTGTCGCTGGTCTGGGGACGCACGGTGCATTCGGTGTTCTTCGGCGGCGGCACCCCGAGCCTGTTTCCACCGGAGGCCATCGACCGCTTCCTGCAGGCCGCAGCGGCGCGGTTGCGGTTCGCCCCGGGCCTGGAAGTCACCCTCGAGACCAATCCGGGCACCGCCGAACACGGCCGCTTCGATCGCTACCGTGCTGCCGGGGTCAACCGCATCAGCTTCGGCATCCAGAGTTTCGACGACGGCTGCCTGCAGCGGCTGGGCCGCATCCATGACAGCGGCGAAGCGGAGGCGGCCGTGAAGCTGGCGCAGGACGCCGGTTTCGACAATTTCAACCTGGACCTGATGTACGCCCTGCCCGAGCAGACCCTGGCGATGGCCGAGCGCGACCTGGAGCGGGCCTTCGCCCTGCAGCCTGCGCATGTCTCCCATTACCAGCTCACCCTCGAGCCGAACACGATCTTCTTCGCCCGCCCGCCCCGGGGCATTCCCGACGATGACGGCGCGTGGGACATGCAGGCGCACTGCCAGGCGCTGCTGGCCGAGGCCGGTTTCGGCCACTACGAGACCAGCGCCTACGCGCGCCCGGATCGGCAGTGCGCGCACAACCTCAATTACTGGCGTTTCGGCGACTACCTGGGCATCGGGGCCGGTGCCCACGGCAAGATCACCCTGGGTGCCGAACAGGCCGTGCTGCGGCGCTGGAAGATCAAGCACCCCACCGCCTACCTGGCGGCGGCCGGCGGCGCCCAGGCCCTGGGCGGCGACGATCGCATACCGCCGGAGCAGCGCCCGTTCGAGTTCATGCTCAATGCCTTGCGCCTGCACGAGGGATTCCGCGCCGTCGACTTCGAACACCGTACCGGCCTGGCCCTGGCGACGGTGGAGGCGCCGCTGTCGCGCGCGCTGGCCGCCGGGTGGTTGCGGCAGGAGGCGGATCGGTTCATTCCGACCGAACTGGGACGGCGTTTCACCAACGACGTGGTGTCCGCGTTCCTGGCCGACTGACGCCCGCCCTCACCCGGCCCCCACGTGGTTCGGTCCAGCATCCCGGAAATGTGATAATTGTGGCTTCAGGGGAGATCCACCGCACGTGACCGCCATCCCACCGCCACCGCCGAGCACTGCCGCAGGCAGCCTGGCCAGCGCTGCGCTGCCGCCGCGCGTGCGCAAGCTCCTGCGCGGTTTCTTCGAGCACATCGCCAGCGACATCATCCAGTCGCTCAACGCGATGCTGCCGGAATACGAGCAGGCTTTGTTCAAGCAGGCCGAACAGGCGCGCAGCGACAACCGCCAAGCCGAATTCTTCAACAATCTCCGCGCCCTGCAACGCAACCGCGGCGAATTCGTCCCGCATTTCATGTTCGCACTGGAAGCCGAACTGGCCGCGGTGCGCACGCCTCCCGAACGCACGCGGGCTCCCGCACCCAGTGGCATCGAGTTTCGTACCCTGACCCTGGTGGAAGACGCGGCGATGGACGAGGAAATCGTCCTCAGCGATATCGCCCGGCGCCACGAAGCCCGAGCCGCGCAGGCACTGTTGCTGCTGGGCCAGCGCTTCGGCGCGCTGGGCGGCGCGCCCGCCTTCGACAACGAACGCCTTCCGGTCGGGCCACAGGGCCTGTGCCGGATGCTCAAGCTGGCCACGCGCACCCTGGAACTTGATCTGGAGGAACGGCTGCTGCTGTACCGCACCTTCGATCACAAGGTGATGGGCAACTACCACGAGTGGGCGGAAACACTGAACCAGTACCTGTCGCAGGAAGGGCTCCTGCCGGGGCTGATCTATCTGCCACGCCGCACCCGCGCGGTGGACGCATCCGCGCCCGCCCGCCCCGGAGCCCAGGCCCTTGATCGCGCGCCTGGGCGGAGCCCGGCCGACCGCCCGCTGACCGGCTGGCACGGCCCGTCCACACCTTCGGCGTGGACCATCCCCACGGCTGGACCCGGCATGCCGCCGCCGTTGCCGGACACCGGACCGGGCGTGCAGGCACCGGCCGACGGCGGTCCGAGCTTCGAACTCCTGCAGCAACTGCTGGCCGCCCGGCGCCAGGCGGCCGCGCGTTTCAGCGAACCGGCTGCCACCCGTTTTGGCGGCATGGCCAGCTCGGGCATGCCGTCACCAGGCACGGCAACCGGCGCACAGGCGGCTTCCACCGCCGCCCCAGGTTCCACCGACGGCGCCCGCCGCCTGGTGCCGACCCCGGACGTGCTGTCCGCCCTGCAGGCCCTGCAGGGCGTGGCCACGCCACGCATCGAGGGACAGGCGCGCCGCAGCCTCAAGGACATCCAGCAGGCGCTGCTGGCACGCGCGCGCCAGCAACATGGCGAGCAGGCCACGCTGGCGGCCCCGGACGCGGACACCTTCGAACTGCTGGGCCTGCTGTACAACGAGGTCGAGCGCGAGGTGCGCCAGGAATCGCCGGCCAGCGATCTGCTGACCCGCCTGCAGGTGCCGCTGGCGCAGGTCGCCCTGCGCGATCGCGAGTTCTTCCTGCGGCCGGAGCATCCCGCCCGCGAACTGCTCAACGCGGTGGCCGAGTCCGGCGCCACCTGGCAGACCGACGATGATCTGGATCCACGCCTGCTGCACCAGTTGCACCAGTCGGTGGATTTCGTGGTCAAGCACTACCACGGCGATGAGGCGGTGTTCGCCCAGGCCAACCAGGAAGTGCAGCGGCACCTGGAAGCCGCGGCACGCAAGGCGGAACTGGCCGAGCGCCGGCACGTCGAAGCCGCACGCGGCAAGGAACGCCTGGAGATTGCCAAGCAGCGCGCAAGCGAGACCATCGAGGCCGCCTTCAACGAACAGCAACCGCCGCGTTTCGTGCAGGCGCTGGTCAACCAAGCGTGGGCGGACGTGCTGACCCTGACCCAACTGCGCCAGGGCGAACACTCGGATGAGTGGACCGAACAGTTGCAGACCACGCTGCAGATCGTCGCCGCCACTACCGCGCCGGCCGATGCGCCGAAAGACCCGCAACTGCCGCAGCGCATCGAGAAGGCCCTGTTGCAGGTCGGCTATCACGACGAAGAGGCCCAGGCCATCGCCCGCCGGCTGTCCAGCGCCGATGGCGAGGACGATGGCACCTCGAAGACCGAGCTGACCGCCAAACTGAAGGCGCGTGCGAGGCTGGGCGAGCAGAACATGGTCCGGCGCCAGCCGATCCAGCCGCGCTCGCCGAAAGAACAGGAATGCTACGAAATGCTGCGCTCGCTGCCGTTCGGCACCTGGTTCGAATTCACCCTCAACCAGCAGGGGGACGTGCAGCGCCAACGCCTGTCCTGGTTCAGTCCGGTCACCGGCCACGCGTTGTTCGTCAACCAGCGGGGGCAGCGCACCGGCGAACATTCGCTGGACAGCCTGGCGCGGCTGATGGCGCAGGGCCAGGCGCAGGTGGTCACCGAAGACAAGGGCCGATTGATCGACCGCGCCTGGAACGCCACGCTGCGCGCGCTGCGCAGCCTCACCGGAATGGCCAGGTCCGCGGATATCGGAGGAGACGGCGCATGATCCAGGAATTCCGCCGCGCCCGCCGCCGCAATGTCCCCGAGCCCGTGGCGGTCATGGATACCCTCACCGATCAGCTGATCGGCCGGCTGGGCAACGTGTCCGAATCCGGCATGCTGCTGATCGCCAATGCGCCGATCGTGGAGGACGCGATCTACCAGTTGCGCTTCCACCTGCGCGCGGTCGGTGGTCGCGAGATGCCGATCGAGGTCGGCGCGCACGTGTTGTGGATGGCCGCGGCGAACACGCCCGGACAGGGTTTCGCCGGGTTGCGCTTCCTGACCATCGAGCCGACGCAACTGGACGCGCTGCGCGCCTGGGTGAACGCGCCCGGTCCCGGCTGAGCGCCGGGCACGCGAAAGCCCGGCGCGAATGCGGCAAAATGCGGGTTTCGCCCGCAAGAGCCGCCGTCATGAACGCTTCCGCCCCACTGGCCACCGAACTCGCTCCGCTCTACGCCGATCACCTGGCGCTGATGAAGCGGCGCGCCGACGAAGCCCTGGCGCGCGGCGGTTTCGATCACCTGGTCGTGCCCAGCGGCAGCCTGCACTACCAGGTGTTCGACGATCGCGACTATCCCTACGCCGTCAACCCGCAGTTCAAGGCCTGGCTGCCGCTGACCCGGGTGCCCGACAGCTGGCTGGTGTACACGCCGGGCCAACGGCCAAAAGTCATCTACCACCAGCCATTCGACTACTGGCACGTGGTTCCGGCCGCACCCGGCGGCTGGTGGGTGGACCACTTCGACATCCACATCATCCGCAAGCCCGACGACGCGCGCGCGTTGTTGCCCGGTCCCGCCGCCCGCTGCGCCATCCTCGGCGAGCCGCAGAGCGCACTGGGCGATCATGTCCCGAACAACCCGGAAGCGGTGGTCAACTACCTGGAGTACCAGCGCTCGTACAAGTCCGCCTATGAAATCGCCCTGATGCGCGAGGCGCAGCGGCTGGCGGTGCGCGGGCACCGTGCGGCGGAGGCCGCATTCCGCGAAGGACGGAGCGAGTTCGCCATCCACATGGCCTACTGCGCCGCAGTCGGCCAGGATTCGGCCGAACTGCCGTACGGCAACATCGTGGCCCTGAATGAACATGGCGCCGTGCTCCACTACATGGAACTGGATCGCGGCGCGCCGGCCGAACACCGCAGCTTCCTGATCGATGCCGGCGCCAGTTTCCACGGCTACGCCAGCGATATCACCCGGACCTACGCGACCGACGCCGCCGGCGAATTCCAGGCGCTGATCGACGCGGTCGACCAGGCGCAGATCGCGATGGGCCAGGCGGTGCGCGCGGGCGTCGACTACCGGCAACTGCACCTGGACGCGCATTTGCGCCTGATGGGCATCCTGAAGGAGTTCGGCGTGCTGAGGATCTCGCCCGAAGCCGCGGTGGCCAACGGCGTCAGCTTTGCGTTCTTCCCGCACGGCCTGGGCCATCCGATCGGCCTGCAGGTGCATGACGTGGCCGGCTTCGCCGAGAACGATCGCGGTGGCCGCATCCCGCGTCCGGAAGGACACCCCTACCTGCGCATGACCCGCGTGCTCGAACCGGGCATGGTGGTGACCATCGAACCGGGGCTCTATTTCATCGACATGCTGCTGGACGAGGTGAAGAAGAACGGCCACGCCGACAGCATCGACTGGGCGCGGGTGGACGCGTTCCGTCCCTATGGCGGCATCCGCATCGAGGATGAGGTGCTGTGCACCGACGGCGATGCGGTCAACCTGACCCGGCCGGCGTTCGCGGCGGGTTGATCAGCCCGCCCCTGTAGGGGCGACGTCAGTCGCGGCCGTATTCCGCGACAAAAGCGTCGCGATTGACGTCGCTCCTACGAGTAATGGGGCCTTTCAGCCGGCCATCGCGGCCTCGATCTCGTCCGCGCTGCGGGCCAGGCCATCGGTCAGGACCCGGGGGGGGCCCTGCTCGGTGATGACCACGTCGTCCTCGGTGCGGATGCCGATGCCGCGCCATTTCTCGGCGACGCTGGTGTCGTCCGGCGACACGTACAGCCCGGGTTCGATGGTGAAGGCCATGCCCGGTTCCAGCAGGCGTGATTCGCCCTCGATGCGGTAGTCGCCGACGTCGTGCACGTCCAGGCCCAGCCAATGACCGGTCTTGTGCCGGTAGAAGCGGCGGTAATGGCCCTCGGCGAGGTTGCGTTCCAGCGAGCCCTTCAACAGGCCCAGCCGCAGCAGGCCTTCGGTCAGCACTTCCACCGCCGCGACGTGGCCGGCCTCGTAGGGCCGGCCCGGCAATGCCTGCGCCAGCGCCGCCTGCTGGGCCTGGCCGACCAGATCGTGCAGCGCGCGCTGCGCCGGACTGAAGCGGCCATTGACCGGGAAGGTGCGGGTGATGTCGCTGGCGTAGCCGCGGAATTCCGCGCCGGCGTCGATCAGCACCAGCTCGCCGTCCTTCGCGGTGCCGTTGTTGGCGCGGTAATGCAGGACACAGGCATTGGCCCCGGCACCGACGATGCTGCCGTACGCGGGCCAGGCGTCGTTGGCGCGGAACACGCGCTCGACATCGGCCTGCAGTTCGTATTCGCGGATACCGGGCCGGGCCGCGCGCATCGCCGCCCGGTGCGCTTCGATGCTGATGTCGGCGGCGCGCTGCATCAGCTTGAGTTCGTCCCTGGACTTGAACAGGCGCAGATCGTGCAGCAGGTGTCCCAGTTCCAGGAACTCATGCGGCGGCTGCGCGCCCTGGCGCACCTGCGCGCGCACGTGGCGGACCCAGCCGATCAGCTTGAGGTCGAAATCGGCGTCGCGGCCGAAGTGGTAGTAGACGCGCGAGCGTCCTTCCAGCAGCCCCGGCAGGATCTCGTCCAGATCCTCGATCGGGTAGGCATCGTCCATGCCGTACTCGTCGACCGCGCCTTCCTGGCCGGCGCGCGGGCCGTCCCAGCTTTCACGCTCGGGATCGCGCTCGCGGCAGAACAGCAGCACCTCGCCGTGACGTCGGCCGGGTACCAGCACCAGCACCGCCTCCGGCTCGGGGAATCCGCACAGGTACCAGAAGTCGGAATCCTGCCGGTAGGGATAGTGGGTGTCGTGGCTACGCACGCGCTCGGGGGCCGCTGGCAGCACCAGGATGGCGTCGTTGCCCGCCATCCGCATCAATTGCTTGCGCCTGCGCGCGAACTCCGCCGCGGACAGCCCCGTCTGGGCCTTCATCAGTTCAGCCGCTTGCGGTGGCGCGGCCCCATCACGCAGTCGCCATGCAGCAGGAGCGCCGCGATCCGCACGTACTCCTCGATCTCCGAGAGCGCGTCCTCGTCTTCCTGTTCGTCGCCGCCTTCCGGGCTGGCCTGGGCCAGCCGGGCCAGATCCTGGAGCGCTTCGGCGCCTTCCTCCGACAGCGGCGGATGTGCACCGGCGGCCAGCCCGAAACTGCCCAGGAACCCCCTGCACCATGCGAACAGCGCGTCGGCGCGATCCACCGTGCTGGTTTCACCGTCGGGCAGCAGCAGTTCGAAGGCGAAACTGCGATCTTCCAGTTGCGCCACGCTGGCCGTGCGCAGGCGGTCCAACGCGCTGCCGGGCTGCGGCGTCGGCAACTGCGGATCCGCGAGCGCGCGGGCCGGCCAGTCGGCCACGTCCGCACCGCCGCCGGCGAGCCAGCCGCACAGTGCGCCGTGGAGTTCGGCCGGGTCGGCGGCGAGCTGCTGCTGGCGCGAGACTTCGCCGATTTCGGCGTAGGAAGGGAGATCGGACGGCTGATGAGACATGGATTAACGCAATCCGCGAACGGGTTCGGACAGACGGGGAAGTGTAGCAACGAAAAGCCTCCGGGCCGCTTGTTGTGCCCGTTCGCCCGCCCCTACACTGGCCCATCTCCCGGCTCCGGACGGCCCCGCGCCTACATGCTCTCCGCACTTGCCGCCGTGACCCATCCCGGTTGGCCGCTGTCCGCGCGCCTGCCACTGCTGGCGCTGGCGCTGCTGGTGCTGGCGGGCGTCGCGCTGGTGGCCACCCGTCGCCACTGGCGCCCCTGGCTGGAGGCGCGGCGCGCGCCGCCGGAACCCGTGCGCACGGAATCCACGCGTTCCCGCGACGAACGCCTGAAGCTGGCCCTGTGGGCCTCCGGCGAGCATTTCTGGGATTACGACCTGGTCCAGCGCAAGCTCTACCGGATGCGCGCGGACGAGACCGCCCTGCACTCCTCCGACATCACCGTGTTCACCCGCCACGGCGAAGTGCCGCCGATCCATGCCGACGACATGCCATTGGTGATGGAACGCCTTCGCCTGCACCTGCAGGGCAAGGCGCCGCTGTTCATGTCGGAACACCGCATGGACATGGCCCAGAACGGCAACTGGATCTGGGTGCGGGCGCGCGGTCGGGTGGTCGAGCGCGATCCGGAGGGCCGTCCCGTCCGCATCGCCGGCACGGCCCGCGACATCACCCTGAGCCGCAACGCCGAGTACGAACACCGCATCGCCGGCGAAGTCATGCGCAGCATGAACGAGGCGGTGGCGGTGCTGGACTGGGCCCACCACTTCATCACCATCAATCCCGCCTTCACCCGCATCACCGGCTACAGCGAGGACGAGGTGATCGGCCAGCCGGCACGGATGCTGGACAGCGATCAGCACGATGAAGCCTTCTTCGAACGGATGAACGCCGAACTGCTGCACACCGGGCACTGGTCCGGCGAAGTCTGGAAGGTGCGCAAGGACGGCGAGGAAATCCTGTGCCGGATCGAGACCAACGTGGTCCCGGACGCTTCCGGCGAGCGCCAGCTCTACGTGCAGGTGCTGACCGACATCACCGAGCAGAAGCGCGCCGAACAGGAGCTGCGCTACCTGGCGAACTACGACACCCTGACCAGCCTGCCGAACCGCTCGCTGCTGTCAGAGCGGCTGTCGCGCGCCATCGTCCGCGCCCGCCGCGAACAGGGCCACGTGGCGGTGCTGTTCATCGATCTGGATCGCTTCAAGGACATCAACGACTCGCTCGGCCACGCCACCGGCGACCGGATCCTGCGCGCGGCCGCCTCGCGGGTGCAGCAGACCGTGGGCGCCCAGCACACGGTGGCGCGCCTGAGCGGCGATGAGTTCACCGTGGTGCTGGAGGACATCGAGTCACTGGCGGACGCGGAGCGGATCGCCCAGCAGATCATCGACGCCTTCCGCACGCCGCTGAACTTCGGCGAACGCCTGGAGATGTCGGTGTCGCCCTCCATCGGCATCAGCCTGTACCCGCAGCATGCGCAGGTGCCGACCGAGCTGCTCAAGCACGCCGACACCGCGATGTACCAGGCCAAGGCGATGGGCCGCCATACCTACCAGGTGTATTCCGAATCGATGGACGAGAAGACCCGCCATCGCGCCATCCTGGCCAGCGCGCTGCGACGGGCGCTGGAACGCAACGAGCTGTCGCTGGTGTTCCAGCCGCGGCTGGCGATCGCCGCGCAGCGGATCACCGCGGTGGAGGCGCTGATGCGCTGGGACAGCCCGGAGTTCGGCATGGTGTCGCCGGCGCAGTTCATTCCGCTGGCGGAAGAATCGGGCCTGATCCTGGAGATTGGCGCCTGGGCGCTGCGTGAGTCCTGCAGGCTCATGCGCAGCTGGCACGACCTGGGCCTGGAGGAGCTGACCGTGGCGGTCAACATCTCCGCCATGCAACTGCAACGTGGCGATCTGCCCGCGGTGCTGGCACGGATCCTGGCCGAGACCGGCATCCCCGCCGACCGGCTGGAACTGGAACTCACCGAAAGCGTGGTGATGGCCAATCCGGAGCAGAACGCCGACACCCTGCGCGCCTGCCGCCGTCTGGGCATCTCGCTGGCCATCGACGATTTCGGCACCGGCTATTCCTCGCTGGCCTACCTGAAGCGCCTGCCGCTGACCACCCTCAAGATCGACCGCGAGTTCGTCGGCGATCTGCCCAACGACGGCGACGACGCCGCCATCACCAGCACCATCATCACCATGGGCCGCTCGCTGGCGCTGAAGGTCATCGCCGAGGGCGTGGAAACCTACGACCAGTTCGAGTTCCTGCGCGACCACGGCTGCGACGAGGTCCAGGGCCATTGGGTCTCGCGCGCGCTGGAACCGGAACAGTGCCTGCAGTTCATCCAGGAGTACTATCCCGGTTCGGGCATGCGCGCGGTCTCCTGAACGGGGCGCCGCCGCACGCCCTTGACCGGCCTCCGGCCCCGCCCCTATCGTGCCGCCCATGGACAACGACCCGCTGGAACAGATCCGACGCCTCTCCGCGCGCATCCAGACGCTGGCCGATCGTTGCCAGCAACTGGCCGACGAGAACCGCAGCCTGCGCCACCAGCAGGAACAACTGGTCGGCGAACGTTCGCAATTGCTGGCCAAGAACGAGCAGGCCCGCTCGCGCGTGGAAGCGATGATCAGCCGCCTGAAGTCCCTGGAGCAGCACACGTGAGCGCCAACGAGCCGGTCAGCGTCCACATCCTCGATCGCGAGTACACCGTCGGCGTGGAGCCGGAGGAGCGCAGCAGCCTGATGGCGGCGGCCAAGCTGCTGGACAGCAAGATGCGCGAAGTGCGCGGCAGCAACCGGATGGCCGCGGTGGATCGGGTGGCGGTGCTGGCCGCGCTGAACCTGGCACACGAATTGCAGCAGTTGCGCGACGAGCGCGGTTCGCGCGATCGCGAACTATCGCGCGCGCTCGACGATCTGCACCGCAGGCTGGACGAAGTGCTCGACGCACCGCGTTAGTGCATTGATCGCGCACGGTCGCGAACCGCGACTGAATTTGACCGACGAACGGACTAGGCAATTTCGGACGGGCCGCTATACTGGCGCTGCGTCCTCTGCTGTGAACGACAGCGCGCGCAAACATTCGCCTTGTCCCTTAATGACGACCACGGGATGGCAACGGTAGCCGGGAGTGCAGGTCCGCCTTCGCAGCGGGAAGCCCGATGGATATCCAGCCTTCCCACTTGAACCCCGGGTTCAAGGTCGTTTCGCGAGCATCGCCATGGCGGAGGACGTATTTTTCCCGCGCAGCAGCGCCGTCAGTCGCGACCCGGCCGGTCTTGCCATCCACCTTCTGCCGGATTGCTTCACGACGAAGCCGTCGTTACCCGGACCGTACTCCCGCGGCCGCGACTGACGGCGCTGCTGCCTTCCGGCTCTCTCCCCGCCTTATCTTCCTCGTTGTTGCGGACCGGAACGATGTCCCGGCGGGTGCCCGCGCGCAGGCGAGCCGCGGCGGCTTGGCATAAAATCGCCCGCCATGGATTCGCACCACCCACCCACATGAGTTCAGACCGCGACGCGCTCCGGCGCGACCTGCGCCAGCGCCGCCGCGCGATTCCCGCCGCACAACGCATCGCGGCCGCCGATGCGCTGGCCGAGCGGCTGCGCGCGCTTCCCTTCCTGCCCGCATCCGGCTACGCCGCCGGCTACTGGGCCATGGACGGCGAAATCGGCCTGCACAACTGGCAGCTGCGCCTGCCCGATGGCCTGGTCTATTGCCTGCCGGTACTGCGCGCGGACAACACCCTGGGCTTCGCCCCCTGGCGCCCCGGTGATGCGCTCGTCACCAACCGCTTCGGCATTCCCGAGCCGGACATCGAGCCCGCCTCCGCGCTCGGCCCGGAACAGATGGCGCTGGTCCTGATGCCGCTGGTGGGTTTCGATGGCGACGGCCATCGCCTGGGCATGGGAGGCGGCTGGTACGATCGCAGCTTCGGCTTCCGCCAGCGCTCGGCGGCTCCGCCCTGGCTGGTCGGCGTCGGTTTCGCCACCCAGCAGGTCGACGCGCTGGCCCCTGCCGCCTGGGACGTTCCGGTGGACGCCATCTGCACCGAGCGCCAGACCCTGTTCCCGTCCCGCAGCCCCCACGGAATGCCCGCATGACCGCCCGCAAGCGCTATTGGCTGATGAAGTCCGAACCGGACGCCTTCTCCATCGACAATCTGAAGAAGGTTGGCGTGGAACCGTGGAACGGGGTGCGCAACTACCAGGCGCGCAACTTCATGCGCGATGGCATGCAGGTCGGCGACGGCGTGCTGTTCTATCACTCCAACTGCCCGGTGCCGGGCATCGTCGGCGTCGCCAAGGTCGCCAGCGCCGCATACCCGGACCCGACCCAGTTCGACAAGAAGAGCGACTACTACGATCCCAAGAGCAAGCCCGAGGAGCCGCGCTGGGTGCTGGTCGATGTCGCCTTCGAGCGCAAACTCAAGCGCACCATCCCGCTGGATGAAATCAAGCAGCAGGCCGATGCGCTGGGCGAAGGCTTCGCGCTGATCGCCCGCGGCAACCGCCTGTCCGTGCTGCCGGTCACCGCCGCGCAGTGGAAACACCTTCTTTCCATGGAATGACCCTCGTGTCGCAGAACGAACACAAGCGCCTGGCCGGCGAAAAGGCCATCGATTTCGTCGAGGACGGCATGATCGTCGGCGTCGGCACCGGTTCCACCGTCGCCTACTTCATCGATGCCCTGGCGCGGATCAAGGATCGCATCGCCGGCGCGGTTTCCAGTTCCGATCAGAGCACCGAGCGCCTGCGCCGGCATGGCATCGAGGTCATGGATCTCAATGCCTCCGGCACGCTGTCCCTGTACGTGGACGGCGCCGACGAGTGCGATCCGCACAAGCGCCTGATCAAGGGCGGTGGCGCGGCGCTGACCCGCGAGAAGATCATCGCAGAGGCCAGCCGCAAGTTCGTCTGCATCATCGATCCGGTCAAGCAGGTGCCGGTGCTGGGCAAGTTCCCGCTGCCGGTGGAAGTCATCCCGATGGCGCGCAGCCTGGTCGCACGCGAGATCCTAGCGATGACCGGCGGCCAGCCGGTCTGGCGCGACGGCGTCACCACCGACAATGGAAACTGGATCCTGGACGTGCACAACTTGTCGATCGTCGATCCGATCGGGCTGGAACGCGAACTCAACCAGATCCCCGGCGTGGTCAGCGTCGGACTGTTCGCGCGCCGTCCGGCGGACGTGGTGATCATCGGCGGCGAACCGCCGCAGGTGCTGTAGTCCCCTTTTCCGTCCCGCGCCCGCAGGAGGCAGCATGCTCTACCGTATTCTCGTTACCGGATTGCTGGCGCTGGGTGGATCGCTGTCGCTGAGCGGATGCGCCAGCGCCGATGGCCGCTGGGTGGAAATCGGCGGCCAGCGTTACCAGGTGGAGATCGCCGACGACGATGCCGAGCGTGCGCGTGGCCTGATGTTCCGCGACGTCCTGGCCGATGGCACCGGCATGCTGTTCATCCACGACCGCGAGGAACCGCAGGCGTACTGGATGAAGAACACCCGGATTCCGCTGGACATCCTGTACTTCGACGACGAGCGCAAGCTGGTCGCCCAACGCCGCAACACCCCGCCCTGCTCGGCCGGTGACGCCTGCCCGTCCTACCCGAGCGATGCGCCGGCCCGCTACGTGCTGGAACTGAACGCCGGCGAAGCCGATCGCCTCAAGCTGGAGGACGGCGCTGAACTGCATCTGGGCAAGGGCATCGCGCCGGCCCGCTAGGGCTTGATTGCGGGAAGAAATGGCCCCAGTCTGGCGGCATGGGGGAACACCTCACATTGCCGGATTGGAGCAGCCTGGCGACCCGCGCCGACGAGGCCCTGCCGCTGCTGGAAACCGCGCTGCTGATCGCGCGCGACGAATATCCCGACCTGGATGCCGATCTGTACGACACGCTGGTGCAGAGCCACGTCGCCCACCTGCGCCACGAGATAGACGCGATCGCGTCCTGGCCGCTGAAGATGGCGGCGATCAATCGCCACCTGTTCGAAGAACTGGGCTACGGTGGCGATCACGAGGAGTACTACGATCCTCGCAACAGCTACCTCAACCAGGTGTTCGAGCGCCGCCTGGGCAATCCCATTTCGCTGGCGATGGTGCAGATGGAAGTCGCGCGCCGGTTGGGCGTGCCGCTGGACGGCGTTTCCTTCCCCGGTCATTTCCTGGTGCGCCTGCCGGTGGACGATGGCCTGCTGGTGATGGATCCGTTCAACGGCGGGCGTCCGCTCGGCGCCGACGAGCTGCGCGAGCGCGCCCGTCCGCACTTGGGCGGCGACATTCCCGATGACAACGCGCTGCTGCGGATCCTGGATCCCGCCAGCCACCGCGCGATCCTGGTGCGCGTGCTGCGCAACCTGCATGGCGTGTACGCCGAACGCGACGAGTGGGACCGCGCCGCGCGCAGCGCCGACCGCGTGCTCAAACTGATTCCGGACCAGGCCGAGGCCCTGCGCGATCGCGGCTTGGCCTACCTGAAGATGGAACACCTCGGCGGCGCTCGCCAGGATCTGGCGCGCTACCTGCAACTGGCGCCGGAAGCCAACGACGCCGTCGATCTGCGCGAGCGCCTGGTCGAACTGAACGCCGCCCCGCCTTCGCGGATGCATTGAGGGCGGGGATTGGGGACTCGAAGCCTGACCTTCTGACGGGAGTCAGCGCATCCGCGTGGAGCGGAGCTTGCTCCGCTGCCCTGGACGCCGCCTTTCCTGCCCTCCATCCCGGGACCCGGGCGAGCCCGGCTCTACGGCACTTCGACCATCTCGAAGTCATCCTTGGTCACGCCGCAGTCCGGGCAGGTCCAAGTGTCGGGAATATCCTCCCAACGCGTGCCGGGCGCGATGCCTTCTTCCGGCAAGCCGGCCGCTTCGTCGTAGAGGAAGCCGCAGACCACGCACATCCAGGTGCGGTAGGTGGTGGCGGTGGCGTCGGTCATCGGATAATGCGTGCGGGTGGGCCGTTGATTGTCCCACTCCCGCTCCCGCACCGGAAGTTTCGCCGATGAATTCCCCCTGGCCGGAAGGCTCGGCCCGCGACCAACCGCCGCGCGGCCTCTACCTGATCACTCCCGAGGAGCCCGACACCGCGCGCCTGCTCGCGCGGGTCGCGCCCCTGCTCGACGAGGGCGTCACCTGGCTGCAGTACCGGCAGAAGGGTGCCGACGCCGCGCTCAGGCGGGAACAGGCCCGTGCCCTGCAGGCGCTGTGCGCGCAGGCCGGGGTTCCGCTGATCATCAACGACGACGTCGAACTGGCCGTTGCCGTGGGCGCGGCCGGCGTGCACCTGGGCGAGGACGACGGCGATCTGGCCGCCGCGCGCGCGCACTTGGGCACGGCCGCCATCGTCGGCGCCTCCTGCTACGACGACCTGGACCGCGCCCGTCGCGCGGTCTCGGCCGGCGCCAGCTACGTCGCCTTCGGCGCATTCTTCCCGACCCGCAGCAAGGCCACCACCCGGCGGGCGTCGCCGGCGCTGCTGACCGACGCCGCCGGCCTCGGCGTGCCCCGGGTGGCGATAGGCGGCATAACCCCGGACAATACGCCTGCGCTGGCCGCCGCCGGCGCCGATCTGGTGGCGGTCATCGGCGGCGTCTTCGACGCCGTCGACCCTGTCGGCGCGGTGCGCGCCTACCGTCGGGGCTTTGCCGGCTAGCCGGCGCGCGGCTGTGGGAGCGACGCCCGTCGCGATGCAGCTTTCCCGGCGTTCCTTCGCGGCCCAGGCCGCTCCCACCGGACGCCTTCCCGCCTGTTTGGAACCCAGATGAACCACGATCAGTCCCACGCCCTGTTCTCCCGCGCCCAGCAACTGCTCCCCGGTGGCGTCAACTCGCCCGTGCGCGCGTTCAAGTCGGTCGGCGGCGAGCCCTTCTTCGTGCAGCGCGCCGACGGCGCATTCCTGTACGACGTGGATGGCAACCGCTACATCGACTACGTGGGTTCATGGGGACCGATGATCGTCGGCCACAACCATCCGGCGGTGCGCGAGGCGGTGCAGGCCGCCATCCAGAACGGCCTGTCGTTCGGCGCACCGTGCCCGGCCGAGGTCACCATGGCCGAAACCATCACCCGGCTGGTGCCGTCCTGCGAGATGGTGCGCATGGTCAACTCCGGCACCGAGGCCACGCTGTCGGCGATCCGGCTGGCGCGCGGCGCCACCGGCCGCAACCGGATCGTCAAGTTCGAAGGCTGCTACCACGGACACGGCGATTCGTTCCTGGTCAAGGCCGGTAGCGGCATGCTGACCCTCGGCGTGCCGACCTCGCCGGGCGTGCCGGCGGGCCTGAGCGAGCTGACCCTGACCCTGAGCTACAACGATTTCGATGGCGCGACCGCGCTGTTTGAACAGTACGGACCGGAAATCGCCTGCCTCATCATCGAACCGGTGGTCGGCAACGCCAACTGCCTGCCGCCGCGCGAGGGCTACCTGCAGCACCTGCGCGCGCTGTGCACACAGCATGGCGCGCTGTTGATTTTCGACGAAGTGATGACCGGCTTCCGCGTCGCCCTCGGTGGCGCGCAGGCGCACTACGGCATCACGCCCGACCTGAGCACCTTCGGCAAGGTCATCGGCGGCGGCATGCCGGTCGGGGCCTACGGTGGCCGTCGCGAACTGCTGTCGCAGATCGCTCCGGCCGGCCCGATCTACCAGGCCGGCACGCTCAGCGGCAATCCGGTGGCGATGGCCGCCGGCCTGGCGATGCTGGAACTGATCCAGGCGCCGGGCTTCCATGCCGGACTGACGGACGCGACGAACGCGCTGTGCGATGGCCTGGAAGCGGCGGCGCGCGACGCTGGCGTCCCATTCACCACCACCCGCGTCGGCGGCATGTTCGGCATGTTCTTCACCGATCAGTACGTGGACACCTATGCGCAGGCGGTGGCCTGCGACATCGGCGCGTTCAACCGCTTCTTCCACGCGATGCTGGAGCGCGGCGTGTTCCTTGCGCCGTCGGCGTTCGAGGCCGGCTTCATGTCCAGCGCGCACGATCCGGCGATCATCGAGCAGACCATCGCCGCCGCGCGCGAGGCGTTCAAGGTGGTCGCGGCGGGATGATGGTGCCGCCGCGCATCGAGCGGATCCTGTTCGACTTCGACGGGGTCCTGGCGCACTACCATCACGAGCAGCGCATCGCCCACCTCGCCGGTTACGCCGGCGCCGAGCACGAACGCGTGCGCGAGGTGCTGTTCACCTCCGGGCTGGAAACCGAATACGACGGCGGCCGGATCAGCACGGCGCTGTACCTGTCACGCCTGGGCGAAGGCATTGCCCGGGCGATCGACGAGGACACCTGGATCGCCTCACGGATGGCCGGCAGCCATGCCGATGCGGCGGTGCTGGAACAGATTCTCGCCCTGGATCCCGCTCTGGAACTGGGCGTGCTCACCAACAACGGCCTGCTGATGTCGCAGGCCATCCCGCGCATCGTCGCGCCGATCCATCCACGCATCGAGGGCCGTGTGCTGTGCAGCGGCGCGCTGCAGCTGCGCAAGCCCGAGCCGAGGATCTACACGCTGGCGATGGAACGGTTGGGCTGGGATGCCGCGCGCACGCTGTTCGTCGATGACGTGTTCGCCAACGTCCAGGGCGCGCGCGGCGTGGGCCTGCATGCCGAGACCGTCAGCGACGCGGCGAGCCTGCGGCAGGTCTTCAAGCGCTACCGGCTGGCCTGACGCCTGCTGGATTGTAGGAGCGACGTCGGTCGCGACCGCGATATACACGGCATCCGGACAGCTTCCATCACGTCAATACCTGCCGGCGGGACGGACTCCCGGCGGCACCGCCCGTGCCTGCACATGTCCGGTCCCGTTCAAGGCGCGTTCCAAGGACGTTCCAGGTCGGCGGTCGCGACTGGCGTCGCTCCTGCATTTGCCGTTATTTCCCGGCAAACTGGCGCAGCGCCGCATGCAGGCGCCTGCAGCCCTCGGCCAACTCCTCGTCACTGATGTTCAGCGCCGGCACGAAGCGCAGCACGTCCGGGCCGGCCTGCAGCAGCAGCACACCCTGGGCGGCGGCATGGTCGAGGATTTCGCTGGCGCGTCCGGCGTAGGCCGGCTTGAGCACCGCGCCCAGCATCAGGCCACGACCACGCACCAGCGAGAACAGGCCCAGTTCGGCATCGATCCCGGCCAACGCCTTGCGCAACGCCGCCGACTGGCGCGCCACGTTGTTGGCGATGGCCGGCGCTGCCAGCTTGCGCAATGCGACACGCGCGACCGCCGCGGCCAGCGGATTGCCACCGAAGGTAGTGCCGTGGGCGCCGAACTGCATGGCCTCGGCCACCTTCGGGCCGGCCAGCATGGCGCCAATCGGGAAGCCGCCGCCCAGCGCCTTGGCCAGGGTGACGATGTCCGGCGTGACCCCGTCCTGCCAGTGCGCGAACAGGGTGCCGGTGCGGCCCATGCCGGACTGGATCTCATCCAGCACCAGCAGCGCGCCGTGGTGATCGCACAGCTCGCGCACCGCGCTCAGGAATCCGGGCGCGGCCGGCATCACTCCGCCTTCGCCCTGCACCGGCTCCAGCATCACCGCGGCCACGTCGCCGGCGGCCATCGCGATTTCCAGCTGGGTGAGGTCGTTGAAATCGACGTAGCGGAAGCCGCCGGGCAGCGGTTCGTAGCCTTCCTGGTACTTCGGCTGCGCGGTCGCGGTGACCGTGGCCAGGGTGCGGCCATGGAAGCTGCCGCGGAAGGTCACGATGACGCGCTTGTCCGGCGTCCGGCCCTGGCCGGCGGCCCACTTGCGGACCAGCTTGATCGCCGCTTCGTTGGCCTCGGCGCCGGAATTGCATAGGAACACGCGGCTGGCGAAGCGCGAGGACGCGACCAGTTCCTCGGCCAGCCGCAGCGGCGGCTCGCTGTGGAAGACGTTGCTGGTGTGCCACAGCTTGCCGGCCTGCGCGACCAGCGCCGCCACCAGGTCCGGATCATTGTGGCCCAGGCCGCACACGGCGATGCCCGCGGACAGATCGACGTACTCGCGGCCCTCGCTGTCCCAGATGCGCGCGCCCTGGCCGCGTTCGAGCACGAGCTCGCGCTGGCGGTAGATGGGCAGGTAGTACTGCTTGCCCTTGGCGAGCAGTTCGGACGCGGGGCTGGCGGTCATGGCGGCGGCGGACGGGATGTGCGAGTCCGTCATTGTCGCTGATCCGCGCGCAGGACGGGGACCCGGGCGGCGCCAGCCGGCACCGGGTCCCGCCGGTTTCAGGCGAACAGGATCTGCCCCGCCGGCAAGGCCTGGATCCGGGTGCCGAAACTGGTGATGTCCGGCAGGGTGGCGTTGTGGTGGGTACGAATCTGCGCCGCGCTCGCATGCGGCTTGTCGTGGGTGGTGTGGGCATCGGCGGCCAGCGTCACCGCGTATCCGTGCGCGGCGGCGCTGCGGGTGGTGGTATCCACGCAGAACTCGGTGGCATAGCCGCACAGCACCAGTTCCTCCACCCCGAGGAACGCCAGCACTTCATCCAGGCCGGTGCGCAGGAACGAATCCGGCGTGCTCTTGCGGATGCGCCGATCGCCAGCCTCCACGTCCAGCCTCGGATCCAACTGCCAACCTGGCGACTCGGCTTCCATGCCGCCGGCGTGTTCGTGCTGGATATAGATCACCGGCACGCCCTTCGCGCGCGCCCGCGCGGCCAGATCGTTGATGCGGGAAACGACGTGCCCGGCATCCGCGGGCGGCGGCTCCGTCTCGAACAAACCACGTTGCACATCAATCACCAGCAGCGCCAGGCTCATCGGGGATCCGTCATGTCATCGCGGGATCACAGCTTCCCCGATCTCGATGGCGAATCCAAGTGCGCTCCCCGCGTCGCGGCGACCGCCATCGTTGTGGCGTTCACCATACGCCGACGTTCGCCATCGAAGTCCACGGCTCCTGCGGCGGCAGCGCAGCCCCCTTCTGCAACAGTTCGATGGAGATCAGATCCGGCGTGCGCACGAAGGCCATGCGGCCGTCGCGCGGCGGGCGGTTGATGGCGATGCCCAGCGACTGCAGGTGCGCGCAGGTGGCGTAGATGTCGTCGACCTCGAAGGCCAGATGGCCGAAGTTGCGGGCGCTGCCGTAGTCCTCGTCCGAACCCCAGTTGTAGGTGAGCTCGATTTCCGACTCCGGGTTGGCCGGCGCCCCGAAATAGACCAGGGTGAACTTGCCGGCCTCGTTGTCCATGCGCCGGGTTTCCTTCAGGCCCAGGCCCTCGGTGAAGAATTTGCTGGTCGCGTCCAGGTCGTGGACGCGGATCATCGCGTGCAGATATTTCATGTCGTTCTCTTGAATCGTTGAATCGGATCAGCGGGCAACATCTCAGTGGACGGCATCGGCAGACAGCCGGGAACGCCGGGGCCGGTAGGCCCAGGCCAGCCCGAGCAGGCAGGCCAGGATCAGCACGCTGTACTCCATGCCGTTGCGGCCCAGGCCCACCACGAACCAGCCTTCTTGCGCGTGCACCAGCCAGATGCCGCAGGCGTAGATGGCACCGAATACCAGTGCCAGCGGGGTGACCCAGCGGCCCCACGCCAGCAACAGGGTAGCGGACAGTTCGAACACGGTAATGAACCAGGCGATGCCCGCGCCGAACGGGAATCCCCGTGCGTCCAGGAACTGGCCGAACGGCACCACGCCGCCCGCGCCCAGGCGGGCCGCGCCGTGGATGAACAGCAATGCGGCCAGGACGCAGCGGATCAGGATCAGGCCTTGCCGGATGGAGGAAGCGTCAGCGGTCATCGGAATGCTCCGGTGGAAAGACATTCTGGAAAATCGGTCCGAAACTTCAACTTCAGGAGGCGATGTCGCAATGCGGGCGCAGGCGCGCGGCCAGCGCATCCAGCGTGGCGCGCGCGGCGGGCACGGGCAGGCCCTGCGGATACATCCGGAACAGGCCATCGCGATGCTGGCGCGGCTGCACGTGCAGATGCACGTGCGGCACTTCCTGGCCGCCGGCGTGGCCGTTGGACTGCCACAGGTTCAGGCCCGGCGGATCGAACTCCGCGCGCAGGGCCCGCGCGATCCGCACCGCCATCCGCATCAGCGCGGCGGCGGTGTCCGGCGCCAGTTCGTAGATCGTCTCCACATGCATGCGCGGCACCACCAGCACATGCCCCGGCACCGGCTGGCGCAGATCCAGGAACGCCACCACATCGGCATCCTCGGCCACCCGGCTGGCCGCCGCACGACCTTCGAGGATGGCGCAGAAGATGCAGTCCATCAGGGATCCAGGAACAGATCCGGCAGCAGCGGCTGCGACGGATCCACCGCATAGCCGGAGAAGTCCTCCACGCCGGCTTCGCGCAGGACCGCTTCGTCGATCAGGAAATTCCCGTGGAAACCCGCGGCGGGCCGGGTCAGCACCGCGTGCACCGCATCGGCGACGATGGCCGGGGTGCGGCAACGCGCGATCTCGACGCCGGGAATCATGTTCAACGCATCGGTGGCGATGATGGTGCGTGGCCACAGCGCATTGACCGCCACGCCCTGCGGACCGAACTCGCCGGCCAGGCCCAGGGTGACGAAGCTCATGCCCATCTTGGCCAGGGTGTAGCCGGTGTGCGGCGCCCACCAGCGCGGATCCAGCGAGGGCGGCGGCGCCAGGGTCAGGATGTGCGGATTGGCCGCCTGGCGCAGGTACGGCAGGCAGGCCTGCGCGCACAGGAAACTGCCGCGCGCGTTGACCTGGTTCATCAGGTCGAAGCGCTTCATCGGCGTGTCGAGCGCGCCGGCCAGCCAGATCGCGCTGGCGTTGTTGACCAGGATGTCGATGCCGCCGAATGCGTCCACGGTCGCCGCTACCGCCGCACGCACGTCGTCTTCCTCGCGGATGTCGCATTTCAGCGCCAGGCCCTGCCCGCCCGCCTCGGTGACCGCCTGGGCGGCGCTGTGGATGGTGCCGGGCAGTTTGGGATTGGGCACCGAGGACTTGGCCGCGATCGCCACGTTGGCGCCATCGCGCGCCGCCCGCAGGGCGATGGCCAGGCCGATGCCGCGCGACGCGCCGGTGATGAAGAGAGTCTTGCCCTGCAAGCTGGCCATGGAGGTCCTGCGTCCGACGCTGAAAGGAGATGCCTTTCAGGATACCCCGGCCGGACGGCGGGTCGGCGGCGGCGGGGACGGACCGTCGGATCCGGGGGCCGGAATCACGCCGCCAGCCACGTTTCACGTTGAAAGTCCACGCCCATCAGACGGGATGCCAGTCATGAACCGCCCCCTATAATCCAGCCGATGAATCCGTCCTGGTTCGACTCGCTGCTGGCCTGGATCAGCGCACATCCGGTGGCCGCGGGGGCGGTGATCTTCGCGATCGCCTTCTGCGACGCGGTGATCATCCTGGGCGCGATCGTGCCGGCGCTGCCGCTGCTGTTCGCGGTCGGCGTGCTGATCGGGCTGGGCGAGATCTCCGGGCCCTACGCCCTCATCTGCGCCGCCATCGGCGCATTGGCCGGCGACGGCACCAGCTTCTGGGTCGGCCATCGCTGGGGACCGCAACTGCGTCGGCACTGGCCGTTCAGCCGCTATCCGCAGCTGCTGGATCGGGGCGAACTGCTGTTCCGCCGCAACGCCATCAAGAGCATCCTGATCGCCCGCTACGTCGGCCCCATCCGTCCGTTCGTGCCGGCGGTGGCCGGCATGCTGCGGATGCCGATGAGACGCTATCTGCCGGCCAGCCTGCTGGCGGCGGTGTCGTGGGCCGCGCTGTTCCTGCTGCCGGGCTGGGTGTTCGGCCATGCCTACGACGCGGTGGCCGCGGTCGCCGGCCGGCTGGGCCTGGTGCTGGGCCTGCTGCTGGTGGTGCTGGCCTTGGCCTGGGCGCTGGTGCTGTACAGCTACCGCTGGTTCGCCGCCCACGCCGACGCCCTGCTGGCGCGCGCGCTGGCGTGGTCGCATGCACACCCGGTGCTGGGCCGCTACTCGGCCGCGGTGTTCGATCCCAAGCGCCGCGAATCGGTGCCACTGGCGCTGCTGGCGATCCTGCTGCTGGCGATCGTCTGGGTGTGGTTCGCCTTCCTGATCATCGTCATCGGCCACGGCGAACCGCTGGGCATCGATCTGGCGGTGCACGAACTGATGCAGGCGCTGCGCAATCCGCTCGCCGATCAGCCGCTGGCGGCGATCGCCTCGCTCGGCGACGAGCAGGTGCTGGCGCCGGCCTCGCTGCTGGTGCTGGTCTACCTGTGCTGGCGCCGGCGCTGGATGGCCGCCGCGCACTGGCTGGCCGCGCTGGCGTTCGGACTCGCCCTCACCGCGTGGCTGGGCGCCTCGGTCGACATTCCCAAGCCGCCGTCGGTCAGCAGCGGTTTCGGCTTCCCGTCCATCGCGGTGACGATGGCGACCATCACCTTCGGCTTCTTCGCCGTGCTGATCGCCCGCGAGCTGCCGGGCCGGCAGCGGGTCTGGCCCTATCTGGTCTCCGGCATCGTGGTGGCGCTGATCGGCTTCGCCCGCATCTACCTGGGCGCGCACTGGCTCAGCGACATCATCGGCGGCATGTTGTTCGGCATCGTCTGGCTGCTGGTGCTGGGCATCGCCTATCGCCGGCGCATGTTGCGCTCGTTCTGGATCACCCCGCTGGGCTGGCTGTTCTATGGCGCGTTCGTCGCCGCCGCGCTCTGGCACGCGCCACGCAACGTGGACCGCATGCTGGCGCAGTTCGAGACGCCGGTGATCGTGCAGTCGATGGGCATGGACGACTGGTGGCAACAGGGCTGGCAGCGCCTGCCCGCGCGCCGCAACGAATTCGACGACGAGCAGCGCTGGCCGCTGGACATCCAGGTGGCCGGGCCATTGGCGCCGCTGCAGGCGCGACTGGAAGCCGCCGGTTGGCGGGCGCAGCCGCAGGCCGGCTGGCAGGATGCACTCAACCTGCTGGACACCGACCTTTCACCGGCCGAACAACCGGTGCTGCCGGCAACCCTGGACACCCGCGCCGAAAGCCTGCTGATGGTGCGCGATGGGGCGCAGCCCGGCCTTCGCTTCGTGCTGCGCCTGTGGCCGGCCAATACCCTGCTGCAACCCGGCGACACGCCCCTGTGGATCGGCAGCGCGCAGGTGCTGAAGCACCAGCAGGCATTCCGCCTGGTGGGCGTATGGCGACCGCTGCGCGAGGCCGATGCCGCGCTGCACGCGGTCAGCGCGGCCACCGCGCCGATGCAGCACCGGATCGAACCGCATCCGCAATCGCAGCTGCCGGTCCTGCGCGTGCGCACCGATGGCGCGGCCGCGACGCCTTCGTCGCCGTCGCCGGCACCCGCCGGGCGCTGACGCTCAGGCAATCGCCGCGAGCAGCCGATCCAGGCGCGCGTGCGGGTTGTCCTCCTGCAGCAGCATCCCCCGCTGCTGCGCGCTGAGCGGCAGCAGTTCGGCCAGCCGCCATCCCACCCAGGCGGCATTGTCCATCTGCGCCGACGTGATCCGGTTCAAATCCGCCCCGGCCTGTTCGAGCAGGCTCTGCAGCAGCGTCGCCAGCAGGCCGTGTTGCGGCAACAGTTCGTCATCGGGATCGGGATCACACCACTGCACTTCCCCCACCACCAGACCGTTGTCGCGCACCCGCGTGCGCATCACCCGGAACCGGCGCGCGCCACGCACGCGCAATGCCAGCAAGCCGTCGGGGCCGGTATCGAAATCCTCGATCACCGCCTCGGTGCCATGGGCGGCCGGAACCGCCGGCTGACCGGCTTCCTCGCCTTCCAGGATCAGGCAGACCCCGAAACCGCGCCCGGCCCGCCCGCAGTCGCGCACCAGGTCCAGATAACGCCGCTCGAACACCCGCAGACCCAGTCCCGCACCGGGCAGCAACACGGCATGCAGGGGGAACAGCGGCAGGGTTTCGGTCATCGGTTCTCCATCAGCCACGGTCCACGGTGGCGTGCCGGAAGAATCCAGCCGTGGCTCGGTCATCAATGCAATGGCAGGCCGTGGTCCACCCTACGCGGTTTCGCGCAGTGCCGCCAGGAAGCGGCGCGGTGCGCCGTCGAAACCGCCGTTGGACATGAACACCACGTGGTCGCCCGGGCGCGCAATCGACTGCAGCGCGGCAATCAGGGCATCGACGTCCGCCACCGTGCGCGCATCGCCCCGGATCGCCGCGACCACCTTGCCGGCATCCCACGGCAATTCCGGACGATGCAGGAATACCACCGCATCGGCCAGCGCCAGCGAAGGCGCGAGCGCGCCGGCGTGCGCGCCCAGCCGCATCGAATTGCTGCGCGGCTCCATCGCCACCACGATGCGGGCGTCGCCCACCTTCGCCCGCAATCCTTCCAGGGTGGTGTGGATGGCGGTCGGGTGATGCGCGAAATCGTCGTACAGGGTGATGCCATCGGCCTCGCCGATGACTTCCAGGCGTCGCTTGACGCTGCGGAAGCGCGCCAGTGCCGGCATCACCGACGCCGGATCCACGCCGACCGCGTTCACCGCCGCCAGCGCGGCCAGCCCGTTGAGCGCGTTGTGGCGCCCCAGCAGGGGCCAATGGACTTCCCCGAGTTCACGCCCCTGGTGGCACACGGCGAAGGCGCTGCCGTCCTCGCGGATCAGGCGCGCGCTCCATTCCAGCGCCGGGTCGAAGCCGAACCGTTCCACCGGTGTCCAGCAGCCCATTGCCAGTACTTCCGCCAGGCGCTCGTCCTCGCCGTTGACGATCAGGCGGCCACGCCGCGGCACCGTGCGGACCAGATGGTGGAACTGGCGCTGGATGGCGGCCACGTCGGGAAAGATGTCGGCGTGGTCGTATTCCAGGTTGTTGAGGATCGCCACCAGCGGGCGGTAATGGACGAACTTGCTGCGCTTGTCGAAGAAGGCGGTGTCGTACTCGTCCGCCTCCACCACGAATTCGCGGCCCTGGCCGACCCGCGCCGATACACCGAAATCCTCGGCCACCCCGCCGATCAGGAAGCCCGGCGAACGCCCGGCCGCTTCCAGCAGATAGGTCAGGATGGTCGTGGTGGTGGTCTTGCCATGGGTGCCGGCCACCGCGAGCGTGTCGCGCCCGGGCAATACCCGCTCGGACAGCCACTGCGCGCCGGAGGTGTAGCGACGTCCCTCGTCAAGCACCGTCTCGACCGCGTCGTTGCCGCGCGAGAGCGCGTTGCCGATCACGATCTCGTCGCAATCCGGGGAAATGTTGCGCGGAAGATAGCCCTGCGCGAGCGCGATGCCGAGCTGCTCCAACTGCGTGGACATCGGCGGATAGATGGCCTGGTCGCTGCCTTCGACCTCATGCCCGAGCTCGCGCGCGAGCGCGGCCACGCCGCCCATGAAGGTACCGGCGATTCCCAGAATGTGGATCTTCAAGACGACGCTTCCGTGGTGAACGATGAGACTGTAGCCCAGCGCCCGGATTTCGGCACGGGGCGGACCCGGGCGGAAGTGATGCACCGGCACGCGGTGCGGGGATCAGGAATGGGCCGGAGTCCGGATGAAACCGGCGCCACGCCCCGCGCGGGCCGGTCGCCGCGCGGGCAGCGAACCGGACTCCGCGGAAGCCGGCCTCAGCCGACTTCCTTGGCCGGCGACAGCGCCTCGATCAGGCGGCTGAACACATCGTCCAGCGAGCCCACGCCGTCGACGACGGTCAACTGGCCGTGCTGGCGGTAGTAGTCGATCACCGGTGCGGTCTGGCTGGTGTACTTGTCCAGGCGATTGCGGACCACCTCCGGGGAATCGTCGTCGCGGCCCTCGGCCTTGGCCCGGCCGGCAATCCGCTCCACCAGCAGATCGGTGGGCACTTCCAGTTGCACCGCGAAATCCATCGGCTGGCGGATCTTGTCCAGCAGCACGCCCAGGGCATCGGCCTGTACCAGGTTGCGGGGATAGCCATCCAGGATGAAACCGTTGGCGGTGTCCGGACGGGCGAACCGGTCCTCCAGCATGCCCAGCAGGATCTCGTCGCTGACGAAATCGCCACGCGCCATGATCTCCTTGGCCTGCAGGCCGAGGGGGGAGCCCGCGGCCACTTCGGCGCGGAGCAGATCACCGGTGGAAATGTGCGGAACCTGCAGATATTCCTTCAGACGCGCTGCCTGAGTGCCCTTGCCCGACCCGGGGGGGCCCAGTAGAACCAATCGCATTGTGTAACTCCCGAACTAGAATCCTGCTGGCGGCGCCGGGCGGCGGGATCCACCGCGCCTCGCTGCACCGCGTCATCTGTGTGAAGCTTACCGCATCCAGGCAACCCGGAACGAATCCCCCATGACCCAGGGCACCCTACTTTATGCGCAGTCCGGCGGTGTCACCGCCGTCATCAACGCCACCGCGGCGGCCGTCATCGGCGAAGCCCGCGCCCGTAAAATCAAGGTCTTGGCGGCCCGCAACGGCATCCTGGGCGCCCTGCGCGAGGAGCTGATCGACACCAGCAAGGAGTCGGCGGCAGCCATCCGCGCCCTCGCCCAGACCCCCGGCGGCGCGTTCGGCTCGTGTCGGGTCAAGCTGAAGTCGCTGGAAGCCGATCGCGCGCGCTACGAGCGCCTGCTGGCAGTGTTCAAGGCCCATGACGTGCGCTGGTTCCTCTACAACGGCGGCAACGACTCGGCCGACACCGCGCTCAAGGTGTCCCAGTTGGCCAAGGCCTTCGACTACCCACTGACCTGTATCGGCGTGCCCAAGACGGTGGACAACGATCTGGCCGTGACCGACACCTGCCCCGGCTTCGGTTCGGCGGCCAAGTACACCGCGGTATCCGTGCGCGAGGCCGCGTTGGACGTCGCGGCGATGGCCGAGACCTCGACCAAGGTGTTCGTGTACGAGGCCATGGGCCGGCACGCCGGCTGGCTGGCCGCGGCGGCCGGACTGGCCGGGCAGTCGCCGGACGACGCGCCCCAGATCATCCTGTTCCCCGAGCGCGCCTACGACGAGGCCGCGTTCCTGGCGCAGGTGAAGAAGGTCGTCGCCAAGGTCGGCTGGTGCGTGGTGGTGGCCAGCGAAGGCATCCAGTACGCCGACGGCCGCTTCGTCGCCGACGCCGGCGGCGGCAAGGATTCGTTCGGGCACACCCAGCTCGGCGGCGTCGCGTCCTACCTGGCCGGCCGGGTCAAGGATCAACTGGGCTTCAAGGTCCACTGGACCCTGCCCGACTACCTGCAGCGCTCGGCCCGCCACATCGCCTCGAAGACCGACTGGGAGCAGGCGCAGGCGGTCGGCAAGGCCGCGGTGCAGTACGCGCTGAAGGGCCGCAACGCGGTGATGCCGGTGATCGTGCGCACTTCCGATGCGCCGTATCGCTGGAAGATCGAAGCCGCGCCGCTGGAAAAGGTCGCCAACCACGAAAAGAAGATGCCGAACGGCTTCCTGCGCAAGGACGGCTATGGCATCACCGCCGCCGCGCGCAAATACCTGGAGCCGCTAATCCGTGGCGAGGCCTATCCCGAATTCGGTCGCGACGGGTTGCCCAAGTACGTGGCGCTTAAGAACGTGGCGGTGAAGCAGAAGTTGCCCAAGTGGGAAGGGTGAGCCACGTCGGGCGGTAATCCTGATACCGCCCTGCTCCTGCCGCGCTTTGCAGCGTTCCACGCGTGAGCTGGCCTACATCCCGGGGCAAAATTAAAGCGACCTTGCCGATGGGCTAGGTCGCTTTTCTTGCGGCAAGGCGTTTCCAGCTGTCCTTACGGACACTTGCCCTCGACCTTCATTTCCGTGGCGAACAGCGGGATCTTCGCCTGCGCGATCTTGCCGGCGGCGATGTCCTGCCTGGCGTCTTCCAGGTAGATGCGGGCCTGGCCCTGGCCGTCCTTGTCCGGCGTGCTGACCGCGACCGGCTTGCGCCAGACCCGCACGACCGCCTGCTGTGAGGCGCAGGCGGCGCTGGGAATCCGGATCACGTCATTGAGCAGCCAGCCCGACGCCGCGTCCGGCTTGGCCTTGGCGGCATCCAGCAGGCGCGCGCGCGGCTGGCACTGGGCGCTGGTCCGGACCACGCTGAAGCGGTAGGGCTGCGCGGCATCACCGGTGAACATGCCTTCGAAGCGGGCACACGCTTCCGGAATCTGGCGGATGGTATGGACCGTACCCACCGCCTGGGCGGCGGCGGCGGCGGGCCGCTTGATCTCCGGCTGCGGATCGGCCGCAAACGCAGGCGTGGCGGTGGTCGTGGCCAGGAGGGCGGCCAGCACGAGGGGGGAAATCGGACGCATCGGGCAACCTCGGAAAAACGACCGGGCAAGGCTGGCACGGCCCGCCTGAACCCCGCCTCGCGGTTGGCGGGCGGGCCGGGCTCGGGTCATACTCGGGCTGCTCCAGGGATTGTCTGAACACGTCGGTATCCGCGCGGCCCCGCCGCAGTGGCTGTATCCCGTTCGACAGGCTCCATCGGGATCACCGCCCCACCCGGGTTTCGACCGGTCACGCATTCGCCGGACGTCATCCATCAACCTTGGGAGGGGTCATGCTGGAACAACACGGTTTGACGCTGTCGCTGGTCTGCGCCGCGGTGGCAATTCTTTACGGAATATTCTCGGCACGCTGGATTCTCTCGCGGCCTGCCGGCAATCCGCGCATGCAGGAAATCGCGGCGGCGGTGCAGGAAGGGGCAAGCGCCTACCTGCGCCGGCAGTACACCACCATCGCGATCGTCGGCGTCATCCTGTTCCTGATCATCGGCCTGGTGCCCGCGCTGGGCTGGCCCACCGCCATCGGTTTCGCCATCGGCGCGCTGCTGTCGGGCGTGGCCGGTTTCATCGGCATGTTCGTCTCGGTGCGCGCCAACGTGCGCACGGCCGAGGCCGCCACCCACGGCCTGAACCAAGCGCTGAAGATCAGCTTCACCGGCGGCGCGGTCACCGGCTTGCTGGTGGTCGGCCTGGGCCTGCTGGGCGTGGCCGGCTACTTCCTCGTGGTTTGGAGCGGCCAGCCCACCGAAGCGGCAATCAAGGCGGCGCTGCAGCCGATGGTCGGCCTGGCCTTCGGTGCGTCGCTGATTTCGATCTTCGCCCGCCTGGGCGGAGGCATCTTCACCAAGGGCGCCGACGTTGGCGCGGACCTGGTCGGCAAGGTCGAAGCCGGCATTCCCGAGGACGACCCGCGCAACCCGGCGGTGATCGCCGACAACGTGGGTGACAACGTCGGTGACTGCGCGGGGATGGCCGCCGACCTGTTCGAAACCTATGCGGTGACGGTGATCGCGGCGATGCTGATCGCCGGCATCTCCTTCGCCACCTACGGCTGGGCCGGCGTGGTCTATCCGCTGGTGCTGGGCGCGGTATCCATCGTCGCTTCGGTCATCGGCACCTTCTTCGTCAAGGCGCGCGAAGGCGGCAAGATCATGAACGCGCTGTATCGCGGCCTCGCCGTATCCGGCGTGCTGGCGGCCATCGCGTTCTTCTTCGTCACCAAGTCGATGTTCGCGGCCGAACTGCTGATGCCGCTGTTCGGCTGCGCGCTCATCGGCCTGGTCCTGACCGCGGCGATGGTGGTGATCACCGAGTACTACACCGCCACCGAATACGCTCCGGTGCAGCAGGTCGCGAAAGCCTCGGAGACCGGCCACGCCACCAACATCATCGCCGGCCTGGCGGTGTCGATGAAGTCGACCGCGCTGCCGGTGATCGCGGTCGCCATCGCCATCCTCGCCAGCTTCTGGATCGGCGGCCTGTACGGCGTGGCGGTGGCTGCCACCGCGATGCTGTCGATGGCGGGCATGGTGGTCGCGCTGGATGCCTACGGCCCGATCACCGACAACGCCGGCGGCATCGCCGAGATGAGTGAACTGGGTCCGGACATCCGCAGGATCACCGATGCCCTGGACGCGGTCGGCAACACCACCAAGGCGGTGACCAAGGGTTACGCGATCGGTTCGGCCGCACTGGCCGCGCTGGTGCTGTTCGCCGACTACGCGCACAAGCTGGGCGAGAAGTTCGGCGAAGGCGCGGTGAGCTTCGCCATCAACGATCCCAAGGTGGTGGTCGGCCTGCTGATCGGCGGTCTGATTCCGTACCTGTTCGGCGCCTTCGCGATGCAGGCGGTGGGCCGTTCGGCCGGCGCGGTGGTGGAGGAAGTGCGCCGGCAGTTCCGCGAGATCAAGGGGATCATGGAAGGCACCGGCAAGCCCGAGTACGACAAGGCGGTGGACCTGCTGACCAAGTCGGCGATCCGCGAAATGATCGTGCCCTCGCTGCTGCCGCTGATCATCCCGATCATCGTCGGCCTGCTGCTGGGACCGGCCGCGCTGGGCGGCCTGCTGATGGGCACGATCGTCACCGGCCTGTTCGTCGCCATCTCGATGTGCACCGGCGGCGGCGCCTGGGACAACGCCAAGAAGTACATCGAGGAAGGCCATCACGGCGGCAAGGGATCCGATGCGCACAAGGCGGCGGTCACCGGCGATACCGTCGGCGATCCCTACAAGGACACCGCCGGCCCGGCCATCAATCCGCTGATCAAGATCATCAACATCGTCGCCCTGCTGCTGGTGCCGCTGTTGCCGGTGGATGGCTGGTTCAAGGGAGGCGCGGGTGCGGCGATGGGCAGCGCGCATTCGGCGGAATCGATGCACGTCTCCGAGCTGACCAACGATCATCTGGCCAAGGTGTATTTCGACGTCGGCTCCGCGGTGGTGCCGGCCGACGCCAGCGCGCGCCTGGCCAGCGTGCTGGGCAGCCTGCATGCCAAGCCCGGAAGCAAGGCGCGGGTGTCCGGCTTCCATGATGCCACCGGCGATCTGGCGACCAACCAGGAGTTGGCCAAGCAGCGCGCCCAGGCCATCCAGCAGTGGCTGGTGGTGAACGGCGTCACCGCCGAACGCATCGCGCTGGACAAACCGGTGCAGACCGAGGGCAACGGCAACGCCGACGAGGCGCGGCGGGTGGAAGTGAAAGTGGAGTAGCGCGGCCGGGATGTACCGGCGCGACGAAACAGGGCGGCCATGGCCGCCCTGTCTTGTTCCGGATGCCGCCTTGCAGGAGCGACGTGAGTCGCGACCACATTCCAGGCAGGAGAATCGCAAAGGTCGCGACTCACGTCGCTCCTACGTCAGGACTACCGGGTCGGCTGCAAGGCCACCACCCGCACGTTGAACGAGTTGCAGGCCTTGTCCACGCAGATACCGTTGATCCAGGCCTCGCCGCTGCCGAACATCACGCCCTTGCCGTTGACGAACAAGTCCGAGTAGCGCTGCCGCACGATCACTTCCGCCATCTCCGGGGTGACGATGCGACCGTACTGGGCAATGAATTCGGGTGCGTCCTTGATGGTGGCCGGCTTGCCGCCGACGGTGGCCCTGAACGGGAAATCGATCATCGCCGCGACGGTGGCGGCATCCTTCTGCGCGACGGCCTGCTGGAACGCTAGGACCGCGGTTTCATAGCGGGTGGCATCGCCCAGCATCTGGCCGATGCGCCGGTTGACCTCGGTATGGTCGTCGGTTTCGCCGGCGGCGGTGGGCGTCGGCGCGGCCGCGCCGCCATGGGTCTGCGCGATCGGCTCCGGTGCGGCTTGCGCGGATGCATCCGCGGCCGGGGCGTCGGCAGCGGCGGGTTCCGCGGGTACCGGTTCCGCCGCGGGTTTGCAGGCGGCCAGCAGCAGTGCCGCGATCAGGGGAATCCACGTCTTCATCGTTCGCCTCCGGGCAAGGCGCGGGCGTCGCGCCACCGCCGGCATGTTAGCCGGTGGATGGCGACGACGCGGAAGGGCCGAACTCAGTTCACCACTTCGGCCAGCACACGGCGGCCGTCAGCGATTTCCGCCGCTTCCTCCGCCTCGGTCTCGCGGCGCACCGATTCGGCCAGCGCGCTCGCGCAGGCCTCGGCCTGCTGCTTCAGGTAGACCGGGCAGTGTTCCATCATGTAATCCATGTCGAACTTCAACCGTTCGACCAGGAAGTCGACGAACGCACGCACTTTCGGCGACATCATGCGGCCACGCGGGAACACCGCGTTGAACTCGAACTCCGGTCCGGTCCAGCCGGCCAGCACGCGCTGCACATAGCCCTGTTCCAGATACGGCCTGACCATCACGTCCGCCGCCACCATCAAGCCCTCGCCGCACAGCAGCGCGCCTTTCAGCGCGGCCGGATCGTTGGCGATCAGGATCGGATTGATCGCGAAGTCCTTGTCCTGGTTGCCATCGTTGAGGGTCCAGCAGAAGCTGCCGCCCCCCCGCCGGTGCTTGGGCATCGCCAGCGCGCGGTGATGCTGCAGATCATCCGGCCCCAGTGGTTCACCGTAGCGGGCCAGGTAGCTCTTGCTCGCGTAGACCTGGGTGCGCAGCACGCCCAGCCGGCGTGCGACCAGGTTGGAATCGGGCAGGTTGCCCAACCGCAGGGCGACATCGATCTCGCCGCCGATCAGATCCAGCGGCTCGTTGCTCAGCAGCATCTCCACCCGGATCTCCGGGTACTGCGCGTGGAATTCGCCGAGCAGCGGCGCAATCTTGTCGATGCCGATCGAATACGGCGTGGTGAAGCGCAGCCAGCCGCGAGGACCGCCCTGCAACTGATTGACCGCGCTCTCGGCCTCGCTCAATTCGCGCGCGATGCGCTGGCAATGTTCGTAATAGATGTTGCCCGCCTCGGTGAGGCCGAGCTTGCGGGTGGTCCGGTGCAGCAACTGCGCGCCCAGGCGCGTTTCCAGTTCCTGCACCTTGCGGCTGACCGTGGTTTTCGGCAGGCCGAGCGTCTTGGCGGCGGCGATGAAGCTGCCCTGCTCGACCACCTTGACGAAGATCAGCGTGTCGTTCAGATCGTGGCTCATGGGAACTCCGGGGGAGGTCGGTCCGGATTGGACCGCCAGCGGGATGATTATTCCCCTAAATCTGGACTAATCAAGTCCCCTTTGTCGGCATAAGGTAGGCGCCCTGCTCCTATCGCAGTGACCGACCTCATGCTTTTCTCCTCGCCAACCCGCCTCCCCCTGGCCATTCGTCGCCTGCCCGAAACTTCGTCCATGCGGTCGTTTGCGCTGGGTCGGCACGCGCCTGGCGTGGAAATCCGGCTACGTCCCCGCCGTCGGCAGGAAACGGTGGAGGCGGGTCACGGCGGGACGCCTGCGATGGCCACGTTCTGGCTGTCGTCCACGATTGTCCCGGGCATGGGAGAAAACATCCCATGAGCGGGACACTCGCCCACGCGCTCGCCGGACAGGCGCTTGCGCCCCTGCGGCTGAACCTGGCCGCGACCATCCCGTCCCGGGCCAGTGCGCAGGCCCCGCAGGATCGGGCAATCACGCCGCAGGATCCGGATATCGGTCTCCCGCCCCGTCGTTCCACACTTTCCCCCACGTCGGAATCCTCCCCCGCCGACGCGGAGAAGGCCGCCAACCCGGACCGTACCGCCGCCCCCTCCCTCCCCACGCGCGGCGGCGTGTCCGGTTGGTTGGCCGGCTGGTGGCGCCGCTGGTCCCGGGGACAGTCCGCCGACACGCAGACCGAAGCGTCGCGTTCGCGCCTGTCCCCGCGGCCACCGGTGTCGGGTTTCCGTGAGTTCACCGTGCCGCGCCGCATGCAGGCGGGCGCCGCGACCGTGGTGCGCGCTCGCGCATTCGGCCAGCGCGCCCTGCTGACCGGTCCGCGCAGGAGCCGGTCGTGAAAGCCGCCGCGCATCCGCAGGCGCTGGTGCTGGGCGCCGCCGGCACGGTCGGTGCCGGCGTGGTCGGCGCGCTGCTCGAAGTCGGAAGCCCGGTGCTGGCGATCGGGCGCGAAGGACCGCGCATGCGGGCGCTGGCCGAGCGTTTCAGCGACGAGCCGGGACTGGAGCTGATGCACAGCGGCTGCATCTTCAGCGATGACGATGCGGCGCGGCTGGCGCGGGACATCCGCGCGCGTGGCCGCCCGCTGCGCGCGGTGTTCGCCAGCCTGACCAGCCCGCTGGAAGCGGGACGCCTGCTGGACAAGTCCAGCGACGTGCTGCGCCACAAGCTGGAGATGGACGTGATTCCGCACCTGGCGGCGGCCCGGCATCTGTTGCCGCTGCTGGCCGAGTCTGGCGGCACCACGCACTACATCCTGGTCGGCGGTCCGTTCGCCGAACGCGGCTGGTCCGGCTACGGGCACGCCTCGGTCACCGGGGCGACCATGCGGATGATGGCGCAGGTGCTGCACGAGGAAGCGCACGCGATGGGCGTGCGGGTGCAGTTGCTGTCGGTGGACAAACCCATCTGCACGCCGGCCAACGCCGTAAATGCCTGCGCCGAATGGCCCAACGCACTGGCGGTCGGACGCAACGCGGTATCGCTGCTGAGCCGTCACGGCAAGCCGCTCCCGATCGTCTCCTACTCCAAGGAGCTGGCGGAAGCGCCGACCCGGACCCTGTTTTCCGATTTTCCCGCTTCCCGCTGGGGCGATGCCGCCCCCGCTTGACCTCAACTTAAGTTCAGGTCTTAGGCTTCACGCCCGTTGTCCCTTCCCCACCACCCACGAGACTTCCATGAACAAGTACATCGACATCGCTCCGCGTACGCGACGATTCCTTGCCCTGGGCGCGGCCAGCGCGCTGTCGCTGGCCATCCTGGCCGGCTGCAGCGGCGGCCAGGCCAGCGAAGCCGGCGCGCCGCCGCCGCCTTCGGTCAGCGTCGCCCCGGTGCTGATCAAGCCGGTCAGCCAATGGGACGAATTCAGTGGCCGCATCGAGGCGATCGAAAACGTCGAGCTGCGTCCGCGCGTGTCCGGTTACATCGATCGCGTCAGCTACACCGAAGGCCAGGAAGTGAAGAAGGGCGATGTCCTCTTCACCATCGACGCGCGCAGCTACCGCGCCGATCTGGCACGCGCGCAGGCCGAGCTGGCACGTGCCCGCACCCAGGCAGAACTCGGTCGCAGCGAAGCCGAGCGCGCGCGCAAGCTGTCCGAACTGCAGGCCATCTCCACCGAGGAATACGAGCAGCGTCGCGCCGCCGCCGCCCAGGCGCAGGCAAATGTCGCCGCCGCCCAGGCCGCGGTGGACTCGGCCCGCCTCAACCTGGAATGGACCCAGGTGCGCGCCCCGATCGACGGCCGCGCCGGCCGTGCGCTGGTGACCGCCGGCAACCTGGTCACCGCCGGCGACAGCGCCAGCGTGCTGACCACGCTGGTGTCGCTGGACAAGGTGCACGTGCACTTCGATGCCGACGAGCGCGCGTTCCTGCGCTACGCCGAGATGGCGCGCAAGGGCGAACGCCCGAGCGAGCGTGACGGCAAGGTACCGGTGCAGGTCGCGCTGGCCGACGATCAGGGCTTCCCGCATGCCGGCACCGTCGACTTCCTGGACAACCAGGTCGATCGCAGCACCGGCACCATCCGCGCCCGCGCGGTGCTGGACAACAAGGACCGCCTGTTCACGCCCGGCCTGTATGCGCGCGTGCGCCTGCTGGGCAGCGGCGAGTTCAAGGCCGCGCTGGTCGACGACAAGGCCGTGCTCACCGACCAGGATCGCCGCTACGTCTACGTGGTCGACAAGGAAGGCAAAGCCCAGCGCCGCGACGTGAAGCTGGGCCGGGTTGTCCAGGGCCTGCGGATCGTCGAACAGGGCCTGGTCGCCGGTGACCGCGTGATCATCAGTGGCGTGCAGAAGGTGTTCTTCCCGGGCATGCCGGTCAACGCCAAGGTGGTCGCGATGGATGCCAAGCCTGAAGACAAGGCGCCCGCGCCCGACGCCGTTGCGATGAAGTGATGGTCCACCCGTCCGCCGGATGCGGACGGGTGTTTCCCCCCTTGCGTGCTGCTCCTCCCTCCTCCCCTCCCCCGGGGGAGGGGCAAGTCTGTTGCTTTCAATTTCCCAAGGAAATCCACCCATGGACTTCTCAAGATTCTTCATCGACCGGCCGATCTTCGCCGCGGTGTTGTCGATCGTGATCTTCGCCGCCGGCCTGATCTCGATCCCGATGCTGCCGATCGGCGAGTACCCCGAAGTGGTGCCGCCCTCGGTGGTCGTGCGCACGGTCTATCCCGGCGCCAACCCCAAGGTCATCGCCGAAACCGTCGCCACCCCGCTGGAAGAAGCCATCAACGGCGTCGAGGACATGATGTACATCAAGTCCGTCGCCGGCTCCGACGGCGTGCTGCAGCTGACCGTGACCTTCAAGCCGGGCACCGACCCGGACGAGGCCGCGGTGCGCGTGCAGAACCGCGTCGCCCAGGCGCAGGCACGCCTGCCCGAGGATGTCCGCCGCCAGGGCGTGACCACCCAGAAGCAATCGCCGGTGTTCCTGATGGTCGTCCACCTCGTGTCCAAGGACGGCAAGTACGACTCGCTGTACCTGCGCAACTACATGCGCCTGCACGTGAAGGACGAAATGGCGCGCATCGCCGGCGTCGGCGACGCCCAGGCCTTCGGTGGCGGCGACTACGCCATGCGCATCTGGCTGGATCCGGACAAGGTCGCCTCGCGCGGCCTGACCGCCAGCGACGTGCTGCGTTCGGTGCGCGAGCAGAACGTGCAGGTCTCGGCCGGCCAGCTCGGTGCCGAGCCGATGCCCAACGGCAGCGACTTCCTGCTGCCGATCAATGCCAAGGGTCGCCTCGAAACTCCCGAGGAATTCGGCGACATCGTGCTCAAGAGCGGCAATGAAGGCGAAATCGTGCGCCTGTCGGACGTGGCCCGGATTGAACTGGCCGCGGGCGACTACACCCTGCGCGCGCGCCTGAACGGCATGAACGCCGCCGCGCTGGGCATCTTCCAGGCCCCGGGCGCCAACGCGCTCAACATCCGCGATTCGGTCGTCGAGAAGATGGCCGAGATCCGCAAGAAGCTGCCGCCGGGCGTGGAGATCACCTCGGTGTACGACACCACGGTGTTCGTGCGCGATTCGATCAAGTCGGTGATCACCACGCTGCTGGAAGCCACCCTGCTGGTGGTGCTGGTGGTGATCCTGTTCCTGCAGACCTGGCGCGCCTCGATCATCCCGCTGCTGGCGGTGCCGGTATCGGTGGTCGGCACCTTCGCCGTGCTCTACCTGCTGGGCTATTCGATCAACACGCTGACCCTGTTCGGCCTGGTGCTGGCCATCGGCATCGTGGTGGACGACGCCATCGTGGTGGTGGAAAACGTCGAACGCCATATCGAGGAAGGCGCAACGCCGCTGGAAGCGGCGCACCTGGCGATGAAGGAAGTGTCCGGCCCGATCATCGCGATCGCGCTGGTGCTGTGCGCGGTGTTCGTGCCGATGGCGTTCCTGACCGGCGTGACCGGCCAGTTCTACAAGCAGTTCGCGGTCACCATCGCCATCTCCACCGTGATCTCGGCGATCAACTCGCTGACCCTGTCGCCGGCGCTGGCCGCCAAGCTGCTGAAGCCGCACGGCGCACCCAAGGACGCCCCGGCGCGGATCATCGACCGCCTGTTCGGCTGGCTGTTCCGTCCGTTCAACCGGTTCTTCAAGCGCAGTTCCGAACGCTATGAAGGCGCGGTCTCGCGTGCGCTGGGCCGTCGCGGCGCGGTGTTCGCGGTGTACGTGGTGCTGCTGATCGGCGCGGGCGTGATGTTCAAGGCGGTGCCGGCGGGCTTCATTCCGCTGCAGGACAAGCTGTACATCATCGCCGGCGTGAAGATGCCGGAAGGCGCGTCCATCGAACGCACCGACGCGGTGCTGAAGAAAATGGCCAAGATGGCGATGGAAGTGGAAGGCGTGCAGGACGAAATCGCCTTCCCCGGCCTGAATCCGCTGCAGTTCACCAATACGCCCAACAGCGGCGTGGTGTTCTTCAACCTCAAGCCGTTCGGTGAGCGCAAGAACAGCGCCGAGCAGATCACCGCCGAGCTGAACCAGAAGTTCTCCTCCATCCAGGAAGGCTTCACCTTCGCGCTGATGCCGCCGCCCATCCAGGGCCTGGGCAACGGTTCGGGCTGGTCGCTGTTCATCGAGGACCGCACCCGCCTGGGTTACGGCGAGTTGCAGAACGCGGTGCAGGCGTTCCAGGGCGCGGCGTCGCAGACGCCGGGCATGGGCTTCCCGATCAGCAGCTACCAGGCCAACGTGCCGCAGCTGGACGCCGAGGTCGATCGCGTCAAGGCCAAGGCCCAGGGCGTGCCGCTGACCGAGCTGTTCGACACCCTGCAGACCTACCTGGGTTCGGCCTACGTCAACGACTTCAACATGTTCGGCCGCACCTGGCAGGTGGTCGCGCAGGCCGACGGCCCGTTCCGCGACAGCGTCGAGGACATCGCCAACCTGCGTACCCGCAATGCCAACGGCGAAATGGTCCCGGTCGGCAGCATGGTCAACATCAAGCAGACCTACGGTCCGGATCCGGTGATCCGCTTCAACGGCTATCCGGCCGCCGACCTGCTGGGTGAAGCCGACCCGCGCGTGCTCTCTTCCGGCGAAGCGATGGCCAAGGTCACCGAACTGGCCGAGAAGGTCCTGCCGACCGGCATGGGCATCGACTGGAGCGACCTGAGCTACCAGCAGGCCACCCAGGGCAAGGCCGCGCTGGTGGTGTTCCCGCTGGCGGTCATGCTGGCCTTCCTGGTGCTTGCCGCGCTGTACGAAAGCTGGACCCTGCCGCTGGCGGTGATCCTGATCGTGCCGATGACGCTGCTGTCCGCGCTGGCCGGCGTCTGGTTGACCGGTGGCGACAACAACGTGTTCGTGCAGGTCGGCCTGGTGGTGCTGATGGGCCTGGCGTGCAAGAACGCGATCCTGATCGTCGAGTTCGCCCGCGAACTGGAACTGCAGGGCAAGAGCATCGTGGAGTCGGCGCTGGAAGCCTGCCGCCTGCGCCTGCGCCCGATCATCATGACCTCGGTGGCGTTCATCGCCGGCACCGTGCCGCTGGTGCTGTCGACCGGCGCCGGTGCGGAAGTCCGCTCGGTCACCGGCATCACCGTGTTCGCCGGCATGCTGGGCGTGACCCTGTTCGGCCTGTTCCTGACCCCGGTGTTCTACGTGGCGCTGCGCAAGCTCGCGCATCGCCCGCTGGTCTCGCACGCCCCGGCGCACCCGGCCGGTGACGCCCACGCCTGATCCTTCCTTCCCCGGTTCGTTTCTCCCTCCCCCATTTACTGGAGAATCCCATGCAAGACACATCCCGCATCGCGCTGGTCACCGGCGCCACCCGCGGCATCGGCCTGCAGACCGTGCGCCAGCTGGCCGAGGCCGGCGTGCACACGCTGCTGGCCGGACGCGATCGCAACCGCGCGGTCGAGGCCGCGCTCAAGTTGCAGGCCGATGGCCTGCCGGTGGAAGCGATCGCGCTGGACGTCACCAGCGATGCCAGCATCGCCGAGGCGGTGAGCACCGTCGCTGCGCGCCACGGCCGTCTGGACATCCTGGTCAACAACGCCGGCATCCTGGTCGACGAGTCCGGCAAGAAGGTGTCCGAGCAGACCGCTTCGACCTGGCGCACGACCTTCGACACCAACGTGTTCGGCCTGATCGCGGTGACCCAGGCGTTCCTGCCGCTGCTGCACAAGTCCAACGCCGGCCGCATCGTCAACGTGTCCAGCATCCTGGGCTCGGTCGCGTTGAACGCGGATCCCGCCTCGCCCATCTACGACTTCAAGGTGCCCGCCTACAACGTGTCCAAGAGCGCGGTGAACGCCTGGACGGTGCAGCTGGCCTATGAACTGCGCGACAGCCGGATCAAGGTCAACACCATCCATCCCGGCTACGTGAAGACCGACATGAATGCCGGCGAAGGCGAGCTGGACATCGCCGATGGGGCGCGCACCAGCGTCGCCCTGGCACTGATCGACGACAACGGCCCGCAGGGCGGTTTCTTCCATCGCGAGGAGGTGCTGCCATGGTGATCCGTACCCTCGTCGTCGGCATCGCCTCGGCGCTGCTGGCCGCCTGCGCCACGGTCGGCCCCGACTATCGCGCTCCCGAACTGGCGCCGGCGACACTGCCCAGCGCCAGCGAAGCCGCGTTCAGCGACACCCGCCCGGTCGCCAACTGGTGGTCGCAGTTCGAGGACGCCACCCTTGATCAGCTGATCGCCGACGCCCTGGCCGCCAATCCCGATCTGTGGATCGCCGCGGCCCGGGTGCAGGAAGCACGCGCGGTGTTCAGCGAGCGCCGGCTGGATCTGGCCCCGCACGTGCAGTTGGGCGTCGAACAGACCCGCAGCAAGCAGCCGGTCGCCGATCAGGGCCGGGTGGAGACCGAGACCGACAGCGTCGGCTTCGACGCCGCCTGGGAACTGGATCTATTCGGTCGCCTGCGCCGGTCCGCCGAGGCCGCGCACGCGGATCTGCAGGCACAGCGCAACGACATGACCGCCATGCAGGTCAGCGTGGCGGCGGAGGTCGCGCGCAACTACTTCGAACTGCGCGGCGCGCAGAAGCGCCTGGACGTGGCCCGCAAGACCTTGGGCAACCTGGGCGAGACCCAGCGGCTGACCGAGTCGCGCTGGGAACTCGGCGCCGGCACCGAGCTGGAGGTGCAGAGCAGCCTGGCGCGAATGAAGGCGATCGAGGCGACCCTGCCGGTGCTGGAAACCGCCGAGGCGCAATCGCGCCATCGCATCGAAGTGCTGACCGGACGCCGGCCCGGCACGCTCGACGCGCTGCTGGCGCCACGGGAAACGCCGGCACTGGTGAAGGTGCTGCCGATCGGCGACACCGGCACGCTGCTGCGGCAACGTCCGGACGTGCGCGCCGCCGAACGCCGCCTGGCCTCGGCCACCGCGCGGGTCGGCGTCGCCACCGCGGACCTGTTTCCGCGGGTCAGCATCCGCGGCTTCGTCGGCTTCCTCGCCGGTGACTTCAGCGGCCTGATCAACGGTGACAACAAGGCCTGGTCGGTGACGCCGTCGATCAGCTGGGCCGCGTTCGATCTCGGCAGCGTGCGTGCGCGCCTGCGTGCGGTGCAGGCGCAGAACGATGGTGCCGTGGCCGAGTACGAGAAGGCGGTGCTGGGTGCGCTGGAAGACACCGAGAACGCGCTGCTGGGCTATGCCAAGCGGCAGACCCAGTTGCTGCGCGTGAACGAGCAGGCCACCGCCGCCCGCCGGGCCGCGGAACTGGCCGAGGCCCGTTACCGGGTCGGTGCGTCGGACTTCCTCACCCTGCTGGATGCGCAACGCACGCAGCTGGCGGCCGACGATGCGCTCGCGCAGGCCGAAGCCGGCGTCAACGTCGGCGTGGTCGCGGTGTACAAGTCGCTCGGCGGTTGGGGCGAACCCGATGTGGATCCGGCGCTGGCCACGGTCAAGCGCGAGATCGGCGAGCCTGCGCCGCGGGCCGGGAACGACACCACGCTCGTGCAGCGCTGAACGCACAGGGAAAAGCCATCGGCGGAGCCGGTGATGTCAGGGATGGCGTGGGGCCGGGTCGGGTGGACCCGGCCCCGCTTATTTCAATCGCGCCAGCGCGCGGCGGCAAGTGCGTCGCTCATCTCGCGTGCGAGCTGGCGGAAGCGGTGCGCCAGCGCCGAAGGCTGCAGGCACAGGGCGTCGATGGCGTCATCGCGCCGCTGCCCCGGCATCACCATCGCCGCCATCATTTCCAGTTGATCCCGCACCTGTTGCAACTGCAGCTGCGCTTCTTCCGGAAGGTGGTAACCGGGATCCGCTTCCGGTACTCCGCGTGCCTGCATCTTGGTTTCTCCTGTCAGCAATCCTTGCATCACGCGCGCAGGTAAAAGTGAAAAATAACACTGGAAAAACGCACGCTTCGTTCGTTAGAGAGCCTTGCATATGCACCCTCGATAGGCAAGCCTGTTTGCCTGCCACCGGGCACGACCGTTAGCGTATGCGCATGGTCAAGACAGGCCCCACTCTCGCCCAGCGACTCACGCACGCGCGTGCAGCGATCGGCATGTCACAGGAACAGGTCGCGCGGGCGGTGGGCATCACCCAACCGAGCTATTCCGCGCTCGAACGCGGCATCAGCAAAAGCACTTCCAAGATCGGTTCGCTCGCCCACGTGCTCGGCGTCGATGCGTACTGGCTGGAAACCGGCGATGGCCAGCATCGCCGCCAGGTTTCCGAACCGGGGGCGTCCTACCGGATTCCCGGCGAACAGCGCCGCCTACTGAACCTGCTCAACCGGCTGAGTGCGCGCAAGCGCCGGGCGCTGCTGGACTTCCTCCAGGAATGAGCGCCGATCGGCGGAGACGCCATCGCACCGTTTCCTGCGGTTCCGTTCTCATCAACGCATGGAAAAGAAGCGGGTGCATCCTGCGCTGGGATGCACCCGCTCCGTGCCACAAGCGATGCGCCGGCAATGGCCGGCAGATGTTCCGGGCGAGCGACGCGGCGTTACCTGGTGCCCACGCTCAGGCCGCTGCTGTCGACCTTGCCGACGCCCTTGACGCCACGCGCGACCGCCACGGCCTTGTCGATCTGGGCCTGGTTGTCGACGCGGCCGGACAGCTTTACTTCGCCATTGGTGGTCTCGACCTTGATGTCCAGGCCGGAGACGTCCTCGGCGGCCAGCAATTCGGTCTTGACCTTGGTGGTAATCCAGGTGTCATTGACGGGCTGGTTTGAGTCGCCCTGCTGCGCGCTTTGTTGTTCTTCCGGCTCGGTCTGCTGCTGGGCCGACGCGCCGAAGCTCGCCAGCGCGACGCCGGCGGTGAGGACCGCGGCGAACGGAAGACGGAAAAGGATCGTGTTCGAATGTTTCATGGTGCCTCCTGCCTTTGCGGGAACGCGGCGCCAGTCTTGCCACGCCGGCGTACAGCAGGCGTGAAGAGGATGATCATTTCCGCGCATGCGTGACGTGCCATTCAGTTGCGCCAGGCAGGCGTTAAGATGGTGAGCGCCGGTGCTTGTCCTTGCGGAAGACCATCCATGTCCAGTTCACTCAATGTCGCCCTGCTCGGTTATGGCTTTGTCGGCAAGGTGTTCCACGCGCCCTTGCTGAGCCGCACGCCGGGGCTGGTTCTGCACACGGTGGTCTCGCGCGACGCCGGCAAGGTGCATGCGGATCTGCCGCGGGTGCGCGTGGTGGCGGACGCGGGCGAAGCCTTCGCCGATCCCACCATCGATCTGGTGGTGGTCGCCACGCCCAACGAAACCCACGCGCCGCTGGCGATCGCCGCGCTCGCGCAGGGCAAGCACGTGGTGGTGGACAAGCCGTTCACCGTCACCCTGGACGAAGCCGAGCGGGTCATCGCCCAGGCCAGGGCCCGCCGGCGCCTGGTCAGCGTGTTCCAGAACCGGCGCTGGGATGCGGATTTCCTGACCGTGCGCCAGTTGCTGGGAGACGGCACGCTCGGCGACGTGGCGGAATTCCACTCCCATTTCGATCGCTATCGTCCGCAGGTTGCGCAGCGCTGGCGCGAGAGCGACGTGCCCGGCGCCGGGCTCTGGTACGACCTCGGACCACACCTGGTCGACCAGGCGTTGCAGTTGTTCGGCACGCCGCTGGCGGTGCAGGCGGACCTAGCCAGGCAGCGCACGGGCGCGCGCGCCACCGATTATTTCCACGTGCAGCTGCGCTACCCGCGTACCCGCGTGCACCTGCATGCCGGTTCACTGGTGGCCGGCAACGGCCTGCGTTTCGCGGTACATGGCGAGCGCGGCAGTTACCTGAAGCATGGCCTGGACGCGCAGGAAGACCGGCTGCGCGCCGGCGGCATGCCCGGCGATGCCGGCTGGGGTTCGGATCCCCGTCCGGGCGAGTTGATCCTGGCCGGCCAGGACGGCGCCTTGATCACCCAGGCGGTGGACAGCCTGTCCGGCGATTACCGGCACTACTACAGCGCCATGCGCGCGGCCATCGTCGATGGCGCGCCGCCGCCGGTCACCCCGGAGGAAGCCATTGCGGTGATGCGGCTGATCGAGCTGGGCAGCCGCAGCGCCGGGGAACACCGCGAAATTCCCTGCGCGTAGGGCGGGACCGTTCGCCTGGATTCGCCTCAGGGATCCAGCAGGCGGGGTCCCGGGCCTTCCTCGGACAGTTCGTCCAGCGGGTTGCGCAGCGGACAGACCTTCAGCGACAGGCAGCCGCAGCCGATGCAGCTGTCCATGTGATCGCGCAGGCGGGTCAGGCGTTCGATGCGGTCGTCCAGATCCGCCTGCCAGCGCGCGGACAGCTTGCGCCAGTCCGCGGCGGTGGGCGTGCGCCCTTCCGGCAGCGACGACAGCGCGTCACGGATCTCGGCCAGCGGAATCCCGGTCCGCTGCGCCACCTTGATGATCGCGACCCGGCGCAGCACTTCGCGCGGATAGCGGCGCTGGTTGCCGGCATTGCGCCAACTGTGGATGAGTCCCTTGCTCTCGTAGAAATGCAGGGTGGACACCGCCACGCCGGCCCGCGCCGCCACCTCGCCCACGGTCAGTTCCATGCAGACGTTCGCCTTTTTTTTCCTTGCCATCGCCGGGTTGGCTTGCGCGGACATGACACGCTCGCTTGACCTCAATATTGATTGAGGTTTTACCCTGGACGGCCTCTCCCTGCAAGTCCCTGTTCCGTCATGACCCCTCCCCTCGAACTGGCCCTGATCTATGGCAGCAACCGCGAAGGCCGCTTCTGCGACGTGGTCGCCAACTGGATCCGCGGCCAGATCGACCGCCGCCGCGACTACACCGTGGACGTGGTCGATCCGGCGCTGATGGATCTGCCGCACCGGCACGGGATGACCCCCTCGCCCGACCTGGTGAACCTGCAGCAGCGGATCTGGCGCGCCGATGCCTTCCTGCTGGTGGTGCCGGAGTACAATTACGGCTATCCCGCGGCGCTGAAGTTCCTGATCGATTCGGTCCAGGAACATTGGCAGGCCAAGCCGGTGGCGTTCGTCGCGTATGGCGGCGTCAGTGGCGGTTCGCGCGCGGTGGAGCAACTGCGCCAGGTGTTCTCCGGACTGCACGCCTGCACGGTGCGCAATTCGATATTGTTTCCGATGGCGTGGGATCGGTTCGGCGCCGACGGGCAGCCGCGCGACGCGGCGGCCTGCGCGCAGGCCGCCTCCACCATGCTCGACCAGTTGGCCTGGCTGGGCCATGCCCTGCGCCAGGCGCGCGCGGCCTGGCCCTATCCGGCGCGGTGACGGTCCGGCGATGCCGATGGCGTCGTGCCCGACACTCCCCCTGACGTGCCCCCTGCACATGGAAGACCCGACCCATGTTCCGATTCTTCGAAAAGCGGATTGATCCCTACCCCGCCGGCGAGCCCGCCACGCCGCCGCGCAAGCTGTTCGCATTCCTGCTGCACTACTCGCGGCCGCTGTTGCCGTGGCTGCTGCTGATGTCGGTGCTGACCGGCACCATCTCGGCGCTTGAAATCCTGTTCTTCGATTTCATGGGCGATCTGGTCGACTGGCTCGGCAGCGCCGACCGCGCGACCTTCCTGGCCACCCACGGCTCCACCCTGCTGTGGATGGGCGCGCTGGTGGTGGTGGCGTACCCGCTGCTGGTGCTGGTGCAATCGCTGGTCATCCACCAGACCATCTTCGGCAACTATCCGATGATCGCCCGCTGGCTGTCGCACCGCTACCTGCTGCGGCAGAGCGTGTCGTTCTTCCAGGATGAGTTCGCCGGCCGCATCTCGCAGAAGGTCATGCAGACCGCGCTGGCGATCCGCGAGACGGTGATGAAGCTGATGGACGTGTTCGTCTACGTCCTCGTCTACTTCGTCGGCACGGTGATCCTGGTCGGGCGCGCGGACCTGCGCCTGATCCTGCCCCTGGCGCTGTGGCTGGTCGGCTACCTGGTCATCCTGTTCTGGTTCGTCCCGCGCCTGCAGCGGGTATCGATGGCCCAGTCCGACGCCCGCGCGCAGATGACCGGCCGGATCGTCGACAGCTACACCAACATCCAGACCATCAAGCTGTTCGCCCACACCATGCGCGAACAGGACTATGCGCGCGACGCGATGGACGAGTTCATGGTTACCGTGCACCGGCAGATGCGCCTGGTCACCCAGCTGACCGTCAGCCTGCACAGCATCAACGCGCTGTTGCTGGCCGGCGTCGGCGGCCTGGCGGTGATGGCCTGGCTTCAGGGGTCGATTTCGCTGGGCGCGATCGCGGTCGCCATCGCGCTGGTGATGCGCATCCGCTCGATGTCGGACTGGATCCTGTGGGAGGTCGCCAGCCTGTTCGAGAACATCGGCACGGTCGAGGACGGCATGAACACGATCGCCCAGCCGCTGGCGATCACCGATGGCGACGGCGCGCGCGATCTGGAAGTCAGCCGCGGCGAAATCCGTTTCGAGCACCTGCAGTTCCACTACGGCCGCCAGTCCAAGGTCATCGAGGATCTGTCGCTGGTCATCCGTCCCGGCGAGAAGGTCGGCATCGTCGGTCGCTCGGGCGCCGGCAAGTCGACCCTGGTCAACCTGCTGCTGCGCTTCTACGACCTGGAAGGCGGGCGGATCCTGGTCGATGGCCAGGACATTGCCGGCGTCCGGCAGGAGTCGCTGCGCCGCAATGTCGGCATGGTCACCCAGGACACTTCCCTGCTGCACCGCTCCATCCGCGACAACATCCGCTATGGCCGGCCCGACGCGAGCGAGGCGCAGATCGTCGAAGCCTCGCGGCGCGCGCATGCCGACGAATTCATCCGCACCCTGACCGATGCCAAGGGCCGCAGCGGCTATGACACCCACGTCGGCGAGCGCGGGGTGAAGCTGTCCGGCGGCCAGCGCCAGCGCGTGGCGATCGCGCGCGTGCTGCTGAAGGACGCGCCGATCCTGGTGCTGGACGAGGCCACGTCGGCGCTGGACTCGGAGGTCGAGGCCGCCATCCAGGAACAACTGTACGCGCTGATGGAAGGCAAGACCGTCATCGCGATCGCCCATCGCCTGTCCACCATCGCCGTGCTGGACCGGCTGGTGGTGATGGATCAGGGCCGCATCATCGAAACCGGCAGCCACGACGAGTTGCTGCAGCGCGACGGTCTGTATGCGGCGCTGTGGCGCCGGCAATCCGGCGGCTTCATCGGGCTGGATGTGGCCGAGGTGGATTGAGGGCCAGGATTCGGGATTCGGGATTCGGCGAATGCTGCTTCTGCCTCCCCCTTTGCAGCGCTTTTCAACACCGAATGGCTGGTCAAAGGGGGACTGAGGGGGATTTGCTTTTCGCGCCAGGAGCAAATCCCCCGTCATCTGCTACGCAGATGCCCGCCCCCTTTTGCAAAGGAGGCTGTTTCGTACATCGGCTTTTGCCTCCCCCTTTGCAAAAGGGGACTGAGGGGAATTTGCTTTTCGCGCCAGGAGCAAATCCCCCGTCATCTGCTACGCAGATGCCCGCCCCCTTCTGCAAAGGGGGCTGTTTCGTACATCGGCTTTTACCGCCACCTTTACAAAAGGGGGCTGCTTCGTATATTGGCTTTTACCTCCCCCTTGACCAGCCATTCGGCTGTTGAAAGCGCAAAAGGGGGATTGAGGGGGATTCGCTCCTGTTCTTCCCTACACCAGCCAGCCCCGCACCACGCACTTCTGCGCGTAGCGCCAGAACAGCAGCGCGATGAGGATCAGCACCACCGGCATCACCAGTCCCGCGGGGCCGTAGGCGTCCCAGGCCGGCGTGACCAGGTAGGCGCCGATCATCTGCACCAGCAGTGCCAGCAAGGAGACGAAGAACATCGTCACCGCCCAGCGCTTTCCCATCAGCATGCCCAATGCACCGAGCACGCCACCGAACACGGCGATCGCGAACGCTACGTTGAGCCAGGCCGGTGTGGCTCGTAGACCTGCCGTTGCGCCTCGGTCATCCGCGCCAAGGCCTCGGCGCCCATGTTGACCTGCATCCAGAACATCGCCACGCCGAGCAGATTCCAGACCAGCGCGATGATGGCCACCAGCCAGAATCCCTTGGAACGCGGAATCTCCATGGTGCCGTTCATATGCCCTCCCCTCCCCAGGATGTGGGACGACGGGAGCATACGCCCGGCGGACTGTCATTGCGCTTACATCCTCAGCGTGGCGCGACCCGCCAGACGACGTTGCCCACGTCGTCCGCCACCAGCAGTGCGCCCGTGCGATCGAATGCCACGCCGACCGGTCGTCCGCGCGCGTTGCCATCGGCGTCGAGGAAGCCGCTCAACAAATCAATCGGCGAGCCCGCCGGCTGGCCGTGCGCGAACGGCACGAACACCACCTTGTAGCCGGAAGGTTCGGAACGATTCCAGGAACCGTGCAGGCCGATGAAGGCGCCTTCGCGGAAGCGCTCCGGCAGTGCGTCGCCCCGCGCGAACGCAAGACCGAGCGCGGCGACATGCGCGCCAAGCGCGTAATCCGGCGCGATCGCCCGCGCCACCCGCGCCGGTTCCTGTGGCTTCACCCGCGCATCCACGTGCGCGCCGTAGTAACTGTAGGGCCAACCGTAGAACGCGCCTTCGCGGACGCGGGTCAGGTAGTCCGGCACCAGTTGATCGCCGATTTCGTCGCGCTCGTTCACCACCACCCACAACGCGCCGGTGCCGGGTTCAAAGGCCAGTCCGACCGGATTGCGCAGGCCGGACGCGTACATCCGCCGCTGTCCGCTGGCGATATCGATCGCCAGCACCGCGGCGCGATCGGTTTCATTCGCCATGCCGTTCTCGCCGACGTTGCTGTTGGAGCCCACGCCCACGTACAGCGTCCGTCCATCGGCGCTGGCGACCAGGCTCTTGGTCCAATGGTGATTGATGGGGCCGCCGGGCAGATCCGTCACCTTCACCGGCCTGGCGTCGATGCGGGTCTGTCCCGTGCGGTACGGGACGCGCACCACCGCATCGGCATTGGCGACGTAGAGCTGGTCGCCGACCAGCGCCATGCCGAACGGCGAGAACAGATCCGAAAGCAGTACGTGCCGGGTTTCGGCGATGCCATCGCCATCGGCATCGCGCAGCAGGGTGATGCGGTTGGCACTGGGCACGCCGGCGCCGGCCTTGGCCATCGTCCGCTTCATGAACCAGTTGCGCAGTCCGCCCTTTTCGCCGGGCTTGGGTGGTGCATTGGTCTCCGCCACCAGCACGTCGCCGTTGGGCAGCACGTACAGCCAGCGTGGATGATCCAGGCCACGGGCGAATGCCTGCACGGCCAGTCCCTCGGCCGCGGCTGGCGTCGCGCCTTCCGGCCAACCGACCGCCGGCGCGATGTTCACCGTCGGAAGCCAGCGCTTCTGCGGCGCCGGCAAGCGCGGGTTCGGTCCGATTTCGCTCGTCTGCTGCGCGGCGCCGGGCGTGCATGCCGTGGCCAGCAGCAACAGGGCTCCGCCCAGGATCTTCCGGATGCACATGGCCGCGCTCCTCGGAAAAGACGCCGCATACTGGATCGCCGCGGGCGAACGCCGCGTCAAGGCCGGCTCAGGTATCGTCCTGGCGCCGCACCGCCACCGCCGGCACGCCGTCCTCGTCGATGCCGACGCGAATCTCGATTGGCCGGCAGCACACCTGGCAGTCCTCGATGTAATCCTGCTCGCCCGCCGATTCGTCGACGAACAGCGTGATCAGCTCGCCGCAGTAGGGACAGGCGATGTCGGTGGATGGAAGTTGCGGCATGCGGGCGAACCGGCTCAGGCCGAACCGATCTGGACGATCTCGCGGATCCGGTCCATCCACAGGTAGTGCGCGTGCGCGGGATCGCGCTGGTCGTCCAGCCGCACCACCGCGTTGAAACCTTCCATGCCGTCGGCGTCGCGGAATACCTGCACGCTCGGGCGCGTGGAAATGGTGCCGGTCAGCGTGCCGCCATCGACCAGGCGCAGTTCCACCACCGCTTCGTCCGGCAGCGCCTGCACCATCGCCTCGAGCCGGTCGATGTCGGCCTGCCGCGTGTACAACGTCTGCGGTACTTCAATCATGGCCGTCGCTCCAGGGAGGGACGGCCCCACTCTAGCGCCGGGGCGATAAGCAGCCGTGAAGGTCGCCGGAATTCATTCGATCAGTTCGAGCAGCGCGCGCGCGGCCGGTTCGGAGGATGCGGGATTCTGGCCGGTGACCAGCTTGCCATCCACGACCACGTGCGGCTGGAACAGCGGGCCGGCCTCGAACTTCGCACCCTTGGCCTTCAGTTCGTCCTCCAGCAGGAACGGCACCACGTTGGTGAGTTCCACCGCCGCTTCCTCGGCATTGGTGAACCCGGTGAGCCGCTTGTCCTTGACCAGTGGCTGGCTGAGCGTGCCCTGCGCATGCCGCAGCACCGCCGGCCCGTGGCACACCGCGGCGATCGGCCGGCCGGCGGCGAAATGGTTTTCGATCAGGCGGATTGAATCCGCATCCTCGGCCAGGTCCCACAATGGTCCGTGTCCGCCGGGATAGAACACCGCGTCCACGTCCTCGTCCAGCACCTCGGCCAGTGGGCGCGTCAGCGCCAGCTCGGCGATGGCGGTGGTGTCGTTGTTGAAGCGCACCGTCGCCGGGGTTTGCGCGTCGGCGGCATCGCTCTTCGGATCCAGCGGCGGCTGGCCGCCGCGCGGCGAGGCCAGCACGACGTCCGCGCCGGCGTCCTTGAACACGTAGTACGGCGCGGCGAACTCCTCCAGCCAGAAACCGGTCTTCTTGCCGGTTTCGCCCAACTGGTCGTGCGAGGTCAACACCATCAGGATCTTCATGATCCGGGCTCCTTCGGGGGAAAACGCGACGCTAGCAGCGCGGACGCTAAGCGCGGGTCATGGCGATGTGGCGGCGGCGTTACCGGCCCGCCGCCACGCGCGCTCAGCCCTGCTTGATGCGGTGGCCGCCGAACTCGTTGCGCATCGCCGCCAGCAGCTTGTCGGCGAACGAATCGTCCTCGCGCGAACGCAGGCGTTCCAGCAGCGACATCGTGATCACCGGCGCGGACACGTCCAGATCGATCGCCTCGGCGACCGTCCAGCGACCTTCGCCCGAATCCTCGACGTAGGGCGCGATGCCGGCCAGGGTCGGATTCTTCTTCAGCGCATCGGAGGTCAGGTCCAGCAACCAGGACCGCACCACGCTGCCGTGACGCCAGATCTCGGCGACCTGCTGCAGATCGATGTGGAAGGCTTCCTTGCGTTCCAGGATGGCGAAGCCTTCGGCGAAGGCCTGCATCATTCCGTACTCGATGCCGTTGTGGATCATCTTGGTGAAATGGCCGGCGCCGGACGGACCGACATGGCCCCAGCCGCGATCGGCCGCCGGCGCGAGCGTCTCGAACACCGGCCGCAGCGCTTCCACCGCCGCGGCGTCGCCGCCGATCATCAGGCTGTAGCCCTCGGCCAGGCCCCAGACGCCGCCGCTGGTGCCGCTGTCCACGTAGTGCACGCCAGCTTCGGCCAGGCGTGCGCCGCGGCGCATGGTTTCCTTGTAGTTGGAGTTGCCGCCGTCGATGACGGTATCGCCGGACGACAGCATCGGCAGCAGCGCGTCCAGGGTCTCGTCGACCACGCCGGCCGGCACCATCACCCAGACGATGCGCGGCGACGGCAGCGCGGCCACCGCCGCCTGCAGCGAATCGGCAATGGCGATGCCGCGCTCGGCCGCCTGCTGGCGCGCCGGTTCGCCGGGATCATAGCCGTGCACGCGGTGTCCGCCGCGGGTCAGGCGTTCGGCCATGTTGGCGCCCATGCGGCCCAAGCCGATCATTGCCAGTTCCATAAATGCTCCTGTGTTTCGTGTGTGAAGGGTGATGGGAGTGCGGCTCAGGCGGTCAGCCAGGCACGCAGCAGCGCGGTGGTTTCCTGCGGCTTCTCCATCGGGGGAAGGTGGCCGCAATCGGTGAATACATGCAGTCGTGCGCCGGGAATGCCGGCGTGGAGGATCCGCGATTCCTCCGGCGCGGTCATGCGGTCGTCGTCGCCCACGCCGATCACGGTCGGCATCGCCAACGCGGGCAGCAGCGGTTGCGAGTCGGGGCGATCCAGGATGGCGTGCTGCTGGCGCAGGAAGGCATCGCGCCCGACCCGTTCGGCCATCGCCATCACTTCCTCGCCCACCGGGGTGTCGACCCGGCTGGCATGCACCAGTTGCGGCAGCAGCTTGCGGGTGACGCCGGCGAAACGGCCGCGCTCGGCCAGCGCCAGGCTGGCCCGGCGCACCGCCGCGCGCTGGGGCGGGTCGGCGCGCGCGCTGGTCGCCAGCAGGGCGAGCCGGGAGACCCGGCGCGGCGCCTGGCGCAGGATTTCGAAGGCGACGTAGCCGCCCATCGACAGTGCGCCCAGCGCGAAGCGTTCCGGCGCCTGCGCCAGCACGCGCGCGGCCATCGCGCCCACGCTGTCGTCCAGGGTCAGGTCCGGGACCGCGACCTCGGCGAGGTCGGCCAGGCCGACCACCTGGTCCCGCCACAGCCGGGCGTCGCACAGCAGGCCGGGGAGCAGCAACAGGGGAATGCGCGGTGGAGAAGCGGACATCCGCGAATTTTAGTCGTCCGGAGCGCGGAAGCCGAGCGCACGCTGCTTTCCACGGGCGGAACACGCGCCCCGGCGTAGTCTGGTGGACCCCGCCTCGCCCCACCCGAATGCGCATCCTGCTCACCGGCGGCACTGGTTTCATCGGCCGCACCCTGTGTACCCGCCTGCTGGCGGGCGGCCATCGCCTGACCGTCTGGTCGCGCCGGCCGGCCCTGGCCCGGCAGCGCCTGCCCGGGGTGGCGGTCATCGAGGACCTGGCCGAGGCGGGCGAAATCGAGGCGGTGGTCAACCTGGCCGGCGAACCCCTGGTGGGGCGGCGCTGGAACGTGCGCCAGAAGCAGCTCATCCGCGATTCGCGCCTGGGCACCACCGCCAAGCTGATCCGCTGGATGACGCCGCAGCTGCGGCGGCCGCACGTGCTGGTGTCCGGGTCGGCGATCGGCTACTACGGCCCGCACGACGACGTCCTGCTGGACGAATCGACCGTGCCCGGCGACGACTTCGCCGCCACCCTTTGCCGGGATTGGGAATACGCGGCCATGCAGGCCGAGGATCTGGGCCTGCGGGTGTGCCGCCTGCGCACCGGCATCGTGCTGGGCGCGGACGGTGGCGCGCTGGGGAAGATGCTGTCGCCATTCCGCTGGGGGCTGGGCGGGCCGATGGGCGACGGCCGCCAATGGATGAGCTGGATCCATCGCAAGGATCTGGTGTCCCTGATCGTGTGGCTGCTGGAACAGGAATCCGCCGGCGGCGCCTACAACGGCACCGCACCCGAACCGGTGCGCAACCGCGACTTCGCGCGCCGCCTGGGCCGGGTCCTGCATCGGCCCGCGCTGTTGCCGGTGCCTACCCCGCTGCTGCGGCTGGCGCTGGGCGAAGCCGCGCAACTGATGCTCACCGGCCAGCGCGTGATCCCCATGCATGCGCTGGTGGAAGGTTTCCGCTTCCGTTTCCCGGAACTGGAAGACGCGCTGCGCGACCTGCTGGCCCGCCCCGGTTGAACCGCGCGTCGCGGTTGTCCGCGAACGCGCGACTCACCCGGCCAGCCGTTCAGAACGACTGCTGCAGTACGACTTCCCAGCTGCGCGGATCACCCAGGTACACCATGCCGTCGTTCAACGCGTACACCACATGGGTGCGGTCGCCCAGGTTGCGGCCACGCAGGGTGAGCCGGGTGCGCGGCTGCCAGCGCCAGCTCAGGTGCGCGCCCCACAGCGCGTAGCCGGCGGTGGACAGCGTATTGGCCGCGTTGGCGTAGCGCGACGACACCCCGCGCAGATCGACGCCGGCCGACCAGCGATCATCGAAAGCGTAGTCCACCCACAGGTTGCCGACCCGCGCGGGCGTGTTGGCCGGACGATTGCCGGCGCGCGACACGGGCACGCCACCGGCGTTCTCGAAGAAATCATCGAGGCGGGCGTCCACCCAGGCCAGGTTGCCCTGCACTTCCAGGCCCTGCCAGGGCTGCCAGCCGAAACTCGCCTCCAGGCCCCGCGCCGACTGCCGGCCCACCGGCACGGTCTGGCCGGGATTGGCCGGATCGCTGATGGCCAGATTGCGGCGCACGATGCGGTACGCAGCCAATGTCGCGTAGTGGCGGCCGTCGCGCGATTGGAACTTGGCGCCCAGTTCGCCCTGGCGTCCGGTGGTGAGATCGAAATCGCGCAGGGTGCCGAAGTTGGCGGTGCTGAGGATGCCGGCCGGCGGATCGGCGGCGGTGCTGTACTGCGCGTACACGCTTGCCTGCGGACTGATCGCCCGGTTCAACGCCACGCGGCCGGTGGTGGGCGTGTACTCGCGTTCGAACCGGGCCGGATTGCTGGCGCTGGGGGTGCGGTGGTTGAGCACGTCCAGGCGGATCCGATCGCGGCGCAGTCCGGTCAGCAACGACAGGGCCGGGGTCAGCCTGGTCAGGTTTTCCAGGTACAGCGCCCGGGTGTGCAGGCGATTGGTGCGATCGGGACGATGGATCCGCGTCGCGCCGGGCACGTCGAGGAAATGGCCCGGCGTGATCGCGTCCAGCGGCACCGTGTCGATGGTCGCGGGCAGCGACAGCGGAAACCGCGTCTGGCGGTTGTAGCTGGCGTCCAGGCCCAGGTTCCATTGCGAAGGCAACCGGCCCAGCGTGCCGGCGTGCGTCCATTCCAGGCGATTGCCGTAGAGCTGTTGATCGTGCCGTTGCAGCAATGCGCCGGACCGGATAACGCCGCGGTTGGCCGCGTCCAGGCGATAGCTCTCGACGTTGCGATAGTCGCGCAGCGCGTCGTAGTGGTACAGCGTGTTGCGCACGGTGTCCGCCTCGCCCGGCGACCATTCCAGGATCGAGCGCGCCCACAGGATGTCCTGTCCGTAATAGCCATCGGCCACGTTGTAGTTGCGCCGCTCGGTGCCCGGCAGCACCGACAGGCGTCCCTGCGCGGGCTGGCGCACCGGCGTGCCCCAGTAGGGACGATCGTTGTCCTCGCGTTGGTGCTCCAGCGCCAGGGTATGCCGCAGCGCGGGCGTCCATTGCACCAGCCATGACGCCGCCGCGGTCGTCGCCTGTCGCCGCTGGCCATCGAACGCGCTGTCGGCGTCGCGGGTGCTGACATCCACCCGCAGCGCCTGCCGCGCCGCATCGCCACCCAGGCGCAGGTTGGCGCCCATCGCCAGGGTGCGATCGCGGAAGGATCCGATGCTGGCCTGCCAGCGCGCGTCGTCGTCGTGCAGCTGCGCCAGCCGGGTGACGTAGTTGATGCTGCCGCCGACCGCGCCCGCACCATGGAGAAAGCTCGACGGACCGCCGATCGCTTCCACCCGCTCGTATTGCCAGGCATCGACCGGACGCGCGGCGATCGAGGCGTACTGCACGTCGATGCCATTGAACAACTGGGTGATCTGGCTACCGGAAAAACCGCGCAGGGTGACCGCGTTGCCATTGCCCGGCGGCGAAGCCACGGTCAGGCCGGGAATCCCGGACAGCGCTTCCTGGGTCGTGCGCACGCCGCGCGCATCAAGGGCCTGGCGATCGATGACGGTGATCGCGGCGGGCGTTTCCATCACGCTCAAGGCCAGGCGGGTACCGGTGCCCGCCGGCGCGTCCAGCGCCGCGCGGCGGCCTTCGACGCGGATGGCGTCGAGCGTGGTGGCTTGCGGGGGAGGAACGGGTGAATCGGCCTCGGCGGCATGCGCGGAGGAAAGGACGACCAGGGCCGCGAACACGGCCAGGGACAGGCGCGACGCACGTGGCGTCCCGCAGCGGGAAATCGACATGGGAAAACTCCGGGGTCGACGCGTTCAGCGCCGGGGAAAGGGTTCGGTGAGGAGCGCGCTACACCGACGGCGGTCCCCGGCACCCCGGTCCCGCCGGCGGCGTGCCTTGTGCAGGCAACGGGGCTTCCGACTCGGGATTCGCTGTCGGCGGAAGCCATGGCAATGGCAGGCGGAATGCGTCCGGCGGCGGCGGCATCGTCGCGGCCAGCGGGCATTGCGGACAGGCATCGCCCTCGTCCGGCCAGCCGGACGCGGGCGCCGTTTCTCGCGCCTTCGCCGCGGCGATGTCCACCCAGGTCAATCCCGCCGGCGTACACAGTTCAGCCCAACCGGCCAGTGGCTCGCCGCCACGGCTGCCCAGCACGCGGCTGATCGAAGGGGCAAGCGCGATCAGCAGCGCGGCCAGCACCGCCAGCCGCGTCATGTACCGCATGCGTGGAAACGGGTGGCGCACGTCCGTCGGCGTCAGCGCACGGAAGCCCCGGTAAGCCGTGGCTTGCCGTCGTGAACATCGGTCCACACCAGCCAGGCCGCATCTCCGGCCCAGCGCAGGCGCGGCATGCCGCTGGCGCGACCGCGCGCGGCCAGCGTGGCGACATCGACGCGTCCGGCCTGGCGCCAGCGCAGATCGTAGGTGCCCAGCACGATGCGCTGTTCACCCGCGCCGGTTTCCTCCAGCCAGGTCGCCAGCAGGCGATCACCGGTGAAGGCCATGCCCAGCCGGCCGAGCACCTGGCCGCCGCGCGCGAGCGTGACCGGCGCATCGAAGCGGTCGCCCGCGTCGGCCGAATGGGCGGCACGCAGTTCCGGCACGCCGCCGGCTTCGGTGTACCACGCCACCCACACGTCGTCGCCGTGCGCGGCCACCACCGGACCGTTCACCGGACAGGCCGGCATGTGCCAGCCATCGGCGTGCACATCGCGTGGCGCGGTCCACGCCTTGCCGTCGAAACGGACGATGCGGGTGTCGCGGATCTCGCCCGCGCCGCGCCCGCGGTAAACGACCACTACGCCGCGGCGGGTGATCGCCGAGGACGTGGTGCAGCAGTCGCAGGTCGACGCATCCAGCGGCCACTCGGCCTGCTGCCGTGCCTGCGCACCATACAGCGCGGCACGCAGCATCATCGCGCCACCGCCATGGTGACCGTCGTGGTGGCTGTCGTCGCGCGCCGTGGCCGATACCGGCGCCGCCGCCTTCTGCCGGCTGTCCAGCCAGGCGATGCCGAGTTGATCCTCGGCCTGTGCCCAGAAGGTCACGAAACCATGGTCGCCACGGGTGCCGGCCGGATGCACCAGTCGCGGCGGCGTCCAGTTGCGGCCACCATCGCCGGAGCGCACCAGATCGATGCCGTAATCCATCCGCGACGGCCCCGTGCTGCGCAGCCAGTGCGCCCACAGCGAACCGTCCGGCAGCGCCTGCACGTGCGGGGTATCGGCCCAGTTGAGGAACCAGTCCGTTCCCTGCGCGACGGTGATGGGCGCCTGCCAGCCTTCCCGCTCCGCCCACGCCAGCTGCAGACGGTGTCCGCCTCCCGCCACCGGTTCCACCCAGCTCAGCAGGCGCCGCCCATCCGGAGCGACGATCAGATCCGGCTGCGCCGCGCCCGTCGGCGCCGGCAGGGGCCATTCGCGCACCTGGGTCAGTGCGGGCGGCAGCGCGGCTGCCGGTTGCGCCGGCGGCGCGGTCTCCTGTCCGCCACAGGCCACCAGCAGGCCCGACAGGCACAGCACACTCCAACGCCCGCGTGGCCGCAAGCGGATCACCGCGTTGATGCTCGCACCTGCACGATCGAACGAAGCAAGCCGGCCGCGAAGGCCCGGACGGACGACAAACCGCGATGCGATCCGGCGCATCGATACTCGGATGGACATGGCATTCTCCAAAACACGGGCGCGGCCCTGCGGCCGCGGGAACAACTCGGTTCTCGTGGTTCAGAAGATCGGCGGCGGCCCCTGCCCGCCTAGTCCGCGCGGCCGGATCGATGCGCGCAGGATCGGTTCGCGCCAGTGGGGGCGAATCCAGGGCCGGGGCAGCAACGGCAACAGCAACGCGAGTGCCAGCGATACCCACGGCAATGCGGTCGCCAGCGGGCAATAGGCGCAGTCTCCGTCCGCGCCGGCAGGCGTGGACATGGGCGCGTCGTCACCGGCGATGCCGGCCGCGTCCACCCACGTCAGGCCGCTCGTCGTGCACAGTTCTATCCAGCCGGCCATCCTCCCGGACGCGCCGGCGCCGAGCACCCGGCTCACCGCCGGCGCGAGCGCCAGCAACAGGATGGCGCAGAGCGCCAGCCGGGCCAGGGAACGGAAAAGGGCGGGATGCCGGATCACGACGCGATTCTAGTCGCCGGCGCGGCATGATGCGCGCACTGCGCGCCCCGCAAGTGGCTGATCCGGCAACCGTGCGACGAAATGTCGCAGGTCCGCATCACCTGCCGTGTCGCTCAGGAGGGCGCGTCCGCCGACGCCACCTGCATGGCCGCCTGGCGCGCACGGTGCCGCCAGCACCACAGGGCCATCAGCACGCTGGTGATCGCCAGCATGAAACCGAATTCGTCGACCGCGTACACGGTGATGGGTCCGGTCTCGACCGTCAGCAGGGTGAACACCAGGCTGATCACCGCATTGTGGCTGCCATGCAGGAACACGGCGGTCCAGACGCTGCCGGTGGTTTCGCGCAACCAGGCGTACACGTAGCTCAGGCCGGTCACCATGATCGTGAAGCACGCCATCGCGAAAGGCTTGGGCGGATCGCCGGGGAAGTTCAACCAGAACAGCACCGGGTAATGCCACACCGCCCAGATCAATCCGGTGAACAGCACGCCGGCACCGAAGCCGAACCGGCGCACCAGACGCGGGCCCAGGAAACCGCGCCAGCCGATCTCCTCGCCCAGTGCCATCACGGCGTTGAGGACGAAGCTCATGCTCAGCTGCAACGCCAGCATCATCGCGATGATCGCGCCGTCCGGCGCTTCCGGCAGGCCGATCACCCGCCGCGCGTAGGGCAGGTAGATCTCGGTGGAGAACTTGCCCATGCCGGTGATCCAGATGATCCCGTAGGCAAACAGGCCATAGCCGATGGGCAGCAGGTAGCTGAGCCAGGCGGCGCGTCCGCCGGGCCAGCGCCAGCCCAGGGTGGCCAGCGGTATCCGCGCCAGCAGGCAGGTGAGCAGTGCCGCCAGCGCCGGCCCCCACATCAGGCCGGTGACGTACAGGCGCCGCCCTTCCGCGTTGGCGAAGGACAGGTTGAGCAACAGGTAGAAGGGAAGGCAGAAAACGAACGTCAACAGCAGGAACAACACCACGGGATGACGACGCATCATGACGACGACTCGAGGGGCCCCGGTGGCATCATGCCAGCTTGTCCCCCGAACCGCAGCCATGGACGCCACCCAGACCCGCGACTTCTGCGCCACCCTCCCCGGCGTGACCGCCACCGAGTGGGGCGAACCGGCCAACCTGCTGGCGTACTTCGTCGGCGGCAAGCGCTTCGCCCACTTCAAGACCAGCGATCCGGAGCGCTGGCGCTTCAGCTTCAAGGTGGCGCCGGAACGCTTCCTCGAACTGACCGACCAACCCGGTTTCAAGCCGGCGCGCTGGCTGGGCCGCTACCGCTGGGTGACCGTGGTGGACGTGCGCACCGTGCCGGACGAGGAACTGCAGTCGCTGATCCGCTGGTCGTACCGCGCGGCCCTGGCCACCCTCAGCCGAACACGGCAGGCACGGATCACCGGCGAAGCGCCGGTGGCGGCGCCTCCCGGTCGCCGGAAGCGTCAGCCTTCGCCGACGAGGTAGTCCATCTTGCCCAGCGGCACGCCGTTGTGGCGCAGGATGGCGTAGGCGATGCCGACATGGAACAGCAGGTTGGGCAGCACGAAACCCAGCAGGTAGTCGCGACCGCTGAAGTGCTGGTCGCCAGTGCGGCGCGGCAGCACCACGTCCTTGCCCTCGCTGCCGTCGATCTGCGCCGCGCTGAAGCCGCCGAGGAATTCCAGCGCGCGGTCCAGCCGCGCCTGCAATTCCTCGAAGGTGGTTTCGTTGTCCTCGAAACGCGGTGAATCCACGCCGGCCAGGCGCGCCGGGGCGAACTTGGCGGTATCGGTGGCGATCTGCACCTGGCGCATCAGTGGCAGCATGTCCGGATACAACCGCGACTGCAGCAGTACCGCCGGGTCGTAGCCCTGCGCCAGCGCATGCGCGTGGCCCTTGGCGAGGATGTGCTTGAAGTTGCGCAGGGCGCGGATCAGGACGGGCACGGAGGCCTGGTACATCGACAGCGGCTCGCTCATGGCGGTGGCTCGGGACAGGGAAGCGCGCAGCTTAGACAAGTCCGATTCGGGTGATTAGTCCGTCCCGGCGGGAGAGTCCATCCCGAATCGCGTGCTGCGCCCGCGAGCGGAGCGCACTCGGATAGCCCGGGCGCGCGTTGCGCGAAAACCATTGGAAAAGTCCAGTGCTGGCACACCAATCCCTCGTTCCATCGGCGGGAAACTGCATCGCCCGCGCGGCCGTTTGTTCCCGCGTTCGCGTACCTATCTCTGCTTCGCACGACGGCTGCCCAAGCATTCCGCCAGGACCCGTCGCCCACGCATCGCAGCTCCCTCTCCCGCGCGATGCATGCAGGAGTTCCCCCATGAAGAACAACAACAAGCTGTCCGGTGCCCTCCTCTCCGCCGTGCTGCTGGGCGGTATCGCCTTCGGCGCGCAGGCCGCCGAGCCCAAGGGCTTCTATGCCGGCGTCGGCGCCGGCCAGTCCAGCGTGGACGAGCAGCGCTACGACGACGAGGACACCGCGTTCTCGGTGTTCGGCGGTTACCAGTTCAACGGCTGGTTCGGCCTGGAAGCCGGCTATTCGGATCTCGGCAAGCTCGAACCGCGCGGCCACCTGGGCCGCCCGCTGGAGGCCAGCAGCGTGTCGCTGACCGCGGTCGCCACCGTGCCCTTCACCGACAGGTTCTCCGGCTATGCCAAGGCCGGCGTGCAGCGCTGGGATCTGGATCGCGCCCTGCCGGAAGTGACCCGCACCCGCGACGACAGCGGCACCGACGCCACCTACGGCGTGGGCCTGCAGTACCGCTTCACCGACAAGGTGGCGCTGCGCGGCGAGTACAGCCGCTTCGAGATCGAGGACGCCGACGTGGATCTGGCGCAGTTGCAGGTCCGCTACGACTTCTGATCACCGCTGCTTCTCCGTGGAAAACCGCTGGTCCGTCCGGCGGTTTTCTTTTGCGCGCCTCGACGCGCTAGCATCGCGGTCCCCGCCCGACGAGTCCGCCGATGTCCCACTGGTCCGAACTGATCCGCGATGTCCCCGATTTCCCCAAGCCCGGCATCGTGTTCAAGGACATCACGCCGGTGCTGGCCAATGCCGACGGCTTCGCCGACGCGATGGCCGAACTGGCCGAACCCTGGCGGGGTGTCGCGCTGGACGCGGTAATCGGCATCGAATCACGCGGCTTCATCCTCGGTGCGGCGCTGGCGCGCGAACTGGACGTGGGCTTCGTGCCGGTGCGCAAGCCGGGCAAGCTGCCGGCACGCACGCTGACCCTGGACTACGCGCTGGAATACGGCAGCGATCGCCTGGAAATCCACGCCGACGCCCTGCCGCCAGGCGCACGCGTGCTGGTCATCGACGACGTCCTCGCCACCGGCGGCACCTTGCGCGCGGCGGTGGCGCTGGCGCGCCGGCAGGGCGCGCAGGTGATCGGCGCGGCGGTGCTGGTGGAACTGGCGTTCCTGGGCGCGCGCGAACGCTGGGACGATCCGGTGCCGCTGGTGGCGACGCTGGCGTTCTGATCCCGCCGTCCTCCTCGGCTCCATCGCCCACATCGTTCTTCGTCGCCGAAGGTTCGATTGCCGTCATTCCAGCGCATGCTGGAATCCATTGGGCTTCTTCCCCGATACACCACGCAAACGACCACTTGGGTCCCAGCCTTCGCTGGGACGACGGGTTCCCGTCCCACCGACAACTTCCCCATTCCCCTCCCGTCATTCCAGCGCACGCTGGAATCCAATGGGCTTCTCCCGGATACACCACGCAAACGACCACTTGGGTCCCAGCCTTCGCTGGGACGACGGGTTCCCGTCCCACCGACAACTTCCCCATTCCCCTCCCGTCATTCCAGCGCACGCTGGAATCCATTGGGCTTCTCCCGGATACACCACGCAAACGGCCATTTGGGTCCCAGCCTTCGCTGGGACGACGGGTTCCCGTCCCACCGACAATTTCCCCAGTCCCCTCCCCGTCATTCCAGCGCATGCTGGAATCCATTTCGACTTGAGCGGAATACCCAGGTCGCGACGCGCGAGCGCATGGGCGCGCGTCGCGCAGATCGCTCATACGTCGCCCTGATTGGGACGAATCCGATACCCATCCGCGGGCGGAACCCGCAGCATGGCGGCATGATCACGCCGCGCCTCTTCGCCATGCTCCTGACGGCACCGCTGTCCGCATTCCTGTCGCCATCGGCCTGCGCATCTCCCCCGCACCCGCCCGTCGCTCTGGACGATCTTCCATTCCCCATGCTGGCCCGCCCCGCGGACGTTGCATCGGGCGCCACGCCCGGATGCGGCAACGATGATCTGGTGGCGAGCCCGCGTGCCGCCCTGCACGAACCCTGGCATGAGCTCGTGCAGTCGTTGGAGGCGGAATGCATCGGCAACGAAGACCCGCAGCTTGTTGCCATCCGGATCACCGCCCGTCTCGCGCCAGGCGCCGCCACCCTGGGCGGCGTGCCGGTGCTGGAAGTCGGCCAGTACGTCTCCGGGATGTCCCATGGAGAGTCCTATCGACTCGATCTGCCAGCCACCCAGGCCGTCATCCGATTGGCCGCGCTCATCCAGCGGCGGTGCCGGAGCGAACAGGACGATGCCCTTTCCTGCCCGATTGATCCGGGATCTCCAACGGATCGATTGTTCATCGAGGCGGAGGGTGGTGGCCATGCACTGGAACCCGCCGATGAGGCACCCGGTACGACCTGGTATCACCGCAGCTTTGCCGACTAGTCATTTCCCTTCCCCGGGCGATCCGGTGCGTGACAATGCCCGCAACGTTCAGTCCGCCCGGCACGCACGATGGCAAGTCCCGTTTCTCCGCTGGCTGACCCCGATGGCCAGCACGCTGCTGCTGGCCGGTTGCCTGGCCTCGGACACCCTCGACACGTCATTCGACACGCTTGCCGCCGCGCGCGAAGCCGGGATGGTAGAGCGCGGCTGGATTCCCGGTTGGGTGCCCGAAGGCGCCATCGCGCTCAAGGAAGTGCATGACGTGGACGACAATACGAGCGCGCTGGCGTTCGAGCTTCCCCCCGACGTGAAGGTGGCGTTGCCCGAGGGCTGCCTCTCCACCCACTACGCCGAAACCCTGCCCGGCCCGTTCGAACGCCGCTGGTGGCCGCGGCAAGCCGTTCTGGCCTCGCAGTACACTTTCTTCACCTGTCCGGCCGCACGCACCGGGTTCGAGTTCGTCGGAATGCGCCGCGACGGTCGCCACATGCTGCATTGGCGCACCTACGGGCGCTGACGCCCGGCCGCCCCGACGAAGGTCGCTGTTCCTTCCGGCATATGGACCGTCCCCGCCCGCGTGCTAACGTCGCCCCGGCCACAACGGGCGTGGACGCGCGAGGAGAGACGCCTGGCCTGCCCGTTGTCGGCTCTTCCACCGATCCGCCCTTTCGATGGCGGGGCCGGTCATGACGCTTCCGTTTCTCGCGACTCCTGTTCGTCACGCGGCATCTTCCGGCAAGGGGAATCCATGGCATCGTCGAAACAGATCGCGCCTCCGCTGGAGGACGCGAAGATCCCGGTGAAAATCAAGCTGGCCGCGCTGTGGACCAGCCTGATGCTGTGCTACGTCTATGGCGACTATTTCGGGTTGTATGTGCCGGGCAAGCTGCAGAACATGACCGACGGCAGGATGGGGCCGCTGGGCGCGGTCACCGAGGGTGTGCTGATCGGCACCGCGATCATGATGGCGATACCTGCGCTGATGGTGTTCCTGTCGCTGGCGATGAAGCCCGTCCTCAGCCGCTGGGTGAACGTGCTGCTGGGACTGGTCTACGCCGCGATCATGATGCTGACCATGCCCGGCGCCTGGCGCTTCTACCAGTTGCTGGGCGTCATCGAGATCCTGCTGTCGCTGACCATCGTCGTGCTGGCCCTGAGATGGCCACGCCACGCGCCCTGACATCCTCCGGGAAGCCACCGTGAACATGGAATCCACCCTCGTCCTGCCGCATCCGCGCACCACCGCCCGCATCGCCGGGCTGCTGTACCTGATCGTGGTGCTGGCCGGCATCTTCAGCATCGCCTACGTTCCTTCGCAGACGCAGGTGGCCGGCGACGCCGCGGCGACCGTGGCGAAGATCACCGCGAACGAGGGATTGTTCCGGCTCGGCATCGCCGCCGGGCTGGTCTGCTATGTCGCCTTCCTGCTGCTGCCGCTGGCGCTGTACCGCCTGCTCGCGCCGCATGGCAGGACCGCCGCCACGCTGATGGTGGCGCTGGCCGTGGCGAGCGTGCCGCTGTCGTTCTTCAACCTGCTGCACAAGCTTGACGTGCTGAGCCTGCTGGACAATGCCGACTACCTGCGCGCGTTCACCCCCGAGGTGTTGAACGCGCAGGTGATGCTGGCGCTCAAGGGCTATGCCAACGGCATCCTGGTGTCCAAGCTGTTCTGGGGACTGTGGCTGCTGCCGTTCGGCTGGCTGGTGTTCACCTCGCGCCTGCTGCCGCGGGTGCTGGGCATCCTGCTGATGCTGGGCTGCCTGGGTTATGTCATCGACGTGTTCGCGCACCTGCTGATGCCCGGCTTCGCCGAGACCGCCGCCGCGGGCTATATCACCCTGCCCGCCACGCTGGGCGAAATCGGCACCTGCCTGTGGTTGCTGGTGCTGGGCGTACGCGCGCCGACTCGCCGGTAAGCCGGATTACCCCCTGCGGCAGATGCGGGCCGCCGTGGCTTCCGGCATCATCCGCCGACCTTCCGGCCGTCGGCCGGAGAACACGGGAATGGCGCATGCGGACGCGGAACCGGGAGGAAGGGAAGCAGGATTGGGCAGGGAGGCTGGCGACGGCGGGATGGCTGGTCGTCGCATGGCTGCTGATTCCCCTCGGTGTCCACGCACAGACCCTCGCATGGCCGGACAAGCCGCTGGATTCCAACGCCGCGCTGGAACGGCAGGTACCGGTGCTTGCCCGCAAACTGCTGGCCGCTTACCAGGACCCCGATCGCGAACGCGAACTCATCAACCGGGTGCGCCTGCAGCGGGTGGCCGGGCAACCGAAGGCCGCGTTGGCCAGCATCGCCGCGCTGCGTGAAGTGCGCAGGGCCACCGCGCCGGAACAGGCCGAGGTGCTGTTCATCCAATATGAAATCGATGCCGATGCGCATGTGCGCGGCGAGGCCAATCCCGCAGCCGCGTTCCGTCGCGCGTTCGCGCGGTTGGACGATCGGCAGGCGGCCCGTACCCTACCGGTGATGGGCGCGGATCTGCCGCGCGCGCGCCGCGATCTCGATGCCGCGCTGCAGAAACAGCACGGCAAGGTCGCCATCGAACAAGCCGACGCGCTCGAACTGATCCGGCTGTACCAGTTCCACGCGGTCTATGCGTCATTGCTGCCGGTTCTACCCGACCTGCTGGCCGAAGACGAGGCCAACCGCTACCTCATCGAACGCGACGTCGTCATTCCCGGCGCGGACGGCACGAGTCTTCGCGGACTGGTGGTTCGACCGCGGAAGATGACCGCGCCGCAACCGGCGCTGCTGGCGTTCACCATCTACGTCAACGACGACTGGAGCCTTTCCGACGCCAAGGCCGCCGCCGCGCACGGCTATGTCGGCGTGTTCGCCTACACCCGCGGCAAGGCCGGGGCGCCGGGCACGCCGGTGCCCTACGAACACGACGGCGAGGATGCCGCCGCCGCCATCGACTGGATCAGCCGGCAGCCCTGGTGCGATGGCCGCGTCGGCATGTACGGCAACAGCTACAACAGCTTCACCCAGTGGGCTGCCGCCAAGCATCGCCCGCCGGCGCTGAAGGCGATGCTGACCTCGGCCTCGACCGCGCCGGGCATCGATATTCCGATGCAGGGCAACGTCTTCCTCAATTTCCTGTATCCGTGGCCCTTGTGGACCGCCGGCAACGCGACCCTGGATGGCGACAGTTACGGCGACGAGCAACGCTGGCGGCGCCTGGATGCCGCCTGGTACGGCAGTGGCCGCGCCTACCGCGACCTGCCCGCCATCGACGGCCATCCGAATCCCTGGTTCTCGCGCTGGATGGAGCACCCGGCCTACGACGCCTATTGGCAGGCGATGACGCCACAGGGCGATGAATTCGCCGGCATCGACATCCCGGTGCTGGCGGTCACCGGTTATTTCGACGGCGCGCGCGTGGGCGTTCAGCACTACTTCGACGAGCATATCCGGAACAACCCGAAAGCCGATCACACCCTGCTGATCGGGCCTTACAACCATTTCTCGATGCAGGCCGGCGCGGCGCGCGTCCAGGAAGGCTACGAAGTGGATCCGGTCGCCCTGATCGATCTGCCCGCGCTGCGCTTCCAGTGGTTCGATCACGTCCTGCGCGCCGCGCCGCGTCCGCCCCTGCTGAAGGATCGGGTCAACTACCAGGTGATGGGTGCCAACGCGTGGAAACACGCCGCGTCCCTCGACGCCATGGCCAACCAGCGCCAGCGCCTGTACCTGCGGCCCGCCGCGACGGGCGCCGAGGGCCTGCTCTTGGAACACCCCGCGGGCAAGCGCGGGGAGAGCACACTGCTGACCCTGGATCTGGCCGATCGCAGTGATGTCGACTGGAATCCGCCCACCCTGTCGATGCTGGATGCGCTGGATCCGCATGCCGCGCTGGTATTCCGCGGTGCGCCGCTGACCGCGCCGGCGGAACTGTCCGGCCTGTTCTCCGGCCGGTTGGATTTCATCACCAACAAGCGCGACTTCGACCTCAACCTGGCGTTGTACGAGCAATTGCCGGATGGCCGCTATTTGCTGCTGTCATGGCACCTGGGCCGTGCCAGCCATGCGCGCGACCGCAGCCGGCGTGAACTGCTGGCGCCCGGCAAGCCGCAATCCATCGCGTTCCGCAGCGAGCGCCTGACCAGCCGCCAGTTGCAGCCGGGCAGCCGGCTGGTGGTGGTGCTGGGCGTCAACAAGCAGCGCGACATGCAGATCAACCTCGGCAGCGGCAAGGAAGTCAGTGACGAAACCGTGGCCGATGCGGGCAAGCCGCTGGAGATCCGCTGGGCGGGCAGCAGCCATATCGACGTGCCGCTGCTGCGTTAGTACCGTTGTCGCGTTGAGGCGAGGCCGCCGTGCGGATCAGGTCCGCACCGCGCGCCCGCACATCGCCACGCCGACCATCATCGCGGCCAGCAACAGGAACGCGGTCGGCAAGCTGCTGTGGTGGGCGATGAAGCCGATGCCGGCCGGGCCGGTCAGCACGCCTGCGTAGGCGATCGTGGTCATCGCCGGCACCGCCAGCGCCTGCGGCATGACCTTCTGCCGGCCGGCGGCGGTGAACAGCACCGGCACGATGTTCGAACATCCCAGGCCAACCAGGGTGTAGCCCAGCAGTGACCACTGCCATTCGGGCAGCAGCGCCGACAGGGTGATGCCCGCCGCGGCCAGCAGGCCACCCTGCCAGACCACCCGCGAGGGGCCGAGACGGGCGACGATGGCGTCACCGGCGAAGCGGCCTGCTGTCATCGCCAGGGCGAAGCAGGCATAGCCGAATCCGGCCTGCGCCGAGGCCATGCCGCGCTGCTCGGTCAGGAACACCGCGCTCCAGTCCAGCATCGCGCCCTCGGTGAGGAACACAACGAAACCCAGCACCCCCAGCAGCAGCACGAATCCGTGCGGAACGGCGAACAACGGCCCCTCGTGCGGACTGCCATACGGCAACAGGCCGCGCCAGTTGAAGGCCAGCAGCAGCAGGATGAAGGCCGTCCAGATCACCGTCATCGCCAGCGGCGCCATGCCCAGCGACATCATGCCGGCCGCACCGGCCGCGCCGACGATGCCGCCCAGGCTGAAGAAGCCGTGGAAACCCGACATCATCGGGCGCCCCGCCGCTTCCTCCACGATCACCGCCTGCACGTTGAAGGCGCAGTCGGCCGCGCCAATCGCTGCGCCGAACACGAACAGCACCGCGCCCAGCGCGATCACCGAAGGCACCCACGCCAGCAGCGGCAACATCAGGCTCGATACGATCGTGCAGGCGACCAGCACGATCCGGCAGCCCTGCCGCGTGGTCCAGGCACCGGCCAGCGGCATCGCAATAAGCGAACCCATGCCCAGGCACAGCAGCAGCGCGCCCAGCGAGGCTTCATTCAAGCCGGTGCGCGCCTTGGCGAACGGCACCAGCGCCGCCCACACCGCCACCGCGCAGCCGGCGGCGAAGAACAGCAACCGGGTGGCACGGAATTCGGCGCGGGAAATGGGCGCGGCGGTGGCGATGGAAGCCATCGGGGGCAATGCTCCTGGGTGGAAACGGGGGAAGGACGATCAGCGCCGGTCGGCGCGATGCACGGCGATTTCCTGCTGTTCGAAGGCGTTGCACAGGCTTTCCCGCGCATCGTGTTCGACGATCAGGTGATCAATCTGGTGCGGGGAGGCGAACTGGAAGCGCGCGTCGGCGCCGAACTTCTCGTTCATCACCACCACCGCGGTCTCGCCGCTGCATTCGATCATCGCGCGCTTGAACAGCGATTCCTCGGCGTCATTGCCCCACAGGCCGCTGTCGATGTCGACCGCGCAGGTGCCGGGGAAACACAGGTCGGCGCGCACCCGTCGCAGTTCCTGCACCGCCTGCGCGCCGATGGCCGCGCCGATCCGGTGCTCGATGCGTCCGCCGATGACCAGCACCTCGACGTCCGCGCGCTCCATCAGCCGGAAAGCGATGTCCGGTGCATTGGTGACCACGGTCAGCTCGAAATTCCGCGGCAGGGCATCGGCGAGGGCGCTGTTGGTGGAACCGGCATCCAGGATGATCGTCTGGCCCTTGCGCAGCAGGCCCAGCGCGGTCCGCGCCAGCAGCTGCTTGCGCTCGGAGTCCTGTCCCTGGCGTTGCAGCAGCGGCTTCACCTCCGGCGCGTGCAGCAGCGCGCCGCCGTAGATGCGCCGGCACAGGCCGCGCGCGGCCAGTTCGCGCAGATCGCGGCGGATCGAGTCTTCCGACACCGCGAATTCCTGCGCCAGTTCCGCCGCCAGCACCCGCCCCTGCGCATGCAGGCGCTGGAGGATGCGCTGCTGGCGTTCTTCCGGCAGCAGGTCGATGCTGGGGATCGTGCTCATGGCGTCGGCGCCGTCGCCAGCGGCGCCACGCCCAGGCGCGCCAGGTCCCGGCGCAGCTGCGCCGCATCGCGGAAATGGATCGCCCGCATGCCCAGCCGTGCCGCGGCCTCGACGTTGTACGCCATGTCGTCGATGAACACCGTGCGCTCGGCGCGCAGGTCGTGCCGTTCCATCAGCAGGTGGAAGATGGCGGGATCCGGCTTGGCCAGGCGCTCTTGGCCGGACACCACGATGCCGTCGAACCAGCCCAGGAACGGATAGCGTTCCAGTGCGTGGGGGAAGGTCTCGCCCGACCAGTTGGTCAGCGCGTACAGCCGGCAATCGCCATCGCGCAGTTCGTCCAGCAGTTGCACGGTCGGCGCCAGCGCCTCGCCCAGGGTTTCGATCCAGCGGTCGCGGTAGGCGCGGATGCGCGCCGCCTGGTCCGGATGTCGCGCGATCGCCTCGTCCACCGCCTCGTCCCAGCTGCGGCCGGCATCCTGCGCCGCGTTCCAGGCCGGGCTGCACACCTCGGCCAGGAACCATTCCATGCCGGCGACGTCGTCGCCGAACAGTTGGCGATACAGGTAGCGTGGATTCCAGTCGACGAGCACGCCGCCCAGATCGAAGACGACGGCGTCGATGACGGGCGCCGACGGAGGCGCGGTGTCCGGGAGGGGCATGGGGGATGGCCTGTGCGGATTCGCGCTGATTGTGCATAAACATGCACAATCATGCAACATCGGGCACCCCCCGGCCGTGACCGACCTGTCTCGCGGATGCTGCGCGCCGTCATGAGGGGCCCGCGGGCCGCGGTTACACTCCGGCGCTCCCCCGCACGAACCCGGAACCATGCGCCGACTCGCCGCCCTGCTGCTCGTCCTCTCCACCGCCCTGGCCGGCGTCACCGCGTCCGCGGCCGACGAAGGCGCCGCCGCGCCGCTGAAGGTCATGACCTTCAACGTGCGCCTGCCCACCGACGCCGATGGCGACAACCGCTGGCAGGCGCGCAAGGACATCCTGGTCGACACGGTCCGCACGCAGCACCCGGCGGTGTTCGGTACCCAGGAACTGTTCGCCGAACAGGGCGACTACATCGTCCGGCAGCTGCCCGGGTACGCCTGGTTCGGCGTCGGTCGCCGCGGCGACGCCGAGGGCACGGGCGACGAGCACATGGGCGTGTTCTACCTGCGCGACGAACTGGAGGTAATCGAGTCCGGCGACTTCTGGCTGTCGGACACGCCCGAGGTGGCGGGCAGCATCACCTGGGGCAACCTGTATCCGCGCATGGTCACCTGGGCGCTGTTCGAACGCCGCGCCGATGGCCGCCGCTTCTATTTCTTCAACACCCACCTGCCCTACCGCGATCAGGACGAGCCGATCCGCGAGCGCGGCGCCGCGCTGCTGCTGCAGCGGCTGTCCGCGCTGCCGGCCGATGTGCCGGTGGTGGTCACCGGCGATTTCAACACCGGTCCGGAAAGCCGCGTGCATGCCCTGCTCACCGGCGACCTGGTCGATGCCTGGGAACGCAGCCGCCAGCGCGCAGGCCAGGAAGCCACCTTTCACGCTTTCACCGGCAATGCCGATCGCCGCATCGACTGGATCCTGGTGCACGGCTTCGAGGTCGGCCCGGTCACCACCGTCACCGACCAGCAGAATGGCCGCTATCCGTCCGATCACTTCCCGGTGACCGCCGAACTGCGCTGGCCGGCAAAGCCCTGAACCCGACATCGCGGCCGGGCGCGCCCACGCCGGCGCGTCCGCCCGGCGGTACTGGCGGCACGGTCGCGTCCGGCATAGGCTGCGCGAACGCGCGGTGACCGTCCGGGGGGAAGGCACGACGACGGGGACATTCCCACGCGGCAGGTCGATTTCCTTTTCCTCTCTCCGGAAGGACACGCGCCATGACGCCTTCATTCTCGCCGCTCGGCATCGTCCATACCCTCCTCAGCCTGCTGCCCGTCGTGTTCGGCGCGATCGCGCTGATTCGCGACGGCCGCATCGAACCCGCCTCGCGCACCGGCAAGGCCTATCTGGCCGGCATGCTGGTTTCCATCTTCACCTCCTTCGGGTTGTCCAGTACCGGTGGCTTCAACGAAGCGCACGCGCTGGGCATCGTCGCGCTGCTCGCGCTGGCCGTGGGCTTCACCGCGCGCCGCTACGCGTGGCTGGGAAGCGGCGCCGAGTACCTGCAGAACCTCAGTCTGTCCTTCAGCTACATGCTGCTGTTCATTCCGGCCATCAACGAGACCTTGCGGCGGGTGCCACCGTCGCGGCCGCTGGCGGAGGGACCTCAGTCGCCCCTGGTGCTAGGCCTGGTGTCGGTCGTGTTCGTCCTGTTCGTGATCGGCGCCAGCTACCAGGCGTTGCGCCTGCGCGCGCGCCGCAGGGCCCTGCCCGCGACCGCCTGAAGACATCGCGGCGACATCCGCCGATCAGACAATGTGCCTTCCCGCAGTACATCGGCCGCGCTGGCGGTCGTGCCGTCGTTTCCCTTCCCCCAACGGAGTACCTCGATGAGCCTGTTCACCACCCAAGCCGGCGTGGAGCTTTACTACAAGGATTGGGGCAACGGCCCCGCGGTCGTGTTCTGCCACGGCTGGCCACTCAACTCGGACAGCTGGGAATCGCAAATGCTGTTCCTGGCCGAACACGGCTACCGCTGCATCGCCCACGATCGGCGCGGGCATGGGCGCTCCAGCCAGCCGTGGGACGGCAACGACATGGATCACTACGCCGACGATCTGGCCGAGTTGCTGGAGCACCTCGACGTGCGCGACGCGACCCTGTTCGGTTTCTCCACCGGCGGTGGCGAGGTGGCGCGCTACATCGGACGCCACGGCACCGGCCGGGTGAAGAAAGCCGGGCTCATCTCGGCGGTGCCGCCGCTGATGCTGAAGACCGAACGCAATCCGGGGGGACTGCCGCGGGACGTCTTCGACGGCCTGCGCGCAGCGCAGCGCGCCAACCGCTCGCAGTTCTACCGGGATGTGCCGAGCGGGCCGTTCTACGGCTTCAACCGTCCCGGCGCGGAACCCTCGCAGGGTTTGATCGATGCCTGGTGGATGCAGGGCATGATGGGCGGGCACAAGAACACCTACGATTCGATCAAGGCGTTCTCGGAAACCGACTTCACCGAGGATCTGAAGAAGTTCGACATCCCGACCCTGATCATCCACGGCGACGACGATCAGGTGGTGCCCATCGACGCAGCCGGACGCGCATCGGCCAAGTTGATCCCGCAGGCGCGCCTGATCGAATACCCGGGCGCGCCGCATGGCCTCACCGACACCCACAAGGATCGGGTCAACGCGGATCTGCTGGCGTTCCTGCAATCCTGACGCCGCCGTGGCCAGTCCGGCGATGCCGGATCGGCCGCATGCGGCGATGGTCTATCGGTCCGCTTCCCGCGTGCGCGCGTTCAATCGCGCAGCACCGTGACGTAGGCGCCGGTGCCCAGCACCCGGAAGGTGTCTCGATCGAGCCGATGCAGGCGCGAACCGTCTTCCAGAAGATAGATGGGAGCATTGTCGTGCAGCGTGGCCTCGCGATCGCGGACATCGCAGGCACGCAGCACATCGACGCGGCAGCGGTTGCCCGCGTCGTCCTGGGCGAAGAAGTAGTCGGTATTCATGCTTGCCTCCTCTCGGCGACGGCAAGCGAGCCTAGTCCGCGAGGCGTTAAGAAGACCGTAGCGATTCGTAAGCGTGGCGTGGCGTTCCGTGGCGTCCATCACGAAGCGGGAAGCGCCTCGCGCGGCAGGCGCATCGGCTGCCTGGCACCGTACGTCAGGCTGCGCCACAGCCATTCACAGGGACCATAGCGGAAACGCGCCAGCCACCAGTGGCTGAACAGGATCTGCGCGCCGAAGATGCCGATCCAGGCCAGCAGCCAGCCGACCGCGCCGGTATCCGGTCCCAGGCCCAGGCCGATGCCATAGAACAGGGAGATGCCCAGCACGCTCTGCGCCAGGTAATGGGTCAACGCCATCCGTCCGACCGGCGCCAGCACGCCGAGCAGGCGCTCGCCGCGTGGCTGCAGGAACAGCAGGACGAAGCCGCTGGCCCAGGTGACGCCCAAGGCCAGGGAGTCGAGGCGGAACAGGAATCCGTTGATCCAGCGCGGGAGGAAGTCCGCACCCCAGCCCAGGTGCGCTTTCGCCAGTTGGATCAGCGTGCCCGCGATCGCAATCGCCAGGCTGCCCCAGAACAGCTTCCGGAACAGGTCCCGGTGATTCCGCGGCTGCTGCAGCAATCGTTTCCTGCCGGCCCAGTAGCCCAGCAGGAAGCGGCCCAGCACGAAGCAGATCAGCATGCCGCCGGACAACCGGGTCCAGTTCACCATCGTCGCGTTGGCGGCGAACACCCGCTGCCAGTCGCCCGTGCGGAAAGCTTGCAGGGTCGACGCATCGATCTCGCTGCGTGGTGGCAGGCCGGGAAATCCCCCGCCCAGCCAGGGCACGAGCAGGGTGGGCAGGACCAGCGCGATGAACAGGCCACCCCACAGCAGCGCGCCATCGGACGCGCGCCGGAACAGCACCAGCAGCAGGCCGATCAGCGCATAAGTCATCAGGATGTCGCCCCACCAGATGAAATAGCTGTGCGCCGTGCCGATCACCAGCAGCCAGCACAGCCGGCGCACGAAACGCGACATTCCCGCGCCGCGCGCCTGCGCACGCTCAATCTGGATGGCAAATCCCAATCCGAACAGCAGGGAGAACACGGTGATGGCCTTGGCGCTGACCAGCCATTCGATCACACCGATCGCGACCGTGTCGAAACGGGCGGTTGGCAAGGCGGCGCGCGCCGGTTCGGTCAGCAGGTTGTAGAGGCTGAGATAACCCAGGTTGGCGAGCAGCACGCCGGCAAGCGCGAAGCCGCGCAGGGCGTCGATGAGGTGATGGCGATCTTCGGGGCTGACCGGTGCATCGGCTGCTGGCATGGGCAATCGTTCTTCCGTGGACAAATGCCGCGATGGGGAAGGCGTATCCGTATCCGGAAGGTCGCCCGGCGCCCGACCCTGCCGCCATCGAGGATGGCCGAATGTAGCAAAGTACGTCGCGCCGCGCGCCTGCCGGCCGGCATGGCCGGGCGGACGGGCGGGATATTGCGGCCATGCGCGCTGGCCCACGCCCGCGCAGCGGGGGCGTCGCAGATTCGGATGTTTCCGATACAGGCCCCCGCGGTCCGGTCCTAAAGTGGCCGGTTTCCCGAACCGGCTTCATGAACACGACATCGTCCGACTCTCCGCACACCTCATTCCTCAGCGGCGACCCCATCGCCAGACTCCATCACCCGAGCACCTGGTGGTTGCTGTTCCTGGCGTGCATCACGGCAGGTGTGTACTACGGCCACTACGCGTTGCGCCAGACGCGCACATTGGCGCCTTTCTTGCCGGACGAAACGGCCAGGTCGTTGCTGGCGTCCGCGACGGGCGTATTGATCATGGCGTATGTATCGCTGATTCCAACCTTGGCGCTGCTTCTGCTTCCCCTCAGCGACCGCACCGCGGACGCGCTCGATACCCTCGGCGGCATCCTGAGTCTGATCTGGGTGCTGATGCATTCGATCTGGTCAATCCGGTTCGGCGGCCATATGAATGCCTACTACGGCTATCCCCGTGCTTCGGCTGACTGGTTTCACGGATTCTGGTCATTCCTGTTTTCTTCGCTTTACATCAACTACAAGCTCAACCGCAACGTCGAGCGCCATCCTCGTTGACGCCATCGGGCAAGCTGTCCTGGCCAAGACCTTGGCTGCCGTGTCGCCACCAATAGCGTGTCAGCCGAGGTGACAGCGCCCCCACTATCCGCACGGATGGAACAATCCAATTCCGCCACGGGCCTCAATCCGGTGATGGCGGCTGGCCTATAGTCACCGCGCTTGCCGCATCGCGACCGGCTCCCCCTCCTGCCACCCGTGGAGATTTCCATGTCCAAGATCCTCGTCCTCTATTACTCCGCCTACGGCCATATCGAGAAGATGGCCGAAGCCGTCGCCGAAGGCGCGCGCTCCACCGGCGCCACCGTCGACATCAAGCGGGTGCCCGAACTGGTGCCCGAAGACGTCGCCAAGGCCTCGCACTACAAGCTCGACCAGGCCGCCCCGATCGCGAAGATCGAGGATCTGGCGAACTACGATGCGATCATCGTCGGCACCGGCACCCGCTTTGGCCGCATGGCCTCGCAGATGGCCAACTTCCTGGATCAGGCCGGCGGCCTGTGGGCCAAGGGTGCGCTCAACGGCAAGGTCGGCGGCGCGTTCACCTCCACCGCCACCCAGCACGGTGGACAGGAAATGACCCTGTTCTCGATCCTGACCAACCTGCTGCACTTCGGCCTGGTCACCGTCGGCCTGCCTTACAGCTTCCAGGGCCAGATGCGCCTGGACGAAGTCACGGGCGGAAGCCCGTACGGCGCCACCACCATCACCGGCGGCGACGGTTCGCGCCAGCCCAGCGACAACGAACTGGAAGGCGCGCGCTACCAGGGGCGTCATATCGCCGAAGTCAGCAACAAGCTGTTCGGGTGATCGCTGCTTCTTGCCTTCTCCCATAGCGGGAGAAGGATGCGGTGATGACGTCCGCCCGCGGGCGTCATCACCCTCGCCTGTTCGCGCAGGCGACCACGGCGGCCATGCCGTCGCTCAGTGGCTTTCGACCGGATACGGTCCGTCCTCGAACGATTCGGCGTGATAGCCCTTGGCGCCGATGCGCTGCGCCAGCGGACTGAGTACCTCGCCGCCCTCGCGCACGCGCCGCAGCACGGTGGAGAAATCATGGCGGGGCCGCCAGCCCAGTTCCTCGCGCGCCCGCGCATTGACGTAGACGCGGTCGATGCCGGCCGGCAGGCGCCAGCCGCATCGCGCATACTCGGCCTCGAACGCCGGCACACGCTCACGCAGCACGCTTCCCATGTCGCCGCGCAGGCGCGGCATGTCTTCCTGACCGAACGGCGTGGTCGCGCTGATGATGTAGCGGCCGAAACCCAGCGCGGGCGCGCGTTCGACGGCGCGCAGGTGCGCGTCCACCACGTCTTCGATGTCGACCCGCCGGTACAGGAACTCGTTGGCCTTCAGGTTGGCGTCGGTGAAGCGCGCCCGCGCGTTGCGGTCATCGTCTTCCTCGGCGAAGAAGCGCGAGGTGCGCAGGACGATGCAGGGCAGCTTCTGGTTGCGCTGGAACAGTTGGCACAGATCCTCGGCCACGGCCTTGGTGACGCCGTAGATGTTCTTTGGTTCCGGCCGCACATCCTCGGTGATCCAGGCCGCCGGCTCGCCGGGCGGCGGCACCAGTGCATCGCCGAACACGCTGGTGGTGCTGGTGTAGACGAACGCGCGCACGCCGCCGGCCACCGCCTCTTCCAGCAGGTTGAGCGTGCCGGTCAGGTTGGTGTCGATGAATGCCTGCCGCGAATGAGTCGCCACGTGCGGCTTGTGCAGGGTGGCCGGGTGCAGCACCACGTCCACGCCGGCCATCGCTTCGCGCACGAACGCGCGATCGGCGATCGTGCCCACCCGGTGCGTGTGCGGACCGGGCAGCAGATCCACGCCCACCACGTCATGTCCCTGCGCCTGCAGGGTGGACACCAGCGCCTCGCCCAGATGCCCGGAACTGCCCGTCACCAATACCTTGCCGTACATGCGCCATGACCTTGTTGCGTTGCCGGGGATCCTACAACGCAGGGGAGGAATGGCTGCAGGAGCGGCGTGAGCCGCGACGGGCGGCGACGGAAGGTGGGGACGCCGTTACACGCCCCACAAGCGGCGGGCTTCCTCCGCGACCAGTTCCGGAAACTCCTCCGGCCAGAACAGGCGCGCGCCTTCCACGCGCCGCACGCCGCGCGAGTCGCCGAACACGCCGGCCAGGTAGTCCGGGCTGTTCTTCGAGAAGATATCGTCGCCGGTGCCCCACAGGATGCGGGTCGGAAAACGGCTGCGTTTCAGGGTGGCCTCCACGCCGGCCAGCACGTTGCTGTCCAGGCCGATGGCATAGGCGTGCGTGCGCGGCGGATGCTCGACCAGCGGACGCAGGTACATCTCGATCGCCTCGTCGGTCGGGTTGTGCGGATATGTGAAGGTCATGCCGCCCAGTCCCTGCGGCGAGCGCGCCAGCGCGTGATCCGCCAGCCACGGGGCCATCCATTCGGCGACGAAGCGATCCGCGCGTGCCAGCTCGATGACCGGCTTCAGCGCCGGCGGCGGGCAATCGGTCTCGGCGTCGCAGTTGGTCAGCAGCAGGCTGCGCACCCGCCGCGGATGCGCCACCGCGAACAGCTGCGCCACCGCGCCGCCACTGTCGTTGGCGACCAGATCCACGCTGTCCACGCCCAGCCGATCCAGCAGATCCGCCAGCATCCGCACCTGATCGGCCGGAGTCACGCCCTGGCCCTCAGCCACTTCGGTGTAGCCCAGTCCCAGCATGTCCGGCGCGATGCAGCGTCGATGCGCGGACAGCCGCTCCAGCGCGCCGCGCCACTGGAAACCGTTGAGCGGGAAACCGTGGAGGAATAGCGCGGCCGGGCCGCTGCCGCGCTCCACGTGGGCGATCCGGCCGAACGGCGTCCGCGTCCATTGCCGCGCGGCTGCCCATGCGACCGCGTCGAGCGTTCCCATCCCGGCGGCGGCTCCCCCGCCGCCCACCAGACCGCCGCTCCAGGCACGTCCGGTCCAACCGGCGGCCACCGCCGCCATCGTGCCCATTCCCAGCTTCAACACGTCTCTGCGTTGCATCTTCGTTCTCCAATGCCGTCATCCGGTGGCGGCAGGATGGGCGTGTCCACATCCGCGCTCAATTACCTCGGAGGTCATGGCGACGATGACCATCGCGCCGCTATGCTCGCCGCCATGAACATCGCGCCCGACACCCCCGCCCACGGCCTGGGATCCCTGCTCCGCGAATGGCGTACCACGCGCCGCTTCAGCCAGTTGGACCTGGCCCTGGCGGCGGACATCTCCGCGCGCCACCTCAGCTATGTGGAAACCGGCAAGTCCCGGCCGAGCCGTGAGATGGTGGTGCGGCTGGCCGACGCGCTGGGCCTGCCGCTGCGCGAACGCAACGTCCTGCTGCAGGCGGCGGGCTACGCGGCGCACTATCCGGAAACGCCGCTGGCGGCGCCCGAGCTGGCCCGCATCCAGCGCGCCATCGATTTCATCATCGCCCAGCAGGAACCGTATCCGGCGTTCGTCATCAACCGGCACTGGGACATCGTGCAGGCCAACGCCGCCGCCGCGCGCGTCAACGGTTTCCTGCTGGCCGGGCGCGCCAGCCCGCACGCCAACATGCTGCGGCACGTGTTCGATCCGGCCGATCTGCGCGCGGCACTGGTCAACTGGGAGGACGTGGCCGGCGACCTCATCCACCATCTGCACAACGAGATCGCCGCGCATCCCTCGGATCCGGTGCCGCGACAGCTGCTGGCTGAAATCCTGGCCCATCCCGGCGTGCCGCAAGGTTGGCGCCAGCGCGATCCCGGCCAGCGGCCTTCCCCCTTGCTGACCACCATCTTCGAACGCGATGGCCAGCGCCTGCAGTTCTTCTCCAGCATCACCGTGTTCGCCGCACCACGCGACGTCACCCTGGACGAACTGCGCATCGAATGCTGCTTCCCCATGGACGATGCCACCGCCGCATTCTGCCGGCGCCTGGCCGACGAGGCCGCGCGCCACTGAAGACGGCATGGCCGTGACCGGCGTCCAAATCCGTAGCCATCTCTGGGACTAAGCTGTCCCGCGCTACGTTCCCCGCCGACAGGAGTTCACGATGGCCAAGATGGAAGCGCCCTACTACCCGATCATCTACGTCCGCGGTTATGCGATGACCCGCGGTGAAATCGACGAGACCACCGCGGACCCGTTCTGCGGATTCAACCTGGGTTCGACCGTGTATCGCGCGGTCTCGGATCCTTCGCGCAAGCCGCGCAAGTACGTGTTCGAATCGCCGATCGTGCGGTTGATGTCCGAGTTCGGCTATTCGGATGTCTACGAGGACGGCCGCGACATCCTGGATCCGGAGTGGGAGACCGACGCCGAGGGCCAACCGACCCGCAACCGCCTGGGCAGCCGCTCCATCATCATCCACCGCTACTACGACAATGCCTCGGGCCTGTTCGGTACCGGCACCACGCCGAAGATCGAGACCTTCGCCCGCGAGCTGGGCGATCTGATCGTCAAGACCCGGGACCTCATCTGCGGCAATCCCGACAACGGCGTGAAGCCGGCCGAATTCCGCTGCTACCTGGTTGCCCATTCGATGGGCGGGCTGGTTTGCCGCGCCTTCCTGCAGAACCCGGCCCTGGATCCGAAACAGGCGCGCAGGTACGTGGACAAGCTGTTCACCTACGCCACCCCGCACAACGGCATCGACGTGGCCGGGGTCAACGTGCCGCAATGGCTGTCGGCCTTCGACATGAACAATTTCGACCGCGACAAGCGGATGCCGGAATACCTGGATCTCAAGGCGGCGGCCAAGCAGCACAAGCGCGTGGACCTGATTCCCGAGGATCGGTTCCCGTCGCGGCGGGTGTTCTGCATGGTCGGCACCAACCGGATGGACTACACCACCGCCGCCGGGCTCTCGCGGACCTTCGTCGGGCATGGCAGCGATGGCCTGGTGCTGATCAAGAACGCGACCCTGCGCGGCCTGAATGCCGACGGTTCCATCGGCGCGTATTGCGCCAAGGCGTTTGCCTACCGCGCGCATTCGGGATTCTTCGGCATCGTCAACAGCGAGGAGGCGTTCCAGAACCTGGCCCGTTTCCTGTTCGGCGACGTCCGCGTGGACGTGTGGCTGGACGTGGACGAAATCCGCCTGCCCGAGCCCGTGCAGAAGGCGGTCGATCAGGGCCGCCAGGTCGACGCGCTGTACCAGGTCGAGGCACTCGCGTCCCCGCGCGGCAAGCTGTGGTACCTGACCCGGCGCATGTCCGAGGAGGATTCGGTCTCGTGCTTCTCGCAGGCCGAATGGAAACAGCAGAGGTCGCACTATCTTTCCAGCGTGTTCCTGGCCAACCGCGCGCGGGTCAATCCCGACCGTCGTTCCCTGTCCTACGGCATGACCCTGGGCGTGCGCGTGCCGGACTACGAGATCGAACGCAAGCTGTGGATCAACGAGCACTACGAGGGCGGCTATCTATTCCGCAATTCCCTGATCCTCGACCTGACGCCACCGACCCAGGCCGGTGGCAAGTGGAAGATCAGCTACGCCTGGCAGGACGCCGGCGTGGCGGCGGCGCACACCGAGATCGACGCAAAGAAGATCAGCGGCGAGGAAGTGGAAATCGCCATTCCCTTCGACAGCCATACGGTCGCCGCCAACGGCAGCCGGCAGCCCAGCGTGCCGGGCATCCGCGGCAAGGTGCGCTTGCGGATTTCAGCCTGGCAGTGAATCCATGACGGCGCCGATGCCGACCCTGGCGTCGGCGCCACTTGCCGCGCCACTTGCGCCACGACGCGCAAGTGGATGGAATGGCAGCGCTTCCAGCGGGAAGCCCTCACGACACAGGGACGATCCGATGAGCATCTGCAATCAGGCGCACCGCTACGACGTCCGCTTCGAGTCGCTGCCCGAGGACCAGGGTTATCCGGGCCGCCATCGATGCGCGGGTTGCGCGTACGAACTGGGATACGCGGCGGGCGAGCGGGGTGATGCGCACTTCCGGCTGGATCTGGACGCGCTCCCGGACAGCCAGGCCGGCAGTGTGCGCCACCGGGATCCACAGGCGGCGTTCCAGCTTGGCTTTCGACTGGGCGCGTTGGCGGCTGGCAACGCCTAGGCCGGACGGCGCCCGGGAAAAAGAACGCAAGGCAGGGACAGGCTGCCGTGGTTCGGGTGCGCGTCGCGACTTGCGTCGCTCCCGCCGTTCGGCATGCCCCAGTGGGCCACCGCAGGCCACGCAGCCCGCGGTCGTCACGCCGGGGTGGCCGGATCCGGCTTCCCGCTGGCCACCCAAGTGAACAGCGCGTCGAACACCGGGCGCAGCCGGCGCGCGTGATCGGCAAGCGTGTATTCCACCCGCGGCGGCACTTCCGGATACACCGTTCGATGTATCAGTCCATCCGCTTCCAGTTCACGCAGCTGCTGCGTCAGCATGTGCTGGGTGATGCCGGGAATCGCTCTCCGGAGCTCGTTGAAACGATGCATGCGCTGGCCGAGCAGCCAGAGGACCTCCAGCTTCCATTTGCCGCCGATCGACTGGATGGCGGTGCGGATTTCAGCGTGGAGAACCACGACCTCATCGTAGGATTCCGTGCAGGGGGTAGTCTGGTTTTCCATACTCGGTATTGAAAAGCATCCTTCTTGAAGGAATGGCGGTACGCCAATAGTTTCATGCGCCCCACCAGAGCAATCACGCATGAACATCCTGCACATCGATTCCAGTATCCAAGGCGAGCAGTCCGTCACCCGTTCGCTGTCCTCGGCCATCGTAACCCGCCTGCGCGAACAGCGTCCGGACGCGCAGCTGACATATCGCGACGTCGTCGCCACGCCTTTGCCGCAGTTTTCGGGAGACGCGATGGCCGTCGATCTGGTAGCCGCGCCGACACCGGCGGCACGTGCACTGGCCGCCGCGCTGGACGAGGTATTGGCCGCGAACATCCTGGTCATCGGCGTGCCGATGTACAACTTCGGCATACCCAGCCAGCTCAAGTCCTGGCTCGACGCACTCGCCGTGCCGGGCAGGACGTTCCGCTATGGCGCCAACGGCGTCGAGGGTCTGCTTGGCGACAAGCGCGTCATCGTCGCGTCATCGCGCGGCGGTTTCTATGGGCCGGAAAGCCCGATGGCCGCGCTGGAACACCAGGAAAGTTACCTGCGCGCGTTCTTCGGCTTCCTGGGCGTCACCCGCCTGGAGGTGGTCGGTGCGGAAGGCGTGCGCATCAGTCCGGAACGCGCCGACGTCGCCCTACGCCAGGCGCTGGCGCAGGTCGCGCAACTGCAGGCTGCCTGAGTGCAGGGGCCGCTAACCGGGTCCGGGACGGGGGCGTGGCGAAGAAGCAGGCGCAGCATGACCGCGCATGCGTCCCCCGACTCCCGTCCTGAGACCCGGTGCATGCACCCGCATGACCAGATCCGCACCTACCGTGCGGGCGGCGATGCCGGTACCCGGCGCGTCCGGCGCATGCCCGCCCGGTTCCGTGAGGACGCCCACTTCGCCCGCCGGTAAGGCACGGTCGCGCGGCAGGGTGGGCTCAGACGGACTGCTTCGCCCCAGGGAATAGGCACCGGCCCACAGGCACAACATGCCGGCCAACAGCAACACATGACGGGTCGCGCTCTTCATCGTACTTCTCCGGACCGGCGCGCAGGGGTCGGCAGAGGCCATACCCTGCGCGCTGCGCAGTGACGAACAGGTCAAATCGGCAAGGGACCGCGTTGCGGCCCACCCGCATCGACGCTAGCGTGGCGGTTCATTCGCGGAGGTCGTCTGCCATGCGCCTGTTCATGTCCTTGCTGGTTCCGCTCTTGCTGGCAGTCGCACCGGAGGCGGATGCACGGACGCCGGCCCCTCGCGAGGAACATGCCGGCGGCCTGCGCCAGCTCGTGTTCGAGACCGGCGGCGGTGGCGCGGAGCAGCCGTTGCCGTTGATCGTCGCCCTGCACTACTCGGGCGCGGGACCGGAAGTGCTCGTCGATGCCTTTGAGGATCTGAAGGTGCCGGCCCGCGTGGTATTGCCGGAAGGACCGTATCCCCGTCCCCAAGGGCACTCCTGGTTTCCGCAGGGCCATGGCCAACGGTCCACCGACGAGCAGGCCGTCGTCACCCGCGATGTCGAACGCCGGTTGTTCGATTTCATCCAGGCAGTGGAGTCGCGCTACCCCGGCTCCGGCAAGGCCATCGTGACCGGTGTGTCCTACGGCGGCGACCTGGCCTTCCTGCTGGCGCTGGATCATCCCGGCCATTTCCGCGCCGCCTTCCCGGTCGCGGCACGGCTGCTGCCGGACTGGCTGCCGGCCCGTCCGGCCTGTACCGCGGACTGCCCGCCGCTGCGCGCCCTGCACGGCAGCGACGATGCGACGGTCCCGCTTGGCCCTACCCGCGCGGCGGTGCAGACCCTGCATGCGCGTGGATTCGATGCGACCCTCACGCCCTATCCGGGCGTCGCCCACGATTTCAGCGCCGACATGCAGGCCGATCTTCGCGCGCATATCGAGGCGATGTTGCGCGCGCCCTGAGGCGCGCGGCGTCGTACATGCGGTTCAGCGCAACAGCGCTTTCGGTGCCAGCAGGCGATAGCTTGCGATCACGTGCATGGATACCCGATCGCAATCGGTGTCCGCGTCCCGGCCGATGCCGACGATGTCCGGCCACCATGGCGGCTTGAAGTAAGGGCGCTGGCGGAAGCGCGACGCATCGCCATCGGCCCGCGGCACCCGGGACGTCACCACCGCCAGCGGCCCCGGCGAGGCGGCCGCGCGCGCGTAGGCGGTGGCCGGCCACGCTCGATCATCACCGCGTGGGTGAAGTTGCGCTTGCCGATCATCCACCGCGTTCCCGCCCAGGCCGCCTCTTCATATACCGCCGGCAGTTCCAGGCACAGGACGCGCAGCCGCGCCAGCCTTTCCTGCGGGACCCGTCCGCGCTGCATCGCCATCTCCCCGCCGCCTTGAAACTTCGCGGCAACGGCTTGAAGAAATCGTGAAGCGGCACGCCGCCCGCCGATGCTATAAGACGGCTCCACGCCACCACGGGAGATCCTCCATGGAAACCAACGAACTCCACCGCGGGCGCCTGATCGATCACCTGCAACTGGTGGTGCGCGATCTGGATGCCAGCCGCCGTTTCTACCAGGCTGTCTTCGATGTGCTGGAGATTCCGATGAGCGGCAGCGGCGAAGACTATTTCTGGGCCGACGAGCTGTTCGTGTCCACCGCCAGCAGCGAGGCCGCGCAGGGCGAGCTCACCGGCCGCCACCACCTGGCGTTCCAGGCGCGGGATCGCGCGATGGTGGAGGCCTTCCATCGCGTCGCGCTGGCGCATGGTGGCCGCGACAACGGCGCGCCCGGCGAACGCGCCTACCATCCGGGCTACTACGGCGCGTTCGCGCTGGATCCCGACGGCAACAACATCGAAGCCGTCTACCACGGTGAAGCGAAGCGCAGCGCGCCGTCGGTGAAGGTCACTTTCTAACCGCCCGCCCCGCCCGTGCGAAGGCACTTGCGCAACACATAAGCAGTCGCTAATGTGTTGCGCATGGTCGAAAACGACATCTTCAAGGCCCTGGCCGATCCGACCCGCCGCGCGATCTTCGAGAAGCTGGCGGCGGGTCGCATGAATGCCAGTTCCCTGCGCAGCGGCCTGGACATCAGCCAGCCGGCGATGTCCCAGCACCTGGCCGTCCTGCGCAATGCGGGCCTGGTCCGCGAGGAGCGCGAGGGCCGGTTCATGAATTACGAAGTCGATCCGGACGGTCTCGCACTGATCGCGCGCTGGCTGTCGAAGTACCGCGCCTACTGGCCGGCCCGGATCGATGCCCTGAAGGCGCTGCTGAAGGACATGGACCAATGAACGACTCCGCGACCGAAACGCCAACCGGCGACGCCGGGCTGGTGCTCGAATACGACCTGGATGCGCCGCCGGCCCAGGTCTGGCGCGCCATCAGCATTCCCGCGTTCCGCGAGCAATGGCTGCCGGAAGGCGCCTTGGCCGACGCCGTCCCGGTGTCCACCTCCGGCGAGGAGGAAATCCGCTACCGGGTGCGCGAGGAGGAACCGCCCTTTCTCGAAAGCGTCGTGACCTTCCGGATCCTCCCCAATGAAAATGGCGGCAGCACGTTGCGGATCATCCACGCGCCGCCGGATGCGCGCGGTGCCTCCATCGCGCCGGCCGCCAACGACGACGCTCCCGTGCTCATGCGCGCGGCCTGAGGCCGTGCGTTCCCTCCACCGTCCGGAAACCAGGAGTTCGCGCATGCGCGAAACGATGCAGCTCGTCCCCATGGTCCTCGAACAGTCGAGCCGGGGAGAACGTTCCTTCGACATCTATTCGCGCCTGCTGCGCGAACGGATCATCTTCCTCAATGGCGAGGTCAACGACACCGTCTCCGCGCTGGTGTGCGCGCAACTGCTGTTCCTAGAAGCGGAGAACCCGGACAAGCCCATCCATCTCTACATCAATTCGCCGGGCGGCTTGATCACCGCCGGACTGGCGATGTACGACACCATGCAATACATCAAGGCGCCGGTGCATACGCTGTGCATGGGGACGGCGCGATCGATGGGATCCTTCCTGCTGATGGCCGGCGAACCCGGCGAGCGCAAGGCGCTGGCCAACGCCAGCCTGCATGTGCACCAGCCACTGGGCGGCTTCCAGGGCCAGGCCTCGGACATCTTCATCCACGCCGAGGAGATGCGGAAAACCAAGGAGCGCGTGATCCGCCTGTACGCCGAGCACTGCGGACGCAGCTGCGCGGAAGTGGAGCGCACGCTGGACCGCGACCACTACATGAGTGCCGACGAGGCCATGGAATGGGGATTGATCGATCGCGTGCTCAAGCACCGCGATGCGCAGGCCGCCTGAGACCAGCCCTCCGCGCTCAGGCGCGCAGCACGCCTTCCACGTGATCCCCGAATGCCGCGTGGAGGGCTTCCTGATCGCTGCCCAGCTCGCCGCGCATCCGCTCCGCATCGAGCGGGCGCACGACCCAGTCGTAGCGTCCGCTCCGCCAACCGTTGCGCACGTACTGCGCGACCGCCACGTAATAGCTCGGGCCCGGGCCGACGCAATACCAGAGGGCCGCCAATGGCGCATGATCGCTGTGGCGCGAGACATCGTGGGTCACCCGCTTGACCACGGTGATATCGGCCACCCGCAGCGTCCCGGTCTCGGCCGGAAAGGTTAGCCCGTCGAAAGATCGCTGCAGGAGCCGATCACCGGCCCGGCTGTGCTGGACATGCAGCATCACCACGGCGGCGAAGATCAGGACGGAAGCCAGGAACGCATGGACCATGACGGGACCCGGGGAAGAAACAGGCTGCGAGCTATCTTAGTCCAGCCCATCGTGGCGCGCTCGCCGATGGCCGGGGACGCTTCACGGAGCGCCCAGGCCCGGGGGCGTCGTGGGTGGATCCTGTTGTTCCGGGTGTGCCCACAGCCGGACCGCATCGGTACCCGCATCCATCGGCCGCGGGCACTTTCCATCGCCGGCACCGGTGAAGCCGCCGGACGGACTGCAGATTTCCCTGCCGTTGGCATCCAGCAGTGGATTGAACTGATCGCAGCAGGGTGACACCAGGTAGTACGCCGGCTGGCCCTGGTGGGTGATTCGCCAGATCGTGCTGGGCGCCTGCCGCGCCGGCTGGCGTTCGTAGTCGGTTATCTTCGCGCGCAGCCAATCGGGGAGTTGTGGCGAACCCGCCATGCCCGACCCTGCATCCGTCACTGCATGCAGGCAAGCCACCAGGCCCAGCGGCAACAACAGGCTCGCAACCATGCGCGGAGCCGATTTCATCATCCATTCCAGCTTTCCCAGGAGCACAGAGCCTATCAGTTCGCCTCCCGCACCGGCAGTACTCCCGTACCGGGACAAACAGGGAAACTCGCCTTCACACGCACCGCGCTACCCTCGCCGGGCACTCGGTGCAATCCAACCGTGATCCCGGAGCCTCCGTGCAGCTTCCCGATGGAGCTGCCCGTGATGCGTTATCGTCTTCGCACGCTTCGATCCGCCGTTCTCAGCCTGTTCGCCATGGTTTCGCTGCTCGCGCTGGTGCTCGGCGCATGGTGGTGCATGCAATAGGCACGGAACCGGCCGCACCGTCCGGCGCCGCCGGTCGCGGGTTCCACCGTTTTCCGTCCGCCATCGCGGGCGGGGGACCTCAGTGCGGCGTGGCCACCCCGCGCCCCATGGTCTGCGCGGCGGTACGCTTGGAATGCATCATGTTGGCCAGCGACACGATACCGACCAGGCGCTTGTTTTCGTCCACCACCGGCAAGCGCCGCATCTCCAGATCGGCCATGTTGGTGGCAACCGACTCCACTTGATCGCCAGCGCGGCAGTACATGACTTCCTCGGACATGACGTCGCGCACCGTCTTGCCGGTGATGTCCTTGTCGGTCAGGCCGCGCACCACGATGTCGCGGTCGGTGATCATGCCGATCAACCGGTCGTTCTCGTGCACGGGCAGGCTGCCCACGTCCCGGCTGCGCATGAGTTCGGCGGCGTCGAGCAGGGACTGCTCCGGACGGATGGTCGCCACGTCGCGGGTCATGATCTCTTCGATGATCATCGGATTTCCTCCTCTCGTTGCGGACTTGGCCACCGTAGGCAGCATCCGGTTACGAGAACATGAGGCGGCGGATGTCTCCAGGTCACGGGATTTTCATGGCACCCGGCGCAGCGTTGCTGCGCGCGGCGACCGCCGCGCGTCACCGGAGCCAGCCCATGAACGCGAACCCGCAGTCCCGGCCGCTGGCCGGGCGTGAAGATCCCGCCCCGCAACCCGATCCCCGGCGCGATCGCGAACCGGCGGAAGAAGAGGAGGAATAGCACGGCCACGTCCGCTTGCGCCCGGTTCACGACCGGGTCGCAAGCACCCGTGCCCGCGCGATGGCATCCTCGCGCACCCGCGCAAGATGATCCGGGTCGGTCAAGGTAGGTGCCAATGCGATCTCGCCTGCCGGTTCGATGCCGAGGAAGCGCAACCATTGGCGCAGGTAGGGCTTCTGGAAATCCTCGTACTGGGTGACCGCACCTTCGGAGAAATCGCCCGCGCTGGAATACATCAGGAAGGCGCGCTTGCCGCCCAGCAGCGGCTGGTAGCCTTCGCCGCGCGACCAGCGCCAGTTCTGCCCGGGCAGGGTCACGATGTCGATGTAGTGCTTGAGCCGGTACGGCAGGCCGTAGTTCCACATCGGCACGCTGAAGACGTAGACGTCGGCGGCGTTGAACTGCCGCGAGACCTGCACCGCGCGATCCCACTGCGCCTGCTGTTCCGGGGTGGCGTCCTGCGCGCGCAGCACCGCGAACTTGGCGGCGATCATCGACGCGTCGAACTCGGGCAGGTCCAGATTCCAGACATCCACCGTTTCATGCGTGTCGTCGGGATGCGCGTTTTTCCAGGCGTCGAGGAATGCGTTTGCCAGCGCTTTCGAACGGGAACCCTCGCCGCCGGGCGAGGCACTGACGTGGAGTACATGGGTCATGCAGGTGTCCTTGTGCGGTTCGCCGCATCGGGTGGGGAGCGGCATTCTTGGGAGCCCGCTCGCCATCGCACAAGTACGCACTTTGGGGTAACCGCCCCAAGGGGCGGCACCTGGCTTCCACATGCCATCGCGCCAGGCAGGCATCGGCCCCGTTTGAAAAAGGGGGACCACGGGAGATTTGCTTTTCGCCAGGTCCCAGCAGCAACATCCCCCGGATCAACCGCCCCGCAGCAGCGGCGCGATCTCGCGCATCCTGCCCTGCGTGGCCGGGCCGACCAGCGCGAACGCGGTATCGCCTTCGGCCCAGTACTGCGCCAGCAACCGGCCGTCGCGACGTTCGCCCGTGGTGTTGCGTGGCGTGCGCGGCCGCAGATACAGGCCGATGCGCGCACCGTGCGCATCCTCGTAAACCAGCATCGCCGCCGCGCCTTCCGTCGTGGACAACAGGCGCCCCGCCTGCAAACGGAAGCCCTGCGCGCTCAGATCCGGCATCTCTCCGGCCGCGCCGAAATGCGTGCGCAGCCATGGCTTCAATGCTGCCGGCGCGATGTCGCCCGCGACCGCCCCGCCGTCGCTGGCGAACAGGCGATACGCGGCCACCGCGTCTGCCATCGGCAGTTGCTCCTTCATCAAGCGCATGTCGCGCCACTGCCAACCGGCGATGCCGCCCACCCCCAGCGCCAGCAGGCAACTGGCGGCAATGCCCAGGCGGGCGCGGCGCCTGCGGCGCAATTGCGCGCGCAGGCGATGCGGCTGCAACGCGGCCGGCACGGCCGGCTCCAGATCCCGGGCCCAGCCTGCGCGCAGTGCTTCCGCATCGTGCTTCCACGCCTCGATCCGCGCCGCCTGCCCGGGCTGTCCGCGCAGCCATTGCCGCACCATCTCGTGGCGCTCCGCGGCCAGGCGTCCATCGACGTAGGCGTGCAATTCTTCTTCGGTGGGAGACCAGCGATTCATTTGAGTACCCTCAGGGTGCGGGGCGACGGGGTGTCATCGGTCAGCGCGCGCAGCCTTTCGCGCGCGCGCGACAGCCGCGACATCACCGTGCCAATGGGCAGGCCAAGCATGTCCGCCGCCTCGCGATAACTGAAACCTTCCACGCTGACCAGCAGCAGTAGCGCGCGATGATCCGGCGGCAACCGCGCGAACGCGGCCAGCACCGCCTGCCCCTCATGGATGCGCTCGGGCGAGGGCGACGGGTCCACGGGTTCGGCGCCAAACAGCTCCATCACCCGCTGCCAGCGTCGCGCGCGCCGGTGTTCGGTCACGAACTGGCGATAGACGATCGCGAACAGCCAGGCCTGCAGGGCCTCGTCGTCGCGACGCGAATCCCAGCGCCGCAGCGCGCGCTCCAGCGCCGCCTGCACGATGTCGTCCGCGCCATCGCCAGCCAGCGAGCGCGCGAAGCGCCGCAGCCGGGGCAGGAGCGCGCTCAGGCGCGGGTCGTCGGAAGCATCCATCGTCATCGTTTCGGCACGGGTCCTGGCGTAAGACGCACCCGATGCCCGGATTATTCCATCCGCATGCGCAAGGAGTGGCGGGAATAAACCGGCCGCCCGGGGCGTCTTATTCCCAGTCCCATCGCCAGGAGCCCACCGTGAGCCCCCCTTCATCCCCTTCTCCCCGCACCGGCGGACGCCGCGGATGGCCCTTGCTGGCCATCGGCGCGATCGCCGCCGCGCTGGCGGCCGCGTTCGCCTGGACCGCCGGCTGGCTGGGCGGCGCTTCCCGCCTGACCGCCTCCGCCATGACCAATGCCATCGAAGCCAATGGCCCAGCGCATCCGGGCTTCCGCCGCGCCCATGCCAAAGGCGTGTGCGTCACGGGCGTGTTCCGCAGTTCCGGCCAGGCCGCCGCACTCTCCTCGGCGCGTGTATTCCGCCAGGCGGAAACGCCGGTACTGGGCCGGATGTCGATCGGCGGGGGTGACCCGCACGGCGTCGACGCGCAGGCACGCGTGCGCAGCATGGCGCTGCTGCTGCGCAGCGACGACGGCCAGCAATGGCGGATGGCGATGAACAGTTTTCCGTTCTTCGTCGTCGCCACCCCGCAGGGCTTCCACGCGCAGACGCTCGCCTCGCGGCCGGATCCGGCCACCGGCAAACCCGACCCCGCGCGCATGGCGGCGTTCGTGGCGCAGTACCCGGAAGCGCGCAAGTTCCTGGCCTGGGCCAAGTCGGCACCGTGGTCCAACAGCTGGGGCAACACCCGGTACAACGGCGTCAACGCCTTCCGCTTCATCGCCGCGGACGGTCACGAACAGGCCGTGCGCTGGTCGATGCGGCCACACCTGGCATTCGCGCCGTTGAGCCCGCGGCAACGCGAACAGGCCGACGCCGACTTCCTCGCCGAAGACCTGGCGCAAAGGCTGGCGCAGGGCCCCCTGCAGTGGGATCTGGTGCTGACCCTGGCCGCACCCGGCGACCCGGTCAACGATCCTTCGCAACCCTGGCCGGACAGCCGTGCGCAGATCGTGGCCGGTACGCTGTCGCTGACCGCCGCGCAGCCACAGGCCACCGGCGCCTGCCGCGACATCAACTACGACCCGCTGATCCTGCCCACCGGCATTCGCGCCTCGGACGACCCCATCCTGGCCGCGCGCTCGGCGGTGTATTCGCAGTCGTTCAACCGCCGCGAGCGCGAAATCGGCCGCGGACAGGCACCCGAAGCCATCGGCAAGGGAGGTGCGCGATGAACCGCCCCGCCTCCTTCGACATCATCGCGCGGGTGCTGCACTGGACGATGGCACTGATGATCCTGGCGATGCTGTTCATCGGCGTGGCCATGGTCGCCTCGGTGTCCGAGCGTCCCTGGTTGATCGCGCTGCATCGCCCCCTGGGCGCGGCCATCCTGCTGCTGGCGATCTGGCGGCTGGTCCATCGCCTGCGCCATCGCCCGCCCCCGTTACCGGACGATCTTCCCCGCTGGCAGGCCTTCGCCGCGCTGGCCTCGCACTGGCTGCTGTATGCGTTGATGCTGGCAATGCCGCTGATCGGCTGGGCCATGCTGTCGGCGGGCAACTATCCCATCGTGCTGTTCGGCGGCGTGCAGTTGCCACCGTTGCTGGCGCCGGACCCTGCCCTCTACGCCTGGCTGCGCGACGCCCACGGCTGGGGTGCCCGCCTGCTGTTCGCCACCGTGCTGCTGCATCTGTCGGCGGCGCTGTACCACGCCTGGGTGCGCCGTGACGGCGTGTTCGCGAGCATGGCGGGAACGCACATGGCAGGAACGCACACGTCAGGAGCGCGCAAACACGTGCCCGCCGAACCGGACAGCGACACCTGATTCAGGCGCAGGGAGGCGGTGATACGCCGCCTCCGCTCAGGGCCGGACTTTCTTCCACTCCTCGAATTCGACCCGCTTGCCGTCCTTCCACCGCTCCAGGCGCCACACATCGCCTTCCACGCGATACCGGAACGAATACGTGCCGCCGTTCTCGGCTGCGAATGACCGCTGCGCCAGCCTCTCGGTGTATTGACCGCCTTCGGCTTCGTACCGTCCCGCACCGCCCGCCCAGAACTTGTCGCCGGTCTGCATGGTGAAGGAGAACCTTCCATCGGCCAGCACTTTCTGGCCGTTGAACTTCATTTCCGCATAGTCCTTCGTCTGCCCGTCCTCGGTGACGTACTCGCCGCCCTGGAGTTCCCAGGCGCCTTCGAGGGTTTTGTCGTTGGCAAAGGCGGGGGGGATGGCGAGGAGGGTGATCAAGGCGGCGGGAAGTTTGGGCAGCATGTCATTCCTTGTGATGGTTTCCCGGAATTCCAGGGAGGGCGGATGGCCATCTTCCCATCGTCCTTGCACAGGTTCCAATAGCCCGCGCAGGGGTTGTTTCTGGACCCGTACGCTTCTGGTTGTTGAGGCGCTTGCGCGGTGTTGTTATTGGTATTCACAGATGGTGCGCTCGCCGCGGGGCGTCCCTTTCTTTGCTTGTGCAAAGAAAGGAACCAAAGAAACACACCCCTGGCGGCGTGCCCTGCGCTTCGCTCCGGGTCCGCAATCGGTCCGGGAATTTCCGGAAGGGGCATCCTGCCCCTGCCAGAAACGGCGCACATCCCTGTGCGCCGCCCTGCGGGTTTTACCCGGCCCGCTTGCCACGCCTGAACGGGGGCCCGAAAGGCCAAAGCAAAAGCAGGGCAACAGCAACGGCAGAGCAGAAGCCTGCGGCCGGGACTGGCTGCCCTGGCCTTGGCCTTGGCTTTTGTTCTTGCTTTGTAGGGGCCCCATCCGCAGCGGTGGCGACGGTGGGTAAACCCGAAGGGCGCCGCGCACGACGCGCGGCGTTTTGGGTCGGCACAGGGATGTGCCGTCCCAAAATTCCCACCGGCGACACGAACCCCAACGGCAAAGCCGTTGGGGCGCGAGGACCGGGGTGTGCTTTCTTTGCTTACTTTCTTTGCACAAGCAAAGAAAGTAAGGCCCCGCGGCAAGCGCACCATCTGTGATAACCGACGCCATCGTCGCGCGTCAGCGCCCGACAAAGACAAGACCATAGACTTTGCTGCCACTTCCCGAGGTCTCCCCTCCGCAGCGATGGCGTCGATCTGAAAACCCGCAGGGCATCACGCACGACGTACCGCCTTTCGGGTCGGTACACGGATGTCCCGTACCAAAAATCCCCATCGGCGACACGAACCCCAGTCGCTTCGCGGCAAACGTTCCATCTGTGGATACCGAGAGCATTACCGCGCGCGAGGCGACCGCCGGCAACGTGGGAACAACCACCTTCCGAGCCGCACGCGCTGGCTCAAAGCAACATCACGATGGATCCCGGCCTTCGCCGGGATGACGACGAAAAAGAGCGCACCCAGTCGTGCATCTCTCCGAATTAATCCAGTCCCGCATCCCGTCGTCCCAGCAGGCTGGGACCCATTCTGCACCCGGCGCCATCCCGCCAGGAAAAGACCCTTACTCCGCCCCCTCCGGAAACACCGGCAGCTTCCCCACATCCGCTTCCTCGTGCTGGATGATCACCGTCGCCTTGAGATTCTTCGCCAGTTCGGCGAAGCGGTCCATCGAGGCCAGCGACTGCGCGCGACCGGTGTTGAACGAGGGCACGCCATGGGTATCGAGATTCTCGTGCAGATGCACCACGTCACCGGACAGCAATACCGGCCCACGCTTGGACAGGTTCACCAGCAGGCCATGATGGCCCGGCGTGTGCCCGGGCAGGTCCAGCATCACCACGCTGCCGTCGCCGAACACGTCGAGATCGCCACGCACCTTCTCCACCTTGGCGTCCTTGCCCAACCAGGGCATGAACTGCTTGGTCCGCGCCTCGTGGCCCGGCGTGCCCAGCACCGCGTAATCGCCGGCACCGATCAGCAGGGTCGCCTGCGGGAACTCCGCAGCCTGCCCGATATGGTCGAAGTGGTAGTGGCTGATGCCCACCCTGGAAATCTGCGCGGGTTTCACCCCGATTCGCGCCAACTGCTCCACCACCGTCGTGGAAAGCGCGGTGGAATCCTCCTTGCCGCGAACCAGCGGCTTGCCCAGGTATTCGCGCGAAAGGCCGGTGTCCCACAGCAGGTACTCGTCGCCATGCCGGATGAGGTAGCAACTGCCGACGAACAGTTTGCTCTGGCCCACATAGGCGCGGGTATCCGACAACTCGTCCAGGTTGTAGGTCCACAGCTGCCCGCAGTCCAGCCGCCACAACCGCAGTTCCGGCCGCGGCGCGGCGTCGGCGGCGAACAGGGGAAACGGCAGCATCAGCAGGGAGGCAACGGCAAGGCGACGAAGACACGCTTTCACGAGGACTTCCTTCCAGGGGGCCGGACCGGCGCCGCAGTATGCGTCATCGGAAGGCGCATCGGCGGCCCCCCCCTGCGAAGCGATTCCAGGTGTAGGGTAAGCCCCGGCCCCACCGTTTCCACCTCGATGGCCAGGCGGCCTCCGGAGGCGAACATGCCCATCACTGGCGTCATCCCGCAGCTGCGCACCACCGACCTGCGCGCATCGCTCCGTTTCTATGTCGACATCCTGGGTTTCCAGGTCGCGTTCCACTATGCGGACTTCTACGTCGGCATCCGCGCCGGCGCGCAGGTCTTCCATCTCAAACAGGTGGACGAACCCGACCCGTCCATCGCCTGGGTGGAGGACGGCGGCCACTTCCACCTGTATCTGGAAACCGGGGACGTGGCCGCGTTCGTCGCCGGGCTCAAGGCCCGCGGCGTGCCGCTGGTCAAGGACGTGCACGAGACGCCCTGGAACACCCGCGAGGCCATCCTCCAGGACGACCAGGGCCATACGCTGTACCTGGGCGAGCCGCTTTAGCGGCACCGTCTTCACGCCTCCACGCCGCCATCCGCCCCGCGGGCGCAGGGTGTCCCCACTCCCCGCCCCAACCCGTTTTCCACGGGTGCCGCCACGGCGCGGGAACCTCGCGGCCACTCGTGCATCCGATGGGTAAGAGAGGAGATTTCATGAGCCCTGTTCATACCCCGCTGGCGCTGGACTACGCCGCCCTCGACGATGCCGCCCTGGTTGGCTGGGTGCGGCGCGGCGACCGCGAAGCCTTCCGCCAGGTGATGCGGCGCTGCAACCAGCGCCTGTTCCGGGTCGCGCGCGGCGTGGTCAACGACGACGCCGAAGCCGAGGACGTCGTCCAGGAAGCCTATGTGCACGCCTACGAAAAGATCGACGGCTTTCGTGGCGAGGCCTCGCTGCTCACCTGGCTGACCCGCATCGTGCTCAATGCCGCCTACGGGCGCCTGCGCCAGCGCCGGGCCACGGTGGACGTGGATCAGATCGAAGCCGCACAACACGAGGATCGCGTGGTGATGTTCCCTTCCCGTTTCGGCCACGAGGATCCCGCCGCGACCGCCACCCGCGCGCAGATCCGCGTCCTGGTCGAACACGCCATCGACGCACTGCCCGAACCGTTCCGCATCGTGTTCGTCCTGCGCGAAATCGAGGAGTGCACGGTGGAGGAAACCGCCGCCGCGCTCGACCTGCGCGAGGAAACCGTGAAAACCCGCCTGTACCGTGCGCGCCGGCAACTGCGCGCGGCCCTGCAGGACACCCTGGCGACGACGCTCACCGATGCCTTTCCCTTCCTCGGCTCCCGCTGCGATCGCATGACCGACGAAGTGTTGAAGCGGCTGGAGGCGTCGCCGCCGGGACCATCCGCTTCCGGCGATGCCGATGGCTCGCCCACCACCCGCTAGGAGACCACCATGCTGACCGCCGCCCTGATCGTCTTCGCCATCGCCGCCGTCGGCGGCCTCGTCCTGGCCAGCCGCGTACTGCGTGGCCATCTCGCGCCCTGGACGATTTCCATACTGCACGCGCTGCTCGGCGCGAGCGGGCTGATCCTGCTGATTCTCACCGTCGTGCAGGGCGACGCGCCCGCGCGCGCCACCGCCGCCCTCGCCATCCTGATCCTCGCCGCGCTGGGCGGATTCTTCTTGGCCTCGATCCACCTGCGCGGCCGGGTCGCGCCCAAGGCGGTGGTGTTCGTGCATGCCGGCGTCGCCGTGGTCGGCTTCCTCACCCTGCTGAGCGCCGTGCTGGCCGTATGAAACACCCGCTGCATCCCGCGCTGGTCCATTTCCCCATCGCCTGCTGGACGCTGGCGACGCTCGCCGATGTCGGCAGCCGCTGGTGGGGCGAACCGGCCTGGCGCTTCGCCGGTGGCCTGCTGCTGATTGGCGCGGTCAGCGCGCTCGCCACCATGGCGGCGGGATTCGTCGAGCTGATCAAGATTCCCAACGACAGCCCCGCCCTGCGCGTCGCCAACCGCCATCTGCTGATGGCGGTCATCACCTGGAGCTGCTACACCGCCAGCCTGATGCTGCGCGTGCACGGCAAGACCCTGCATGCACCCGACACCCTCGCATTGGCCCTGGGCATCGCCGGCTTCCTCGCCCTGTGCGCCACCGGCTGGCTGGGCGGCACCCTGGTGTATACGCACGGGGTGGGCGTGCAGCGCGAGGACGCCGACGATTCGCGCTCTCCTGGACTCCCACGACCACGCCACAAACACGGCTAGTCCGGTCTTGATGCAGGTCAAGACCCGCGACATCGACTCCGGGCGACAATGCATCGTCTCCGGAGCCGCGCCATGACCACCCTGCCCCTGTCTTTCCACTCCAGCCGCAACACGCCGCCCATCGAAGTGGACGGCGCCGCGGTCGCGCGCGCACTGAACCTGGACGTGGCCGCATTCCGCCAACTGATGGACGCCGAGAAGATCACCGTCCTGTGCGAGCGCGGCACCGGCGAGGACGAAGGCACCTGGCGCGTGAGTTTCTACCACGACGGCCGTCGCGCGCGCTTCGTGGTGGATGCGCAGGGACGGATTCTCGACACGCTGGCCACGCCATGACCGCATGACGCCACGCCCGACGATGCTCACCGCGCGTCCACCTGGAGATCCAATCCATCCAGGCCCACTCGCCCGCCTGATCGCGGGCGGCACGCCGCATGGCCGTCCGCGGACGGCCATGCTTTTCCGCCTTGCACCCGATCAGAAGTCGTACTGGACCATGAAGCGCACCGAACGCGGTGCCTGGAACGAGAGCGGCAACAGATAGGTATCCAGCGGGATGCCGGTGGATCCGTCCTCGGCGCCTTCGCTGACTGACGTGACCTTCTGTTCGTTGAATACGTTGAACACGTCTACCTTGAACTGCAACCCCTTCGCCCACGCCGGCGCGTAGCGCAGGTTGAGATCCAACTGCCGCGTCCACGGCAGGCGTCCCTTGGTGCCGCGCGGGAAGGCCTGCACCGGATTGGCCGGATTGCCGTCCGGCCCCAGAGCCTGGCCGGCCTCAGTGGTGCCGCAGCGCATGAACGAGGAACCATAGGGATGGAACCCGGATCGGCTCGGCCAGGGCGCATACACGCCGAAGCAGTTGAGCGGGCGCCCGGACTGCAGCACCAGGTTGGCGCCGATCGACCATTCCTCGTTGAACTCGTAGTTGCCGAACAGCTTCAGGCTGTGGCGGCGGTCGTTGGGCAGATAGCCGAAGGTATCCGTGGTCAGTTCGATGTAGTCGAAGTCCTGGGTCGTATTGGTGTTCGCCTGGCCGATGTCGGACTTCACCCCGCCCTCGGTATTGCCCCGGCTGCGGCCATAGGTATAGGAACCCTGGAAGAAGAACCTGTCCCAACTGCCGTCCATGAACAGTTCGATGGCACTGTAGGAGCGTTTGGCTTCCGGCGACAGGCGCGAGCCTTCCACCCGCACCGGGGTGAGGTTGCCGTCGCCGTACAGATCGGTCATGAACACCGCGTCCTTGCCGGGATTGAAGATGCGGCAGTACGGGAATCCCGCGCCCGGCAGTGCCGCGGCGCGGCCCTGCGCATCCAGCCAGCCGTCTTCCTCGTCCAGGTGGAAACCCGCCGATTCCAGGATGGCGGTGTAGTCGCAGTTGTCGTCGATGGCCGCCTTCAGCTTGCGGTAGATGCCGCGCACACCGAGATTCAGGTGTTCGGTCAACGCGGCCTGGAAGCCCAGGATGAACTCGTCCTGGTACATCGGGTCCAGGTCCTTGGCCGCGATGGTCAGCGGATTCTTCGGTTCGCCGAATTCACCGTTGATGTAGGTCAGGTCGCCTTCCGGCGTCAGCCCGGCGGGCGCTCCGGTGATCGGATCGACACTGGTGAAGCGGAACTCCTGGCGGGTGAACACCGAGGCCGAGGCGCCGCGCGTGGCCACGTCGGCGGTCAGCGGCAGCGCGTAGCGGCCGGCATTGCCGAAGATCTTCAGGGTGGAATCGCCGTTGACGTCCCAGGAGAAGCCCAGCCGCGGACCCAACTGGTTCTCGACCTTGACGAAGCTGTTGCCGAAGCCGTCGCGGTTGTCGAAGGTATCCCAGCGCAGGCCCAGGTAGGCGATGAAGGTGTCGGTGACGTTCCAGCTGTCCTGGAGGTAGAAGGCACGCTGCTTGATTTCGTTGGACGAGCCCTGGTTGACGATCTGCTCGCGCACGACGTCGTACTCGTCGCCCGTCTCCGGCTGCCCGTCCGTGCCGTTGTTGGTCGCATAACGCCAGGTCCGGCCGCCTTCGATCGAGGTGCCGGCCACCGACTCGTAATTGTCGATGTCGATACCGAACTGCAGGCGGTGGGTCGCCAGTTGCCATTCCGCATCCACCCGGAACTGATGCCGGGTGTCCTCGTTGTTGGCGGCCTGGATGGCGCCGCCGGTGATGTTGCAGGTGCTGACGTAGGGCAGTCCGCCACTGGTCAGGTCGCGACGGTACTGCGGGCGCGCGTCCACGATCAGCGGGCAACCGCTGGCGGGCTGTTCAAGGTTGCCGCCGTAGCGGACATCCTGCCCGTCGGCGGTGCGCAGATGCTGGGCGCGCGAGGACTTGCCCAGGCCGGCCAGCGCCGACAGGGTGAAATTGTCGGTGAGGTACCCGGTGTACTTGAGGATGTAGTTGTCGCCGCCGGCCTCCTGGAAATTGGTGCCGATCAGCGCCTGCCGGTCCAGCCGGCCCACGGTATTTCCGTACACCGAGGTCTCGACTTCCCGCTTGTCGGAAATGCCGGTGAATTCCAGCAGATGGTCGTCGGTGATCTGCCAGTCCAGCTTGACCACCCAGTTCGGCGTCTTGGTGACCGCGCTGGTATTGGTGCTGGCGATCACGCTGTTCCAGGTATCGGCTTCCTCGCGCTGGTACTGGACCAGACCGTAGGCGAACAGCCGGTCCTTGATCAGCGCGCCGCTGGCCCAGACCGAGGCGGTGGCCTGCCATTCCCGATCGCGCGCATTGTCTTCCTGCACCTGTCCCAGGCTGCCGGGCACCAGCGGATTGGAATAGTGGACGTTCCTGGTTTCCTCGCGCAGCGACTTGGGCTCGTAGAACACGTTGGCGCCGGCATGGAACTCGTTGCTTCCGCGCTTGGTGATCTGGTTGAGCACGCCGCCCAGCGAGCGCCCGAACTCGGCGCTGTAGCCACCGGTCTTGACCTGCTGCTCGGCAATCGCCTCGAACGGCACCTGGGTGAAGTTCAACCCGCGGAAGGTGTTGGTGATGTTGAAACCGTTCACGTAGTACTGGTTCTCGGCTACCGACGAACCGCCGAACGAGGCCAGGTTGCCGAATGCCGCATCGCCGCGCACCGTGCCCGGCGCCAGCAGCGCCACGCTGGTGGCGTCACGGGCCACCGGAATCCGCGCGATCTGTTCGGCGGTCAGGATGGTGGTGGACTCCACCGAGGACACGTCGATCGGATTGACCGCGCTGGAGCCCACCACGGTCACCGCATCCAGCGTGGTCGCCCCGCCACCGCCGCTGGCGACGAGATCGGCGGTGGTCGCGGTGCCCACGCTGACACTGACCGTGCGGGTGACACCGCCGGCGTTGGTCACCGTGTATTGGCCCGTGGGTAGCGCGGAGAAACGGTAGCTGCCATCGCTGCCCACCGTGACGCTTCGGCTGAAGCCGGTGGCGGGATTGGTGATGGTGATGGTTTCACCGGCCGTCGCGCGTCCGGTGATGGCGCCGGACGTATTCGATTGCGCATACGCGCCGCCGACGAAGCACACGCCCAGGGCGGTGCTCAGGGCGCTGCGCTTCAGTCCCCGACAAAGACGATGCATGTTCCGGTGGATGCTCATGGTTCGCACTCTCTGGTTCTCCTGCAGATCAAGGATCACGATCACGCGAGTCGCGTGATGCGGCGAATCAGGTGCCGGTCTCCCCCACGCCTGACGCGAGGAGGCTAACGATCCCTTTACTTTCGGGATGTGCGGAAATTGAGCATTGCGCCGCGTCCGCTCCGGACGAGTCCGCTTCGGTGTTCGCCATCTGCGCCATGGGTCGCAACCCGCGCACAGGATTTGCGCGAGGACGGCACAACACCCGGCGGCGTTTTTACGCAGGATTCAAGGCGCCGAAGCACCTCTCTCTCGCTCCGGCCCGAAGGCCACGATCGCCAATCGTGGCCTTCCTTGTTTCCGTGCATCCCGCCGCGACCGCGATTGGCCTCCTCGCGCGTCATCCGATTGGTTCTGGGTGCGACGCCCGCCGCGTCCTAGGGTGTGGCCGTTGCCGCCGCGGCATTCCGCGCACGCCGGCATGACGAGAGAGTGCCGCCATGATCGAACTCATCCCGCACCGGTTGCGCCAGTTCGGCCAGCTGGATCTGCAACGCGAACCGGCGCATGGACTGCACGTCGTCCTGGCCCAGGGCCGGGGCAGCCACCTCGTGGTACCCGCGCAATGGATGAGCCTGTGCTGGTCCATTCGCGGAGGCCTCTGCCTGCAATCCGGCGATCTGGAATGGCGGCTTCCGTCCGGTCACGGCCAGGCATGGGGCGATGGCGTGCTTCGCTGCCGCAGTGCCCGGCCGCAGGGCTGGCTGGTGGTCACCGGCGCACGCCATGCCTGGCCGGAGATGCCACCGCAGCAACGGGAAGGAGCACCGCTGCTGCCGTGGCAGGCGCGGATTCCGCGCATGCTCGCCCATGACCTGATCGTGCTCGCGGCAACCGCCCGCGATCGACCGCGCGCATCGCCGGAGACTGCCCTCGCCACCCTGATGGAGAACATCGCGCACTGGCAATCGGATCTGCACGACCGGCTGGCGCGCTGCGCCGGCCGTACGCAACCGCTGCGGCATCAGGCCATGACCCGGCTGCTGCGCGTCCGCCACGCGATTCATTGCGATCCCGGCCAGCGCCTGGACCTGGACGTGCTCGCCCGGTTGGCCAGCTACTCGCCCTGCCACCTGCTGCGCATGCATCGCCGGGTGTTTGGCCAGACACCGTTCGAATACGCATCACGCCTGCGCGACCAGCGTGCGCTGGAACTCATCCGCGAGACCGATCTATCCATCCTGGACATCTCGCTGCGGCTGGGCTTCGAGAACCAGAGCGCCTTCTGCCGCGCGTTCAAGGCCAGCTTCGGTGCCACGCCGACGGACATCCGCCGGCATTCGCTGGCACGGGCGCAACGGGCCGCCTGAGCGGCGTTCGGCTGCTGATCACGCTTACCCACCATCACGAGGGAAACGGCAATGCATCACGGGGATTCACGCGTTTCAAACTGGCCGCGGGTCGGCCTGGGCACGCTGGTGGCGGGAATGGCCGATCTGGTGTTCGCCGTGGGGTTCTGGTGGCTCAGCCATGACGTTCCGCCGATGCGCATCCTGCAATCCATCGCCGCCGGCTGGTACGGCGAAGCGAGTTTCGCTGGTGGCGTTCAGACCGCGGGCGTGGGCGCGCTGTCGCACTTCGCCATCATATTCCTGTTCATCGCCGCCTACCGGCAGATGGCCATGCAGGTGGCCGTGCTGCGGCGTCGCCCGGTCGCGATGGGCGTGGCCTACGGCCTGTTCCTGTACCTGCTGATGAATTTCGTGGTGCTGCCGCTGTCGGCCGCGGGCATGGCCAGTTTCAGGCATGTTGGCTGGGTTGCCGCCAGCATCGCCATGCACGCCATCATCGGCGTGCTGTGCGCGCGCTATGCGCTGGCGCCACGTGCGCCGGGCGACGCGGGACTGGCGCCCGGCCCGGCGCGCCCACCGATGTGATGGTGATCGTCAGTGCGCCTGGATGCGCGCCAGCAGCGCGGCGGGAATGCCGACCAGGGACACGTAAGCCGCCACGCAGATCGCATGCCACTGCCACGCGTGCGCGGCCGGCGTCGCCGCGCTGAAGTGCGGCACGAACACCAGGAAGATCAATCCGTACATCGATGCGCCATACAGCGCGCCCGCGCCGAGCGGACGATGCAGCAGGATCGGGAACCACCGCGCCAGCAGCCGGTAGGCGCCCATCACGCCCGACAGCACGCCCGCATACAGCACCGCGCCGAGCGCGACCGTGGCCGCGCCCCCCGTGAACGCCGCCGGCCCGAGCAGCCATGCGGCAATCGACTGGAAAATCCGATCCGGCGCCACGCCCCGCGCGCCCCAGTAAGCGGCCGCGACCGCCAGATCCAGCATCGCCGCGGCGGTGCCGCCCATCACCGGCCAGAACAGCGTCGGCACGGCCGGCCGCGCCGGGGCCAGCGTTTGGCTTGGACTGGACATCACGATCTCCCGATTGCCAATTTGGCCCTATCTGAAACAATGCCAATGGCTCCATCAAGGGCCAATCCCACGGGATCTAATAGGGCCATTGGGAGGAACCGGATGCTGACGCAACTGCAACTCGACGGAAATGGTCCCCTGCACGCGCAGCTGACCCGCGCGCTCAAGCAGGCGCTGGCGTCCGGTCAGCTGCGCCAGGGCAGCCGCCTGCCGCCGACCCGCTTCATGTCCCAGCAGATGGGCCTTTCGCGAAACACCGTGCTGGCCGCCTACGAGCAGTTGCGCATCGAAGGCTACATCGACGGCCGGGTGGGTTCGGGCAGCTATGTCACCCTGCCCGCGCGGTCCGCGCCCACGCCGGTGGACGTGCCGCCGCTGCCGCCGCAGACCCGCTTCACCGCGCGCGCCCGCCAGGCCCACGACCAGGACAACCTGCCCGGCAAGCGCGTGCCCGGCGTGCGCTTCTCGTTCCAGTACGGCGCGCCCTATACGCACCCGGCCGTGACCACCGCCTGGGCGCGCGAACTCGGCCACGCCGCCCTGTACACCTCGCCCGGCTATCCGTGGGCGCAGGGCCTGCCGGAACTGCGCCAGGCCATCTGCGAATACGTGCTGCGACGCGGCGTGGAAGCACGCCCGGAGGACGTGGTGATCGTCGCCGGCACCCAGCAGGCGGTATCGCTGTGCGCGCGCGTGCTGTTCGACCCCGGCGATCCGGTCGCCATCGAGGAACCGCAGTACTATGCCGCCCGGGTAATCCTGCAGGCCTACGGCGCGCAGCTGCAGCCGGTGCCGGTGGACGACCAGGGCCTGATCATCGATGCCCTGCCCGCCACCGCGCCGCGCCTCATCTACGCCACGCCCTCCCACCAGTTCCCGCAAGGCGGCACGCTGCCGCCGGAACGCCGCGCTGCGCTGCTGGACTATGCCGCGCGCCACAGGTGCTGGATCATCGAGGACGACTACGACGGCGAGATCCGCTATGACGCGCGTTCCCTGCCCTCGCTCAAGTCGCAGGACGAGCACGGCCGGGTGATCTACGTCGGCACGTTCTCCAAGACCTTGTTCCCGTCGCTGCGGCTGGGCTACCTGGTGGTGCCGCGCGGATTGCGGCGGGACTTCATTTCCGCCAAATGGATGGAGGATTTCGGCGCCTCCGCCATCGACCAGGCCGCGCTGGCCGGCTTCATCACTTCCGGCGCCTGCGACCGCCACCTGCGCCGCTCGCTGGTCGCGCTGCGCGAACGCCGCGACGCGCTGCTGAACGGCCTGCACCGGATGAACGAAGGCCGGCTCAGCTTCATCGACACGCAGGCCGGCATGCATATTCCCGTCTGGCTCAACCACCGCGACCGCGAACAGGGCCACCAGTTCGTCGACCGCGCCCGTCGCATGGGCCTGGGCCTGTACTCCATTTCACCCTACTACCTGGATCCCCCCGATCGCGCCGGCCTGATCCTCGGCTACGCCGGCCTGCCGGTGGGCGACATCGAACAGGCGCTGGACGTGCTGCGGCAGTGCCTGGACGCGGAGTACGGGCCACGCAGGCATTGAGGGTGGACCCGCGCTCCATGGATGGACCACACCGGTTTCCGCCAAGCCGATGAAGGTATATAGTCGCGCACGGTCCTGGCTCACGGGACCCTGACACCACCGGCACGCGGTTCCGCGTCCGCTCCCCTCAAGCCACCACATTGCGGCAACGCGGCGCCCCGCCCGCATTGCGGCCACGACGTTCGTCCACCTCGCACGTCTTCTTTTCTTCTTCCCTGGTTCGCGTCGCCTCGCCACGACACGGCTTTCCTGGCCGCGCGTCTTGTTCCCCTGCCTGCAAGGAGGGCTCCGTGCCTTCACGACTCCTGTTACCCACGTTGGCGCTGGCGGTGTTTTTCGTCGGCGCGTCCGAGTTCATGTTGTCCGCGATGCTGGCGCCGCTGGCGCGTGCCTTCGCGGTTTCGCCGGCGCGGGCGGCGTGGCTGGTGTCCAGTTACGCGCTGACCTATGCGTTGGCCGCGCCGGTGTTCGGGTACCTGTCCGACCGGATGGATCGGCGTCGATGGCTGCTGGCGTCGTTGCTGCTATTGGCGGCGGACCATCTGGCGTTGACACTGGCGCCGAATTTCGGCGTCGCGCTGGCGTTGCGGATGCTGGGCGGGCTGGCGTCGGCGGCGCTCATTCCCACCGCGTTCGCGCTGGTGGCCGATGCCGTCCCCGCGCGGCGGCAATCGGCGGCGATGGGTGCGGTCATGGCGGGGATGACCTTCGGCATCGTGGCCGGTCCGGCGTTGGCAGGCGTGCTGGCGCAAGCGCTGGGCTGGCGCGCGCCGTTCTGGGCGATGGCGGCCGGATGCGTGCTGACTTTCGGCGTCGCCTGCGCTGCGGTGTCTTCGTCGCCGCGCGCATTCCCTGTTCCGAACCCGGGCGCCTTCCGTTGGCTGGGCCAGGGCGAACTGGTGCGGCTGTTGCTCGCCAAGGGACTCTGGAACGGTGCCGCGGTCGCCGGCTTCCTGCTCGCGGGTGAAGTGCTGCGACTCCGGCATGGACTGGGCGTCGCCAGCATCGGTCTGTCGGTATCCGTGTTCGGTGCCGGACTGTTGCTCGGTAATCTCGGCATCGGCGCGTTGCGCCGGCGGCTGTCAGGAGACGAGGCGGCACTGATGGTGGCCTTGTGGCTGCTCCTGCTGGCGATGGGCATGTTCATGGCCGCGCCATTGCCGCTGCCGGCCGGACTCGCCTGCCTGATCCTGTGGGGATGCGCGCTGGGTGTGGCGGCCCCGGCCAGCACCGCCCTGCTCGCCCGCCACAGCGGCCCCGACAAGGGCCAGGTGCTCGCAATCTCCGAAAGCCTCAACAACGCGGTGCTGCTGATCGCCCTGCCGATGGCCGCCGCGCAGTGGGAAGCCTCGGGCGCGAGCGGCGCGCTGCGGGTGCTGGGCCTACCGCTGGTCGCCGCGTTGGGGATGATGTGGGTGCGGGGACGGCGCGCGAACCGAGGTGAGAATGAGGGCGGCAGATGATTGCGCCGCATCGCCCTAATCCGGCACATTGGTCCCGTCACGCTCGCGGATCGCTTTCTCCACCCCCGTACGAACCCCGATCAGATAGTCTTCCATCCCCCAGCGTCGGGCCCTGCCAAACAGCACCTGATACTCGACCTCGTAGTCCTCATCCGTCGAGCAGCGGAGCAGCCGCACGGGAAGATTGTGGAATATACCGGCGAGCTTCCTTGACACTCCGGGTGACTCGGCTGCGCGTATCTCTATGAACGCAAGGCTCATCATCCTGTGCAAAGACTGCCGGTGGATATCCGTACTACTCACTACCTCGCTCCACTGTTATTCATGATTGGAAAGCGCATCCGCTTTCACGGGTCGAAAGCATCAACCTCAACGCGATGACAGCTGCTATCCGCTGCCGGTTGGGCTGGGCCCCGGGCATCTGGGGAAGCGTGGCCTGGATTTGATGCTCCCGTTCTGGACTTCAGTCCGTGCGCGACGGTTGTAAGGGATGGCACGTGCATCGCCATCGGGAAGCAGCACTATCTGGAGGACCGAGCGCGCTCCGCCGCCGTAATAGAGATCCGGGTCAACCCGATAGGACGCAATATCAAGAATGAAACATCGGCTTGCCGTTCCGGAGCTGAACTTCAGCAGGCGATTCCCCGCTTTGTTGAGTTCGAACGCATGCTCGTAGCTACTGATGATGACGACATCCGAATTCCGCACGCTGATGTCGCCACTCGTAGACCGAATCTGTATGTCCGCACCCAGGAAATTGTTGACGATGTAGCGCTCGTCGGGTGGACAGCCCGTCAACAAAAGCGCGACGAAAACCAGAAGCGCTCGTGGCAAGCCACGGCGCGCAAACGAAAGACAGTATCGCGGTTTATACCGAACGCTCTGCCTGGCAGAAATACCGGTCGTATCTGGCATTGCCCCTACCATCCCGGATTCCTTCACTGGTCATGACTCCCCAAGCGGGCCCGCCTATCTTAGCGCCCGAAATCGCTTCTGTGAGAACGCGATCTTTGAACGCTAAACGTCCAAAGTTAGTCGACTTGATCCCCTCAAGCGGGTAACTGTTCTGCGTCGGCTTTCTTGGTGAGCAACACCATGTCGCAGGACCTTTTCCGCAAGGAAGTGCTGGATGCCAAGCGCGCGGGCTGGTTGGGCGGCATCACGCTCAACCAGCCCCTGCGGTCGTGGGTACTGACCACCTTCGCCGGCCTCGCGGCCCTGGCCACCGTCCTGTTCCTGCTTCTTGGCACTTATACACGCCGGTCGCGTGTAGTCGGCCAGCTTGTGCCGGCGCAAGGCATGGCAACGATTCTCTCTCCCGTCACCGGCATCGTCTCCCGCGTCGATATTCCCGAAGGCGGTCACGCCCGGGCAGGCCAGACGATTGCCGTGGTCACCATGCCTCGCGCCACGGTCGCTGGCGGCGATGCCCTGGCGGCCATCGAGGCACGGCTTCGGCAGCGCACCGCAGGCCTGCATTCGTCGCGCGCTGCGCAGCAGGAGCAATTCAATGCCCAAGCTGGAGGCCTGTCCGGGCAGTTGGCGGCAGCCCGCCAGGAGCTGAACCAGATCGAGGCAGAGACGGCCACCCGGCTAGCGCAGATCCGGCTCGCCCAGGAGACCTTGGACCGATTGCGCGGGTTGGAGGAAGACCGTTACGTCAGCCTGTTGCAAATCAAACAACAGGAATCCAGCGTGCTTGCCCTGACAGGGGAAATGCAGAATCTGCAGCGTCAGGCCATCACGACCCGCCGCCTGATCACCCAGCTCGAGCAGGCCACGCACGAACTGCCGGGCCAACGCCGCAGCGGCGAGGCCGCATTCCTGCGCGACCTCGCCCTGCTCGAACAGGAAGGCCTGGAAACCCGGGCTCGGAGCGAACAGGCCATCACTGCTCCCGTCAGCGGTCTCGTCGCCGCGCAGTGGTTCAAGCCCGGCCAGGCGGTGCAGGCCAACCAGCCTTTGATGAACGTGCTTCCCGGTGACGGCCGACTGGAAGCGGAGCTGTGGGTGCCCAGCCGCGCCATCGGCTTCATCGAGCCGGGTGATCACGTCCTGCTGCGGTATCAGGCCTACCCCTACCAGAAGTTCGGCCAGCACCGTGGGAGGGTCAGCCGTATCAGCCGGAGCGCCGGAAGCAGCGATTCCCCGGGTGTGGGCGAGTCCGCCAACGAACCGCTCTATCGCATCAGCGTTGCACTCGACCGGCAAGTCATCACCGCCTACGGAAAGCCCGAGCCACTCAAGCCGGGAATGCTGCTTGATGCCGACGTGCTGGGAGAAAAACGAAGACTTATCGAGTGGGTCTTTGAGCCCATTTACTCCATTCGAGGCACCGTCCTGACGCACTGAAATCCCGCAAGCCAAGCCCGCTCGACCGCCTGTCATCAGATTCCCGGGTGCGTCCCGGATTCACGCGAAGCAAAAAGGAGCTAGTTATGAGAACGCTGACCATGAAAGAACTGCAGATCGTTTCAGGCGGACAGAACGGTGGCGACATTCCACCCAATGTTCAGAAAGAATTGGAAGACGCATACAGGACTGCAAGATCTCAAGGACTAACCCATGCAGAAGCAATGGATGCATGCCGTCTACTGGGTGCAGGGGTGGAATGGGCGACAGGCAGATCCGCACCAGGAATATCCGACGCCATTGATGCAACCTGCAGCAACGCAGCCGACAAATGGACCAGTCTATTGGACAAATCAGTCTCCAAAATCTGCGAGCAGCTTGATGGAGGGACGTGGGATTCGGAAAGCCGGACCTGTATTCGGTAAGCCCCAATAGCCCAACGCCTGCCCATTTCCCCAGATGGGCAGGCAAGAGCAATGGAAGAAGGCAGTAAAAACAGACAAATGACCGCACATGGGCATGCTCTCCTTATTACCCTACTGGCCCCCTTCGTCGCGAGCACCTTTGAGGGACCACCATTCATCGAACCAGGAAAAGACGAAGTGAAGTTCCTCGATAAATGCGTGCACGAAGAATCTTCGTGCTTGTATTCCCGGGGGATTCTCACCGACGACAACAGGCTTGTCCAAACCAGTCTTTATGTATTTTCTCCCGATGACAAAAGACTGTTTGACAAGGGCGTACGCAACGCCTTCTACGTTCCACATCGATGCAGCCTTACCCACGTCCTTTCCGCATCTGCGTTTTCGGCATCCAAAAACTCGGCCTTTACCGAAGCGGTCCAGTTGTCGTCCAACGATCCCACCTCGCCAATCTGTTATCGCGAGGTAAAGGAGACGGAGGTTGATCGAGTCTCAAAGGAGAGGGCAATGCTCGTAGTTCGTCTAGTTAAGGTTACTGACCCCCTGGTCGACGGTGTCCTTGGGACGCTCTATATGGATGCCGGATCCATCAACAGGCACATCATCACAGCAGCGGAAGGAATCCCTATTTACCTCGACTCGCCGGAGATGATGGACGGAAGTATCCATCGAGGGAAGATCAACGGTTCCGCTGTCTTGGATGACGACCGTCGCGGGTCCGAAGAAGGCAGCTACACGATATTCTCGACCATCGAAAGCTGGCCCGACCACGCCATGGGATATGAGCGACACCTGCGCGCGTTGCTTTCGAATCCATCCACCAACCGCCATGAAATTGAGCTTGGTGATGTTGATGCGATTGCAGGTGAACTGAAAGGCCGATTCCCCTATCAGGTCACGGCGGACAACTCCGGCGTTTATCCTCAAAACTCTCCCGACAGGATTCGGCAGCTTGGCGTCGCTGACTGCAAAGATTACGTGACCTTGTTCATCGATTCGCTCAGCGCGCAGGGCATCTACTCCACTGCTGTCATCACGAGCCTCAAGCGAGAACCTCCTAGAAGTCTGGTAGTCCCGGATCCCCGATGGTCCAACCATGTCGTGGCCTATATTCCGGCACTCGGCGTCTATTTCGACCTTGCAGCGGAGGGGAACGCACGGGTCAGCCAGACCTCCGCCGTCTACGGAAAGCTCGGGTTCCGGACGGACACCGGGGACCCGGTGATCATCCGTTGAAGCGTGATTCCTTTCCCCACGGTTGGTTATGGGCCAAGCGCCTTGCTCATGCACATCCCAGACAGTTCATGCCCCCGAGCATCCTCCCCATCGACAGGCCGGGCATCCGAATCTTCGCTGCATCCCACAGGCACGCATGAGACCGATCGTTCAATCTGAAGCGGCCGAGTGCGGACTTGCCTGCTTGGCGATGATCCTCGCCCATCATGGTCGCCACGTGGATCTCGCCACCCTCCGCAGCCAGAATGGCCTTTCGCTGAAGGGAGCCACACTTCAACAGCTTGTCGGCATCGCGGGCCAACACGGTCTTCTCACGCGTCCACTTCGGTTGGAGCTGGCGGAAATTGACCAGCTAGAGCTGCCGTGCATCCTGCATTGGGATCTCAATCATTTCGTGGTGCTGGCGGAGGTCAAGGGCAAATGGCTGACGGTCATGGATCCCGCCATTGGACTGCAGAAAGTGTCAATGGATGAGGCTTCCAGCCGGTTCACCGGCGTCGCTCTTGAGCTCCGCCCCGGACTTGAGTTCGAAAAGGAGGAGCCGAAGCCATCCGTTTCTTTCCGCCAGTTGGCAGGCACCATCGGAGGACTGAAGCGCTCGCTGATCCAGATCCTGGTCCTGTCGCTTGCCCTGCAGGTCTTCACCTTGGTGTCTCCTCTGCTTACCCAGGGCGTCATCGACCATGTCCTGGTCAGTGCGGATACCAATCTCCTGGCCGTCCTGATCGTCGCATTCTCTCTTCTCCTGGTATTGCAGATCGCCATCGGGCTGATGCGCACCTGGGCGGGCATCCACCTGTCGACGAGCCTCGGCCTGCAATGGAATGGTAACGTCCTGGCGCACCTGCTCCGCCTGCCCGTGGATTTTTTTGAGAAGCGCCATCTGGGCGACATCACTTCGCGCATGGGCTCGGTTGGCACCATCCAGAGCATGATCACGTCCAGTGCCGTGGGCGTAGTCCTGGACGGCATCATGACGGTCACCACCTTGGCGATGATGCTGACGTACAGCCCCCTGCTGATGCTGGCCAGCGCGATCGCACTGCTGCTCTACTTTGGAGTTAGGCTGACCACTTATCGCTGGTTCCGCCAGGCGAACGAAGAGAAGCTCGTATTATCCGCCAGGTTGCAGACCCACCTGCTCGAGACCTTGCGTGGCGTCACCACCATCAAGCTCATGGGGCACGAGCGCCAGCGCCACGGCGCCTGGATGAACCATGCAGTTGATACGCAGAACCAGACGGTCCGGATCGCCAGGATGGATATGATCTACGGTGCCGTAAGCAACCTGATATTCGGCATCGAGAACATCGTGGTGCTGGCCGTCGGCGCATATCTGGTTATCGGCAACACGTTCTCGGTAGGGATGCTGGTGGCGTACCTTTCCTACAAAGCGCAGTTCAGCAGCCGAATTACCAGTCTCATCGACACATTCATCGGCTTCAAACTGCTGCGCCTGCATGGCGAGCGGCTGGCCGATATCGTGTTGACGCCTCCCGAGGACATTGACGGACCGGAAAGCCTCCCCGCTGGCGAGTCGCGGATCGTGGTGGAGAACCTGTCTTTCCGCTACGCCGAAAGCGAGCCCTGGGTTGTCAAGGATTGCAGCTTCATCATCGAACCCGGCGAGTCGGTGGCCATCGTCGGACCATCCGGCTGTGGTAAGACCACTCTGGTCAAGCTGATGCTTGGCCTGCTGAGACCGGAATTGGGCAGCATCCGCATAGGCGGCATGGACCTGAAACAGGTAGGCCCTCGCAACTTCCGCGCCATCATTGGCACCGTGATGCAGGATGACCAATTGTTCGCCGGCAGCATCGCCGACAACATCAGCTTTTTCGACCCCCATTTCGACCACGACCGGGTGGAGGCTGCCGCCCGGCTGGCGGCGGTACACGAGGAGATTGCCGCCATGCCCATGGCCTATCACAGCCTGATCGGCGACATGGGCAGCTCGCTCTCGGGCGGACAGAAGCAGCGGCTCATTCTCGCGCGGGCGCTGTACCGACAGCCCAAACTTCTATTCCTGGACGAAGCCACCAGCCACCTCGACGTGACGAGAGAGCGGCTGGTCAATGCAGCCGTCCAGCAACTGAAATTGACCAAGGTCATCGTCGCCCATCGGCCCGAGACCATTCGCAGCGCGGATCGGGTTTTGACGATGGTGGAGGGGCGGATCGTGAATGGAAGCGGGCCAGCACGGTAGAAAGGAATTCGCCCCGCTGGTTCCAATTTGGATGCTTCCGTGACAGCATGAATTTTGAGCGCAAAATGCTCAAAGTTAGTCGACATCCTCGACATTATCACGGCAGACTCGGGACTTCCGGCCAGTGGCCATTGAGAGGAAGAGGTCGATCATGCGTGAACTTTCAACCAATGAAATTCAAACTGTAAGCGGTGGCATTCGCACGACAGTCATTCGATTTGTCATTGGATAGGGCGTGAAGCTGGCCGCCAAAACAATTCTCTCGGAAAAGCATTCCGGCGGAGATGCGTGCGATTACTACAACAACATGCCTGCGGGCATGCAGTAATCCTTTGTCCCGGCGGCCACGCGTCGTCGGGCTTCTGATCGCCATGTTGACCTACTCGGTGCTTCGACGCTGCCTGCTCTTGGCTTGTATCAGCTTTGCAGGCGCCCTCCTGGCGGCGTTGGGATTGAATCAGGTTCTGGAGAGCCCGCCACCGGCTCTCGACATGGGCCCGGGGCATTCTCCAAGGTCCTTATGATCGTCGGAACCGTGGTGCTGTCGCCGTTCGTGGAAGCCCTCCTGCTGGGATGGCTGTTCAAGAACTTCTCCAGACGCCTCTCACCACGATGGTCAGCAATGTTGGCTGGCACCTTGTTCGCCACTGCCCAGAGCGCGTTCTACGGCCTCTGGGGTCTGGTGGTCTGGTTCCCTTCGCTGGTCTTCGCGACGCCCTTCTTGTGTCCGTCCAGGTCACTCAAGGAAAGCACCGTGTCCTCGGCTCTCATCCAGATGTTTCACAACGCCATGGGCATTACGCTGATACTGGCGCTCTAGCCCTGGAACAGCATTGCGCGTTCCGCGTTCCGTGAGAACGCGTACTTTGTACGAAACACTCAGGGTCAATCGACACCGCTGGGCAACGTCGGCTGACACCCTGCGCCAGTAGTTCAGAAAAACTCTGTACGGCGGGACTACCCGCGCCAATCTGATGGCTTTTTCGGCTCCATCACCGGATGACAATCGGCGACTTTGCCACAGACGGGCGATCTATCATCCGTCGGACGTCCGGCTTTCGCCTGGACCCCGGAGCCGCGCCCATGCCAATCCACGGTATCAACCACGTGACCATCATCGTGCGCGACATGGATCGGACCGTCCGACTGTTTGTCCAGGCCCTGGGCGCCCGTGAGGAATACCGGAGCCCTGAACGCGAGTACTCGAAGTATCCGGAGACGTTTCTCAGGATCGGCGATCTGTGGCTGGTCGTCATGGAAGACGCGCACATCCAGCGCGCCCGCTCCTACGATCACATCGCCCTCAGTATCGATCTGGAAGCTGTTCCGGAGATCACGCGCCGCCTGATCGAGGCAGGTGCGGAGGTGGTGCCGTCACGCCCCCGGGTAGGCGCGGAGAGCGCATCCGTCTACTTCTACGACTTCGACAATCATCTGTTCGAGCTGCATGCCGGGAACATCGCCGACAGGCTGCGCCACTACTCGGCCGCCCGGCAGGGCGTCTAGTCCCACTGGTCACCGGGGCTCAATTCCTGGCGGGCGTTGCCCGCGATGGAAGACGGCATGAGCTCCGCGCATCCGCTCCGGCACAGGTATACGGGTCCCAATGCCCGCGCTCTTCGTCGGCCAGCAACGACCGCTGCCGTGGGAACGCCTTCACTGGTAGCGACGCCTTCCGTCTGCATCCAGCTCAATCGCCCTGATTCAACAGGACGTGCGCATTCTGGTAGCGCACCTTGGTCACTTCCTTCGCGTCCAGACCGAGGCGGTTCAAGGCGTCGACATTCTGCTCGAGCGTGAACTGCGGATAGTCGGAACCCAGCAGGATGTGGTCGATGCCGACGTTGCGCATGGTCCAGACGAATTCCTGCTCAACCGGCGAATCCGCCACCAGCGCCACGATGGCCGACACGTCGAAATAGATGTTGTCGCCCAGCAGCCCCTCGGCGGTGCGCGCCGCCTTGAGCGTGTTCCAGAAGCGGAAGTTCATCCCGCCCATGTGCGCGAAGATGATCTTGGTTCCCGGCGCGCGCAGCGCCAGATTGAACATCTTCTCGCTGTCGCCCGGCAGGATGTTGGCGTTGTCGATCAGCACGATCACCCCCAGCTCGCCGGCACGGGTGACGGCCGCCAGCACGCGCGGGTCATCGGCCTCGAACTGCTGGGTATGCGGGTGGATTTTGAGAACCTTGGCACCCTGTTTGGCGACGCGCTCCAGTTCCATCAGCGCCGCCTCTCCGTCGTAGGGATGGACCGTCACCACCGGCGTCATCCGGGGATGGCGGGCCGCCAGGGCGAGAATGCCATCGTTGCCGGCGCGGATTTTCGCCGTGTCCCCGGCCAGCGCCTGGTTGGGGCCGCCGAACCACATCGCCGCGAATCGGGCCGGCCCCAGCCTGCTTTCCTTCAACTGCGCTTCATACGCCGCAAGCGACTTCTCGCCGTCCCACAGATGGACGTGGGAATCAAACAGCGCGGATTGAGCGACGGCGACCGGTGCGACGACGGCCAGCGCCAGCGCCGTGAGGGCGCGTCGCCATCCAGCCACGGACGTTGGAACGGCACGACGGTTGTGGAGGGACATCATTGCGCTTCTCCGGAAGGGACTTCGCATCGGAAATTCGTTGCATCGGATCGGTGGCGTCCGCCTTCACCCGCTGGACGCTTCCGGCGCGCAAGCCCGGCTTCGCTGGGAATGTCCGGGGTAAAACCTACCCGTCCCCAGTTCGCCTGCGCCTTCGCGCCTCCTCCATCAGATTCTCCACCAACCCGGCCCGAAACAATGGGACGGATCTGATAGGGCGAGCCGGCAGAGGAGAAATCTCGTCGGTCGATGGTATTGCCATGCGTCGCGGGGCTGAATAGGTCAGACGTTGGGGTGCCGTTCCGCCCGGGAGGGGGAGGTTCCGGACAATCAGCGTGGCCGTGCGGGATCCCGTCCGTGGGATCCCCGGGTCTTCATGCCTGCGGCATCGTCTGGAAGGCCGGCAAAGAGGGTGACATGTCATCCCAGTCCAGGGCACGCACGCGGTAAGTCAGCACCTGGGGGGTGAAGCGCCTGGGGTCATCCAGGCTGGCCGCCGCGACGGCAATCAGATCCGGCGATTCGGAAAAGCGCAGATGGGTGGGCGTGCCGCAGATCGGGCAGAACGCGTGGATCTTCCGGTTGCCGCTGTCGCTGGCGACTTCCCACTCGGTCGCTTGACCGGTGAGGGTCATGTCGGATCGGGCGGGGAAGGTCAGCCACGATCCGTGCCCGGTACCGCTTCGGCGCTGGCAATCGCGGCATTGGCAGTGATTCTGGAAAATCGGCGCGTGCGGGGTCGAGTAGCGGATGGCGCCGCACGCGCAGCCGCCGGTGAATGGCTCGGTCATCTGTGGGCTCCCTTCGTCAGGACGCGGTCGGTTTGGCGAACACATCCATGCCCTGTCCTGTTTCCAGCAACGACTTCAGGCTGGACAGGACAATCGGCCAGCCCCGCTGGATGCCGCGGGCCATCTCGCCGTCGGCCTGGAGTTCCTCGTGGGTCACCGTCAGCCGCACCATGCCGTCATAGGGTGCGATGTCGAAACTCACGCGGCTGTGCGCATCGGGGTTGCCGGCCTGCGCGGGATCGGCCCAGGTGATGACCAGGCGCGTCGGCGGGTCGATGGCAACCACCTTGCCCACCAGTTGCACCGCGCGGCCGTCGTCGGCGCGCACGTGTTTCCAGTCGGATCCCGGCGCCCAGTCCGACACGTTCTCGTGCCCCCAGTATTGTCGTGCCACTTCCGGCCGGGTAATGGCCTCGAACACCTTCTCCGGCGTTGAACGGATATAGGTGACATACACAAAGCTGGTTTTGTCGTTGCCCATGATCATTCCCTTTCCAGTTCGTTCTTGAGGTCGTGCAGGAGCGCGAGTCGTTGACGTTCGAACTTGCGCACCCAGCGTTCGTAGACTTCATGCAGCGGGACCGGGTTGATGAAATGCAGCTTCTCCCTGCCACGCCAGACGGTGCTGACCAGCTGCGCCGCCTCGAGAATCCCGACGTGCTGCGCCGTCGACTGCCGCGCCATGTCGATCTGCTCGCAGAGCGAGCCCAGGGTCTGCCCGTTCCGCTCGCACAGCAGGTCAAGCAGCCTTCTGCGCGTCGGGTCGGCCAGCGCCTTGAAAACCTTGTCGTCGTCCATCCCGGTGCATCGATTGAGTGCAACTCATTATGCAGGCGTTTACCTGCATGTCAACCCATCCCGCCGCGGCCCGCGGATGAGCGGCATCCCGCGGTGAATTCAAGCGGTCGTGGGCACGGCGCTGCCCAGTCAGTCCCGGGTTTCGCCATGCAGCGGCGTGGCCCGCATCGAAGCCCGCCGCTCGAAGGCGTCGAACCACTCCGTCAGGCGGGGATGCCCGGTCCGGAAGTCCGGCAATTCGCGGAAGGCGATCCAGCTCAGGGCAGTGGCCATCGCGATATGGCCGACATGCAGAGGTTCACCTGGCGCGATTTCGCTTTCGAGCCAGTCGTAGGTCGTCCGCAGTTTTTCGATGTAGCCATCCCTCAATGGCGCGTAACGCAGTTCCACCGGGCGTCGCACCGTTTCCCAGCGCAAGGCGATGCCCGCGTCGGCGATTCCCTGCGCGGCCGCCTGCAGTCGGAGCGCGTTCCAGCGGGCTTCGCCACTCGCGGGAATCAGGCGCGGCCCATCGTGCAGGGAATCGAAATAGGCACAAATCACGTCCGAGTCGAAGAGGGGGCTCGCCCCTTCGCGCAGCAGCACCGGCACCTTGCCCAGCGGATTCTGCGCGAACACCTCAAGGTTCTTCGCGGTGGGACTGGTTTCCTGATGGATGACTTCAAGCCGCGGCGCGATGCCGACCTCGTGGGCAAACACGAGCGCCTTGCGGGCGTAGGGCGAATGGGTCTGATAGAGCAGTTTCATGGGGTCGTACTCAGGGATTGGTCGTGTCCTGCGCGGGCACGGTGGAAGGAAAGGCATGGCTGTCGTGGGAGCCTGCCTGCAACTGGACATCCCGCAGGATGTGCGCCAGCGCGATGGTGATGCGGATGGCGGTAGGGACATCCAGGAACTCGTCGGGTCCATGGGCGTTCGATTGCGGCCCGAGCACGCCGGTGACGATGAACTGCGCCTGCGGGTACCGCTCCCCGAGCATGGACAGGAACGGGATGCCGCCGCCGCCGCCGATCGCGGCCGGGCGCGCGCCGAAAGCGGCGATCGACGCCTCTTCGACGATGTGTTCCAGCCAGGCAGGCATGGTTGGCGCCAACCAACCGCCTGATTGCAACTGGGGGGTGAACTCCACCTGCGCGCCGTACGGCGGATCGGACTCGAACAGGCGCTTGAGCGTGGCCGCCGCCCGCACCGGATCCAGGGTGGGCGGCAACCGCAGGCCCAGCTTCAGCGTCGTGCTCGGCTGCGTCACGGCGGCGGCGTTCGCGACCGAGGGCAGCCCGTCGATGCCGAGCACGGCCAACTGGGGCCGCCAGGATCGGTTGAGGATCAATTCGCTGACCTGCCCGCTCACGGGACGGACGCCGCCGGCCAGCGGCAACTGCGCATGGAAGTCGGCGCCCAGCGCCTCGGCGGCCACCTCCGCCTGCGCGCGGCTGGCGGCGGGAATGGCGACGTGGAAGGCATCCACGATTTCGCCGCTCTCCTCCGATTCAAGACGCGACAGCAGCTGGCGAGCGATACGGTAGCTTGACGGAACCACGCCGGAGCCATCGCCGGAATGGATGCCCTGCTCCAGCACGCGCACCGTCAAGGTGCCGGCCACCTGTCCCCGCAGGGACGTCGTCAACCACAGCTGATCGTAATTTCCGCAGCCGGCGTCGAGCGCGAACACGACCGCCGGAACCCCGATGCGATCCGCGAGATGATCGATATAGGCGGGCAGATCGCCACTGCCGGATTCTTCGCAGGCCTCGATCAGGATCAGGCAACGCGGCAGCGATGCGCCTTGGTCGTGCAACGCGCGTACCGCCGTGATGGCGCTGAAGAGCGCATAGCCGTCGTCGGCGCCCCCACGCCCATACAACCGATCGCCTTCCCGGGAAGGGGTCCAGGCCGAGCGACCGTTCGTCCAGCCGTCCATCGGCGGCTGCTTGTCCAGGTGACCGTAGATCAGGCAGGGCGCGCGTCCGTCGCCGGCGATGTCGATCAGCAGGACCGGGGTACGCGCCCCGAGCCTGAGAATCTCGATCGAGACGCCCGGCACGCCGTCCAGTTGCTGGCTCGACCAGTCGCGCATGAGTTCGGCCGCGCGCTCGATATGCCCGCTGTCCGCCCAGCCGGGGTCGAACGCGGGGGACTCGCACGGGATCCGCATGTAGGCCAGCAGCGCCGGCATGACCTCCGATGACCAGGTTTCTTCGATGAAGTCCTGCAGTTGCGAAAAATCCATGACACCTCCGAATCGGAGCTGAGATGCTACGGGCGCGTCCGTGCAGGTACGCCGCGATTCGGGAGTGGTTTGCGCCTTTTTTCCGCGCAAAGGCAGGGTTAGGATGACGCCATGCAGCTCGACCGCTTCGACCGACAGCTTCTCAACCTCCTGCAGGAGGACGCGGGCCAGACCGCCGATCGGCTGGCCGAGCAGGTGGCCCTGTCTCCGTCGGCCGTGCAGCGCAGGGTGCGTCGACTGCGCGAGTCCGGCGCGATCATGCGCGACATCGCCGTCGTCGATCCCCGGTACGCAGGCAAACCCACCTTCTTCATCGTGTCCGTCCAGGTGGAACGGGAGCGCCCCGAACTGCTCGCGCAGTTCAGGAAATGGATGGCCACCCAGATCCATATCCAGCAGGCGTTCTATGTGACGGGAGAGGCCGACTTCGTCTTGGTCATCACCGCGCCCGACACGGAAACCTACGACGCGCTGATGGCGCGCATGGTCGGCGAGAACGCGAACGTAAAGCGGTTCACCACGAACGTGGCGCTGGGCGTGGTCAAGCGCGGCCTGACCATTCCCGTTCCCGGGGAAGCCGACGTGTAAACCGGTGTAGCGGCGGAACGCGGTGCTTGTTTTCTTGCGGTTCCGCCTGCGCGATTGCGGATAATCCGCACGGCAGCGGCCCGTTTTGCGGCAAGACGGCGCGCAGGCCTGCGCATACTGCCGGCATGAAATCTTCTTCGAACCTTTCGCGCGACTGGAATCCCGGCGACATATGGGAGGGCTACCAGGCCACCTCGCTCCTGGAGATGCCCGGACTGGCCAGGGCCGCCGGAGTCGCCCGGGTCTTCGTCAAGAACGAGGCCGAGCGTCCGCTGGGCAATTTCAAGGTATTGGGCGGAATGGTCGCGGCACTGCGCGCGATCAGGCGCCACGCCATGAATTCGCCGAACGCGGATGGCGCCGCCCATCGGCGCCTTCGCCTGGTCTGCGCGAGCGACGGCAATCATGGCCTGGCGGTGGCCTCCGCCGCCCAACGCGCCGGTGTGCGCGCCACCGTTTACCTGCCCCATGACGTGAGCCCCGTGCGGGTCGATCGGATCAGGGCGACGGGCGCGGACATCGTACTCGTGGACGGCACCTACGACGATGCCGTGCAGTGCGCGCAGGCGGCGGCACTCGCGGAAGACTGCCTGCTGGTTCCGGACACCACGCCCGACGCCGACCACCCGGTGGTGAAGGACGTCATGGCCGGTTATGGCGTGTTGACGGATGAACTCATCTGCCAGCTCGCCGCCGCCGGCAACGTCCAGCCGACCCATGCCTTCATCCAGGCGGGCGTGGGCGGGCTCGCGGCAGCCATCGCGGAGGGTCTGCATGCCCACATGCACGCCGCCGGCCGCCTCGTGGTGGTCGAACCCCACGGCGCCGCATGCGTGGCCCGCGCCATGCGCGAAGGCAGGCCGGTTCGCATCGAGGGAGACTTGCGGACCACGGCCGAAATGCTCGCCTGCGGCCTGGCCTCGGCGCCGGCCCTGGAGATCCTGTTGCGTCACCGCGCCCAATCGATGCGGGTGACCGAATCCGAACTGGAAGCCGGGCCGGCACAGCTACTGGCCGCCGGAGGCCCGGCATCCACGCCCTCTGGCGCCGCGGGCCTGGCCGGCCTGCTGGCGGCATCCCGCCAACCGGAGCAGCGGGAACGCTATGGCCTGGACGCCGGAAGCATCGTGCTGCTGGTGGTCACCGAAGGCCCGCCCGACGTCACGACCGCATCCACCGCGCAGGACACGGATGTTCATCCCTTCCCCCTTCCTTCCCCCGCCTACTGAGGAGCACCACATCATGCCGCGCATCGTCCTCTACACCATCGCCACCTGCGCCTTCTGCATGGCGACCAAGAACTTCCTCAAGGCCAGGAACCTCTCGTGGAGGGAGCTGCGGGTGGACACCGATCCGCAGGCACGCGAAGCGATGGTCGCCGCCACCCATCGCACCTCCGTGCCGCAGATCGTGATCAACGACGTGCCCATCGGCGGTTTCGACGACATGATGGCGATGAACCGCAGCGGCGCGCTCCGGTCCCTGCTCTCGGAGGTTCCCTGAAGCACCCGGTTCCGATTGACGGCGTGACCGCCGCCTGCCCAGAATCGCGTCATCCCCTCGTGCCGCCGCCTCCCCGACGTCGATGACCGTACATATCGAGCATGCCGTTTCGGACGACCAGATTGCCGCGACGTTCGACGTCATGCGCCAACTGCGTCCCAACATCGAAAAAGCCAGCTACGTATCCCTCATCCGGGACCTGATGGCCAGCGACAACCTCAAACTGCTGGCGCTCACCGACGACAACGTGGTGCGCGCCGTGGCCAGCTACCGCGTCATGAACATGATCTATTGCGGCCGCCTGCTCTATATCGACGACCTGGTGACGGACGAGCGCGTCCGCTCCAAGGGCTACGGTTCCCGGATCATCGCCAGACTACGCGCCGAGGCCGAAGCCCTGGATTGCGCCGAGATTCAACTGATCTCCCGAACCATTCGCGAACAGGCCCATCGCTTCTATTTCCGCGAAGGGTTTGGGATCGAGTGTTTTCAGTTCAGGGTGCGGTTGAAGGAGTAGGTGGATCGAGGTTGGGCTGCGAGGGCGGACCGCTCGTGATGGTGATTTCCCTGTGGGTTGGACCACCTCTCTTCTCACTCGATGCGATTCGGCCTTCCAACAAGGTCGTTGACAACGTCAGCCACGCGAGCGATTCATCAGGATTGCATAACTTGATTGGTTGATTGAAATAAAAAAGGGGCCATACGGCCCCTTTTTTCCAATGCAGTAACCGTCACCCGCACTTCGAATACCCACAGTTCAAGCACGTCGCGCAGCCGTCCATGATGACGAGCGCCTTGGTGCTGCACTTGTGGCAGAGGGTGGCGGAGGGCGGGAAGCTGGCGCCGTCGCCGGTGACGGCGATGTCTTCGGAGGCGCCGGGGGTGCTGGTGGTGCTTGAAGGGCTTGCGTTAAGAGCGCCCCCTTCTGCCCTGCGGGCATCTTCCCCCGCGGGAGCGGGGGAAGAGACGATGGAGGGGGTTACTTCAGAGTTTTTTTTTGCGCGATCTTCGTACTGCTTGCGCTTTTCGGCCAGGATGGCGCGCTGGTGGTCGCTCATTTCCGGGTCGTGGATGAGGCCGATCGACTTCATGTGTTCTTCGACGATGGCGCCGAGTTCGGCGACCAGGGACGGCATGTAGACGCCGCCGGCCTTGAAGTAGCCGCCGCGCGGATCGAACACGGCCTTCATTTCATCGACCAGGAAGGTGACGTCGCCACCCTTGCGGAACACGGCGGACATGATGCGGGTGAGCGCGACGATCCACTGGAAATGCTCCATCGACTTGCTGTTGATGAAGATTTCGAAGGGGCGGCGCAGTTCGTGCTCGGTGCCGGCGTTGAGCACGATGTCGTTGATGGTCACGTACATGGCGTGTTCCACCAGGGGCGACTTGATCTTGTAGGTGCTGCCGACCAGCACTTCCGGGCGCTCGATGCGCTCGTGCATGTGGATGATGTCGGCCTTGGGCAGTTCGGCCTCGGCCTTGGCGCGGGTGATCGACTCGACCTGCACCGGGGGCGCCGCTTCGCGCGCCTTGTCTTCCGGGGTGAGGACGCTGTAACCCTTGATTTTCTTGTCGATCTTGACGGCCATGGCGGGAAATCCTGTTGTGTCGTTGTGCTGGGTGATGAGGGGACCGCCTTCCGGGCGGTGGTGCCCTGAAGCCTGTCCCCTCTCCCCGGTGGGGAGAGGGGAAGGCGGTACCGCGGGTTACTTCCTGGCCGCCTTTCTGGCGGCTTTCTTTACGGTCTTTCTCGGGGCTGCTTTGCGGACGGCTTTCTTGGCCGCCTTCTTGGGTGCTGCTTTCTTCGCTACCGCTTTCCTGGCTACTGCCTTCTTCGGTGCTGCCTTGCGGACGGCGGCCTTCTTGGGCGCCGCCTTCCGGGCCGTGGTTTTCTTCACGGCTTTCTTCGCCGCCTTGCGGGCGGTGGTCTTCTTGGCCGCCTTTTTGGCGGCGCCGGAGGCCTTGCGCTTGAGCGCGGCGGCTTCCTTCTTGGCGTTGGCGCTGGCGGCGGCCAGTTTCTTCTTGGCCTTGGCGACGGTCTTCTTCACCGCCTTGCTGGCCTTGCTGGTGCGCTTGGCGACGGCCTTCTTCGCTTTCGCGAGGTCGGCCTTGACGGTCTTTTCCGCCTTCTTGGCGGCCTTCTTCGCCTTGGCGACGGTGGCGCTGGCGGAGGAGGCGACCGCGCCGCCGATTTCCATCGCCTTTTCCTTCACAGTCTCGGCGGCGTCGGAAAGCGTCGCCGTGACACCATTACCGTTGCTCATGTGCCCTCCTGTGGGCGTTCTGTCGGGTTACGTCGCCGATGCTATACCCAGCTTCGCGGTTTTGCAGCGGGGCTGAGGCCTGTGGTTTTGCCTTTGGAGTGGTTTGGGTTGGCGGTAAAAGCAGCTCGCTTTGCTCGCCCCCCTCTCCTGCCCTTCGGGCATCCTCTCCCGCAGGCGGGAGAGGGAACTTTCGGGTTGTTTCCCGGGGAAGAGCAGTCGCTGCGCTCGCCTCCCTCACCTGCCCTGCGGGCATCCTCTCCCGCGAGCGGGAGAGGGGACTTTCGGTTGGTTTCTACGGGGCGTGTTCTTCCGGGTGCGGCGCGCGGCTGCGGGGCAGCGCGCGCCATCGGCCGTCAGAACTTGCCGTAGTAACCTTCCTTGAGCGCGTCGAACAGGTTGGCGGCGGTGTGCATTTCGCCGTCGTATTCGATCTGCTCGTTGCCCTTGACCTCGACCACGCTGCCGTCGTCCAGCTCGAAGCGATAGGTGGTGTTTTCCAGGTCCGCTTCCTTGACCAGCACGCCCTGGAAGGCGGCGGGGTTGAAGCGGAACGTGGTGCAGCCCTTCAGGCCCTGCTGGTGGGCGTAGCGGTAGATGTCCTTGAACTCCTCGTACGGGTAGTCCGTGGGGACGTTGGCGGTCTTGGAGATGGAGCTGTCCACCCACTTCTGCGCGGCGGCCTGCACGTCCACGTGTTCCTTGGGCGAGATGTCGTCGGCGGCGATGAAGTATTCCGGCAGCCTGGCCTCGGCTTCGTCGCTGAACGGCATCGCCTTGGGGTTGATCAGTTCGCGGTAGGCCAGCAGCTCGTAGGAATAGACGTCCACCTTCTCCTTGGACTTCTTGCCTTCGCGGATCACGTTGCGGCTGTAGTGGTGCGCGAACGAGGGCTCGATGCCGTTGGAGGCGTTGTTGGCCAGCGACAGGCTGATGGTGCCGGTGGGGGCGATGGAGCTGTGGTGGGTGAAGCGGCTGCCCACCTCGGCCATTTCATCGACCAGATCCGGCGCGACCGAGGCCACGCGCTGCATGTAGCGGCTGTACTTGGCGTGCAGCACCTTGCCGGGGATTTCCTGGCCGACCTTCCAGCCGTCCTTCGCCATTTCCGGACGCTTGCGCAGCATCTCGGCGGTGACGGTGAACAGCTCTTCCATGATCGGGGCGGCGCCCTTTTCCTTCGCCAGCGCCAGGCCCATTTCCCAGCCGGCCACGGCCATTTCGCGGGCGATGGATTCGGTGAACTCGCACGATTCCGGACTGCCGTACTTGTGCTTGAGCATGGTCAGGGTGGAGCCCAGGCCCAGGAAGCCCATGCCGTGGCGGCGCTTGCGCAGGATTTCGGCGCGCTGCTGTTCCAGCGGCAGGCCGTTCACTTCCACCACGTTGTCGAGCATGCGGGTGAACACGCGCACGACTTCCTTGTATTCCTCCCAGTCGAAACGCGCCTGGTCGGTGAAGGGATCGCGCACGAACTTGGTCAGGTTGACCGAGCCCAGCAGGCAGGCGCCGTAGGGCGGCAGCGGCTGCTCGCCGCACGGGTTGGTGGCGCGAATGGTCTCGCACCACCAGTTGTTGTTCATCTCGTTGACGCGGTCGATCAGGATGAAGCCCGGCTCGGCGTAGTCGTACGTCGAGACCATGATCATGTCCCACAGGTGGCGGGCGCGGATGTGGCCGTAGATCTTGCAGGCGACCAGGCCGTCGTCGCGGACCACGTAGTTCTTGTGGGTCGGCCAGTCGCGCCAGACCACCTGGTTGGCGTCTTCCAGGTCCAGGTCGCCCTTTTCCTTGATGTTGACCGGGAACACCAGCGGCCAGTCGGCGTCGTTGTTGACCGCGTCCATGAAGCCGTCGGTGATGAGCAGCGACAGGTTGAACTGGCGCAGGCGGCCGTCTTCGCGCTTGGCGCGGATGAAGTCCTTCACGTCCGGGTGGGACACGTCGAAGGTGCCCATCTGGGCGCCACGACGGCCACCGGCCGAGGACACGGTGAAGCACATCTTGTCGTAGATATCCATGAAGGACATCGGACCGGAGGTGTAGGCGCCGGCGCCGGCCACGAACGCGCCGCGCGGACGCAGGGTGGAGAATTCGTAGCCGATGCCGCAGCCGGCCTTGAGGGTCAGGCCCGCCTCGTGGACCTTGTCCAGGATGCCGTCCATCGAATCCTCGATGGTGCCGGAGACGGTGCAGTTGATGGTGCTGGTGGCCGGCTTGTGCTGCTGGGCGCCGGCGTTGGAGGTGATGCGGCCGGCGGGAATGGCCCCGCGGCGCAGCGCCCACACGAAACGCTCGTACCAGTAGGAACGCTTCTCGTTGGTGCTCTCGGCGTCGGCCAGGGCACGGGCCACGCGCTGGTAGGTGCCGTCGATGTCGGCGTCCAGGGCTTCGCCCTGCTTGGTCTTCAACCGGTACTTCTTGTCCCAGATATCCTGGGACGCCGGCTGCATGGGGATCTCGGTCCCGGTTGCCGCTGTCTTGACCGCCTCGAGGCGCACCGTGCTCATTTTGTGTTGTTCTCCTTGGTTCCTGAACCGGATTCTTTCTAGTTGTCGTGTTACCGCGGCGTGCCCGAATGACGGCGACGGCCGGCCCGCGCGCAGCGCTCCATCATGCGCGGCGCAGGTTGCCGGACTGTGTTGGCGGAATTGAGGGAAACGCGCTCACGTAGGCTCACGCAGGTCTGCTCACACCGTTCCATCGCCTTGGCCCCCTCCCCGGGGAGCCCCCTCTTGCCAAGCAAAAACACCAGTGCTTGGGCCGCTTTCGCACCAAACCGCTATATGTAGTGGCGGCACGAGATAGCCAAGCTACCCCCCGGGGTAGGGTCTGTCAATCGGCTTGATGCGCTTTTTTTCATGACAATCCGGGGTGATCCAGTGAAACCCCGGACAGCGTTGGCGTGGAACTTCATTGCGGGTTTAGGGGTCGATCCGCACACTCGTTCAGGATTCGCCTGCGCCCCTTGCAAGCCCGCGCCGGCGTCGCCATCCGAACGTCCGACACCCCCAGACACAGCCGCGATAAGACCGATGCGACCGATCCGACCGCTTCCCACCCTGCTCGCCCTGACCGCCGCCGCCGCGTTCGGCGGATTCGCCGCCACGGCCCTCCACGAAACCTTCCAGCAGCCCGCGCAGGCGATGCCCGCGGCCGCCATTCCAGTCGCCGCGACGCTGCCGGCCGCGGTCGGCGGCCAGCCGGTGCCGTCGCTGGCGCCGATGCTCAAGCAGGTCACCCCGGCGGTGGTCAGCGTGTACAGCCGCCAGACCGTGCGGGTGGCCAGCCCGCTGGGGCCGTTCGCCGACGACCCGTTCTTCCGCCGCATCTTCGGCATCCCCGACATGCCGCGCGAACGCGTGGAGCGCGCGCTGGGCTCGGGCGTGATCATCGATGCCCAGCAGGGCCTGATCCTCACCAACCATCACGTCATCGAGAATTCCGACGGCGTCTCGGTAACCCTGAGCGACGGCCGCACCATGGAAGCCGAGTTCCTGGGCTCGGACCCGGACACCGACGTGGCGCTCATCCGCATCCCGGCCAGCAACCTGACCGCCATCCCGATGGCCAACAGCGACCAGTTGCAGGTCGGCGACTTCGTGGTGGCGATGGGCAACCCCTACGGCCTCGGCCAGACGGTGACCTCGGGCATCGTCTCGGCGGTGGGCCGCAGCGGGATCCCGATGGCCGGCTTCCAGAACTTCATCCAGACCGACGCCTCCATCAATCCCGGCAACTCGGGTGGCCCGCTGGTCAACCTGCAGGGCCAACTGGTCGGCATCAACACCGCCAGCTTCAACCCGCGCGGCAGCATGGCCGGCAACATCGGCCTGGGCTTCGCGATTCCGATCAATCTGGCCCGCAACATCAAGGATCAGCTGATCGCCAACAACGGCGTGGTCAAGCGCGGCACCCTGGGGGTGGAGACCCAGAACGTGGACGAGCGCCTGGCCAAGGGCCTGGGCCTGGAGAATCCGCGCGGCGCGCTGGTGACCCGGGTGTACCCGGGCTCGGCCGCCGCCGCCGCCGGCCTGCAGTCCGGCGACGTGGTGCTGGCCGCCAACGGCCAGCGCATCGACAACGCGCCGTCGCTGCACAACTTCGAGGGCCTGCAGGATGTCGGCAGCCGGATCACCCTGGACGTGCGCCGCGACGGCAAGCCGCTGCAGCTGACCGCCACGCTGAAGGAAGGCCTGCGCTCGCTGGACGGCGCGACGGTGGATCCGCGTTTGACCGGCGCCACCTTCAAGGATCTGGACGAGGGCTCGCGCCAGCAGCTGCGCAGCATGGGCGCCGGCGGCGGCTTGCAGGTAGGCAACGTGGCTCGTGGCAGCCGCGCCTGGAACAGTGGCCTGCGTCCGGGTGACCTGGTGGTGGGCGGCAGCAGCGGCGACTTCGCCGACCTGGCCAGCTTCCGCGCCAGCTTCGATCGCAAGCCGCAGCAACTGGTGCTGCAGATTCTGCGCGGGCGGAGCTCGGGCAATCTGCTGATGCAGTAGGCGGGCAGAAGCCAAAGGCAAATCCCCCTCAATCCCCCTTTTGCAAAGGGGGAGGCGGAAGCGGCATCCGGTCGAGGTGAAACACAACGAAGCATTCCCCCCTTGCAACGCTTCTCAACAGCCGAATGGCTGATCAAGGGGCGCTTCGTTTTGTTTTGCCTCCCCCTTTGCAAAAGGGGGATTGAGGGGGATTTGCTTCTGATTCCGGGATTTGCGAAAAGCCCGCACCGGGCCGCATAACAGCCCATTCATGCCCACCTGCTATAGAGTGGAGCGGCAATCCCTCACTGCTGGAGACGACGATGAGCAATCCCACCGCTACCGATGCGATGAAGAGCAATCTGGGCGAGGCTGGTTCGCACCTGAAGTCGGCCGCATCCGCTGCCGGCGAGGCGATCAAGGGCGCAGCCGGCGCGGCCGGCGACGAGCTGAAGCTGGGCAAGGCCAACGTGAAGTCCGAGCTGGCCGACAGCGCGCTGGCCGGCATCGCCGCCGCCGAAGTGGGTGGCGCCGCCGCCCGCGAACAGGTGGACGCGCTGATGGACAAGGGCCGCGATCTGATCGACAGCGCCGCCGACCTGATCCGCGAGCGGCCGCTGGCCTCGTTCGGCGTGGCCTTCGCCGCCGGCTGGATCATCGCCAAGCTGGCACGCAGCGGCGACAAGTAAGCCGCCGCGCGTGAGCGTTCCTCCGGAATCGGCCGACGCCGAAGCACCCGCGGGCGCCAAACCCGGGCTGGACGACAGCCTGCGCGAGGTCGGTGCGGCCGGCAAGGCCGCGCTGGCATCGGCCGGTGACACCGGCCGCGCGCTGCGCCGGCTGGTCTCGGCGGATCTGGCGCTGGCGCGCAGTGCGTTCGGCCGCGCGCTGGCCTGGGCCGGCGTGGCGATCATCTTCGGCGCATCCGCATGGCTGCTGTGCGCGGGCGCGTTGATCGCCCTGTTGCAGCGGCTGGGCTGGTCCTGGCTGCAGTCGCTGTCGGTGACCGCGCTGGTGAGCATCGGCGTGACCGTGCTGGCGGCGTGGAAGGTGGGCTGCTATTTCGATCACACCGGCCTGCACGCCACCCGTCGGCAGTTGCAGCGGCTGGGCCTGTTCGATGAGGACGAGCCCGATCCGGAGCACGGTCCGGAAGGCGAGGACGGCCCGGGAGCGGCGCGATGAAGTTCGAACGCCTGCAGCACCGCGTGCAGCGCGCGGAGCAACTGGTCGAAGGCCGGGCGATGCAGACCCAGGCGCACTGGCGCACGCTGAGCCAGGTCTGGCGCGACAGCTGGACGCCCGGACGCATCATGATTGCCGGGCTGGTCAGCGGTTTCCTGGCAGGGCGTGCCGAGCCCCTGCGCTCGATGAATGGTGCACGCTGGTTGCAGATGGTCGGTTCGCTGAGCAGCCTGTTCGCCACCGTGCAGGCCGCCACCGCCGCCGATCAGGCCAGCGAGGCGGCGGACACCGCGCAGGCGGTGCAGGAAGAGCAGGAGGCCGGCGCGCAGCCGGGAGCGGCCTATCCGCCGGAAGAACCGCTGGTGGATGAAGCCTTCGACGAGGAAGAGCTGCCGCTTCGCCAGCCGATGCCGGCCGAAGCGGCGACCGAGATGTCGGAGCGCTAGGCGTGCGCGCCGGCGATCGTTTCCTCCGGTGAGTCTTCTTCTTCGCTGAGTTGTGTTGATCCTTTCTTTGAGGAAGGGAATTAGGCGATTTGCTTTTCCGCGTAAAGCAAATCCCCCGGTCGCCTGCGTTGCCCCCCTCTTCGAAGGGGGTAACTCAAACGCATTCCGACACTGCTCTAGGCTTCCCGGCTTTTGCTTTCCTCCCCCTTCGGAGAAAGGGGACCGAGGGGGATTTGCTTTTCCGCGCAAAGCAAATCCCCCGGTCGCCTGCGGCGCCCCCCCCTTCTTCGAAGGGGGTAACTCAAACGCATTCCGACACTGCTCTAGGCTTCCCTGCTTTTGCTTTCCTCCCCCTTCGGAGAAGGGGGACCGAGGGGGATTTGCTTTTCCGCGCAGAAGCAACCCGCCCGATCGCCTGCGGCATCCCGCCCTTTTTCCAAACGAGCGCTGGCTTCATGTCGCCAGCTGCGTGTCGACCCGGCGTGAACGCAGCCAGCCTTGCCTTCACGCCATGACGATGACGCCTGCCGGAACCCGTCCGGCCGCCGCATTGGCCGTGCGCAAGCGACCCGGAGCGGCATAATCGGACACCGTTTCCAGGAGCGCCGTTGATGTCCGTTCCGATCAGTGCCGAGACTGCCGCCCCCGAATCCACGCCGTTGCCGCCCCGCCCGCGCGCGCCGATCGCGCTGGTGGTGCTGGCGACGCTGGCGGTCGGGTTCACCCTGTGGGCGGCGCAGGACGTGGTGCTGCCGGTGTTGCTGGCCGCGTTCTTCGCGCTGGTCGGCAATCCGATCATCCGCCTGTTGCGGCGACTGTACCTGCCGCGTTTCTTGGCCGCGCTGTTCGTGCTGATCGGTGGACTGGCCGGCGCGGGCACCCTGGGCGTGCAGCTGTGGCAGCCGGCCTCGGTGTGGTTCCGCGAGGCGCCGCGCGAACTGCGCCAGTTGGCGCCGAAGCTGCGCGAATGGACCAAGCCGGTGCAGGAAGCCAACCGCGCGGCGGAAAACTTCGCCCGCGCCGCTGGCGGCGAAACCGGCAAGCGCCCGCAGATCGTGCGCACCGCCCAGGACGATCCCTATCGCGCGCTGACCACCACGCCCCGGCTGGTGGCCTCGATCCTGGCGGTGGTGCTGCTGACGTTCTTCTTCATGGTCTACGGCGAGAACCTGCAGCGGCAGGCCATCGCGCTGCTGCCGAGCCGGCAGCAGAAGAAGTTCACCGTCGCCATCCTGCACTCCATCGAGCGCGAGGTGTCGCGCTACGTGCTGACCATCAGCGTGATCAACACGGTGGTGGGCCTGATCTTCGGCGCGGCGCTGTACCTGCTGGAGATGCCGCTGACCGACGCGATGTTGTGGGGCACGCTGGTGGCGCTGCTGAACTTCGCGCCGTACGTGGGGCCGCTGATCGGGGTGATGATGATGTTGCTGGTGGGCTTCATCACCTTCGACGAACCGCTGTACACGCTGTTGCCGGCGGGCATCTACCTGGTGCTGCACACGCTGGAGGGACAGATCGTCACGCCGATCATCCTGGGACGGCGGATGGCGTTGTCGCCGTTGGTGTTGATCCTGGCGTTGATGCTGTTCGGGTGGGCGTGGGGGATGATTGGCTTGCTGCTGGCGGTGCCGTTGCTGGTGTGTGTGAAGTTGGTGCTGGCGCGGGTGGAGGGGATGGAGGGGTGGGCGCGGTTGCTGGAGTGATTTCGGTTTGCGCGCGTCTGTTCCTGTGAATGGGCGCTGGCGCGCGCGGGTGACGTCGGTTGTTGGAGATGGTGCGCTCGCCGCGAGGCGTTCCCCCAAAGAAAGCACACCCCTAGCCGGCGTGCCCTCCGCGCTACGCGCTCCGGGTCCGCAATCGGTCCGGGAATTTCCGGAAGGGGCATCCTGCCCCTGCCGGAAACGGCGCACATCCCTGTGCGCCGCCCTTCGGGTTTTACCCGGCCCGCTTGCCACGCCTTGACGGGGACCCAAAAGGCAAAAGCCGAAGCAAGAGCAGCGCAACGGCGGAATGTCGAACGCAGGTGTGTCTTTGCTGCTTTAGCTTTGGCTTTGGCTTTGGCTTTTGCCCTTGCTCCTGGGCCCCCTTCCGCAGCGGTGGCGACGGTGGGTAAACCCGCAGGGCGCCGCGCACGACGCGCGGCGTTTTGGGCCGGCACACGGATGTGCCGTCCCAAAATTCCCATCGGCGACACGAACCCCAGCCGCTTCGCGGCTGGGGCGCGAGGACCGGGGTGTGTTTCTTTGCTTACTTTCTTTGCACAAGCAAAGAAAGTAAGGCCCCGCGGCGAGCGCGCATCGATGACAACCGACACCCATCACCGCGCCAGCGCCAGATATCGCCCCAGCTACCCTCCCTCCACGAACCTACTCACCCAGCAAAACCGCCCGAAATACCCACCACAGGCACCCCCTCCCCCACCGGGTTAAAATCTCCCCCGTGAGCTTCCCCGTCCGCGCCATCACCCTCGACCTCGACGACACCCTCTGGCCGTTCGCCCCCATCGGCGCGCGGATCGAACGGGTGCTGCACGACTGGCTGCTCGAACACAGCCCGCGCACCGCCGAACTGTTCCCAATCGAACGCATGCGCGCCCTGCGCGAGCAGGTCTTCGCCGGGCATCCGGAACTGATCCACGACCTCAGCGCGATGCGCCGGCTGACCCTGCAGCAGGCCCTGCACGACAGCGGCGCGGATCCGGCGCTGCTGGAGCCGGCCTACGAGGTGTTCTACGCCGCCCGCAACCAGGTCGAGTGCTACCCCGACGCCATCGACGCGCTGCTGCGCATCGCCGCGCGGGTGCCGGTGGCGGCGGTGACCAATGGCAATGCCGACCTGGAGCGGATTGGCCTGGCCCGGCATTTCGTGTTCCAGCTGGGTGCGCGCGAGCATGGTTCGGCCAAGCCAGAACCGGGCATCTTCCACGCCGCCTGCGAGCGCCTGGGCGTGCCGCCGGCGCAGGTGCTGCACGTGGGCGATCACATCGACCTGGACGTGGTTGGCGCGGCGCGCGCCGGCCTGCGTACCTGCTGGCTCAACCGGGTGGATCACGTCGACCACCTCGCCGGGTGGCCGCATCCGGATCCGTTGCCGGATCTGGAATTCGCCACCCTCACCGCACTGGCCGACTGGCTGGATGCCCATCCCGACTTCGCCACGGAGCATGCCCGCGCATGAACCTTTCCCCCGCCTACACCCAGGACGCCTCGCAGGCGCGGCCGCTGCACATCGTCGAGCGCGGCGGCTGGGAAAGCTGGCGCGACGCCCAACCCGCCGCCGTGCGCGCCTGGCTGGAAGCGCAGAACTACACCGCCGCGCCGGGCACGCTGGCGCTGCTGCCCGGCGCCGACGGCCTGGCCGGCGCGGTGATCGGCGTGGGCGATCCGCTGGATCCCTACAGCTACGGACACGCGCCGTTCGGATTGCCCGCAGGTGACTGGCAGGTCGCGGGCGCGCCGGATGCCGGCATCCGCGCCGCGCTGCAACTGGGCTGGGGCCTGGGCAGCTACCGGTTCAGCCGCTACAAGACGCCCTCGCGCACGCCGGCCCGGCTGGTGCTGGAAGAGATCGATGCCGAAGCCGGCGACCTGCTGACCGCCAGCCTGCGCGTGCGCGACTGGGTCAACACGCCGACCGAGCAGATGGGACCGGAGCAACTGGAAGCCGAAGCCCGCGCGATCGCGCAGGCGCATGGCGCGGACATCGAGGTCATCACCGGCGAGCAACTGCTGGCGCGCAACTTCCCCGCCATCCACGCGGTCGGCCGCGCCTCGCACCGCGCGCCGCGCCTGATCGCGCTGCAATGGGGCGATCCGACGCACCCGCACGTGGCGCTGGTCGGCAAGGGCGTGTGCTTCGACACCGGCGGCCTGGACATCAAGCCGGCCGACGGCATGCGCAACATGAAGAAGGACATGGGCGGCGCGGCGCACGCGCTGGCGCTGGCCGGGCTGGTGATGGCGCGGCAACTGCCGGTGCGCCTGACCCTGCTGGTGCCGGCGGTGGAGAACAGCATCGGTCCCGACGCGTTCCGTCCGGGCGAGATCATCGCCACCCGCAAGGGCATCAGCGTGGAAATCGACAACACCGACGCCGAAGGCCGGGTGGTCCTGTGCGACGCATTGACCTATGCCGGCGAGCAGTCGCCGGAGATCGTGCTGGACTTCGCCACCCTGACCGGCGCGGCGCGGATCGCGCTGGGTCCGGACCTGCCGGCGCTGTTCGCCAATGATGATGCGCTGGCCAATGACTGGATCAACGCTGGCGATCGCATGCGCGATCCGGTCTGGCGGATGCCGCTGTGGCGTCCCTACCTGCGCTACCTGACCAGCAACGTGGCGGATCTGGCCAATGCGGGTTCACGGATGGCCGGCGCGGTCACCGCCGCGCTGTACCTGGAGCGCTTCCTGCCCGCCACCCAGAAGTGGGCGCATCTGGACGTGTATGCCTGGAACGACAGCGATCGTCCCGGCCGACCGGCCGGCGGCGAAGCGCTGGCCCTGCGCAGCGCCTACGCGCTGCTGAAGGCGCGCTACGCCTGATGCAGTACCGGGCCGCCGGCTTCGGCGGCCGCTTCCACCCGGTCCCGGCCCCTGCGCTTGGCGTGGTACAGCGCTTCGTCGGCCAGACGGATCAGTTGCTCGCCCTCGCGACCGTGGCGCGGATAGGTGGCGACGCCGATCGACACGGTGACCGCCGGCAGTTCCTGGCCCATGTGGCGGATGCGCATCGCCCCCACCGCCGCGCGGATGCTCTCGGCGCGTTCGCGTGCGATGTCCATGTCGGCCTCCGGCAGGATCAGGGTGAACTCCTCGCCGCCGTAGCGGCAGGCGATGTCCTCGGCGCGCGCCAGCTTCTGCAGCAACTGGCCGAAACCGGACAACAGCGTATCGCCGCCGACATGGCCGTGCAGATCGTTGAAGGCCTTGAAGTGATCCAGGTCCATCATCATCACGCTCAGCGGCAGGCCGCGCCGTTCGCAGCGGGCCAGTTCGCGCGCGAGTGACTCTTCCAGGTAGCGGCGGTTGAACAGGCCGGTCAACGGTTCGCGGATGGACTGGATGCGCAGGCGCTCCTGCAGTTCCAGGTTGGACAGCGCCATCGACAACTGTTCGGCGGCGGTCTCGACCAGGTCCTGGCGGGCGAGGAACGCATCGTCATGGCTGGACAGGTACAGCAGGCCCAGCTGGGTGCCCTGGGCGATCAGCGGAATGCAGGCGGTGGTCGGCGCGGCATGCAGGGCCGGCGCCACCAGGTGGGTGCAGCCGAGCATCTCGGCGTGGGCGCGATGCACGTGCGGCTGGCCGCGGCGCAGCGCCCAGCAGGCTTCCAGCGGGAACATCGCGCCGCTGTGCAGGGCATGCTCGCCCCAGTGCGCGGCTTCCTCGGCGTAGTCCTGCGAGGCGCGGATGCGATACAGCGTGCCGCCCACCTCCGGCAGCAGGCGGGAGAAATGCTGGGTCGCCAGGCGGATGGCTTCCTCGCTGCGCACGCAGCTCTGCAGCATGCCGCTGTAGCGGCTGAGATCGTTGAGGTCCTCCCCGTGCGCTTCCAGCTTTTCGATGGTGACCATCAGTTGCCGGCGCGCGTCGCTGCTGGCCGCCTCGGCGCTGGCGCGGCGGCGGATTTCGCCGACCAGCAGCCAGTAGACCAGGCCGACCACCGCCAGCCCCAGCGGAATGCCCAGCAGCGCCAGTCCGCGCAGCAGGTTGGCGCTGTCGTGGCTGGAGCGCGCGCGCAGGGCCAGCAGGTCGCGTTCGGCGGTGACCAGTTCCTCGGCCTGCCGGTGGATGTTCACCGAGGCCTGGCGCACTTCATGGTTGATGGAGCGCTGCGCGGCGGCCAGGCCACCGAGCCGGTAGTTGCCCAGGGTGGCTTCCATCTGCGACAGCCGGCGCAGGATATCAATCCGCCAGGACGCCGCCCGCCGCCCCTGTTCGGGGTTGTCGCGAACCATGTCCTGCAGGCGCGTGAGCGCGTCGGGCAGCTGGTCGCGACTGCGGCCGTAATCGGCCAGATAGCTGACGTTGTTGGTGAGCAGGTAGCCGCGCTGCGCGGACTCGCTGTCGTGCACCGCCGATTCGATGTCGCCGATGAGCGCGATCACTTCGTTGGTGTGGGTGACCCGGTTGGCGTCGGAAATGAAACGCTGGGCCCCATAGAACACGCCCGCGCCGATGGCGACGAAGATCAGTGCGGCGGTGAACAGGCCGAGTCGATTGGCTTGGCGGGGTCTCACAGGTATCCGGGCGGCCACGTCAGTCGGTGCAGCCTAAGCATCGCAAGCAGGCACGACAATCCCGCAAGCCTCGATATGGAACCTGCGACACATCACGCGGGCGATGTCGGTTTCGTCACGACCTTTATGTACGCGGATGGGGAAGCGGCCTCGCGCGGGGCGCGCCGTGGGAACGTACGCTCACGCATGTGGAAGCCGCGATTACAGCGCCGGGCTACAGCAGGCCGCGCTGGCGCGCCAGCCGATAGGCTTCGATGCGGTTGCTGACGCCGAGCTTGCCGATCGCCTCGGACAGGTAGTTGCGCACGGTGCCCTGCGAGAGGTTGAGCTGGCGCGCGATGTCGCCGGCCGACAGGCCCTCGCCGGCCAGCCGCAGCACCTGGCGTTCGCGATCGTTGAGCGGATCGGTTTCGCTCCAGGCTTCCAGCGCCAGTTGCGGTTCGATGGCGCGGCCACCGGCGTGGACCTTGCGCAGCGCGGCGGCCAGTTGATCGGCCGGCGCATCCTTGAGCAGGTAGCCCGACACGCCCGCGTCCAGCGCGCGCCGCAGGTAGCCGGCGCGGGCGAAGGTGGTGACGATCACCACCCGCGTGGGCCATTCATGGCGATGGATGCGCTGGGCCAGTTCCAGTCCGGTCAGGCCGGGCATCTCGATGTCGGTGACCAGCAGATCCGGGCGCAGCCGCTGCAGTTCGCGCCAGGCCGATTCTCCGTCGGCGACCGCGCCGACGACCTCGATGTCCGCTTCCAAGTTGAGCAGCGCCGTCAGCGCGCCGCGCACCATCGCCTGATCTTCGGCCAGCAGCACCCGGATCATGCGCGTGGCGATTCCACCGGCTCCGCGGCGTGCGGCATGCGTGTTGTCCTCAGGATTGCGCGGGCAGCAAGGATGCCGCGCCCGGCACCTGCGGCGCCAGGGGGCCCATGGGCAGACTCGCTTCCAGCACCGTCCCGCGCCCGGCGCGGGCATCGATGCGCAGGCAGCCGCCCAACGCTTCCAGCCGCTCGCGCATGCCGCTCAGGCCGTTGCCGGGCACGATGGCGCCGCCGCGACCGTTGTCCTCGATGCGCAGCCTCAGGTGGCCGGCGGCCACTTCCAGTTGCACCCGCGCGGTGCTGGCGCGGGCATGCCGTTGCAGGTTGGTCACGGCTTCGCGCACGGTCAGCGCCAGCACGGTTTCCTGTTCCGGCGACAGCGGCGGAATCTCGGCCGGGCAGGTCAGCACCACGCCGTCGGATTCCAGCAGCAACCGTGCGGATGCGAGTTCGGCGGCCAGACCGGCCGCGCGGATGCCGGTGACCGCGCTGCGCACCTGCGCCAGCGCGTCGCGCGCGACCCGGCTGACCTCGTCGATTTCGCGCCGGGCCGCCACCAGGTCCCGATCCAGCAGCTTGCCGGCGAGATCCGATTTCAGCGCCACCAGCGACAGCGTATGCCCCAGCAGATCATGCAGATCCCGGCCGATGCGCTCGCGTTCGGCCATCGCCGCCAGCCGACGCACTTCCTCGTGGCTGAGCATCAGCGCGGCGTCGGCCTGGGCCTTGCGGGCGAAGCTGATGTTCATCAGCCCCACCGCGAATCCGACCATCAGCGTGCTGGCCAGGTAGATCAGCGGCCAGCCCAGCACCATCCATTCGATCGAATAGGCGGCCAGCAGGGCCAGCATCCAGATCACCGCCGGACGGGTGGCGCCGGTGAACGCCATGAAGGCGCAGGCGTAGATCATGTAGCTCTGCGCACCGGGATTGAACGGCGTCAGCGCGTAGCCCAGCCCGGCCATGCCCAGCGCGTTGAACAGCATGTGGCGGCGATCGCGGTAGTAGGCGCCATGGAACAGCAGCAGGAACACCGCGTAGCTGGCCAGGGTGGGCCACAGCCAGTGCGGGAACGACGCCGGATTGGACATCGGGGTGACGAAGATCCAGATGGACCAGATCAGCATCAGCAGCGGGAACCAGCGCCCCGTGCCGCGCCCGCGCAGTTCGCTGCGCCGCTCATGCAGGTTTGCCAGCGAGTTCTCGGATACGGGCGGGAAGTACATGAACACGTGGACCCTCCGAAACGAAACCGGCACTCAGGCCGGACGCGCCAGCCGCCGCCACGCCAGCAGGCCGAAGACGACGGTGACGGCCGCCAGCACGGCCAGGTGCAGGACCAGCGGCTGGCCCGCGTCCTTGCCCACCACCCACAGGGCGATCTGGGCCAGATGATACGCCGGCCACAGCTGCGCCAGCTGCGACAGCGTGGCCGGCAACATGCCCAGCGGCACCCACAGGCCGGACAGGAAGGCCATCGGCAGATACACGAGGTTGATCACCGCGGGCGTGCCCTGCCCGCCCACGAGACAGCCCAGCCACAGGCCAATCGCGGCGAACGGCAACACGCCCAGCACGTTGACCAGCAGCAGCGCGCCCCATTGCCACGGCGACAACGCGACCCCGGCCAGGCCGACGGCGATCAGTGCCAGCAGGATCGACACGACGGTGGCGAAAATCATCGCCATGGCGGTCTTGGCCAGCAGATAGGCGGCTGGCGGCATCGGCAGTGCGCGCTTGAGCGCCAGCAGGCCCTGTTCGCGATCCAGCGCCACGCTGACCCCGAAGCCGAACAGCGCCACGCCCATCACCCCGAACACGCCGTAGGTCGCCAGGAAATAGCGCGCGGCCACGTCGCCGCCACGATGGGATCCCAGCAGCACTCCGAACAGCAGGTAGAACAATGCCGGGAACAGCAGCGTGGGCAGGGAGAACGACGGCGTGCGCAGCAGGCGCAGGAATTCGTAGCGGGCTTCCAGCAGGTAGGCGCGCAGCGGCGAATGCGAAGCGACGGTCATGGCGTCCATCACGCGGCCTCCTGTTCGCGGCCCGGCCGGGTCAGGGCGACGAAGGCCTCGGCCAGGCCGGCGCGGGCCACTTCCAGTTCGGTCAGCGCCGCGTCCTCGGCCAGCAGCCGGCGCACCACCGGTTCGGCCAGATCGACGACGATCTCCAGCCGTCCGCCCTCGCGCCGCGCGCTGCGCACCTGCGGCCAACCGGCGACGACGTCCTCCGGCAGCGCGGTCAGGCAGCGGATGCGCCGCTGCGCGACCCGCGCGCGCACTTCGGCCACGCTGCCTTCGGCGACCACGCGACCGGCGTCGATCACGGTGACGCGATCGGCCAGTGCCTCGGCTTCCTCCAGATAGTGGGTGGTCAGCAGCACCGCGCAGCCATCGGCGACCAGTTCGCGGATCGCCTTCCACAAGGTCTGTCGCGCCTCGATGTCCAGGCCGATGGTGGGCTCGTCGAGGAACAGCAATTGCGGCCGCCCGCAGATCGCCAGCGCGAACTGCACGCGCCGCTGCTGGCCACCGGACAACCGGCCGTAACGGCGTTCCAGCAATCCGTCCAGGCCGGCCATCGCCACGCAGTCGGCCACGCTGCGCGGGGCCGGGTAATAGCTGCGGGTGAGATCCAGCAGCTCGCGCACCTTGAGCGTTTCCGGAATGCCGGCGCTCTGCAGCATCACCCCGATCCGCCGACGCACCGCGGGCGCGCCCGGCGCCTGCCCGAACAGGTGGACGTCGCCGCTGTCGGGAGGTTGCAGGCCCAGCAGGATCGCGATGGCGGTGGTCTTGCCGGCGCCGTTGGGCCCCAGCAGCGCCAGCAGGCGCCCCGGCGCCAGCGCCAGATCCAGTCCGGCCAGCGCGGTGACCGCGCCATGGCGCTTGTGCACGGCCCGCAGGCGGGCCGGCTCGTACTGCGGTGTCTGCGTCTGCATGTGGCGGGGCTCCGGGACAGCGGGGATGGAGACCAATCTAGGCCGCGGATGCTGGGCCCGGCAGTGGCGGTGTTCATGCACAGCGGATGACAGCTGTCACTTGGTCGCGGGGCCCTTGCCGGGCATCCTGTGCCCTCCCCGCCCCGGGAGGCGGGACGATGTCGCCGGCAAACAGATGACTTCCGGCAACTGGGCCGGGTTAATCTTGCCGGTCACACTTTCCGCTCTCGCCCGTCTGGACAAGCGATGAACAATTCCGCTGATCTGCTGAAGGAACTCCGCATCGATCGCAAGGCCGCGCCGCCGGAACCCCCGTCGCGCCGCGGACTGTGGATCGGACTGGGCGTGGCGGTGCTGGTCGTGCTGCTGGCGTTCGGCGCCTGGTTCGTGTTCGGGCGTGACAAGGGCATCGAGGTGAAAACCGTCGCGGCCACCGCGATCGGCAATGGCGGCGGTGGCGGTTCGGCCTCGGTGCTGGACGCGACCGGCTACGTGGTCGCGCGGCGCATGGCCACCGTGTCGGCCAAGGTCACCGGCAAGGTCCAGGAAGTGCTGATCGAGGAAGGCATGCGGGTCGAGGAGGGCCAGGTGCTGGCGCGGCTGGAGCCGATCGACGCCGATGCCGAACGCGCCCTGGCCGAGAGCCAGTTGCAGGCCGCGCGCAGCCAGAGCACCGGCGTGCAGGCGCGGCTGAAGGAGGCCGAGGCCAACGTGCGCCGTCTGTCGCAGCTGACCCAGCAGCAGTTGGTCGCGCGCTCGCAGTACGACCAGGCCGTGGCCGAACGCGACGCCCTGCGCGCCGAGGCGCTGACCTCGCAGCGCAACCAGCGCGCTGCCGCCGACCGCCTGCGCATCGCCGACATCGGCAAGGACAACACCGTGGTGCGCGCACCGTTCTCCGGCGTGGTGATCGCCAAGGCCGCCCAGCCCGGCGAAATCGTCTCGCCGCTGTCGGCCGGCGGCGGTTTCACCCGCACCGGCATCGGCACCATCGTCGACATGGATTCGCTGGAAGTGGAAGTGGACGTGGGCGAGGCCTTCATCGGCCGGGTGCAGCCGAAGATGCCGGTGGAGGCCACCCTCAACGCCTACCCGGACTGGAAGATTCCGGCCGAGGTGATCGCCATCATTCCCACCGCCGATCGCGGCAAGGCCACGGTGAAGGTGCGCATCGCGATCAAGGTGAAGGACCCGCGCATCGTGCCGGACATGGGCGTGAACGTGAGCTTCCTGGAGACCGAACAGCCGGCCAGGGACGCTGCCCCGCAACCGCAGGGCGTGCGGGTGCCGGCCGCGGCCATCGCCGAACGCGCCGGCCAGCAGGTCGCCTTCGTGGTCAACCGCGAGCAGCGCGTCGAACAGCGCGCGCTCCAGGTCGGCATGCTGATGGGCAACGATCGCCAGGTCCGTTCCGGGCTGGCGGCCGGCGAGAACGTCGTACTGGATCCCCCCGCCGAACTGAAGGACGGCGGACGCGTGCGCACGGCCGGCGAGTAATCCCGCCGGCCGCGCGCGCGGCACCAAACCGGACGCGCGAACCCGGTCGAATCCGGGTCTCCCCGTTCGTCATACACCTGTCGGGACCGCCGGCGGCACGCGCCGTGGCCCCGGCGGAGGAATCCCACCACCACGCCGGGGCCGCCCGGCCATCGAGGAGTTGCCATGTCGTCCCTGGTTTCGATCCGCAATCTCACCAAGACCTACCAACGCGGTCCGGAGAAGGTCCATGTGCTGCATGGCCTGGATCTGGACATCGGCCGCGGTGACTTCGTCGCCCTGATGGGCCCGTCGGGTTCGGGCAAGACCACGCTGCTCAACCTGATCGGCGGACTGGATTCGCCGACCTCCGGCGACATCGAGATCGATGGCGAGCACATCAACCGGCTCAGCGCCGGGCAGTTGTCGCAATGGCGCAGCCACCACGTCGGCTTCGTGTTCCAGTTCTACAACCTGATGCCGATGCTGACCGCGCAGAAGAACGTCGAGCTGCCGCTGCTGCTGACCAAGCTGGGCGCCGCGCAGCGCAAGCGCAATGCCGAAATCGCCCTGCAGCTGGTCGGCCTGGCCGAACGCAAGTCGCACCGCCCGAACGAACTGTCCGGCGGCCAGCAGCAGCGCGTGGCGATCGCGCGGGCGATCGTGTCCGACCCCACCCTGCTGATCTGCGACGAGCCGACCGGTGACCTGGACCGCCAGTCGGCGGAGGAAATCCTGGGCCTGTTGCAGACGCTCAACCGCGAGCATGGCAAGACCATCGTGATGGTGACCCACGATCCCAAGGCAGCCGAATACGCGTCGCACACGCTGCATCTGGACAAGGGAACCCTGGTCGAACAAGTGCAACACGCCTGAGCGCGGGAGCGTCTGCCATGAAATATCTCCATCTGATCTGGGCGGAACTGTTCCGCCGCAAGACGCGCACCATCCTCACCCTGGTCTCGATCCTGGCCGCGTTCCTGCTGTTCGGCATGCTCAACGGCGTGCGCGAGAGCTTCGATCAGGCCGGGCAGAGCGCGCAGGGCGCCAAGCGACTGCAGACCGGTTCGCGGCTGTCCTTCATCGACACCCTGCCACTGTCGCTCAACGACCGCATCGCGCGTACCGACGGTGTCACCGCGGTCACCTACGCCAACTGGTTCGGTGGCGCCTACCAGGACGCGCGCAACCAGATTTTCAGCTTCGCGGTGGCGCCGAACTACCTGGACCTCTATCCGGAAATCGAAGTGGATCCGGCCCAGCGCCAGGCCTTCGCCCAGACCCGCACCGGCATCCTGGTCGGCGAGGGGCTGATGAAGCGCTTCGGCTGGAAGGTCGGGCAGAAGATTCCATTGCTGTCGACCATCTTCCCCAACCGCGACGGCAGCAAGAACTGGTCGTTCGACATCGTCGGCGTGATGAAGCCCAAGGACAAGGCCGCCGGCGGCTGGTACGACCAGATGCTGCTGATGCACTGGAAGTACTTCGACGAATCCTCACCCTACAACCGCGGCTCGGTGGGCTGGTACGTGAGCGGCGTGGGCGACGTCAACCAGGCCGACCGCGTGGCCAAGGCGATCGATGCGCTGTCGGCCAACTCCGATCATGAAACCAAGACCCAGACCGAAGCGGCGGCCACGGCCTCGTGGATGAAGCAGATGGCCGACATCGGCCTGATCGTCGGCTCGATCATGGGCGCGGTGTTCTTCACCCTGCTGCTGCTGACCGGCAACACCATGGCCCAGGCGGTGCGCGAGCGCATCCCGGAACTGGCGGTGCTCAAGACGCTGGGCTTCAGCAACGGCAGCGTGCTGGGGCTGGTGCTGGCCGAATCGGTGCTGCTGGTGCTGATCGGCGGCGTGCTGGGCCTGGGCCTGGCGGCGTTGCTGGGACCGGTGTTGTCCGCCGGCAGCGGCGGCGTGATCAACATGCCGCCGGTGGGCGCGCGCAGCTGGGCGATGGGACTGGGCCTGATGCTCGCCATCGGTTTGCTGGTGGGTGCGCTGCCCGCTCTGCGGGCGATGCGCCTGAACATCGTCGACGCCCTGACCGGCCGATAGGAGCACACACATGGGTATTCTCAAATCATTCCTGCGCGGTCTGGGGCTGTTCCTGCTGGTCATCATCGGCATCGGCGCGTGGCTGGCCCTGCCGTGGCCGTTCCTGCTCGGGCTGGTGGTGATCTTCCTGGCCTGGATGTTCTTCACCCGGCGCGGTCGCCAGACCGGTTCGGTCACCCAGGTGGGGCTGAGCACGCTCGGCCAGCGCATCGGTTCGTCGTCGGTGATCGTGATCGGCATCGCCGGCGTGGTCGCGGTGCTGGTGGCGCTGCTGGCGATGGCCGAGGGCTATCGCGAGACGCTGCGCAAGAGCGGTGGCGAGGACAGCGCGATCGTCCTGCGTGGCGCTTCCGCGGCGGAAGTGATGTCCACGCTGATGCATGACAGCGTCAACGTCATCAGCCAGGCGCCGGGCATCGCCCGTGATGCGCAGGGACGTGCGCTGGTGTCGCCGGAACTGGTGGTCGCGGCCAACCTGCCGATCAAGGGCGGCCTGCCCGACGAGGACGGCAGCGTGCAGTTGCGCGGCGTCGGTGAAGCCGCCTGGACGGTGCGCCCGAACACGAAGATCATCGCCGGCCGCAAGTTCGCCACCGGCCGCCGCGAGCTGGTCGCTGGCAGCGGCGCGCAGCGCCAGTTCGCCGGGCTGGAGCCGGGCAAGCAGATCCGGCTGGGCAACCAGACCTGGGACGTGGTCGGCATCTTCCACTCCGGCGATGCGATGGACTCGGAACTGTGGGGCGACGCGGAAGTAGTGGCCACCACCTACCGCCGCGGCAGCTCGCGCACCTCGGTGACCGCCAAGCTCGTCAACGCCGAAGCGTTCAAGGGCTTCAAGGAAACCCTGTCCAAGGATCCGCGCCTGGACGTGGACGCCAGCACCACGCTGGAGTACTTCAGCAAGCAGTCCGAGGGCATGACCAAGGTGATCCGGATCATCGGCATGGTGGTCGGCGGCATCATGGCCATCGGCGCGGTGTTCGGCGCGCTCAACACCATGTTCGCCACCGTCGCCACCCGCGCCCGCGAAATCGCCACGCTGCGCGCGATCGGTTTCCGCGGCGTGCCGGTGGTGGTCGCGGTGATGCTGGAGACCATGCTGCTGGCGCTGCTGGGGGGATTGTTGGGCGGCGTGCTGGCCTGGCTGATATTCAACGGTTTCACCGCCTCCACGATTGCCGGCGGCGTCGGGCAGTTGACCTTCGAGTTCAAGGTTTCGCCGGAGGTGCTGTGGACCGGCATCAAGTGGGCACTGGCGATCGGTTTCGTCGGCGGCCTGTTCCCGGCCCTGCGCGCGGCACGGCTGCCGGTGACCGAGGCCCTGCGAGCGGCCTGAGCCTGCGCGCCATGCAGTTCGAAAACGGCCGGCTCTCGCCGGCCGTTTTCCTTTCAGGCGCCGGGTGTTACCGCCGGATCGATCCAGCCACGCGCGCACGCCTCGCGCAGATCCGCGGGGGTATCCAGATCCCGGCTCAGTTCCGGCGCATCCAGCAAGGCGATGCGTTCCCGTCCGCGTGCCGCGAGCAGGCCGCGCAGGCCACGATCGCCGGTCAGGCCTGATGCCTGCGCCAGCAGATCCGCCGGGACCAGCGCCGGTACCCCGCACGCATCGCCATGCCGGGTCGCGGCACATCCCTGCGCGGCGAAACCTTCGCTCAGCGCGCGCAGATGCGCGGCCTCCAGGGCCGGCTGGTCGCAGATCAGCAGCAGGCAGGGGCGCGATGCATTCATGAGCACGCTCGCCGCCAGGCGCAGGCTGCTCGCCAGGCCTTCTTCCCAGTCGGCATTGCGATGGATGTCCACCGGCAGGCCATCCGCCGCCGCCGCCACGGCGTCGGCATCGCTTCCCACGATCAACAGCAGGCGTTGCGGCATGGTGGCCGCGGCCAGCCGCGCGCAGCGATGCACCAGTGTTTCGCCATCGCGGGTGAGCAGTTGCTTCGGTTGGCCGAGCCGGCGGCTGCCGCCGGCGGCCAGCACCACCGCATCGTGCGCGAAGGTCATGCCGGTTCGCCGGCCAGCACCGCCTGCAACTGCGCGGCGATGCTCAGGGCGATCGCTTCCGGCCCCTGCCCGCCCAGGCGCAGGCCGATCGGCGACCGCAGGCGATGGCGCAGGCGTTCGCGTACGTCGGCTGGCAGCACCTTGAACAGATCGTCGCGGCGGCGGCCCGGCCCGAGCAGGCCGATGAAGGGCAGTCCGGTGTCCGCCAGCGCCGCCAGCGCTTCGCGATCCAGTTCGAAATGGTGGTGCATCACCAGCGCAGCGTCGTGGTCACTGGCGCGCAACGCCGCGTCCGTGGGCGACACCTCCCAGGCCTGGTCGGCCAGCGCCGCCGCGGGCCGCCAGCGGGGGCGCCGTTCGGCCACGGTGACCCGCCAGCCCAGTTCGCGCAGCCACGGCACCAGCAAGGGTGTCTCCGGCCCGGCGCCGCAGATCAGCACCCTCGGCGCGGCGCGGATCGCGAGCGTGTAACCGGCCTGGCGCGGCGCCTCGGCCGGTGGGGCGGTCGGCAGCCGCCATTGCGCCGACTGCTCGTCCAGGCGCACCTGGAGATCGCCTGCGGCGGACAACGTCCAGTGCAGCGCGGCACTGCCCTGCCGCCAGGCGTCCAGCAGCGTTGCCAATCCATCCAGCCTGGCCAGCGGCAGCAGCGCCAGGTGCAGGCGTCCGCGGCAACCCACCGCCGATCCGGACAGCAGGTCTTCGTCGTCGCGGGTGTCGATGTCCATCCAGTCCAGCGCGCCCGCCTCGGCCGCGGCCTGTGCGCGGCGCTGGATATCCGGCTCCAGGCAGCCGCCGCTCAGCCAGCCGACCTGGCCGTCGCGGCCACCGAAGAGGGCCATCGCGCCGGCATGCACATAGGTGGACCCCTCGGTGTCCACGACGATTGCCAGTGCCGCAACGGCGTCGCCGATCGCCATGGCCCGCATGGCGGCTTCCAACACCTTGCGCTGGCTGGACATGGGGCTCCGAAAAAAGGTCGCCGGACGGCTTGGCAATGTCGCATCCGCGGGCGTAATGTGCCAACTCCCCCGCCGACGCCAGGGAACGAACATGAAGCTGCATGTGAATGGTTCCGAGCACGACGTCGAAGCACCACCCGACATGCCGCTGCTCTGGGTCCTGCGGGACCTGATGAAACTCACCGGCACCAAGTTCGGTTGCGGCATCGCCCAATGCGGCGCCTGCACCGTGCATATCGACGGCACGCCGCTGCGTGCCTGCGTCACCCCGGTGTCCGCGGTGGCCGGCAAGAAGATCACCACCATCGAAGGGCTGTCGCCGGACGGACGCCATCCGGTGCAGCAGGCGTGGGCGGAGCTGGACGTCGTGCAGTGCGGCTACTGCCAGTCCGGCCAGATCATGACCGCCGCCGCGTTGCTGGCGGTGGTGCCCAGTCCGAGTGATCAGGACATCGACCAGGCGCTGGCGGGCAACCTCTGCCGCTGCGGCACCTATCCGCGCATCCGCGCGGCGGTGCATCGCGCGGCGCAGCTGGGCAAGGCCTGATTCTTCTCTTCCCCCGCCGGGCCATCCGGCCCGGTGCCTGATCGGAGAACGTTCGTGGACGCCAAGCCTGCGGATTCCGTCGCTTCCTCTTCCCGCCGCCAGTTCCTCAAGGCCGGCGCCGTCCTCGGCGGTGGCCTGGTCATCGGTTTCGTGGTGCCGGCCGCCGGTCGCTTCGCGCTGGCGCAGAACGCCACGGCGCCGGTCGCGGCGGCACCGTTCGCGCCCAATGCGTTCCTGCGCATCGCCGCCGACGACAGCATCACCGTGCTGCTGTCGCACTCGGAAATGGGCCAGGGCATCTGGACCACCCTGCCGATGCTGATCGCCGAGGAACTGGATGCTGACTGGACGAAAATGAAGGTCGAGCATGCGCCCGCCGCGCCGGCCTACGCGCACACCGCCTTCGGCATGCAGATGACCGGCGGCTCGACCAGCACCTGGTCCGAATTCGATCGCTACCGCATGGCCGGCGCCACCGCGCGCGCGATGTTGCTGCAGGCCGCCGCGCAGCGCCTGGGCGTGCCGGTGGCGGATCTGAAAACCGAGAACGGCGCCGTGGTCCAGGGCGATCAGCGGCTGCGCTACGGCGACCTGGCCGATGCGGCCGGACAGCTGAAGGCCCCGGATCCGAAAACGCTGACGCTCAAGGATCCCAAGGACTGGAAACTGATCGGGAAGGGCGCCAAGCGCCTGGACACGCCTGAGAAGATCACCGGTCGCGCGATCTTCGGCATGGACGTGCAGTTCGACGGCCTGCTGACCGCCGTGGTCGCGCGCGCGCCGGTGTTCGGCGGCACGGTGAAATCGTTCGACGCCACCGCCGCCAGGGCGGTACCCGGCGTGCGCGACGTGGTGCAGGTGCCGAGCGGCGTGGCGGTGATCGCCGATCACTACTGGGCCGCGTTGCAGGGCCGCAATGCGCTGAAGGTGGACTGGGATCGCGGTCCGCACGCGGATCTGGACAGCGCGCGGTTGCGCGAGCAGTTCGCCGCGCAGGCGCGCACGCCCGGACCGGTGGCCGTGCAGGCCGGCGATGCCGCCGCGGCGATGGCGCAGGCGGCCAGGGTGGTGGAAGTCGAATACAGCGTGCCCTATCTGGCGCATGCGCCGATGGAACCGCTGAACTGCACGGTGAAGATCGTCGCCGACGGTTGCGACATCTGGACCGGCACCCAGTTCCAGACCGTCGACCAGCAGGTCGCCGCGCGCATCACCGGATTGAAGCCGGAACAGATCCGCATTCACACCACCTTCCTCGGCGGCGGTTTCGGCCGGCGCGCGACGCCGGTGTCGGACTTCGTGTCCGAAGCGGTGGAAGTGGCCAAGGCCGCCAGGGCGCCGGTCAAGACGGTGTGGCCGCGCGAGGACGACGTGCGCGGCGGCTACTATCGCCCGGCCTACGTGCAGCGGGCGAAGGTCGGCCTGGGCGCGGACGGTACGCCGGTGGCGTGGCAGCAGGTGATGGTCGGCCAGTCGATCACCGCCGGCACGCCGTTCGAACCATTCACGATCAAGAACGGCATCGACGCCACTTCGGTCGAGGGCGTGGCCGATTCGCCGTACGTGCTCGGCACGCCCGCGCACCGGGTGGATCTGCATTCGCCCAAGACCGGCATCCCGGTGCTGTGGTGGCGTTCGGTGGGACACAGCTACAACGGCTTCGTGATGGAAAGCCTGGTCGACGAACTGGCGCATGCGGCCGGGCAGGATCCACTGGCTTACCGCCAGCGCCTGCTGAAGGATCATCCGCGCCATCTGGCCGCGCTGAATCTGGCGGCGGAGAAGTTCGGCTGGGGCAAACCGGCGGCGAAGGGACGCGGTCACGGCATCGCGGTGCATGAATCCTTCGGCAGCTACGTCGCGCACGCGGCGGAAGTGTCGGTCGATGGCGGCGTCATCCAGGTCCATCGCGTGGTCTGCGCGATCGACTGCGGACTGGCGGTGAACCCGGACAACGTCAAGGCGCAGTTGGAGAGCGGACTGGCGTTCGGCCTGGGCGCCGCGCTGCACGGGCGCATCACCTTCAAGGACGGCGAAGTGGAGCAATCCAATTATCACGACTATCCGGTGCTGCGGCTGCCGGAGATGCCGGTGGTCGAAGTGCACATCGTGCCCAGCACGGACAAGATGGGCGGCGTCGGCGAGCCCGGCACGCCGCCGATCGCGCCGGCAGTCGCCAATGCGGTGTTCGCCCTCACCGGCCAGCGCCTGCGCGATCTGCCCTTCACCCTGGCGCCCGCCGCCAAATCCGCCTGAGGAACCGACGATGCGCGCCGCCGCCCTCTTTCCCATCGCCGCGCTGATGCTGCTGCTGGCCGCCTGCGGCCCGCGCATCAGCGCCGAACAGAAGGCGCAGGCCCTGCAGGCCTTCGCCACCGTCGAGCAGGTGTTCCAGCATCCACGCTGCAGCAACTGCCACATTCCGGGCGATCAACCGTTGCAGTTCGACAGCCAGACCCCGCACATGATGAACGTGGTGCGCGGCCCCGAAGGCAAGGGTGCGCCCGGGCAACCCTGTTCGACCTGCCACGGCGAAGCCAATCCGCCCGCCGGCTACAGCGCGCATGCGCCGCCGGGCGCACCGCATTGGCAGCTGCCGCCGCCGGATCACAAGATGGCCTGGATCGGCCTGCCGGCCGCCGAGCTGTGCGCGATGATCCAGGATCGCAAGCGCAACGGCGATCGCGACATGCCCGCGCTGATCAAGCACGTCAGCGAGGACAAGCTGGTGCTGTGGGGCTGGAATCCCGGCGGCAGCCGCGCGCCGGTGCCGGTGCCGCACGATCGGTTCGTCGCCGCCTTCAGGACCTGGGCCGACGCCGGCGCGCCCTGCCCGTCCCGGTAGGGCCGGGCTGGCCCGGCTGTCGTTGCCATCGCACGGGCCCGCACCGCGCTCGCGGCGCGGTGCACCCTTGGGCCAACCGCCCCCCTCCAGGCAAATCCCGGCTTAACCGTCATCTTTTTGTCATCGTTCTGCGATAGCAGCGGCCGCGCGACGCCGGTAAGGTGCGCGACCGCTGTCCCTCCCCCCGATGATCGCCATGCTGCTGCGCCTGATCGCGCTGGCCTGCGTCTGCCTGTCGCTGGTCGGCTTCACCACTGCCCATCTGCCCGCCCTGTCGCTGGGCGAACGCCTGGCCGCGCCCGGCGGCGTGTCGCCGTTGCTGCCGCGCGCGCGCATCGAGGCGATGTATGCGCGGTTGCCGCATCGCGAAGGCTTCGTGCCGGTCAACGGCGTGCCGCTGTACTGGCGCGCCATCGATCCGGGCGACTACGGACTGCATTATCGCTATGCCGGCGGCACCGCCGACAACCGCATGGACTTCCAGCTCGACTTCAACGGCCCGGCGAAACCGTCGCCACGCGCGCCGCGTGGCACCGTCGTGCTGCTGCACGGCTGGATGATGGATGGCGGCTCGCTGCTGCCATGGGCGCTGGAACTGGCCCAGGCCGGCTACCGCACCATCAGCGTGGATCTGCGCAACCACGGCCGCTCCGGCGCCGCGCCGTCCGGCTACGGCACCCGCGAGGGCCAGGACGTGGTGGCGATGCTGCGCGCACTGCGCGAGCGCGGCGAGGTCACCGGCCCGCTGCACGTGATGGGCGTGTCCTACGGCGCGGCCACCGCGATCTTCACCGCCCGCGATCTCGGCGTGCAGGCCGGCGGCGTGGTGGCGATGGAATCGTTCGACAACGCCGGCAGCGCGATCCGCGACATGGTCCCGCACATGCTCACCCGGCCGGCGTCCAACTGGCGCGATCGGCTGGCCCTGCCACTGGTGCGCTGGCGCTACAGCGGCGACAGCCTCGACGTGGCGATCGCCCAGGCCGACCGCAAGCTCGGCCTGGATCTGGACCGGGTCGATGTCGGCGCGGCACTGGCGCAGGCGCCGGCCTGCGTGCTGCTGGTCCACGGCGACGCCGACCAGCACATCCCGGTCGCGCATGGCCGGCTGCTCGCGGCCGCGTCGAAGCGCGCCCGCTACCTGGAAATCGCCGGCGAGGATCACCTGAGCCTGCCGATGCGGCTGGATCGGCTCGCCCCGACCGTGATCGACTGGTTCAACCGCACGCCGACGGCAACGCCGGCCTGCCCGCAACCGCTGCCTCCCGGTCGCGCCTGAGCGCGGCGCCTTACTCGGTGACCGCGGCCGGCACCACCGGCCGCTGGCGCGAACGCCACAGGCCATCGGCGGCGAAGATCAGCAGGCCGGTCCAGATGGCGGCGAAGCCGAACGCCTGCGCGGCGCCGAACGGTTCGCGGAACACGAACACGCCGATCAGGAACTGGATGCTCGGCGCCACGTACTGCAGCAATCCGACCACCGTCAGCGGAATCCGGCGCACGCCATAGGCGAAGCCGATCAGCGGAATCGCGGTGACCACGCCGCCGAAGATCAGCAGCAGATCGATGCGCCAGCCCCAGCCCTGCAGGAAACCGCCGCCGTGGCCGTTCTCGCCCCAGGCGACGAACGCCAGCGCCGGCAGGAACAGGTAGAGGCTTTCCACGCCCAGCCCGGCCACGGCGTCGACCGCCACCAGTTTGCGTACCAGTCCATACAGGCCGAACGAGAGCGCCAGTCCCAACGCGATCCACGGCGGCGAACCGGCCTGCCAGGTCAGCCAGGCCACGCCGGCCAGGGCGAAGCCGACCGCGATCCATTGCGGGCGGCTCAACCGTTCGCGCAGCACCAGCACGCCCAGCAACACGTTGAGCAAGGGATTGATGAAGTAGCCGAGGCTGGTTTCGACCACGTGGCCGGCGTTGACCGCCCAGATGTACAGGCCCCAGTTGAAGGCGATGAGCAGGCTGCTCAGGCCCAGCGCGGCGAACGCGCGCGGTTGCGCGCGCACCGCGCGCAGCCAGCCCAGGCCGTTCTTCAGCGCCAGCCAGCCCACCACCAGCAGCGCGCTCCAGACGATGCGATGGGCGATGATCTGGAACGAGGGCACGACCTTGAGCAGGTGCCAGTACAGCGGCACCACGCCCCAGATGACGAACGTCAGGACGGTGATCACCAGTCCCTTGCGATCGATGGCGGCCTGGCTCATGCGCGCTTCGCCTTCGCCAGGGTGATGACCACCACGCCCAGCAGGATCATCGCCATCGCGCCCAGGTCATGCGCGCTGAAACTCTCGTGGGCGATCCACGCGCCCAGCGCCACCGCGATCACCGGATTGATGTAGGCATAGCTGCCGGCCACCGCCGGCCGCACGTTGTGCAGCAGCCAGACATAGGCGCTGAAGGCGACGATGGAACCGAACATCGCCAGATAGCCGACCGCCAGCGTGCCCTGCAGGGTCGGCCAGCCAGTGAAGCGCTCGCCGATCGCCGCGCCCACCACCAGCATGATCACGCCGCCGCAGATCATCTGCGCGGCCGCGGACATGAAGGGGGTCGGCAAATCCCGCCCGCGGCTCCAGACCGAACCGTAGGCCCAGGCGATCGGCGCGATCAGCAGCATGATCAGGCCCTTGGGACTGGCGGTCAGCGCGCTGCCGGAATTGAGCCAGACCACGCCCAGGAAACCAATCACGATGCCCGCCCACTCGGCGCGGCTGGGATGCTGCCCGCGCATCGCGCCGAACAGGCCCATCCACAACGGCATCGACGCCACCGCAACCGCCGCCAGGCCCGAGGACACGGTCTGCTCGGCCACGCATACGAAGCCGTTGCCGAACAGCAGCAGCGCCACCGCCATGAACGCCAGGTTCTTCCACTGCGCGCCGGTCGGCGCGGCATAGCCGCGCCAGCGCAGCACCGCGTACATCAACGTGCCGGCGACGATGAAGCGACCACCGGCCATCAGCAGTGGCGGGTAGCCGCCTTCCAGGGCCAGGCGGATGCCGAGATAGGTGGAACCCCAGACGACATAGACCAGGGCCAGGGCGACGACGACGGCGACACCACCGCGCGCGGGCGCGGCGGTGCTGGAGGTGGAGGAGTTCATGGGGGGAGCGCCAAGCGTATTGGGACTTATTCTAGGACAGTGCCGAAGGCCGCGGCGTGACACCACCATTGAAAGGTTTCACGGTCCGCCTTTCATCTGGCTCAAGTCTCCCCGCGTCAGGCGTAGCAGGAACGACGTGAGTCGCGGCCGTAAAACGTCCCTTCCTCCCAGCGTCGCCGCAAGCTCCGCGGCGTCCCGTCCCCGCTCCCGCCACGAAGCCTCGAACAAAAAAAGCGCGGCCCGGAGGCCGCGCTTTTTCACCTCTTCGGAACCACGCCGACTCAGTCCGCCCAGCGCCCCGGCCCGGTGGATTCCGGCAGCACCTGCGCCGACAGCTTGCGGTCCTGGTTCAACACGTCGATGGCATCGCCCAGGATCGCGGCCGACTCGCGCAGCAGCGGATCCGGGCGCTTGTCGACCAGCTTCTCGCGGGCGGCGTCCTTGACGATATCGCGCTCGCTCGCCCCCAGGCCGTCGTCGGCCAGGTCATCGGCCAGCGGGTCCAGGGCCAGTCCCAGCGCCTTGCGCTCGGCCTGGCGGGCCTTGAACTGCGCGTCCTGTTTCTCGCGCTCGGCGCGGCGCTCGGCCTCGTTGAGCGAGACATACTTCTTGGCCGCCTCGGCGCGGAACTGCGCCACGTCCTCCAGCCTCCACTGGAATTCCTTGTCCTTCAGCACGCGGGCGGCATGCAGGGACTCCAGCTTCGGCAGCAGCGGCGCGAAGTTGCCGTACTGGGTATGCGGCACGGCGGCGATGCGGGTCCACGGCAGCGCGTTGTCGTAGGTGCTCTCGCCGTACTCGCTGGCGTCCACGCTCACCGGGAAGGCGATGTCCGGCACCACGCCCTTGTGCTGGGTGCTGCCGCCGGCCACCCGGAAGAACTGGGCGATGGTCAGCTTGACCTGGCCGAAGCGCGCGGTCTCGTTGGCCGGCCAGCGGTCCAGATCGACCATGTTCTGCACAGTGCCCTTGCCGAAGCTGGTCTCGCCGATCACCAGGCCGCGGCCGTAATCCTGGATGGCGCCGGCGAAGATTTCCGACGCCGAGGCCGAGCCACGGTTGATCAGCACCGCCAGCGGACCGTCCCAGGCCACGCCCGGCTTGCGATCGCTGTTGACCGTCACGCGGCCGCCGGATTCACGCACCTGCACCACCGGCCCCTTGTCGATGAACAGGCCGGTCAGTTCGACCGCCTCGTCCAGCGAACCGCCGCCATTGCTGCGCAGGTCCATCACCACGCCATCGACGTCCTGGGTCTTGAACTGGGCCAGCAGCTTGGCGATGTCGCGGGTCGCGGAGGTGAAGTCGTTGGGATTGCGGCGGCGGCCCTCGAAATCCTGGTAGAACGCCGGCAGCTTGATCACGCCGATGCGCCGCTGCGGCTCGCCGTTGGCGCCAGGCAGCGTAATGGTCTCGGCCTTGGCCGCCTGCTCCTCCAGCTTGACCTTCTGGCGGGTGATGGTGACCTGGGCGTGCTTGCCGTCGATGCCGGATTCGACCGGGATGTACTCGATGCGGACCTGGGTGTCCTTCTTGCCGCGGATCTGGGCGACGACGTCGTCGATGCGCCAGCCGATCACGTCGGTCATCTGGCCGGACCTGCCCTGGCCGACCGCGACGATGCGATCGCCGACCTTGAGCTTGCCGCTCAGGTCCGCCGGGCCGCCGGGGACGATCTCGCGGATCGCCACCAGGTCGTCCTGCCGCTGCAGCACCGCGCCGATGCCTTCCAGCGAAAGCGACATCGACTGGTTGAAGTTCTCGGCGGTGCGCGGGGTGAAGTAATCGGTGTGCGGATCGATCGCGCTGGTGTAGCTGTTGAGGAAGGCCTGGAACACGTCCTCGCTCTTGAATTCGTCGACCGTGCGCTGCAGGTTGGCGTAGCGCTTGTCCAGGGTCTTGCGGATGTCCTCGGGCTTCTTGCCGGCCAGTTTCAGGCGCAGCCAGTCGTTCATCACCGACTTCTTCCAGATCGCATCCAGTTCCTGGGTGCTGGCAGCCCACGGCACGTCCTTGCGGTCGTACTCCCAGCGTTCGTTGCCGCTGAAGTCGAAGTCCTGCTTGAGCAGCGACCGCGCATAGGCGACGCGCTGCTGCACGCGCTGGCGATAGATGGTGAAGACGTCGTACGCCGGATCCAGCTCGCCGCTGCGGATCGCGTCGCCCATCCGCGCCTGGTAGGGCGCGAACTTGGCCACGTCGGCGGCGGTGAAGAACTGCTTGCCGCCGTCCAGCGCCTCCAGGTAGCGCTTGAAGATGTCCGCCGACAATGTTTCATCCAGCGCGCGCGGGCGATAGGCGTAGCGGCTGTCGGACAACAGGCCGTACACCAGCTTGGAGGTGGTGGCCTGATCCGCGGTGGGCGCGGTCGGCAGCGCGACGCGGTTGTCGCCATCGCCACGCGCCAGCAGCGCCAGCGGCGAGGCCAGCGCCAGGGACAGCAGGAGGACGGCGGGGACTTTCTTCACTTTCATCGGGTACTCGCGGCCGGGAGGCCTTGCTGGAGAACGGCGGGGAATCTGACAACCAGACAGTGCCCAAAGTTGCGGCGCTTGTCATCCCTGTCTTTCGGCAGGCGGAACGGCCCGCCGAAAGAGACCCTAACCCCGGGCCCGTAGAGAAAAGTGAACCTGTTTCGGCTGGCCGTCCGTCGGCCGCCAACGGTTCAGCCGGCAGCCGTGTTGCGGGCGCTGGCGGCCGCCTCGGCCGCCTGGCGATCGGCGTGGTAGGAGGAACGCACCAGCGGACCGGAAGCGACATGGCTGAAACCCAGCTCGTTGCCGTAGAGCTCCAGTTCCTTGAACTCCTCCGGGGTCCAGTAGCGCATCACCGGATGGTGGTGCGCGGTCGGCTGCAGGTACTGGCCGATGGTGACCATTTCCACGTCGTGGGCGCGCAGGTCGCGCAGGGTGGCCTTCACCTGCTCCATGGTCTCGCCCAGGCCCAGCATGATGCCGGACTTGGTCGGCAGCGCCGGATGCTGCTGCTTGAACTTCTGCAGCAGGGTCAGCGACCACTGGTAGTCGGCGCCGGGACGGACATTGGGGTACAGGTCCGGCACGGTCTCGATGTTGTGGTTGAACACGTCCGGCGGATTGACCGCCAGGATCTCCAGCGCGCGGTCCATGCGGCCCTTGCCGCGGAAATCCGGGGTCAGGATCTCGATGCGGGTGCCGGGCGAATGCTCGCGGATGGCGGCGATGCAGTCGACGAAATGCTGGGCACCGCCGTCACGCAGGTCGTCGCGGTCGACGCTGGTCACCACCACGTACTTCAGGCCCATGTCGGCCACGGTGTGGGCCAGGCTGAGCGGCTCGGACGCGTCCGGCGGCTTGGGCCGGCCATGGGCGACGTCGCAGAACGAACAACGGCGGGTGCAGACCTCGCCCAGGATCATGAAGGTCGCGGTGCCATGGCCGAAGCATTCATGGATGTTCGGGCAACTGGCTTCCTCGCACACGGTGACAAGCCGGTTCTCGCGCAGTTTGGCCTTCAGCCGCGCCACCGAGCCGTCGCTGGGAATGCGCACGCGGATCCACGAGGGCTTGCGCAGCACCGGCGCATCGGCGAACTGCACCGGCGAGCGGGAAATCTTGTCGCCGCCCAGTTGCTTGACGCCGGTTTCCAGCGGGGCGGAGGGCGCGGTGTTGGCGGAGGAAACGACCTGCAGGGGAATCTGGCGTGGGGAGGATTCGTTCATGGCGTGAATTCTACGCCTCCCCCACCCCACCGGCAGCCGCGATTGCCACGCTCGCCGGAATCCAGCGTCGCAATGGCATCCTGGCGCTGCGAATCCCGGGCATAAAAAAAGCCCGCAATGGCTAGGCCAGTTGCGGGCTTGCTCCCTCCCCCACGTCGGGATGCGGGGCCATCGTGAAGGAGCGGTTACCGGGCTTGCACGCTGCACTGCAAAACAGAACCGGGCAGTACATTTGAGCGTGGAACCATGTTTTCACCAAAAGCCTTGTGCCGCTTGGATGTTACCGATGCCAGACCAATTTCGAGGCAAATCCTGTAACCGGTTTCACGGTTCTCCCCCGGAAACCTGAATAGGGGCAAAACCGTTCAGCTGCGCAAAACGGCCTTCAACGCAGCAGATCCGGTTGCGCCTGGTACCACTCCCGCGCCTTCACCAGGTGCCAGCGCCGGGTATTGTCCTGCAATTCCAGCCCGGCGCTCAGCACGCCCCAGCGGGCGTACAACTGGCCAGTGCGGCGCTGGCCCCGCAAGCGCAGCCGGGCCTGCAGGTCGAAGCGCTGGTTGTTGGCCTTGACCCGATCCAGCACCAGCACGTCGTCGCGCCACTGCACCCGGCCGTCGGCCTGCGCCTGGCCGGCGTCGACCAGCCGGTAGACCCATTTCGGGTAGTCCTTCTGGCGCGAGAACAGGGCCAGCAGGAAACCCACGTCCTTCATCTGCACCGCAGCGCTGCCGCCCGCGCTGAGTGGCCGATCCACGTCCAGCCGCGCACGATCCAGGCGCAGCTTCGCCCACCAACCGCTGCGCGCGTCGCCGCCGGGTTCGCGGAAACCGAGGTTGCGGAACTGCACGGTGCTGCCATCGGCGACGAATACCCGTCGCCTGAGGTCCGCGCGGCGCAGGGCCAGGCCGATGTCGACGTCGCCGCGCAGATCGATGCCGGCCAGGTGCATGCGCGCACCGCGCCCGGTGATGCGCAGGCGGCCCTGGCCGACATCGCCGGCGGTATCCAGCGACAGATCGCCGCTGAGGAAACCGGCGCCACCGTCGAAGCGCATGTGCCGGCGCGGCAGGTAGGGGTTGTATACCCGCAGGTCCGGCACGTTGGCGTTGTCGAACACCACCCGCCCGCGCATGGCGTTGCGCAGATCCTGCAGTTGTCCATCGGCATTGAGGAACAGGCGCAGGTTGCGGCCCTGCACGTAGGGGCGGTCCGGCGCGCGTACCGAGGCGACATGGAATTGCTCCATCACCGCCTGCAGGCGCGGCACCAGTTGGCCACCGGCGCCGGCGTCCAGGCGGATGTCGGCGTGCGCGCGGCCACGGATGCGGTTGCCCATCACGTCGGCCACCGCTTCCACTTCGGGCACGCCGATGCGGCTGCCGGACGCCAGCTTGCCGTCCACCACCTGCACGTCGGCATCGACATCGCCCGCGCCATCCAGGCGCAGCCACGGGGTGCGCGGGAACAGGCTGGTGATCCAGTGCAGCGAGGAGAATCGCCAACGCCCGACCACGTGTCCGGAGGCGCGCGGCAGCAACGACGGGAAATCGCCCAGTGGAACCTCGCGGCCGCGCAGGCGCAGGTCGGCGTCCACCGACATCCGTCCTTCGGCCAGCGGCGGCGCCTTCACCCGCAAGGCGATGTCGCGCTGATCCACCGCCAGCGCGATGCCCAGCGCATCGGCACGGCTGGCGCCGGAGGCGTCGTGTCCACCGATCGGCATGCTCCAGCGCAGGCGGCTGCCCGGCGTCAGCACGCCTTTCGAAAAACCCAGATCGATGTCGGCATGGCCGCGTCCCGGCACCAGCGCCAGGGTCACGTCGCCCGGCACCGGGGTGACGTCGATCGCGCTGGTGGTGCCGCGCAGTTTCAGTCGCGCGTCGGTCTTGAGCAGCTTGCGCAGGCCGGGCGCTTGCTCGCGCCGATGCCTGGCGATGGCGAACGTGGCCTCCAGCGCCGCGTCACGCAGCACCTCCTCGCCGTCGCGGATCAGTCTTGCCTTGTGGAAGCTCGCCCGCGACGGCAGCAGTTCCATCGGCCCACCGCGCAGTTGCTTGACGAAGCCGACCCGCGCGCTGCCGTCGCCCTCCAGGCGCAGGCCACCGAACTCGCCGCGACGCACGCTGTCGCTGGCGATGCGATCGAAACGCAGGACCCAGCCGCCGTCGGCCGGGGGCGGCACCGGCAGTTCGCGTGCCGCCTGGCGGATGCTTCCGCGCACTTCGCCGGCCTGCAACCACGGCACATGCAATTCCCGGCGCAGCAGCGGCGACAGGGCGATGCGCCCGCGGACCTCGTCCGCCTGCGCCTGCCAGGCGATCCGTCGGACCTGTCCCTGCAGGCGCACGTCGCGCAGGGTGACCCGGCCCGGCCACCAGCTGTGGCCGCCAGCCCAGTGCATCTGGAACTTCTCCGGTTTGCGGTTGAGCGTGCGCTCGCCCCAGGCGGTGTTGATCCACAGATTGGCCGCGGCCAGATAAAGCGCGTAGATGGCCAGCAGGGCCACGACCACCCGCAGCGACCCGCGCCGCACCGCGTTCCAGCGGGAAGGATTCCCGTGATTCGACATCCTGTTCATGCGCACAGCATGCCCGAACCACCGGACCCGGAAAATCGCGCGCTGTGGATTCCCCGATGGTCTTGGTGCCCGGACGGGCCGGCGCGGCGATAATGAGCGCTTTCCGTTTCCAAGCGCCTGCATGTCCAGCGATCGTATCCGCCATCCGCGCCTGCGCGGGCTTGTCGTCTCCGCCGAGGCCGCCGCCGCGCACATCCAGCCCGGCGAGACCGTGGCCATGAGCGGGTTCACCGGGTCGGGCTATCCCAAGGAGGTGCCGCTGGCGCTGGCCGACCGGATCGACCGCTGGCACGCGGAAGGACGCGGCTTCCAGATCCGCCTGCTGACCGGCGCCTCGACCGCGCCGGAACTGGACGGCGCGCTGGCCAAGGTCGACGGCATCGCCCTGCGGCTGCCGTTCCAGAGCGATCCGGACACGCGCCAGCGCATCAACGCCGGCACGCTGGAATACATCGACGCCCACCTGAGCCACGTCGCCCAGCACACCTGGTTCGGCTTCTACGGACAGATCGATACCGCGGTGGTGGAAGCCTCGGCGATCCGCGAGGACGGCGCGCTGGTGCCATCGACGTCGCTGGGCAACAACAAGACCTGGCTGGACCTGGCGCGCAAGGTGATCGTGGAGGTCAACGACTGGCAGCCCGAAGGCCTGGACGGCATGCATGACATCTACTACGGCACCGCCCTGCCGCCGCACCGCAAGCCGATTCCGCTGATCCATCCGGACGATCGCATCGGCGACACCGCGCTGCGCTGCGATCCCGACAAGATCGTCGCGGTGGTGCGCACCCACGGCCCGGATCGCAACAGCCCGTTCAATCCCGCCGACGCCACCAGCCAGCGGATCGCCGCGCACCTGATCGAGTTCCTGCAGCACGAGGTGAAACAGGGCCGCCTGCCGCCCAACCTGCTGCCGCTGCAGTCCGGCGTGGGCAACATTCCCAATGCCGTGCTGGCGGGACTGTCGGCCAGCGGCTTCCGTGACCTGACCGCCTTCACCGAGGTCATCCAGGACGGCATGCTGGACATGCTGCGCGACGGCGTCCTGCGCAGCGCCTCGTGCACGGGCTTCGCGCTCAGCCCGGAAGCCAACGAGGTGTTCAAGCAGGACATCGGTTTCTATCGCGAGCGCATCGTCATGCGCACGCAGGAGATCTCCAACCATCCGGAACTGGTGCGCCGGCTCGGCTGCATCTGCATGAACGGCATGGTGGAAGCGGACCTGTACGGCAACGTCAATTCCACCCACATCATGGGTTCGCGGATCCAGAACGGCATCGGCGGATCCGGCGACTTCGCCCGCAACGGCTACCTGTCGATCTTCCTCAGCCCCAGCATCGCCAAGGGTGGCAGCATCTCCTCGCTGGTGCCGATGGTCAGCCACGTGGATCACACCGAGCACGACGTCTCGATCATCGTCACCGAACAGGGCCTGGCGGATCTGCGCGGCCTGTCGCCGAAGCAGCGCGCCCGCGTGCTGATTGCCCGCTGCGCGCATCCGGACTACCGCGACCTGCTGACCGACTATTACGAGCGCGCCTTGCATGCCAGCTATGGCCGCCACACGCCGCACCTGCTGCCCGAAGCCTTGTCCTGGCACCAGCGCTGGCTGGATACGGGCAGCATGAAGGGCTGAGGCAGTCCTCCTTCCTCGGAAGGAAGAAAGCACTCGATATTCCCCTACCCGTCATTCGGCGGTCGGGGAGTGTTGCGAGGGCAAGCGTGGAGCTTCCCGCCAGTCTTTCGCCATCGGGAGCCGCTAGCCCTGGGACAGGGCAGGCGCCCGCTCCATGGCCTGAATGGAGCGAGGCCATCGCCGGATTCGATATCCGCCTCGGAACACGACGGCGCCGGATCCAGGGCCGGGCCGCTTCTTGAAAATTCCTGCGGGCGGGTGTGATGTTTCGCGCGCCGGCGCGAATCATGGTGTCGAGGGCGCGAAGTCCGCGCCGGGAAGCCCATGGATACGATCACCCCTACCATCCCCGCCATGACCGCGATCGACGCCCGCACGCCTTCGGTGCGCCGCCGCGACGCTCCTCCGGCATCGTATTCAAGGTTTCCCGCAGCCGTGCATGCCACGTTCAAGACCCTGCCGATCCGGCACGGGGGATCACCGCGCAACATTTGCGCGCCTGCCCGAACGTCGACCAGGCGCGCAGCGGTGCCTGTTCGCCAGGGCGGCGTCGACCTGTTGGCCAGGATGCTTTCACTGGTGCGGGCTCGCCGGAAGATCGACGGCGCCCGGAATGGCGGCAGCCCGCGCGGGGCATTGGCGCAGCTGAAATGAGCTGAAGCGCTTCCAGCGCGTTGAACCGCGCATTCCCGCAATGCCGGCGCCTCCGGCCTCGAACCGAAGTACCTCACCGGCCGCAAGCCCGTCGCATGCGGTGCGGCCCCTTGCATCCCGACCTCGGAGCATTCCATGCCATCCACACCCGTCCCTCCTTCCGGCGAACGCCTGCACGGCCTGGATGCCGTGCGCGCCATCGCCCTGCTGCTCGGCCTGGTCGTGCATGCCAGCATGTCCTGGCTGCCCGGCGCGCAGTACTTCTGGCTCACCCATGATGCGACCCCGAACGCATGGGCCGGATTGGCGTTCTACGTGCCGCACATGTTCCGCATGCTGCTGTTCTTCCTGCTTGCGGGCTTCTTCGCGCGCCTGGCGCACGAACGCATGGGAACCCGGGCATTCATCCGCGATCGCGGGAAGCGCATCGCCATGCCCCTGCTGTCCGGCTGGTTCCCGATGCTGATGGCGATCCTCGCGGTGGCGGCATGGAACGCCTGGCTGGTCAACAACGGAAAGATGCCCGAAGCCCCTCCCACCCCGCCGCTGTCGCCGCGCCATTTCCCGCTCACGCATCTCTGGTTCCTGTACGTGTTGCTGCTGTGCTACATCGCCGCGATGCTGGTGCGTGCCACGCTTGGCCGCAGCGCATTCGTGCAACGCGCCGCCGATGCCGGCGTGCGCCTGTTCGCCTCGCCGATCGGCCCGCTGCTGCTTGCGATACCGCTGGGATCCGCGCTGGCCACGCATGCCTCGTGGTTCGCCTGGTTTGGCATCCCGACACCGGACCAGTCGTTGTATCCCAGCCTGGCGGCGTGGATCGCTTTCGGCAGCGCCTTCGGCCTGGGTTGGCTGCTGCATCGGCAACCGCAACTGTTGCGGGGCTGGGCCGGCCACTGGCCACTGCACCTGGCGATTGCGGTCGTGGCGACCATCGGCTGCATGCTGCACATCGGGCTTGCGCCGCAACTGGTCGCCGCGCCCCGGGACATGGTTACGCTGGCCTACGCGGTGGCCTATTCCATCGCCGGCTGGAGCTGGAGCTTCGCCCTGGTTGGCATGGGGCTGCGCTTCCTGTCCGGACACAGCCGGATTCGCCGCTACCTGGCCGATGCTTCGTACTGGATCTATTTCGCGCACCTGCCGGTGGTGATGGCGATGCAGGTGGCGATGTCGCGCGTGCAATGGCCGTGGTTCGTGGAGTTCCTGGTGGTCTTGTTGGTTTCGATGGCGCTGCTGCTGTCAAGCTACGACCTGCTGGTACGCAACAGCTTCATCGGCGCCTGGCTCAACGGGCGGCGCAAGCCGCGCGGGTTGGAATACCGCTGAAGCGCTGTTGCGGGTTGACGTCCTTCATGACCCTCTTGACCCGCCATTCGGATGTTGAAAGTGAAAAGGAGCGGGTCCCGGCGTGGCAGGTGACGGTGGGTTTGTTTTTGGCGCGGAGAGCAAATCCCCCTCGGTCCCCCTTCTTCGAAGGGGGAGGAAAAGCAGAGCACTTCCAGTGCTCTTTTAGCCCCCTTTAAAAAAGAGGGCGGGCGTCCGCGCAGCGGGCGACGGGGGATTTGCTTTTGGGGCTGAGCACAAATCCCCTCAATCCCCCTTCTCCGAAGGGCGAAGCAAAGGAAGGCGGAGATGCGGCATCCGCGGATGGATGCCATTTTTCCGAACCGCAGCAGGACGCGCGCCTGCCGGCGACTTCGTCAGGAAGCCTCGAACGCCAGGCTGTAACTCACCGCGCCCTGCGGACGACTGCCATCGAAGGTCAGCGCCATGAAGTATTCGGCCGGCGCGCCTTCGTAGCGCAACGCGGCGTCGTGCGCGAATCCGAAGCGCGCGTAGTAACCGGGATCCCCCAGCACCACGCAGCCACCCGCGCCGGCCTGGCGCAGCCGGGCCAAGCCGGCTTCGATCAGCGCGGCACCGACGCCCACGCCCTGTCGATCCGGCGCCACCGCCACCGGTCCCAGTCCGTACCAGCCGGCTGCGCCGTCGTCGATGACCACCGGCGAAAACGCCACATGTCCGATCACCCGGCCGCCCTGTTCCGCCAGCAGCGCCAGGCTCAGTTCGGCGCGCGCGCGCAGGGCGTCGACTATCGCCGCCTCGGTGCCGCTGCTGTGCTCGGCGCCGGCGAAGGCCTCGCTGATCAGGGCGCGGATGGCGGGCAGGTCGGAGGGCGTTTCGGTGCGCAGGGCGTAGGCGATCATGGCGACAGGTGGACGAACGGAGCCGGCATTTTCACATCCGGCTCTGCTAAAGTGCGCGCCGGATGCAGGAGAGTGGAGCCACGCGGCTCCCGCCGAAGGCGCAGGCTCCCATAATCGCTCAGGCCCGGTTGCCGTCGGCAGCCATCCACTGCGTCCACCCACGCCGATCTGGAGAGAGGTCTTCGATGACCCGCCGAAGGGGCAAGCGGCCCACGCCGCCGAACTCTCAGGCAAAAGGACAGCGGGAGCGGCACCGGATTCCGGTCTTGATGCGAGCGCCTTGCCCCGCGCGCCCCTGGCGCGTGGCTGCCGCGTGCGCACCCACGCCGGTTCCGGCCACTTTCCTGCCGGATACCCGACATGTTGCTGTCCCTGATCTACCTCGTCGCCATCACCGCCGAAGCCATGACCGGCGCGCTGTCCGCCGGCCGCCGGCGGATGGATCTGTTCGGCGTCGTCATCATCGCCTCGGTCACCGCGCTCGGCGGCGGTTCACTGCGTGACATCGTGCTGGGCCACTATCCCCTGGGCTGGGTCAAGCATCCCGAGTACCTGGGCTACACGATTGGCGCAGCCATCGTCGCCACCTTCGTCGCCCGCTGGATGCACCACCTGCGCCAGGCCTTCCTGTGGCTGGATGCGCTGGGCCTGGTCGCCTTCACCCTGATCGGCTGCGCGATCGCGCGCGAGGCCGGGCACGCGCCGGTGATCGTGGTGATCGCCGGCATGCTCACCGGCACCTTCGGCGGTGTCCTGCGCGACGTGCTCTGCAATGAAATCCCGCTGCTGTTCCACAAGGAACTGTATGCCAGCGTGTCGCTGCTCACCGGCGCGGCGTATCTGCTCCTGCTGCATGAGGGAGTGAACGAGTCCACCACCACGCTGGGCTGCCTGGGCGGTGGCTTCCTGCTGCGGCTGATGGCGATCCGCTACAACTGGGACGTGCCGAAGTTCGTCTACCGCGACGAAGTCCACTGACCGGCCGCGAGCCCTTCCCCAATAAGCCGCGCAAGCAAATCACACGCGGTGGCAGGAAAGGACATCACCGTGGCGAAGACCTCCGCACCACGCAGGAGCGGCTCCGGGAACTGCGCCGGCGATCCGGAGAGAGGGAGACGGATCGCCTTCGCACCCGGGCCACTCCTGCGGCCCGCGATTTTTCCCGTTACGCCGCCTGCGACACGTTGCGTTCGCGGCGGCGGCGCACCGCGGCCGCCAGTCGTTCCAGCACCGCGACCGAACGATCCCAGCCGATGCAGCCATCAGTGATGCTCTGCCCGTAGGCCAGCGTCTGGCCCGGTACCAGATCCTGGCGGCCGGCGACCAGATGGCTTTCGATCATGGCGCCGATGATGCGGGTCTCGCCGGCCTCGATCTGCGCGGCGATGTCCTCGATGACCGCGGGCTGGTTCTCGGGATCCTTCAGGCTGTTGGCGTGGCTGGCGTCGATCATCAGGCGCGGCGCCAGGCCGGCCTTCGCCAGCACCCGGCTGGCCGCCTCGACGCTGCCGGCGTCGTAGTTCGGCGCCTTGCCGCCGCGCAGGATCACGTGGCAATCCGGATTGCCGGTGGTGGCGGCAATGGCCGATCGGCCTTCCTTGGTGACGGCCAGGAAATGATGCGGATGCGAAGCCGCGTTGACCGCGTCGGCGGCGATCTTCACGTTGCCGTCGGTGCCGTTCTTGAAGCCGACCGGGCACGACAGGCCGGAGGCGAGTTCACGATGGATCTGGCTCTCGGTGGTGCGTGCGCCGATCGCGCCCCATGCCACCAGGTCGGCGATGTACTGCGGCGAGGTGGTGTCCAGGTATTCGCAGCCAGCCGGCAGGCCCAGGCGATTGATGTTGCGCAGCAGGCCGCGCGCCAGGCGCAGGCCTTCGTTGATGCGGAAGCTGCCGTCCAGGCCGGGGTCGTTGATCAACCCTTTCCAGCCCACCGTGGTGCGCGGCTTCTCGAAATACACGCGCATGACGATTTCCAGTTCCCCGCCCAGCGCATCACGCAAGGGGCGCAGGCGCTGCGCGTACTCCATCGCGGCGATGGGATCGTGGATGGAACAGGGACCGATCACCACCGCCAGGCGGTCGTCGCGGCCCTGCAGGATCTCGTGCAGCGCCTGCCGGCTGCGGGTGACGGTTTCGGATACGGCTTCATCGCAGGGCAGTTCCGCGATCACCTCGGCGGGAGGCGTGAGCGGTTCCAGCTTGCGGATGCGCAGGTCGTCGGTATGGGGCGCCATCGGGGAATCTCCAGGTTGTTTGTCTGTTTTCGATGTCGCCAGCCCCGGAAGCAAAAAAGCCGCCAGGTTCGCTGGCGGCTTTCGGGAATGCGTCTGAACGTTTCGTCAGGGTGAGCGCAGTCCTTCCTCCGCCAGCGGCATCGGAAAGTAGTACCAAAAGTAAAAGCTGGCGCGGGCTGCGTTCATGAGGGTGCATTGATAGCACAGGTTTGCCGCGATGCAAAATGTTTCATTTGCAAGCACCCGGCCCTTCCCACTGGAGCAGCCTGCGGTGGCCCAAAGAAAAACCCCGCCTTGCGGCGGGGTTTTCCGGTGTCGCGGTACCGCGTGGAAAGCCGGATCAGAAATCCATGCCGCCCATGCCGCCCATGCCACCGCCCGGCGGCATCGCCGGCTCGTCCTTCTTCGGGGCCTCGGCCACCATCGCTTCGGTGGTGATCATCAGGCCGGCGATGGACGCGGCGTTCTGCAGCGCGGTGCGGGTGACCTTGGTCGGATCCAGGATGCCGAACTCGACCATGTCGCCGAACTCGCCGTTGGCGGCGTTGTAGCCGAAGTTGCCCGAACCGTCCTTGACCTTGTTGACGATCACGGAGGGCTCTTCGCCGGCGTTGGTGACGATTTCGCGCAGCGGGGCTTCCATCGCGCGCAGGGCGATCTGGATGCCGTGGGTCTGGTCTTCGTTGATGCCCTTCAGGCCTTCGATGGCGGCCTTGGCACGGATCAGGGCGACGCCGCCGCCCGGGACCACGCCTTCCTCGACGGCCGCACGGGTGGCGTGCAGGGCGTCTTCGACGCGCGCCTTCTTTTCCTTCATCTCGACTTCGGTGGCGGCACCGACCTTGATGACGGCCACGCCGCCGGCCAGTTTGGCCACGCGCTCCTGCAGCTTCTCGCGGTCGTAGTCCGAAGAGGTCTCTTCGATCTGCGCCTTGATCTGCTTGATGCGGGCTTCGATGGCGGCGGTGTCGCCGGCGCCGTCGATGATGGTGCTGTTCTCCTTCGAGACCTGCACCTTCTTGGCGCGGCCCAGATCCTTGATGGTGGCCTTCTCCAGCGACAGGCCCACTTCCTCGGAGATCACGGTGCCGCCGGTCAGCACGGCCATGTCTTCCAGCATCGCCTTGCGACGGTCGCCGAAGCCCGGGGCCTTCACGGCCACGACCTTGACGATGCCGCGGATGGTGTTGACCACCAAGGTGGCCAGCGCTTCGCCTTCCACTTCCTCGGCGACGATCAGCAGCGGCTTGCCGGCCTTGGCCACGCCTTCCAGCACGGGCAGCAGGTCACGCACGTTGGAGATCTTCTTGTCGTGCAGCAGGATGAACGGGTCATCCAGGTCGGCGGTCATCGACTGCTGGTTGTTGACGAAGTACGGCGACAGGTAGCCGCGGTCGAACTGCATGCCTTCGACGACGTCCAGTTCGTTGTCCAGGCCCGAGCCTTCCTCGACGGTGATCACGCCTTCCTTGCCGACCTTCTTCATCGCATCGGCGATGATGTTGCCGATCGACTCGTCGGAGTTGGCGGAGATGGTGCCGACCTGGGCGATGGCCTTGTCGTCGGCGGTGGGCTTGCTGATCTTCTTCAGCTCGGCCACGGCGGCGACCACGGCCTTGTCGATGCCGCGCTTGAGGTCCATCGGGTTCATGCCGGCGGCGACCGCCTTGGAACCTTCGCGGATCAGCGCCTGCGCCAGCACGGTGGCGGTGGTGGTGCCGTCACCGGCGTTGTCGGAGGTCTTGGAAGCGACTTCCTTGACCATCTGCGCGCCCATGTTCTCGAACTTGTCGGCCAGTTCGATTTCCTTGGCGACGGAGACGCCGTCCTTGGTGATGGTCGGGGCGCCGAAGCTCTTCTCGAGCACGACGTTGCGGCCCTTCGGGCCCAGGGTGGCCTTGACGGCGTTGGCGAGCACGTTGACGCCGCGCACCATGCGCGAACGGGCGTCTTCGCCGAAACGGATATCCTTTGCAGCCATGGGTATTAACTCCGGGATTCGATATTGGGGATTGGGGATTCGATGGGTTGGCGGGGAGCGGAATGGGTCGGGATTCGATCAGCGCAGAAGTCGCGCTTGTCCGAATCCCGAATCTCCAATGCCGAATCCCGCCTCGGCGATCAGCCGAGGATCGCGAAGATGTCGTCTTCCTTCACGACCAGGTAGTCGGTGCCGTCCAGCTTCACTTCGGTGCCGCTGTACTTGCCGAACAGGACCTTGTCGCCGACCTTGACCTTCGGGGCGCGCACGTTGCCGTTGTCCAGGACCTTGCCTTCGCCGACGGCGACGACTTCACCCTTGATCGGCTTCTCGGTGGCCGAGTCCGGAATCACGATGCCGCCAGCGGACAGCTTCTCTTCTTCCATACGCTTGATGACCACGCGGTCGTACAGCGGCTTGATATTGCTCATTTCAATCCTCTTTAAGTGATTGATTGGACTGGGAAAGGGCGGCGATGTTAGCACTCGGAAAGGGAGAGTGCCAGCAACGCGGGCAAACAAACCCCGGCGAACCGGGATTGCACGGAAATGGGGCCCGGCCGGAGCCTTTCAAGAGCTGGCCGCGGAAAAAAGTTTGGACCGGGGATCAAGGAGGCGTCTGCGATAATCGCTGGCCTATGTCCGTCCTGCTCGCCTTCTGCACCTGCCCCGATGCCGACAGCGCCCGGCGCCTGGCCGGCACGCTGGTGGACGAGCGGCTGGCGGCCTGCGTGAACCTCCTGCCCGGGATGACCTCGGTCTACCGCTGGCGGGACGCGGTGGAAACCACCGACGAGGTCCAGCTGATCATCAAGACCACCGCCGCGCGGCTGCCCGCGCTGGCGGCCCGGCTGGCCGAACTGCATCCCTACGAACTCCCCGAGCTGCTGGCGGTCCAAGCCGCCGCCGGCCTGCCCGCCTATCTGGCGTGGGTGACGGCGGAGACCAGCGAGCCCCGTGAGGAACCCTGACCGATGACGTGGTTGTCCCGCCTGCTGGCCCTGGGCCTGCTGTCCTTCGCCTGCGCCGCGCAGGCCCAGATCCGCCCGCAGGACCTGCCGCCGGTCGATGAGGTGTTCGTCCCCAGCGTCAGCGCGCCCAGCCGCGACCGCATCGAGGTGCATTGGAAGATCGCCGACGGCTACTACCTGTACCGGCACCGGACCGGGGTCGAGGTGAGTGCCGGCGGCTTCACCGCCAGACCGTTGCAGCTGCCCAAGGGCAAGGCCTACCGCGACGAATTCTTCGGCGACGTGGAGACCTACCGCGGCCGCCTGACCGCGGTCCTGCCCGGCCAGGCCGGCGCGGACGCGGATTCGGTCACCCTCAAGATCAAGTATCAGGGTTGCGCGGATGCAGGCATCTGCTATCCGCCGCAGGTCCGCAGCCTCACCGTGAACCTGCCCGGCGGCGCGACCGCCATGGCAGGCAATGACGCCGGCGGCTTCGTACCGCTGGGTTCGCTGACCGGTGCCGGCGCCTCGTCGCTGCTGGGCGGCGGCAAGGGTGGGGTCGATGCCGCGCCGCTGCCGCAGGATCGCGCCTTCGCGGTGGAAGCGATCGCCTTCGACGGCAACCAGCTGCTGCTGCGCTTCACCCCGGCGCGTGGCTATTACGTCTACCGCGACCGCACTTCGATGGCGCTGGAAGGCGCGCCCGGCATCGGCCTGCAGAAACCGCGCTGGCCGAAGGGGCAGGCTTACCACGACGAACACTTCGGCGATGTCATCGTCTATTTCGATCAGGCCGAAGTGCCGGTGCCGCTGACCCGCGAGCACGCCAAGGCCACCAAGGCCACGCTGCGGGTGACCTTCCAGGGTTGCCAGACCGGTGGCATCTGCTATCCGCCGATGACCCGGCGGATCGCGCTGTCGATTCCGGCCGGCAAGCTGACGCCGGCCGCAGACGCCGCTACCGAGGGCGCTGCCGCCACCGCTGCGCCCGCGTCGCTTCCGACAACCGACAAGGTGCCGGCCACTTCCGCCCCGGCCGGGCCGGATGCGGAATCCGCCGTCGACGACGCGAACACCGGCGCCGCGACGACCGCCGCCGAAGTGCCGCGCACGCTGCCGCCGGAAGACGCGCTGCGCCGCGCCTCGCGCACCCCGACCAGCCTGTGGCTGGCGCTGCTGCTGGCGCTGGGCGGCGGCCTGATCCTCAACCTGATGCCCTGCGTGCTGCCGGTGCTGTCGCTGAAGGCGCTGTCCCTGGCCAGCGGCGATCGGCCGAAGGCGCGCGCGCTCTGGTACACCGCCGGCGTGCTGCTGAGCTTCCTGGCGGTGGGCGGCGTGGCGATCGCGCTGCGCGCGGCCGGCCAGGCGCTGGGCTGGGGCTTCCAGTTGCAGCAGCCGCTGGTGATCGGCGTGCTGGTGTATGTGCTGTTCGCGGTCGGCCTGAGCCTGTCCGGCGTGTTCGCGATCGGCTACGGACTGGCCGGCGCGGGCGATGGACTGGCGCGCCGGCACGGCCCGGCGGGCGATTTCTTCACCGGCGTGCTGGCGGTGGTGGTGGCCAGTCCGTGCACCGCGCCGTTCATGGGCGCGGCGCTGGCGTTCGCGTTCGCCGCGTCGGTGCCGCTGGCGCTGCTGGTGTTCCTGATGCTGGGCGTGGGCCTGGCGCTGCCGTTCCTGCTGATCGGCTTCATCCCCGCGCTGGCCAACCGGCTACCGCGTCCCGGCGCCTGGATGGAAGCGCTGAAGAAGGCGCTGGCCTTCCCGATGTACCTGACCGCGGTGTGGCTGCTGTGGGTGCTGGGCCGCCAGCGCGGCATCGACGCGGTGGCGCTGGTGCTGGTCGGCCTGGTGCTGCTGGCCCTGGCGGCATGGTGGCTGCAGCGCCTGCGCTGGCGGTCCGCGCCGGTGCAGCGCGCGCTGGCGCTGCTGGTGCTGGCTTCGGCCGTCGCGCCGTTGGTGATGGCGCATCGCCTGCCGCTGCCCGAACGCGCCGCGCCCGCCGGTGCACAGGACAGCGTGGCCTTCTCGCCCGAACGCCTGGCCGCATTGCGCGCCGAGGGCAAGGTCGTGTTCGTCGACATCACCGCCGACTGGTGCGTGACCTGCAAGGCCAACGAGAAGACCGTGCTGGACCGCGAACCTTTCCGCAAGGCGCTGGCCGACGCCGGTGGCGTGCTGATGCGCGGCGACTGGACGAATGTCGATGCCACCATCACCGCCTACCTCGAGGAACACGGCGCGGTCGGCGTGCCGCTGTACGTGGTGTATCCGCGCGGCGGCGGCGAGGGTGAAGTGCTGCCGACCGTGCTGACCCAATCCATGGTCGAGGACGCGCTGGCGAGGGCCGCGCGATGAAGGTCACCACCGCGCGCGTGCTGTGGGTGGCGGTGGCCGCGGCTGGACTCGGCCTGCTCGCCAGCCATGCCTTCGACAGCGGCTGGCTGTGGCGCACCGGACCCGGACAACAGGCCTTGCAGACCGTCGCCAACGCGACCGCGCCCGCGCCGCCGCCGGGCGTCACGCCCGCGAAGGTGGGCGATCCGATGCCGAAGATCGCCCTGCCCGGTCCCGACGGGAAGACCGTCGATCTCGCGCAGTACCGGGGCCGACCATTGCTCATCAACGTATGGGCCAGCTGGTGCGGCCCGTGCATCAAGGAAATGCCGGAACTGGATCGCTTCGCCCGCGAACAGGGCGCCGAGGGCGTGCAGGTCGTCGGCCTGGCGCTGGACACCGTCGAGGGCGTGAACGACTTTCTCGCCAGGGTGCCGGTGCGGTATCCGATTCTGCTCGACACGCCCGGTCCGGCCGACAGCAGCATCTGGCTGGGCAATGCCAAGGGCGTGCTGCCCTACACCGTGCTGGTCGGCGCCGACGGCCGCATCCTCAAGCAGAAGATCGGGCCGTTCGTCGAAGGCGAGATCACGACCTGGGCGGCCAAGCGCTAGCGTTGCCTTCCAGAAAAGGGATTGAGGGGATTTGCTTTTCCGCACAAAGCAAATCCCCCGTCACCCGCTGACGCGGGTGCCCGCCCCCTTTTGCAAAGGGGGCTATCAGAACCAGGACGAACTTCTCGCCTCCCCCTTTGAAAAAGGGGGATGGAGGGGGATTTGCTTTTTCCTCCCGCACCCCGCAAATCCCCCGTCACCCGCTGACGCGGGTGCCCGCCCCCTTTTGCAAAGGGGGCTACCAGAACCAGGGCGAACTTCTCGCCTCCCCCTTTGAAAAAGGGGGATGGAGGGGGATTTGCTTTTTCCTCCCCGCACCCCGCAAATCCCCCGTCACCCGCTACGCGGGTGCCCGCCCCTTTTTGCAAAGGGGGCTATCAGAACCAGGACGAACTTCTTGCCTCCCCCTTTGAAAAAGGGGGATGGAGGGGATTTGCTTTTTCCTCCCCGCACCCCGCAAATCCACTGCCCCTCTACTTCAATACCGTCCGCACATCCACGATGCTCACCCCCGGCATCTGCCCCAGCCACTGATCGAACCAGGGCTTGTGCGAGGCGCCGACGATGTTCAGCACACGCAGTCCCGGCCGGTCGCGCACCGTCTCCAGGATGTTGGCGACCATGCGCAGGTTGCGGATTTCCCAGCCGTTGACCCAGATCTGCGGATAGTGCTGCGCCGACGTTGCGCGCAGCGGACCGCGCAGATTGTTTTCGGCATAAATCCACGACACTTCAGGCTGGTTGATGTAGCGATACAGCGGCAGCAGATCCGGCGCCTTGATCAGGCGGTCCTGTTCGGCGATGACCGCCTCCAGTTTCGTGCGATCCGTTTTCCACGCCGCCATCACCGCTTCGCCAAAGGCCTTGGTGTCCGCCAGCTGATGGCTGTCGCCGGTGTGATCGTCGATGGGATGCACGCGCTCCAGCCCCAGCGTCGCCGCCAGCCGCGCACCAATCTGGAAGCTCTCGTTGTTGCGCGTTTCCAGGGCGCGCAGCGCCAGCACCAGCGCGTCGTCCAGGCCGTCGCCGGCCCGGCGTTCGCCCGCCGGCAGCCGCAGCCATTGCACATAGGCCGACGCCGGATCGCTGGCGGCCAGGAACAGCGCGGCCAGATGCCGGCGCTGCGCGGGCGCGGGATTGGCCGGCCAGGTGGCCAGCGCCTTGTTCACCTCGGCCAGCGCGGCGGGGATGTCCAGGCCGGTGGCCACCCGCGCCTTGTCCGTGCTGCGGCAATAGTCCTCGCCATAGACCGTCGGGTGGCGCGCGGCCAGGTCGCACTGTTCGCCGCCAATCGCCTCGATGGTGATGACCTGCGGCCCGAACGCGGCCAGCTTGTCCAGCAGCGGCGCCAGGCCCTCGCCCTTGAACTCCTTGCGCTCACCCAGGTGGACCGATCCCAGCACCAGCATCTGCGTGCGCGGGCCGACCATGTCGTCGTCGAGCGTGGTCAGTTCCTGGGCATGGGCCAGGAACGGAAGGGTCCAGGCCAGGCAGGCCAGCAGCATCGTCTTCTTGCGCATCCATCGTCCTCGCTTGTCGTATTCCCGCACAGTCCGATGCACGAACGGGCAACAGGGTTTGAATCCGGCTTCGGAAAAGACCCGCTCGATGCGGTTGTCGGCCGCTCCCCGCGGATATCGCCGAACGCCGGCAGGGGCGCCCACCGTTGCTCGATCCGGGCGAAACGCTTCTCCCGGGAGAAATCAGGCCTGTCATCGTTCGCCACCTGGAGTCCCGTACCCGCTGCTCTCCTGGGTGAGGTGGCCACGCACGGCACCCTCACGCGTTGCCCATGAAGCAACGCGTGGTCGCCATCATGCGTATCTGTCCGGTCGTGTTGATCGACGGCGTATGCAGCGTGCGCATGTCCATCAGGAACACGTCGCCGGCGCGTCCCGACATTTCCACGACCCGGACATCCAGATCGGCAAGGTCCCGTTCCAGGTTCGTCGACATCCTGAGCACGCGCCTCAACCGGGGCATCGCGTCCGCAGGGTCGAGCCGGTGGGATCCGGCCAGCGCCAGCGTCGCTCCTCCGCGCGGTGCCACGTCGTCGATCAGGAAGAAGGCCTGGATGCCGGGGATCGGGCCGCGCGCATCCGCGCTCACGTCCACGTGCCAGTTGAGGCCCTGCAGTGTCCATGCGCCCTGCCTGGCCGGCGACAGCAGCCACTGCGTCTGCTGGGTGCCGGACGGCGCGCGGCCGCCGAGGTGGGCGATCACCTGCCGCAGTTCCGGCGTCACCAGGGTTTCGTGCAGGCCCGGGACCTTCACCAGCGCGGACAATCGGCCGATCTGCTGGAACACCGGCAGGGCCCGCAGCGATGTCGCCGCACCCCGCCCCGCGTGTATCCGCTTCAGTTCACGATCCAGCGCCCGCCTGAGCGTCGCCAGCTCGGCGCGGGCATGGAAGCCCTCCAGGCGCAGGTAGCCTTGTGCAGCAAACACGTCGGCTTCGAGGGATCTCATGGTGGACGGTGACCTGTGGGATAGGGGGAGGCGCCGGACTCCGGGCTCCCGGAAACCCGTCTCAAGCAAGCGTGACACGGAAACGGCGTGACGCGTCACGCCTGGTCCGGGCCCTGAGCGAGCAACGGCGGGGGTTTGGCCAGTCTGCCCCGGCAGGCAGGGCAAAATTCAAACATCCGTTTAAAACGCCAATAACTTCGGCGATCTGGACAGGATCGCCCGCTTCGCGCAGACTGCCGCCCTTCCGCTGGAGTACCCATGGCAAAGCTACTGGTCCTGCATGGTCCCAACCTAAACCTGCTCGGCACGCGCGAGCCGGAGGTCTATGGGCATGCCACCCTGGCAGACATCGATGCCGGCCTGCTGGCGCAGGCCCAGGCCGCGGGCCACGAACTGGCCAGCTTCCAGTCCAACGCCGAGCACCGGCTGGTCGACCGGGTCCAGGCGGCCCGCACCGATGGTACCGCCTTCATCCTGATCAACCCGGCCGCCTTCACCCATACCTCGGTCGCCCTGCGCGACGCGCTGGCGGCGGTGGCCGTGCCGTTCATCGAAATCCACCTGTCCAACCCGCACCGGCGCGAGCCCTTCCGCCACCACAGCTATTTCAGCGATCTGGCGGCCGGGGTGGTCTGCGGGTTCGGCGCCGACAGTTACCGCTATGCGATGGACGCCGCACTGACCCGGGTGGCGGCCGCCTCCGCGTGATGGCCCTGCCACGCATCCTCGCCGGCCTCGTGCCGTTGGCCTGCCTGTGCGGCGGCGCCGTGGCGGCCGACCGCAGCGCCGAGGGCATCGATTGCACCCACCCGGTCGGCACGATGGCCAGGGACCTGTGCGCCTCCGATCTGGCCACCGAAGCCGACGCCGAACTCAACCGGGTCTACGCGCAGGCGCGCCAGCAGTTGCGCGCGCAGGCCGCCGACGGTTCCTGCACGTACTGCGCCAGCGCCGAACAGCAACTGGTCCTGGCCCAACGCGCCTGGATGCAACTGCGCGATCACGACTGCGACGCGGTGTACGCCTTCCATGCCGACGGCACCTCGCGCAACGGCGCGCAGATGCACTGCCTCACCACCCTCGCGCGCGACCGTACCCGGCAGCTGCGCGATTTCTACGAACTGCTTTGACCTGGGCGCGACGCGCCCGCCACCACACTGACATCAAGAACCAAGAGGCCCCTATGGATCTCCGAAAAATCAAGAAGCTGATCGACCTGCTGGAAGAGTCGAACCTCGCCGAAATCGAAATCAAGGAAGGCGAGGAATCCGTGCGCCTGGCGCGCGTGCCCAAGGGCGGCCTGGTCGCCGCCGCGCCGGCGCCGGTGTTTGCCCAGGTCGAGCCCCGTCCGGCCGCGCCGATGCCGATGAGCTCGCCCACCGAGGCGTCCACCGGCGGGGCCTCCAAGCCGGCCAGCAACCTGCCCGAAGGCCACGTGATGCGCGCGCCGATGGTCGGCACCTTCTACGCCTCGGCCTCGCCGGACAAGCCGGCGTTCGTCACCGTCGGCCAGACCGTCAAGGCCGGCGACACCCTGGCGATCATCGAGGCGATGAAGATGTTCAACCCGATCGAAGCCGATGTCTCCGGCACCGTGCAGGCCGTCCTGGCCGAGAACGGCCAGCCGGTCGAATTCGATCAGCCGCTGTTCGTGATCGGCTGACGCCGCTCACGACGGGATTCGGGATTCGTGATTCGGGATTCGGCAAAACAGCGACCGCACGAGCGCCTGGAAGTCTGGCGCGATGCGATGGCGCTGGTCGAATCGATCTACCGGATCACGACGCCGTTTCCCGATTCGGAACGGTTTGGCCTGACCATGCAGTTGCGGCGCGCCGCTGTCAGCGTGCCGTCGAACATCGCCGAGGGCGCCGCCCGCCGTTCGACCGCCGAGTACCTGCGCTTTCTCTCGATGGCACGTGGCTCGCTGGCCGAGATCAGCACCCAGATCGAAATAGCGTGCCGGCTCGGCCACATGGAGGCGGGTGATGCCACCGAAGCGCTGCTCGATCGCACCTTCGCCCGTCTCAACGCCCTGATCCGCTTGCTCGAATCCTCGCCGCGCGGCGTCCGTGAGACGCACGCTTCCTACGAATCCCCAATCCCGAATCCCCAATCCCATGCTCGATAAAGTCGTCATCGCCAACCGGGGTGAAATCGCGCTGCGCATCCTGCGCGCGTGCCACACCCTGGGCATCCGCACGGTGGCCGTGCATTCCACGGTCGACCGCAACCTCAAGCACGTGGCCATGGCCGACGAGTCGGTCTGCATCGGTCCGGCGCCCTCGTCGGAGAGCTACCTCAACATCCCGGCGATCATCGCCGCGGCCGAGGTCACCGACGCCCAGGCCATCCACCCTGGCTACGGCTTCCTGTCGGAGAACGCCGACTTCGCCGAACGGGTGGAGCAGTCCGGCTTCATCTTCATCGGTCCCAAGGCCGACACCATCCGCCTGATGGGCGACAAGGTGGAAGCCATCCGCGCGATGAAAGCCGCCGGCGTGCCGTGCGTGCCCGGCTCGGGCGGTCCGCTCGGCGACGACATCGTCGCCAACACCAAGATCGCGCGCGAGATCGGCTATCCGGTCATCATCAAGGCGGCTGGCGGCGGCGGCGGTCGCGGCATGCGCGTGGTCCACGCGGAAGCCGCGCTGAGCAACGCCATCGCCACCACCAAGTCCGAAGCCAAGGCGGCGTTCGGCAATGACCAGGTGTACATGGAGAAGTTCCTGGAGAATCCGCGCCACGTGGAAATCCAGGTGCTGGCCGACGGCCAAGGCAATGCCATCCACCTGGGCGAGCGCGACTGCTCGATGCAGCGCCGCCACCAGAAGGTGGTCGAGGAAGCGCCCGCCCCGGGCATCACCGACGAACAGCGCGCCGAAATCGGCAAGGTCTGCGTGGAAGCCTGCCTGCGCATCGGCTACCGCGGCGCCGGCACCTTCGAGTTCCTGTACGAGAACGGCCGCTTTTACTTCATCGAGATGAACACCCGCATCCAGGTGGAGCATCCGGTCACCGAGCGCATCACCGGCATCGATCTGGTCTGCGAGCAGCTGCGCATCGCCGCCGGCCGCAAGCTGACCATCAGGCAGGAGGACATCGTCCTGCGCGGCCACGCCATCGAGTGCCGCATCAACGCCGAGGATCCGGAAACCTTCATGCCCAACCCGGGCCTGATCCAGCACTTCCATCCGCCGGGCGGGCCCGGCGTGCGCGTGGACACCCATATCTACGAGGGTTACCGCGTGCCGCCGAACTACGATTCGATGATCGGCAAGCTGATCGTGCACGGCCCGGATCGCGAGACCGCCATCGCCCGCATGCGGGTGGCGCTGAGCGAGATGGTGGTCGACGGCATCAAGACCAACATCCCGCTGCAGCAGCGGATCATGCGCGACCAGGGGTTCCAGGCCGGTGGCCAGAACATCCACTACCTGGAAAAGCGCCTGGCCGAACGCAAGAACAAGTCGATCGCGCTGGTGTGACATCGCCCTTCCACTGGGCTGTGGAGCGACGCAGGTCGCGAAGAACCCGGCCCGGGGCGGAAACGCTTCGGGCCGCTTCGTTGGGGGGTTACAGGCTGGGCGATGTTGCGGTCGCGACTGACGTCGCTCCCACAATGAGGTTCGACGGGTCGGAAAGAAGAAGGCGTTGTGGCGGAATTCACCCATCGGGACGGTGCGGACGCGGCATCCATCCCCTGTAGGGGCGACGTCAGTCGCGACCGGACTCCACGAAAGTCAAGCAACCTCCGCGCCGGTGGATATCCTGCGGCTGGCTGTCCTGCGACAGATCACGACTGATGTCGCTCCCCCAACCGCGGAAAAGGCGGATTCGTGGAATCCGCCTTTCTTCGATCAGGGCAACGCGGGATTCGGCGCGGGATCCGTACGACGCCAGCGTGCCGGCAGGCCGAAGCCGGTACAGGTACTGCATTCCCATTCCTCGTCCGCGGCGGGGCGCATGACCAGCCTCGGCGCCTTCGGATCCGCGCAGGCATCCTCGGACAGGCCCGCGCCGGGCATCAGGATGTCGAAGCCGTCCTGACGCCAGCAGTAGTACTCCAGGTAATCCAGCGGCGGACGCTTGCGGTCGGTGATCATGTCCAGATCCAGGATCGCGGTTTCCGAATCCACCAGGATCATCGGCGCCACCGGCCGCGACAACGCGCCCTTGGCCGCGGCGGCGGACACCCGTGCCGCATCGGCGTAATCCACCGGCACATAGCGGCCGGCATACGGCGCATGCGCACTCGCCAGCGGCGCCTGCTGCGCGCGGATTTCGCGCGACACCTGCTCCCGCAACCGAGCCATCCGGTCCGGCGACAGGCCATCCCGGGGCGTGCCCTCCTCGTCGTCTTCGCCGCGGAACACCATCACCCGGCCCCAGCGATCCGGTGAGTTCAGGTTGTCGTACTTGAACGGCACCACCACGTTTTCCTCCAGATCGATCACGCCGTACTTGCCGCCCTTGCGCGCGTTGACGACCACGTACTCCGGCCACGGCGCGCGGACACCCAGCGGCCACCAGCTGTCCTCCAGACTCAGGTAGTCGTACTGCGCCTTGAACACCGGCTGCCCGCTGCGCAGGTCGTACAGGGTGTAGCGACTGCTGTCGTCCTTGCCGGAATAGTCACTGTCCGCGAACAGCAGATAGGGCGATGGCAGCGTGCTGTTGGGCGCGGTCTGCTGGTGGCGGGCGGGAATGCGCCACTGTCCGTTCGCGTCGATCACGCCGATCTTGTCGCCCTGCTTGGCGACATACACATCCAGGCCGGGATAGTGCTGCAGGATCTGCACGTCCGACAGCGGTACCAACAGATGGCCATCCGCATCGATCACGCCGGTGCGGTAACTGCCGCCCTGGCCCCAATGCAGAACGCGGAACTGGCGTGTCACGGGCTTCTTCCCCTCGCGCCATTCGCCGAAGGCGATCGCCATCGCCTCGATCTGGTCGTAATCGGGTTTGAACAGCCAGCCTCCGTCGACATCGGCCAGGCCGGTGCGACGGCCGTAACTGCCCTCCGGTCCGTCCACGGTGATCAGCAGGCGCCCCTCGCTCTCGATGATCGACTGCGCCTGCAACTCCGCCTTGCGCCGGCCCTGTTCGTCGAGCAGCAGCAGGCTGCGATTGCTGGACGACGAATAGGTGCCGGCATCCTCCGGCGCGGGTTTGCGCCAGGGTGCCGCCACCCAGCGCCGCACGCCGGGCAGGAATTCGATTTCGCTGAACTCGCCGGCAAACGCCGGGCGCAGGGCCGCGTCGAGGACGCGGCAGCGCGGCAGTCCGTCGCCATTTTCCGATACCGGCACGCGGCATTCGCGGATCAACGGCGTGTCCTTGATGGCCTGATAGGCGATGCCGCGCTGGAAACCGGTGAGATTCCCGCCATCGCGATCGAACACCGCGACCTCGTCCTGTTTGCTGGCAAGCAGCAACCGCGGTGGCAGCGCGGTCAAGCTGTCATGGATGGGTTCCAGCACCACCCGGCCCTGCGCGTCCATCACGCCGGTGCGGCGGGCGCGCTGGAAGGTGAACATGCCGGTGCCTTCCAGATAGTGGAGCCTGAGATGCACGGGTTCGGCCACCATCTTGCCGTCGGCGCGCACCAGCCCGCCTTTTCCGCCGAGCAATGGCGATCCTTCGGTGCCGACCAGCAGCACGTCCAGTACCGGATCCACTTGCTCGATGTAAACGAACGGACCGGCAATACGCTGCCCGCGCGCATCCAGCAGTTCGCCGCCCAGGCCGGCGCGGCTCAGCCAGCCACCGCCCGGCAGCCGGGTCAACTCGACGGTATCGGCCGGCACCACGACCTGCCCCTGCGCATCGCGCAGCCCCTGCGCGCGCCAGTGGATCAGCGTGTTCTCCAGGGTAAACACTTCCAGCCCACCGGCGGGTCCATCGGCGGGACCATCGGCCGCCGTGGCCGCTGGCGCGGTGGACGACGCGGCGTGCGACAACGCCAGCAGGGACAGGACAAACAGGCGGCGCATCATTGATCTCCCAGCAGGCAGGCGGGTACGAACGTGGCGCGGTGTTGCAGCCAGATCGCCCGCGCGGCCAGCAACAACGGCGCGCCGGGCTGGTGGCCCAGACGCACGGGGTCCAGTTCGAACGCTCTATTTCCGACCGGTGCGCCGCAACGCTGCGCCGCCAGTCGGCACAACCGCGCTGGCGCGGTGTCGGCGTCCGGCCCCAGCCATTCGCGCCAGCCACCGGCTTCCCAGCGCGCGGCCTGCGCCATCTGTTCAAGGGTGGTGAACACCGGCGCGGATCGCTCCAGCTGCAGTGCGCCGCTCCGGCTGTCGAGGAAGCGCTGGCGCACCGGCACGCTCAGGCCGTTGCGGCAATCGATGTCCAGGGTCTGCTCGACCCGGGCCGACTCCGGCACGCCGGCCGGCCAGCGTTCCACCCGATCCATCCGCGCGGTCACTTCGATCACGCCCCCGCCGTGATGACGCAGCGAGTCCAGATCGAAATCGCTCGCATCGACCACCAGCCGGCGCTCTCCGCCAGGTGGACGGAGCGGCGTCATCAACTCGGTCCTCATCGTCGCCGCTACCTGCGGTCCCGGCACGGTACGCGCCAGCCAGGCGTCGTACTGGGCGCGCAGTGCATGGAACAGGCCACGCGTATCGGCCGGCGGCGCATCGCCAATCGCAGCGAAGTCGTAAACGGGAACGTCCACCTCCGGCATCGTGTCACCCTGCACGAGCTGCGGCGCGGCGGCGGCCACGCAGGCCAGCCAGATCTCGCTGCCGCCGGGCCAGCGATGGCTGCGGACCTCGTCCTGGCGCAGCGCGATCTGCTCCAGCTGATCGTCCAGGCTGCGTTCCTGCCGTCCGATTGTCCGGTCGCGTTCGTCCAGCAGCACCAGCGCGGTGTTCACATGCAGGCCGGTGCGGCAATCGATCAAGCGTTCGAGGTATTCGTAGTAGCCCTGCGCGTTCTGCTCCGCGCTCCAACCCTCGCGCGAGGTGCGCGGATAGCGGGTGGCCGATTCGAGCAACCCGTCCGGCCGTACGTGCAGGCGCTGGCGATCGATGGCGTGCGCATCGTCGCCGAAGAACCGCAGCCACCGCTGCCGCGGTGCATTGGATGAATGCTCGGCTTCGGCGGACTGCGCCGCGGCGAAACCACTCCAGAGTCCCAGTACCAGGGCGAGCCATGCGCCACGCCCGCGTCCATGTCTGACAAACAATGTTTCCATTTCCCTTCCGGCAGAACCGGAAGGATAGCCCTGCATGGCCGCAAAAGAAAAACGGCGCCCGCGCAGGCGCCGTTTTCCTCGTGCAAAGGTGAGGACTCTCAGTCGGCGCGCTTCTGCGTGCCCTTCACCGGCACCACGCCGGTCGGCGACAGCGGATCGACGATGCGCAGGGTTTCGCGGGAACCATCCGGCCAGGTGACCTCCAGGGTGGTGCCAGCCGGCAGCACGGAGAACGGCGCACCGCTGCGCGCACGGTACAGTGCGACCATCTGCGCCGCACCGATCGCACGATCTTCCTGCGAGGCCTGCACACCCGCGGGGGTGCGCTGCAGATTCCGATAGGGCGCATCCATGGCGTTGATCACCACGGTGGTGGCCGCCGCGGCATAGGTGACGAACACCAGCATCCACAGCCAGACATGTGGCCTTGGATAGAATCGCTTGCGACTCGATGGGTGGCTCATTGGATTGCTCTCCTGCGCGACAGCAGACTGTCGACCATTTCGTTCAGGTTCTCGACGCCCTGTCGCGGAACTCCCGCATCCAGGACAAAGGCGGGGAAATCGAGTGACGGGTCCCGCGAGCAGATGCCGCCGTGGGCGCAATAGGCGGTCATCAGGTTGCCCTGCGGACGGCAATCCAGCCCCAGTCGGCAGGCGGCGATCTGCCAGGCCACTTCCGACAACCAGGTTCCGGAGACGTCCCCGAGCTCGCTTTCCGCGCCGCTGGCGGTCAGGCCCATGGCCCGCGACAGCGCCAGGAAGGCCTGCGGATCGCCGGAGGCGCTGACCCGCGCGACCAGTTCGCTGCGGTAGCCGGGCGCTTCCGACAGCGGTTCACCATCGGCCAGCAATGCGGCCTCGGCGGCCAGGCTGCCGCCCTTGGCCGCCTGCAGACGCGCTTCGCGGACGCTGCGCGAGGACAGCCCGTCCTCCGGCACGAACCGCGCGCAGCGCGCACTCACCCGTTCGCGGGCCGCCGCCATGGTCGCGGCGCTGGATACGTCCAGCGCCGCGATGGCGCGCGTATCGCGGGCATAACCCGCCGGATTGCTGGCGAATCCCGCGCAGTAGTCATGCACGCGACTCAGCATCCACCACGCATCGGCGTCGCCGGCACGCGCCTGCAAAGCCAGTTGCTGGGCATAGACGAACAGATCGGGCGCGGTCTCGAACTCGCGCCGGCTGTCGAACGCCAGCGCGGATCGCGACGGTTCCTCGATCCGGCGCGTCGGCATGGCAGCCGGAATCGGTGCTTCGCCGACGGTGACGGTTGTGGAGGCCGGGGTCCCAGCCGCCGCATCCCGCGCGCCCTGCGCCCACCACCAGGCGCCCGCCGTGCCGAGCACGCAGGCGCAGACCAGAACCCAGGGGAGTACGCGAGGCATCTCATGATTATCCGTGGCCCCGGAGGGGGTTTCAACGCGGCCGGTTCGCCCCGGGACCGCATGCGACAATGCGCGTCCCAACCGTATTTTCCAGCCTCCCATGCCCTATCTCGAGCTCACCTTGCGCTGCCGGGAATCTGAACAGCCGCGTTACGAGAACGCCCTGGAGGACGTCGGCGCCCTGTCGGTGACGCTGCTGGACGCCGACGCCGACACCGGCAACGAGCGGGCCATCCTGGAACCGGGCGTGGGCGAGACCCCGTTGTGGCACGCCCTGGTGCTGACCGCGCTGTTCCCCGCCGACACCGATGCCTTGATCCTGCTGGCGGCGCTGGAGGCCTTCGATCCCGGACTGGACTGGAGCCTGGCCGCGTTCCGCACCGTCGAGGACGAGGACTGGGAGCGCGCCTGGCTCGACCAGTTCAAGCCGATGCGGTTCGGAGATCGCACCTTCATCGTGCCCTGGAACCATGACCTGCCCGAAGAAGCACGCGGCGCCGACGCCGCCGTGGTGCGGCTGGATCCGGGCCTGGCGTTCGGCTCCGGCACCCATCCCACCACCGCCTTGTGCCTGCGCTGGCTGGACGGCCTCGCCAATGCCGGCGAACTGGTCAATCGCAGCGTGCTGGATTTCGGCTGCGGCTCCGGCATCCTGGCCCTGGCCGCGCTGAAGCTGGGCGCCACTTCGGCTGTCGGCGTGGACAACGATCCGCAAGCGCTGATCGCCACCGCAGACAACGCGGCGCGCAACGCGGTCGGCGATCGCCTGTCGGTGTTCCTGCCGGATGACGAACCGGCGACCCGATATCCGATCGTGGTCGCCAACATCCTGGCTTCCGCGCTCGACGCACTGGCTGAAACCCTCGCTGATCGCGTGGCGCCGGGCGGACGCATCGCACTGTCGGGAATCCTGCACGGACAGGAAGCGGATCTGCTGGAACGCTACTCGCCGTGGTTCGAGCCATTGCGAGTCGAACGCGAAGACGACTGGATGCGGATCGACGGCGTGCGTCGCTCAATGTGAGGCACCGAATCTTCATTGGCCCACTAATGTGAGTGGCGTAATTTTCACCATGTTAGAATCACTAACAATCCGCCACAGCCAGTGTAACTAACCTCACTTGCATGGAGGACCGGCTATATCGGTTTCCCCTTCGTCCTCCCATGCCAATGCCGTGAGCAAGAAGCTCTACCTGCGGGTCCGCCAGGCCCGTGAACATGCCGGCCTGACCCAGGAGCAACTCGCGGTCGAGCTGGGCCTGACCCGCAGCGCGATCGCCCAATGGGAGATGATTGAGGGCACCTGCCCCTCGATCGAGAACATGATCGCGCTCGCCCAGTGCACCGGCATGGGTTTCGAATTCCTCGCCACCGGCCGCGGCCCGGCGTTCATCGACAACCCCAATCCGCGCATCGCCGAAGAGGGTTCCGGCTATGGCCACGAACTCAACGAACAACAGCGCCGCCTGCTGGAGCGCTTCGACGGCCTGTCGCCCCGGCAGCGCACCGGCCTGCTGGATCTGATCGGCGACGGCGGCAAGCGCAGGCGCCGCTGAAGCCGCGGCGACCCTGGCTGGCGGCTTGTGGGCCTCCGCGCGCCGGCATACGCTGGGGCCCGGCGCGCTCCCGCCATCCGGATGGATGGGTTTCCGGCACCACTCGCGGGACGCGATCCACTCCTCCGGATCGACACAGGAAACCCGCATGACCACGCACCAAGGATCCTGCCACTGCGGCCGCATCAGCTTCGAATTCGACGGCGACGTCGGTGTCGCCATCGAATGCAATTGTTCGATCTGCCGGCGCAAGGGTGCGCTGTGGCATGGCACCGACGACGCGCATTTCCGCCTGCTGTCCGATGAATCGGAACTGGGCGTCTACCGGTTCGGCACGATGACCGCCAGCCACTACTTCTGCACGACGTGCGGCGCCAGTCCGTTCAGCCATCCGCGCATCGCGCCGAGCGCCTGGGTGGTGAACCTGCGCTGCGTGGACGGTGTGGATGTGTCGAAGTTGAAGGTGTTCCCGTTCGACGGCCACAACTGGGAAGACGCTGCCCGGCAGTTCCTGCAGGCGCGCGCCCAGGGCGCGGGCTGAATCCGCCTCCGCCGCCGCCGGGACGCTAGGGGCGCAGCACCGGCCAGTCGAGCACCGGATGCGGGCCCGGCAGATGGGTCTTGAGCAACGACGGGGCGAGCGACAGGCCGTTGTCGCTGTTGGTGAACCAGAGCACGCCGCGCCGTTGCTCCGGACAGACCATGAAGAATGACTGGAAGCCGTTGTTGATCCCGTGATGGAACAGGCAATCGCCCTGTTCGTGTTCCTCCAGCCCCACGCCCAGACCCCAGCCCAGCGCGTAGGTCGCATCCACCTCGACCTGCCGTTCGCGCAACCGCGCCGACGCAGAACCCGGCTTCGCCCGCAACAGCGCCTGCACGAACCGCGCATAGTCGGCCGGCGTGGTGTACAGCGATGCCGCCGCGACCGGACGCCGGAACTGCATCGCGTCGATTACCTTGCCCTGGGTGTCGTAACCGGTGGCCATGCGATCCGCGTAGTCGTCGCGCCAGACCAGGTCGCTGTCACGCATGTCCAGCGGGGTGAATACCCGTTCGGCGGCCAACGCCGGCAACGTCTGGCCGCTGATGTGTTCCAGCACCGCGGCCAGCAGTGAAAATCCCTCCCCCGAATATTTCCACTCGGTGCCCGGATCGAGCGCGAACCGCAGCGGCTCGCCGAACGCCCAGTTGGGCAGCCCGCTGCGATGGCTCAGCACCAGCCGCGCGGTGACTTTCCGCAGGCGCGGATCCTCGACGGTATCCCAGACCGGCTGTCCGCCCAGCAACGCCTGGTCGTGTCGATAGGGGCCGTCCAGATAGCCGACCAGCGGACGATCCAGATCCAGTTTCCCTTCTTCCACCAGCGTCAGCGCGATCAGGGCGGTCACCGGCTTGGTCAACGAGGCCGCCTGGAACAGGGTGTCGCGCGACACCGCGCGCTTGCGCCGGATATCCGCCATCCCGCAGGTGGTGAACGCCATCCCCGTGTCGTCGAGGGACACGACGACCAGGCCCGGCACGGGCGCGTCCGGTTTCACCAGCGCAGGCGGGCACTCATCGGCATGCGCGCCGGCCGACCATCCGCACAACACCAGCAGCCATCCGGCGAATCGACACGTCATCGGAATCCCTCATCCATTGCGGCGCAAGGACGTATCGACGAGACACGCCCCATTTCGGATGTTCCGGAATCTAGAAGCCGTACCGGACATCGCCAACCGCCGGAAGGCCCGCCGACTTCCGGCATGGCCGGGCAAGCCGGGCGGACACCATGACGACATGTTCCCACACCCCGCATCAACACAGTCGGCAGCTGGATGCCGCTAGTCCTTGCCGCCGACGAGGTTGACCCGCTTGTTGACGAAGTAGCCGACGATCATCCAGCGGGACTCATGTTTCTGCATGACCACCTTCTCCGTCGCCGTCGTATCGCCCGCGCGCCGGACGAATTCCAGCACGGCGTACTCGCCTTCCGGCGCACGCGCGTCCACGCGTGTATTGAACCCGATGCCCTGCAGTTCGCGTCCCTCGGGAAGCGGTATCTTGCGGGTCAACTTGAGCGTATTGACCCACATGACCTCATTGCTCATTCCCTTCAACGCGGGTCCGGCGGTCTGCCAGGTTCCGCGTAGCGCTTGCCGTCGGCCTTGGCGCCCGGAACGTCGTCGCGGCCGCGCCCTGTCTTTTCCGCCCCCCGCACACATGCTTGAATAGGCCGCATGTTCATCGCCTGCCCCCATTGCCGCTATCTGGTGGCGACCGCTCCGCGCGGCCAGGACGCGCCCGCGCACTGCCCACGCTGCGGTGGCGTACTCGGCGACGCCGGCACGCGGACCGGTGGGCAGCCGGCCACGTCTCCACGCGATGCGGATGCCGCCGATGGCGGTCCCAGTCTCGCGCGCCTGCTGCGCCGCGACGGGACGGTTGACGCGGCCGGGCCGACCGGAAAGATGGCGACCGATGCCGCGGCACGGGAAGCGAGAGTGACGGAAGCCGGCGTGGTCGAAGCGGACGTGGCTGACCCGGCGGCATCCATGGACGAAAGCCATACACCGGGAAGCATCGCCTTCGATGTCGAACCGACCGCGACCATGTCCGAATCCGCCGCCGACGCTGCCACCGGGCCGGCGGCTGTCGACGCGCCTGTTGGCGCTCCCGTTCCCGTCGCCTCGCCGGCCGCTGCGATTCCCCACCGCGCCAGCGCGCGCGCGCCGAGTTTCCTGCAGGGTTCCGCACGCGCGCCGGCGGCATCCACGCGCGTGCCAGGTTGGCAGTGGATCACGCTGGGCGTGCTGGCGGTGACGCTGGCATTGCAGGTGATGCTGGCCGATCGCGCGCGCCTGGCGGCCGATGCCGGCTGGCGTCCGGCGCTGACCACGTTGTGCAATGCACTGGGCTGTTCGCTGCCGCCGTGGCGTGAACCGCAGGCATTCGCCATGCTGGATCGCGATGTCCGCCCGGTGCCTGGCGCGCCCGGCGTGCTGCTGGCGCAGGCGACCTTCCGCAATGATGCGCGCTGGTCGCAGCCGTGGCCGGTCCTGGTGCTCACCCTCAGGGACGCCGATGGGCGCACCCTGGGTGCGCGCGCCATGCGTCCTGCCGAGTACCTGCCACGGGACAGCGCCGCCTCGACGACCCTCGGTCCCGGCCAGAGCGCCCAGGTGGCCGTGCGGGTCCGCGAGCCGAGCGCCAACGTGGTCGCGTTTTCCTTCGACTTCCGCTGAGCGGGTCCTCCCGGCGGGCACGCAGCGACGAACGGGGTGCACGGACGCACGACTGGCGCTAGACTCCCTCCCCCGCCGTAAAACACAACCACAAGGCGGGCGCTTCGTCCTCAGCTTCCGGGAACCCGTGTGAACGCTGCTTCCACCCGCCAAGACAATCCCCGTTCGTCCCGTCCGCCGCTGCGCGAGCATGTCGCCCAGTCGGTACGCCGATACCTGCGTGATCTGGATGGCTGCGATGCGGATGACGTGTACGAGATCGTCCTGCGCGAGATGGAGATTCCACTGTTCGTGGAAGTGCTGAACCATTGCGAGGGCAACCAGAGCCGGGCCGCCTCCCTGCTCGGCATCCACCGGGCCACCCTGCGCAAGAAGCTGAAGGACTACGGGCTGGCCTGATCGCCCGGGAGCGCCTGATCCGGGCTGACCGCACCTGATCCCGCCTGATCCAGCGCGCTCCAGGGGGAAGCCACGGCCCGGGAGGCTATAATTCCGCGGTCTTCCCGCCGCATCTCCCCATGACCGACCAACGCCTGCCCGTCCGCCGGGCACTGCTTTCCGTTTCCGACAAAACCGGCCTCATCGAACTTGCGCAGGCCCTGGCCGCGCGCAACGTGGAACTGCTGTCCACCGGCGGCACCGCCAAGGCCCTGCGTGACGCCGGCCTGGCCGTCCGCGATGTCTCCGACGTCACCGGTTTTCCCGAAATCATGGACGGACGGGTCAAGACCCTGCACCCGAAGGTCCACGGCGGCCTGCTCGGACGCCGCGGCACCGACGACGCGGTGATGGCGCAGCACGGCATCGGCGCGATCGACCTGCTGGTGCTCAACCTGTATCCGTTCGAGAAGGTCACCGCGCGCGCCGACTGCAGCCTGGACGAAGCGGTGGAGAACATCGACATCGGCGGCCCGGCGATGCTGCGCGCGGCGGCCAAGAACTTCGCCCACGTCGCGGTCGCCACCGATCCGGCGCAATACGCGGATCTGGTGCGCGAGCTCGGCGAGCACGACGGCAGCCTGTCGGCGCGGACCCGCTTCGCCCTGTCGGTGGCCGCGTTCAATCGCGTGGCCCAGTACGACGCGGCAATCAGCAATTACCTGTCCGCCGTCACCGACGCGTCCGCCGTGGTGCCGGCGCGCAGCGAGTTTCCCGCGCAGATGAATTCCACCTTCGTGAAGGTGATGGATCTGCGCTACGGCGAGAATCCGCACCAGTCTGGTGCGTTCTATCGCGACCTCGGCCCGGTGCCGGGCACGCTGGCCACGTTCCAGCAGCTGCAGGGCAAGGAACTGAGCTTCAACAACCTCGCCGACGCCGATTCGGCGTGGGAATGCGTGCGCCAGTTCGACGCGCCGGCCTGCGTGATCGTCAAGCACGCCAATCCCTGCGGCGTGGCCGTCGGCGTGGCCTGCGGCGACGCCTACGAGTTGGCCTACGCCACCGACCCGACCAGCGCGTTCGGCGGCATCATCGCCTTCAACCGCACCCTCGACGCGGCCACCGCCAAGGTCATCCTGGATCGCCAGTTCGTCGAGGTGCTGATCGCGCCGGACTACGAGGAAGGCGCGCTGGACTACGCGAAGAAGAAGGCCAACGTGCGGGTGCTGCGGATCCCGCTGGGCGCCGGCCTCAACAACTACGACAGCAAGCGCATCGGTTCCGGCCTGCTGTTGCAGTCCTCCGACAACCGCGGCATGAGCGCGGACGAGCTGAAGGTGGTCAGCCAGCGCGCGCCGACCGAGGCCGAGCTGCGCGACCTGCTGTTCGCCTGGCGGGTGGCCAAGTACGTCAAGTCCAACGCGATCGTCTATGCCAAGGACAACCGCACGATCGGTGTCGGCGCCGGCCAGATGAGCCGGGTGTATTCGGCCCGCATCGCCGGCATCAAGGCCGCCGACGCGGACCTGCAGGTCGAAGGCTCGGTGATGGCCTCCGATGCCTTCTTCCCGTTCCGCGACGGCATCGATGCCGCCGCCGAGGCCGGCATCAAGGCGGTGATCCAGCCGGGCGGCTCGATGCGCGACAACGAGGTCATCGCCGCGGCCGACGAACATGGCCTGGCCATGGTGTTCACGGGCGTGCGCCACTTCCGGCACTGATCGTGCCGGCCCGCGCGCAGACCGACGACGACGACGCCCCCGCCCTGGCCGACGCGCTGGGGCTGGGCACGCTGGCGGCGACCTCGACTTCGCCCAACCGGCTGGCCTGGGCCGACGTCGATGGCCGCGCGCTGTTGTATCGCGCCAACTGCCTGGAGCTGCTGGACCGGATCATCGAACGCCACCCGCACGGCTTCTTCGACATGATCTTCGCCGACCCGCCGTATTTCCTCTCCAACGGCGGCGTCACCTGCCATGGCGGAAAAATGGTCAAGGTCGACAAGGGCGACTGGGATCGCAGCCAGGGCCCGGCGTACAACCACGAGTTCAACCTGGCCTGGTTGCAACGCTGCCAGGCGGCGCTGAAGCCCGACGGCACCCTGTGGGTGTCCGGCACCCACCATGTGATCCATTCGGTGGGTTTCGCCATGCAGCAACTGGGCATGAAACTGCTCAACGACATCATCTGGGAAAAGCCGAATCCGCCGCCCAACCTGGCCTGCCGCACCTTCACCCATTCGACCGAAACCCTGATCTGGGCGGCGAAGACGGAGAAGAGCAGGCACCGCTTCCACTACCGCAAGATGAAGGCCGACAACGGCGACAGGCAGATGAAGTCGGTCTGGCGCCTGCCCGCCCCGGCCAAGGGCGAGAAGAGCCACGGTCGCCATCCCACCCAGAAACCGGTGGAACTGCTGCTGCGCTGCATCGAGGCTTCCACCGACCCGGGCGATCGCATCTTCGACCCCTTCAACGGTTCCGGTACCACAGGCGTGGCCGCGCTGCGCAGTGGCCGGCGCTACGTCGGCAGCGAGCTGGATCCGGCCTTCGTCCGGCTGACCGCCGCGCGGCTGGGGGCCGAATCATGATCGCACCACGATCCCCGTTCCTTCCTTTTCCTGATCCGCCTCGCGGATCCACACGCATTTCGGAGTAGACAGCCATGAAGATCCTCGTCATCGGTTCCGGCGGCCGCGAACACGCGCTGGCCTGGAAGATCGCGCAGTCGCCGCGCGTCACCGAGGTGCTGGTGGCCCCCGGCAACGCCGGCACCGCGCGCGAGGACAAGTGCCGCAACGTCGCCGTCGGCGCGACCGAAATCGATCGCCTGGTCGAGCTGGTCAGGCAGGAAGGCGTGGCATTGACCGTGGTTGGCCCGGAAGCGCCGCTGGTGGCCGGCGTGGTGGATCGTTTCCGCAGCGAAGGCCTGCGCATCTTCGGCCCCACCGCCGCCGCCGCGCAGCTGGAAGGCAGCAAGGCGTTCGCCAAGGATTTCCTCGCCCGCCACGGCATTCCCACCGCCCACTACGCGGTGTTCACCGAGACCGCGCCGGCGCTGGCCTACGTGCGCGAAAAAGGCGCACCCATCGTGATCAAGGCCGACGGCCTGGCCGCCGGCAAGGGCGTGATCGTGGCGATGACCCTGGCCGAGGCCGAATCCGCCATCCAGGACATGCTCGCCGGCAACGCGTTCGGCGCGGCCGGCGCGCGGGTGGTGGTGGAGGAATTCCTCGACGGCGAAGAGGCCAGCTTCATCAGCATGGTCGATGGCCGCACCGCGCTGCCGATGGCGACCTCGCAGGATCACAAGCGCGTCGGCGACGGTGACACCGGCCCCAACACCGGCGGCATGGGCGCGTACTCGCCGGCGCCGGTGGTGACGCCCGAGGTGCATGCGCGGGTGATGCGCGAAGTGGTCAATCCGACCGTGCAGGGCATGATCGCCGATGGCGTGCCGTTCACCGGCTTTCTCTACGCCGGCCTGATGATCGACGGCAGCGGCGCGCCCAAGGTGATCGAGTTCAACGTACGCTTCGGCGATCCGGAAACCCAGCCGGTGATGCTGCGCCTGCGCTCGGATCTGGTGGATCTGGTGGAAGCGGCGATCGATGGACGCCTGGATGCCACCCGGGCCGATTGGGACGGACGCCCGTCCCTGGGCGTGGTGATGGCCGCGGCCAACTATCCCGAAACGCCGAGGACCGGCGATGCCATCCATGGCCTGGACACGGACCTGGGCGAGGCCAAGGTCTTCCATGCCGGCACCCGCCTGGGCAGCGACGGCGACGTGCTGACCAGCGGCGGCCGCGTGTTGTGCGTGGCCGCGCTCGGCGACAGCGTGGGCGAGGCGCAGCGCAATGCCTACGCCGCGGTCGAGCGCATCGGCTGGGACGGCGAATTCCATCGCAACGATATCGGCTGGCGCGCGATCGCGCGGGAAAAGAACACCGCGTAGAGCCGGGCTTGCTGCTGGGATACCCGGCGATTGATCCTCCTTCTTGCGCACTAAAAAAACAACGCAGCAAATCCCCCTTGATCCCCCTTTTTCGCTTTCAACAGCCGAATGGCTGGTCAAGGGGGAGACATTTCCTGGATATTGCATCATCAGCGCATCGGGATGGTCTTCGGTCGGCGTTGTGAGCTCCAACAGCCCCCTTTGAAAACGGGCGGGCACCCGCGCCGCGGGTGACGGGGAATTTGCGCGGGATCTCTCAAGACTCCTCCCGAAAGCCGCCCCCGGTAAACCGGATGACGCCAGGGTTCTGCTAGGCTGCGCGCAACCCACGGAGGGCGCATGTCCAGCCACAGCCAGTTCGCCTTGTTGAAACAGCGGCGCTTTCTGCCGTTCTTCCTGGTCCAGTCGCTGGGCGCCTTCAACGACAATGTCTACCGCCAGGCGATCATCGGCCTGCTGGGCTTCATGAGCGTCAGCCCGCAGGACAAGACGCTGTACACCAATCTGGCGCCGGCGATCTTCATCCTGCCCTATTTCCTGTTCTCGGCCACCGCCGGCCAGATCGCGGAGAAGCTGGAGAAGTCGAAGCTGATCCGGATCACGACGACGATGGAAATCGTCATCATGTCGCTGGCCGCGATCGGCTTTTTCACCCAGGACCTCGTCGTCCTGCTGGCCGCGCTGTTCTGCACCGGCCTGCAATCCACGCTGTTCGGGCCGGTGAAGTACTCCATCCTGCCTTCTGTGCTGAAACCCGAGGAACTGACCGGCGGCAACGGCCTGGTCGAGATGGGCACCTCGCTGTCGATCCTGGTCGGCATGATCTTCGGTGGCCTGATCTTCAACCTCGCCGGCAGCCATGGCCCCACCGTGGCCGCCATCGCCATCATCCTGCTGGCCATCACCGGCAATCTGGTCAGCCGGCTGATTCCGCCGGCCGACGCGGGCGCGCCGGACCTGAAGATCAACTGGAACCCGTTGACCGAATCGCGCGCGGTGCTGCGCCTGGCCAAGAAGCAGGTCGCGGTGCGCAACTCGGTGCTGGGCGTGTCCTGGTTCTGGTTCTTCGGCACCGTGCTGACCGGCAACATCCCCACCTATGCCGATCTGAACCTGGGCATCGGCACCTGGTACGTGTTTCCGCTGGCGCTGTTCTCGATCGGCACCGGCGTGGGTTCGCTGCTGTGCGAACGCCTGTCCGCGCGCACCGTGGAAATCGGCCTGGTACCGCTGGGCGCGTTCGGCATGAGCGCGTTCCTGCTGGACCTGTATTTCGCCCGCGGCGGTGTGGCCCCGGTCGCCGGACTGTCGGTGTCGGCGTTCCTGCAGCAACCGGGCAGCTGGCGCATCGTCATCGATCTGGTCGGCATCGGCCTGTTCACCGGCTTCTTCGTGGTGCCGCTGTTCGCGCTGATCCAGAGCCGCACGCCGAAGCAGGAGCTGGCCCGGGTCATCGCCGGCATGAACATCCAGAACGCCGGTTACATCGTGCTGGCGGCGGTGCTGGGCATCGCCCTGCAGATGAAGGAACTGGCGCTGGGTGGCGTGCGCATTCCGCTGCCCGGTCTGACCATCCCGCAGCTGTTCCTGGTGTTGGCCATCGCCAATGCGCTGGTGGCGATCTGGATCTTCACCCTGGTGCCCGAATTCCTGATGCGCTTCCTCAGCTGGGTGCTGGTGCGGGTGCTGTACAGGCTACGCCTGCACGGCATCGAGCGGCATGTTCCCGATGAAGGCCCGGCCCTGCTGGTCTGCAACCACGTCAGCTACATGGACGCGCTGCTGCTGGCGGCCAGCATTCCGCGGCCGGTGCGCTTCGTCATGTACTACAAGATTTTCAACATTCCGGTGATGAGCTGGATCTTCCGCACCGCCAAGGCCATTCCGATTGCCGGCGCCCGCGAGGATCCCGAACTGATGCAGCACGCCTTCGACGAAATCGACCAGGCGCTGGCCGATGGCGAGATCGTCGGCATCTTCCCCGAGGGCGCGTTGACCCGCGACGGCAACATCGCCCCGTTCAAATCGGGCGTGGAGAAGATCCTGGAACGACGGCCGGTGCCGGTGGTGCCGATGGCGCTCAAGGGCATGTGGAGCAGCATGTGGAGCCGCCGCGACAGCCGGCTGGGCCGGATGCGGGTGCCGCGTCGCTTCCGCGCCCATGTGGACGTGGTCGCCGCGCCACCGGTGGATGGCGCCAGCGCGACCGCCGGCAACCTGGAAGCCACTGTGCGCGGTTTGCGCGGCGATGCCGCCTGATCGCTCTGGCACGCATACGAATCGCGGGTCCAGACGTTAGACTAGGGTCCGACCACCCCGCTTCATCACTGCAAGGAGACTCCGATGAGTGCCGTTCCCCCGTTGCCCAATGATGCCCCCGGCAATATCCCCAATTACCTGGTGTGGTCGATCCTGTCGACCATCGGCTCCTTCATCGTGTGCTGCCTGAGTTGCCTCAGTTTCCCGGGCATCATCACCGGCATCGTGGCGATCGTGTTTTCCACCCAGGTCAACGGCAAGTTGAACCAGGGCGACATCGAGGGTGCGCGGCGCGCCTCGAAGAATGCGAAGATCTGGAACTGGGTGACCACCGGCATCCTGATTCTCGCGGTCGTGATCTCGGTCATCTGGTTCATCGTGGTCGGCCCCGACGCGTACATGCAGTACATGGAGCAGATCCGCCAGCAGATGGAACAGCAGCAGGGCGGCTGACGTGCCCTTGCCACGTCCGGCTCTCCATGCGCTGGGTGCGGGGGCTGCGGTCGCAGTCCCCGCCGGCTTCTGGCTGTTGCTGAACTTTGATCCCAACGCGGCGGGAAATCCCTTCCCGCCGTGCATGTTCCATGCGCTGACCGGCTATTACTGCGTCGGCTGCGGCATGACCCGCGCCCTGCACGCGCTGGTGCACGGCGACGTGCTCCGCGCCTTCGGGATGAATCCGCTGGCGATGTTGCTGCTGCCCCTGGCGCCGTTGCTGGTGGCCCATGCGCAGGGCTGGCGGCCGCGCCTGCTCCAACCCGTGATGCGCGTGGCGCTGAAGCCGGGATTGTGGCTGGTGCTGCTGCCGACGTTCTGGGTAGCCCGCAACCTGCCGTGGTATCCCTTTACCCTGCTCGCGCCAGGCTGATCCTTCTCCTCTGCAGGGTCCTCTGTAGGAGCGACGTCAGTCGCGACCGTGACGCCAACCGGCGATCCGGATTGGCCGAAGGCGCCACCTGTGGGAGCGACGCAAGTCGCGAGCTTCCAACCCGAAAGCACTGCCCTTGCCGCCACCATTGGCCAGCCCATGCGCTGTCCTGTCATCTGGATGCCGTCGGGATATCGCGACTTGCGTCGCCCCCACAGTGAGTGTTTTCCGACCAGCCTTTCGGCAGGGACCACGGTCGCGACCGACGTCGCTCCTGCCAGGCAGGAACAAGGCCGGGTCAGCTCACCCAGCCACCGATCACGAACACCGCCAGCACCGCCATCCATACCAGCAGGATGCGCCAGACCAGGCTCATGGCGTCGCGCAGTTCGGGCAGTTCGCGCATGGCCTGGACCATGCCCTCTTCCGCATAGTCCTCGGCCTCCTCCGCCAGTTCGCTGCGCACGCTGGCGCGGGCGGCATGGCCGAGGAATCCGGTCCGCAACTGCAGGGTGTTGCCGTGTGCTTCACGCCAGGCGTGGAAGACGGTATCGAAGTTGCCGACCAGTGCCATCGCCAGGGTCATCAGTTGCGCGACCGGCCACTCCAGCACCGCCAGCAGGCCGCGCGCGCCCTCGCGGGTATCGTGCGGCAGCGCGCGCTGGAACTCGCCCTCGGCGGTCAGCGCGACCAGCCGGTACAGCAGCGCGCCAATCGGTCCCAGCAGCAGGAACCAGAACAGCACCCCGAACCAGCGCCGCAACGCATTGCGGAACACCGCCTCCACCAGCGCCGGACCATCGGCGGCCACGTTCTCGCCCTCCGGCCACAGCCGGGCGATGGCCTCGCGCCGCGCCCCGGGTTCGTGCGCATCGATGATCGCTTCCACGTCCACGTCGAGATCGCGCGGTCCCCACGCATACACCAGCACCAGAATCGAGAACAGCAACCCGACCAGGCCCAACAGCGGCGCGTGCAATACCCATTGGAACAGGCCGACCAGCAGCAGCGGCGGCAGCAGCGCCAGCACGATGCCGTAGCGGCCGCGCCAGAAACCGTCGCCGGGAAAACGTTCGTCGAGCCAGCGCAGCCAGTGTCCGTACCAGTGGAACTGGCGGAGCGACGTGACCAGCGACGGCGCCACGTGGCCAAGTACCAGCGCAACGACCACGGCGACCAGGGTGATGGACATGCGGTTCCTCCTCCAGTCCGGATTCTAGCCTGCCGCTTCGTTAATGTCGGGTCTGGGGAAGGCCGCGTCCACAAGGCCCCCATTGCAAAAGGGGGCGGTCGCCCGCGCCAGCGGGTGACGGGGGATTGCTCTTGGCGCAGAAAACAGGCGCCCTGGATCCCGCTTTTTGCAAAAGGGCAGCTATTTCCGGGATTGCCATCCTCAGCGCCTCCCGATGATTTCCCCGCGGAAAGGCGGAGGTCGTTCCGACGTCTCCATCCGCCACCAGGCTGATGGCCCTTGACCTGCCTTCGGCGGCGGTCGTGGAACGCCACAAGATGGAGCCGCGCAATGCGAACGGCGAAGTTCTGACCCGCCAATGGCTGTTGAAAGCGACGATTCCTGGCGGGATAGCGGCAGAGCCGCTCAGCCCTGCCGGCGCGCCAGCATCCCGGCATGCCAGTGATCGATCAGCGAGCGCGCGATGGAGATACCGGGCGACAGCAGCAGTCCATCGTCGCCATCGCCTTCCCGGCGTTCGCGGGCGGCGCTGATTTCCTCGAAGGTGAACCAGCGCGCGTCTTCGAGTTCATCGTCGACCTGCGGCACGTCCGGTTCGGCCTCGGCCGAGAAACCGAGCATCAGCGCGCCGGGAAATGGCCAGGGTTGCGCGCCAAGGTACCGGCAACCGCGCACGCGCACCCCGGTTTCCTCCAGCACTTCACGCGCCACCGTCTGCTCCAGCGACTCGCCCGGCTCGACGAAACCGGCGATGACCGAATACCGGCGCGCCGGCCAGGCCGACTGGCGCCCCAGCAACAGGCGTTCGCCATCACTCACCGCCACGATCACCGCAGGATCCACGCGCGGATAATGATCCGCTCCGCACTGCAGGCACCGGCCCTGGTAGCCGGCCCGGCGGAATTCGACTTCGCCACCGCACAATCCGCAGAAGCGGTTGCGCGAACGCCAATAGAACATCGCCCGCGCCAACGCGAACACGCCCGCTTCGAATCCGGGCCAGATGGCCGCCGCGCGGCGCAGGTCCACGCGCTGCGCGGCCTCGAACGGCACGCTGTCCGCTTCCAGCGCGAACCACGCCACGTCATCCCGGAGTCCGAGGAAAATCGCGGTGCCCGGACCGCCGCCCAGATCAGCACCGGACGGCGCGGCCAGTTGCCCGGTCGCGTCGGCGAACGCTTCCCCTTCGCGGGTCAGCACGATCACCCTCGCCCGCGGCCACAGGCCGAACAGCGCCTCGGCATCGTCGCGCAGGCGATCGGCGCGATCGAGCGGATCACCGGCGAAGGCGAAGCCGGTCAACGCGGGCGGGGCGGACGTGGGGAATGCGCTCACGGGGTGAGCGTGTCGAAAAGCGGGCGATGGGTGCGCGTGCTGCCGGCGAGCATGTTCACATGCTGAAGCTGCTGCCGCAGCCGCAGGTGGTCTTGGCGTTGGGATTGCGGATGACGAACTGGGCGCCCTGCAGGCTCTCGCTGTAGTCCACTTCCGCGCCCATCAGGTACTGCAGGCTCAACGGATCCACCAGCAGGGTGACGCCGTCGGTGTCCACCGCCAGATCGTCCTCGGCGCGGTTCTCGTCGAACTCGAAGCCGTACTGGAACCCCGAACAGCCACCGCCCTGGATGTAGACGCGCAACGCCAGTCCGGCGTTGCCTTCCTCATCGATGAGCTCGCGAACCTTGGCGGCCGCGGCATGGCTGAAGTTCAACGGGCGATCCAGCGACTGGTAGTCCGGCGCCGCCGAAGGCAGGGAAACAAGGTTGTCCATGGCGATCAGGATGGGGGTTGGAGGGACTCACTTCAAGCCGGAAGCGCCCGTGCCTTCGCGCGCGGCGGCGGCGGCCCAGGTGAACGACTGTTCCACCGCCGCGCCGCTCTGCGGCACCAGTCGCGCGGTCACCCGGACCGGCTGGAAATCGGCCGGCAGCACCAGATCGCCCTCGACCTGCTGGAAGTACTTGAACGAATACGGCAGCCCCGGGGCATCGGCCTGCTGGCGCAGATCCGACCAGGCCAGCCGCTGCAGCTTGCCGGCACGGGTGCCTTCGACCGAGACCAGCAGGCGACCGGCGTTGACCGCGCCGCGGTTGAGGTTCTGCGTGAGGGTGGCGGTGAAGTGCCAGGCCTGCTCGGTCTGCGGTTGCAGCCGGAGTTCGTGTACGGTCAGGCCACGGCGCTGGCCGGTCGCACCGACGAAGCGTTCGTAGAAGGCGACATCCGCGCGCAGGCCGGCGATTTCCTCGTCACGCTCGGCCAGCGCGGTCTGCAGGTCGCGGTTGGCGTCGCGGGTGATCTGATCGGACCGGGACAGGGTCGCCACCCGCTGCTCGAGTTGTTCGACCTGTTGTTTCTGGGCCTGGAACTGGCGGGCGCCCGGCGCCTGCCCGCCCGCGGACAGGACCTGCCACAGGCCCCAGCCTCCGAAGGCCAGGCACAGCGCCAGCAGACCCACCGCACCGTAGAACCAGACCCGCCCGCTGGCCGGCGGCGGCGGGGAAGGGAGAGAAGGCTCACTCATGGGCCGAGCATAGCGCGGCCCGCCAGAGGGGGCTCTGAACGCCGGCGAACCGGTTCAGGCGTGGGCGTGGACCAGTTCCCCGCCGGCTTCGTCGACCGTCGCCAGCGCGGTGGCATGCACCAGCCGGCCGGTGAGCTGGGCGCCCGCGCTCATCTCCACCACCTGGTAATGGATGTTGCCCTGCACCCGCGCCTTGGCTGCCAGTTCGACCCGATCATCCGCGTACACGTTGCCGACCAGCTGGCCGTTGATGATCACCACCGGCGCGCGCACCTCGCCCTCGATGCGGCCCTGTTCGGCCAGCGTCAGCACCGCGCGTTCGCCCTCGACCGCCAGCACCTTGCCCTGGATGCGTCCCTCGACGTACAGGCCGCCGCTGAACACCAGATCGCCCTGGATGGTGACCTGCGGGCCGATGAGGGTGTCGATGGCCTGGCCATCGCGTTGGGGCTTGTGCTTGAACATGATTACTTTCCTCCGGCTGAGGTCGCGAGTTTCCAATCGAATGCCTGTTCCACCGGGCTGTCGCCGCCGCTCAATTGCACCTTCACCCTCTGCGGGGTAAAGCCGCCGGGCAGCATCACGCTGCCGTCGAGCTGCTGGAAATAGCGGAAGGAATAGGCCTGCCCGGCCACGCCGGGTTGCTGGTGCAATTCGTCCCAGCCAATCGTCGCCAGTTGGCCGCCCCGCACGCCTTCCACCGCGAAGCGCATCTGGCCCTCGCTGATGGCACCGCGATTGAGGGTCTGGGTCAGGGTGATCTGGTACTGCCAGGCGCCGCCGGGCACGCGGTTGAACTCGGCCAGGTGCACGTTCAGGCCGCGCCGCGGCGCGGTCGCGCCGACCAGGCGTTCGTAGAAGGCCACGTCCGCGCGCAGGCCCGCGATTTCCTCGTCACGCTCGGCCAGCGACGCTTGCAGTTCCTGGTTGGCGGTGCGGCTGATGCGATCGGAAAGGCTCAGGGTGCTCTCACGCTGGCTCAATCGCTGCAGTTCGCCCTGCTGCTGCCGGAACCGGGCCTGGACCTGTCCCAGTTCCTGCTGCACCCGTCCCAGCCGCGGCGCGGCGGTATGGCTGGCCCAGAACCAGATACCCGCCAGCGTGCCCGCCCAGGCGAGCCCGGCCACGGTCAGCCAGAGCCCGCGCCGCGACGGCCGCTGCTCGACGATCTGGTACCGCGGGAAGGAGGATCCGGACATGATCGAATCGCTGGCCGCGCTCAGGCAGCAGCCAGACGGGAGGCCTATACTCGGGACAATCGACAGGGCCGTCGAGTCTACTGGGAACCGCCGGGATGTCCGAAGCACATCTTTTCGTAATTGGGATCCTGTTGGCATGGATGGCCGGGATCCGTGTCTACCTGACGGTATTCGGGCTCGGCCTGGCCGGTGCGCTGGGCTGGCTGGACCTGCCGCCGGCATTGCAGGTGACCCAGTCCTGGTGGGTCCTGGGCACCTCCGGCGCGCTCGCGCTGGCCGAATTCTTCGCCGACAAGATTCCCGGAGTGGATTCGGGCTGGGATCTGCTGCAGACCCTGGCGCGGGTGCCGGCCGGCGCCTTCCTGGCCGCGGCCACGTTGTCCCCGGACGGGCAGCTCGGCGGTGGCGCGCTGGCGGCCGGCGCCGGCATCGCCCTGACCAGCCACGTCCTGAAGAGCGGATCGCGCGCGCTGATGAACACTTCGCCCGAGCCGGTCAGCAACTGGACCGCCTCGGTGACCGAGGACGCGGTGGTGGTGGGGGGCCTGGCGCTGGCCTTCGCCCACCCCTGGATCGCGCTGCTGCTGGTGGTCGGGGTGTCGGTGCTGCTGGCGCTGATGGTGTGGTGGGTCTGGCGCCGCCTCAGCCGTGGCCTGAAACGGCTGCTCGGTACGTCTGATCCTCATGTGCCGACCCGTTAGATCGGAGGCCGGATGCCCGGGGACGCTTGTCCCGGGCCGTGAACTTCATCGCATAATGCGACACATGCTTGGGGAAGCCTGATGTCTGCCACTGATGCCACATCCCGCCGGCCGGATGAGCCTTCGCGCTCCCGGCTGCGGGCCGAAACGCCACCGCCGGGTTACTGGCGGCGCTGGACGGCCGACGCGCCCGCGCCGGCGCCGATGCCGCTGAATGGAGGTATCGCCGCGATGACCGCATCTTCTCCACCGGCCGCGAACGGCGATGCGCCAGCAACGCCGGCCACCGACGCCGGGGCCGCCGCGTCGGCGACGTCCGGACGCCCCAACGACACCCAGGAAAGTCCGTATCGGGTGTTGATCGTCGAAGACGATCGCGGCCAGGCGCTGTTCGCGCAGAGCGTGCTGCACGGCGCGGGCATGCAGGCCGACGTGCAGATGCAATCCGACGGCGTCCTCGATGCGATGGCGCGGTTCAAGCCGGACCTGGTGCTGATGGATCTGCACATGCCCGGGCGCGACGGCATGGACCTGACCATGCTGATCCGCCAGCAGCCGGAATACCTGCACCTGCCGATCGTGTTCCTCACCGGCGACCCGGACCCGGAGCGCCAGTTCGAAGTGCTGGAAAGCGGCGCCGACGATTTCCTCAACAAGCCGATCCGGCCGCGCCACCTGATCGCCGCGGTCGCCAATCGCATCCAGCGCGCGCGCCAGCGGGTCGCGCCGGCGACCCTGCGCGCCACCATCAATACCGAAACCGGTCTGCCGACCCGCACCTACCTGCTGCAGCAGGTCGGCGCGGCGTTGCAATCGGGGGTCGCTGGCGGCCTGTTCTTCATCGAGGTGGGCAGCGCGCTGAGCCTGCGCGAACGCTACGGCTACGCGGCGTTCGAGCAACTGATGAACCAGGCCGGCCGGCGCCTGGCCGAAGTGGCGGCGCCCCACCCGGTGGCCCGCCTCAACGACAACAGTTTCCTGTCGCTGGCCGCCGGCCTGGACGAAGCCGCGCTCGAGGCCCAGGCCGAACGCCTGCGCGATGGCCTGACCCGCAATCCATTCCCGATCGGCGCCGGCGAGACCCTCAACCTGCGCAGCTCCATCGGCTACACCCCGCTGTCGATCGGCTTCACCGACGCCGGCAGCGCGCTGGAAGCCACCGAGCGCGCGGTGCTGCAGGCGCGCCTGAAAGGCAACAACCTGGCCGGCTACACCCCGGCGCAGATCGCCGAGGACGTGCCGAAGATCGCCCTGGAAGATGGCCGCTTCGAACTGGCCTACCAGCCCATCGTCGCCGTCGCCGGCAGCGAACAGGCCCAGTACCAGGTGCTGCTGCGCATGCGCCAGCCCGACGGCTCGCTGCTGCCCGCCTCGCAAGTGATTCCGGCGGCCGAATCGGCCGGCGGCATCGCCCAGATCGATCACTGGGTACTGGAACATGCCCTCTACGTGCTGGCCGAGCGCCAGTCTCAAGGGCCTTCGCTGCGCCTGTTCGTCTCGCAATCGCCGCGCACGCTGGCGCGCGAATCGCATGCCCAGTGGCTGCTGGACGCACTGGCCGAACGCGGCATCGAAGGCACTTCGCTGGTCATCGACCTGCGCATGGCCGATGCCCTGATCCATACCGTGACCCTGCGCGATTTCTGCCACCAGCTGATGCCCAGCGGCGTGCAGTTCTGCCTCAGCCAGTTCGAACCCGGACGTGAGGCCGACGCCCTGCTCACCCAGTTGCCGCTGGGTTACCTGCGCGTGGCCAGCCGCTATGCCGGCGCGCACACCGATCCGAAGCTGCGCGATGAACTGCGCGGCATCATCGACCAGGCGCATCGTGCCGGGCTGCAGGTCATCGGCCAGCAGATCGAGGATCCGCAGGCCGCCGCCGCGATGTGGATGGGCGGCGTCGACTTCATCCAGGGCAATCTGGTCCAGGCCGTCGGCAGCGAACTCGGCTTCGATTTCCACAACGCGGTGCTGTAGGCATGCCCGCGCAGCGGCCTGCCCCGGTCGCCCCCTGGCTGGCCCTCGCCGCGGGCGTGGCCGCGCTGGTGTTCCTGATCCTGCCCTATGCCGGGATCGCCGGCCCCTGGTGGCAGGCCGCGCTGGCCGCCGCCGCGATCGCGATGCTGTGCGGCAGCTTCGCCGCCTTCAACGCCCGCACCGCGCACCGCGAACTGGCCGGCGCCGAAGCGCGCGCGGCCATCGCCGAATCCGAACGCAACGCGCTGCGCCGGGATCTGCAGCGCCATGACCAACTGGAACAGGAACTGCTGCAGGCCAAGCAGGCCGCCGAATCGGCGGTGCTGGCCAAGGGCGAATTCCTGGCCACCATGAGCCACGAGATCCGCACCCCGCTCAACGGCATCGTGCCGATGCTGGACATGCTGGCGCGCGCGCCGCTGGCCAGCGATCACCGCGAGATGCTCAACACCGCCAGCGCGTCTTCGCACCAGTTGCTGCGCATCGTCGACGACATCCTCGACTACTCCAAGCTGGAAGCGAACAAGCTGGAGCTGGAGATCACCGCGTTCAACCTGCGCGAGCTGCTCGATGGCGTGCTGCAGCTGATGCAGCGTCCCGCCGAGAACAAGGGCCTGCGCCTGGGCCTGCAGTTGGACCCGCAGGTGCGCCTGCCCGTGCGCGGGGATCCGGTGCGCCTGCGCCAGGTGCTGAGCAACCTGATCGGCAACGCGATCAAGTTCACCGAGCGGGGCGGCGTCACCCTGGTGGTGCGCCGCCTCGGCGAAACCTCCGCCCAGCACCTGCTGCGCTTCGAGGTGCGCGACACCGGCATCGGCATTTCCGCCGACGCGCAGGCGCGCCTGTTCCGCTCCTTCACCCAGGCCGACGCATCCACCACCCGGCTGTACGGCGGTACCGGCCTTGGCCTGGCCATCTGCAAGCGCATCGTCGAGCTGATGGGCGGGCGCATCGATCTGGTCTCCGAACCCGGCCGCGGCTCGACCTTCTGGTTCGAAGCCCCGCTGACCAAGGTCATCGGTGACATGAAGATGCGCGATCCGCACGCCTTCGATCAGGGGCGCGTGCTGGTGGTGACGCCCGACAACCGCCTGCGCCAGAGGCTCGGCCTGCTGCTGACCAACTGGGGCCTGCAGGTCAACGTGGTGGAAACGACGCAGGAAGCGCTCGAGCGCTTGCGCGTTGCCGGCGAAACGCGCAACGACGACTTCGTCGCCGTGGTCGCCGACGCCGCCGGCATCCGCAGCACCGCCCGCGCCCTGCATCGCACCCTGGCGCGGCGTCCCGCGGGTGCGGCGCCGGTTCGCCTGATCTGGCTGTACGGCGACGAGACCGTGCCCGAGGAACTGCGCAGCGACAGCACCCTGCTGTCGCGCCAGGCCCCGGATTCGGCGTTACGCGCGGCCCTGACCGGGCAGTCTTCCGAACCGGAATCCGCGGTGCCGCCGGTGGTGATCGGAGATATCTTCGAAGACGTCGAGGCCACGCCGGCTCCCGCGCCAGCGCCGATGTTCGATCCGCTACCGGCGAGCGCGGACACCGCGGAAGCGCCGGCCGACACCGGTACCGATGCGCAGGCAACGGCGAGCGGCACGCCATCGACCGAGGCGCGCCTGCTGCTGGTGGAAGACAACCCGGTGAACCTGCTGGTGGCGCAGAAGCTGCTGGCCGCGCTGGGATTCCGCAGCGAGTCGGAAGCCAATGGCGAACTGGCGCTGCAGCGGATGATGATCGAACCCTTCGATCTGGTGTTCATGGACTGCCAGATGCCGGTGCTGGACGGCTACAGCGCGACCCGCCGCTGGCGCACGCACGAAAACGAGCTCGGCGCGCAACGGCGACTGCCGATCGTGGCGATGACGGCCAACGCGATGGCCGGCGATCGCCAGCGTTGCCTGGATGCCGGCATGGACGACTATCTCGCCAAGCCGGTCACCCGCGAACAACTGGAAGCCTGCCTGCAACGCTGGCTGCCCGGCCATGTCGCGGTCGCCGCGCTACGCCATCCCGAACCGGCATCGGTGAAGCCAATCCCGGCCGATGCCGCCGCGGCCGCGCGCGCCGCCACGCCGACGTTCCCGGTGCTGGACCACAGCATGCTGGAGGAACTGCGCGAGATCGCCGGCGACGAAACCGTACGCATCATCAGCCTGTTCCTGGAAGACGCGCCGCGCCTGATCGCCGCGCTGGAGAAGGCCGCCGCGGTGCCGGATCTGGATGCGATGCGCGACGCCGCGCACACCCTGAAATCCTCCAGCGCCAACGTCGGCGCGATGGCCCTGTCGGCGGCGGCCAAGCGGGTCGAACTGGGCGCGCGCGCGGCCAAACTCGACCGCCCCGCGGTGGCGGTGGCATTGGTGATTGCCGAGTACGCGCGCGCGCGGATGGCGCTGCTGGGCTATGCGACCCAGCAGCTGGGACGGCCACCGATACCGGTGGCCAGCGCCACTCAATCCTCGAGCTTGGTCAACAGATAGTTCGGTTCGCCGATGCGCTCGATCAGCGACAGCTGGGTTTCCAGCCAGTCCACGTGCTCTTCTTCCGAATCCAGGATGTCGGCGAACAACTGGCGGCTGACGTAGTCGCCCTGGTCCTCGCAATACTTGATCGCGTCACGCAGCAGCGGCAGGCCTTCCATCTCCAGCGCCAGATCGCACTCCAGCAGTTCGCGCGGATTCTCGCCGATGCGCAGCTTGCCCAGTGCCTGGAAGTTCGGCAGGCCGTCCAGGAACAGGATGCGCTCGGCCAGCTTGTCGGCGTGCTTCATCTCGTCGATGGATTCCTTGTACTCGTGTTCGGCCAGTTCCTTCAGACCCCAGTTCTTCAGCATCTTGGCGTGCAGGAAGTACTGGTTGATCGCGGTCAGCTCGTTGTAGAGCGCCTTGTTGAGGAATTCGATGACCTTGGCGTCGCCCTTCATGGCGTTGCTCCCGTGCGTGTGGACGGGGCGCATGCTAACCGTTCGTTCCGCCCGGTGACGGAACGCGAATCGTGCTCATTTTTGTCGGAGGGGGGGTAAAGCGGACGGCGATCAGCGCGTGCGGCGGTACGCGCGCGGGAACACCCGTGGATCAGGCAGGCAGGCGATCAGGCAGCTTGGGAAAGGCCCAGGATCGGCAGGCTGAACTCGCGCTCGGCACGGGCGTGATGCGCATCCAGCAGGCCGCCGGCCATGTCCAGGCAGCTGCCGCAGGTGGCACCGCAGCCGGTCCGCATGGTCAGCTCGGCCACCGTGCGCACGCCGTTGGCGGCGGCCTCGCGGATCTGGTGGTCGGTGACTCCGTTGCAGATGCAGACGTACACGGCGGCGGTCGGATGGGCGGGCCGGAGCGGCCCGGTACGCATTTGACCGCGAATGAGAATGATTGTCAATTCTTGGCTTCGCCGGCGCCTTGGCCCTGTTTACGCTTCGGCCGGTTTCGCGGGCGGGGGCGACTGTGGCCCTCCCCCAACCGCTCAGACCGCTGGGGCGGCACGGCCAAGGTCGCGACGACGCTGCGGGCATAGGAGGCCAGATGACCCAGGGCACGCGCGTACACCCCGCGCTTGAACATCACCACGTGCTCGATGGGGTACCAGAAATCCACCCACCGCCAGTGGTCGAATTCGGGGGTGTCGGTGGCGTCCAGGCGCAGATGGGTCTCATCGCCCACCAAGCGCAGCAGGAACCAGACCTGCTTCTGGCCGATGCAGACCTGGCGTTCATGGTGGCGGATGGCGCGTGGCGGCAGCCGATAGCGCAGCCAGCCGGGCGTGGCCCCCAACACTTCGACATGTTCGGGCAACAGGCCGGTTTCTTCGCGCAACTCGCGGTACATGGCCTCGACCGGCGTCTCATCGGTGTTCATCCCGCCCTGCGGGAACTGCCAGCCGTCCCGGCGCACCCTTCGCGCCCAGAACACCCGGCCATCCGGGCGCATCAACACAATGCCGACGTTCGGTCGGTAACCGTCCGGATCGATCACGATGCGGACTCCTGAAATCTACTGTCCCCGACTCTGCCACGCCCGGCCCGTGCCGACAAGCCGGCCCGGCTGGATTGACAGGCGACGCCCGAACCGGAAAAATGTGCGGTTCCTGCACGGCTATGTAGCTCAGCCGGTTAGAGCACAGCACTCATAATGCTGGGGTCGGTGGTTCGAGTCCACCCATAGCCACCATGCAGGGTTTAGGAATCAAGGTGTTAGTCAAAGCCGCCCAAGAGGCGGTTTTTTTGTGGTCGTTCGCCGGGGATGGCGGAGAGGGTGGAGCCGGCTTCAGGGTGGCTTAGGGATGGCGCGTAGCACGCAAGCCCACCACCTTGCGGCCACGAACCGGTTCAGTCGTAGGGATAGCTGTAATCGCGCCAATGGCACAGCAATGTTCCGGACTCGACGTGCGCTCGAATCGAGTCCAATTGCCTCTTGTCGGCGGCATAAACGGTCACTTGCGAACCACCCGTATCTGTGGGTTTCATCGTGTATCCCATTGGTGAGCTGTGCAAGGTGCCATTGGTCGTCCGCAGGGCTACCCAGCTGTCTCCATTCGGGCTGGTACCCGATTGCATCGTGTACTCGTATCTACTCGAAACACCGACGACCCCAGTCCCCACCACGGGCATGATGGAAGTGATGTCCTTCGTCTCCTTACCGCAGTCAGTTTCAACCGCTTTCTGTCGCAACTGCTCCGGAGACATTGTGGATGTCAGATGTACGAGCTTCCGCTCCTTGGTCAGTTGCTGAGCAATCATCTGTTCCGTGGGTCTGTCGCCCATCGTGGCGCAGCCCGCAAGTCCCAGCATCATGGGAGCCACAGTCAACCTTAGCTTCATCCCCTGCCCTCGTTGTTGAGGCACCCCGCCTTTGCAGCGGTAGCCATGCAAGAGTCTATCGCGATAACTCAAAAGCTGCCGCTGCTACCCAAATACGGACAATCCGCGTCCAAACATGAACCTCCGGCCCTTTCTATCGTTGGCTTACACCAGCCACGGAAGCCGTCCGAATGTCAGTCACCAACCTCACCAAGCGTATCGTGGCGACAGCCCAGCCCAAAGAACGCGCCTACGAGCTCAGGGACACACAGGTACGCGGCTTACTGCTCCGGGTGCAGCCCAGTGGGCATAAAGCATGGGTCGTCACCTGGGAGCATGGGAAGCGTCGTACGCTGGGGTCTGCTGGGCATCTGACCCTCGACCAAGCTCGGGACATCGCTCGCAAAATCATCGCGGAGTACATCCAGACTGGGCTGCCCAGCATCGCCAAGCCCATGACGCCCAAGATGACCCTCGCGGTGTTCCTAAGCGACCACTACGGCCCATGGGCTCGCAGTGAACTGAAAGGCGCGGATAAGTACATCAACCGCATGGAGCGGGTATTCCAACGCGCGCTGGACATGCCTATGTCTGACCTCAATTCGGCATGGGTCGAACGGTGATGGATGGAGCGCCTGCAGACCAAGGCACGACCCGACGGAGAAGGACTCATCACCAAGACGACCGCATGGCGCGACCTCGCCAGCTTCCGGGCGGTCATCGCCAAGGCAGTTAAGTGGGGCATGCTGGAACAGAATCCCATCCAGCAGTTACGGATGAAGGCAGCGAAGCCGCGGGGCGTGGTGCGGTTCCTGAGTCCTGCTGAGGAGCAGTGCTTACGGGGCGCGCTTACAGCGCGCGACATCGACCACGTTGCCGCACGTAGGTCAGCCAATGAGTGGCGCGCAGCCAGGAAACGCCCGCTGCTTCCAGAGGTTCCAGAGGGAGCCTATGCCGACCATTTGACGCCGGCCGTGTTGCTGGCGATGAACACTGGGCTGCGGAGGGGCGAACTACTAGCCCTGGATTGAAGTATTGCGTCCCTGCGTTAGGCCGTATTCGCACCAATCTCCCAACATGAGGAGCACGGGCACCCCCGTTTATCTAGCGGTCTATCAATCTTGAAATTAAATTGGAAGCCTGATCAATCATCCTCCGATAACGCTAGCAACTCCATCCTTGAACCCCATCCAGAACTCTTTGAGAGCGAAGTACGCAACTTCAATTGCTATCAAAATCAACAGAGCCTTGAAGGATCTAGCGTTAGAGATCTCTTCGATCTTGTATGCGATAGATCCGAATAAACCATTTTCTTTAGCCATTACAAACTCCTCTATCCAACAAATAACCGAGCCTCGTTATCCCCGTCAAGCGTGTCGTCCATTATTCGCGGGGCGCTTAGTCGTCTCACTCGACAATCCATTATCGGGTCGCCTCGCGACCGCCATCAATGCTCATCCAGATGGGCATCTGGCTATCCGGCATTGCCAAGCACGTCACACACCCAAGATGGTCCTCGCGGTGCTCCTGCTTGGTCACCACATTCCAGCAGTCATCGAAAAATCGGATAAACGGATAATGCAGAGGAGCACCACATTTAGCCGACCAGAAATGCAACTACGGCATATGAGTTGTGCAAGGCATTTGCGCCCATGGAAAGCAATGCACAACGCTTGATGTCCCGCCCTCCCGCCTGGACAAAGGGAAACATGAAAACACCACCAGGAATCAGGACGACAAGCGTTTGATAGGGTTCCCGCATGGCGTGCGCCGCGGCAAATGCGATTACACACACGACCGCAGCACTCATTGCGCCAAATTTCATCCTCAGCAAAGCGCTAAATAGCCAAGCGAGCAGCATCGTCTCTAGAACGGGAGCGGCCATGACGCTGGTCAGTATAAATAGAGCCACATCCCCTCTTGTTTTTGGCACATCATCCGCCGCCGCAGAGAGGCCGAAATAGCGAAAAAGCAGATAGGCCACCATTGCTGCCGCAAGGAAACTTACAAGCGACCCAATCAGCAGAAATTCAACATCCCGCTTATGCAACCGACATGCCCTCCGTTGCCGCGTCCGCACCCGTGAGTGCGGACGCGGATTTTTCTTACAGCAAGGCGCGACCTCGACCAGATGGTTTGTCGCGAACTGCCGTACTCTGACGACTGTAGTGCTCATTCAGCGCACCACCCGCAGCCTTGAGCCCGTCGTAAATCAAGTTGGCTGCAATACTGATGGTGATGGCACGAAATCCGCCGCTAACGGCATTTATTTTTTTCTTTGCTTTTCAGCTCACGCATTGCACTTCTCCATTCACTCAAACGTCGGCAGTGGCGGATGCTTGCATACGCCACCATTCAGATTCCTTCCCTCAAGAATCTGCGCGTCAAACATATGGATCGTTTTCGCGCCAAGGCCATAGGAAACTTCTTATTTTCTTGCTGATAACGCGAACATTGACGCCCGATTTTCCAGTAGAAGCCACAGCACTCGGCTGTCTATCCAATTCCCTCTCCTGCAGCACAGGGTTCCGGCTTGGCCGGTAGCGACACCCGGGGTGTGCGCACTCGCCTGCGGGCACCAGTTGCCTCAGGTCAAAGCTGGCTTTCGTCATCAAATTCGAGGGATGGCAGCACTCTCGTTGCCATCTCCATCGGGCTGGTTTGTGGCCACTGCCGCGCTGCCGTGGGGAAGCAAGGACGGCCGTGCGTTCAGCTCTCAGGGCTGGGGGCTGCAACGACCTGGGCAGGCTCCTTCTAAACCCTTCCGGTCGCTCGTGCATCCATGGCTGAATCCCCGCGAGATTGCTGACCATGAAAACGATGCGTCCCGTCTTCCTGCTCCTACTGCTTGCGTGCGCTGGCACCCTCGCCGCGGAAGAGGCTTCTCCCCTCACCGCGCGGGTCGATGCCATCTTCGCGGGCACCGACGACGCGCCCGGCTACGCGGTCGCGATCATCAAGGATGGCAAGGTGGTGCTTGAGAGAAGCCACGGCCTGGCCAGCATGGAATATGGCTCGCCGTTCACGCCGACGACCCCGTTCAACACCGCGTCCTTGTCCAAGCAGTTCACCGGCCTGGCCGTGTCGATGCTAGTCGAGCAAGGCAAGGTCGCGCTGGATGACGACGTGCGCAGATACGTGCCCGAGTTGCCGGCGTACGCCGAAGGCCCGGTCAGCGTGCGCCAGCTGCTGCACCACACCAGCGGCGTCCGCGACTGCTACGCGGTCCTGGTCGCGGCCGGATGGCGCTGGAACGACGCTTTCTCCGGTGATGACTGCATGCGCACCGCGGTCGCGCAGAAAGACCTGGCGTTCAAGCCGGGCACACGCTACGCCTACAGCAACACCGAATACCTGCTGTTGCAGACGATCGTCGCCAGAGCCGGTGGCAAGCCGTTTCCGCAGTGGACGGCGGAAAACATCTTTCATCCAATCGGGATGGATTCAACCCGGTTCGTGGACGACTATGCCGGGATCATCAAGGGCGCGGCGATGCCCTATTCGCGCGGCGAACATGGCTTCCGCCGCGATCTGCAGCAGGACAGCGGCGTCTACATGCTGTCCACGTTGCGCGATCTCGGCCGCTGGGCGATCCATTTCGACCGCAGGCTGGCCGCCCGGGATCCGATCTATCTGCGGATGGTGGAACCGGGCGCGCTGGCCAGCGGTGAGAAAGTCCCCTACGGCTTCGGCCTGATGCTGGGCCAGGACCGTGGCCAGGACATCGTTTTCCATACCGGCGCCTGGGGCGGCTATCGCGCCAATCTCCGGCACTATCCCGCGCGGCATCTTTCGGTGGTTGCCTTGAACAACGCCGGCGACAACGACATGAATCCGAGGAAGGTGCCGCAGGTGGCGGCGTTGTTCCTGGACGAAGCGGAATCGCCGGCCGACGGAAAGACGGATGGCTTGCGTGACGCGCCGACCGTACATCCGGCCCCCGCGCGGCTGCGCGCTCTGGCGGGCGTCTATCGCTGGAAGGATGACGCGATCACCCTCTCGCTGGAAAATGGTCGGCTGATGGCGCAATACCTGGGCGAAGAGAAGGTGCCGACCGAAGCGAAATCGGACACGGCGTTCTGGGTGCCCGCCTATCGCGCGCCCATTTCCTTCTCCGCGAGGCAAGGCAAGCCCGTGCTCCTGTTCCGCTCGGTCGAAGGGGAGAAGGTGGAGCCTTTCACGCCCGCCGCCCTGGATGCGTATGCCGGCGTCTATTCCAACGACGATCTGGCCACGCAGTACAAGGTGGACGTGAAGGACGGCAGGCTCGTCATCCATCACTTCCGCCGGGGCGATGCGGAGCTTGCGCCGCATCCGGCCCATATCGACAGGTTCGTGGGCGGCATGGGCACGATCCAGTTCGTCAGGATGGGTTCCGGACGAATCGAGGGATTCGATTTCGTGGGCGAGAACCTGGGCAGGCTCCGTTTCGCCCGGAGGCCCTAGACCAGGGGTGGGCCGGGCAGCTGGCGATGGATGCTGCGCAGGCATCTCCATGCCGTCCGTCGGAGAAAAGGCTTCTTTTCCTTCTTCTGCGCCCTGAGCTCGCCGCCATCCTTACCAAGGTAGATAAATACCGTGGTAGGATGACGCCGAACTTCATGCCGCCGTGCCTGCCATGCCCAAGAACGAGATCGCCTCATTCGAGGTGGAACGTATCCAGACAGGTGTACGGCTGGAAAAGCGCCTGGTCAAGGTCCTGAAGGGCCTGGCCGAGCACAAGGACATGACCCTGAGCGAGTTGCTCGAGGGCATCCTGTTGCACGCGCTGGAAGGCAAGCAGCCGTTCTCGCGGCAAACGCTCGACCTGATCGGGCAGCTCCGCGGGATTTATGGCCTCGAGCTTGACGCTTCCGCCAGCCACCACTTGAAGGATCGCAAGGGAGCGTAGTGCCGGGGGTAGTGGTGTCCATGCCGTTTCTTTCATGAATCGCCTGGAGAACCTCTATGACCGTTACCCACGTTCGCGTGCAACGCGAACTTCATATCGCCGCATCCGCCCCGATCGTGCTCCGCATGTTCACGCCCAAGGGCGAAGAACTCTGGATTGATACCTGGCGCCCCCGTTATGTTCATCCGCCGGACGGCAACACCGTCCGTGGCATGGTGTTCATCACCGGTGACACCAAGGAGCAGACCATCTGGCAGATGCTCGAGTTCGACCCCGCGCGCCTGCGAGCGACCTATGCACGCACCACGCCGGGACTCCGTGTCGGAACGGTCGCGGTCGAAGTCGAAGAGCAGGCACCAGGCATGAGCCGGGTCCGCATCCGCTACGACATGACCGCCTTGGTGGACGAGCCTGTACTGGAGGCCTATCAGGAGCCTTCCTTCGACCAGATGATTGAAGGTTGGGGCATCGCGATCAATGAAAGATTGCCGATGTTGGTCGAGGCGCTGGGCTGACGTCCGGTTGCGATGCCGGGAATGGCCGGCCGGGAGGCATGAGTCGAATGTCTTCACGCAATGTCCTGGCCCGGGCCATGCAAGTGCCGTCTTTTTGGGATCGCCCGATGCGGTCGGATGCAAGGCAAAAAAAAGGGCCCGGCTTTCGCCGGGCCCCGTCGCATCGGGAGAGACGATGCGATACAGCAGGATTACTTGAACTTGTAGATGATTTCCGCCGCCACTTCGCGACCGACCGGGTCGTCGATGCAGTAGGCGAAGTCGCCGCACCACTTGTCACCGTAGATCTTGTCGAAGATGTTGCTGACGTACAGGTTGAGCTTGAAGTTCTCGGTGAACCAGTAGCCCACGCTGCCGTTGAAGTAACGACGCGGTTCGCGGCGGTTGAAGATGCGCTGGGTCGATTCGCCGTAGGTAGGGCTGGCCGGATCCAGGTCTTCGCAGTTCGCCGCGCCGCTGGGCACGTAGCCATCCTCGAACGGCATGCACCCGCCCCAGCGGTTATCACGACCGCCGGACTTCTGGTACATCATCAGGGTTGCGTTCCAGTTGTCGTGGACCCAGTTGGCGCTCAGGGTGATCTTGGTGCGCGGGTTCTGGGTCTTGCGGGTGTCCTCCAGCTTGTCGGTGGGGAAGCCGCGCGACTTGTAGGTCAGCATGTTGGTGTAGTTGAGGTTGAAGCTCCAGTCGCCCCAGTTGGTGTCCGGGATCAGGTAGCGCGCGTTGACGTCCACGCCGGTGACTTCGGTTTCGGCGCGGTTGATCGGGTTGACCAGGATGGTGACCGAACCCGGGTCGCTGCTGGGAACGCCCGCGGTACGCTGGATGCGGCTGACCACCTCGTTGCACCAGGCGGCGCTCGGGGCGACTCCGCGGACCTTGCCTTCCGGATCGAAACCGTCGCGCGTGCAGTACGCCTCGTCAAGCAGCAGCTGTTCGGCGCTGATGTCGTCAATCAGGTTGTCGACCTTGATCGACCAGTAGTCGGCCGACAGCGAGAAGCCCTTGAACGCATCCCACACGAAGCCCGCGCTCCAGGACTTGCCTTCCTCGTACTTCAGGTCCGGGGTACCGGTGCGTTCCACCGCCGCGTCTTCGATCTTGAAGTCGTCGCGCGGGCACTGGCGGTTCGGCCAACCGGTATCGGCGCAGCCGACATAGTCGGTGAAGTCGGAGACGCCCGAGCTCGGCTTGGCGTAGATGTAGTGCATGTCCGGCGCGCGGAACGAGGTGCCGTAGCTGCCGCGCACAAGCAGGGTGTCGATCGGCCGCCATTCCAGGCCCAGTTGGTAGGTCACCGCCGCGTCGCTGGCCACCGCGTCGTACTTGTCGTAGCGGGTCGCGATGTTGGCGTTCAGGGTGCTCAGCACCGGCACGCGGAACTCCACGCCGGCCGCGTAGCGGTTGCGATCGCCGCCGCCCTGCTCGACATTGCCGAACGGGGTGTACCAGCCGTCCTCGTCCTGGTTGAGAGTCTTGGGATCCGGGGTCAGGCGGTAACCCTGCTTGCCGGCTTCCAGCACCGCGGCGAAGCCGATCGGGCCGGCCCAGCCCTCGAACAGGTCGCCGCTGAGCACGAACTGTGCCTGGTTGAGGTAGGAGCGTGCCTTCTTGTGGCCGCGATCGGAGAACGAACGGAAGTCGTCGACCGAGATCGGATTCCACAGCTTGTTGTAGTCGGGCGTGTAGATCGGCAGGCCATTGTCGGAGGTGCCCTGCTGGGCGCCCATGTAGTAGTCGAACATATCGCCCTGGTTCAGCACCGGGAACGATTCGCGCACCTCGTAGGTGGCGCGGCCGACCATCGCTTCCCAGTCGAACTTGTCGGCCAGGCGGCCACGCAGGCCGACGCTGAAGTCGATCGCTTCTTCGTTCGACTTGGTCAGGATGGCGCCTTCGCCGCCCATTTCCTGCGGCGAGTGGAACTTCAGGAAGCGGCGGCTGCCGCCGGCGCCGTTGTTGACGGTCGGATCCCAGTAGACCGAGCTGTCGAACGCGTCCAGGAAGGTGTTGAAGTCGCCGGTCGAACGCCAGATGCCCAGCGAAGCCCAGCCCTGTACCTCCTCGTTGAAGTCCCAGGTGCCGTGCAGGTAGGCCGAGTCGTCCTTGCTGCCGGTGCGCAGCGCCCAGTTGGCGAACACGCGCTGCGCGCAGTACTCACCCGCGTTGTTGGCGGTGCCGGTGTTGCGGTCATAGCCCAGCAGGTTGGCGCGGTAATACAGGTTGCCGAACTGCTCGCAGGAACCCGAGGGCGGCGCGATGCGTTGGTACGCGGTGCCCAGGCCCAGCGGCACCAGGTTGTCGCGGTCCTGCAGGTACAGGCCGGGATACGGCGTCAGGTGGGCGACGCCGAAGTGGCGTTCGCCCGGGCCCCATACGCGATAGTCCTTGTCGGCTTCCTCGTCCATGAACGGACGATCCTTGGCCAGCAGCACGCCGCGGTTGAAATGCTGCAGGTTGTAGACGACCGAGCCGCGCTCGCCGGTGAAGCCGCCGGACAGCGAGAAGTCCATGTTGTTGCGGCCGCCGCGGGTGGCCTTGCCGTAGCGCACGCGCGCCACGTGCTCTTCCATGTTCTCCTTGAGCACGACGTTGATCACGCCGCCCATCGCGTCGGAGCCGTAAATCGCGGACGCGGAACCCGCCAGGATTTCGATGCGCTCGACGATGCCGGTGGGGATGTTGTTGAAGTTGGCGAAGTTGCTCTTGCCCTGGTAGGGCATCGGATAGTCGGCCACGCGATGGCCGTTGATCAGCAGCAGGCTGCGGCCCGGGCCGAGGTTGCGCAGGTTGATCGGATACGCGTTGACGCTGGACTGGCCCCAGTCGTAATCGTTCTGCACCGGTCCCAGCGCGGCGGTGATGGTCTGCAGCGCGTCGTAGACGGTGGCGAAGCCTTCCTTGCGCATCTGGTCGGCGGAAATCACGGTCACCGGCGCCGGGCCTTCGATCTCGGAGCGCTTGATGCGCGATCCGGTCACGGTGACGGTGTCGAGATTCTTGGCCTTGCCGTCCGCCGTACTCTCGTCGGTCTGCGTCTGCTGCGCCTGTCCGTCCTGCGCGATCGCAGCCAGGGGACAGCTCAGTGCCAACGCCATGGCGGCCGCCAGAACGGTGCGGCGGTTCGAATACAAGCGGTTCATTACTCCCTCCCAGGAAAAACGATTGGTTTAAAGGTCCAGCCTATTGGCACGCGCAAGCCCCCTAGCTCGTGCGCTCCAGGCAAACATAACTTTAAGAAATTCACAAAAATGTGATGTAGTTCTCTTTTTGTACCGATTCAATTTGATGGAACCGTTTTCAAGGTGGAACTGTCATCCTGCTTACGTTTCGTGAGGGGGCCCTCGCCCTCAAAGCCTTTGGCTTCGGGGATTCCAGGACAGCGGGCATCGCCCGCCCCGACACTGCGGCGGCGTGGCGTGCCGGATATCGGCTTGCCGCGATCCCCACGGGCTCACTGAATAGCGCTCTTGCGTGTATGCGGGATGTGATTACGATTGGTCCAGCCTTTGAACCAAACGGATGTTCTGCATGCGCCCTTTCCCGGCACGGCTCCCCCTGCTGCTTTCCCTGTTCGCCCTGCTCGGCGGCGCCTGCGCCGCAATCGCCGCCCCGTCCGCCAGCGAGGCCGGGCCGGCCACGCCCCATGGCGAAACCGCGCAGCAGCATGCCCAGCGCATGCAGTGGTTCGCCGACGCCAAGCTGGGCATCTTCATCCACTGGGGCATCTATGCGGTGGACGGCATCGATGAATCCTGGTCGTTCTTCAACGGCAAGGTGTCGCATGCGGACTACCTGAAGCAGTTGCGCGGTTTCACCGCCGACGCCTATGACCCGCAGGCGTGGGCGCGGCTGGTCCGGCAGAGCGGCGCGCGCTACGCGGTGCTGACCACGCGCCACCATGACGGCGTGGCGTTATGGGATTCGAAGCAGGGACTCAACGTGGTGCGCGACACGCCGGCCGCGCGCGATCTGGTCGGCCCGTTCACGGATGCGCTGCGCGCCAACGATCTGAAGGTCGGCCTGTACTACTCGCTGCCGGACTGGTCGTATCCGGACTACGACGTGTTCACCCGCAAGGAGAAGCGCTACGCCCTGGCCGCCGAGCCGCAACGATGGCAGCGCTTCCTGGACTACTACCAGGGCCAGATCGCGGATCTGCAGCAGCGCTACCGGCCGGACCTGATCTGGTTCGACGGCGACTGGGAACACAACGCCGCCGAATGGCAGTCGGCCCGGCTGCGCACCGACATGCGCGCGCGCAATCCGGGCCTGATCATCAATTCGCGCCTCAACGAGTACGGCGACTACGCCACGCCGGAACTGGGCGTGCCGGTGGTCAAGCCGGCGCAGTCCTACTGGGAACTGTGCCTGACGATGAACCGCTCGTGGGGCTATCAGCCGCGGGACACCGAGTACAAGAGCCCGTACCAGATCATCCAGATCTTCAGCCAGACCCTGTCGATGGGCGGCAACCTGCTGCTGGACATCGGACCGAAGGCCGATGGCAGCATCGATCCCCGCCAGGTGGCGATCCTGGAGCAGCTGGGGCGCTGGACCGGCAAGCACGCCGAGGCCATCTACGGCACCACCGCCGGCATCGGCCTGGACCATTTCGCCGGCCCCAGCACGGTGTCGAAGGATGGCCGCACCGTCTACCTGTTCCTGGACGGTGCGCCGAACGGCGACCTGCTGGTGAAGGGTTTCGACAGCAAGGTGCTGCGCGCGCGCGTGGTCGGCGGCGACCAGCCGGTGCAGGCGCGGGTGCTGGGCAAGTACGACTGGTCCAGGCATCCGGGCCTGTTGTTCCTGAGCGTGCCGAAGACGGCGCTTGATCCCGACATCACCGTGATCGCGCTGGAACTGGAAGCGCCGGTGAAGCTCTATCGCGAAGAATCCAAACCCATCGAGAGCAACGGATGAAACCGCATCGCCTGTTGTCGCTGGCGCTGCTGGGCGCGCTCGCCCTGCACGCTCCCGCCGTGGTCCATGCCGACAGTCCCGGCGACTACGTGGCCGAAACCGATCCGCTCGTCGTGCGCAAGCTGGAGCAATGGCAGGACTGGAAATTCGGTTTCATGATGCATTGGGGCCCCTACAGCCAGTGGGGCGTGGTCGAATCCTGGTCGATCTGCGCCGAGGACGTGGACTGGTGCAAGCGGCCGGACGGCGTGGCCTATGTCGATTACGTGAAGCAATACGAGCATCTGCCGGACACCTTCAATCCAGTCCGCTTCAATCCCGCCGCCTGGGCGGAAGTCGCCAGGGAAGCCGGCACGAAGTACGTGGTGTTCACCACCAAGCATCACGATGGCTTCTCGATGTTCGACACCCGCCAGACCGACTACCGGATCACCGCGCCGAACGTTCCCTACCACGACAATCCGCGCGCCGACATCACCCGCGCGGTGTTCGACGCGTTTCGCGCCAAGGGCTTTGGCATCGGCGCGTACTTCTCCAAGCCGGACTGGCACAGCGACGACTACTGGTGGCCACGTTTCGCCACGCCCAACCGCCATGTCAACTACGACACCCGCAAGTATCCCGAGCGTTGGCGGCACTTCGTCGACTTCACCCATGCCCAGATCGGCGAGCTGACCCGCGATTACGGCCGCATCGACATCCTCTGGCTGGATGGCGGCTGGGTGCGTCCGGGCAATACCCTGGGCGACGCCGCGAACGGATTGACCGGCGTGCCCTGGCCGCAGGACATCGACATGCCGGGACTGGCGGCGATGGCCCGGCGCAACCAGCCGGGCTTGATCGTGGTCGATCGCGCGGTCGGCGGGCGCTACGAGAACTACCGCACGCCCGAGCAGAAGATTCCCGACGAACCGCTGCCGTACCCGTGGGAAACCTGCATGACCCTGGGCGATTCGTGGAGCTATGTTCCCAACGACAACTACAAGAGCACGCACACCGTGGTGCAGATGCTGGTCGACGTGGTCGCCAAGGGCGGCAACTACCTGCTCAACGTGGGACCGCAGCCGGACGGCCAGTTGCCGGCCGAGGCGGTGCAGCGGCTGCGCGAGATCGGTGCGTGGATGAAGATCAACGGCGAGGCCATCTACGCCAGCCGGGCGGTGGCACCGTACCGCGATGGCAAGTTCCGCTACACCCGGATGAAGAATGGCGACGTGTACGCCATCTACCTGCCGGACGCCAACGAACAACGGCTACCCGCGCAACTGGAAATTCCCGGCCCGCCGCCGCGCGCGGGCAGCCGGCTCGCGGTACTGGGCAGCGATGCGGCACTGCAATGGCGGCGCGAGGGCGAGCGCACCATCGCGGTGATTCCCGACGCCGTGCGCGACGCCACCGCCGGTTCGCCGGCCTGGGCGATCCGCCTGCCCGGCGCGACGGCGCGAATGCGCTGACGCGGCAGGGGGAACGAGGTGCTGTGGCGCCCCGGTTCTCCTTTCAGGCGTCGGCGTCGCCGGACGCGCCGAAAACAGCGCGGCGTCCCGGCCTGGGACGCCCGACGTCCGCCGCCGGGAATCGTCCCTTCCTCAATCCCCGTGATGGTCGGGCCGCTCCCAGGCGGCGTCCGCGCTGCGGTGCAGGCCGATGCGGGCGATGCGCGGCGACGCATAGGCATGTTCGATGACCAGGCGCAGTCGTTCGGTGCGCGTGGGCGGCACCCGGTCCAGTTTGCAGTGGCCAATCGTGGTGCCCCAGGTCAGCGGCACCCAGGCACTCTCGCGCCAGGCATCGATGCGGTAATTGGAGACATGCTGGCCGTGGGCGATGGCTTCTTCCAGGCGGATGACGTCGAAGGCCGCGTCCGGCGCAAGCGCCAGTTCCAGCCAGCCTTCCCTCGCGTCGCCGCCCGGCGTCCAGAACGTGTCCGGTTCGCCATCCACCACGTGCGCCGCGCCGTCGCCAGCGCTCGCCTTCGCGCTCGCGCCCCGGGCCATGTCCTTCGCCCGCAGCGTCTCGCGCAGGCGCGCGAAGCCTTCCAGCGCGCGCACGTCGTTGTCGTGGAACAGGCCGTCCGGCGTCGGCGGCACGTTCAGCAGCAGCTTGCTGTTGCGACCCACCGAGGTGAAGTACAGGTTCATCAGGTTCTGCGGTGTGCGTACCTTCGCGTCCTGATCCGCGTGCCAGAACCAACCTGGCCGGATCGACACGTCGGTTTCGCCCGGACGCCAGACCGCGCCGTAGGGATCACCCTGTTGCAGGGCTTCGCCGGTCCACGGATCGTCTGCGCCGGGACGCGGCACCCGCGCCGGATCCACCGAAGCCCAGCAGGTGCTGCCGGCGCTGCCGGTCTCGTTGCCGATCCAGCGCACGTCGGGACCGGCATCGGAGAACATCACCGCCTGCGGTTGCAGTTCCCGCACGGTGCGGTGGATGCGCGCCCAGTCGTACTGCTGGCGCTTGCCGCTGGGGCCTTCGCCGTTGGCGCCGTCGAACCAGACCTCGACCACCGGCCCGTAGCCGGTCAGCAGTTCGGTCAGTTGCTCGATGTAGAAGTCGTCATAGGCCTTGCCCTCGCCGTACACGCGCGCGTTGCGGTCCCACGGCGACAGATAGAAGCCCACGCCCAGGCCTTCGGCGCGGCAGGCATCGGTGAACTCGCGCACCAGATCGCCCTTGCCGTCGCGCCAGGGGCTGCTGGCGACCGAGTGCGCGGTGGTCTTCGTCGGCCACAGGCAGAATCCGTCGTGATGCTTGGCGGTGAGGATCATGCTGCGGAAGCCGCAGGCTTTGGCGGTGCGCGCCCACTGGCGGGCGTCGAGCGCCTTCGGATTGAAGATGACCGGGCGCTCGCTGCCGTCGCCCCATTCGCGCCCGGTGAAGGTGTTCACCGTGAAATGCACGAACATCGACAGTTCCTCGCGCTGCCAGGCCAGCTGCGCGGCGCTGGGACGCGGTCGCGACGTACTCGCGATCGCCGTCGTCGTCTTCGCCGAACGCGCGGTCGCGGCGATGGCCGGTGGCGCCAGCGCGCCGGCCAGGCCGGCCACGCCCGTGCCCAGGAAATTCCGCCGCGTCCAGCGCGGCCATGGCTTGCTCATGCGATGTCTCCTGCGCGCACACCCCGCGGATGCGCCGCACTCATGGTTGTACCTCGAATTCGCCCTGCTGGCGGATGTCTTCCGAACCCGACCCGACCATCACCCGGAAAGCGCCCGGCTCGACCACCCGCCGCATCTGCCGGTTCCACAACGCAAGATCCTCAGGACCGAGCCGGAAGCGCACGGTGCGGGTCTGGCCGGGCGTCAGCTGGATGCGCTCGAACCCGCGCAGGTTCTTCTCGTAGGTGGTCACCGATCCGACCAGGTCGCGGGTGTAGAGCTGGACCACTTCGTCGCCCGCGCGCGATCCGGCGTTGCGCACCTCCACGCTCACCTCGACGCTGCCACCGGCCGGAATACGTCGCGGATTGATCCGTAGGTTGGCGTACTCGAACGTGGTGTAGCTCAGGCCATGGCCGAACGTGTACAGGGCGCCGTTGACGCGCGACTTCTCCCCTTCCCACTGCGCGTTCGGCTTGGTCGGGAAATTGAAGGGAATCTGCCCGGCGCTCTTCGGGAAAGTCACGGTCAGCTTGCCGCCGGGGTTGTAGTCGCCGAACAGCGCGTCGGCGATGGCGATACCGCCGTGATCGCCCGGGAACCACGCCTCCAGGATCGCCGGCACGTGCGCGTCGGCCCAGTTGATGCTCATCGGCCGGCCGTTGATCAGCACCAGCACCACCGGCGTGCCGGTGGCATGCACCGCGCGTAGCAGCTCCAACTGCCGGCCGGGCAGATCCAGGCTGGTCCGGCTGAGGCTTTCGCCGACCGTGCGATCGCCATCGCCCAGCACCACGATCGCCACGTCGGCGCCGGTGGCCGCGCGCACCGCTTCGTCGATACCGGCCTGTTCGGCGGCGCTCAACGGTTCGGGCAGGATCTCGATGGCGGGCCAGTTGTCGCCCGCGATGTCCACGCCCTTGGCGTAGCGCACCTCGGCGCGCGTTCCCAGTTTCCGCCGCACGCCTTCCAGCACCGTCACCACGTGGCCGCCGGAGGGGCCGTAGTGGCGGTGGGAATAGCGTCCGTCGTCGGCGTTGGGGCCAATCACCGCGATCGTCTTCAGATCCTTGCGCAGCGGCAACGCGGCATCGGCGTTCTTCAGCAGCACCAGGCTCTCGCGCGCCGCCTGCAGGGCGACCGCGCGATGCGCTTCCGAATTCACGATGCGCGCCGTGGTGTCGGCGTCGGCCACATAGGGGTGATCGAACAGGCCGAGGGTGAACTTCACCCGCAGCACGTCGCGCACGCGATCGTCCACGGTCGCGATAGACAGTGAACCGTCGGCCAGCGCCGCGCGCATCGGCAGCACGTAATCCTCCGGCGGGGTGAAATTGGTGCGGATGTTCAGGCCGGCCTCGGCCGCCTGCCGCACCGCGTCCTTCGCATCGGCGGCGACGCCGTGCTTGGTGTGCAGGAATTCCACCGCCTCGCTGTCGGAGACCACGTAGCCACGGAAGCCGAACTCGCCGCGCAGGCGTTCGGTCAGCCAGTAGCGGCTGCCGGTGACCGGCACGCCGTCATAGTCGTTGTACGAACTCATCACGCCCAGCAACCCGCCCTCGCGAATTGCCGCGGCGAACGGCGGCAGGAAGATCTCCTCGACCTCGCGCGGCGCGACCTGCGGATCGGTGCGCGCCATGCCCTCGCGCGCGCCCTTGTTGGCGCTGTAGACGGCGAAGTGCTTGGCGGTGGCGGCGACGGTGAAGTCCTGCTGCAGGCCTTTCACCATCTCCACGCCCAGGCGCGAGACCAGATGGGGATCCTCGCCGTAGACCTCTTCCATCCGGCCCCAGCGCTGATCGCGCGCCACGTCCAGGATCGGTGCATAGACATTCGTGTAGCCCAGCGCGCGCGCCTCCAACCCGGTGATCCGGCCAATCCGGCGCACCAGCGCGCGGTTCCAGGTGTGGCCAATGCCCAGCTGGCTGGGAAAACTGGTCGCGCCATGCGCCTCGACGCCACGGATGCCCTCGTTGGTGAAGTCGACCGGAATGCCCAGCCGGGTCTGCTCGATGAAGAACCGCTGCACCTCGTTCATCGCCCACACGTGCCGGCGCAGGTCGGTGGCGTACACGCTTTTCCTGCCATCGCCCCAACCGTTGTGCATCTCGTCGATGTTGCCGATGCCGTCCTTCCACAACGCGGTCTTCCATTGCGCGGTCGGCAGCGGATCCTTCAGCACCCGGCCATAGCCGTACAGCGTCGCCAGCTGCGCGGTCTTTTCCTCCGGGCCCATGCGCGCCAGCAGGTCTTCCACCCGCGCGTCGATCGGTGCGCGGGCATCCTCGTAGACGTCCTTGCGGCCGTTCTTGTCCAGATCGATCCAGCCGTCGCGGTAGATCGCCGGCGTCGGTGCGAAGACCGGCGCGGGATCGGCATCCTGCGCCTGCAGCCGCATGCCCGTGACTGCGGCCAGCAGCGCCATCGCCAGCGCGCTGCCGGTCACCATGCGCATCAGGGCGCCTCCGCCGCGGGCCGCAGCTCGACCCGATCGATCGCCCACAGCACGCGCCGGTGATCGCCACTGAACCTCAGGCACAGATCCTGCGCGCCGGTCATCTTCGGCAACGCGACGTCCACCCGCTTCACCGCCGTCTCCGTGGCTTCCACCCGCGCGCTCGCCACCGGCGCGCCGTCGCAGCCGCCGACACGCACCTGCAGGTCCACCGGTCCGGCCGGCGGCAGCACCACGCCCACCGAATCGCCGCCGAACTGGAAGTTGTAGGGCAGGTCCAGCACTTCGGCGCTGAGCGCGGCGATGCCGTCCAGCGGCGCCTGCTTCCATTGCCAGCAGGGCGTGCCGATGTCGACCGGCACCACCGCGCGCTCGCCTTCCCGCGGTTCGTCATCCTCCAGCCGCAGCACGTAGCTGTCCTTGCGGCAGGCGTCCAGGTATTCGGCCTCGCGGGTGCGCAGCGTGCGCGCATCGACGCGCAGTTCGCGCGGCGCGGCCAGCGGCTTGCCCTGGAAGAAGGCATTGGCCTTCACCGTGGTCGGCAGCGCCACCTGCAATGCCTGCTGGTAGCGCGGCGACTGCGCGGTCGGCTCACTGCCGTCGGTGGTGTAGCGCAGTTCGCCGAAGCCGGTCTGGTTGAGCAGCGTCACCTGCGCGCCCTGGCCTTCGGCGCGCGCGCGGATGCGCGCGGCGAAGGCGCTGTCGGCGGCGCGGATGCCGGCGCGCTGGAAGCGCCGCATCTGCGGGGCCAGCCGTTGCAGGAAGCCGTCCCAATCACGCGTGGCCTTGGGTGACCAGGCAATCTCGGCCAGCGCGGACAGGCGCGGGAAGGCCATGTGTTCGACCCGCGGTTCGGTGCGCACATGCTCGGTCCACAGGTTGGCCTGGGTGCCCAGCACGTGCTTGGCCTGGTTGGCGTCCAGTTCCGGCGGCACCGGCTCGAAGGCGTACACCTTCTCCAGCGTGGTGGTGTAGTCGTGGCCCGGCGGTTCGTCGGATTCCTCCGACTGCATGCGGTTGATGTAGGTGACGTTGCTCGGGCTCAGCACCACGTCGTGGCCCTGGCGCGCGGCTTCCACCGCGCCCTCCATGCCGCGCCAGGACATCACCGTCGCTTCCGGCGGCAGCCCGCCTTCGAGGATTTCGTCCCAGCCGATCAGGCGGCGGTCGTGCGCCACCAGGAAGGTCTCGATGCGCTTGATGAACCAGCTCTGCAACTGCATGTCGTCGGCCAGGCCGAGCGCCTTGCGGCGGGCCTGGATGCGCGGCGAGTTGCGCCACTGGTACTTGTCGGCCTCGTCACCGCCGATGTGGATGTACTGGCCGGGGAAGATGTCCATCACTTCGGTCAGCACGTTCTGCAGGAATTCGAAGGTCGGATCCTCGACGCCGTACAGCCAGGTGTTGACGCCCCAGTCGGGCGAGACCGGCGGCGCCTGGCCGGTGGCGCCGAATTCCGGGTACGCCGCGATGGCGGACTGCGCGTGGCCCGGCATCTCGATTTCCGGCACCACCGTGATGTGGCGCTGGCGCGCGTACTCGACGATCTCGCGGGCTTCGGCCTGGGTATAGAAGCCGCCGTAGCGCACCGGCTTGCCGTCGGCGCCCTGCCCGGCCTTGCCGGCCGGAATGCGCCACGCGCCCACTTCGGTGAGTTTCGGATAGCGCTTGATCTCCAGGCGCCAGCCCTGGTCGTCGGTCAGGTGCCAGTGGAAGACGTTCAACTTGTGCCGCGCCATCTGGTCCAGCAGGCGCTTGATCTCGTCCACGCTCTGGATGTGCCGCGCCGAGTCCAGCATGAAGCCGCGCCAGCCGAAACGCGGCGCATCGGCGATGCGTACCGCCGGCACGCGCACCGGCAGGGTGTCGGCGGTGGTCAGCAGTTGCCACAGGCTGACGCCGCCGTAGAACAGGCCGGCGCCGTCGCGGGCGGTGATGCGGATGCCCTGGGCGGAGACGTCCAGCGCATAGCCTTCCGGCCGGCTCTCGAGCTTGGCGTCGGTGGCGAAGACGATGGCGGGTCCTGTCGCCGACTCGACCTGGCGCAGGGAGACCCCGGTGCCCTCGCGCAGCATCGCGATGAATTGTCCGGCAGCCGCCTGTGCGCCGGGATCGGCGGCCGCGGCCACCACCGGGGTGCCGGGCTCCACCACGAAATGGCCCTGGCCCGAGGCGGCCTGCGCGGGCGCCGGGATCAGCGGTGGCGGGGTTCCCGCGGCAAATGCTTCCACGGGCTTGGACCCCGGACCCGAATCGCCGGCCGGACCGCCGCAGGCCGCCAGCAGCAGCAGGACCGCCCAGCCGATCGCCTTTCCCGCCATGACGGCGCTCGCCGCCCCCCATTTCACCTTCGTCTGTTCCATCATTGGGCCCCTCCGCCAAATGCCGGGTTGCAAGTTTCAGACTTCACGATAGCATTGGTCCAACCACTAGGCCATTAGCTTCGGAGCCGCCATGCGCCTGCAAGGCAAACTCGCCCTGGTCACCGCCGCCGGTCAGGGCATCGGCCGCGCCACCGCGCTCGCCTTCATCCGCGAAGGCGCGCGGGTGATCGCCGCCGACATCGACCAGGAAGCCCTGCAGCGGCTGCGGGTCGAGGCCGGCGAGGCCCTCGTGCCGCTGCGCCTGGACGTGACCGACACCGCCGCCATCGCCGCGCTGGCGCAACAGCATGCCAGCGCGGGGGATGCCGTGGACGTGCTGTTCAACTGCGCCGGCTTCGTCCACAGCGGCAGCATCCTGGACGCGGGCGAGGCCGACTGGGACATCGCCTGGCGCCTCAACGTCGGCTCGATGTACCACCTGATCCGGCAACTGCTGCCCGGCATGCTGGCACGCGGCGCCGGCTCGATCATCAATGTCGCCTCGGTCGCCTCCAGCATCAAGGGCGTGCCCAACCGCTTCGTCTACGGCACCACCAAGGCCGCGGTGATCGGCCTGAGCAAGGCGGTCGCCGCCGATTTCGTCGGCCGCGGCATCCGCTGCAACGCCATCTGTCCGGGCACGGTCAGTTCGCCTTCGCTGGAAGCGCGCATCGCCGAACAGGCGCGCCAGCAGGGCAGTTCCGTCGAAGACGTGCAGGCCGCGTTCGTCGGCCGCCAGCCGATGGGCCGGCTGGGCCGTCCCGAGGAAATCGCCGCGCTGGCGGTGTACCTGGCCAGCGACGAATCCGCATTCACCACCGGCACCACGCACGTGATCGACGGCGGTTGGATCAACTGAAGGAAACCTGCATGAAACTGTTGCGCCATGGCGCGCCGGGCGCGGAAAAGCCCGGATTGCTCGACGGCGAGGGCCGCATCCGCGATCTCTCGACGGTGATCCCCGACATCGCCGGCGAGGCGATTACCCCGGAAGGCCTGCGGCGCCTGCGCGCGCTGGACCTGTCCGCGTTGCCGCTCGTGGAAGGCGCGCCGCGCCTGGGACCCTGCGTGGGCCAGGTCGGCAAGTTCGTCTGCATCGGCCTGAACTATTCCGACCACGCCGCCGAAACCGGCGCGCAGGTGCCGGCCGAACCGGTGATCTTCAACAAGTGGACCAGCGCGATCTGTGGACCGGACGACGACGTGCAGATCCCGCGCGGTTCGCACAAGACCGACTGGGAAGTGGAACTGGGCGTGGTGATTGGCCGCGGCGGGCGCTACATCGCAGAAGCCGACGCACTGGATCACGTCGCCGGCTACTGCGTCATCAATGACGTGTCCGAACGCGAATTCCAGCTCGAAGGCACCGGCACCTGGGACAAGGGCAAGGGTTGCGACACCTTCGGCCCGCTCGGTCCCTGGCTGGTGACCGCCGACGAAATCGCCGATCCGCACGCGCTGGGCCTGTGGCTGGAAGTGGACGGCCACCGCTACCAGGACGGCAACACGCGCACGATGGTGTTCCAGGTGCCGTTCCTGATCAGCTACCTGAGCCGTTTCATGAGCCTGCAGCCGGGCGACGTGATCTCCACCGGCACCCCGCCGGGCGTCGGCCTGGGCCAGAAGCCTCCCGTCTATCTGCGCCCCGGCCAGGTCATGCGCCTGGGCATCGACGGGCTGGGCGAACAGCGGCAGAAGGTGGTGCAGGCATGAATGCGATCGCCCAGCCGGCATCGGCCGGCGTGCGCATCACCGGCCTGCGGGTCGAGGATCTGCGCTTCCCCACTTCACAGCAGCTGGACGGCTCGGATGCGATGAATCCGGATCCGGATTACTCGGCCGCCTACGTGGTGCTGGAAACCTCGCGCGACGGACTGGAAGGCCACGGCCTGACCTTCACCATCGGCCGCGGCAACGAAGTCTGCTGCGCGGCGATCGAGGCGCTGGGACATCTGGTGGTCGGGCTGGATCTGGACTGGATCGCGCAGGACATGGGCCGCTTCTGGCGGCACGTCACCTCCGACAGCCAGCTGCGCTGGATCGGCCCGGACAAGGGCGCGATGCACCTGGCCACCGGCGCGGTCGTCAACGCGGTGTGGGATCTATGGGCCAAGGCCGAAGGCAAGCCGGTGTGGCGGCTGGTCGCCGACATGACGCCCGAGCAACTGGTGCGCTGCATCGACTTCCGCTACCTGAGCGATGCGATCACGCCGGATGAAGCGCTGGCCCTGCTGCGCGAACGCGAGGCCGGCAAGGCCGGACGCATCGCCACCCTCGAACGCGAGGGCTATCCCTGCTACACCACCTCGGCCGGCTGGCTGGGCTATCCGGACGACAAGCTGCGCCGGCTGTGCCAGGAAGCGGTCGACGCCGGCTTCAACCACGTCAAGCTGAAGGTCGGGCGGGATCTGCAGGACGACATCCGCCGGGTGACGATCGCCCGCGAGGTGCTGGGGCCGGATCGCCAGCTGATGATCGACGCCAACCAGATCTGGGAAGTCGGCCAGGCCATCGACTGGGTGAAGCAGTTGTCCTTCGCCGCGCCCTGGTTCATCGAGGAACCCACCAGTCCCGACGACGTGGCCGGCCACCGGACGATCCGCCAGGCCATCGCGCCGGTGCAGGTCGCCACCGGCGAGATGTGCCAGAACCGCATCCTGTTCAAGCAGTTCATCGCCGGCGGCGCCATCGACGTGGTCCAGATCGACGCCTGTCGCGTGGGCGGCGTGAACGAGGTGCTGGCGATCCTGCTGATGGCGACCAAGTATGGCCTGCCGGTGTGCCCGCACGCCGGAGGTGTCGGCCTGTGCGAATACGTGCAACATCTGGCGATGATCGACTACGTGTGCATCGCCGGCACCCGCGAGGGCCGCGTGGTGGAATACGTCGACCACCTGCACGAACACTTCCAGGACCCCTGCGTGATCCGCGACGCCGCCTACCAGCCTCCCACCGCGCCCGGCTTCTCCATCACCATGAAGGACGCCAGCCGTCGCCGGTATCGCCATCCGGCGGGCCAAATGCTCACCGGCGGGGGCGCCGCCTGATGCCGTTCGCGGCCCGCCGACGCCGGCGCCTGCCGGCCCCCCTGCTGTCCGCGGTCGTGCTGGCGGCCACGGGTTGCGGCGACCGCGCGGCCACCTCCGCCACACCCGCCACGCCGGCACCCGCTTCCGCATCCGCCGGGCCGGCCGCCGCGTCCGCGCAGGACCCGGCCACCCGCATCCCGCACTGGCGGCAACAGGGCTACGGCATGTTCGTGCACTGGGGGCTGTACTCCGAACTGGGCGGCGTGTGGAACGGCAAGCCGGTGACGCGCGGTTATTCCGAGCAGATCCAGAGCTGGGCCAATATTTCCCACGCCGACTACGCCAAGGTCGCCAGCGGGTTCGCCGCGCAGAAGTTCGACGCCGACGCGATCTGCGGCCTGGCCCGGGACGCCGGCGCCCGCTACGTGGTGGTCACCAGCAAGCATCACGACGGCTTCGCGATGTTCGACACCGCGAGCACCGACTACGACATCGTCGATCGCACGCCGTTCGGCAAGGATCCGATCAAGCTCATCGCCGAGGCCTGCCACGCGCGCGGGCTGGGCCTGGGCATCTATTTCTCGCTGGTGGACTGGCACGCCGGCCACCCGTTCGATCCGGACAACGGCAACCCGATTCCGGCCTCGATGGAGCCGCTTATCGAACAGCAGGTCACCGAGCTGATGACGAACTACGGGCCGATCACCGAAGTCTGGTTCGACATGTCGACGCCGACGCCGGAGCAGAGCCGACGCTTCGCCGGCATCGTGCACCGGTTGCAGCCGGCGGCGGTCATCAACGGCCGGATCTGGAACAACGCCGGCGACTTCGTCACCCTCGGCGACAACGAGGCGCCGCCGCCGACGATGCAGCCGCCGTTCGAAGTACCGGCCTCCATCTACCACGCCACCTGGGGCTATCGCAGCTGGCAGCAACGCGATGACGCGCCGGGCAAGGTGCGCGAGCTCGTCAACGGACTGGTGCAGGCGCGCGCGGCCGGTGGCAACTACCTGCTCAACATCGGTCCGATGGGCGATGGCGCGATCGTGCCGTTCGAAGCCCAGGTCCTGCGCGGCATCGGCCAGTGGCTGCGGCGGCACGCCGGCATCGCCTTGTCCGCCCGCCCCAGCGGCCTTCCGCCGCAGACCTGGGGCAGCACCCTGGCCGACGGCGAGGCGGTGTACCTGTTCGTGCGCGACTGGCGCGGCGGACGGCTGGTGGTGAATGGACTGGCGAGCGATCCCCGCGCGGTCCGCATCGACGGCGACGAGCACGCGGCGCCGCTGGCCTGGCGGCGCGAAAACGACGCGCTGGTGATCGAGCTGCCCGCGCAGGCGCCGGATGCGGTGCTGCCGGTGCTGCGGGTGGAAATGCAGGGTCCGCCGCGGATCGTGCCATCGGATGCCGTGGTGGTTCCGGCTTCGGGCATCGCCACGATCGCGCGGACCACCTGGCATCCCGGCACCAGCTTTGCCTTCGGCAGCGGCTACCGCAGCCAGCGCTCCACCACCGTCTCGCTGCGTGCGTCACTGCTGCCGGCACGGGCACAGGACGCCGTGTGGCTGCGTTTTTCCGGTGCAAAAGCGGCGCCCGGCCAACGCTACCGGATCCGCGTCGGCGCACACGAACAGGCCGTCACCGCCGAAGCGCTTGGCGCGCAGGCGATCGGTCCGTTCGCCCTGCCCGACGCACAGGCCGGCGCGACGCCGGTGACGATCACCCTGGCCGAACCCGACTATCCGGCCCAGGATCTGCAACTGCGCTTCGATGCGGTGCACGTATCGCCCCGGGCGGAAGCCTCGCCGTGACCTTGCGCATCGACGCCCACCAGCATTTCTGGCGCTATGCGCCGCGCGACTATCCCTGGATGGACGAAGGCATGGACGTGCTGCGGCGCGACTGGCTGCCGGAGGATCTCGCACCGCTGCTGGCGACCGCCGGGCTGGATGCGTGCGTCGCGGTGCAGGCACGCGCCGACGAGGCGGAAAACACCTTCCTGCTCGATCTGGCGCAGCGGCACGATGCCATCGCGGCGGTGATCGGCTGGGTCGACCTGTTCGCCGCGCATGCGGACGATCGACTGGCGCACTGGCGCGCGCACCCGCGCTTCGCCGGGGTGCGCCACCTGTTGCAGGATGATCCGGATGTCGCCGCCACCCTGATCGACCCGCGCTTCGCTCGCGGTATCGAGGCGGTGCAGCGGCAGGGCCTGGTGTACGAAATCCTGGTCCGCGGACCCGCGCAGCTGGCCGAAGTGCCGGCGTTCTGCGCGCGCCACGACCGCCATTGGCTGGTGCTGGATCATCTGGGCAAACCCGCGGTCGGCGGCGATGGCGAAGCGGATTGGCGCCGGCACCTGCGTGCGCTGGCCGCGCAGCCGCACGTGCTGTGCAAGGCCTCGGGGCTGGTCACGGAAGTGGTGGGCGCAAAGCTCGACCGCGACGCCATCCGCCGGCACCTGGATGCCGCGCTGGAAGCCTTCGGCGCCGACCGGCTGATGTTCGGCTCGGATTGGCCGGTGTGCCTGTTGCGGGCCGAATACGCCGCGGTCGCGGCGCAGGTGCAAGACTGGGCGGAGCGGTTGTCGAAAAACGAACAGGCGCAGCTGTGGGGCGGTACCGCCCGGCGCTGCTATGACATACACGGCTGAGGGGGTCGTGATGGATCTGGAACTGCGGGACAAGGTGGTGATCGTCACCGGCGGCGGCGCCGGCATCGGCGGGGCGATTTCGCTGGCGCTGGCGCGCGAAGGCGCGATTCCGGTGATCTTCGGGCGCAGCGCACTGGAGGCCGGTTTCGAAGACGAACTGCGCCGCTTGCAGCCGCGCGCGCGCTTCCATCGGCTGGAGCTGTCCGACGCGACCGCCTGTACGCAGGCCGTGGCGGCCACGCTGGCGGAGTTCGGCGGCCTGCACGGACTGGTCAACAACGCCGGCGTGAACGATGGCGTGGGACTGGACGCGGGACGCGACGCATTCGTGCAGTCGCTGGAGCGCAATCTCATCCACTACTACGTGATGGCGCACCTGTGCGTGGACGCGCTGAAAGCCAGCCGTGGCTCCCTCGTCAATGTCTCTTCCAAGACCGCGGTCACCGGCCAGGGCGGTACCAGTGGTTATTGCGCGGCCAAGGGCGCGCAGCTGTCGCTGACCCGCGAGTGGGCCGCGTCGCTGGCCGCCGATGGTGTGCGGGTGAACGCGGTGGTGCCGGCGGAAGTGATGACGCCGCTCTATCAGAGCTGGCTGGCCGGCTTCGACGATCCCGCCGCCAAGCTGGCCGGCATCACCCGCCGCATCCCGCTGGAGCAGCGCATGACCCGCGCGGATGAAATCGCCGACACCACCGTGTTCCTGCTGTCCGCGCGCGCCTCGCACGTGACCGGGCAGTGGCTGTTCGTCGATGGCGGCTATACCCATCTGGATCGCGCACTGACCTGAGGAGACTCCCATGCGCCATTGCCTGGCCCTGGACCTGCACGACGATCCGGAATTGATCGCCGCCTACGAGGAGTACCACCGCCAGGTCTGGCCGGAGGTGCTGGCGCATCTGCGCGCGCAGGGCGTGCGCGAGCTGGAGATCTTCCGCCTGGGCACGCGCATGGTGATGGTGATGGACACCGACGACGCGGTGTTCGACGCCGCGCGCATGGCCGAGGCCGAACGCGGCGACGCGCGGCTGCGCGCCTGGGAAGACCTGATGTGGTCGTTCCAGAAAGCCACGCCGTGGACGCCGGCGGGCACCAAGTGGACCCCGATGCAACCGATTTTCCGCCTGACCGACGCCTGACCCTTCTTTTCGCAGGAGCTTCCGCATGCCCGCATTGCCCGGTACCGCCTCCACGACCCTGCAGGACAGCGGCGCCCAGCGCTACCGGCTGGCATTCATCCTGGTCACCTGCCTGTTCTTCCTGTGGGGCTTCTCTTATGGCCTGCTGGACGTGCTCAACAAGCATTTCCAGGAAACCCTCGACATCACCCGCGCGCGCTCGGCGCTGCTGCAGGCGGCCTACTTCGGCGCGTACTTCGTGATGGCGCTGCCGGCCGCGGCGCTGATGGAACGGCACGGCTACAAGACCGGCATCCTGCTCGGCCTGGGGCTGTTCGCCAGCGGCGCGCTGCTGTTCATCCCCGCCACCCGCGCGGGCGTGTTCGAATACTTCCTGTTCGCCCTGTTCGTGATCGCCAGTGGCCTGGCCTGCCTGGAGACGGCGGCCAATCCCTACGCGACCGTGCTGGGGCCGGCGGAGACCTCGGAACGCCGGCTCAACCTGGCGCAGTCATTCAACGGGCTGGGCACGTTCATCGCGCCGTTTATCGGCGGCAAGCTGTTCTTCGGCGCCTCGGACGCCGGGATTTCCGGCAGCCACGGCGTGCAGCTGATCTATGTCGCCACCGCGCTGGTGGTCATCGCCATCGCCGTGCTGATCTGGCGGACGCGGATGCCGGAAGTCTCCGGCGAAGCCCCGGTCGCCACGATGCCGGCGCCACCCGTGCCGCTGTTCTCCCGACGCCATTTCGTGTTCGCGGTGGTGGCCCAGTTCTTCTATGTCGCCGCGCAGGTGGGTGCGGGCGCGTTCTTCATCAACTACGCGGTCGACCACGTCCCCGGCCTGTCCTCCGAACGCGCCGCCTACCTGCTGGCGGTGGCGCTGGGCTGCTTCCTGGCCGGCCGCTTCCTGACCACCGCGCTGATGGACGCGTTCTCCGCCGCGCGCCTGCTCAGCCTGTACGCGGTGATCAACATCTTGCTGTGCGGGGTGGTCATCGCCGGCATGGGCAAGATCTCGGTCGCCGCGCTGATCGCGGTGTTCTTCTTCATGTCGATGATGTTCCCCACCATCTTCGCGCTGGGCATCAAGGGCCTGGGCGCGCAGACCAAGCGCGGCGCCAGCTTCATCATCATGGCGATCGTGGGCGGCGCGATCGTGCCGTGGTTCATGGGCCGGCTGGCGGACCTCGCCGGCATCGAGACCGCGTTCTGGATTCCCGCCTTCTGCTTCCTGGTCGTCGCGCTGTACGGCGTCTACGCGCGCCGCCATCCGCAACCCTGACCGTCCTTCTACCCGAACCCGCTCCGCCATGACCCCGATCACCTGCAACGAGGATCTCCGCCAGCTGGCGATGCGGCGCGCGCCGCGCGCCATCTTCGACTATGTCGATCGCGGCTCCTATGACGAGCACACCCTCAACGGCAACCGCCGGGCGCTGGATGCGCTGATGCTGCGCCAGCGGGTGATGATCGACGTGGACCAGCGGTCGCTCGCCACCACCATGGCCGGCGAGGCGGTGTCGATGCCGGTGGGACTGGCGCCGACCGGATTGACCGGCATCCTGCATGCAGACGGTGAAATCCTGGCCGCCCGCGCGGCCCAGGCCGCAGGCGTGCCGTTCACCCTGAGCACCGTCTCGATCTGCTCGATCGAAGCGGTGCGCGCGGCGGTGGAAAAGCCGTTCTGGTTCCAGCTCTACGTGATGCGTGATCGCGATTTCGCCGCCTCGCTGATCCAGCGCGCCAAGGCCGCGCAGTGCCCGGCGCTGGTGCTGACCGCGGATCTGCAGATCCAGGGGCAGCGCCACCGCGACATCAAGAACGGGCTGACCGTGCCGCCGAAGCTGACCGTGGGCAATGCGCTGGATCTGCTGCGGCGCCCGCGCTGGGTGCTGGGCATGCTGCGCACGCCGCACCGCAATTTCGGCAACCTGGCCGGCTTCATTCCCGGCGGCGGCAAGGGCCTGACCACGCTGTCGCAATGGATCGGCAGCCAGTTCGATCCCACCCTCAGCTGGAAGGACGTGGCCTGGGTGCGTTCGCTCTGGCCCGGCAAGCTGATCGTGAAGGGCATCCTGGACGCGGACGACGCGCGCGCCGCGGTCGATGCCGGCGCCGACGTCATCGTGGTGTCCAATCATGGCGGGCGCCAGTTGGACTCCGCGCCACCGGCGATCCTCGCGTTGCCGCAGGTGGCGGCGGCGGTCGGCGACCGCTGCGAAATCTGGTTCGACAGCGGCGTGCGCAGCGGCCAGGACGTGCTCAAGGCGCTCGCGCTCGGCGCGCGCGCGACCCTGATCGGCAAGGCCTTCCTCTACGGCCTGGGCGCGATGGGCGAACGCGGCGTGGCCACCGCGCTGGATCTGATCCGGCGGGAACTGGACGTGAGCATGGCGCTCACCGGCACCCGCGACGTGCGCGAGGTCGGTCCGCAGGTGCTGTGGCGGCCCTAGGGTCGGCTTTCGGGCTTCAGCGTTCGCCGCCGGAGAAGATCCGGATCACCGAATCCAGGTGTTTTTCCATCGCCGCGCGGGCGGCGTCCGGATCGCGGTCGCGGATCGCGCCGACGATGGCCTCGTGTTCCAGTTCCGAGCGGCGCGGCATGTCCTCGACCGTATAGAGCGCCTGCACGCGCTGGAACATCGCGCCGTACTGGTGGCCCAGCAGGTGCCGGATCAGCAGCGAATAGGCCGGGTTGCCGCTGGCGTCGGCGATGCGGATGTGCAGCAGGCGGTCACCCGGATGGGTGGTGGAGGCGTGCTGGTTGTCGGCGATGTTGCGCTGCAGGGCTTCCTCGATGCCGGCGATCTGCTCGTCGCTGGCGTTCTCGGCGGCCAGCGCGGCGGTTTCCGGCTCCACCAGCCGACGCGCGCTCAGCAACGAGAACGGCGGAATCTCGGCTTCGAAGTCGGCCACCACGCCCAGTTCCGGATCCAGCGTCCATGGATTGAGCTGGCGGGCGCGATCCAGCACGTGTTCGGCGGGCGGCGCTTCCTCCGAATCCGGCCCGACCACGCTGACGCCGTCGCCTACCCGGACCCGCACCAGGCCCAGCACTTCCAGCGCGATCAGGGCTTCACGCAACGAAGTGCGGCTGACTCCGAACTGTTGCGACAGCTCGCGCTCCGGCGGCAGGTAGCTGCCCGGCGGGAATTCACCACGATTGATCATGCCGCGCAGCTGGTCGGCGATCTGCTGGTAGAGGCGGCGGTTCTGGATGCTCTTGACTGGCATGTCCGGGGCTCCGCATCCGGCGGGCTTGCTGGGAACATGCTGCGATTATAGGCCAATCCCCGTACCGTACCGGACGGGCGCGGGGAACGGATGGCAGAACGGGGCGCGCGAGCACCCCATCCGGAAAGGTCTTGTGGCACGGGCGGAGCGCGACGGCCCCGCCCGGATTCACTGCGCGGTATAGCCGCCGTCGACCAGCAACGAGGCGCCGTTGACGAAGGAGGCGTCGTCGCTGGCGAGGAACAGCACCGCGCGCGCGACTTCCTCGGCGCGGCCCAGCCGGCCCATCGGGTGCAGCTTCTCCAGCGCGTGCTTGGCTTCGGCAGGAACATCCTTGAGCAGCGGCGTGTCGATGTAGCCCGGGCACACCGCGTTGACGCGGATGCCGCGCGCGCCGTAGTCGATCGCCAGGGTCTGGGTCAGCAGCTTCACTCCGCCCTTGGCCGCGGCGTAGGCGGTCACGCCACCCTTGCCCACATGGCTGTGGATGGAACCGCAGTTGACGATCACGCCGCCGCCCTGCTTGAGCATCTGCGCGATGACATGCTTGTCGCACAGGTAGACGCCGGTGAGGTTGATGCCGATGGTGCGATCCCAGGCCGCCTCGGACAGCTGATCGATCGGACCGTCGGCGGCGATGCCGGCGTTGGCGAACAGTACGTCGATGCGGCCGAACGCGGCGACGGTTTCATCGACCATCCGCTGTACCGCGACGGTGTCGGTCACGTCGGTCTTCACGAACAGGGATTGGGCGCCTTGCTTCGACAACGCGTCGGCGACGGCCTGCCCGTGGTCCGAGAAATCCGCGATCACCACGTGCGCACCGTGCTCGGCAAACAGTTTCGCGCTCGCTTCGCCGATACCGCTGGCGCCGCCGGTGACGATGACGACCTTGCCTTTGAAACTCATGTTATCGCTCCTGGCCGTGGGGGCCGATGTGAACTCCCAACAGGATAGTCCGCGCTTCCTTTACCCATGCCGAGTCCGCTATCGATGAAAGACGAATCACACTGTTCCGTCGCCTGCGAATAAACATCCCATCGTCATTCCAGCGCAGGCTGGAATCGACTCCTGCGCGACATATCAACAGCCAGAACGGCTCACCATCACGGCAATGGATCCCGGCCTTCGCCGGGATGACGACAGCAGCAGCGCGGGAAGATCCCCCCTCATCTCTTTCCAGTCATTCCAGTGCAGGCTGGAATCCATTCCTGCGGGGCGTATCAACAACCAGGACCGTTCACCACCACGACAATGGATCCCGGCCTTCGCCGGGATGACGGCAGCAACAGCGGGGGAAGACCCATCCCCATCTCTTTCCCGTCATCCCAGCGCAGGCTGGAATCCATTCCTGCGCGGCGTATCAACAACCAGAACCGTTCACCATCACGGCAATGGATCCCGGCTTTCGCCGGGATGACGACGGCCCGAGGTAGCGGGAAGCAATTCCTTCAACGCAGCGGTGCGTCGACACATCGGCAGGACTACGCAAGTGCGGCGCAGTCCGCATGACGGCGGGCCGGAACGCGACGCGAACCGCTCAGTCGTCCTTGCGGCGATCCGTATCGCGCATTTCGTACCACATGCCATTGAGGATGGCGAAACTCGCCGCGAGTCCGGCGCCGAGTATCCAGCTGAAATACCACATGCGTATGCCTCCGGTGTCAGTAGGCGTTCGGGTTCTGATCGTGATCCAGCGTGTCGTCGCCGACCTTGCCGCGCATCACCCGGTATACCCAGGCCGTGTAGGCCAGGATGATCGGCAGGAAGAAGGCGGTGACCAGCAGCATGATGAACAGGGTCATGTGGCTGGACGAGGCGTCCCACACCATCAGGCTGGCGCTGGGATTGAGCGAGGACGGCAGCAGGAACGGGAAGGTGGTCAGGCCGAAGGTCAGCAGGATGCCGCTGATCGCCAGCGCCGAGGACAGGAAGGCGAGGCCGGCCTTGCCGATGCGCAGGCAGAGCGCGCTCGACAGCGCGCCCAGCACGCCTAGCACCGGGAACAGCCAGATCAGCGGCCAGCGCGCGTAGTTGCCCATCCAGGCGCCCTGTCCGGTGATCACCACCTTGGCCAGCGGATTGGACGGGCCGGCCGGATCCATCGCGATCTGCAGCACGTAGCCTTCGATGCCCCTGGCCAGCCACACGCCGCCGATCACGAACAGCACCGCGGTGGCGAGCGCGGCCAGGCTGCCGTAGCGGCGCGCGCGCGCGGCGATGTCGCCATCGGTCTTCATCGCCAGCCGGCCGGCGCCGTGGGCGACCAGCATGCCCACGCTGACCAGGCCGCACAGCAGCGCGAAAGGCGTGAGCAGGCCGAACAGGCCGCCCTCGTAATGCGGCCGCAGGATCTCGTCGAAGGTGAACGGCGCACCGAGCAGCACGTTGCCCATCGCCACGCCGAACACCAGCGCCGGCACCAGTCCGCTGACGAACAAGGCCCAGTCCCACAGCGCGCGCCAGCGCGGGTCCGGCACCTTGCTGCGGAACTTGAAACCGACCGGACGCAGGATCAGCGCGATCAGGATCAGGAACATCGCGATATAGAAGCCGGAGAAGCTGACCGCGTACAACGGCGGCCAGGCGGCGAAGATGGCCGCGCCACCGACGATCAGCCAGACCTGGTTGCCTTCCCACACCGGGCCGATCACGTTCAGCGTGATCCGGCGTTCTCCATCGGTGCGGGCGACCGCCGGCAGCAGCGTCGCCACGCCCAGATCGAAGCCGTCCATCACCGCGAAGCCGATCAGCAGCAGCCCCAGCAGGGCCCACCAGATCAGGCGCAGGGTCGGATAGTCGAGCGGAATGGTGTCCATGGACGCGCTCCTCTCAGGTGGCCGTGGCCGGCGTGGGGGCGGACGCGGCGGTGCCGTGGGATTCGGGCACCAGTTGCTCAGGTCCCTTCAGGATCAGCTTGCGCATCAGCCATATCTCGACCACCGCCAGTGCGGTGTAGAGGGTGACGAAGCCGGTGAGGGTGATCAGGATCTGGTGCAGCTTCAGCCCGGAGGCGGCGAAGAAGGTCGGCAGCACGCCATCGATCACCCACGGTTGCCGGCCGTACTCGGCGATCAGCCAGCCGGCCTCGATCGCGATCCAGGGCAGCGGCAGGCTGTAGAAGGCCAACCGCAGGAACCAGCGCCGCCTGTCCAGCTGGTGCTTGCTGGCCAACCAGAATGCGAAAGCGAAGAAGGCGATGAAGTAGAAGCCCAGCCCGACCATCAGGCGGAAACTCCAGAACAGCGGCGCCACCCGCGGCACCGTATCGAACGCCGCCTTGACGATTTCCTCCTCGGTCGCGTTGGCGATGTCCTCGCGGTACTTCTTCAGCAGCAGGGCGTGGCCGATGTCGCGCCAATGGGTTTCGAACATATGGCGGGCATGCGCGTCGCCGCGGTTGGCGCGCAGTTTCTGCAGGTTCTCGTAGGCCACCAGGCCGTTGCGGATGCGCCCCTCGGCGCGCTCGACCAGTTCCAGGATGCCGGGCATTTCCTTGTTGAGCGAACGGGTGCCGATGATGCCCATCACGTAGGGGATATGCACCGCGTAGTGGTTGGTGCGGGTTTCCTGGTCGGGGATGGCGAAGGCGTTGAAGCCCGCCGGGGCCGGCTCCGTCTCCCACATGGCCTCGATCGCGGCCAGCTTCATCTTCTGGTTCTCGCCGACCGCGTAGCCGCTTTCGTCGCCCAGCACCACCACCGACAGCGCCGCCGCCAGGCCGAAGCTGGCCGCCACCGCCATCGAGCGCTTGGCGAAGTCGGGGTTGCGCCCGCGCAGCAGGTAGAACGCGCTGATCGACATCACGAACATCGCTCCGGTCACGTAGCCTGCGCTGACCGTGTGGACGAACTTGGCCTGGGCGACCGGGTTGAAGATCACCGCCATGAAGTCGGTGATTTCCATGCGCATGGTTTCGGGGTTGAACACCGCGCCGACCGGGTTCTGCATCCAGCCGTTGGCGACCAGGATCCACAGGGCCGAGAAATTGGTCGCCACCGCGACCAGCCAGGTCACCGCCAGGTGCTGGACCTTGCTGAGCCGGTTCCAGCCGAAGAAGAACAGGCCGATGAAGGTCGCTTCCAGGAAGAAGGCCATCAGGCCCTCGATGGCGAGCGGGGCGCCGAAGATGTCACCGACGTAGTGACTGTAATAAGACCAATTGGTGCCAAACTGGAATTCCATCACAATACCAGTGGCGACCCCCATGGCAAAGTTCACCCCGAACAGGGTGCCCCAGAACAGGGTCATCCGCCGCCACACGTCCCGTCCGGTCATGACATAGACGCTTTCCATGATCGCGACCATGAAGGACAGGCCGAGGGTCAGCGGCACGAACAGGAAGTGGTACATCGCCGTGAGGGCGAATTGCAGGCGGGACAGCTCGACAACGGTCATGTCCGGCATGATGGGGGCTCGGCAGCGGTGTCGAAGGGGATTCTAGACCTCCTGCCGGCGCGGGCGGGGGTGACAATCTGTCGCACCCTGGACCCCATCCGGGGTTGCCAACATGCCGCCCGTGGTTCGCCGACCACCCCCTGTCCGCATTTCCCCCCTCCCGGCTTGATTCAAATCAATGTGAGAGGGGGCCGGAGGGGCCGAAGATCATGGTGTTGAGCCTAGGAGCAGGTGGCATGCAGAGCGTGCAGGGTACTTATAACGACAAGGTGGTGCGCCAGTTCGCGGTGATGACCGTGGTCTGGGGCATCGTGGGGATGGCCGTGGGCGTGTTCATCGCCGCCCAGCTGTACTGGCCGGCGCTGAATTTCGACCTGCCATGGCTCAGCTATGGCCGGCTGCGCCCCCTGCATACCAATGCGGTGATCTTCGCGTTCGGCGGCAGCGCCCTGTTCGCGACCAGCCTGCACGTGGTCCAGCGCACCTGCCACGTCCGGCTGATCTCGGACAAGCTGGCCGCGTTCGTGTTCTGGGGCTGGCAGGTGGTCATCCTGGCGGCCGCGATCACCCTCCCGCTGGGCATGACCCAGGGCAAGGAGTACGCCGAGCTGGAATGGCCGGTCGACCTGCTGATCACGGTGGTCTGGGTGGCCTACGCGGTGCTGTTCTTCGGCACCATCGCCAAGCGCGCGGTCAAGCATATCTACGTGGCCAACTGGTTCTACGGCGCCTACATCATCGCCGTGGCCCTGCTGCACATCGTCAACAACATCGCCATCCCGGTCGGCTTCACCAAGTCCTACCCGGTCTACAGCGGCGCGGTCGACGCGATGGTGCAGTGGTGGTACGGCCACAACGCGGTGGGTTTCTTCCTGACCGCCGGCTTCCTCGGCATGATGTATTACTTCGTGCCCAAGCAGGCCGGGCGCCCGGTCTACTCCTACCGCCTGTCGATCGTCCACTTCTGGGCGCTGATCGCGGTCTACATGTGGGCCGGCCCGCACCACCTGCACTACACCGCGCTGCCGGACTGGGCGCAGTCGCTGGGCATGGTGTTCTCGCTGATCCTGCTGGCGCCGTCCTGGGGCGGCGCGCTGAACGGCATCCTGACCCTGTCGGGCGTGTGGCACAAGCTGCGCACCGACCCGATCCTGAAGTTCCTGATCGTCGCCGTGTCGTTCTACATGATCGCGACCTTCGAGGGACCGATGATGTCGATCAAGACGGTCAACTCGCTGAGCCACTACACCGACTGGACGGTCGGCCACGTGCACGCCGGCGCGCTGGGGTGGGTGGCGATGATCTCGGTCGGCTCGATCTACGCGCTGCTGCCGCGCCTGCTGGGCCGCGACAGCATGTTCTCGACCAAGGCCATCGACCTGCATTTCTGGCTGCACACCCTGGGCGTGGTGTTCTACATCGCCTCGATGTGGATCGCCGGCGTCATGCAGGGCCTGATGTGGCGCGCCACCAACGCCGACGGCACGTTGACCTACAGCTTCGTCGAAGCGCTCAACGCCACCTATCCGTACTACCTGATCCGCCTCGGCGGCGGACTGCTGGTGCTGAGCGGCATGGGCGTGATGGCCTGGAACACCTGGAAGACGTTCGCATCGGCGCGTTCGACCGCCCCGCAACCGATCCTGCCGGTTGACGTTTCCGAAGTGCGCGCCTGAGGAAGAGACCGACATGAGCAACAGCAATTCCCACGAGAAAATCGAGAAGAACATCGGCCTGATGGCCATCCTGATCGCGGTGGTCGTGTCGTTCGGCGGCCTGGCCGAGATCGTGCCGCTGATGTTCCAGGCCGAGGCCATCAAGCCGCTGGAAGGGGTCAAGCCCTACCCGGCCCTGCAACTGGCCGGGCGTGACGTGTACGTCCGCGAAGGCTGCTACAACTGCCACTCGCAGATGGTCCGCACGCTGCGCTTCGAGAGCGAGCGCTACGGCCACTACTCGCTGGCCGGCGAATCGGTCTACGACCGCCCGTTCCAGTGGGGCAGCAAGCGCACCGGACCGGATCTGGCCCGGGTCGGCGGGCGCTACTCCGACGACTGGCACCGCGTGCACCTGATCAACCCGCGCGACGTGGTCCCCGAGTCGAACATGCCCGGCTTCCCCTGGCTGGACAAGAACAAGGTCGACGGCGAAGCCACGGCGCGGCGGATGGGCGCGCTGAAGGCGCTGGGCGATCCCTACACCGATGCCGAGATCAAGGCCGCGCCCGAGGAACTGAAGGGCAAGACCGAGCTGGACGCCGTGGTGGCGTACCTGCAGGCGCTCGGCAAGCACGCGCCGCGGGGAGGCTGACATGGTGTCCGGAATCGTGACCGCGATCCTGCTGGTGCTGTTCATCGGCGGCTGGATCTGGGTATGGAGCCCGCGCCGCAAGGCCGAATTCGATGATGCCGCGGCGTTGCCGCTGAACGAGGAAGACGAGGAGTACAAGGCATGAACAGCGGCTGGTCGTGGTATGTCATCGCCCTGGTGGTGCTGAACATCGCCGGTTGCGCGTGGCTGCTCTGGTGGACGGCGCGCCGTCGCCCGGGTGATCCGGCGCCGGAGGAAACCAGCCATGTCTGGGACGGCGATCTGACCGAGTACAACAAGCCCCTGCCGCGCTGGTGGATCAACATGTTCTACCTGACCATCGCGTTCGGCATCGGCTACATCGCGTGGTACGGCGGCCTCGGCGGCTACTCCGGCGCCGCCGACTGGTCCTCGGCCGGCGAGCATGCCGCCAAGAAGAAGGTGGAGGACGCCAAGCTGGAACAGACCTTCAAGCCCTACGCGGACCAGGCCATCGACAGGCTGGCGCAGGATCCGAAGGCGCTGTCGCTGGGCCGTTCCATCTTCAACAACACCTGCGCCACCTGCCACGGCTCGTCCGCGCAGGGTGCGATCGGCTACCCCAACCTGACCGACGACATCTGGCACTGGGGTGGTTCGCCGGAGAAGGTGCTGGAAACGGTGCTGGATGGCCGCGACGGCGTGATGCCCGAATGGGGCACCGCGCTGACCGGCATGGGCGGCCCGAACGCGGTCGACTACACCATCGCCTACGTGCGCACGCTCGGCCATCCGGACCAGCTGATCAACAACTTCCCCGCCTCGCAGGGCAAGAAGCTGTACGAAGGCGTGTGCGTCGCCTGCCACGGCGTCGACGGCAAGGGCAACCAGGATCTCGGCGCGCCCGACCTGACCGACGACTACTGGTTGTACGGCGATAGCAGCGAAAGCCTGCGCCAGACCATCAGCAAGGGCCGCCATGGCATCATGCCGGCGCACCGTGAGCTTCTCGGCGAGACCCGCGCGCGCCTGGTGGCCGCCTATGTCTGGTCGCTGTCGCACAAGGGCAACAAGGAAACCGCCGCCGCCACGCCATAGAAGGAACCGTCGTCGCCATGACCGATTTCAGCGAACCCCGACTGGACCACCCGCCCCGCCCGCTGGCACAGCGGATCGGGGCCATCCTCTGGCCCAGTTTCTTCGCGGCGGGCGTGGCGACGATGGTGTTTTTCGCCTTCGTGGATCCGCTGCAGCTGCGCGACGCGACCTTTCCCGACTGGCCCCTGACCCGTGAGCTCGGCTACACGCTGGGCTTTTTCATGTTCTGGCTGGCGACGGCGTCGTCCAGCCTGTTCACCTGGATACTCCTGCGGCCTTCCAGCCGCTTCAACCGCGCGCTGCCGCCGGAATGAAAGCCTGGAGCGGGGCTGCGACAAACCGTCGCTCCCGCTCCTGTCGTGCGCGCCGGAGACTGGATCCGTCCGGTTCTCCCTCAACGCCACGCCGGTAACCCCCGGCGAAGCCATGCCATGAACGTTCCGATTCCGCTCTACCGAAAATCCCAGCCCCCATCGCGCAACGGAGTGTCGCCATGAGCCGGCAGATCCCCATCGACGTGGTGGACGACCAGGGCAATTCGCTGTACGTCAGCGAGCGCAAGATCTATCCGCGCGACGTCTCCGGCCGCCTCAACCGCCTGCGCGTGGCCGCGGTGTTCTGGCTGCTGGGCATGTTCTACGTGTTCCCGTGGCTGCGCTGGGATGGCCGGCAGGCGGTGCTGTTCGATCTGCCGGCGCGCAAGTTCTACGTGTTCGGGCTGTCGTTCTGGCCGCAGGACTTCCTGTTCCTGGCGCTGCTGCTGATCATCGCGGCGATGGCGCTGTTCTTCTTCACCACCCTGGCCGGGCGCCTGTTCTGCGGCTACGCCTGCCCGCAGACGGTCTGGACGGAAGTATTCCTGTGGATGGAGCGCTGGACCGAGGGCGATCGCAGCCAGCGCATGAAGCTGGACGCCGGTCCCTGGAATGGCCAGAAGATCCTGCGCAAGGGCGGCAAGCACGCGATCTGGCTGCTGTTCGCGCTGTGGACCGGCTTCACCTTCGTCGGCTTCTTCACCCCGATCCGCGATCTGGCCGCGCGCGCGCCGCTGGGCTGGGGTGGCTGGGAAACCTTCTGGGTGCTGTTCTACGCGCTGGCCACCTGGGGCAACGCCGGCTTCCTGCGCGAGCAGGTGTGCAAGTACATGTGCCCGTACGCGCGCTTCCAGAGCGCGATGTTCGACCGCAACACCCTGATCATCGCCTACGATCCGATGCGCGGCGAACCGCGCGGTCCGCGCAAGCGCGGCCTGGCCAGCGTGCTGGAACGCGCGCGCGGGCTGCTCGACAAGGCCACCGCCTACGACTACGTGTTCCGCGCCTACCAGCACCCCACCGCGGCCGACAACCGGCTGCAGGCGCGCGGCACCATTACCTTCGCCGGTGCCGGCGCGCATGCCGAGCCGCTGCCGAAGTTCGCCCCGGATCAGCTGGGCGACTGCATCGACTGCACCATCTGCGTGCAGGTCTGCCCGACCGGCATCGACATCCGCAACGGCCTGCAGTACGAGTGCATCGCCTGCGGCGCCTGCATCGACGCCTGCGACGACGTGATGGGCAAGATGGGCTACCCCAACGGCCTGATCCGCTATTCCACCCAGAACGCCATCGACGGCAAGGGCACCCGGGTGCTGCGTCCGCGCGTGTTCGTCTACGGCACCATCCTGCTGGCGCTGCTCGCCGCCTGGGCCTGGGGCGTGACCCACCGCAGCGACGTGATCGCCGAAGTCCTGCGCGATCGCAACGCGCTGTACCGCGACGTCGGCGGCGGCCGCATCGAGAACAGCTACACGCTCAAGCTGGTCAACAAGGACCAGCAGGCGCACCACTACCGCGTCGTGCTGGAGTCGGATACCGCCGGCATCACCCTGGCCGGCGGCGGGAAGCAGGTCGAGGCCGATGCCGAGGAAGTGCTGTCGCTGCCGCTGATTGCCACCGCGCCTTCCAGCGTCACCGGCCGCCATGCCATCCGCATCCGCGTCGAGCGCGAGGACGGCGTGTCGACCAAGCTCGTCGAGAGCAGTTACTTCGGACCCACCCCATGACTCCGCAACCCAAGGTTCCCCTCTGGCGCATCCCCGCGATGTGGCTGGTCGTCGGCCTGCCGCTGGCCTCGATCGTGGCCGGCCTCGGCCTGGTCTACATCTCCGTGCGCGCCGGTGGCGCCGATGCGGTCACCGACAAGGTGGACCGCATGGCGCAGATCCAGACCACCGACCTGGGCCCGGATCAGCGCGCACAGGCGATGAAGCTGGCCGCGGTGCTGCGGGTGGATGCCGGCGTGGTGGAAATCATTCCGGTCAGCGGCGAGTTCGATCGCCGCGCGCCGCTGGAACTGCACCTGCAGCATCCGACCAGGGCGGAGGAAGATCGCCGCCTGCGGCTGCCCCCCGCCGGCAACGGCTGGCGCCTGGACGAGGCGGTGGACGCGTCGCACGCCTGGAAAGTGCAGCTCGGCCCGGCCGACGGCCAGTGGCGCCTGCGTGGCCGCCTGCCCAAGGCGCGGCGTGCCGTGCACCTGGCGCCTTCGCTGCAGGACGACGCCGCCCCGTGACCGCGACGGCGCCTTCGCCGCATTGCTATCACTGCGGCGAGGCCCTGCCGACCGCACCGGTCCTGCGTCCGCTGGACGGCCAGATCGCGGGTTTCTGCTGCGAAGGCTGCGCGGCGGCGGCCGAATGGATCCGCCATTCGGATCTGGGCAGCTACTACCGCCTGCGCAGCGCCGCCGCCGGACGCGTCGACGCCGAGCCGGTCGATCTCGGCATCTGGGATCGCGAGGAACTCCAGGCCGAGCACAGCCATCCGGTCACCGGCGGGCGCGAGATCATCCTGCTCACCGACGGCATGCGCTGCGCCGCCTGCGCATGGCTGATCGATCGCGCGCTGGCGCGCGAGGAAGGCGTGCTCGACAGCACCGCCAACGCGGTGACCGGCCGCATCCGCATCGCCTGGGATCCGCAGCGCGCCGCGCTTTCGAAAATCCTGCAGCGCCTGTCCATGCTCGGTTACCGGCCCTACCTGGCCGGTGGCGAAGCCAGCGAACGCGCGCGCCTGGACGAGCGCAAGCGCTGGCTGCTGCGGCTGGGCATCGCCGGACTGGGCGCCCTGCAGGCGATGATGTTCGCCGAGGCGCTGTACCTGGACGTGGACCGGACCATGCCGGTGCCCACCCGCGATTTCTTCCGCTGGCTGACCTTCCTGGTCTCCACGCCGGTGGTGTTCTATTCCGGCTGGCCGTTCCTGGCCGGCGCCTGGCGCGAACTGCGCGAACGTCATCTGGGCATGGACACGCTGATTGCCGGCTCCACCCTGCTGGCCTACCTCGCCAGCCTGGTCGAGACCGTCCGCGGCGGCGTCCACGTCTGGTACGACGCGGCGGTGATGTTCGTGTTCCTGCTGCTGGCCGCGCGCATGCTGGAGCAGCGCGCACGCAACATCGCCACCGCCCAGGTCGACGCGCTGGCGCGCGCGCGCCCGGCCTTCGCCACCCGCGAACGCGATGACGGCAGCCGTGAGTCGGTGCCGGTCGGCAGCCTCGCCAGCGGCGACGTGGTGCGGGTGGCCGCCGGCGACAACGTGCCGGCCGACGGGGTGTTGCTGGATGCCGACGCGGTGTTCGAGGAGGCGCTGCTGACCGGCGAATCGCACCCCATCCACAAGCGCGCCGGCGCCGCGGTCTACGCCGGCACCGTGTGCCGCGAGCATCCGGCGCGGCTGCGGGTCACCGACGTCGGCAGCGCGACCCGCCTGTCGCAGCTGGCGCGGCTGGTGGACCAGGCGCAGGCGCACCGCCCGCCGATCGCGCGCGCCGCCGATCGCATCGGTGGCCGCTTCGTCGCCGGCCTGCTGCTGGCGGCGCTGGCGGTGTACGTGTTCTGGCACTTCCACGATCCCGCGCGCGCCTTCGAGGTCACCCTGGCGCTGCTGGTGATCAGCTGCCCCTGCGCGCTGTCGCTGTCGGTGCCGACCGCACTGGCCGCCGCGCACGGCACCCTGGCGAAGCTGGGCGTGCTGGCGACCCGCGCCGACGCGCTGGACACGCTCTCGCGCGCCAGCGACATCGTGTTCGACAAGACCGGCACGCTCAGCGACCCGCGATCACTGGCGGTGGAGGCACAGGCCCTGGACGGCTTCGGCCGTTCGCAGGCGCTGGCGCTGGCCGCCGCGCTGGAACGCGACAGCGGCCATCCGCTGGCGTCGGCGTTTCTGGAAGCCGCTGATCGGGCCGGTGCCGCGCCATTGCAGGCCGAACAGGTGGAAGCCGTCACCGGTCACGGCGTGCAGGGCCTCATCGACGGGCAGTCATGGCGGCTGGGTCGCGCCGATTTCGCTTTCGGCGGCGACGACGACGGCGCGATCTGGCTGGGCGACGGCGAACGCGGCATCGCCCGCTTCGCACTGCGCGAATCCGCGCGGCCGGATGCGCGCGAGGCGCTGGCGGCGCTGCGCGCGCAGGGCTTTGCCGTGCACCTGGCCAGCGGCGATGGCCAGGCGCCGGTGCGGCGTTTCGCCGAGGACATGGACATCGCCGATCCGCGCGCGCGGCAGGCGCCGGAAGACAAGCTCGCCTTCGTGCATGCCTTGCAGGCGCAGGGCCGCATCGTGGCGATGGTCGGCGACGGCATCAACGACGCGCCGGTGCTGGCCGGCGCGGACGTGTCGGTGGCGATGGGCCAGGGCGCGCCGCTGGCGCAGCGCGCGGCGGATCTGGTGATGACCGGCACCTCGCTCTCGCGGCTGCCGGCCACCGTGGAACTGGCCCGGCGCACCCGCCGGATCATCCGCGAGAACCTGGCCTGGGCGCTGGCCTACAACGTGCTGGCGCTGCCGCTGGCCGCCACCGGCCGGGTCACGCCCTGGCTGGCCGCGCTGGGAATGGCGCTATCCTCGCTCCTGGTCACCGCCAACGCGCTGCGCCTGACCCGCGTGCCCGGGAGCAAGTCCGCACCATGACCATTCTGTTGATGCTCATCCCGATCAGCCTGGTGTTGCTGGGCCTGGCGGTCGCCGCCTTCATCTGGGCGGTGCGGCGCGGCCAGTTCGACGATCTGGACACGCCGGCGCTGGACATCCTCGACGACGAGGATGCGCGCAAACCCGCGCATGCGCAGGCAACGACGGATCCTGAAAGCGACGACGCGGCATCCGCGGCGGAGTCCGGACGAGCGGCGGATCGGAACGATGCCGGTTGATGGCCTTACCCTGCTCGCGGCGCTGCTGAGCGGATTGCTGGGTGGCGTGCACTGCGCGGCGATGTGCGGCGGCATCGCCACCGGTTTTTCCGCGATGAGCCCGCAGCGCGGCTGGGGTGCCGCGCTGCAGGTCAATCTCGGCCGGGTCGGCGGTTATGTGCTGGCCGGCGCGATCGTCGGCGGCTTCGGCGGCGGCCTGCTGAAAGTATTCCGCTTCGAGAACCTCGCGCTGGGCCTGCGCATGGCGGTGGGCGTGGTGCTGGTGCTGGTCGCGCTGCGCCTGCTGGATCGTCGCGCGCGCCTGCAATTCCTCTCGCGTCCCGCCGCGCGCCTGTGGCAATGGCTGCGTCCCCTGCAGTCGCGCCTGCTGCCTGCCGATCGCGCCTGGCGCCGGATCGCGCTGGGCATGCTGTGGGGCTGGATGCCATGCGGACTCAGCCTGAGCCTGTTGACCGCGGCCTGGCTGCAGGCCAGTGCGCGCGACAGCGCGCTGACCATGCTGGCCTTCGGCCTGGGCACGCTGCCGATGATGGTGCCGCTGACCTGGTCGGGCGCGCGCATGGGCCGCTGGCTGCAACGCCCCGGCGCACGCATGGGCGCGGCGATGATCGTGCTGTTCGCCGGCCTGCTGACCCTGGCCGGGCCCTGGCTCGCGCACGCGCCCGCGCTGCATGGCCTGCTCAGCGCGCTGGGTTGCCGCACCCTGCCCACATGAGTTCCGGCGCGGACGCCCCCGCGCCGAACGCGGCGCGGCACCTGAAGACATTCGCCGCGCTCGGTGCGCGGCCGCTGCGCTGGGCCGTCGCATGCACGGTGCTGGCGGGCGCACTGCTCGTTCCGCAGGCATGGCTGATCGCCCGGGCGATGCAGCAGGTGTTCGTCGCGCATGCGCCCGCACGCGCGGTGGCGCTGCTGCTGGCGGGACTGGCCGGGGTCGGCGTGCTGCGCGCGCTGCTGGCCTGGGCTTCGCGGCGGCTGGCCGACGACGCGGTGGAAACCGTGCGCCTGCAGGCGCGCGCGCGGCTCGCACGCCGATTGGTGGCGCGCGGCCCACGCTGGCTGCGCCACCAGCGCAGCGGCGAACTGGCGGAGACGCTCGGCGGCCATGTCGACGCGCTGGAAGGCTACATCGGCGGCTTCCTGCCGGTGCGCCTGGAAGTGGTGGCGGTACCGCTGCTGATCCTGGTCGCCGCGTTCTGGGCGGATCGCATGGTCGGCCTGATCCTGCTGTTCACCCTGCCGCTGGCGCCGGTTTTCATGATGCTGGTCGGCTGGGGCGCGGAAGCGGCCAGCCGCAGGCAACTGCAGGCGCTGGCGCGGATGGGCGGGCATTTCGCCGATCGCCTGCGCGGCCTAGGCCTGATCCGGTTGTACGGACGTGGCGACGCCGAACTGGCCGGCATCGAACAGGCCGCCGAGGGATTGCGGCGCAGCAGCCTGAAAGTCCTGCGCATCGCCTTCCTGTCCTCGACGGTGCTGGAGTTCTTCGCTTCGCTGAGCGTGGCGATGATCGCCTTGTACCTGGGCCTGACCTATCTGGGCATGCTCGATCTGCGCGGACCGCCGCTGGATTTGGCGACCGGCGTGTTCTGCCTGCTGCTGGCGCCGGAGTTCTATGCGCCGCTGCGACGCCTGGCGGCGCATTACCACGATCGCGCGGCGGCGCTGGCGGCGGCCGGCGAGATGGCGCGGTTGCTGGAGGACGCGGAGGATGCGCCTGCGTCGCCTTCCCCGTACGCACCCGATGTCCTGGCTGCGCAGGCACCCGCGTTGCGGGTGCAAGGCCTGGCGCTGCGTCCGGCCGCCGAAGCGCCACGGGTGCTGCGGGATCTGTCCTTCGACGTGGAAGCCGGCGGACACCTCGCGATCGTCGGCGCCAGCGGCGGCGGCAAGAGCACGCTGCTGGAGGCACTGGCCGGCTGGTTGCCGCCCGCCGAAGGATCGATTCGCTACGGCACGCCGCCGCGCATCGGCTATGCGCCGCAGCGACCGTTCCTGTTCCAGGGCAGCCTGGCCGACAACCTGCGCATCGCCGCGCCGGATGCCAGCGAGGCGGATCTGCACGCCGCCGCCGAAGCCGCCCAGGTGATGCGCTTCGCGCATCGCCTGCCACAGGGCCTGGATACGCCGATCGGTGAACGCGGTTTCGGTCTGTCCGGTGGCGAAGCGCGCCGGGTTGCGCTGGCGCGGCTGTTCCTGCGCAGGCCCACGCTGCTGCTGCTGGACGAACCCACCGCGTTCCTCGATCCGGAAACCGAACAGGCCGTGCTGCGCGCACTGGATGATTTCGCCCGTGGCCGCACCCTGATCATGGCCACCCACAGTCCGGCGGCGATGCGGATGATCGGCCGCGTGCTGGATCTGCGCGATGCGCAGGTCCACGCAGCGGAGGCATCGGCATGAGCGCGCGAGCCGACGACCTGCGCGGGGTGTTCCGCCGGCACGCGCGCGGCATCGCGCTGACCTTCGCCCTGTTGCTGATCACCCTGCTGGCCGGCACCGGCCTGCTTGGCCTGGCCGGACACTTCCTCACCGCCACCGCGCTGGCCGGCAGCGCGGCGATCGGCTTCAATTTCTTCGGTCCGTCGGCCGGCATCCGCGCTTTCACCTTCGCCCGCATCCTCTCGCGCTACGCGGAAAAACTGGTCGGCCACGACGTCACCCTGGGGTTGGCGCGGGACCTGCGCGTGTGGTTCTTCCGCCGCGCGCTGCCGCTGGCGCCGCTGGGCCTGGGTCGCTACCGCGTGGGCGATCTGCTGGCGCGCCTGGTCGCCGACATCGAAGCCGTCGACGGCCTGCTGGTACGCGCGCTCGGCCCGCTGCTGGCGCTGGCGGCGGTGCTGGTGCTCGGCATCGCGGTCGCGTTCTGGCTGCTGCCGTCCGCAGGCATGCTGCTGGCGCTGGCGTTCTGCCTGATCGCGGTGGCCACGCCGTGGGCCATCCAGGCCGGCGCGCGCGCGCTGGAAAACGAACGCGCCGAAGCACGCGCGCGCCTGCGCTACGCGGTGCTCGAAGGACTGGAAGGCGCCAGCGATCTGGCCGCGCTCGAGGCTGTGGACGGCTGGCTGGAACGCATCGACGCGGATGCGGCGGCGCTGGCCGCGCAGGAGCGCCGACGCAAGCGGCGGCTCGCCTATGGCGTGCTGGTGCATGGCCTGCTGGCCGCGCTGCTGCTGCCCTTGCTGGCCTGGTTGTTGTTCGCTGCCGTCGATGCGGGACGCCTGCACGCGCCCGCCGCCGGCGGACTGTTCTTCATGACCCTGGCCCTGCTGGAAGCGGCCGCCGGCATCGGCCTGGCCTGGCAGGCCGGGCAAGCCGCGCGCGCCTCCGCCCGGCGACTGCAGGACGTGGCGATGCAGGTGCCGGAAACCGGTGAACCCGCGCAACCGGTGCCGGTGCCCGCCTCCGGCACGCTGGTGCTGGAGAACGTGGTGTTCGGCTGGCCGGGCGAACACCGGCGGCTGCTGGACGGCATCGATCTGTCGCTCGCGCCCGGGCGGCGCATCGCCATCCGCGGCGACAGCGGCGCCGGCAAGTCTTCCCTGCTCGCCCTGTTGCTGCGCCTGCGCGATCCGGTCGAGGGCCGCCTGCGCTACGGCGGCGAGGATCTGCGCGGATTCCGCGGCGCGGACTGGCATGCGCGCCTGGCCTGGCTGCCGCAGGAAGCGCCGGTGTTCGCCGGCAGCGTGCGCGAGAACCTGCAGCTGGGCGCACCCGGCGCCGATGACGCACGCCTGTGGCAGGCGCTGGCGCAGGTCCGCCTGGACACGCTGGTGCGCGGCTGGAAAGACGGCCTCGACGGCTGGGTCGGCGAAAGCGGCGCGACCCTGTCGGCCGGCCAGGCGCGGCGGCTGGCGCTGGCCCGCGCGTTGCTGCGCGATGCGCCGCTGCTGCTGCTCGACGAGCCCACCGAAGGCCTGGACCAGGACACGGCCGACGCGCTGATGCGCGACATCGTAGAAGCCGCCGCCGATCGCAGCGTGCTCATCATCACCCACGCGCCCCTGCCCGCCGGCAGCGTGCACGAGACCTATCGCCTCATCGACGGCCGGCTGTGGCCGGAGCCTGCGTAGGTCGGTGCTCGCGTGGAACCGGGCGCGTCCCGCCCGCGACGCATCACGTGCCGGGCCATCACCCGGCCACGAACAAAAACAAAAAAAGCGGAGCAAGCTCCGCTGTGCGCGTGTCTTTCGGGCCGGCCCGATGCGCGCCGGCCTACTCGCGCATTTCGGCCAGCGAGGCCAGCCGCTTGCGATCCTTCAGGGTGACCCGGTGCGGGTCGTCGGTGGCGATCATGCCGTCCTGGCGCAGGCGGGTGAAACTGCGGCTCACCGTTTCCACGGTCAGGCCCAGGTAGTCGGCGATGTCGGTGCGCGACATCGGCAGCACCACCTCTTCGCCGCTGTAACCCTGGCGGCGGCGGCGCGCATGCATGTCCAGCAGGAACGAGGCCAGCCGCTCCAGCGGGGTCATTCGCGCCAGCGACATCAGGTTGTCGCGGGTGGCGTCCAGTTCCACGCAGGCGCGTTCCAGCAGTTCGCGCTCCAGTTCCGGATAGCGCGAGCACAGCGTGCGCATGTCCTGCATGGAGAACGCGCACAGTTCGCTGTCGACGATCGCCTCGATCGAATGGCGGTAGTGGGTCGCGCCGCTGAAACCGATGAAATCGCCCGGCATCAGGAATCCGGCGACCAGCCGGCGGCCGTCGGCCAGCAGGCGGATCCGGCGCAGCGCGCCGACGGTGACGGTGAACACGTCGCGGCGGGAGTCACCTTCCCGGGCCAGCACTTCGCCGGCCTTGAGCGGAATGTCGCCGGCCAGGGTTTCCAGCGCGCGCGCCTGGTCCAGCGGCAGCGCCGCGCAGACCGCCAGGTGGCGGACCTGGCAGCCCACGCAGTCACCCTGCGCCGGGCCGGCCAGGGGATCGGTGTCCCCGCGGTTGGCGGGGACAACGGGGGGTCCGTTGTGGCGCAGTACACGCAGGCTCATTGGGGGCGGCCGGGTCGTGAAAACAGGGGCTTATAGTATATCGGCCTGGCCCGGCATTCCTTTCGGCTGAACGGAAAACCGTGCTTTCCGCGCCCGGAAACCCCCGCTGCGCCCCGGAATCGGTTAAAGTGCGCGCCGTTTGCCAGCGGCCGTTCGTTTCCCCAACGGTCCGCCGATGCCGGCCCCCCGCGGTCCCGCATCCGCTCCACTCCGACTGCTTTCGCTGCGCAAACCCGGAGTCGCCATGTGGCGTCTTCCGCCTTTTTCCCCTCTCGCAGCGCGGTTTCCAGGGAACGCTACGGGTAAACGGCCGATCCGCCATCGCCGCCGCGCCTGACCGCGCGCCGCCGGCGCGGGTGGCGTCCGCCGCCTTTGGAGTATTCCGCAATGACGTTTGAATCCCTCGGCCTGGCGCCGGCACTGCTGCGCGCGCTGGATGAGCAGGGCTACACCGAGCCCACCCCGGTCCAGGCCCAGGCCATCCCGCTCGCGCTGGCCGGCCACGACCTGCTGGCTGGCGCCCAGACCGGCACCGGCAAGACCGCCGCGTTCGGCCTGCCGCTGATCCAGTACCTGGCGACCACCCCGCAGGAAGTCGCCCCGCGCGGCGGCCGCAAGCCGCGTGCGCTGATCCTCACCCCGACCCGCGAACTGGCCGTGCAGGTGCATGACAGCCTGCGCGCCTACGGCAAGTACCTGCGCATTCCCAGCACCACCATCTACGGCGGCGTCGGCATGGGCAACCAGCTCGACGCGCTGCGCCGTGGCGTGGATCTGGTCATCGCCTGCCCGGGCCGCCTGATCGACCATATCGAGCGCCGCAGCGTGGACCTGTCCGGCATCGAGGTGCTGGTGCTGGACGAGGCCGATCGCATGCTCGACATGGGCTTCCTGCCCTCGATCAAGCGCATCCTCGCCAAGCTGCCGCGCCAGAACCGCCAGACCCTGCTGTTCTCGGCCACCTTCGCCGATCCGATCCGCGAGCTGGCGCTGGAGTTCATGCACGAGCCGCACCAGGTGCAGGTGACCCCGAGCAACACCGTCGCCGACACCATCACCCACCGCGTGCATCCGGTCGACGGCGGCCGCAAGCGCGAACTGCTGCTGCACCTGCTGGCCGCCGACAGTCGCGTGCAGACGCTGGTGTTCGGCCGCACCAAGCACGGCTGCGACAAGCTGGCGACGTTCCTGGAAAAGAGCGGCGTGCGCGCCGCGGCGATCCACGGCAACAAGTCGCAGGGCGCGCGCCTGCGCGCGCTGGGCGACTTCAAGGCCGGCCGGGTCAACGTGCTGGTCGCCACCGACATCGCCGCGCGCGGCATCGATATCGACCAGCTGCCGCGGGTGATCAACTTCGACCTGCCGATGGTGGCCGAGGACTACGTGCATCGCATCGGCCGCACCGGCCGCGCCGGCGCGCAGGGCGAGGCGATCTCGATCGTCGCCCAGGACGAGGCCAAGCTGCTGCGCCAGATCAACCGCATGCTCAAGCGTGATCTGGACATCGTGGAAGTGCGTGGCTTCGAACCGCAGGTGCCGATCCGCTGGGGCAACTCGCAGGCCGGCCACGACGACCGTCCCGCCGGCAACAAGGCCCCGCGCAAGCACAACCGCCGTCCGCACGGCGAAGCTCCGCGCCACGCCCACGCCGGTCCGAAGAAGCATGGCGGTGGCGGTGGCCGGCGCCAGGACGGGCGTGCCGGCGCACGCGGCGGTCGGGGCGGCCAGGGACGCTGATCGCACCCGGATAACCCCGCTTCATCCCCGGTCCCGTTTACCATCATCAACGGGGCCGATGCCCGGCCAGGGAGCGGGGACGAATGGTGCGCAATCAGTCGATAGGCCTGCTGGTCCTGTTGGCATGCATGGCCGCGAACGTGGCCTGCTCGGCGAATCCTCACAATCGCGCCGCCGGCAAAACGCTTCCCGCCTATGACCAGGAAAGCTGGGAAGCCCAGTTGTCGCGCTGGCGGCAGGCGGAGGAGCGCCGCAAGCAGGACGCCCGACGAAAGGCAGAATCATCACCGCTCCCGGCGCCCGCCCCTGTTTACGCCCTCCTGCTTTCTCCTGGCAGCGCTTCCGAACCGGGATCGGGGTCGCTGGATACCGTCACCGTCAGCGGTGCGATCGCCGACTCCGAATCCATCACCAACGTCCAGACCGCGGGCGTCGACGAGGGCGGCATCGTCAAGCAACACGGACGCCATCTGGTAGTACTGAGGCGCGGCCGGTTGTTTACTTTGGAAGTTGGCGGCGACGCGCTGCGCGCGGTCGCATCCATAGATGCTTTTGGACCCGGTGTGGATCCCGGTGGCAGCTGGTACGACGAAATGCTGATCACCGGCGACACCATCGCCGTCATCGGCTACAGCTACGACCGCGGCGGCACGGAGATCGGCCTGTTCGACATTGATGCGGAAGGCCGGCTGGCGTATCGCGCCACCTACCAGCTGCGGGCCAACGACTACTATTCCTCGCGCAACTACGCCAGTCGCCTGATCGGGCAGACCCTGATCTTCTATTCGCCGCTGGAACTGTCCCCCTGGAAGCTCGGAAGCGACAGCTTCTATCCGGCGCTCCGCCAGTGGCGACGCGAGGATGGGAACAACGGAAAGTTCGAACGCATCCTGCCGGCCACCCGCATCCATCGCAGCGACGACACCCTGGACCCATTCAAGGATTCGCTGGCCCTGCATACCGTGACCCGCTGCGACCTGTCCCGGCGCGACATGGCCTGCGAGTCCACCGCCGTGCTGGGGCCCGAGGGCCGCGTGTTCTATGTCTCCGCCGATTCCGTCTTCATATGGACGAGCGAGTATCCGGACGACGACAACGCACCGGCGCGCTCCTCGGTGTTCCGCATCCCGCTCGACGGCAGTGCCCCGACCGGCCTGAAGACCAGTGGTGGCCCCATCGACCAGCTGTCATTCCTGCAGGGAGCGGATGGCTACCTCAACGTCCTTGTGACCGCCGAATCACCCGGCGAGGGCATGTGGAAGGCGGAAACCCGCGAGGGCGACACGGCGTTGCTGCGCGTGCCGCTAACCGCATTCGGCGACGGCAGCGACGCGGCGCAATCGTGGCATTACCTGCCGCTTCCGCCCGTCTCCCGATACGACCCGCAGAACCGCTACATCGGCGACTGGCTGGTCTACAACGGCGACAACGAAACCCGCTGGGGCCGCGATACCAATGAGGATGATCGGGCACTGGCGCATGCCCTGCGCTACGAGCAGCGTGACCCGGCGCAAACACTGGTCCTCGCGCACGCGGTGGAGCGCATCGAGGCGATCGGCGCGGATGGCGTGCTGGTCGGCAACGCCGGCGATGACCTGCACTTCACCAGCCTGCGCCTGGGCGAACGCGCAGCGACGGTCAGCAGCTTCGTGCAGCGGAACGCCGCGCAAGGCGAATCCCGCACGCACGGATTCTTCTACAAGCGCCAGCAACCCGATGTGGGCATCGTGGGGTTGCCGGTGGCGCGGCGGACACGGGAAGACATGGAGCACTATCTCGAGGGCTCGGCTGGCGTGCTCTATCTGCGCAACCGCGCTCTGCGATTGAGCGGGATGGGGCAACTGGACACGGCTTCCGATACCGGCAAGGACGATGATTGCCGCGCCAGCTGCATGGACTGGTACGGCAATGCCCGGCCCCTGTTCATCGGTGATCGCGTGTTCGCGCTGCTTGGCTACGAACTGGTGGAAGGCCGGATAGAGGGCGAACGCATCCGTGAGCGCCGACGCATCGATTTCACGCCAGGCAAGCGTCCGGCGGCGGCGGCGGCGGCGGACTAGGCGCGATGCCGCGGGCGCATGGATTTCCCATGCGCCCGGAAATGGCTTCAGAAGCTGTACGACACCGACACGCGGTAATTGCGGCCGGGCTCGCTGTAGCGGCCGATGCCGTCGTCGGTGGCGTAGCCGTACAGGTAGAAGTCGCCGCGGGTGACGTTGCGGATGCGCGCCCACTGGTAGTAGCGCTCGTCCATCAGGTTGTACACGCCGGCGTTGATGCGCAGGTGCTCGTTCACGCGCAGGCTTCCGAACAGGTCGATCGTCGTGTAGGCATCGCTCAGGAAGCGCTGCGGCACCTGTCCGAACACGTCCGGCTGCAGATCCGCGTCGCGTCCCTTCTTGGCCAGCGAATGGGTCAGGTTGCCGGTGATGCGCAGGCGGTCGTCCCAGCCCTGCCAGCTCAGGCCCAGCACCCCCTTGTCCGGGTTGATGCTGTCCAGGGGGCGTCCGTCCTTCTGTTCACCCTCGTTGTGCGACCAGGCCGTGCGCAGCAGCCAGGTGTCCCCCAAGCGCCACAGGCCTTCCAGCTCGACGCCCTTGACGGTGACTTCGCCGACATTGGCCAGCGTGTTGTAGTCGTAGCCGAACCGGGTGGTGCAGGTGCCGCGCGAACAGCTCTGGTACGCGGTCCCGGGATTGGCGGTCAGGCGCACGCTTTCGATGAAATCGTCGTAGCGATCCCGGAACACCGAGATGCCGAAACGCGCGTTGTCGCTTTCCCAGCGATAGCCCAGCTCCGCGCTCAGGCTCTTTTCCGCCTCCAGATCCGGATTGGCGGCCGAGGTCGGTACCTGCACGGTGTTGCCGGTCGCCACCTCGATGATCTGGGTGGTGCTGGTGGGCGCATACATCTCCCCGGTGGTCGGTGCGCGGAAGCCGCGTCCGACCTGCAACCACAGCGACTGACGCGGCAGGAACTGATAGCTGACGCCGGCCTGCCAGGTGGGCGCGGCGAAACTGACGTCGCGCACGCTGCCGGTCGGATCCAGGAAGGTGCCGCCCACCCGCGGCGAATAGTCGTAGCGGTCGTAGCGCGCGCCCAGGGTAAGCTGCAGGCGATCATCCAGGAAGCCGATGCGGTCGCGCAGATACAGGTTCCAGGAGGTCGCGTCGGTCTTCGGCACCTGCGCCGGATCCACCGTGGCGGTATCCAGCGCACCGCGGTTGTTCCAGCGGTAGTCGATGGCAAGGAAGTCGATGTCGCGCTGCTGCCAGGCGGCGCCGTAGACCAGCGCATGCCGGACCGACGCCATTTCCAGCGCCTTGTCGAAATCCAGCGCCACCCGGTCCAGGGTCTGCTCGGTGGTGCGATCCTCGGCGCGCCAGCAGGTCAGCGCGCGAGTACACGGCGTGGTGACCGGCGTGGCCGGCGTGCTGGAGGTGCCACTGCCGGTCAGGATGCGGGTGATGCCGCGGCTCTTGGTCTCCTGGCGGTCGGCCTGCAGTTCGAAGGTATCGAACACCGCATTGCCGGCATTCCACCGGTAGCGGATGCCGTAGCGGTCGCGCTCGCTGCTGTCGTCGCCCCAGCGTTCGAGATAGCCCGGCGCGCTGACCCGGCTCAGGTTGTCGACCCGATTGTCGACCCGATTGCGTTCGTAGACCGCGCCCAGCCGGTGCGCGTCGCTGATCACGAAATCGACCTTGGCCAGCACGTTGGTACTGTCGTGATCGATCGGATCCGGCAGGCGGCGCGCGCTGCCGGTTTCCACCGCCGTGCGGTCGTACCAGCCCTCGGCCTCATGCGCCTTGCGCCGGGTGTAGACCAGCATCGATTCGACGATGCCGGTGCGGTTGGCCAGGGTCAGCGAGCCGAGTTTCTCGTCGTTGTGGCTGGTATGGCCGAGCTTGAGGCCGACGTGGGTGTCGTTGCCCGCCGCATTCAGATAGTCGGCGGGATCCTTGGTGGTGAAGACCACCGCGCCGCCCAGCGCGCCGCTGCCGGCGGCAATCGAGTCCGGTCCCTTGATCACTTCGACCGCCTTCAGCGAATCGATGTCCACGCCACCGCGCCCGGCCCGGAAGAACTCGTAGCTGCGCGCGGTCTCCAGGCTTTCGGCCATGCTCAGGCCATCAACGGTCATGGCGACGCGATCGCCCTCGATGCCGCGGATGTTGAAGCCGTTGTCGCCGAAGCGGCCCATGTCGACGATGCTGACGCCGGGGATGTAGCGGATGACATCCTCCATGTTCTCCGCCATCTCGTTCTCCATCTGGCCGGCGTCGATGACGGTGACGTTCTGGTTGGCGGACTTGCGCTTTTCGCGCTCTGCCTTCACCTCGACGGGGTCGAAGGTCTTGGTAGCGTCGGCATCGGACGGGGTTTCAGCGTACAGCGGGAAGGAGAGGCTCGACGCGATGGCCAGCGCGAGCAGGCGGGAGGACGGTTTCATGGTGGGACTCCGACAGTCGGGAAGGGAAATGCGCGCTTCGAGGGGAGCGCTCCGGTCCTGGCTGCCGCCGCCATCGGCGGCCTGCGTTGCTGGGCGAGGCATCGCGCACGGGCGATGCGGGAAACGGGGTGGCGCCCGCTATCGCGGGTGCCGGCAGGGGTCGACGCGCCGCCGCGGCGGGAGGCGTCGCGCGGGGTCCGCGCGTAGGGGCATCCCTTGGAGCGATGCAGTGTTCATCGGCATCCCCATGCCGGCGTCTGTCAGCGTCCCGCGGCGGTGCGGGGCGGCCGCGCCGGCGGCGGCAACGCCGCGTCGGCCGCATCGACCACGCCGTCGTGATTGCGGTCCGCACCGTCGAAACTGCGTCGCCCGGATACCTGGTATTCGGCGAAGGTCATCCGGCCATCCTTGTCCGTGTCCAGGGCGGCGAAACGCACACGCGTCTGCCTGTCCGAACCGCCGCCCAGCGCGGCGTGGTGCTGGTCCAGGCGCTGGCGGAATTCCGCCAGGTATTCCTCGCGGTCCAGCACGCCGTCCCGGTTGGCGTCGGTGCGTTCGAACTGTCCGGCGCGGGCACGGTCGAACTCCGCGCGATCGACCTGGCCATCACCATCGCCGTCGTACAGCGCCAGGAAGCCGTCGCCGGTATGCGCGCTGGGCAGTTCCATCCGGCTGCGCCTGCGCTCGGCGCGCGCGGCGCGTTCGGTGGCCGCGTCGCCGCTCTTCGCCAGTTCGGTGTTCTCCTTTTCCAGTGCCTTCCTGCCTTCGGCGAACACCCGTTCGCCAGAGGCGTCGAACTCGGCCCGCGACACGCGCCCATCGCGATCGGCGTCCAGCGCCTCGAACCGGCGCGCCGCCTGGGTCATCTGGTCCTCGCGCGCCTGTTCCCGCGCCTGCCGGGATCGGGCGTCGAACTCGCGTACGTACTCTTCCACGTCCACGCTGCCGTCGCGGTTGGCATCGGTGGCATCAAAGCGCTGGCGGCGGAAGGCGTCGAATTCGTCCCAGCCCAGGCGGCCGTCGCCATTGCCGTCATGCTGGGCGATGAACGCGGTGATGTTGTCGCTGTGGCCCACCACCAGCGGGCGCGCGGGCGGCGACTGCCAGGCGTCGGCGGCGTGGGGAAGCAGCAGCGCGGTGGCGACCACGCCAATGAGGTAGGTGGTTTTCATCGTGGACTCCAACAAATCCGAAGAGGGCGACTCAGGGTTCGAGCACGCGGAAAGTCAGCGTGTAGCTGAGGCTGTATTCGTCCACCGGCGCACCGGCGGGTGCCGGCGTGCGATGGCGCGACAGCGCCAGCCAGGTGCCGGCGCGTTGCAGCGGGAAGCTCACCCGGCCCTCGGCGTCGGTGGTCAGGTTCACGACCTGCGGCTTGCGATCCGACGTCCAGACCGCCTCGGTGATTTCAACCGGCTGGTTGGCCAGCGGCTTGCCGTCGTGCTGGACGACGAAGGCGAACGACTCGCCCACATAGAGATCGTTGGGATGATCGATCGGCACGAACTCCAATCCCTGCCCCCGCGCGCGCAGGGACGCGGTGTCCGGCGCGCCGATGCTGACGTAGGTTTCGGCCAGGGTGAGCGACTGGAAGTTGGACAGCAGCTTGGCGCCGGCCGGAATCTTCACCGCCGGATCGCGCGAACTCCCGCGCTTGCCATCGACTTCCCAGGTGCGGAACAGCGCGCCCAGGCGCGGGCCGGTACTGAACCGGTAGGTGCCCTTGCCCTGCGGCATGCGGTGCTCGGCGACCGCGCGGGTCTTGAACACCTGCATCGCGTCCGGCGCGGTGCTGGCGCCGTCCGGCCCGGTGATCACGAAGCGGCTGTTGTCGAACGCCGCCTCGGGAATGAAGAAGGTCTCGGCGAAGGCCGCATCCAGCGCCACGGTCTCGCCGGCCTGCGGCGCGAAGTTGCTGGGAGACAGGTAGGGCGTATGGGCAGAGGCGGTCGCCATGGCGGCCCACGCGAGTGTGCCGGTCAGCAGGGTCAGCGGTTTCATCATCGGTTCCTGAGGGGACGGAATCGCTGGCGAAACCGGTGTCGGTTGCTGGCTGCCGACGCATCTTAGATGCAAATGCGAATCGTTACAATCCAGTGAAGACGGATTTCCCAAAAAGAGGCGAGGCCGGATTTGCCGCCTTCATGCACCGCAGCGGACAATAGGCGCATGGATATTTTCAAGATCTTCACCCTCGAAGCCGCGCATCGCCTGCCGAACGTGCCCGAAGGGCACAAGTGCGCGCGGCTGCACGGGCATTCGTTCCGGGTGGAGCTGCATGTCTCCGGCGAGATTGATCCGCATACCGGCTGGGTGATGGACTTCGCCGACATCAAGGCGGCGTTCAAGCCCGTCTACGATCGCCTGGATCACCATTACCTCAACGACATCCCGGGGCTGGAGAATCCGACCAGCGAGCGGTTGGCCGCCTGGATCTGGGCGCAGCTCAAGCCGGCCCTGCCCGGCCTGAGCGAGGTCGTGGTCCACGAAACCTGCACCGCCGGCAGCCGCTACCGCGGCTGAGTCCGGCGGTACGTCGTCCGGCGGCACGTCCCCGGCCGCTCGAACCCTGGAGCACTTCGCGCGGGCCACCCGAGGGTGGCCCGTTTGCCGTGCGCGGTCCCGACGATGAGCGGGCGTGGACGGGGCGACGGCGGGCGGCCGATTGCACCGCGCCAGGGCGGGGCGACAGCGCCGCGGAACCGCGCGCATCGGTGGCCTCGCGCGGTCCCGCCCCCTATTCAGCTTTCGCTCGCAAGCGGCTGATTTTTAACGGGGACTAACCGTTCGTCGGAAAACCATACGCCTTTTATTGCACCGCAACAAAGACCTCGGTATGCTGCGCCGCAACATCCTCGTATTCCCTTTTGGAGTGCACCATGTCCGCCCAGTTCAACGAGCAGTTCAGCACCTACACGCATCAGTTCGCGGCGGCCGCTGCCCGCGCGAACCGTCTGGCCCTGGAAAGCGCCGAAACCATCTTCGGCGTCCAGCTGAAGACCTTCGAGAAGAACGTCGACGCCACCACCGCCTTCTTCGGCGAGCTGGCCGAAGTGCGTGATCTCGACAGCTACAAGACCCTGTGGCCGAAGGGCGTGCAGATCGCCAAGGACAACACCGAGCGCCTCGTCGCCGCCGGCCAGGAAGTGTTCGGTCTGGCCCTGAAGACCGGTGAAGCATTCGGCCAGCTGGCCAAGAGCCAGTACGAAGCCGCCACCGACAACGTCCAGGCCACCGTGGCCAAGGCGACCAAGGCTGCCAAGGCCGCCAAGTAATACGGTTTTAAAAGCTCTCTCTGAAATTTGCGCGGACTCCCCTCCCACCGCGCAATCCGGCCCGGCCAGCGCCTCGCGCTGCCGGGCCTTTTTTATGCCCGACGTCCCCTTCCCCCCGCCCGCGGGGGAAGGTGCCGAAGGCGGATGGGGGCGCTCTTCGCCGAATTCCACGCTTGTTGGAAATCCGCTTCTCCAGACACAAGCATCGAACCCCTCCCCGGCCAGGCGCAGCCCACCTAACCCGGCAACACCATCCGATCCGCCATCGCCGCCGGATCCACCGGGGTGCGATGCGCCAACCGCCCCCAGCACGGCGCCTCGATGCGCGCCTTCAGCAGTTCGAAATTCTCGTCCCGCCGCGCCATGTCCGGATCCACCTCGTTGGCGATCCAGCCGATCAGTTCGGCGCCATCGGCGCAGATGGCGCGTTCGGTCAGGCGCGCGTGGTTGAGACAACCCAGCCGCATGCCCACCACCAGCACCACCGGCAAGCGCAGCGCGCGCACCAGATCCAACTGATCCAGCGAGGCCGACAGCGGCGCCGCCCAGCCGCCCACGCCTTCCACCACCACGACATCCGCCTGCGACCGCAAGCGCCCGTACGCGTCGACGATGGGCGCCAGGGCCAGGGTCACGCCGGCTTCGCGCGCGGCGATTTCCGGCGCCAGCGGTTCGGGCAGCGCATAGGGATTGAGGTCCGCATACGCGGGACGGGGTTCGCTGGCGGCCAGCAAGGCCAGCGCATCCTCGTTGCGCCAGCCGTCCGCGGTGCGTTCGCAGCCGCTGGCGACCGGCTTCATCCCGATGGCCCGGTGACCGCGTCCGCGCAGCGCATGCAGCAGGGTGGTGCTGGCGAAGGTCTTGCCGGCTCCGGTATCGGTGCCGGTAACGAAGAAGCTCTGCATCCGTTGAGGGTTCCGATGCGCGCGCGGCGCAGGACCGAGGATGGTAGCGGGCGTCCCCGCGATTGCCAGCCCATCGACCGCCGGCACTCCCGGTCCGGTGACGACGTCCTGTTTTTGCCGGCCATCACGTTCTCTTCATCAATCCATCCATTTCCCGGCGCACCGGCCCCATCACGGGTCGGGCTAGAATCGAGCGATGTCCTTCACCAGCCAGACCCTGACCGGCAGCAAACCGGAACAATACGCGCAGTTGGCCGCCCAGGCGCGCGCCCTGCTCAGCGGCGAGAGCGACCGCATCGCCAATGCCGCCAACCTGTCGGCGCTGATTTACCACGCCCTGCCGGATCTCAACTGGGCCGGCTTCTATTTCTACGACGGCACCGAGTTGGTCGTCGGCCCGTTCCAGGGCCTGCCGGCCTGCGTGCGGATCGCCCTGGACAAGGGCGTCTGCGGCGCGGCCGCGCGGACCCGCCAGACCCAGCGGGTCGAGGACGTGGAGGCGTTCCCGGGCCACATCGCCTGCGACAGCGCCTCGCGTTCGGAACTGGTGGTGCCGCTGGTCAAGCACGATCGCCTGGTCGGCGTACTCGATCTGGACAGCCCGCGCCTGGCGCGTTTCGACGCGGAGGATCAACAGGGCCTGGAAACCGTCGCGGCGATCTTCGTGGAGGCGCTGGCATGAGCATCAGCACCGCCAAGATGCGCAACATCGGTCCCAAGTCGGCGGCCTGGCTGCGCCAGGTCGGCCTGCGCACGCAGGAGGATCTGGTGGCGGTGGGATCGGTCGAGGCCTTCATGCGGGTCAAGCGCGCCGGCTTCCGCCCCAGCCTCAATCTGCTGTACGCGCTGGAAGGCGCGCTGCTGGATTGCCACTGGCAGCAGTTGCCGGAGGCACGTCGGGGCGAACTGCTGGTGGCCTACGACGCGGCCGCCGCGCTGCTGCCGCCGCCCCGGGGCCGCCCCGCCGCCGCGCCGGTGACCACGACCCATGTGCAGGAAGAGGAAGGCGGCGCGCCGGCGATGAACCTGTTCGATTCGCCCGGCGGCGATCAGGACGACTGAGTCGCCGGCCTCAGAGCAGGCGCCAGGTCGCCGGCGCCAGCGCCAATGCGAGCAGCAGCAGGGTTTCCAGCACTTCGGTGCTGGCGCCCAGGCAATCACCGGAAATGCCGCCCAGCCGGCGTTTCCAGTACCACGCGGTCAGCGGCGCCAGCAGCAGGCAGACCAGCAGCGGCGGCGCCAGCCACAGGCTGATCGCCGCCAGCGCCACGCCCCAGGCCCAATCCCAGTACGCGCCTTCGTTGCGATACCAGGCGAAGCGTTCGGCCATGCCGGCGTGCAGCGGCGGCAACCAGCGGCTCCACAGCAATGTGGTGGCCCAGCGCGCCCAGGCCGGCACCAGCAGCACGCCCCACAGCCATGCACCGTCGGCCAGTTCGGCGAGCAGCACGAACTTGGCCAGCACCTGCAGCACGATCGTGACCACGCCGAACACGCCCATGTGCGGATCCTTCAGCACCTCCAGGAACCGCTGCGGATTGCGGTGCGCCGCGCCGAAGGCATCGGCCACGTCGCCCAGGCCATCCAGGTGCAGCGCGCCGGTCACCCATACCCACGCGATCAGCGCCAGCAGCCCCGCCAGCCATGGCCGCATGTCCAGCGCCCACAGCGGCAGGACCACCAGCACGCCGATCAACACGCCCACCAGCGGGAAGTAGACCGCGGTGCGGCTGAGTTCCTCTTCGCGGAAGTCGCGCAGCTGCGGCGTGGGCAGGCGGGTCAGGAACTGCACCGCCAGGATCAGTTTGCGCACGCTCATGCCTGCCTCACCTCGATCAATTCACCCCACAGGCGATCCGCCGCGTCGGTCTGCACCCGCAGGCGCAAACGGGTGCCGTAGTCGATGCGTATCGCCCACAGCGCGGCCAGCGGCAGGCCGCAGGCCAGCGCCAGTGCCAGCCGCAGCGGGCCGGCGTGGCTGACCACCAGCACCGGTGATGCCTCATCCAGCGGCGCGAGCGCGCGCAGGGCGCGATCGATGCGCGCCTGGAAGTCGGCCCAGGGTTCGGCGTTGGGTGGCGGGTACGCACCCGGATCCTGGTAGAACGCCTGCAGCGCATGGCGCGCAGCGTCGTCCACCGCGATCGCGTCGCGATGTTGGCCATCCCAGTCGCCGAAATCCCATTCGGCCCAGTCTTCGACGACATCCACGGGCATCGCCTGCGCAGTCGCCAATGCCCGTGCGGTGTGCAGCGCGCGCTGGCGCGGCGAGCTGATCACCCGCGACCAGGCGACGCCCGCGCAACCGCCACGGACCGCATCGGCGGCGCCTGGCAGCAGCGGCGAATCGGTGCGTCCGTCGAAGTGGCCGGCACGTCCGGTCGAGGCGTGGCGCACCAGGTCGAGGATCATGGCGCTTCGTCGCGCCCGGAAACCGCGGCTTCGGCGAACGTCGCCATGCCGGCGTGCAACGCGCAGGCCAGCCGCAACAGCGGCAGCGCCAGCGCCGCGCCGCTGCCCTCGCCCAGCCGCAGATCCAGGTGCAGCAACGGGCACGCGTCCAGCGCCGCCAGCACCCGCGCATGGCCGCGCTCGGCGGACTGGTGCGAAAACAGCAGCCACGGCCGCGCCTGCGGTTGCAGCGCCACCGCGGCCAGCGCCGCCGCCGAGACGATGAAGCCGTCCACCAGCACCGGCACGCCGCGCTGCGCGGCGGCGATCATCGCGCCGGCCATCGCCGCGATTTCCAGTCCACCGACCCGACGCAGTGTTTCGCGCGCGGGCGCTTCGGCGGCGGCGATGTGGGGGCGGTGCAGCGCCAACGCATCCGCGATTACCTGCTGCTTGTGGGCGATGCGATCGCCCTGCAATCCGGTGCCCGCGCCGACCAGTTCCTCCAGCGGCAGATCCGCCAGCACGCAGGCCAGCGCACTGGCGGCCGTGGTGTTGCCGATGCCCATCTCGCCGAACACGAACAGATCCGCATCGCCCGCCGCCTCGACCGCGCGGCGCCCGGCGGCCAGCGCGTGTGCGAGTTCGTCCTCGCTCATCGCCGCTTCGACGCTGAAGTCGCGGGTACCGTGGCAGGGCTTGTCGGCGTGCACGCCGGCAATGGCCTGGCTGGCCCGGGTACCGGCATCCACCAGCGACAGCGGCAGGCCGAGTTCACGCGCCAACACCGAAATCGCCGCGCCGCCGTTGGCGAAGTTGTGCAGCATCTGCACCGTGACCTCGGACGGAAACGCGGACACCCCCTGCGCCGTCACGCCATGATCACCGGCGAACACGATCACCGGCACCCGTGTCGCCACCGGGCGATCCCGGTGCTGCAACGCCGCCAGTTCGATCGCCAGGGTTTCGACGCGCCCGAGCGATCCCTGCGGCTTGGTCAGCTCATCCTGGCGCGCGCGCGCGCGTTCGCGATGTTCGGGGGAGGGCTGCCGGCAGTCGGCGTGGATCCAGTCCTGGGACACGTGCGGGTTTCTTTCTATGGAGGAGAGTCGCGATTCTACGGGAGGCGTGACCGCCGCCCGGCCGCGCGCCGAACCGGGTCCGCCGTCCGGCTCCCGCCGGACCGGCTTCTGCTAGAATCGCCGCGCTTTCTGGTGACCCGCGGGCGGTTCCGCCCCGGGTTGAAACGGGAAGCCGGTGAATCCGCATGCGCCGCCTCGGCGCCGACGCGGGTGATTCCGGCGCTGCCCCCGCAACGGTAAGCGAGCCAGGCCTGGGCATACGCCACTGTGCATCCGCACGGGAAGGCGCCCTGGCCGGCGATGGTCGCCATCGCACTCGCAAGCCCGGAGACCGGCCCGAAAGAACGACTGGTTGCGACGCGGCGGGCGTTGCGGCGGCGAGCGCCGTGCGTACGGTCGTTTCCGCTGTCTTCCCGTTCCCGCGTTGCCGCCTCCCCCTCATGCCGCGCGGGAGCGCGCGGCGCATGGAGCCGACTGCAATGCCACATCTTCGTACCCTGTCCCTGGCCGTCGCCCTGGCCCTGCCGGGCCTGGCCCTCGCCCAGGACGCCACCCAGCTGGACGACGTCGTCGTCACCAGCACCCGCACCGCGATCGCGCTGGAAGACAGCCTGGTGCCGGCGCAGGTGATCGACCGCGCCGACATCGAGCGCAGCCAGGCGTCCTCGCTGCAGGATCTGCTGCGCGGTCGCGCCGGCATCAACCTGACCAATGCCGGTGGCCTGGGCAAGCAGACCTCGCTGTTCCTGCGCGGCACCAACTCCAGCCATACCCTGGTGCTGATCGATGGCGTGCGGGTGAACTCGGCCGACTTCGCCGCCGCCGCCATCCCGGACCTGCCGCTGGCGCAGATCGATCGCATCGAGATCGTGCGCGGCCCGAATTCCAGCCTGTACGGCTCCGAGGCCATCGGTGGCGTGATCCAGATCTTCACCCGCCGCAACCAGGGTGGCTACGCGCCGCACTTCCAGGTCGGTGGCGGCAGCAACGGCCTGCGCCAGGCCAGCGCCGGTTTCGGCGGCGGCGGCGAGCGCGGCTGGTTCGGCGCCGATGCGTCCTACCAGCGCACCGATGGCATCAATGCCTGCCGTGGTTCGATTTCACCGGGCAGGGGCTGCTACGCCGACGAGCCGGATCGCGACGGCTACCGCAACGTCTCGGCCAGCCTGCGCGGTGGCTACAAGCTGACCGATACGCTGACCGCCGAAGCCAGCGCGCTGCGCGCCGAAGGCGCGAACCGGTACGACGGCTACTACAACTACACCGAGAACGTGCAGCAGGTGTTGAACGGCAAGGTCCGCTACGTGCCGACCGATCGCTTCGCCCTGACCGTCAACGTCGGCCGCAGCGACAACGAGACCGACAACTACCGCAACGAAGTCGATCACGACAGCACCCACAACACCCACCGCGACACCGCCAGCGCGCAGGCCGACATCGGCCTGGGCCTGGGCCAGTTGCTGACGGTCGGCGCGGACTGGTACATCGATCACCTCGACAGCACCACCGACTACGCCGCCGACAGCCGCCGCAATACCGCCGGCTTCGTCGAGTACCAGGGCAAGTTCGGCGCGCATCAGTTGCAGGCCAGCGTGCGCAACGACGACAACGAGCAATTCGGCAACCACACCACCGGCAACCTGGGCTGGGGCATGCGATTCGGCAAGGGCTTCAAGCTCAGCGCGAGCTACGGCACCGGCTTCAAGGCGCCGACCTTCAGCGATCTGTACGACCCGTGGAGCGGCAACCGCGACTTGGAACCGGAAAAGTCGAAGAGCCTGAACGTCGGCATCGCCCAGAACGGCGACGCCTGGCACTGGGCGCTGGATCTGTATGAAACCCGCATCGATGATCTGATCACCTACGACGGCAGCCGCTTCGCGATGGTGCAGGTCGACGAGGCGCGCATCCGCGGCGCCGAATTCACCGTCGACGTAACCCTGGCCGGTTGGGATCTGTCCGCCCAGCTCAGCCACACCGACCCGCGCAATCGCAGCGCCGCCAACAACGACAACCTGCTGCCGCGCCGCGCGCGCAACACCGGCCGCATCGACGCGGATCGCGCGTTCGGCGACTTCCGTGTCGGCGCGACCATCAACGGCGCGGGCTACCGCTACGATGAACTGACCAATGCGACCCGCCTGGGTGGCTTCGCCACCGCCGATCTGCGGCTGGAATACGCGGTCACGCCTGAGTGGACGCTGCTGGCCAAGGTCGACAACGTGTTCGATCGCGAGTACGAAACCGTCGGCTGGTACAACCAGCCGGGCCGCGAGTACGGCCTGAGCCTGCGCTACCAGCCCAGGCGCTGAGCGCGGCGCCGCATCGAAAAGCCCGGCAATCGCCGGGCTTTTTTAGGCACCTGTAGGAGCGACATCAGTCGCGACCACCAGGAAAATCGGGGCCTTCAAACCAGGAGGCCCCGGGCGGATCATCCCGACGTCGGGAGACGAATCTGCGCAGATCGGGGGATGCGGTCGCGACTGACGTCGCTCCTACAAGGAAAGATTCGGCGACTCGTCGAACAACCCGGGTTGTTCCGCCACCTCGCCGCGCTCGCGGAAGCCGGACAAGCCGACGCCCACCAATCGGTACAGCGTGTCCGCCGGCAGGTCCACGCGATCGCGCAATGCCAGCGCGATCGCGGTGAACTCTTCCATGTTGGCCGGCGGCGCCTCGGGGGTGAAGCTGCGGGTGAGGATGCGGAACTGGGCGGTCTTCAGCTTCAGCACCACGGTGCGGCCGATGCGATCGGTCTTGCGGGTCGCCTCCCAGGTCTTGCCGGCGAGGCGGCGCACCTGCTCGTCGATGGCCGACAGCGGCACGTCGCGCTCGAAGGTGTCCTCGGAAGAAATCGACTGTACCGGCTGGTCCGGCTCCACCGGGCGCTCGTCGACGCCGCGCGCGCGCCGGTACAGGCTGGCGCCGAAACTGCCGAAGCGCTGTTCCAGTTCGGCCTGCGGATGCTCGCGCAGCTCGCCCACCGTGCGGATGCCCAGCGCATGCAGCTTGCCCAGCATCACCTTGCCCACGCCGGGGATGCGTTCCACCGGCAGCGGGGTGAGGAAGGCCTCGACCTGCCGCGGCCGGATCACGAACAGGCCATCGGGCTTGCGCCAGTCCGAGGCGATCTTGGCGAGGAACTTGTTCGGCGCCACCCCGGCCGACGCGGTCAGGGCGGTCTCTTCGCGGATCTGCGCGCGGATGGTCTCGGCGATGGCGGTGGCCGAAGGCAGCCCGGTCCGCGATTCGGTGACATCCAGGTAGGCTTCGTCCAGCGACAGCGGTTCGACCAGATCGGTCTGGCGCAGGAAGATCTCGCGCACCTGCCGCGACACCGCCTTGTAGCGGACGAAATCCGGCGGCACGAAGATGCCGTCCGGGCACAGCCGCTCGGCACGCACCGCCGGCATCGCCGAACGCACCCCGAACGTGCGCGCCTCGTAGGACGCCGCGCATACCACCGAGCGAGTGCCGCGCCAGGCGACGATCACCGGCTTGCCACGCAACGAGGGATCGTCGCGTTGCTCCACCGACGCGTAGAACGCGTCCATGTCGATGTGGATGATCTTGCGCATGTCGACGGTATTGTAAGAGACCTTCCGTCACCGGTCCGGTCAAGATTCTGTAGGAGCGGCGTCAGTCGCGACAGCGGGCTCGTGGGCGTCAGGGAAAAGCTCGCGACTCACGTCGCTCCTACAGGAAAGACCACCTGTTAAAGCGGGTTAATGCCCGCACTCTTCCTTGTAGAAGCGACGTCAGTCGCGACACCGGATTCGTGGACGCCAGGGAAGAGCTCGCGACTCACGTCGCTCCTACAGGAAAGACCGCCGGCTATGACGGGTATCGGCCGGCAGGCATCCGGGGCGAGATGCCGGAAATGTCTGCACTCTTGCTTGTAGGAGCGACGTCAGTCGCGACACCGGATACGTGGACGCCAGGGAAAAGCTCGCGACTCACGTCAATCCCGCAGCACAGGATCCTGGATCTGGGCGGTGACCAGCCGGCCCAGCGTGGCGAGGGCGTTTTCGGCGCGCGCATCCAGCGGGTGCCCGTGGTTGAGGCGGATGCAATGCCGGAACGCGCGGCTGGCCGAGAACATCGGTCCGGGCGCAAGGCTGATGCCCTGCGCCAGTGCCTGGCGATGCAGCAAGAGCGCGTCCACCCGTGTTGGCAATTCCAGCCACAGGAAATAGCCGCCCTGTGGCCGGGTCACCCGCGTGCCTTCGGGAAAATGGCGCGCGATGGCGCCCATGTATTCCTGCTGTTGTTGTTCCAGCACCTTGCGCAGGCGGCGAAGATGACGCTCATAGCCGCCCTTCTCCAGGTAGGCCGCCAGGCCGAGCTGGCCCGGTGCCGAGGTCGCCAGCGAGAAGGTCAGCTTGTGGTGGGCGATCTCGCGGGTGTAGCGGCCCGGCGCCACCCAGCCGACCCGGTAGCCCGGCGCCAGGCTCTTGGAGAACGAACCGCAGTGCATCACCCGCCCGCCGCGATCGAAGGCCTTGGCGGGCAGCGGGCGGCGCTCGCCGAAGTACAGTTCGGCATACACGTCGTCCTCGATCAGCGGGATGTCGTGGCGATCCAGCAGTTCCACCAACGCGCGTTTCCTTTCCTCGGACAGCGTGCAGCCCAGCGGATTCTGGAAACTGGTCATCAGCCAGCACGCCGCCGGACGATGACGCTCGATGGCCTGCGCCAGCGCGCCCAGATCGATGCCCTCGCGCGGGTGCGTGGGCACTTCCAGCGCGTGCAGGCCATGCCGTTCCAGCGCCTGCAGGGCGGCATAGAAACACGGCGATTCCACCACCACCGTATCCCCCGGCCGGGTGACCGCCTGCAGGCACAGGTTCAGGCCTTCCAGCGCGCCATTGGTGATGACGATTTCCTCGGCGGACACCTGCATGCCGGCAATCAGGTAGCGCAACGCGATCTGCCGGCGCAGCTGGATCTTTCCCGGCGTCAGGTCGTCCACCGTGCTCCAGGGATCCAGCGATTGCGCCGCGGCGGCCATCGCCCGCCCGAGCTTGTCCAGCGGGTACAGCAGCGGACTGGGGAAAGCCGATCCCAAGGGCACCACGTCGTGGGCCATCGCCGATTCCAGCACCTCGAACACCAGTTCGCTCACATCCACCGGACGGGCGCCGTCGGCCGGCTGCGAGGCGCGTTCGGGTTCCGGCGGCAGCGGCAGGGCGTCGGCGGCCACGTAGTAACCCGAACGCGGGCGCGAGCGGATCAGGCCGCGCGCCTCCAGCAGGTAATACGCCTGGAACACGGTGGCGGGACTGACCTTGCGGCGCGCGCTGGCCTGGCGCACCGACGGCAGCCGCTGGCCGGGCCGCAGCAGGCCTTCGCGGATGGAGCGCGCGATGTCCTCGGCCAGGGATTCGTAGCGCTTCATTTCAGCCCTTTCCAATCAATCAGTTACTGTCTGAATGCCGAATCTGATCCGGTTTTTCGACAAGGATTCTGATTCTTGGACAACTGCTCCGCAATGCCTAGGATGGCGGCAGCTTCCCCTCCCCCGTCGCACGCCCATGAACGCGCAGGTCGAACTCAATCTGGCCCTGATCCTGTTCCTGCCCTGGTTCGCCATCCTCGCCGCGCTGTACTGGATTTATCCGCGCCAGCCACGCGGCACCGGCCGGCGCCTGTTCGACACCATCGCGCTGGTGCTGGCCACCGCGCTCTCGGCGTGGGGCATGCACTGGGGCTTCCTCAACGCCGATCCGAACGCCGGCGCGATCTGGAAACAGGTGCTTGCCACCTCGGTCGCCTACGGCCTGTTCCTGATGGTGATGACCCTCGCCATCGCCGTGCGGGCCTGGTGCATGCCCGCCCCCGCGCGCGCCGGCTGACGCGCCCACTCCATCGGACACCGTCCATGAAACTCCTGCTCATCCTCGGCTTCCTCGGCATCATCCTCTACAACCTCGGCGCCGGCCTGTACTACATGCTGGTCGACGAAGGCCGCAGCAAGCGCACCGTCAACGCGCTGACCCGCCGCATCGGTTTCTCGGTGGCGCTGATCGTGATCGTGATGATCGGCATCGCCAGCGGCTGGATCCAGCCGCATGGCGTGTTGAACTGATCCGCCACCGGGTGGCGCGCCGCTACCGCGCGCCACCCGACAATCCGCGCCTTCAGCGGCGCGCCTCGGCCTCGCGCAGCTTCTGCGCGCATTCCTCGCAGCACACCTCGACGGTGTGCCCGCCGATGCTGACTTCGATGGCGTTGCCGTCCAGCGGGTAATCGCAGACGGCGCAGGTCTTCTCGCTCATGACGCTCTCCGGTGAATGCCCGGCCACTCCGGGCAGACACAGGAGACCATCGCGACGATGCCGGCGCTGTCGGATTCTTTAGCGATTCAAGCGCGCGCGACTACGCGCTCTTCGCCAGCGCGGCGCGGCGGAAGGCCGACGGCGTGCGGCCATGCACCTGCCTGAACGCGGCGCTGAAATGGCTGTGGCTGGAAAAGCCGAGATCCTGCGCCAGCGCCGACATGTCCTCGCAGCCGGCGACCAGATCCAGCGCGCGCGCCAGCCTCAGGCGCAGGTGGTAGCGATGCAGCGGCATGCCTTCGACCTGCTGGAAGACCTGGGTGAGGTACACAGGCGAGCCGCCGATCTCCGCGGCGATCTCCGCCAGGCTCCAGCGCCGGCCCAGGTCGCCCGCCAGCAGCACCTTCACCCGGTCCACCAGCCGACTGCGCGCGCGGGTGGCGCTGCTGGCATGGCGGGTGCGCGGTCCCAGGCTGCGGCACAGCAGGGTCAATCCCAGGCTCTCGGCTTCCAGCGGCTCGATCGCGCGATGGCGCAGGCTGTGGCGCAGCAATGCCACCAACGCCTGGGCGCGCGGGTCGATGCGCAGCGACTGGGTGTTGAAGCCGGGTTCGTCATGCCGGTGCAGCAGATCCGCCGGCGCGAGCTCGCTCAACAGCCCCGGTGCCACCGACAGCACCAGGCTGGCATCGCCGCCGCTCACCGGATGGCTGACCTGGTAGCCCTCGTCGGCGTTGAAGCACAGCACGTGGTTGGCGTCGGCCACCGACTGCTCGCCACCGACGTGGCGCAGGTACAGGCCGCGATACGGAAACACCAGATGCGTCGCACGCGCGCACTCCTCCGCGCTGCGGTGCCGGCACTCGCCACGGCACAGCACGTCGCTGACCGTGACGGTGCCTGTGTCCAGCAGCGGATGGACGGTGAATCCGGACATGCCGATCAGGGCTTCGCCAGCGGCGGTCGCGTCGCCAGGTGATGCTCGCGCAGCCACAGGAACCAGGGCAACGCCAGCGAGACGCCGACCGACAGGCCGAACAGCGGCAACCACCAGCGGCGCATGCCCAGCCGACGCCCCTCGGCCGCCATCCACACGATCACCGCCATGCCCGACACCAGCACGTCCGCCCAGGCGAAGCCGGCGATCGGGGTGGCGAACGCCTGTCGCGCCAGCAGGGGCAGGTTGAAGCCATGCCCGGCCAGCCAGGGCCACAGCCATGACAGCGGCCAGAGTGTTCCCAACAGGCACAACAACGCATAGACGGTTCGCATGTCCTCATCCTGGCTGGCCGGTATGCCGGTGATCATAGGCCCGGTACCCCGGCGCCGCCACGACGGATTGGGCCTGACAACGGGCGTGGTCGCTGTCGAAATCTTTAGCGGTTTTCCGGTTCAACCCGGTGAGACGCTACATTCCCGTACAGGAGATTCCCATGGCCTCGATACCACAGCGCATCCTCTGGGCCATCGACGGCCTGCACCTGTCGCCCGGGCACCGCGTACTGGAAATTGGTTGCGGTAATGGAATGTCCTGCGCGCCGATCTGCGAACGCCTGTCCGAAGGCCACTATCACGCCATCGATCGCTCGAAAAAAATGATCGCCGCCGCTCGCGTGCGCAATGCGGCACGGATCACACAAGGACAAGCGGCATTCGACGTGGCGGATGCCGCATCCATCGACACCCCCACCGCTTCGTTCGACCGCATCCTGGCAATCAACGTCAACCTGTTCTGGCGGCAGGCCGACGCCGCACTGGAACATCTGCGCACCCGCCTGAAACCCGAAGGCCGGATCCATCTCGTCTTCGAGCCACCCGCGGCGACGCAGCTCGACTCCATCGCCCGTGCCTGCACGGACCGTCTTTCGCGGCATGCATTCGGTGCGGTGGCGGTCAGGCGTGAAAGCCGCTGTCTGGAACTGCGGGCCGGACCCGGCTGATGGCCCGGGCGCCCGTCCACCGCCCGCTTTGATCTGGATCAGGGGCAGCCGCCCCGCCTTGGCCTAGGCTCGCGCCATGACGAGCCTGCCGCCCCACCCCATCCCTCTCGTGGACGCCAGCACCGAGGCCGAGCGTCGCGTGCTGGACGCCTGCTTCCTTGGCCCCTATGCGGAGAACGACACCCTGCTGGAGAAGCTGGTGGTGGAGTTCCTGCGTGATCACGTGCATTGGCGGCGCAACTTCCATCCGGAGGATCCGCCGGCGATTCCGACCCGGGCGGCGCAGCATCCGCAGTACCAGGCCTTCGAGGCGCGCATGCGGCGCGAGCTGCATCGGCTATCGGCGGCGCTCAAGCAGTCGGTGCCGTTCCACAGTCCGCGCTACATCGGCCACATGGCCTCGGACCTGCTGCTGCCGGGCCTGGCCGCGCAGATCCTGACCCTGCCCTACAACCCCAACAATGTCAGCGAGGATGCCGCGCCGGTCACGGTGCAACTGGAGGTCCAGGTCGGCCTGCAGCTGGCACGCATGCTGGGCTATCCCGATGATCCCGCCCGCCCGGACTGCGCGTTCGGGCATCTGACGTCCGGCGGCACGCTGGCCAACTACCAGGCACTGCGGCTGGCGCTGGCGCTGAAGGCGTTTCCGGTCGCGCTGCTCGCCGCGGGCGTGCCCGACCTGGCATTGCCGGCCGACGACGCGCAGGCGTTCAACCTGGGGCCCGCGGCCGGCATCGCCCTGCTGGAGCGCTGGCGTCGCTGGCTGGGCGGACAGCCGGTCGCCGACCAGATCCGCTGGCGCGAACGGGTCGCGCGGGCGCGCATCGAGCAGCTCGGGCTGGTCGAGTTCTTCCAGCGCCATCCGGGCCTGCGGGTACCGCGGGTGCTCGCGCCGATCACCGCGCACTATTCCTGGAGCAAGGGCCTGAAGATGCTGGGCCTGGGCCGCGCGCAGCTGCAACTGCTGCCCACCCGCGACATGCGGCTGGATCCCGATGCATTGGAAGATGCGCTGGAGGCGTGCCGACGCGAAGGGCAACCGGTGCTGATGACGGTGGCCGTACTCGGCAGCACCGAATACGGCACCATTGATCCGGTCGATGCGGTGGTCGCCGCGCGCGAACGCTCCGGCGAACGCGGCTTGGGATTCAGCGTGCATGTCGATGCGGCCTGGGGTGGCTACCTGACCGCGCTGTTCCGCGCGCCGGATGGCGGCCTGCGTCCGTGGGAAGCCATGCGGGCCGAGTACCAGGCCTTCCCGCAACCGGAAGTCCACGCCGCATTCGCGGCGCTCGCCGGCACCGATTCGGTCACCGTGGATCCGCACAAGCTCGGTTACCTGCCCTATGGCGCGGGCGCCTTCATCTGCCGCGATCACCGCGCGATGGAACTGTTGTCGGAACAGGCGGACTACGTGTTCCATCCGGAAGCGCAGGACGACTACCTGTCGCGCTACCGGCAACTGGGCCAGTTCATCCCGGAAGGATCCAAATCCGGCGCCACCGCGGCGGCGGTCTACGTCACCCACCGGGTGTTGCCGCTGGATCACGCGAACTTCGGCTTGATGCCGCGCCAGACCGTGCTGGCCACCGAGGCCTTCCAGGCGCGCGCGCGACGGTTCGCCGACGAGACGGCCGGACAGGCCACCGCCGTGGTGCCGTTCCCGCCGGACAGCAACCTGGTCTGCCTGGCGCTCAACCCCTGCGGCAACCGCGACCTGGCGCAGGCGAACACCTTCGTCCGCCGGCTGCATGATCAACTGCGCTGCGATACCCGGCAGCCGTTGCAGGTGAAGCAGTTCTTCGCCTCGATGACCACCCTGCGCCGTTCGGTGATCGGCGAAACGCAGATGCAGCGCATCCTCGCCGCGCTTGGCATCGATCCCGCCACGCTCGGCGATACCGAGGACACCGACCGGCTGGTGATCCTTCGGCACACGCTGATGAACCCGTACCTCATCGATCACGAGAACGGCATCAGCTACATCGATCGTTATTTCGACTATCTGGCCACGCATCTGCGCGCGTTGGCGGGGAGCGCCGCCGCATGAGCGCGTCCCTGCCACTGGTCTATTCCTGCTCCGGCTGCTCCAGCGCCGCCCAGATGGCCAACCAGATGGCGCTGTGGCTGGACCGCGAAGGCGAAGCGGAAATGTCCTGCATCGCCGGTGTCGGCGGCGGGGTCGCCGGACTGGTGCGGACCGCGCGCATGGGCCGGCCCATCCTCGCCCTGGACGGCTGCGTACTGCACTGCGTGAAGGCCTGCCTGGCCAATGCCGGCGTGGAACCGGATCTGCATGTGACCTTGTCCGAACACGGGGTCAAGAAGCGGCGCCACGCCGATTTCGATCCCGAACAGGCCCGCGCCGTCCATGCGCAGGCGGTATTGCCGCGGTTGCGGGCGTTGCGGGCGCCTCCCGCGACCGGACAGGAGCAGCCCTCAGGAACGCCGGCCGCGTTCGCGCCTCACCCAGGCGCGCACCGCCAGCGCCACCAGCGCGGTGAACACCAGCCATGACACCAGGTTGAACACGCCGTCGCCGATGAGCGCGCTGACCAGCCCGACCAGGCTGGCCAGGGTGATCCAGGTCGGCGCCACGAACGGACTGGCGGGACCGCGTTGCGCCCGGCTCATGCCCGCGCCTCGTCGTTGGCGCCGAGGCCGGCGCGCTCGATCTCGGTGATGCGCGCTTCCGTGCTGCCGCGCTTGAACCACAGGTACAGGCCCGACACCAGCACCAGGATCGTCAACAGATCCAGCACCGCCCACAGGATCTTCAACGGCATGCCGCCGTAGTCGCCGAAATGCAGCGGTTGCGACAGCAGCAACAGGGTCATGTAGCCCGGCACTTCCGGCTTGGCGGTGAGTTCACCGGTCTCGGCGTCGATCAGCACCGGGCGATACAGGCGTTCGGTCAGCGGCGTGTTGCCGTGCATGAAGATGCCGTAGTGATGGTGGCCGCTGTAGCCGGTGCCCGGAAAGCTGACGAACGCCGGCACCATACCGGGCTCGGACGCACGCGCCTTGGCCACCGCGGCATCCAGCGATGCCAGTTTTTGCGGACGCGGCCGGTCTTGGTAGCGTGCTGCAAACTCGCCGAGTTGCCCGGCCTGCCAGGCCTGTTCCAGCGGACCGGCCAGGGTGTTGATCGCGCCGGTGATGCCAACCACGAAGGCCCAGCCCAGGGTGACCACGCCCAGCACGTTGTGCAGGTCCAGCCAGGCCAGCCTCCGGCTGCGGCCGGTGCGCAGGGTGCCGAATGGAAGCTTGCGCATGAACGGGCCGTACAGGACCAGGCCGGAAATGATCGCCAGCGCGAACAGCAGCGCCATCGCGCCGAGGAACAGCATGCCCGGCAAGCCCACGAATACGTCCGTGTGCAGGCGGTACAGGAAGTACATCACCCCTTCGTTGAACTGCGCCGCCGGCAGCACCTCGCCGGTGTACTGGTGCAGCACGGCGGTGTGCATTTCCGGCGGCGGCGTGTCCGGCCGCGCACCGGTGTTGACGTACACGCTCGGCGAGTGATCGTCCCAGCCGAAGAACAGCGGCACGTCGCCGGGGTACTTCGCCAGCGCCTTCTTCACCAGCATGTCGATGTTGGCCGGCTGCGCGCCGGGCGCCGCCGCCTCGACCTCGGGGTCGGCGCCGGTGAGGTGGCTGATTTCCTCCCAGAACACCAGCGGCAACCCGGTCACGCACAGCAGCAGCAGGAACAGCGTGCATACCAGGCTGGTCCACTTGTGGACCAGGAACCAGGTCTTGAGCGTGCGGCGCTGCATGGGGCGATCAGAACCGGTAGGTGACGGTGCCCGTCACAATGCGTGGATTGCCGCTGAAGCAGTCGCCGAAGTTGCGGCAGGGCGCGTAGTACGCCTTGTCGAACAGGTTGGTGACGTTCAGCGCCATCGTCCACGAAGGCATCTGCAGTTCCAGCAGCGCATCGGCGAGCGTGTAGCCGGGCGTGCGCACCACCAGGGTGGCGCCGGTGGAGACGGTGGAACCGACGTAACGGCCGCCGACGCCGGCGCGCAGCTTCATGCCCTGGCCGATGTCGAAACCCTTGGCGACCCATACCGACGCCAGATCCCGCGGCGTGTCGTTCAGGCGCTTGCCCAGTTCGGGCGCGAAGTTGCTGCGGGTGACCTTGGCATTGCTGTGGCTGTAGGCGGCGGTGATGGTCAGATCATCGTCGGAGACATAGGCCGCCTCCAGCTCCACGCCCTTGGATTCGATCTCGCCGGTCTGCACCGTGTTCAGCACGTTGTCCGGGTCGTTGGTCTGCCGGTTGGTCTCGCTGATGCGATACACCGCGAGCGTGGCGAACAGGTTGCGGCTCGGCTGCCATTTCACGCCGGTCTCGTATTGATCGCCCCGCATCGGTTCGAACGCGCGACCGTACAGGTCCTGGCCCGGAACCGGCAGGAACGACTCGCTGTAGCTGACGTACGGCGACAGGTTGGCGCCGATGTCGCCAATCACGCCCACGCGGTAGGTGGTTTCGTTGTCGGTCTTGTCGGCCAGGCCCCGGGTCCTGGAGCGCACATGGTCGCGACGCGCGCCGAGCACGAAGGAGACGCGATCCGCATAGCGGATCTGGTCCTGCACGTAGACACCGGTCTGGGTGGTGCGCTGATCGGGCAGGCGGCCCCACTCAGGAATCGTCACCCCGGTGGAGATCGGGTTGTAGATGTCGATGGGCGTGCTCGCGCCGGAGAAGCTCTGCGCTTCCTCGCGGAAGTCGGTGTAATCCACGCCTGCCAGCAGCAGGTGCCGGAACGCGCCGGTGGCGAAATCGAACTGCAGCGCGTTGTCGCTGGTCAGGGTCCGGTTGTCCGGCTTCACTCCGTAGGACAGCCGGTTGAGCACGCGGCGGTCGGCATCGATGAAGGGATTTTCCGGATTGCTGTAGGTATCCGGGAACAACTCGCGGAACTCGGTCTTCGAGTCGATGTAACGCAGGCTGGAACGCCAGGTGATCACGTCGCTGAAGGCGTGATCGAACAGCACGGTCGCGCTGATCTGGCGCGCGTCGAGCTTGTCGAAATCCTTGTCGCCCAGAAAGGTGGACGGATCCAGCCGGCGTCCGCGCGGCGCCTTCAGGGTCGCCGCCATCGGCAGGAACTGCTGGCTGGAGGCGGTGCGATCACGCTGGTAGCTGGCCAGCACCGTGAGGTTGCTGCGCTCACCGCGCCAAGTCAGCGAGGGCGCCAGGTAGATGCGGTCATCGTCGATGTGATCGGTCTGCATGCCGGAGTCGCGGATCACCCCGACCAGGCGACCGGCGAGGTTGCCCGAATCGCCCAGCGCGCCGGTGATGTCGCCCTGCAATTGGCGGCGGTCGAAGTTGCCGACCTGCAATCCGATTTCGCCGGCGGACCGGAAGCTCGGACGCTTGCTCATCGCATTGATGATGCCGCCGGCGGCGCCGGCGCCGTACAGCACGGAGGACGGCCCGCGCAGCACTTCCACGCGCTCCAGGCCATAGACTTCCGGCCGCGCCATCGGGCTGAAGTTGTACAGCTTGCGCATGCCGTCCAGGTACTGCACCGGGTCCAGGCCGCGGATGGTGCTGGCGTCGCCGCGCGTATCCAGGCCCCAGGCATCTGCGGCCACGCCCGCGCTGTAGCGCAGCGTTTCCTGCAGGTTGAGGGCGCCGCGATCGACGAACAGGTCCGAGGTCACCACACCGATGGCCTGCGGCGTCTCGGTCAGCGGGGTATCGGTCTTGGTCGCGGTGCTGGCGCGGTCGGCGACCACGCGCACGCTGTCCAGGGTCCGCGCCTCGTCGCCGTCCTGGGCCTGTGCCATGGCCGAAGCGAGCAGGGTGGGCGCCATCAGCGACAGGATCAGGCCGGCACGGCGGCCGGGAGCGGGGACAGGCATCGGGGGTTCCAGGGCAATGGGGCCGGAATTATGAAAAGTCACACTTGCGAATGCAAATGATTATCAGAGGCATAACGGACTGGAGCGTGACCCGCCCCGCGCCACGGCCGAGCCCGCTTTCCCCCGGGCCGGGAGATTCACGGCCAGCCAGCGGCCCGGCACGACCGTGTAAAATGTGCGTTTTTTCAGCCCCACCGAATGTTGGAAGCCTCCCAACGGGCGGCGGTCCGTGGCCCGACGTTCATCCGTCTGCTGGCCCGCCTGACGGACGCGGACGTCCCCTCCCCCAGACAATCGCTGTCGGACCGGTTGAGCCAATGGATCGACTGGAACCATGCCGTGGCCCTGTCCACCGCGCTGGACAGCCCGCCGTCGGTCGATCCGTTCGCCGAACCGGCGCCGGCCACCGCGATGGAGGAGGACTGCGCGCGCGTGCGCGCCGCGCTGAGCCGCGCCATCGCCGAGGACCCCGCGTTCGATCCCGGCGCCCGGCGCGGCGGCGCGCGCGCGTCCGACGGCGCCGAGGAAACGCCGCCCGAATTCCTGTTCTTCCGCCAGCGCTACCTGGCGCTGCAGCAAAGCATGGAGACCGGCGTCGGCCACCTGCGCAGCCGCCTGCGTGATCAACTGGCCGATCGTTCGGCCGAACTGGCCCGGCTCGCCGCCGTCGACGCGGTGATGGAGCGTGCCCTGGGCCGGCGTGAACGCCGGCTGCTGGCCGCCGCGCCGACCCTGCTCGCACCGCATTTCGAACGCCTGCGCCTGGCCGCGCAGGGCCATTGCACCGATACCTCCGCAACGTCACCTGCCCCGGCATCGGCCGAAGCCGCGCCCCGCGCGCCGGACGCCTGGCTGGACGCATTCCGCAGGGACATGCGCAACCTGCTGCTCGCCGAACTGGATGTCCGCCTGCAACCCGCCGAGGGCCTGCTCGCGGCCCTTCGCACCCACCCGCTTGGATAACATGCCCAGAAACCTGCTCACTCCCGCCGTCTTCCTCGCCGGCCTCGCCGCGATCTGCTGGATCGCCGTGGGCTATGTCGGCACCCATCCGCTGGCCCTGTCCGTCACCCTGCTGATCGGCGCCTGCTATGTCGCCGGTGGCCTGGAGCTGTATCGCTACCGGCAGGCCACCGCCACCCTCACCGCCGCGGTCGCGGATCTGTCCGCGCCTCCCGCCCACCTGGGCGACTGGCTGGTGCGCCTGCACCCTTCCCTGCGCCATCCGGTACGCCTGCGCATCGAGAGCGAACGCATCGCGCTGCCGGCGCCGTCGTTGACGCCCTATCTGGTCGGCCTGCTGGTCCTGCTCGGCATGCTCGGCACCCTGCTGGGCATGATGAGCACCCTGCGCGGCACCGGCATGGCGCTGGAAAGCGCCGCCGATCTGAACGCGATCCGCGAGTCCCTGGCCGCGCCGGTCAAGGGCCTGGGCTTCGCCTTCGGAACCTCGATCGCCGGCGTCGCCGCCTCGGCCATGCTCGGCCTGCTGTCGGCGCTGTGCCGCCGCGAACGCGTGCAGGCCCTGCAGCCGCTGGACGTGGCGATCGCCACCACCCTGCGCGTGCATTCGCAGGCGCACCAGCGCGAGGAAGCCTTCCGCCTGCTGCAGCGGCAGACCGAGGCGATGCCGGCGCTGGTGGATCGCCTGGCCGCGATGATGAGCGCGCTGGAACAGCAGGGCCGCGCCGCCAACGATCAATTGCAGGCCCGCCAGGACGCCTTCCACGAGCGCACCGAGGCCGTGCACGCGCGGTTGGCGGCATCGGTGGAAACCTCGTTGAAGGAAAGCGTCGGCGAAAGCGCGCGCGCCGCCAGCGCCGCGCTGCAACCGATCATGGAAACCACGATGTCGGCCATCGCGCGCGAGACCACCGCGCTGCACGGTGCGCTGAACCAGGCGGTGCAGCAGCAACTGGACGGCCTGTCCTCCGGCTTCGCCACGTCCACCACCACGGTCGCCGATCTCTGGCGCCAGGCGCTGGCCGAACAGCGCGAATCCAACGGCGCGCTGGTGCAGGATCTGCGCGGCTCGCTGGCGCAGTTCGCCGACACCTTCGGGCAACGCTCGTCGGATCTGCTGGCGCAGGTGTCCACGCGTTTCGAGACCGCCACCACCGGCGCCGCCGATGCCTGGAAGGGCACGCTGTCCGAGCAGGCCTCGGTCAACGAGGCCTTGGCCGCGCGCAACCAGCAGGCGCTGGATGCCGCCGTCGCCAGCTTCGAGCAACATGCCACGGCACTGGTCGGCCACGTGCGGCAATCGCACGCGGATCTGCAGGCCGCGCTGGAAACGCGCGACGAACAGCGCCTGTCCCGCTGGAGCGACGCGTTCGGCGCGATGACCGATGCGCTGGGACAGCGCTGGGAGCAGGCCGGCGATCTCGCCGCGCAGCGCCAGCAGGCCATCTGCGACACCCTCGCCAACACCGCGCAGGACATCTCCGCGCAGACCGGGGCGCATGCCCGCGACACCATCGCCGAGATCTCGCGGCTGGTGCAGACCGCGTCGGAAGCGCCCAAGGCCGCCGCCGAGGTGATCGCCGAACTGCGCCAGAAGCTGTCCGACAGCATGGTCCGCGACACCGCCATGCTGGAGGAACGCAGCCGGCTGCTGGAAACGCTGCAGACCCTGCTGGACGCGGTCAACCACGCCTCCACCGAGCAGCGCACCGCCATCGACGCGCTGGTCACCACCTCCGCGGATCTGCTGGATCGCGTCGGCACCCGCTTCACCGATCACATCGAGGCCGAGACCGGCCGGCTCGGCGATGCCGCCAGCCAGGTCACCGCGGGCGCGGTCGAGGTGGCGGGCCTGGGCGATGCCTTCGGCGCGGCCGTGCAGCAGTTCGGTGAATGGAACGACCGCCTGGTGGAACGCCTGCAGGGCGTCGAGACCGCACTGGACAAGTCGCTTGCCCGCAGCGACGAGCAACTGGCGTACTACGTCGCCCAGGCGCGCGAGGTCATCGACCTGAGCATGCTGGCGCAGCGCCAGATCATCGAGGATCTGCAGCATCTGTCCGGCCGGAATGCTTCGCTGGCGCAGGCGTCCTCCTCCGAGCAGGCCTCCACTGAAACAGAAGCCGCATGAGCGCGGACATCGAAGCCGAGGTCGAATCCACCACGCCGATCTGGGCCGCCTTCGGCGACCTGATGTCGGTGCTGCTGGGCGTATTCGTGCTGATCCTGGTCGGCGTGATCGGCGCGCAGGTGCAGTTGTCGAACCGGCTGGACGAGGAAGTCCGCCAGCGCCAGATCGAGGCCCAGCGGCGCAAGGCGCTGGAACAGGCGCTGGCGGTGCCGCTGGCGCAAGGCCGGGTCACGCTGGTCGACGGCCGCATCGGCATCCGCGGCAGCGTGCTGTTCGCGCTGAATTCCGATCAACTGCAACCGGAAGGCCAGGCCCTGCTGAAGAGCCTGGCCGGCCCGCTGGCCGACTACCTGAAGGCGCGCGACGAGATCCTGATGGTCAGCGGCTTCACCGATGATCGCCAGGTGCGCGACGGCAATCGCCAGTTCGCCGACAACTGGGACCTATCGGCCAATCGCGCACTCACCGTGACCCGCACCCTGATCGTCGAGGGCGTGCCCGCCTCCTCCGTGTTCGCCGCCGCGTTCGGCTCCGAGCAGCCGGTCAGCTCCAACGCCAGCGAGGAAGGCCGCGCGCGCAACCGCCGGGTGGAAATCGCGCCGATGCCGCGGCCGAAGGCGGCCGCGCCGTCCGCCACCGACGCGACCCATGCGCGATAAGGGCGCGCCACTCGACGGCCCGGCTGACGCCGTGCACGGACAGGGACCGGTCGTGGTTCCGGTTCGCAGGCTGATCGCCGAGGCACTGGAGCGCCGCGCCGCCGGGCAGGGCGAAGGCGTACGCCGTGTGCTCGACGCGAAAGTGGCCGCACTGCGCGAACACGACGGAAACACCGCCACGCCTTCCACACCGCCCGCCACCCTGCCGCTGCACACGGCGCTGGGTGATCTGCGCGATCACATCGCCGAACAGATCGCGGTGCGCGACGGCGAGCAACTGGCGGCGGGCGAACCACCGCGACCTCCGTTTCCGGAAGTCGCGATGCTGGCGGATCTGCGCAGGCTGTGGTCGCGGATCCGCGCCGAAAGCCAGCTCCGCGAATCGCTGGAAACGGCGCCCGCCGACGCCGGCCCGCTCAACTCGGGACGGCTGGTGCACCGCTCGCTCACCCTGATGCGCGAGCAGTCGCCAGGCTACCTGCAATCGTTCCTGTCCTACCTCGACGCGCTGGCCTGGCTGGAACAGATGAGCGATGGCGGCCTGCTGGCGACCGGGGAAGCGCCACGCGCCGCCACCGAGACCAAGCGTCCACGCAAGCCACGCAAGCGACGCGAGTAGACGTTCCACCGCGCGATGCACTGCTCCGGGCATTGCGCGTCGTCACGACACGTCCAGGATGATTCTCCGCGAGCATTCGCGTGAATTTTTAGGATTTTTCCCAGGGACGCGTCATTCTCGTCCCACCATACTCGACCGCTACAGACACAACGATCCGGCCGAGGACACTTCATGCGCCTACCCACATGGGATCAGTTCAGCGGACTGTTCGAGCATCCCGGAAGCGACGCGGTACGCAAGGCGCGTGCCTCGCTGAAAGCCGACTATCCCGAGGAACTCGACGGATACGGCGACGAGCACGACTACCTGGACCTCTTCCGCCACGTCTTCGAGATCGTCATTGATTGGCGGCAAGGCATGTCCTCGCTGCTCGAATGCCTGGAAGAATGGCTTCCACCCGGCGAAATCCAGGTGGAGGCAGACGATGACGACGAGCGCACCACGGTCCATTTCGCCGGACGCACGTGCGAGTTCCATTGGCCGGGATTCCATCATGAAACCTTCGGGGAAGACCTCACCACCCTGGAAGCGCTGTTGCGCGACGCCTATGTTCTTCGCGTGTTCTACGAGGGTGGTGTCAGCGATTCCTGGGAGTTTCTGGTGGTGCCCGCCAACCTATGGACCCGTGCCGAGAAACACCATGGCCTAGCCAGGATGTCCGTGATTCTCAAGTCGCACGAGAGCATATTGCCGCTGGACGAGCCCTTTGACGGCTCGCTTCGCTACCAGGCACCCGCCCTCGCTTCAAGCCCTCCCCGTCGTTTAGGCCTGCTCGTCTTCCTGGGCGTCTGCGCTGCCTCGTCAATTCCCCTCATGAACATCTACAACAGCTACAACCGGGTAAAAGCAAACCAGCCGATATCGTGCGAACGCATGAAAATCAATGTACTGGGGAAATTGAAACCGGAACAGGCTGATATGCTGATTGAGAATATGCGCGAGCGTTCGCAATGCATCTAGTCATCAAGCCGCGGAAGCGGACCTGCGAATGGGCCTACGCCATGACGTCCCCCTCACGAAATTCATCTCGCGCCATTTGATATCGACGTTTTCGAGAAAGACGGCGACACAGATCCGACCGACGATTCTTGCGGCGCTGCCACGCTCCGCTTCCGGAACGCCATGCCGTCGAAGGCAATCGACTCGACCCGGGCATCCTTCACCGTGAAGGCCAGCAGCTGGCCGCTGTTGGGCGCGAATTCGACGCGCACGTGATCCGGCTGCTCGGCACCGGTCGCCACCGCATCCAGCCGGCCCCAGCGGATCCGCAGGCCGCCCGGACCTTCGCGGGTGACCACCATGTCGCCCAGCAGATCATGTCGATAAGTACCGACATAGCGATCCCGCGGCGCCGACAAGTGCCAGGCGCGCGCGCGGATTTCTTCCCGCTTCGCCAGCATGTTCCGGCGGAACGCCCGCGCTTTCTCCTGCAATTCCGCGAACCGGCGCGTGGAGGTCGTGGCGATGTCCGCCTCGCCCAGCAGCAGGCCATACACGTGATCGGCAATGAGGTTGGTCAGCTGCGCGCCCAGCATGTCCTCGTTGTTGAGTACCACCAGGCCGATGCCTTCTTCCGGCAGGAACGACAGGTGCGCGTGGAAGCCGGCGAAGCCGCCGAAGTGGTGCAGCATCCTCCGGCCCTTGTAGGGACCGGTGTACCAGCCCCAGGCATAGCCGGTGCGCTGGAAATCCTGGTACTTCGCGTCCAGCCCGATCCGGGTCTGGTGCGAACGCATGATCGCCGTCGCCGGCGGGCCACCGGCACGCGCATCTGGAAACTGCGCCAGCAGGAACCGGGCGAGATCCGGCGCCGTCGAGACCAGTCCACCCGCCGCCTGCATGGTGTCGTCGGACTTGGCGAGATACAGCGGCACGCCCGGTTCGTCCGAGGCGAACGAATAGGGTTTGGCCAGGATCCAGCCGGCTGCGTGCGCGCGGCTGATCCGGGCGGTCGTGTGGCGCATGCCCAATGGCTGGAAAATGGCGCGCTCCAGTTGCGTTTGCCACGGCGTGCCGAACCGTTCGTCCATCCACACGCTGGCGATGTTGTAGCCGACGTTGGTGTACTTGAAGCTGCCGTGCGTGGCCTCCGGATCCGGCGCCGACAGCGCCACCAGCGCGCGCCGCGACGCCGCATCGTGCACGCCGCTGAACGCGGTCGCCCAGACCAGCGGCGGGTTGTCCACGCCGGAGCCGTGCACCAGCAGATCGCCCAGCGTCACCGTTGCCGCATCGAAACCGGTGAAGCGCAGATCCGGGAACATCTCCCGCATCGATACGCGCATGTCCAGCTGCCCGGCCTGTTCCTCGATCAGCGCATTCAGGGCGAAGAACGGCTTGGTGGCCGAGGCGATGTAGAACACGGTGTCGCGGGTCACCGGTACATGCGCCGCGATGTCCGCGTCGCCGAAATAGCCTTCGTAGATCACCTTGCCGTCCTTCACCACCGCCACCGCGGTGCCGGAGGGATGCGCGGTGGCGTCCTTGGTCTGCCGGATGAGGCGGGCCAGCGGCGCGAAGTCGGGATCGCCGGCCGATGCGATCGCCGGCATGGCCGCCAGCAGCATGGCTGCCAGGAAGTGCTTCATGGTGTTGTTCCTTGCGCGACGAACGGCATGGCGACCGGGACGCGGCGTCCCGGTCGCATGGCGGGTGGTTACCGGGCGCGGCGTTCCAGCAGGTAGTAGGCCACGTTGCCCAGGCCGGTCGCGCCGAGCAGCAGCGCGATGGTGCCGGGGGTGATCTCGTCGGCGCCGATCAGTTCCACCCCCGCGAAACCCAATGCCAGCGCCAGCATCACGCAGCCCCAGTGCAGCGAGGCCTGGCGGCGGCGGGTGGTCTCGCCTTCCAGCAGCGATCGCACCAGTTCCTCGGACCCGCGCGACTCGATGACCCGACGGCGCGTATAGGCGTCGACCACGGTCTTGATGGAGTAGACGATGCCGATGATCAGGGTGATGGGGATGAGCAGTTCGAAGTTCATGGCGGGTACCGGTCGGGTGGGTCGTGGGGTGGGTCGTGGGGTGGGCCGCGGGAGGGCTTGTGGATGGAGATACGCCCGGCGGCCCGCCGGTTGCACTTTCGCCGGTTGCAACCGTTCGCCGCTCCGGCGTATCCCTATGCGGATGCCCATCCCTTCCGCCGCCACCGAGACCGCTCCGCAGGCCGATCGCGATCTGGTCGAGGCCGTGCTGGCGGGCCGAAGTGGCGCGTTCGAACACCTGGTGCGGACCTACCAGGGCCTGTGCTGGCGCATCGTGGAGGACATCGTCCGGCATCCGGAGGACACCCGCGAGCTGTGCCAGGAGGTGTTCCTGCGCATCCACCGTTCACTGCACCAGTACCGTGGCGACAGCGCCCTGAAATCGTGGGTGGCGCAGGTGGCCTGCTCGGTGGCGCTGCGGCACATCGAACGCAAGCGACTGCCGCTGGTGGAAACCCGTGACGAAGAGGATGGCCTCGCCCCGGCCGATCGCGTCAGCGATGGCTTCGATCTGGAAGCGGCGACGGTCGATCAGGATCTCCAGGCGCACCTGCATGCCGCCATCGACGCCCTGCCGCCGCTGCAGCGCATGCTGCTCACGCTCTACCATCTGGAAGAAATGCACATCGGCGACATCGCCCGATCCACCGGACTGGCCGAAGGCACCATCAAGAGCCATCTGTTCCGCAGCCGCAAACGCTTGCGGGACATTCTGGAAGCCCGCATGGGAGTCCCCGCATGAACACCCGCGACAAGAACCCGCCCACGCCGGGCACGCCCTTGGAACCGCCCTTCGACGCCCGCGAATGGGAGCAGCAGGAACGTGGCCGGCACGCGGCACGACAGGCCGGTGACGCCGATCCGGAGACCGCCGTGCGCGACTACCGCCTCGTGGCCCGCGCTGTCCGTTCCCGCCCGCACGGCGAGCCACCCGCCGATTTCGCGACGGCCGTCGCCGGCCTGGTGGCCGAGCGCGAGCCCGGCATCGAACGCGGGCTGTCCCGCTGGCTGAGCGCCGCGCTGGTGATCGTCCTGGGCATCGTGAGCCTGCGTTACGGCGCCTCGGTGTGGGCGGCCTTCCAGCAGGCGCTCGGCGACGCGGCCGCCGGCTGGGCCCTGCTCGGCCTCGGCTGCGCGGGCCTGTCCTGGGTCGGTGCCCGGGTCCAGGCCTTCGCCCTGCAGGCGCGCCCCCGGCGTTCGATCGCCTGATTGCGGAAGCGGCGTCACCGCAGCGCTTGCGTTTGCGGCTCGCCAGCGCGCATGCCGGCACCATTCGCCCATCGGCTGGTGCCGATGGCGGCCATCCATGACCAAAGGGACTTGATGCCCCCGGCCAGTCCGCTCAAATGGCGGATTGGCATACGACATCGAACAATACCGATGCGGGCACGCGCGCGGGAACCTTTCCGCCCTGCCGGCGGTCGGTTGCGTTTCGGGGAAACGAGGGAGCGGGAATGATTGAACTGCATGGCGTGCAGCGCCACTACGCCATGAGCGGGCAGACCGTGAAGGCGCTGGCAGGCGTGGACCTGCGCATCGACGGCGGCGAGTTCGTCGCTATCACCGGGCCGTCCGGATCCGGCAAGTCCAGCCTGCTGAACATCCTCGGCTGCCTGGACCATCCCAACGCGGGGCGCTATCTGTTCGAAGGCCGCGACGTGGCCACGTTCGACGACGAGGCCAGCAGCGATCTGCGCAACCGGCGCATCGGCTTCGTGTTCCAGAGTTTCCACCTGCTGCCGCGCCTGACCGTGCTGGAGAACGTGCTGCTGCCGCTGCGCTTCCATCGCCAGCCGCCGGCCGGGACCCATGACCGCGCGATGGCGCTGCTGGATCGGGTCGGTCTGGCCGAGCGCCGCGATCATCGTCCCAGCGAACTGTCCGGCGGCCAGATGCAGCGCGCCGCCATCGCCCGCGCCCTGCTGCTGCAACCGGCGCTGCTGCTCGCCGACGAGCCCACCGGCAACCTGGATTCGCGCAGCGCCGCCGACGTGCTGGCGTTGATCGACGAAGTGCATGCCGGCGGCCAGACCGTGGTGCTGGTCACCCACGACAATGACATCGCCGCGCGCGCCCCGCGCCAGGTCAAGCTGCGCGACGGGAGGGTCGAGCATGACGCATTGCAGTAAGCCCCTGTTCGCCGGCACCTGCCTGGCCCTGGCCTTCATCCTCGCCACGCCCGCGCGGGCGGTGGTGCTGACCGGCGAGGTGCGCGCGATCGACGCGCAGCAGATCCTCACTCCGCAATCGAACAGTTCGCCGGTGGTGATCCGCTACTACGTGCCCGAGGGCGAGCGGGTGAAGAAGGGCGATGTCGTGCTGCGCATCGATCCCGGCCAGTCCGCCAGCCGGATTCCCGATCTGGAGGCGGAGATCGAACAGACCCTCGCCAAGAACGCCAAGGACGTGGCCGAACTGCAAGTCAAGGCGGTGCAGGCGGAAACCGAACTGGTCGACGCCGAAGCCGAACTGGCCACCGCCAAACTGGACGCGCGCATCCCGCGTGAACTGATTTCCGCGCTGGACTACGACCGTTACCAAGGCGACCTGGACCGCACCACCCGCGAAGCCGCGCTCAAGCGCAAGCAACTGGACGCGGCGCGCGCCGCGGTGCAGCGCAGCGTCGACGACGGCCAGTTGCAGGTGCGCAAGCTGGAACTGCAACGCGACTACCACACGGCGATGGTGCGGACCTCCGAGGTCAAGGCCGATCGCGACGGCGTGGTCGTGCACGGCTTCAACAACAACTGGATCGGCGGCCGCATCGACGAGGGCTCCTCGACCATGCCCGGCAGCAAGGCCGGCGAGGTGGTCAGCAGCGGGCGGATGAGCGTGCGCGCGTGGGCGCTGGAGCCGGACCGGCGCGGCCTGGAGATCGGACAGCCGGTCGACCTGAGTTTCGACGCCCTGCCCGGCAAGCGCGTCGCCGGTCGCATCGGGTTCATTTCCGGCGCGCCCGAACGCCGGCCCGAATGGGGCGAGGGCCGTTACTTCATCGTCGACGTCACCCTGGACTCGGGCCCGCTCACGCTGATGCCGGGCATGAGCGTGCGCGTGATCGCCAAACCGCAAGCCGCGGCGGCCGGAGGCAAGGCCCGATGAAGATCCGTCCCGCCTTCCCGCGCATGTCCCTGTTCGCCTTCGCGCTGGCGACCGCGTTGCCGGCCGCCCATGCCGCCACCCTGCGGGTGGATGGCGAAGTCTATGCGCAACGCAGTTCGCAGCTGATGCCGCCCTCGGTGGATCGCATGTGGCAGTTCAACATCACCCAGCTGGCACCCGATGGCAGCGCGGTGAAGAAGGGCGATGTCGTGGTGGCTTTCGACACCAGCGATCTCGTTCGGCAGCTGAGCGAGAAGCAGAGCCTGCTGCAGGAAAAGAAGCGCACGCTGGAAAACCTCACCCTGGATCTGGCCGAGCGCGAGCGCAGCCAGCGCCTGACCACCGCCGAGGCCGACGCCCAGCGCGACAAGGCGCGCCGCAAGACCGAGCAGCCGCGCGAACTGATCGCCGCGCTGGAGTACGACAAGCTGGTCGAGGAGCGGCGCCGCACCGAGCGCCTCGCCGAACTGGCCCAGGTCGCCGAGCGCGCGGCGGCCGAACAGCGCCGGCAGGAACTGCGGCTGGTGAACTCGGAACTGCAGCAGGCGCAGGCCGACGTGACCCGTCTGCAGGCCTCGATCGCCGCGCTCAACCTGCCGGCGCCGCGCGATGGCGTGATCATGCACAAGAGCAGCTGGAACGGGGAGAAGTTCGACGTCGGTTCGCAGGTCTGGCGCGGCCAGACCGTGGCCGAGATTCCCGATCCCACCACCCTGGCCGTGCGCGCGCAGTTGCCGGAACGGGATCTGCAGCGGGTCAAGGTCGGCGTGCCGGCGCGGATCGTGATCGAGGGCGGCGGCGGCAGCGTCCATCGCGGCCAGGTCGCCAGCATCGGCCGCGCCGTGCGCAGCAAGTCGCAGGTGCAGCCGGTACCCATCCTGGATCTGGAAATCCGCCTGGACGACGCCAAGGCCAGGCTGCGCCCGGGCCAGGCGGTGCGGGTCGAGCTGAGCGTGCCCGATATCGCCGGAGGTGCGAAATGAGACGTCATCGACAGGCCGGATTGATGCTGGCGCTGGCCTGCGTCCTGGCCGCCTGCGGCAAGCCCGAGGCGCCGGTCGCCACCGAGACGGTCACGCCCGGCGCGCTGCGCATCGCCGTGCGTGGCGAAGGCGAACTGCGCTCGGCCAAGCCGACTCCGCTGATGGTGCCCGGCCAGAACTGGACCGCGCGCCAGGTGGAATGGATGCTGCCGGAAGGCTCGCTGGTGAAGAAGGGCGATCTGCTGGCGCGCTTCATCTCGCCCGATGGCGAGCAGCAGCTGGCGCAGGCGATGATCGATCTGCAGCGCAATGCGCTGGCGCGGATCGCCAAGGAGGGCGACCTGTCCTCCGCGCTGGGGCGGGTGGAAGTGGATCTGTCGCAGGTCGCCGTGCAGCTGGGCATCGCCCAGCGCTACGCCGAGGCGGATCTGAGCACCGTCGCGCGCAACCAGGTGCTGGACGCCATCGAGGACAAGGAGTACCTGCAGGTGCGCCAGGGCACCCTGCAATGGCAGCGCGACCAGTCCGGCGTGCGCGGCGACGCGGAAATGGCGGTGCTCGACGCGCAGCGCGCCACCTTCGATATCAACGCCAGGAGCCGCAAGGACGATCTGGATGCGCTGGAACTGCGCGCGCCCAACGATGGCGTGCTGGTGCTTTCGGCCAACTGGTCCGGCGACAAGCCCATGGTCGGCGCCAACCTGCGCGCCGGCTTCGAGTTCGGCAACCTGCCCGATACCGGCGCGATGGAAGTGGAGATCGATCTGCCGCAGATCGAGGCGCAAGGCGTGCAGGTCGGCGACGCGGTGGTGCTGCATCCGCTCGGCCGGCCGGATCAGCGCATCGACAGCAAGCTGTCGTGGGTCGCCAGCGCCGCCAAGGTCCGCAACCGCGAGAGCCCGGTCAAGTACCTGTCCATGCGCGCACCGGTGCCCACCGCCGCGGTGGAACGCCACCGCCTGCTGCCCGGCCAGCGCTTCGAGGCCACCGTGGTGCTGCTCGACGCCAAGGACGCGATGGCCGTGCCCAACGTCGCCATCGAACAACGCGATGGTCGCCACTGGGTGCAGTTGCGCCAGGGCGGCGACTACGTCGCGCGTGAAGTGAAGCTGGGTGTTCGCGGCACCGCGCGCTCGCAGGTCCTGTCCGGCCTGAAGCCCGGCGATCAGGTGCGCCTGTCGCAGGTCGAGGTGCCCGCGCCCGGAGACGATGCCAAGGAAGCCGACAAGGACACCAGCCCCGTCGATGAAGCCGGTGGCGAAAAGCAGGAAAAGAAAGCATGAGCGGCACACCTTCCCTGGGATTGTTCAACCGCCTGCCCACGGTCTGGCGTGAAGCCGTCGAAGAACTCTGGCGGCGGCGCCTGCGCACCCTGCTGACCCTGCTGGGCATGATCTTCGGCGTCGGCGCGATCGTGGCGATGCAGGCGGTGGGCGAAGGCAGCCGGCGTGAAGCCTTGCGCCTGGTGGAAGGCCTGGGCCTGCACAACCTGATCGCCGAGGCCAAGCAGCAGGACGAGGACACCCTGAAGGAAACCCGCGAACGCAGCCTGGGCCTGACCGTGGCCGACGCCGATGCCGCGCGCAGCGTCGTGCCCGGCGCCGAACGCCATGCCGCCGAGAAGGCCATCCGCACGCATACCGTGTTCAGCGATGCCGGGCGCAGCGACGCGCAGGCCAGCGGCGTCAGCGCGGCCTGGTTCGACCTGTCTTCGCTGCGCATCCGCGACGGCCGCGCCTTCGGCGCCGAGGATGAAGCGATGCTGTCGGCGGTGGCCGTGCTGGGTCACCAGGCCGCGGCGGACTTGTTTCCGAAGGGCGGCGCGATCGGTGGCCTGATCAAGGTCAACCACGTGTGGCTGGAAGTGATCGGCGTGCTCGCCGATCGCGATCTGGGCCAGGACAGCTTCGAGGGCGTGCAGCTGGGCTCGGAAAGCAATCGCATCTATGTGCCACTGGCGAGCGCGCGTGCGCGCTTCCGTTTCCAGCCGCAGGAGGACGAAGTCGATCGCTTCCTGCTGCGGCTGGATGATCCCACCCGGCTGGCGGCCGGCGCCGGCGTGCTGGCGGCGGTGCTGGACCAGCGCCACGCCGGCATGGCGGATTACCAGCTGATCGTGCCGCAGCAGTTGTTCCAGCAGCACCAGCAGACCCAGCGCATCTTCCAGGTGGTGATGGGCGCGATCGCTGGCGTCAGCCTGCTGGTCGGTGGCATCGGCATCATGAACATCATGCTCGCCAACGTGCTGGAGCGGCGCCGCGAAATCGGCCTACTGCGCGCGCTCGGCGCCCGCCGGCGCGACGTGATCGCGCAGTTCCTGCGCGAGGCCACGGTCATCTGCATCGCCGGCGCGGTGCTGGGCCTGGTCTTCGGCGGCGTGCTGGCCTATCTGATCGCGATGTTCGCCGGCTGGCAGGTCGCCTGGGCGCCGCTGCCGATCCTGCTCTCGGCCGGATTCTGCGCACTGGTCGGCATGGCCTTCGGTGTCTATCCGGCACGGCAGGCCGCGCAGCTGGATCCGATCGCCGCGCTGCGGCACGATTGAAGCCGCCTCGGCCACTTTGGAAAAAGAGGGCGGTGCCTGCGAAGTTGGTGACGGGGGATTGCTCTTCGCGACAAAAGCAAATCCCCCTCAGTCCCCCTTTTACAAAGGGGGAAGAAAAAAAGTCGGAGGCAGTTGCGGGCGGAACGATGCCCGCCTGAATACCCCCTTTGGAAAAAGGGGGGGGATGCCAGCAAAGCTGGTGACGGGGGATTTGCTCTTCGCGACAAAAGCAAATCCCCCTCAGTCCCCCTTTTACAAAGGGGGAAGAAAAAAAGTCGGAGGGGCGGTTGCGGGCGGAACGATGCCCGCCTGAATACCCCCTTTGGAAAAAGGGGGCGATGCCAGCAAAGCTGGTGACGGGGGATTTGCTCTTCGCGACAAAAGCAAATCCCCCTCAGTCCCCCTTTTACAAAGGGGGAAGAAAAAAGTCGGAGGGCGGTTGCGGGCGGAACGATGCCCGCCTGAATAGCCCCCTTTGAAAAAGGGGGTGGCGCCTGCGAAGCAGGTGACGGGGGATTTGCTCTTCGCGACAAAAGCAAATCCCCCTCAGTCCCCCTTTTACAAAGGGGGAAGAAAAAAAGTCGGAGGCGGTTGCGGGCGGAACGATGCCCGCCTGAATAGCCCCCTTTGAAAAAAGGGGGCGGCGCCTGCGAAGCAGGTGACGGGGGATTTGCTCTTCGCGATAGAAGTGAATCCCCCTCAGTTCCCCTTTTGTAAAGAAGGCTGGCCACCCACCGACGAACCCTGGGGCGTGCGCGAGATGCATGTCCGCCATCCCGACGGACACGTGTTCCGGATCAGCCAGTCGAACGAGGGCGGGGCGCCTGCGGCCTGAGCGCCGTCACCGCCGGAGGCAGAAGGCGGCAACGTAGTGCCCTGCGACCGGCAGCATCAGGCGACATACCGCCATCGCAATCCATGCGGAAGCCTGCGCGGGCCATACAGGAAATGCAGCACGCGGCGCTGGCTTTCGCCGCGGGCCTTGGAGGATGCGTGCAGCAGCAGAGGACGCATCGCCATGATCGAACCACGCGCCGCCACGCAGATCACTTCGCCGCGCTCGCTCCGGCATCGCAGCGCGGCTTCCGGAGCAAACCTTCCCGACCGGTGCGATCCCGGCACCACGCGCAGCGGACCGTCGTCCACGCCGCAATCATCCAGGTGCAGGCGAATCGCGACGAGTTGCTGAAGCAGTTCCACCGACGGCTGGACATGCAGGACGCCCTCCTTCTCCGACCAACCCGAAAGTTCCGGGTGCTCCTCGCGCGCCGCCACCGGAATACCGAGATCCTGATGCAGGCTGACCGACCAGTTGGTCGATCGCGATTTCTCGAACCAGAGGCACTGGACCGCCACGTGGTCCGGCGGAATCAACGGCGCCACCCGCGGATGCCGGCGAATCGCGGCGGCGAGTCCGGCACACCAGGGCGCCTCCAGCAGATGCCGGCCGCCCGGATCGCCGGACGAAGGCAGGTGCCTCGTCACCTGTGCGCATGACTCTTCCGTCAGCACGTTCGCGATGAGCGCGAAACCCGCCTGCAGGAACTCCCGTGCTTCCGCGGCCGAAGCGCGGGATGCATGGCGGGAATCCGTATCGGATACGGAAGGGAGAGGCACGGAAGGTGGGGTCACTCGGCTCGGTTCCTCCAGCCGTGAACGCGAAAGACGGCGGCGTCAATGCGCAAGTTCAACCCATCCGCGCAATTCGCGCACCGTACGCCGGCGCATGCGAGGCGCTCCGGCCATGGGATTGGCCACCTCGCCCGGGCGAAAATCCAAGCGCCGCCTCATTCTTCGTCGGCCTACGCGACCGTATGGAAAACGCCGCCTGATCTGCGTCAATACACGTGTATGCACAATTGTGCATTATTCTGGTTCCTGACCTGTCGGATTGCTCATGAAATCCCCCGCTTCCTTTACCCGGGACCAGCTGCTGGCCAGCGCCCGCGGCGAACTGTTCGGCCCGGAGGCCGGCCGTCTTCCCAACGACCCGATGCTGATGTTCGACCGCATCACCGAGATCCGCGAGGACGGTGGCGCGCACGGCAAGGGCATGGTGCGGGCGGAACTGGATATCCATCCCGACCTGTGGTTCTTCCAGTGCCATTTCCTCGGCGACCCGGTGATGCCCGGCTGCCTGGGCCTGGACGCGCTGTGGCAGTTGACCGGTTTCTATCTCACCTGGATCGGCGCGCCCGGTCGCGGCCGTGCGCTCGGCACCGGCGAGGTGAAGTTCACCGGCCAGGTGTTGCCCACCGCCAAGCGGGTGACCTATGAAGTCGACATCAGCCGCGTCATCAACCGCAAGCTGGTGCTGGCGGTGGCCGACGGTCGCATGCTGGTCGATGGTCGCGAGATCTATACCGCGCGCGATCTGCGCGTGGGCCTGTTCACTTCCACGGAGAGCTTCTGAGCATGCGCCGCGTCGTCATCACCGGCCTGGGCATCACGTCCTGCCTGGGCAACGATCCCGGCACCGTCTCCGCGTCGCTGCGCGAAGGCCGCTCCGGCATCCGTCATCTGCCGCAGTACGCCGAACTCGGCTTCCGCAGCCAGGTCGGCGGCGCGCCGGACCTGGATCTGGAAGCCCTGATCGATCGCAAGCAGAAGCGCTTCATGGGCGATGCCGCGGCCTACGCCTACCTGGCGATGCGCGACGCGATCGCCGACGCCGGCCTGGACGAGAGCCTGGTCAGCCAGCCGCGCACCGGCCTCATCGCCGGCTCCGGCGGCGGTTCGGCCGAATGGCAGATCGAGGCGGCGGATCTGCTGCGCCAGCGCGGCATCCGCAAGGTCGGCCCGTACATGGTGCCGCGCACGATGTGCTCGACCGTTTCGGCCACGCTGGCCACCGCGTACAAGATCAAGGGCGTGAGCTACTCGCTGTCCGCCGCCTGCGCGACGTCCGCGCACTGCATCGGCGCGGCGGCGGATCTGATCCGCGCCGGCCGCCAGGACATCGTGTTCGCCGGTGGCGGCGAGGAACTGCACTGGGCGCTGACCATGATGTTCGACGCGATGGGCGCGTTGTCCAGCCAGCGCAACGAGGATCCGACCCATGCCTCGCGTCCCTACGACGCCGATCGCGACGGTTTCGTCATCGCCGGCGGCGGCGGCATGCTGGTGCTGGAAGACTACGATCACGCGGTGAAGCGCGGCGCGCGCATCCACGCCGAACTGCTCGGCTACGGTGTGACCTCCGACGGCGCCGACATGGTCGCGCCCTCCGGCGAAGGCGCGGTGCGCTGCATGCAGATGGCGATGGAAGGCGTGAGCGCGCCGATCGACTACCTCAACACCCACGGCACCTCGACGCCGCTGGGCGACATGGTCGAACTGGAGGCGGTGCGCAGCGCGTTCGGGGATGCGATGCCGCCGCTCTCCTCGACCAAGGCGCTGTCCGGCCACTCGCTCGGCGCGGCCAGCGTGCACGAGGCGATCTACTGCCTGCTGATGATGCGCGACGGCTTCATCGCCGGCTCGGCCAACATCGACACCCTGGACCCGCGCGCCGAAGGCTTCCCCCTCGTGCGCGAAAGCCGCGACGCGAAGCTGGATACGGTCATGTCCAACAGCTTCGGCTTCGGCGGCACCAACGCCTCGCTGGTGTTCGGCCGGGTATGACCCGCGATGGGTGGCTGCTCCGCAGCCGCCCATCCGCTTCCGGCGCCGGCTCAGAACGCCGGCAGCACCGCGCCCTGGTACTTCTTCTGGATGAACTCGCGCACGGCGGGACTGGTCAGCGCGGCTTCCAGCTTCTTCACCCGCGGATCGTCGCGCAGTTCCGGGCGGCCGACCAGGAAATTCACGTAGGGCGACTTCGCATCCTCGATGGCGAGGGCGTCGCGGGTCGGCTGCAGGCCGGCGTCCAGCGCGTAGTTGGTGTTGATCAGCGCCAGATCCACCTGGTCCAGCACGCGCGGCAGCATCGCGGCATCGAGTTCGCGGAATTTCAGCTGCTTCGGATTGGCGGCGATGTCGTGCAGGGTCGCCATCTGGTTGTCCGGATCCTTGAGCTGGATGACCCCGGCGCGGTGCAGCAGGATCAGCGCGCGGCTGTTGTTGCTCGGATCGTTGGGAATGACCACGTCCGCGCCGGCCGGCAGCGCGTCCAGCGATTTGTGCCGTCGTGAGTACGCGCCGAACGGCTCGATGTGCACGCCGATGTAGGTTTCCAGCTTCGTCCCGCGATCCTGGTTGTAGGCCTTCAGGTACGGCTCGGTCTGGAAATAGTTCACGTCGATCTGTCCCTGCACGACCTGATCGTTGGGCTGCACGTAATCGTTGAACACGCGCACCTCCAGCTTCACGCCTTCCTTGGCCAGCAGCGGCTTGACCACCTCCAGGATTTCCGCATGCGGCACGGCGGTGGCGGCGATGGTGAGGGTGTCGCCGGATTTGGCCGCCGGCTTGCAGCCCGCCAGGGCCAGCAGCAACAGCGACAGTGGGAGCAGCAACTTCTTCATGGGGGAAGACCTTGGAAAGGAAAGGGGGATCAGCGGCGGTTGAAGCGACGGACCAGGCTGTCGCCCAGCCACTGCAGGAGCTGGACGATGAGCAGCAGCAGCGCCACGGTGATCACCGCGACCGCGGTCTGCGAACGCTGGTAGCCATCCCGGTAGGCCAGGTCGCCCAGGCCGCCGGAACCGATGGCGCCGCCCATCGCGGTGAATCCGATCAGTGCCACCGCGGTCACGGTCGCGCCGGCCAGCAACCCCGGCATCGCTTCCGGCAGCAGCACGCGGCGGACCAGTTGCCAGGTGGTGGTGCCCATCGCCTCGCTGGCTTCGATCACGCCCGGATGCACCTCGCGCAACGCGGTCTCGACCAGGCGCGCATAGAACGGCACCGCGCCCACCACCAGCGGCAGGATCGCGCCGCGCACGCCCAGCGACGTGCCCACCAAGGCCGTCGTCACCGGAATCAGCACGATCATCAAGATGATGAAGGGCGCCGAGCGGACCAGGTTGACCAGCAGCGCCAGCGCGCCGTGCAGCCAGCGGTTCTCCAGCCGCTGGCGGGCATCGCTGAGGAACAGCAGCACGCCGAGCAACAAGCCCAGCAGCAGGGTCAGCGGCAAGGCGCCTGCCAGCATCAGCAGGGTGTCGCCGCTCGCCACCAGCACTTCGCCCCACTTCGCCGGACTCAAGCCCAGCACGGTCGCGATCGTGATCATGCGCGCAGCACCTCGACATCGACGCCCGCCGCCGCAAGCCGGCTCGTCGCGGCGTCTGCGTCGCCCTCGGTCATGGCAATGGTGAGCTGGCCATAGGGTGTATCGCGGATGCGACCAATCCGGCCGCCCAGGATGGTGTAGTCCACGCCGGTCTGGCGCGCGATCTGGCCGAGCAGCGGCCGGTAGGTGTCGCCACCGAGGAAGGTCAGGCGCAGGATGCGGCCGGGCACAGCGTCCAGCGCGCGATGCTGCTCGTCCTCGTCCAGGTGTTCGGCGTCGACCACGAACTGCCGCGTGGTCGGATGGGACGGATGCAGGAATACCTGGGTCACCGGTCCGGTTTCCACCAGTTGGCCGGCGTCCAGCACCGCCACGCGATGGCAGATGCTGCGCACCACTTCCATCTCGTGGGTGATCAGGACGATGGTCAATCCGAGTTCGCGGTTCAGATCCGCCAGCAGGCGCAGGATCGACTGGGTGGTCTGCGGATCCAGCGCGCTGGTGGCCTCGTCGCACAGCAGCAGGTGCGGCTGGGTGGCCAGCGCGCGCGCGATGCCCACGCGCTGTTTCTGGCCGCCGGACAATTGCGCCGGGTAGCGATCCGCCAGCGCCCGCAGGCCAACCCGTTCCAGCAACTGCGCCACCCGCTGCTCGATCTGCGGACGCTTCATGCCGGCCAGTTGCAGCGGGAACGCCACGTTGTCCGCCACCGTCTGCGACGACAGCAGGTTGAAGTGCTGGAAGATCATGCCGATGCGCCGGCGCGCGGCGCGCAGTTGCGGTTCCGGCAGCGCCGCGATGTCCTGCCCTTCCACCAGCACCTGTCCCTGCGAAGGCCGCTCCAGGCCGTTGATCAGTCGCAGCAGGGTCGACTTGCCGGCACCGGACTGGCCGATGATGCCGAAGATCTCGCCCTGCCGGATTTCCAGATCCAGCGGTCGCAGCGCCACCGTCTCACCGGTGGGCGTGGCGAAGGACTTGCTGATGTTCTTGAACTGGATCATGAAGCGGTCGACCTGCAGGGAAGCGCTCACCCGCCCGTGGAAACGTGGAAATGCGAGGGCGCCGACGAAGTCGGCCGGGACGCGATGGGGAGCGTCACGATAGCCTGTCCTCGCCGGCTGTCAAATGCGCGCCGCGGCGATTTCCCGCCATGGCGAGCCGCCGCCTCAGCGCGCCAGTTCCGCCTCCAGCGCCACCAGTCCGGCGCGATAGGCATCCAATGCCGCGGCCGTCCTGTCGACGTAACGCGCCAGATCGTCCCAGCGTCCGTCCTCCAGCGCCTCGCGGATGCCCGGCAGCGTCTTCACTTCGTAACCCGTGGCCAGGCCGGGGGCATAGATGAGGTTCCGGTACCACTGCCTGCCAGGCAGTCCTTCCGGCGTGAGCAGCACCTGATCCAGCCGCTGGATGGCCGCGTTGATGCCGGCGCGGCGTGCGGGTGGCAAGGACGGCCCGTGCTCCGCGAGACGCCGATCCAGTTGTTTCGCGCTCTCGGCCAGGCGCGCGACCGCCTTGTCCAGCGCACTGAAGTCCAGCGCCGGTACCGTCGGCGCGGGCGTGGGCGCGGCGAGCGGGCGGTTCGGATGGCTGGCGGCGGCATACGCACCGCTTTCGGCCAACCGCTTTTCCGTTGCCGCCGTCGTGCGTTGCGCGTCCGCCTGCTGTTTCAACTGCCGCGCGAAGCCGTCGATGGCGGTGGCCAGATCCTCGAAGCGCTGCGGCAGGACCGGCGCGTTGGCCGTGCGCAGCACCGCGCGCCCGGCGGTCTTCGCCAGCAGCGGCAGGTACTGGAATCCGGGATCGATGAAGCGGGCGAAGTAGTCGTAGGAATCGTACAGCGAGTGGTAGACGCCACCGCCGCCGCCGTGCCCGCCGTAGCCCAGATCCAAGGTCGGCAGACCCAGATGCTGCAGGAACGGGCTGTAATCGCTGCCCGAGCCCAATGCCTTCAGCGGCATATCCTCGCCACGCTCGGCGCGCTGCGCCGCTTCCTTCAGCGCCGGCCTGGCATCGCCGGCCAGCGCATCCAGTCGCACCTTCGCCCGCCAGCGCTGCTGCACGCTCACGCCGCTGTCCGGATCCCGCACCTGCGCGGCGATCTGGTTGACCAGCGCCTGCAGCGCATGCGAGCCGCCGGCCTCCAGGAAACCCCGTCCGTTGCCATCGGTGTTGACGTACAACACTGCCTTGGCGCGCAGTTCGTCGGCGTGCTGTTCCACCCATTCGGTCGAACCCAGCAGGCCGGCTTCCTCGCCATCCCAGCTGGCGTACACCAGGGTCCGTTTCGGACGTTCACCCTGCCGGGCCAATGCGCCGATGGCCTGCGCCTCGGCCAGCAACGCGGCCGTGCCCGACAGCGGATCGGCGGCGCCCAGCACCCAGGCATCGCGATGGTTGCCGCGCACCACCCATTGATCCGGCTGTTCGCTGCCCGCCAGCGTGGCGATGACGTTGTAGAGCGTGCGCGTCTGCGCCTCGTTGTCCACTTTCAGGCGCAACCGGACTTTGTCGTCGCCGCCGACGCGATAGGTCAGCGGCAAGGCGCCGCGCCACGATTCCGGCGCGATCGGCCCGCCCAGCGCCGCCAGCAATGGCCTGGCATCGCCCCAGCTGATCGGCACCGTGGGAATGCGCAGGACGCTGGCCGCCTCGTCGGGCGACAGGCGCGGCGTACCCGCGACGGAAGGGGTTCCCGGCGTCAGCGGATCCCCCGGATAGCGCGCGAAGTTCAGCACCGATCCACGCTGCACGCTCCATTCGCTGCGCGCCGGCCCGTCGGGATAGGCGACGTCCTGGAAGTAGCCGTCATCACGCGGATCGGAATAGATCAGCGTGCCGACCGCGCCATGTTCCTGCGCCAGCCGCGGCTTCAGTCCGCGCCATCCCTTGCCGTAGCGGGCGATGACGATCTTGCCCTTCACGTCCACACCCTGCTGCGCGAGCAGACGGTAGTCCTCGGCCAGGCCGTAATTGACGTAGACCAGATCCGCGGTGACCTCGCCGCTGCCGCCGTAGATCACGTAAGGCGGCAGCACATCCTGCGTCTGCGCGGAGGTCCGATCGGCCGGCAGCGCCGGCTCGCTCAGGCGCGCGCGATAGGCGGTCGGCGCCAGCAGTTCCACTTCCACCGAACGCGGTGCCGGCCAGTACACCTGGTATTCCTCGATCCGGGCTTCCCAACCGTAGCTCTGGAACCTGCGCTGGATGTCCCGCGCATTGGCGAGGTTGTGCGGCGCGCCCACCTGGTTGGGCGCGGCGGACCATTGCTGCAGCCAGCCGCGATAGTCGGCCTGCTCGACCTGCCGGTCGAAGCGCTGCTCCACTGCGATCTGCGCCGCGCTGGCGATCGCGTCATAGCCGATCAACCGCGGCGACGGGTCGGCCGCGCTGGCCGCTGGTGGGAGAGACAGCGCAGCGGCCAGCACGGCCCATGGAAACGGAATTTTCGACATGCGTTACCCGGCAAAAGAAGGAAAATCATGCCGGGATCCGTGGATGACGCGCCGTGAAGCCGTGCCAGCGCCGCCACGGTCAGGAAGGAACGCTGGCCTGCGTCGCCCCCGACGCATCGCAAGCGCGGATGCAGCGTGGATTCCCCAGGCAGGACGCTCACCATAACGGCAAGCGGCGTCATCCGGTGATGGCCGGGACGCATATGCTTATGCCGTATTTCCACTTGCCATGGACGCGAATCGTCCTTGCGACGGTTCGCGGTTCAATCCGGCAGGGAGACGCGCCTACGCGCTTTCGATCTTCACCGCGCGGCCGCTGACGCGCACGCCTTCACGGAGATTCGCGGGCACCGCCACCTCGATCCGGCTCGGACGGCCGAGATCGTCCCCCTGCCGGATGAGCAAACGCCGCTGCGCCGGCAACGCATCGCGGCTGTCCAGATAGGCACCCAGGGCCGCCGCCGCCGCGCCCGTCGCCGGGTCTTCGACCACGCCGCCCGGCGGGAAGGGATTGCGGGCGTGGAAGGTCTGCCCGTCCTCGCGCCAGATCAGGTTCACCGTGGTCCAGCCGCACCGCGCCATCAGATCGGCGAGCGCATCGAAGTCGTAGTCCAATCGTGCCAGGCGGTCCCGCGTGGCCGCCGCGATGATCGGATGCCAGGCGCCGGCATAGGCGACCGCCGGGGGCAGCGCGGGATTGAGGTCATCGCGCCGCCAGCGCAATGCCGCCAGCAGCCGATCGAGATCGCCGTCCGCCAGCGCCGCCACGCGCGGCTCGACGCTGGCCAGGGTGGCCCTCGATTGCCCATCGACGTCCACCCGCACCCGACCGGCGCGCGTGTGCAGCACCTTCTCGCCGGTGCCATGCGCGACCGCGTGCGCCACCGTCGCGGCGATGGTGGCGTGGCCGCAGAACGGCACCTCCGCCAGCGGGCTGAAGTAGCGCACGTCGAGTTCGCCGTCCGCGCGCGGCAACAGGAAAGCGGTTTCCGAATAGCCCACCTCGGTGGCGATGCGCTGCATGTCGGCATCGGACAGATCCCGCGCGTCCAGCACCACCCCCGCGGGATTGCCACCCGCCGGATCCATGGTGAAGGCGCTGTAGCGCAGCACGTTGGCGTTCATCAGGCTTCCTCCGGCACGGCCGCGCGTGGCGCCGGTTCGTCCAGCCGCACCACCAGGTAGCGCAGGAAAAACTGGGTCAGCGGCCCAACGCCCAGGGCGAAGATCACCGTGCCCACGCCGGCGACGCCACCCAGCAGTACGCCGGCGATGAGCACGGTGACTTCGATGATCGTGCGCACCTTGCGGATCGACCAGCCGGTGCGACGCGACAATCCGGTCATCAGACCGTCGCGCGGTCCCGGTCCCAGTTGCGCGCCCACGTACAACGCGGTGGCGAAGGCGCAGGTCACCACGCCCGCCAGCATGTAGGCGATGCGCAGCCACAGGCTTTCCGGCACGCCGAGCATCGCCAGGCTGATGTCGGCGAACGGCCCCAGCAACAGACTGTTGGCGACCGTGCCCAGGCCCGGCATCTGCCGCAACGGTATCCACCCCAGCAACACCACCACGGCGGTGATGATCATCACCACGCCGAACGACACCGGCAGGTGCAGCGACAGGCCCAGATGGAACACGTCCCAGGGCGAGGCGCCGATGGCGCCCTTCACCATCAGGGCGATGGCCAGGCCATACAGCCAGAGACCGACCAGCAGCCGGAACAGCCGTTCGGGCAGGCGCCCGGCCTTGAGCTGCGCGAGGGGGCCCAGATTGGACAGGCCCAAGGAGGGGGAGATCGTTGCCATGGAGCCACCTTGGAGGCGATTGGACCTTTTTTATAGGGCCAATCGTGCGATAGTGGCCCCATGAACCGCGCCCTGGCCCCCGAACGCCTCGCCACCCTGGTCGGCGACTTCAACCGCTCCCCCGCCTATCGCGGCCTGCGCCAGGCGCTGCAGGAACTGATCGGAGACGGCCGCATCCCGCTGGGCACCCGTCTGCCCAGCGAACGCGCCGTCACCCTGGCGCTGGGCGTCTCGCGCAACACCGTCACCCGCGCCTACGCGGATCTGATCGCCGCCGGCTTCGCCAGCGCGCGGCAAGGCGCGGGCACCTATGCGACCGTGCCGGTGGATCGCCGTCGCGCGCACGATCACGCCCTCCACGCGCTCGCCCGCGGCGGCTCTCCCGAAGGTGGCATCGATCTGAACTGCGCGGCCGGCGCGGCGACGCCCGGCGTGGCCGCCGCCTACGAGCGCGCGCTGGCCGTCCTGCCGTCCTATCTGGGCAGCGATGGCTATCTGCCCTCGGGCCTGCCCAACCTGCAGGCGATGATCGCCGCGTCGTACGTTCGACGCGGCGTGCCGACCGCGCCGGAACAGATCATCGTCACCTCCGGCGCCTTGTCGGCGCTGGCCATCGTCGCCCGCGCGCTTTCGCGTCCAGGCGATCGGGTGATGCTCGAATCGCCGGTGTATTCCAATGCCATCGAAGCGCTGCGCCTGGGCGGCGGCAAGCTGATCAGCGCGCCGCTGGCCAATCCGCTGGGCGAGGACGGCTGGGACCTGGAGGGCATCGAAGCCACCTTGCGGCAGACCTCGCCGCACCTGGCCTACTTGATTCCGGATTTCCAGAATCCCACCGGCTTCCTGATGAGCGACGCCACCCGCGCGCGCTATGCCGCCGTGCTGCGGCAGGCGCGCACCACCGCCATCGTCGACGAAACCCTGCAGTCCACGGCGCTGTCGGACGCACCGATGCCCGCCCCTTTCGCCGCGTACGCCGCCGACGCCATCACCCTGGGCAGCGCCTCCAAGCTGTTCTGGGGTGGCCTGCGGGTGGGCTGGATCCGCGCACCGCGCGATCTGCTCAGCCGGTTGATCAGCGCACGCGTGCAATTCGACCTGGGCAGCTCGCTGTTCGACCAACTGGTCGTCGCCGAATTGCTGGCCCAGCCCGACATCCTCGCCCGTCGCCGCGAACAACTGCGCCAGCGCCGGGACGCGTTGGTGGACGCCCTGCGTGAACACCTGCCGGACTGGCGCTTCCGCGTGCCCGCCGGTGGCCTGACCTTGTGGGTGCAGTTGCCACACGGCAGCGCCACCCGCCTGTGCGCGGAGATGGAACGCAACGGCATCCATCTCGCTCCCGGCCCGGTCTTCAGCGTGGAAGGCGGCACCGACGGCTGGCTGCGGATTCCGTATGCGAAGTCGGAAGAGGAGCTGGTGCGTGCGGTGCGGGAAGTGGCGAAGGCATGGGCGGTTGCGCCACGCGATATGCCGGGTCGCCACGAGGTATCGCGGCGTTTGATTGCCTGAGGGAGCCGCAGCAGCCGTTTTTGTTTTCCGATATTGCTTTCCTACCTCGGGCGGCTATCTCTTGCTGAAAAGCAAATCCCCCTCAGTCCCCCTTCTTCGAAGGGGGAGGCAAAAGCGCGTTTCCGTCGCACCTAACGCGCACTCGCAGTGCCATCATCATCCGCGGCACGTGGCACGTGGCGCCAGTGGTTCTCCAGAAAGGACATCCCGGCGGGATAGCCCCCTTTGAAAAAGGGGGCGGGCGCCTGCGCAGCAGGCGACGGGGGATTTGCTCTTCGCGTTGAAAACAAGGATCCCACAAGCCATTCCAGCCAGGGTCAGACGCGCAAGAAGCGCAGCGGACCCGCCGACCTACGCAGTCCGCCCCACACCGTGACTCCACATCGGCCGGTACGCCGCCCGATGCCACCAGGCCAGCAGCAGCAACCAGGCCAGATGGAACGTTCCCCACGCCGCGTTCTGGTTGAGCAGCAGATGGAACAGGAAGATGCCGGCCACCAGCGGAAACAACACCACGATGCCCAGCGGCGCAGTGCGCCGGACCAGCAGGAGCAGGCCGCCCACCAGGCAGGTGGCGGCAATCATTGGATCGACGATGCCGCTGGCGCTCAACGCGGTGGTCAGGGCGCGGGCGGGAGGCGTTTCCTCGGGTACGACCCAGGGCTTTCCCAGGATCCAGTGGATGAACCAGGAACCACCCACGTAGACGTAGAACAGACCGAACAACCAGCGCATCACCGCGATGAGCTTGCCCATGCCTTCCTCCCAGGATTGTGGTTTGGAAAACCGCTTGTCCATTCCTGCTACGTCGCGGGAAGCGACTATCGGACAGCGTCCGACGCCTTTGGGAGGTCGTCAGGCGTTCAAATGCCTCCGGCATGGCGTTTCCCGACATGGCGGGATTCCAGTGACAATGATCCGACATCCCGGGATGTCGGATCGGGCACCTTGCGCAGGGGCGCCGGGTACTGGCGAATGCCAGTGGATCAGTGTTGGGTGTCGGGTTTCGGCGGCGGCATCCACGCCATCGTGTCGAGAACGTGCTTGGCCTGCGTGGCGAACGCATCGAAACTGGCGTACCAGTCCTTGATGGGAACATGCGGTTCCTCGCCATCCTCCACGCCCTGGCAAGCCAGGCTCAGATGGCTCATCAAACGAAGCTGGCCGTGCAGGCAGCGCAAGCGCAGATAGCCGTCGTCGGTCAGCAGGTAACCGGAACGGCGATCGGGCGGCGGTTGGGTCTTGCTCATGCGGTACTCCTTTTCCGTGTGAAAACCCGCCTACGGAAATGCAGACGGGTGTCGGGAGGTTAGGAAAACCGCGTAGTGTCGGCGGGCATATTCCCTCTATCGAGGTCTTGTATTAGCCGCCCTCCCGACCTGGAACTGCAGAACGTCGGAAGTACCGGTGATGCCGGTACGAAATAGCCATCGAAATTCATTGAACTGGCTTCGCACTACGTTGGAGTTCCTACGCTCCGGGAACGGAGTGTGCTGAGTGATGCGCAGTGATTCAATAGATCTGACTTCAAAGTTAGTCGTCTCCTATGAATCCTAGCTTCATGGAGATCTTCTATGCCTTTTTACGAACTCAGCAATATTACTTAAGAAATGCTCCGTATCCAAATAGTAGTTTGGGTATGACTCGCGCAATGACTTAAATGATTCGGCACCAACAAGAACTGCTTGAGCCCCAGAGTAATTAACCAAATCCGGAAAAAGCGGCAACTGCGGTCCATTTACCTTCATTGGAATAAGTCGCTCATAACGCTCGTACTCACGGTAAGCTTCGTCTGCGTTTCTCTTTGAAAAATAGAATACCTGCAATTCCGGCTGAGCAGGCAGAAGAACCAAGAGAAAGTAGCCATCCTTTCTTAACCCTACGCTCTCCGTTTCCTTTAAAGCGTCCCGATATGAATTAAGTTTCTTGGATACTTGAAGCTTCTTATCCAGGGCCACAATGTTTCTAGCGATTACCCCGAGCGACTGAGGGATGATGGTAGTAAAAAAAGGCTTCTCCATGTATTCCAACGCTAATGAAGCATTCTGAAAGTAGGACAGCCACTGCTCTTCGCCCTCGCTCGACTTCAGAGCCTGACCAATTACAGCCCCAACCGTTTCTACCGCAGTCGCCCAAGAGTGTTGCGTCAAAGTTCTAGCTTGAACCTCGATTAGAAGCTTGTTGTATTTCGGATATTTCTTGCTGTTGTATCTAAGAACAATATGAAGACTTCTATAGCCTGATTTTTTTGGAGACCTAATGTAGTCATCTACTTGGACGACCTCATACTGCCCATTTTTGTCAAGGTAGGATTCCTTTAAGCGGTAAACGGAATCAACTGTATCAAGAACGGCGCGACAACCACCCGTATCTTGCATTTGGGTAAGCCTCATTTTCGGCTCACGAATGAGTTTAGATAGAATCGATCTTGACCTTTTTAGGCGCTGAACAACCAATGCATCTCCATCAATCCGTTTTGCCTTCAGCTTGAGTCCAACGGTTATCGAATTGAGCGGAAAGGCATGAAAAGACCTCCAATCATTAACGATCGCGAGGACGTCTTCCATTTGTTCGGGCATATCAGCAAGGGAAACCAAGTCTCGCCCCGCTTTGTCGACTTTGGTCCGACTGTGCTTTAGATCAACCCGTAACGTCGTCATAGTGCATTACTCTCATTGCGTTCCATTTATGTCGACCTTCCCTCGGGCTAGATGCTGGACTCTAGCCATGAATCTGCACACAAGACACAGCACCACCTAGCGTCGACTTCTTCTACGATCGGATTCCAATCAACAACTGTATTCGCCCAAAACGCTTTAGCTACACAATAAAGCACAAGGGCCGCTTTCGCGGCCCTTGTCTTGATTATTCCACCGTCACCGATTTCGCCAGGTTGCGTGGCTTGTCCACGTCCGTTCCTCTCGCGAGCGCCGTGTGGTATGCCAGCAACTGGACGGGAATGGTGTGGACCACCGGGCTGAGGACGCCGGTGTGGCGCGGGGTGCGGATGACGTGCACGCCTTCGGACTCGGTGAAGTTGCTGTCCTGGTCGGCGAACACGAACAGTTCCCCGCCGCGGGCGCGGACTTCCTGCATGTTGGACTTCACCTTTTCCAGCAGGATGTCGTTGGGGGCGATGACGACGACCGGCATGTCGGCGTCGACCAGCGCCAGCGGGCCGTGCTTGAGTTCACCGGCCGGATAGGCCTCGGCGTGGATGTAGGAGATTTCCTTGAGCTTGAGCGCGCCTTCCAGGGCGATCGGGTAGTGCAGGCCGCGGCCGAGGAACAGCGCGTCGGACTTGGGTGCGAAGCGTTCGGCCCAGGCGGCGATCTGCGGTTCCAGGTTGAGCGCGTGCTGCACGCTGCCGGGCAGGTGGCGCAGCTGTTCCAGATAGTCGGCTTCCTGCTCCGGGGTGACCTTGCCGTGCAGCTTGCCCAGCACCACGGTGAGCTGGAACAGCGCGGCCAGCTGGGTGGTGAAGGCCTTGGTGGAAGCCACGCCGATTTCCGCGCCGGCGCGGGTGTAGCAGACCAGTTCGCTGGCGCGCGGGATGGCGCTCTCCGGCACGTTGCAGATCGACAGGCTGTGCTGGTGGCCCAGCGACTTGGCGTACTTCAGCGCCTCCATGGTGTCCAGGGTTTCGCCGGACTGGGAGATGGTGACGATGAGGTGCTTGGGATTGGCGTAGGCGGCGCGGTAGCGGTATTCGCTGGCGATTTCCACGCTGCACGGCAGCCCGGCGATGGCCTCGATCCAGTAGCGCGCGGTCATGCCGGCGTAGTAGCTGGTGCCGCAGGCGAGGATCTGCACGCCCTCGATGTCCTTCAGCACCGCTTCGGCGTTGGCGCCGAACAGGGTGGGCAGGAAGCCGCCATCGATGACCGCCTCGATGGTGTCGGCGATCGCGCGCGGCTGCTCGTGGATTTCCTTCTGCATGAAGTGGCGGTACGGGCCCAGTTCCAGCGAGGCCAGCGATACGTCGGAAACGTGCACCTCGCGCTCGACCGGCTGGTCGTTGCCGTCGAACACATGCACGGCCTGGCGGGTGACTTCGGCGGTGTCGCCCTCTTCCAGGAAGATCACCCGGCGGGTGGCCTGGATGATGGCCGAGACGTCCGAGGCGATGAAGTTCTCGCCCTCGCCCAGGCCGATCAGCAGCGGGCAGCCCATGCGGGCGCAGACCATGCGCTCGGGCTCCTTGCGGCTGACCACGGCCAGCGCATAGGCGCCGGTGAGTTCCTTGACCGTGCGCTGCAGCGCGGCGAGCAGGTCGTCACCGCCCTTGAGGTGGTGGTGCATCAGGTGGGCGATGACCTCGGTGTCGGTCTGCGACTCGAATTCGTAGCCCAGCGCGCGCAGCTTCTCGCGCTGCTCCTCGTGGTTCTCGATGATGCCGTTGTGCACCAGCGCCACACCGTGGCTGATGTGCGGGTGGGCGTTGGCCTCGGTGACCCCGCCGTGGGTGGCCCAACGGGTGTGGCCGATGCCCAGGCTGGCGTTGAAGCCCTCGGCGGCGGCGGCGCTCTCCATCTCCGACACGCGGCCGGTGCGGCGCACCCGGCGCACGTCCTTCTGCTCGACCACGGCGATGCCGGCGGAGTCATAGCCGCGGTATTCCAGCCGCTTCAGTCCCTCGATGAGTACCGGTACCACGTCGCGATCGGCGATCGCTCCCACAATCCCGCACATAGAGTCTTGTCCACCTGAGTCAAAACGAGTCCGGATTGTACCGGGGGTGGACAGAACGGACAGTGTCCGCGCCGGTGTCCGCGGACACCCGGACACCGTTCCGACGCCCCTCTCCCCCTTTGCAATCAACCAGTTGCGATTGGCACGCATTCTGCATTGTTGGGGCGTCTTCCCAATAAACGCATGCCATCGATGATTCGGGACACCTCCGCGCAAGACCGCCCCCTAGGCGCCGGCCCCGCCGCCGCCGCCAACCGTCCGTGGAAGCGCTGGCTGCTGCCGGCCGCCGGTGGCCTGGCCCTGCTGCTGGTCATCGTGTTCGCGGTGCGCGGCTGGGTGGGCGGCAGCCGTTCCTTCGACGGCGCGCGGGTGCGCATCGCCGAGGTCAAGCGTGGCGATCTGGTCCGCGACATCTCCGCCGATGGCCGCCTCATCGCCTCCAACAGCCCCACCCTGTACGCCATCGCCGGCGGCGTGGTGACCCTGAAGGTGGTGGCCGGCGACAAGGTGACCAAGGGCCAGGTGCTGGCCGAAATCGACAGCCCAGAACTGCGCAGCAAGCTGGCGCAGGAGCAGGCGGCGCTGGCCGGCCTGGAAGCCGAGGCCAGCCGCGCCACCCTGGATGCGGCGGTGACCCGCGCCAATGCCCAGAAGGCGCTGGACCAGGCCGACATCGATCGCCAGGCCGCCCAGCGCGATCTGGAACGCTACCAGCGCGGCTTCGACGGCGGCGCGGTGCCGCAGATCGACGTGGCCAAGGCCAAGGACGATCTGCGCAAGACCGAGATCGCGATGGACCACGCCCGCAAGGACGTGAACCTGCAGGGCCAGGGCGCCAGCCTGGATGCCCGCAACAAGCAGCTGCTGGCCGAACGCCAGCGGTCCATCGTGGCCGAGGTGCAGCGCCAGGTGGATGCGCTGACCCTGCGTTCGCCCTTCGATGGCCAGGTCGGCCAGGTGCAGGCCGTGCAGCGCTCCAACGTGGCGATCAACGCGCCGGTGATGAGCGTGGTGGATCTGTCCAGGTTCGAGGTGGAGATCAAGGTGCCGGAGAGCTTCGCCCGCGACCTGGCGATCGGCATGCCGGCGCAGCTGACCAGCAACGGCCAGCCGTTCCCGGGCGAAATCTCGGCGGTCTCGCCGGAAGTGGTGAACGGCGAGGTCAACGCGCGCATCCGCTTCAGCGACAAGCAGCCGCCCGGCCTGCGCCAGAGCCAGCGCATGAGCGCGCGCATCCTGATGGACACGCGCCGCAACGTGCTGATGGTCGAGCGGGGTCCGTTCGTCGAGCAGTCCGGCGGCCGCTACGCCTACGTGATGGACGGCAGCTCCGCCGTGCGCCGTCCGGTCGAGCTGGGCGTCAGCAGCCTGAGCGCGGTGGAGGTCATCAGCGGCCTGCAGCCGGGCGACAAGGTGGTCGTCTCCGGCAGCGACCAGTTCGGCGACGCCGAGCGCGTCTCGATCAACTGACCACCCGAATCGAATCTTCCGTTTCCTGTTTTCGTATCCGTCGTTCCGTATTCCCGGACTTCCATGTTTCGCACACACCAGAAGGACTTCGCCATGCTCGAGATGCGTTCGGTTTCCAAGGTCTACCGCACTTCCCAGGTGGAGACGCACGCGTTGCGCTCCCTCGACCTGCACGTCCGTGATGGCGAGTTCGTCGCGGTGACCGGTCCGTCGGGTTCGGGCAAGACCACCTTCCTCAACATCGCCGGCCTGCTGGAAACCTTCACCGGCGGCACCTACACCCTGGACGGCCAGGACGTGAGCGGACTGTCGGACGACGCGCGCAGCAAGCTGCGCAACCAGAAGATCGGCTTCATCTTCCAGAGCTTCAACCTGATTCCCGATCTGAACCTGTTCGACAACGTCGACGTGCCGCTGCGCTATCGCGGCATGAGCGCCGCCGAGCGCAAGCAGCGCATCGAGGACGCGCTGACCCGGGTCGGCCTGGGCTCGCGCATGAAGCACTACCCGTCGGAACTGTCCGGCGGCCAGCAGCAACGCGCGGCCATCGCGCGCGCCCTGGCCGGCACGCCGAAGATCCTGCTGGCGGACGAACCGACCGGCAACCTGGACTCGCAGATGGCGCGTGGGGTGATGGAACTGCTGGAGGAAATCAACAGCCAGGGCACCACCATCATCATGGTCACCCACGATCCGGAACTGGCCGCGCGCGCGCAGCGCAACGTGCACATCGTCGATGGCGCCGCCACCGACCTGACCACCGAACCGCGATTGATTTCCACGGTGGGCCTGGACGTCAACCTCGCTCCCGCCCAGGCCTGAGGAGCTGACCATGTTCGGTTACTACTTCCAGCTCGCCCTGCGCAGCTTCAGGCGCAACAAGGTGCTGACCGCGCTGATGGTGCTGGCCATCGCGCTGGGCATCGGCGCCAGCATGACCACCCTGACCGTGTTCTACATCCTGTCCGGCGATCCGATGCCGGGTCGCAGCCACACCCTGTTCTATCCGCAGATGGATCCCCAGACCATGGATGGCTACGTCGCCGGCGAGGAGCCGGTGGAACAGGTCACCCGTTTCGACGCCGAGGCGCTGCTGCGAGAGAAGAAGGGCGATCGCCAGGCGTTGATGACCGGCGGCGGCATCAGCATCGAACCGGAGAAGCAGGGCCTGTCGCCGTTCGTGGTGGACGCGCGCTACACCTCGGCCGACTTCTTCCCGATGTTCGACGCCCCGTTCGACCACGGCAATGGCTGGACCGCCAAGGAGGACGACGCCCAGGCACGGGTGGCGGTCATTTCCAAGAAGCTCAACGACAAACTGTTCGACGGCGGCAACAGCGTGGGCAAGTCGATCCGCATCGACCAGCACGAGTTCCGCGTGATCGGCGTGCTGAAGGACTGGCGCCCCACCCCGCGCTTTTATGACATGAACAGTGATCGCTACGGCGAGGTGGAACAGGCGTTCCTGCCGTTCTCCACCGCCGTGAACCTGAAGATGGGACGCAACGGCTCGATGGACTGCTGGGGCGACAGCAACGGCGACGAGACCGGGGTCAACGCGCCCTGCGTGTGGATGCAGTACTGGGTGCAGCTGGACTCGCCGGAGAAGGTGGAAGCCTATCGGCAGTACCTGGTGAACTACTCCGATCAGCAGCGCCGTTCCGGCCGTTTCGAGCGCCCGACCAACGTGCGCCTGCGCAACGTCATGGCGTGGCTGGACTACAAGCGGGTCGTGCCCAATGACGTGCGCCTGCAGACCTGGCTGGCATTCGGCTTCCTGCTGGTGTGCCTGATCAACACGGTCGGCCTGCTGCTGGCCAAGTTCATGCGCCGCTCCAGCGAAATCGGCGTGCGCCGCGCGCTGGGCGCCTCCAAGGGAGCGATCTTCACCCAGGCGCTGGTGGAGGCCGGCACCATCGGCCTGGCCGGTGGCCTGCTCGGACTGGGACTTGCCTTGCTGGGCCTGTGGGCGGTGCGCCAGCAGCCGGCCAGCTACGCCGAACTGGCGCATCTGGATCCGGTGATGCTGCTGACCACGTTCGGCCTCGCCATCCTGGCCAGTGTCCTGGCGGGCCTGCTGCCCGCCTGGCGCGCCTGCCAGGTGACCCCGGCCATCCAGCTCAAATCCCAATGATCCAGCGGCCGGTCCGGCCGGGGCGCACGCGGTAGCTCTCTCTCCCGCGCAACCCTCGGCCGGTTCGGCAACTTCCCGGAGCACACCTCATGGATATCCGCCCCATCTTCTCCGCGCTGCGCCGGCACAAGACCGCCGCCGCGCTGATCGTCATCGAGATCGCGCTCAGCTGCGCGATCATCTGCAACGCCCTGTTCCTGATCAACGGACGGATCGAACGCATGGACCGCGTCAGCGGCCTGGCCGAGAACGAGGTCGTGCGCGTGCAGCTGACCGGCATCGGCCAGGACGACAACGCCGAAGCACTGACCAAGACCGATCTGGCTTCCCTGCGTTCGATTCCCGGCGTCAAGTTCGCCTCGGCGACCAACCAGGTCGCGTTCAACAACAGCTCCTGGAACAGCGGCGTCCGCCTGCAGCAGGACCAGACCCACCAGAACCTCAACGCCACGGTGTACATGGCCGACGATCAGATGATCGATACGCTGGGCCTGAACCTGGTGTCCGGCCGCAAGTTCAATGCCGATGAATTCATCGAGTGGGAGACACTGAACAAGCCCGACGTCAAGGTCAACATCCCGTCGGTGATCATCACCCGCAGCATGGCCAAGGCGCTGTACCCGGATCAAGATGCGCTGGGCAAGACGTTCTACAGCTGGGGCAACGAGCCGATCAAGATCGTGGGCATCGTCGACCACCTGGTGCGTCCCAGCGATCAGGGCGGTCCGACCGCATACGAGTATTCGATGATCTTCCCGATCCGGGTGCACTACAACGTCGGCGGCCATTACCTGCTGCGCACCGAACCTGGCCGCCGCGCCGAAGTGCTGAAGGCCGCCGAGGACGTGCTGCTGAAGAACAGCCCGAACCGCATCATCCTGGAGAAGGACACCCTGGAGGAAATGCGCCAGAACTTCTACCGGCAGGACCGCTCGATGGCCTGGCTGCTGGTGGCGGTGTGCGTGGCATTGCTGATCGTGACCGCCCTGGGCATCGTCGGCCTGGCCAGCTTCTGGGTGCAGCAGCGCTCCAAGCAGATCGGCGTGCGGCGGGCGCTGGGCGCGACCCGGCGACAGATCCTGCGCTACTTCCAGACCGAGAACTTCCTGCTCGCCTCGCTGGGTATCGTCATCGGCATGGCCCTGGCCTACGGCATCAACCAGATGCTGATGGGCAAGTACGAGTTGGCGCGGTTGCCGCTGTACTACCTGCCGGTGGGCGCGGTGCTGCTGTGGCTGCTGGGCCAGGCATCGGTGCTCGGCCCCGCCCTGCGCGCGGCGTCGGTACCGCCGGCGGTGGCGACCCGCAGCGCCTGATCCGCTTCGCCCACCATCGACTCCCCGCCTGACGGCGGGGAGTCCTCTTCCGCCGGGTGAACCATGGACCTCCGTTCCCTGTGCCGCCTTCCGCGGCTGCCGCTGTGCCGTCATCGCGGCCTGGCCACGCTGCTGGTGCTGGAAGTCGCGGTCGGTTTCCTGTTGCTGTATCTCGCCTGGCAGGCACAGGCGAACTGGCGGCATGCGCGGCAAGCCCCCAGCGGCGTCGACGAAACCGCCTTGCTGGTGGTGCCGCCCATGGGCGGCGCCGGCGACGTGATCGACGTGCCGGCGTTGACCCGGGCCGTGCGTGATCTGCCCGGCGTGCGCGCCGCCATCGCCTGCAACCAGGTGCCGTATGCGCGCAATTCATGGAATGCGTCGATCGGTACCCGCCTCCCGATCGGCCGGAACCTGATCGCCAGTCTCTATATGGGCGGCTCCGAACTGCCGGCCACGCTTGGCCTGCGGATCAGCGCCGGACGCGGGCTGCGGGCCGGCGAAGAGGAAATCATGGCGGCCCATTCCCGGCGAGATGCCGAACTGCCGGCAGTGATCACCCGCACCCTGGCCGATCAGCTCTATCCCGGCCAGGCGGCCGTGGGGCGGCCGATCGTCGGCCTGCCACGGCCGGTACGCATCGTCGGCATCGTCGAGCACCTGCCGCTGCCGCTGGGCAGCCTGGGGAATGCCACGCCCGGCGCGGCGATGCTGCTGCCGTTGCGACCCGGTGACGCGTCCTGGGCGCATCTGCTCATTCGCACCGATCCACGCCAGCGCGATGCGGTGGCGCGACGGGTCCATGCCTTCCTGGTCGCGCGCCATCCCGCACGCCCGGTGGCCATGCCGTTGCGCGTGGACGAGATGCGCCTGCTGACCCTGCATGCGGAAAATCGCTGGCGGTGGACGACGCTGGCCTGCGCCGCCGGCTGGTGGCTGCTGACCCTGCTGAGCCTGGGCGTGGCCGGTCATTTGTGGGTGCAGCAGAGCGCGCCGCGGATCAGCCTGCATCGCGCGGTCGGCGCCACCGCGCGGCAGATCCGGCTGGCGGTGCGCTGGGAGCATTTCCTGATCGCCCTGGCCGGCATCGTCCTCGGCGCGTTTGCCGCGCGCGAACTGTTCCATCGCCTGCCCGCGCCATGGACCGCCGAACCGGCGTCGCCGTGGTGGTTGGCCGGCGCCGCGCTGCTGATCGTGGCGGCGTCGCAACTCGCCGCCACCTGGCCGGCGTGGCGCGCCTCCGGTGTCGCGCCCGAGCGCGTGACACGCAGGCCGTGGGTTAGGCTATAGGCATGCCCACCATCCTCGTCATCGACGACAACCGCGCCGTCAGCACCGCGCTGGAAGTCCTGTTTTCCCTGCACGACATCACCACCCTGCATGCCGAGTCGCCGGAGGCCGGCCTGGCCACGCTGCGGCAGGAACCGGTGGACCTGGTCATCCAGGACATGAACTTCTCCGCAGACACCACCTCCGGGGCGGAAGGCGAAGCGCTGTTCGCCGAAATCCGCGCGCAACATCCGGACCTGCCGGTGATCCTGCTGACCGCCTGGACCCACCTGGAAGCGGCGGTGAACCTGATCAAGGCCGGCGCGGTGGATTACATCGCCAAGCCCTGGGACGATCGCAAGCTGCTGGCGACGGTCAACAACCTGGTCGAACTGTCGGAAGCGCGCAGCGAACTGGATCGTCGCCGCAACCGCGAACGGCGCAGCCGCGAACAACTCGCCTCCCGTTACGACCTGCGGGGACTGGTGTTCGAGGATCCGGCCAGCGAACGCATGATCGCGCTGGCCTGCCAGGTGGCGCGTTCGGATCTGCCGGTGCTGATCACCGGTCCCAACGGCAGCGGCAAGGAGAAGATCGCCGAGATCATCCAGGCCAATTCCAGCGTGAAGACCGGTCCGTTCGTGACCCTCAACTGCGGCGCATTGCCGTCCGAACTGATCGAGGCCGAACTGTTCGGCGCCGAGGCCGGCGCCTACACCGGCGCCAACAAGGCGCGCGAAGGCAAGTTCGAGGCCGCCGACGGCGGCACCCTGTTCCTCGACGAAATCGGCAACCTGCCGCTGGCCGGGCAGATGAAGCTGCTGCGCGTGCTGGAAACCGGCCGCTTCGAGCGCCTGGGCTCCAACCGCGAGCGCCGGGTGACCGTGCGGGTGATCAGCGCGACCAATGCCGATCTGCCGACCATGATCCGCGAAGGCAGCTTCCGCGAGGATCTGTACTACCGGCTCAACGCGATTGAACTGAACCTGCCGCCGCTGGCCGAACGGCCGGGCGACATCCTGCCGCTGGCTGAGCATTTCCGACCCGCCGACAAACCGATCGGCGAGTCCGCGCGAACCGCGCTGGCGCGGCATGGCTGGCCAGGCAACGTGCGCGAACTGCGCAACGTGATGCAGCGCGCCGGACTGCTGGCGCAGGGCGCCCGCATCGAAGCCGACGATCTCAACCTGCCCCGATCGGCGCCGGTACGCAGCGCCCCCGTCGACGAGCCCGACAAGGCAGCGCTGGAGAACGCGCTGGCGCGGGCCGGCGGCGTGATCGCGCAGGCCGCGGCCGAACTGGGCCTGAGCCGGCAGGCGCTGTACCGGCGCATGGACCGCTACGGTATTCCCCGCGAATGATCCGCCGCTCGCTCGCCGGTCGCCTGCTGCTGTGGCTGCTGCCCTCGATGGCGGTGGCCATCGGCCTGCCGCTGCTGCTGCATCGCTGGCTGGGCGATGACCGGCTGGCTTTCCTGCTGTCGGCCCTGATCGCCCTGCCGCTGGTGATGCTGGCGGTGCGGCGTGCGCTGGCACCGATGAACTCGCTGTTCCGGGCGCTCTCCGGCAGCGTGAACAGCTATCGCGACGGCGAGTACAACTTCGGCATCCACTGGGACAGCCCGGACGAGCTGGGCGGGCTGGTGGCCTCGCATGGCGAGCTGGGCGACGTGCTGCGCGAGCAGCGCCAGAGCCTGGTCCAGCGCGAATTGCTGCTCGATACGATGGTCCAGAACACGCCGGTGGCGATGCTGTTGCTGGCCACCGGCGGCGACAGCGTGCGCCGGGTGGTGTTCGCCAATGTCGCCGCGCGCAAGTTGCTGCACGGTGGCTGGAAGCTGGAAGGACAGAATTTCGACTCGCTGCTGGAGAACGCGCCGCTGGAAATGCGCGAAGCGCTGGCACGCGGTGGCGACAGCCTGTTCGCGGTGGCGCAGGCGGACAGCGACGAGGAAGAACAGGTCTACCACCTGGCGCGCCGCTATTTCCGCCTCAATGGCCGCCGCCACGAGCTGCTGCTGCTGCGCCTGCTGACCAGTGAACTGCGCCGGCAGGAAGTAATGACCTGGAAGAAGGTCATCCGCGTGATCAGCCACGAGCTCAACAATTCACTGGCGCCGATCGCCTCGCTGGCGCATTCGGGCAGCGAACTGACCCGGCGCGGTCGCCATGACCGGCTGGAGGAGATTTTCTCCACCATCGAGGATCGCGCCCGCCACCTGGAAGGCTTCATCCGTGGCTACGCGCGTTTCGCCAAACTGCCGCAGCCGCAGTTGCAGACCGTCCACTGGAACACCTGGCTGGAAGGCTTGCGCCGGCAGATCACGTTCCAACTGGAAATACCGGACGAGGATCTGAGCAGCCGCATCGATCCGGCGCAACTGGAACAGGCGCTGCTCAACCTGTTGAAGAACGCACACGAATCCGGTTCCGCGATGGACGGCGTGGCGATGAAGGTCACCCGCCTGCCGGAATGGATCCGGCTGGAAGTGATGGACCGCGGCAGTGGCATGAACGACGCGGTGCTGCAGAACGCGCTGGTGCCGTTCTACTCCACCAAACGCAACGGCACCGGCCTGGGCCTGGCGCTGACCCGCGAAATCGTCGAGGCCCACGGCGGCCGCCTGTCCCTGCACAACCGCGAAGGCGGCGGCCTGTGCGTGGCGATCCAACTGCCGGACAATCCGGTTGCTTGAAGCCTTTCGGCGGCTCCAAATCCCCCTGTGGGAGCGACATAAGTCGCGATACATGGAATACCGGCACAGGGCGTGGTGCGAATGCGCTTGGAGCAAAATGCTCGCGACTCACGTTGCTCCCACAAGACAGATTACGGGGCAGTAAGGCGGGGCTCGCGCCGCTGCACGAAAATCGTCGCCCTGTAGGAGCGACGTCAGTCGCGACCCTCCAGCATGCCCGACACCTGTCCCTTGTCACCGGGCGACGAACGGCGCCACGGAATACCGCCAGGTCATCCTTCGCCCATGGCGGCCTGGTCGCGACTCATGTCGCTCCTACGACGCGCTTGTCCGCCCGGCTCCGCCTCAGGATTTCTTCTTGGGCCGCTGCCAGCCCTCCACGCTCATCTGCCGGCCGCGGGCGATGGTGAGCTGGTCGGCGGGCGCGTTCTTGGTGATCACCGAACCCGCGCCGATGGTCGCGTTGTGGCCCAGGGTCACCGGTGCCACCAGGGACGAGTTGGAACCGACGAACACGCCGTCCTCGATGGTGGTGGTGAACTTGTTGATGCCATCGTAATTGCAGGTGATGGTGCCCGCGCCGATGTTGACGCCGGCGCCGATGACGGCGTCGCCCAGATAGGTCAGATGGTTGGCCTTGCTGCCCTTGCCCAGGGTGATCTTCTTGGTTTCGACGAAATTGCCGACGTGCACGCCATCGGCCAGCACCGTGCCCGGGCGCAGGCGCGCATAAGGGCCGATCTGCGCGGCGTCACCACCGATCACGCCCTCCAGATCGCAATGCGCGCGCACCACGGTGCCGGCGCCCAGCTTGACGTCCTTCAGCCGGGTGAACGCACCGATGCGCACGCCGTCGCCGAGGTCGACCTCGCCTTCCAGGATCACATCGACGTCGATCTCGACATCGCGCCCCACCTTCACCGTGCCGCGTTGATCGAAGCGCGACGGATCCAGCACACGGGCACCCTGGGTGCACAGCGCGCGCGCGGCGCGCAGCTGGTAGGCGCGCTCCAGCTGCGACAGCTGCCAGGGATCATTGGCGCCCTCGGCCTCGACGGGATCGGCCACCAGCACCATTTCCGCCGGACTGAACTCGCCCGCCGCCGACGCGAAGATGTCGGTCAGGTAGTACTCGCCCTGGACGTTGTGGTTGGACAGCGCCGACAGCCAGCGACGCAGGGCAGTGGATTCAGCGGCGATGATGCCGGTGTTGATGGTGCGGACGCGGCGTTGTTCGTCGCTCGCGTCCTTGTGTTCGACGATGGCCGCGACCCGGCCTTCGGCGTCGCGCAGCACGCGCCCGTAACCGCTGGGATCCTCGGGCTCCGCCACCAGCACGGCGACCCGGCCCGGCGCGGCCAGCAGCTTCTGCAGGGTTTCCGCCCGGGTCAGCGGCACGTCGCCGTACAGCACCAGCACGCTGGCCGCGTCCGGCACCTGCGGCATGGCCTGGGCCACCGCGTGGCCGGTCCCGAGTTGCTGCGCCTGGTGCGCCCACTGCAGATCGGCCTGATCGGCGAACGCCGCCTGCACCTGGTCTCCCCCATGCCCGTACACCACGTGGATGCCGGCCGGCGCCAGCGCCCGCGCCGCTTCGATGACGTGGGCCAGCATCGGCCGCCCGGCGATGGGCTGCAGCACCTTGGGCAACGCCGATTTCATGCGCTTGCCCTCGCCGGCGGCGAGGATGATGACGTGCAGGGGGTGGGACATAGGGCTTCCTGTAGGGGTGTTTCCTTGAGGGTCGATTCTACGGCACGTCAACGGTTAGCATGTCCGGCCACCCACGCCCGCCTCCACTGCCCGTGAGCCTGCTGAAGCAAGGACCCCGCTACGTCGCCGCCGGAATCGCGCAGTTGCTGGTGGATTGGCTGGTGTTCGTCGTCCTGAGCGCCCTCGGGTTGCCGGCCGCACCAGCCAACCTTGCTGGCCGCGTATGCGGTGCGCTGCTCGGTTTCTGGCTCAACGGGCGCTGGACGTTCGCGCAGCAAGGCCGACCGAAACTGGGTTGGCATCGCCTGTTGCGATTCATCCTGGTCTGGCTGGCACTGACCTTGGTCAGTACCTGGCTGGTGGCCGCCATCGCATCCGGCCCGGGACTGAAGCAGGCCTGGCTGGCCAAGCCGGTCGTGGAGGCCACCCTGGCGCTGGTTGCCTTTTTCCTGTGGCGGTACGTGGTCTACCGCTAGTCAGGCGTGGACGCAGGGCCGACTTTCGGCGAAGCCACGGGAATGTCGTCCCCAAAAAAAGAAAAAACGCCGGCGGTGCCGGCGTTTTTCGTAGTGCGAACCGGACCTTTCAGTGCTTCAAGTTCTTGCGCAGGCGTTCCAGCGCGCTGAGCTGGGCGATGCTCATGGCCAGTTGGGCCTGGGCTTCCTCGGCGCTCATCTTCGGGTCCTTGTTGGCCAGGACGCGCTCGGCTTCTTCCTTGACCTTGCGCACCGAGGCTTCGTCGATGTCCTGGGCGCGGATCGCGGTGTCGGCCAGCACGGTGACGACCTGCGGCTGCACCTCCAGGATGCCGCCGGAGATGGCGAAGTCCAGGTGCTCGCCGCTCGGCAGCGTCACCACCACCTTGCCCGGCTTCAGGCGGGTGATCAGCGGCGCGTGCTTGGGGGCGATGCCCAGTTCGCCGAGCTCGCCGGTGGCGACGACCAGGGTGGCTTCACCGTGGAAGATTTCCTGCTCGGCGCTGACGATGTCGCAACGGATGGTGCTCATGGTGTTCCTCGCTGCGCGAGGCGGGATTGGGGATCCGGGATTGGGGATTCGGGAAGCACCGAAGCATCCCATCGCCCACACCCGATCCAGCACCTATCCCGCTCTTGCGAATCTCTAATCCCGAATCCCTAATCCCGAGAAGAGGACGCTTACGCGCCCATCTTCTTGGCCTTCTCGACCGCTTCCTCGATGCTGCCGACCATGTAGAACGCCTGCTCCGGCAGGTGGTCGTACTCGCCATCGACGATCGCCTTGAAGCCGCGGATGGTGTCCTTCAGCGCGACGTACTTGCCCGGCGAACCGGTGAACACTTCGGCCACGTGGAACGGCTGGCTGAAGAAGCGCTCGATCTTGCGCGCGCGCGACACGGCCTGCTTGTCCTCTTCGGACAGTTCGTCCATGCCCAGGATCGCGATGATGTCCTTCAGTTCCTTGTACTTCTGCAAGGTGGCCTGGACGCGGCGGGCGGTGTCGTAGTGCTCGTGGCCGATCACGTTCGGGTCGAGCTGGCGGCTGGTGGAGTCCAGCGGATCCACGGCCGGGTAGATACCCAGCGAGGCGATGTTGCGCGACAGCACGACGGTCGCGTCCAAGTGCGCGAAGGTGGTCGCCGGCGACGGGTCGGTCAGGTCGTCCGCGGGCACGTACACGGCCTGGATCGAGGTGATCGAACCGGTCTTGGTCGAGGTGATGCGTTCCTGCAGGACGCCCATCTCCTCGGCCAGGGTCGGCTGGTAACCCACCGCCGACGGCATGCGGCCCAGCAGCGCCGACACTTCGGTGCCAGCCAGGGTGTAGCGGTAGATGTTGTCGACGAACAGCAGCACGTCCTTGCCCTTGCCCGAAGCGTCCTTCTCGTCGCGGAAGTATTCGGCCATGGTCAGGCCGGTCAGCGCGACGCGCAGGCGGTTGCCCGGCGGCTCGTTCATCTGGCCGTACACCATCGCCACCTTGTCGAGGACGTTGGAGTCCTTCATCTCGTGGTAGAAGTCGTTGCCCTCGCGGGTACGCTCGCCCACGCCGGCGAACACGGACAGACCGCTGTGCGCCTTGGCGATGTTGTTGATCAGTTCCATCATGTTGACGGTCTTGCCGACGCCGGCGCCGCCGAACAGGCCGACCTTGCCGCCTTTGGCGAACGGGCACATCAGGTCGATGACCTTGATGCCGGTTTCCAGCAGGTCGTTGGCCGAGGACTGGTCTTCGTACGACGGGGCCGCACGGTGGATTTCCCAGTGGTCGCTGGCCTGCACCGGGCCGGCTTCGTCGATGGGCGTGCCCAGCACGTCCATGATGCGGCCGAGGGTGCCGTTGCCCACCGGCACCGAGATGGCGCGACCGGTGTTGACTGCGACCAGGTTGCGCTTCAGGCCGTCGGTGGAACCGAGGGCGATGGTGCGCACGACGCCGTCGCCGAGCTGCTGCTGGACTTCCAGCGTGATCGCGGTGTTCTCGACCTTCAGCGCGTCGTACACCTTCGGCACTTCACTGCGCGGGAATTCGACGTCAACCACCGCACCGATGATCTGAACGATCTTGCCCTGACTCATTGCTGCATTCCTCTAGATGAATTCTTGTGGCTACGCGCGTCAGACTGCCGCCGCGCCGCCGACGATTTCGGAAATTTCCTGGGTGATCGCCGCCTGGCGGGCCTTGTTGTAGACCAGGTTCAGCGTGCCGATCAGCTTGGTCGCGTTGTCGCTGGCCGCCTTCATCGCCACCATGCGCGCGGCGTGTTCCGACGCCAGGTTCTCCAGCACGGACTGGTACACCAGCGCCTCGATGTAGCGGGTGATCACGTGGTCAAGCACGGTGGCCGCGTCGGGTTCGTAGATGTAGTCCCAGTCGTGGTGGGCCACCTGCGTCTCCGCCGCCGGCAGCGGCAGCAGTTGGTCGAACGAGGCACGCTGGGTCATGGTGTTGACGAAACCGTTGTACACCACGAACACGCGATCCAGCTTGCCTTCGGTATAGGCGTCCAGCATGACCTTGATGACGCCGATCAGCTGGTCCAGCTTGGGGTTGTCGCCCAGGTGGGAGACGCTGCCGACCAGGTTGACCTTGATGCGGCGGAAGAACACCGAGGCCTTCTGGCCGATGGTGACCACGTCGACCTCGGCACCCTTGTCCTGCCAGCCGCGCACTTCGCCCAGCATCTTGCGGAACAGGTTGTTGTTGAGGCCGCCGGCCAGGCCGCGATCGGACGAGATGACGATGTAGCCGACCCGCTTCACTTCCGGCCGCTCGACCATGAAGGGATGGCGGTAATCGGTGTTGGCCTGGGCCAGGTGGCCGATGACCTGCTTCATCGCACGCGCGTACGGGCGCGACGTCTTCATGCGGTCCTGCGCCTTCCTGATCTTGGAAGCCGAGACCATCTCGAGCGCGCGCGTCACCTTGCGGGTGTTCTGCACGCTCTTGATCTTGGTTTTGATTTCGCGTCCGCCTGCCATCTTTCGCTCGCTTCGCTCGCTCGTGATTCGGGAGGAGGGGGAAGGCGCAAGCGCCTCAACGAATCCCCAATCCCGATTCCTTAATCCCGGCTCTTTACCAGGTCCCGGTCTGCTTGAACTCGGAGATGCCCTTCTTGAAGGCGCCTTCGATGTCGTCGTTCCAGTTGCCGGTCTTGTTGATGGTCTCGATCAGCTCGCCCTGGGTGTTGGCGAAGTGCGCGTGCAGCGCCTCTTCGAACGCCAGGATCTTGCTGACCGGCACGTCGTCGATGTAACCCTCGTTGACCGCGTAGATCGACAGGGCCTGCAGCGCGATCGGCATCGGCGCGTACTGCTTCTGCTTCATCAGCTCGGTGACGCGCTGGCCGCGCTCGAGCTGCTTGCGGGTGGCTTCGTCCAGGTCCGAGGCGAACTGGGCGAACGCCGCCAGCTCGCGGTACTGCGCCAGCGAGATGCGGATGCCGCCGGAGAGCTTCTTGATGATCTTGGTCTGGGCGGCGCCACCGACGCGCGACACCGAGATGCCGGCGTTGACGGCGGGACGGATACCGGCGTTGAACAGGTCGGTTTCCAGGAAGATCTGGCCGTCGGTGATCGAGATCACGTTGGTCGGCACGAACGCGGACACGTCACCGGCCTGGGTTTCGATGATCGGCAGCGCGGTCAGCGAGCCGGTCTTGCCCTTCACTTCGCCGTTGGTGAACTTCTCGACGTACTCCTCGGACACGCGCGCGGCGCGTTCCAGCAGGCGGCTGTGCAGGTAGAACACGTCGCCCGGGTAGGCTTCGCGGCCCGGCGGGCGCTTCAGCAGCAGCGAGATCTGGCGGTAGGCCACGGCCTGCTTGGACAGATCGTCGTACACGATCAGGGCGTCTTCGCCGCGATCCAGGAAGTATTCGCCCATGGTGCAGCCGGAGTAGGCGCTGATGTACTGCATCGCGGCCGACTCGGAGGCGGTGGCGGCGACGACGATGGTGTGATCCAGCGCGCCGTTCTCTTCCAGCTTGCGCACGACGTTGGCGACGGACGAGGCCTTCTGGCCAATCGCCACGTACACGCACTTAATGCCGGTACCCTTCTGGTTGATGATGGCGTCGATGGCCATCGCGGTCTTGCCGGTCTGGCGGTCGCCGATGATCAGCTCGCGCTGGCCGCGGCCGATCGGGATCATGGCGTCGACCGACTTGTAACCGGTCTGCACCGGCTGGTCGACCGACTTGCGCCAGATCACGCCCGGGGCGACGCGCTCCACCGGCGCGGTCTGCTTGGCGTCGATCGGGCCCTTGCCGTCGATCGGCTCGCCCAGAGCGTTGACCACGCGGCCGAGCAGTTCGCGGCCGACCGGCACTTCCAGGATGCGGCCAGTGGTCTTGGCCACGTCGCCTTCGCGCAGGTGTTCGTAGTCACCCAGCACCACGGCGCCCACGGAGTCGCGCTCCAGGTTCAGCGCCAGCGCGAAGGTGTTGTTCGGCAGTTCGATCATTTCGCCCTGCATCACGTCGGCGAGGCCGAAGATGCGCACGATGCCGTCGGACACGCTGGTGACGGTGCCTTCGTTGCGCGACTCCGCGGCCAGCTTGACCTTCTCGATGCGGTTCTTGATCAGATCGCTGATTTCAGAGGGGTTGAGCGTGGTAGCCATTTTGGTTTCCTGTAGGGTGGGGCGCGGGCCCCCCAAAGAGTAGGTGGGGCGAGGGCCC
>NZ_JBYMTI010000001.1:0-31689 GCF_057773145.1 Pseudoxanthomonas sp. 68-E7 | reverse complement strand
TGTGTCTTGTGGGGGGGCCCCCGCCCCCCCTTTGTGTGGGGGGGCCCCCGCCCCACCCTACGTTTCTTGTCAGTGCGTGAGCGCGGTCTGCAGGCGCGACAGCTTGCCCTTGAGCGAGCCGTCGATGACCACTTCACCCGCGTCGATCACCGCGCCGCCGATCAGCGATTCGTCGATGGCGGTCTCCACCACGACGTCGCGACCCAGGCGCTTCTTCAACGCGACCTTGATCGCGTCCAGCTCGCCGGCCGGCAACGCCACCGCCGAGGTGACCTTGGCGCGGACGACATGCTCGGCCTCGGCACGCAGTTCCTCGAACAGCGCGGCGACTTCCGGCAGCTGCGGCAGGCGATGGGCCTCGGCCAGCAGCGACAGGAAGCGGGCGAACGATTCGCTGGCGCCTTCCGGAGCCAGCAGCGCGACCGCCTGGGCCTGCGGCAGTTCCGGGTTGGGCAGCAGGGCGGCGACCCGCGGATCGGCGGCGACGCGCGCGGCAAAGCCGAGCGCGTCGGACCACGCGGCGAGGGCGCTTTCGTCACGCGCGGCGGCGAACGCGGCGCGGGCGTAGGGACGGGCGACGGTTAGGGCCTGGCTCATCGTTCAGCGGTCCCGTCAGATCTCTGCGGCCAGTTCATCGAGCAGCGCCTTGTGGGCGTTGGCATCGATTTCGCGGCGCAGCAGCTTCTCGGCACCGGTCACGGCCAACGTGGACACCTGCTTGCGCAGGTCCTCGCGGGCGCGGGTCGCGGCGGCCTCGATCTCGGCTTCGGCCAGCGCCTTCTGGCGGTTGGCTTCGGCAATCGCCTCGTTCTTGGCGGCATCGACGATCTGGTTGGCACGGGCGTGCGCCTGATCGATGATTTCGTTCGCCTTGACGCGGGCTTCCTTCAGGGCCTCGTTGACCTTCTCTTCGGCCACCGCGAGTTCGCGCTGGCTGCGATCCGCGGCAGCCAGGCCTTCGGCGATCTTCTTTTGACGCTCTTCGATCGCGTTCAGCAGCGGCGGCCAGATCTTGGTCGCGATGATCCAGATCAAACCGGCAAACGCCAGCGCCTGGGCAAATAGGGTCAGACCGATGTTCATGGGTTTAGCTCTGCCAGTGGTGATGGGCGGGAAACACGCGGTTTCCCCACCCTTCTATCTTCGTTGCGGGCATCCGGATGGCCGTTGCCCGCACTCAGAAACCGCTGATCAGCCGCCGGCCAGCTTGGCCAGCTGCTCGGTGAACGCGGTGGCCAGCGGGTTGGCGAAGGCGAACAGCAGGCCCACGGCGACGCTGATGATGAACGCGGCGTCGATCAGGCCGGCGGTGATGAACATGCGGACCTGCAGGACCGGGATCAGTTCCGGCTGGCGCGCGGCCGACTCCAGGAACTTGCCGGCCATGATGGCCAGGCCCAGACCCGCGCCCAGAGCGGCCAGGCCGATCATGATGCCGATAGCGAGGACGGTGGAGGCCTGAACTTGAGCGAGGGTGGTCAGAACGGTTTCCATGGTTTTCTCCGGAACTAAATTGCTAAAGGGTGGAATGTTTAAGGTGCAAAGGGTGAAGCGAAATCAGTGGCTGTCTTCCGACAGGCTCAGGTACACGATCGACAGCATCATGAAGATGAAGGCCTGCAGCGGGATGACCAGCAGGTGGAACAGCATCCAGCCGAGGCCGAAGGCGCCGCCCGCGAGCGCGCCGACGATGCCGGCGCCGCCGAGCACCCAGATCAGCAGGAACACGATCTCGCCGCCGAACATGTTGCCGAACAGTCGCATGGCCAGCGAGATCGGCTTGCTCAGCCATTCGACGATGTTGAGGATGAGGTTGAACGGCAGCATCCACTTGCCGAACGGCGCGGTCAGGAATTCCTTGGTGAAGCCGATCGGACCCTTGGAGCGCAGCGCGAAGAACAGCATCAGGAAGAACACGCTGATCGACATGCCCAGGGTGGCATTGACGTCCGCGGTCGGGACCGGCTTCCAGTATGGAACGCCCAGCATTTCCAGCGGGAGCGCGATGAAATCCGCCGGAATCATCTTCAGCAGGTTCATCAACAGGATCCAGAAGAACAGCGTGATCGCGATCGGCGTCACCAGCTTGCTGGTGCCGTGGTAGGTGTCGCGCGCCTGCTTGTCGACGAACTCGAGCATGATTTCGACGAAGGCCTGCCATTTGCCCGGGACGCCCGAGGTCGCCTTGCGGGTGGCCAGCCAGAACATGAAGACCATCAACAGGCCCATCAGCACCGAGGTGATGATGGTGTCCATGTGGATGGCCCAGAACCCGCCTTCCTGAACCTGGAACGTCAGGTTGTGGAGGTGGTGCTGGATATAACCGGTGGGTGTCAGTGTTTCCTCGCCCGCCATGTGCCCTAGATCCTGCTAATAAGAATTCTTTATCGGAGCCTGGCCATCGCCAGCGCCTGTGCCGCCATCCCGGTCAGCGTGCCGGCTATCAGGGCCAGAGGCGGAAGCTTCCACACTCCGATGCCCAGCAGCAGCACCACAACAACCGTGACCCACTTGATCAACATCCCGGTCAGCAACCGCATCATCGCGGTCCCGGCACCGGTAACCCCGGCGCCGAATGCGAGCCGGGCGGCGAACCATCCCCCTGCCACCATCGCCAGCCCCCCTACCGCGGCCGCCAGCGCCTGGGATTTTCCCCAGAGCAGGAAGGCCATCGCGACCAGCAGCACCGCACCCAGCTGGAAAGCCGTTGCGCGCAATGCCAGCCGCCGGCCCGCAGCGACGGAATTCAGCACGGTAGGTCCTACGGGGTTCGTGTGGCGGGAACAAGGCCTGGGAGCGCCTCGCCGAGCCGCAAAAGTATAGCAGGGGCGCATTTTGCGGGACAACCGCCGAAGGTCGCAAAGTTGTGCCTATATGCGGCTGCGGATGCCCCGGGCCGCGGTGTCTGGCGGTAAACGTTTCCAGTGCCGGCGGCCGGGTCCGGCTGGCCCGCCCCCTGTTCATATTTTTATCGCAATTTTTGCGGAACTTTGACGAATGCCTTGGGTCAGTTCCCCTTGCAAGGTCTGCGACCAACTTCCTCGTCCGATGCTCCGAGCAGACCTTTTAGAAGCCCCGAGGCTCCTGGCCCGGGGCTTCGCCCTTTCCGGGGTCGGTATTTTCACGAGGCGATAATCGCGGTTTCACTCCGCGTCCACGGGATGGCGCCGAGGGTGGAAAGCCTGTTCACCGTCAGGAGACACGGGCATGAAACTTCGGACTTCCCTCCCCTTGCTGTGCGTACTTGGCGTGGCCGGCCTGCCACCAGCGCACGCGCAGGAGGCGGACCGCTTCACCCTTCGACTGGGCGCGATGGACGTGGACGCCGATGGCGTGCTCAGCGGGCGCACCACGTTCCAGGGCCAGGACCTGCGGTTCTCGCAGGACTTCGATTTCGGCGGCAAGGAACTGGTCCCGCGCATCGACGGCGTGTTCCGGATGGGCCAACGCCACCGGCTGATCTTCGACTACTTCCAGTACGACAAGGATCGCCGCGCGACGCTCGGGCAGGATCTGTCGTATGACGACATCACCATTCCCGCCGGCAGCTTCGCCAAGGGCAAGGCCAAGTTCCAGTTGGCCAGCCTGATGTACGACTACGCGGTGGTCGATACGGAGAAATTCAATCTTGGCCTGCAGATCGGCGCCGAATGGGCCAAGCTGGAGGGCCGCCTGTACGCGGAAGCCGGCGAGAACCGCTACGAAACCCGCAGCAGCGACGATGGTTACGCGCCGGTGGTGGGCCTGCGGCTGACCGCCACGCCCAACGAGAAGTGGCTGTTCAACCTGCAGGGCCAGTACCTGGATGCGGGCTGGGGCGATTTCGGCGACTACGACGGCAGCATCACCCGCGCCAATGCCCTGGTCGAATACCGCTTCACCCCGCATTTCGGCCTGTTCGCCGGCTATGACTGGTTCAAGCTGGATGTCGAGCGCGCCGGCAGTGACGGGCTGCTGGGGCTGGATCAGCGGTTCAAGGGACCAATAGCCGGCGTGACGCTGGCGTTCTAGGTGTATAGGCAGGGGCTATCGAAAAGGCAGGAAAGAGTCATTGGACTCGGGACCCTTCGCCCCCATAATGAGAATCAGTCTCATTCATGCCCTGAGGATCCCCGTGACCAAGACGCTTTCCTTTGCCGCACTGCACTTTTCGGTGGCCTTCCTGGTCGGCTGGGCGTTCACCGGCAGTTGGCTGGTCGGCGGCGCGCTGGCCTTGGTCGAGCCGGCCTGCAATACGGTGGTCTTCCACTTCCATGAAAAGGTCTGGAAGCGGATCGAACGTCGCCGTGCCGAGCGCGCCGGCACCGCCATCCCCGCGTGACCGTGGACCCGGGCTTGCTCCGCCAGCAGTGACCTCCATGCCAGGCCACGCGGGCCAGCAAGCCCGGCGCTACGGGGGCGGCGGCGGAAACATCTGGGTGGCCATGCAGATGTAGTCGGCCAGCGGCATGTCGCCCATGGCCTCGCGACGCTGGTCGACTTCGGCTTCCGGCGCCTCGATCGGCTTGGGCACCCACTGCCCCGCCTGCGCGAGCAACTGGCTGCCATAGCGCTGCGGCTTGCCCTGCCCGGCCAGCACGCGATCGGTCAACAGGATGAACTGGTGGCGGGAGATCTCGCCGCGCTCCACCCGTGGCGTGATCGCCGCCAGTACCTGTTCCTGGAAGGCCGGATCGGCGTCGGCATGCTGCACCAGCAGCCAGGCGGCATCGACGCCATCACGCCCCACCAATTCCGCGGTGGGAAATCCATGCTCGGCGACCATCTGCTTGATGCGCGGCAGGTGCGCGGCATCGACTTCCATCATTTCCCGTATTTCCTCCTGCGACCAGTCGCCTTTGCGGACTTCCTGGTCACGGGCCTGCATGCGCAACAGTTCGATTCGCAGATCCGCCAGTCGCGCGGCGGGATCGGCCATCTCCGGCGGCGGTGGCGCCGGATGCGCGCGGACGAAGGCCGCCGCACCGGGGCATTTCGCGTAGGCGGCTTGTTCCCGTGGATCGTCGGCGGCCATGGCGGCCTGCATCGACACCAGCAGCACGGTGACGGCGAAACAACGCTGGAGCATCTTCGAACCTTTCCTGCCGGCATGCGGGAACACCAGATCGATTCTAGACGCCCGGGATGGCGATGCCAAAAAAGAAACCGCCCACGGGGGGCGGTTCCTCTGCGCGCATTGCGGAAACGGCTTACTTCTTCTTCGGAATGTACAGATCGGTGATGGTGCCTTCGTAGACTTCGGCCGCCATCGCCACCGTCTCGCTGAGCGTCGGGTGCGGATGGATGGTGCTGCCGATGTCGCCGGCTTCGGCACCCATCTCGATTGCCAGCGCGACTTCGCTGATCAGATCGCCAGCATGCACGCCGACGATGCCGCCACCGATGATGCGATGGGTTTCCTCATCGAAGATCAGCTTGGTGGAACCCTCGCCGCGACCGATGCCGACCGCGCGCGCCGATGCCACCCACGGGAACTTGCCCACGCCGACCTTCAGGCCCTTGGCCTTGGCTTCGGTTTCGGTGACGCCGACCCAGGCGATTTCCGGATCGGTGTAGGCCACCGAAGGGATCACCCGCGCGACCCATTCCTTCTTCTCGCCCGCGGCCACTTCCGCCGCCAGCTTGCCTTCGTGGGTGGCCTTGTGCGCCAGCATCGGCTGGCCGACCAGATCGCCGATGGCGAAGATGTGCGGCACGTTGGTGCGCATCTGCCGATCCACCGGGATGAAGCCGCGATCGGTGACGGTCACGCCGGCCTTGTCGGCGTCCAGCTTGCCGCCGTTGGGCGAGCGGCCCACCGCGACCAGCACGCGATCCCAGGTGCCGGATTCCAGCTCCGGCTTCTGGCCTTCGGTGGCGCTCTCGAACGAGACCGTGATGCCCTTCTTGGAAGCTTCGACCTTGGCCGCCTTGGTCTTCAGGTGCACGGCCACGCCCTGCTTCTTCAGGCGGTCGGCCAGCGGCTTGACCAGGTCCTTGTCGGCGCCGGGCATCAGCTGGTCCATGAACTCGACCACGGTGACTTCGCTGCCCAGCGCGCGGTACACCGTCGCCATTTCCAGGCCGATGATGCCGCCGCCGACCACCAGCAGCTTCTTCGGCACTTCCTGCAGCGCCAGCGCGTCGGTGGAATCCATCACCCGCGGATCGTCCCACGGGAAGTTGGGCAGCTTCACCGCCTGCGAACCGGCGGCGATGATGCAGTTCTCGAAGCGCAGCAGCTGGGTCTTGCCGTCGCTGCCGGTGATTTCCAGTTCGTGCGGCGAAACGAACTTCGCCACGCCCTGCACCGTGCGCACCTTGCGCTGCCTGGCCATGCCGGCCAGGCCCTTGGTGAACTGGCCGACCACGCGGTTCTGCTTGAAGTCACGCAGCTTGTCGAGATCGATCTTCGGCTTGGCGAACTCGATGCCGATGTCGGCCGAATGCGCGGTTTCATCGATCAGCGCGGCGGCGTGCAGCAGCGCCTTGGACGGGATGCAGCCGACATTGAGGCAGACGCCGCCCAGCGATTCGTAGCGCTCCACCAGCACGGTGTCCAGGCCGACGTCGGCGGCGCGGAACGCGGCGGTGTAGCCGCCGGGACCGGAACCGATCACCACCATGCGGCATTCGATGTCGGCTTGCCTGCCGGTACCCAGCGCGGGCTTGGGCGCGGCCGGTTCGGCCGGCGCGCGATGCGACGGCGTGACCGGCGGCTTGCTGGCCGGCGCGGCGGTGGCGGCCGGCGCGGCGTCGCCGCTTTCCAGCACGGCCACCACGCTGCCTTCGGACAGGGTGTCACCCAGCTTGACCTTCAGTTCCTTCACCACGCCGGCGGCCGGCGAAGGCACTTCCATCGTGGCCTTGTCCGATTCCAGCGTGACCAGGCCCTGGTCCTTCTTCACCGTGTCGCCGACCGCGACCAGGATTTCGATCACCGGCACGTCGTTGTAGCCGCCGATGTCCGGCACCTTCGCTTCCAGGGTGCCGCCCGCCGCTGGCGCGGGAGCGGACGGAGCGGCGGGCGCGGTCGCCTTGGCTGGTGGCGCGGCCGGAGGGGCGGCGGGCGCGGACGGTGCCACGGCGGCGCCCTCGACTTCCAGCACCGCCACCACGCTGCCCTCGGACAGGGTATCGCCCAGCTTGACCTTCAGTTCCCTGATCACGCCGGCCGCCGAGGACGGCACTTCCATCGTGGCCTTGTCCGATTCCAGCGTGACCAGGCCCTGGTCCTTCTTCACCGTGTCGCCGACCGCGACCAGGATCTCGATGACCGGCACATCGTCGTAACCGCCGATGTCGGGGACTTTGACTTCAATCGTATTCGCCATGGTTCAGCCCCCCGCTTACAGCAGCACGCGACGCAGGTCGCCCATCAGTTGCGCCAGGTACGCGGTGAAGCGCGCGGCGGAGGCACCGTCGATGACGCGGTGGTCGTAGCTCAGCGAGAGCGGCAGCAGCAAGCGCGGCGCGAACTGCTTGCCGTCCCACACCGGTTGGATGGAGGACTTGGACACGCCGAGGATGGCGACTTCCGGCGCGTTGACGATCGGAGTGAAGGCGGTGCCGCCGATGCCGCCGAGCGAGGAAATCGAGAAGCAGCCGCCGGACATGTCGGCCGGGCCGAGCTTGCCGTCGCGGGCCTTCTTGGCCAGTTCGCTGGTTTCGGCGGCCAACTCGTTGACGCCCTTCTTGTCGACGTCGCGGATGACCGGCACCACCAGGCCATTCGGGGTGTCGGCGGCGAACCCGATGTGGAAGTACTTCTTGAGGGTGAGGTTCTCGCCGCTGGCGTCCAGCGAGGCGTTGAAATCGGGGAATTTCTTCAGCGCGGCGACGCTGGCCTTCATCAGGAACGCGAGCATGGTCAGCTTGATGCCAGCCTTCTCGTTCTCCTTGTTCAGCGCCACCCGCAGCGCTTCCAGATCGGTGATGTCGGCGTGATCGTGCTGGGTGACGTGCGGAATCATCGCCCAGTTGCGCGCCAGGTTGGCGCCGGAAATCTTCTTGATGCGCGACAGCGGCTGCACTTCGACTTCGCCGAACTTGCTGAAGTCCACCTTCGGCCATGGCAGCAGGTTCAGGCCGCCACCACCGCCGGCGGCGGGCGTGGCGCCGGCGGCCGCGGGCACGCCGCCGGACAGCGCGGCCTTGACGTAGCGCTGCACGTCTTCCTTGCTGATGCGGCCGCCGCGTTCGCTGCCCTTGACCTGATCCAGGTCGACGCCGAGCTCGCGCGCGAACAGGCGCACCGTCGGGCTGGCATAGGCCACCTTGGACGGCAACACGCGATCGGCGTTGAATTCCACCGGCGGGGTGCGCGGCGGCACCGCTTCCGGATCGATGCCGGGCTTGTCTTCCAGCGCGCGCGGCGCGGTCGGCGCGGCGACTTCCTGGGCGATCTCGCGCTGGGCCAGCTTGTCCGGGGTGGGAGCCACGGCCACCGGCTCGACCCTGGCGCCGGTTTCGGCGGTCTTGACCGGCTCGGCCTTGGCCGGTTCCGCCTTCGGCGCGGCGGGGGCCGGCGCGGCGGCGCCCTCGGCCACCTCGATCAGGGCCACGACCGAGCCTTCGGCCAGTTCATCGCCCAGCTTGACCTTCAGTTCCTTGACCACGCCGGCGAACGCCGACGGTACTTCCATGGTCGCCTTGTCCGACTCCAGCGTGACCAGGCCTTGATCCTTGGCGACGGTATCGCCAACGGCGACGAGCACTTCAATGACGGGAACGTCACTGTAGCCACCGATGTCGGGAACTCGTGCTTCCTTGATTTCGGCCATGGGGAACTCCAGCGATCACTTGCCAATAGGGGAACCCCTATTGTGGCCATCCCCGCCCGGTGCGCCAACCTCTGGACGCAATTATTTTCGGGCCGGGGCCGCTGGAATCCCCCGCCGCGGCTTGCGCGAAGGCGGGCACGCCTTGCTCAGTCGCCGGTGGTATGCCTTTGGTCGGGCTTTTCTTCCAGCAGATCGAGCGCCTGTCCGCCGGGGAGACGATACGCCAGCGCACTGTCGATCCGCTCCAGTTCGCGCATCTGCGCGCACAGTTTCTCCGCGCGCGCCTCCAGCGCCTTGGCGCGCGGCGCCACCCGCGCCTCGACCTGCTGATCCAGGCCCTCCATGCGATCCAGGCGATCGGCATCGCCGGTCAGCGCGGCGGTCAGCGCACCGCCGACGATGTCGCCGATGACGCTGGGCATCACTTCCCCGACCGCGCGCTCGATGCCCTTGTCCAGATCCTGGCTGTTGAAGCGGTTGGCGCTGATCGAACGGGCGATGCCCTGGTCGATCGCCTTGCGCGCCTTGTCCAGCGACTTGCGGGTGCGATCCGGATTGTTGCTGATGCCGGCGGCGACTTCGCCCAGCGCGGTGAAGGCGATGTCCGCGGCATCGCGGCCGATCTCGTGCGCCAGCGGCATCGCGGTGCGCGCGCCGCGCTCGAAGTCGACCAGGCGCCGGCGATCAGCGTCGTTGATCCCGACCCAGCGGTCGTCCACGAACAGGCGGCCCTGGCGCATCACGATCGCCTTGGGCACGCCGCTTTCGCGGGTGAAGATCACGCTGCGTTCGTTGACGGTCATGTCGTAGTCGCTTTCGATCTCGCAGCGGATGTCCTTGGCCTGGGCGGACGCGGCCAGCCCGGACAGCGCGGCCAGGCACAGCAGGGAAAGACGTGGGGCGGAACGGGTCATGACGGGCTCCGGAAGCTCGGTTGCCCGCAGGATGCCAGCGCGCCCGCCTGCCCGCACCTGCCGGACGGGAGCATGACCTTCGTCAGGGACGGTCGAGATGGCGGGCCAGCACACGCCACTGCGCGGCCAGGCGCTCCACCCCGAAGGCCGCATTGGCGGGGCTGGTGGACGGCAGCGCATGGAAAGCCAGTCGCTGCGCCAACGCCGCCGGCAGGGTCGGTGCGACATGGCGCTGGAACGCCTGCGCGGCCTTGCCGCCGTTGAACGCCACCGCGCGCACGCCAGGCCGCGTCCCCAGCCAGTCCGCCAACGGGTTGGCGACCTCGCTGCCGGGGACGATGTCCGCGTCCAGGCTGCCGCGACGCTCGCAGGCGCCGATCACGTCCCACAGGCCGACGCCGGCGGCCTGCAGCGCGGCCAGGCGTCGCGGGTAGTCGAGCCCGGCATCGAAACCGCACAGCGCGCCCATCAGCGGCCAGAACCGGTTGCGCGGATGCGCGTAGTACCGCGCCGCCGCCAGCGACGCCGCTCCGGGCATCGATCCCAGAATCAATATCCGGCAATCCGCGCCGGCCTGTGGCGGCAAGCCGCGCAGCAGCGTTGCGGTCATGGCCCCGCTCAACCCACCGGTGTCTGCCAGGGCCGTACCACCAGCAGTGCGCCGGCAACGACCAGCAGCGCACCCACCACGCGGGTGGCGTCGATGGGCTGGCGCGCATGCAGCACGCCGTAGTGGTCCAGCAGCAGCGAACCGACCAGTTGCCCGAACACCACCAGGCAGATCAGCGGCGCGGCGCCCATGCGTGGAATCAACAGGGTGGCGGCGGCGACATAGACCGCGCCGATCGCGCCACCGGTCCACGCCCACCACGGCACCCGCGCCAGCGCGGCGGGGTCGAACGTCGGCCGGGTCGCCAGCCACCACAGCGCGAGCACCCCGGTACCCACGGCGAATGACATCAGCGCGGCGAACAGCGGCCCGAACGTCTGCCGTCCCAGCGAGGCGTTGATCAACGCCTGCAACGGCAACAACATGCCGATGAACACCGCCAGTCCCATGCCGATCGCCTTCATGCTCGTCTCTTCCCGAAATTGGAGGGCGGACACGATACGACAGGCGATGTCCGCGCGGGCATGACCCCGCGCGGCGACGGGCCGGCGATCAGCGCGATTCGCGGCCCAGATGGCGATCGAAGAAACGGGCGATCACGCGGTAGGCCTCCTGCGACTCGGGCAGGTCCGGATACACGAAGAACGCGTGCCAGAGCCCGTCGAACAGCACCAGATCCGCCTCCACGCCCGCCACCAGCAGGCGGCGCTGCATGGTGCTCAGCGCGCTCACCGCGAAATCGCGCCCGCCGGCCAGGAACAGGGTCGGCGGGAACTTCGCCAGCAGTTCCGGCGACTGGCCAGGATAGGCAACCGGATCGTCGGCCTTCGCGGTCCGCAGGTAAGGCAGGCTGGCGCCGCCGTCGGACTGCAGCGGGGGTACCCCGACCGCCAGTTGGCCCAGGGTGGCCGAGTCGCCACCGAACAGCAGCCCGGTGCCGCAGAAGTTGCCGACCGCGCCCGGGCGCGGCAGGTCGCGTTCGAGAATGCGCGCGGTGGCCTGGGCGGTCAGCATGCCGCCGGCCGAACACCCGTAGATGCCGATGTTCCCGGCCGGGTACTGCTTGAGCAGTTCGCGATAGACCGCCTCCACGTCGTCCACCGCGGCCGGATACGGATGCTCCGGCGCCAGGCGGTAGTCCACCGTCACCACCCGGATGCCGGACACCGCCGCGATCGGCACCGCTTCCACCAGCGCGCCGCTGCCCGAGCCCCACATGAACGCGCCGCCGTGCAGGTTGATCAGTACCCGCCGCGCGTTGGCGCCCTGCGCGCCGGCCTGCGGATCGACCACGTGCACCGGTACGCCGCCGATGCGCGTGGCCTCCACTTTCGCCGGATAGCGGCGCTCGGCTTCCGCGAGGCGGTCATCGTTGTAGCGCTGATAGAAGCGGCGCTGGTCGGCGACGTCGGCGGGATTCGGCCCCTTGCCCTCGCGGGTTTCGGCCAGCATGCGTTCGAACTGCGCGCGCGCCTCCGGACTGGCGAAATCGCTGTACGGCAATGGGGTGGCCGGCAGCGCCACCGTTTCCGGGGATGCGACCGCCACCGGTGTCTCCTGCGCCATCGCCAGGAGGGGGAATGGCAGCGCCAGCAGCCCGGCGGCCAGCCGTCGCATCGCCACCGGACGCGCGTGTCGGATCAAGGGAATCGTGCGCATGCTCATCACTCCTTTTCTGCGGAGGCGGGCGCGTCCGCCGCTTCCGGCGGCGACAGCGCCAGGAACACCGTGCTCCACAGTTGCGCGGCGTTGGATTCGTCTTCGTGCGCGCCCTGCGCGCCGAAGGGCTCGACCTGGAAACGGCCATCGCGGTACGACCACGACCACAGCTCCGAGGTGCGCACCGCATCGGCGGCGCGAATCGCGCGCCACAGCCGGTGCCTGGCAGCTTCCAGCACCTCGCGCACCTGCACGGGCAGATCGTCGCGCGCCAGTTGCCGCTGCAGGCCCGCCACCAGCACGGCCTGCTGCCACGCCCACACCACGGTGCCGTGGTAGGCGGCGCTGCCCAGGCGCGGCCAGACCGCGCGATCGGCATAGGCGGGATTGGCGACCAGCAGGCCGACGTCGGTCATCAGTCCGGCCGGGAATGGCCGCATCAGGTTGCCGACATCGCGCGCCAGGGTCTTCGCATCCGGCTGGCCGAACAGCAGGCGGAAGCCCTCGTCCGAATGCAGCACCGGCACCGGTTGTCCATCCGCATCCAGTGACAACGCCGCGAAAGCAAGTTCGCCATCGCCCAATGCGGCCAATGCCGCCTGCGCGGACACGCCGGCCGTCTCCGCATAGGCGCGCACCTGTTCCGCCGCGCGCGCGGGCGCCAAACGCACGGTGAACAGTTCGCCCGCGCGCCGTTCCCAGGTCTGCGCGCGTCCGGCCGCGGCACGCAGGCGCGTGCGTTGTTCCGATGTCGTGTAGGGCTCCAGCAGGCCGCTGTCGAGGAAACCGCCGACCGCCCGCAGCGCCGCCGGCATCCAGACCGCGTTCACGTCATACGGATAGCGGCCACGGCCCATGCCCTCGTTGCTGTCGCGCCACTGGCCCACCGGCTTGTCCGGCTTGAGCGCGATCAGGTGGCGGAACACCGGTTCGTCCGCGAACGCCTGGCTGCGGTCGGCCACGAACAGCAGGTTGCGCACCAGCGCGTCGCCGCGGCGCCCCTGATCCTGCCCGCCGTCGGCCGCGAGAAACGCGCGCGCCCGCTCGCGTCCGCGCGCGTCTTCCAGCAGCCAGGCGGCCACGACCGGCGGCAACATGTAGTCGTCGTCGATCATCGTGTAGTCGTAGATCGGCGCCGCCGAAGGCGTGCCCTGCTCCTTGCGATGGCGCAGCACCGCGAATTCGCCGATGTCCTCCTCGTGCGCGACTTCGCCATTCGGCGCCAGCCGCGCCAGCACCGCGCCGATGCCCGCCTCCACGGCTTCGGGCTGCAGCACCGGCATCAGCAGGCGCACCGACATCAGGGTGTCGCGGCCGAAGTAGGTGTCGAAGCGCCAGGAACCGGCGAGGAATTTCTCGTGGTAGCTGAGGAACTGCAACGCCTGACGGCTGCGCAGGTCCGCAGAGGCCTGCCCGTTGAGCAGGCCGGCCGCGTCGAACGGCGTCAATGCGGTTTCCCCGGTCGAGGCATGGATGCGCAGCCGCAACGGCTCGCCGGCGGGCGCGCCCTGCAGCACGATTTTTCCGCCTTCGCGGGCAAAGCGGCCGTTCTCGGCCTCCAGCGCGATGGCGTAGCCCGGCGCGCCGTCCAGGCGATTGCGCTTCCAGCGGATCGCGTTGGAAGTCACCTCCGGTCGCGCCGCCGTTTCGGGCGGATACGGCTGGCCGAGCTGGTAATCGCGCAGCACGCGGACGCTGCCGAGCACCGCGTCCTTCACCACCAGCCGCGCCGCATCGACGCGCGCGGTGGCCACGATACCGTTCCAAGCCTTGCCGCCGTCGCGATGGCGCTCGCCATTCACCTCGCCCAGCGTCCATTGCACCGGCGCCGCCGTGTCCTCGAACCACACGCCCACCCCGCTGTTGCCGGCCGGGAATGCCACCAGCACCCGCGGGCGGGTTCCGGAACTCAACAGCAGGTGCGCGGCGATGTCGCCGTCCTGGTGGAAGGCGTTCTCGATCCGGCCTTCGGTGATGCGGAACTGCAGCGGCGCCGTGGTCGCCGGGCGGTCGTAGGCCAGCGCCGGGAACAAGGCCGGCGTGGCGAGCAGCACCGCCAGCAGCAGGCGGGACGCTGCCTGCTTCAGGCGGACGGAAGACGGCGGGCGGGAAACGACATGGTGCATCGGATCAATGGCCTCCGGCCGGCATCACCGGCGTGTCGACGGATGCGCGCGTGGCGCGGTGGAGCAGGGTCAGCGACAGCAGCAGCAGCGCCATCGGCAGCAACAGCAGGTAGAACGCCCGCGAGCCATCGAAATGCGCGAACAGCTGGCCGGTGATGAAGGATCCGGTGGTGCCGCCCAGCGCGGAAAACACCACGATCAGCCCGGTCATCGCCGCGTGCCGCGCCTTCGGCAGCGCGCTCAGCACCACCGAGTTGATGGTCGGATAGATCGGTGCCATGAACAGGCCGATCAACGGGAACACATACGCGGCGAGGGGCGCATCCCACCAGCTCGCGCCGGTGCGCGGCTGCACGTTGGCCGCCAGCGGCAACGCCACCAGCACCAGCACCGCCATGGCCAGCACGCAGGTCGCCAGCAGCCAGAACCAGGGCAACCGCCGCAGCAGCACGCCGCCGCCCAGGCGCCCGACCGCCAGCGAGCCGGCGAAGATGCCCGCCGCCTGCACGCTCAGGGCGGTCGGCAGGTGCAGGATTTCGCGGTTGAAGGTCGGCAGCCAGGTATTGATGGCCTGCTCCATCAGCACGTACAGGAAGGCCGAGGCCAGGAACACGATCACCAGCAGGCGCGCCAGCAGGCGGAACATGTCGGCGAAGGACTCGCCCACCGCATGCCCATCGCGCGCCTGCGTCTCATCCATCGACGATCCGGCCAGCAGCAGGATCACCGCCACGCACAGGCCGGCGATTACCCAGTAGACGTTGAGCCACACCGGATCGCCCGGCGCGTCGGGATTGATGAACGCGGCGAACAGCCAGGCGCTGCCGAGGATGCCGACCATGAACCAGCCTTCCACCGTGCTGGTCAGTCCGGCGTGCGCGCGCTCGCTGTCGGTGAGCAGGCCGATGCTGGAATACACCGAGACCTTCACCAGCGCGAACGACACGCCCACCGTCACGAACAGCAGCTTGGTGGCCCAGAACGACTTCAGCAAAGGCATGCCGGCGCAGGCCAGCGCCACCAGCGCCAGGCCGAGCATCATCGCCCGCCGGTAGCCCAGCCGCGGCAAGGTCGAGGCGACCAGGAACGAGGCGACCGCGATCGGCAGGTCCTTGAAGGCTTCCAGCGTGCTCGCCGACGCCTTGCTCACCCCGAACCCCTGGATGACCTGCAGGATCACCGCGCCCACCGAGTTCAGCAGCATCGCGAAGATCATGTAGGTGAAGATCAACCCGAGCACCATGCGGGTTCGATTCATTGCTTGCTCCGGGCCACGCCGCCGGGCGGCCACTGCACTGTGTCACCGCCGGGGCGGCAGGGGAATCCGTCGCGGGGCCGGTCGCCCATGCCCCACGACGTGGAAGAAGGATCCGGGGACGCCTCCCGGGAGAGGAGTTTCAGGCGGCGTCCCCGGCGTGGCTCACCAGCTGTACTTGGCCTGGAAGTTGACCTCGCGGCCTTCCAGCGGACGCGCCAGCAATACACCGCCGGCCGTGGTCGCCGAGCCGAAGATGCGCGAATTGCTCTCGGTCAGGCCCAGTTCGTTGGTCATGTTGGTGCCGCGCAGGTTGAACTGCCAGTTCTCGCCCACGTTGGAGGTGATGCCGAAATCCAGCGTGTGGTACGAACCCAGTTCCTGCAGGCCCGACTGATCCTGGGTGTGATCACCCACGTAGGTGTAGGTCACATACGGGGTGATGTCGCCCCAGCCCATCTCGAAGCGGTAGCTCGGGGTGAACATGGCGCGGAACTTGGGCTGGCGCTGGAGCTGCTGGCCTTCGATCGGCGCGCAGTTGTCGTTGCCGTTGATGTCGCGGTACGGCAGGCAGGCGTCGTAGTCCGTGTATTCGCCATCCAGGTAGTTGGCCACCAGTTGCAGGCGCAGGTTCTCGGTCGGGGTCAGCGCGCCGATGAAGTTGACGCCATGCGACTCGGATCCATAGATCCGCGGGCTGCCGACCGGCGTGCCCAGGCCATCGGTGGGCTGGTACTGCAGACCGCTGAACACACGCCGGTAGGCACTGATGTCGGCGTACAGCAATGGCGACTGGTACTTGAAGCCGATTTCGTAGTTGCGGATCTTCTGCATCGGCGGATAGTTGTCGTTGGTGGTGCCGCGGATGCCGTTGTCGAAGTCCAGGAAGTGGCCGCCGGTGTTTACGCGGCCATACATGGACATGTTCTGGGTGAACGAGTAGTTGGCGCCGGCCGTCCAGGAGGGGTGGGTCTTCTCGTAACGGTTGCGGGCGTAGGTGCCATTGCACATCTCGACGTTGTTGTCGTAGATCGTGCTGGTATCACCGTCCAGGCCACCGGTGCCGGGGTTCACCGGACTGCGGTTGCAGACGTTGCTCTTTGCATCCTGGTTCTCGACGCGGCCGGACAGATCGAACAGCCACTTGCCGACCCGCCAGGAATCGGACAGGTACAGCGCCATGTTGGTGGCCTTGCCGTTCTGGGCGATGTGGAAGCCGCTGAAATCGGCGAAACCCTGCGGATTGGTGCGGTAGAAGGTCTGTCCGCCATTCACGTAGCTCACCACGATCGGACGGGCGTTGGGCTCGTTGGCCATCAGCATCTGGTTGCCCAGCGACCACTTGTCATCCATGGTGTAGTGGTTGATGTACAGGCCCATCGTCAGGGTATTTCCCTCGAACAGCTCCTTGCTCAGGCGGAAGTCGTTGCTGAAGCTCTTCAGGTGCTTGTGGATGTGCCACCAGCCCTGCTGGATGACGCTCTGGGTCAGTGGCACCGCGCCGCCGTTGATGTAGTTGGCGGTCGCCACCGAGCCGGCCGGCAGCTGGAAACCACCCGGTGTGTCAGCGGTGAACAGCATGTCCTGCAACGACACCGGGTTGTTGCCCGAGAACAGCGCATTGGTGTCCATGTCGCCTTCGTTGAACAGGAAGCGATCACTGATCGCCCAGCCGTTGTCGAAGGAGTAGTCGAAGTTGCCGCCGAACATGAAAAGCTTGGCGCCGCGACCATCGGCCAGATCCGCGTTCTTGCCACCACCCGGATAGGTTGGCAGCCACACGTGCTGCATGTACTTGCTGTAGTAGGTGTCCTTCAGCGGATCGAAACCGGGATAGGCGCTGAAGTTGTCGGTGCCACGCTGGATCAGCGGAATCGGGGTGATGAACTGGTTCTTGTCGTTGAGGTAGCGGGTGTACAGGGTCAGTCGGCCCGCATCGAAATCATGCGACAGGGTGGCGGTCAGCTGGCCGCCTTTGTCGGCCTTGAACTGCGGATCGCGCACGCCGTCCGACTCGCGCCAGAAACCACCGATGCTGCCGTACCACCCCTCGGCCACCTTGAATCCGTAGAAGCCGTCCAGCCGCCACAGGCCTTCGTTGCCGTAGGTCAGGCCGACGCTGCCGGAGGGCTCCTCGGTGCCGGTCTTGAGGAAGAAGTTGGCGCTCGCGCCCATCTGGCCATCGGCGAACACCACCGACGGACCACCCTGCAGGATTTCCACCGACTCGATGGTGTCGTCCAGGCGGAACATCGAGGTCGTCTCGAAGAACGACAGGGTGGGCATGCCGTACAGCGGCGAGCCCATCAGCAGGGTCGAGAAGTACGGCGCGTCGCCACCGCCCGGAAAGCCGGCGATCTCGATGTTGGCGCCGGTCTGGCCGCCGGTCGATTCCGGCCACATGCCGGGGGAGATCTTCAGCAGGTCGGCGGTGCTCTTGGGGTTGGCCTGTTTGATCTGCTCGGCGTTGGCGGTGACGATGTTGAAGCTGGCTTCCAGCTTCCTGACGCCGCCCGCGGTCGCGGTGCCGGACACCACCACCGTGTCCAGCGTGGTGGCCTGGCTCGGGCGCTGCTCGGCCGGCGGTTGTTGCGGTTGGGGTTGCTGGGCCGGCGCGGTGTCCTGCGCGAGCACCGCGGATGGTGCCAGTGCGGCAGCGATCGCTACGGACAGGGCGTAGCGGATCAAGTTGGTCTGTTGCATGTGTTCCCTCCACTTTTTCAACAGGTTGAGATAATCCGCCGCGGCTTCTGACGGCCGCGTGCGGTCACGAAGAAACAAAATCCCTCACACGCAACGCGGCGATGTCCGGCAGTACCGCGTCGGCCTGCGGCAGGCTGTCCGCGCTGCCGATGCCGATGGCGGCCATGCCGGCGGCGTGGATGGCCTCGATACCGGCCACCGCGTCCTCCACGCCGATGCACCGGGATGGCGGCACGCCGAGCGCGGCGGCCACGTCCAGGAAAATTTCCGGATCCGGCTTGGCCCGGCGGATGCGGCCCGAGTCGGCGATGTAGTCGAAGCGATCGGCGATGCCCAGCTTGTCCAGCAGCAACGGCGCGTTGCGGCTTGCCGAGGCCAGGCCGACCTTCAGGCCCGCCGCGCGGGCCTCGTCCAGCACGCGGATGACGCCATCGAACAGATCACGGGGACCGAACCGCTGGATCGCCTGCACGTAGTAGCCGTTCTTGCGGTCGGCCAGCGCGCGCCGCTCGTCGTCGCCGTAGGCACGCGTGGCGCGTTCCAGGATGATCGCCAGCGACGCCATCCGATCCACGCCCTTCAGGCGCTCGTTGACCTGGCGATCGAACGGCACGCCAATCTCGTCCGCGAGCCGCTGCCAGGCTTCGTAGTGGGTATGCGCGGTATCGGTCAGCACGCCGTCCAGATCGAAGATCAGGGCGCGCGCCTCGCGCGGGAACGTCGCGCGTACCGCCGCCAGCGGCTGCGCGAGCGGTTGCACGGCGGCGGCGCCCGCTGACAACACCAGCGGCTCGCCCGCGTGGGTGATGGCCAGTTCGGTGCCCTCTTCCAGGCGATAGCGCACGCCATCGGCCGCCACGTCCACCCGCAGCACGCCATCGCGCCAGCGCAGGTTGAAGCCGTAGCCCTGCCACGCTTCCGGCAGGGTCGGCGCGAACGACAGCTGGCCGTCCCGCACGCGCAGGCCGGCGAAGCCCTCGGCCAGGCCCAGCCAGCTGCCCGCCAGCGCCGCCATATGCACGCCGTGGTCGGTGTTGCGATGCAGGTCGTCCAGATCCACGCGCAGGCTGGCGTCGAAGTAGCGCCACGCCTTGTCGGCATGGCCGACTTCGTTGGCGAGGATGCCGAACACCGGCGCCGACAGGGTCGAGTCGTGGGTGGTGACCGCTTCGTAGTAGTCGAAACTGCGGCGCTTGCGGCGCGGATCCAGATCCTCGCCCGCCAGCACCAGCCCCATCACCACGTCCGCCTGCTTGCAGATCTGGTGGCGGTACAGGGTGAGCGGGTGGTAGTCCAGCAGCAGCGGCCGGTGTTCGCCGACCGCCGGCGAAAACGGCCAGCGCGGCTTGTCCAGGAATTCGTCGTCCTGCGCATAGACGCCTTGCGCCTCGTCGTAGGGCAGGTACATGGCCTCGGCGGCGCGCCGCCACAGCTCGACTTCGGCTTCCTCCAGGACCAGCCGCCGCGCCAGCGCGGCCAGTGCATCGGGCCGTTCCTGGCGCAGGCGATGCCACGCCGCCACCGCGCGGCGCAGGTGTTGCTGGGCCATGCGGTTGGTATAGAAACTGTTGTTGACCAGGGTCGTGTATTCGTCCGGACCGGTCACCTCGTGGATGCAGAAGGCACCGCCCCGGCGCGGGTTGAAATGCCCTGCCTGCGGCCAGATCCGCGCGGTCTCGAACAGCATCTCCGCGCCCGCCCCGGCGAGGAAATCGACGTCGTCGCTGGCATCCAGGTACAGGCCGATGCCATAGGCCACCGCCGCATTGATGTGGTAGGCCGCCGAGCCGCTGGGATAGTGCGCCGAGCATTCACCTCCATCGATGGTGCGCCACGGATACAGCGCGCCCACCGGATGGTTCATCTCGCGAGCATGCGCGCGCGCGGCATCCAGGGTGCGGAAGCGGTAGTGCAGCATCGCGCGCGCCACATCCGGCGCGGTGAACACCATCACCGGCAGCACGAATGCCTCGGTATCCCAGAAGCAATGCCCTTCGTAGCCTTCGCCGGTCAGGCCCTTGGCGGCCGTTCCGTCCACGCCATTGCGGCCCGCCGACTGCAGCAGGTGGAACAGGTTGAAGCGCAGCGCCTGTTCCGCGGCGGCATCGCCGGTGACCGAGATGCCGGCGCGCCGCCAGAAACCTTCCAGCGCGGTTGCCTGCGGCCCTGCGAAGCCATCGAATCCGCGTTGCGTGGCCCGCTCCAGCTGGCTGCCCAGATCGCGTGTACGCCGCTCCAGATCGCCTTCATGCACGTAGACGACGAATTTCTCCAGGCTGATCTTCGCGCCGGGCGACAGTTCACCCTCGAAGCGCTGCTCGACCCGCCCCGCCGCCGCCTGTGGCGGTCGTGCCGCGAGCCCCTCGCCGACGCGATGATGCTGGCCGCAGCTGAGTTCGAAACCGCGATGCGGCGCGCGCTGGGCAATCCAGGCCATGCCGCCTTCCACCCCGCCGCCGATCGCCAGCAGGCCCTCGCCGCCACCGGCGCCGATGCGCGGATCATCGCCCTGCGCGACTGCCTGGCGACCGCTTTCGATGGAGGACACCAGCGCGACCGGCCCGCGGTAATCGATTGATGTCAGCTGGAATCGGATCGCCAGCAGCGCGTGCTCGGCGAACGGCACGACCCGCTCGGCGTGGATTTCCAGGGTATGTCCGGCGGCGGTGCGCAGACGAAGGCGGCGGCGCAATTGGCCATGGCGAAGGTCCAGTTCGCGATCGAACGCCAGCCACTCGGCCTGCGCGGGATCGACGACCTCCTCGCCCAACTGGATCCGGATGCGCTTGCCTTCCGCCACCGGTACGCGGGTGTCGGTGCTACGGGCGAAACCGGCCAGGCGCTCGTGATAGTGGATGGCGTTCTGCTCGAACGCCGCGGCCAGGAAGCTGCCGTCGGTGGGACTGTCCTGTTCCTCGAAGCCACCGCGCACGCCCAGGCCACCGTTGGCGAGCGCGAACAGGGTTTCGTCGCGGGCGCGGCGGCGCGGGTCGAATGCCGGCTGGCGCAGGCGCCAGGGGTCGTCCGCGATGGTCATGCCGGCGCCATCCGCCGCCGTTGCACCCTGCCACTCACCCACGTTCACGCCTCCCTTTCCCTGCGCCGCAGGGGTCGGGAGGCACGCTAGGGAACCGTTGTTATCGATGTCAAGTTATCGATAACAATTATCAGGCGACGCATGCCCCCGCCCTCCGCGTCTACCCGGAGGACGCGAGATATTTCCTTTTCGTGACAGAGACTTGGAAGATATCCGGTCGACCCGTGACGCGCGCCCCCGGCGCTGTTCCGGGCCCCCGGAATACGCTGCGCCGCAACAGACTTTTGCGCTCAGGTGGCGCGAACCACCAGATGGGTGGACAGGGTTTCGGATGCCGCGGGCTCGCCATCGATCAAGGCGCGGATCTTGCGCGCCAGCAGGACGCCGGCATCGACGAAGTTCTGGTGCACCGAGCTCAACGGCGGCACGTAGGTCGCGCCCAGCGGACTATCGTCGTAGCCGATGACCGACACATCCTCGGGGACCCGCCTGCCCCGCTCGATCAGCGCGCGGATGGCGCCGATGGCGAGCAGATCGCTGGCCGCGAACAGCGCATCGACCTGCGGATGCTGCTCCAGCAGCGCATGCACCGCTTCGGCGCCGGCATTGACCGTGAAACTGGCCACCGAGGGCGTGACCGGCACGATGCCGTACTTGCCCAGGGTGCCGGCGAAGCCTTCCAGGCGTTCGGCGAACTCGCCGTGCGCCGGATCGCCCAGGAACACGGGCCGGCTGCGGCCCAGCGCGATGAAGCGTTCGGCAGCCAGCGCGCCGCCGCGCCGGTTGTCGCTGCCCACCACCACCTGCGACTCGTGCCGGCTGACCGCGCCCCACACCACCATCGGCCGACCCCAGCGCTGCACCTCGTGCATGGCATCCTCGTTGGCGCCCTGGCCCAGCAGGATCACCCCGTCGGCGGCCTGCACGTTTGGCAACGCCCCACCCTGAAGCGAGGTCAGCAACACGCTGTAGCCGGTGGTGGTCAGTTCCTGGGTGATGCCGCCCAGCAGATCCAGCGGGTAAGGCCCCGACATCTGTCGCTCCAGGGTCGGCTTCATCTCCACCACCACCGCCACCGTCATGCTGCGGCGCAGGCGCAGGTTGCGCGCACTGACGTTGAAGGAATAGCCATACTGCCGCGCGATTTCGCGGATGCGCCCGCGGGTCTCGGCATTCACCAGCGGACTTTCGCGCAGCGCGCGCGAGACCGTGATGGCGGAGACGCCGGCGATCTTCGCCAGATCCGCCATGGTGGGATTGTCTCCCGCCACCGGCGCGGATTCGGCCTTCCCGCGCGCGACGCCGCGGGAGCGGAGAGAGGACTTGGACGGGCGCGGACTCATGCGGATCAGTGTCGCATGCGGCCGGCTTCATGGCGCGCGATATGGACAGCCACCGGCGTGGCCGCCACGATCTGGACCACTGCCGGCAGCAGCAGGTCCTCCAAGCGCCTGAAGCGCAGGCAGCTCTTGCCCAGGTCCAGTTTCCTGCCGACATCGGCGTAGGCCCGCCGCAATCCGGCTTCCGCCGGCGAATCGACGTACACGCACATCAGGTACAGCGCGTAGTGGTTCTTCTGCGCGGCCAGCGCCACGAACGACAGCGGCTGGCCGTTGCGAGTGTCCGGGTAGCGGGACAGCGGCACCTCCCAGCTGATCATTCCCCAGTTCATCCGCTCCTCGTACCCCGCGGGCAGATGCAGGTTGATCGCATCACGCACCGCGGCGATCACGTCGCGCCGTTCCGCCGGCAATCCGGCCAGGTAGGCATCGACGGTGGCGGCATCGCTGCGGGGCATGACGTGCTTCCTGTCGTGATCGTTCTGGTGATTCGCGCGCACCGACATTAACGCAATCCAGCTCACGCTCCAACGCGGCCCACAGGGAATTTCATATTTGCGTGCATGCATGCGCGACAAACGAAAAATGAATGTCTGCTGGATATGGCCGCTGTTGTAAAAAATTCATTTCGCGGCCTTGTCTCCATTCATGCGCGGATCGTTACGGTGCGCACGCCCCAAGAGCATCGGGCCCAAAAAGAGAAAAAAGGAGATCCCCCATGAACAAGTTCCGCACCCTTACCCTTGCCGCTTCGCTGCTGGCATTTGCCCCGTCCGTATTCGCACAGGACGCCGCCTCCGGCACCGATCACAAGCGCTTTGCGATCGTCGGTGGCTACGCCGTGCAGAAGGTCGACTCCAAGCCGGTCGACAATTCCAGCCTGGATCTGGATGGTGGTTCGGCCGCGACCCTGAGCGCCAGCTGGTACGTCACTCCGGCGATCGCCGTCGAGCTGTGGGGCGCCGCCGACAAGTTCGAGCAGCGCGTGCGCGGTGACCAGGGCAAGCTGGGCAACATCGACTCGCAGCCCTATGCGCTGAGCGCGCAGTACCACTTCCGCAACAGCGACGCGCCGATCCGTCCGTTCGTGGGTCTGGGCTACTACCAGGCCAACTACAGCGGCGGCTACAACATCACAGACGGCGCCGGCCAGCACTTCGGCCTGGAAGACACCAAGGGCGCCATCGGCACCGTGGGCGTGGACTTCAACATCAGCCCGTCGTGGTTCGCCCGCGCGGACGCCCGCTACATGCACGGTGACAGCGAAATCACCGCCGACGGCCAGCGTGTCGGCCAGAAGGCGGATCTGAATCCGTGGACCGTCGGCATCGGCATCGGCGCGCGCTTCTAAGCACGCTCCGGCCGGCGACCGGCATTGCACCATCCGGAACGGCGAAGGGTCCCACATAGGGGCCCTTCTTTTTTTCGCCTCATCGGCGCAGGCGCCGCAGCCGCCGATGCAATCCCCAACTGCCCGCAAGTCCATACCCCAGCAGCAGGCCCGCCAGTCCGGTCAGGCCTGCATGCAGGTCGCCGGCCAGCACCTGATCCCGCGACCACGCCATGCCCTGCTGGATGACCTGGACCAGCCCCAGCAGGATTCGCCCGGCGATCAGCAGGGTCAGCAGCAGCACCAGCCAGGGATTGGGGGTATGGAACAGGCCGGTTTCGCGCCATTCGAAACGGCTCGTGGCGATCCCCAGCATGCCCAACGCGGCCTGCGACAGCTGGTGTGGCCACCAATACTGGAGGACGGCGCTGATCAGCAGGAAGACGGCGATCGCCACCCCCAACAGGCCCAGGTTCAAGCGCACCTGCCAGGGCCAGACCCGCCGGGTAGCCTTGCCTCGGCGATAGCGCTGCCACAGCGACCAGGGAAACAGCACCAGCCACAACGCCAGCAGCACCATCAGGCCCAGCGGCAGCAGCAGGAGGGGCATTCAGGGATGCTCGGCCTCGGCGTGCGCGGGTTCGCGGCGCAGCAGATAGAACCCGCTGGCGACGATGATGCCGGCGCCGATCCAGGTGACGCCGTCGGGCAACACACCCCACAGCGCCACGTCCAGAACCACGCCCCAGATCAATGCGGTGTATTCCAGCGGCGCGATCAACGAGGCCTCGCCGCGGCGGAACGCCTCGGTGAGCGCGATCTGCGCCAGCGATCCGGCCACGCCGATGCCGGCGATGATCCAGCCATCGGTGGCTTCCAATGGCTTCCATCCCCGCCACGCCAGTGCCAGCGCCGCCACCGACAGCAGCGCCATGAACCAGACCACCATCGCCTGGGTGCTGTCCCGTTGCGCCAGCAACCGCACCGTGATCGCGCCGGCGGCGTAGCACATCGCCGCCACCAGCACGGCCAGGCCTCCGGCGGTCATCATTCCCTCGCCGGTGGGTCGCAGGATCACCAGCACGCCGAGCAGGCCGACGGCAATCGCCACCCAGCGCCCCGGCCCCACGCGCTCCTTCAGCAACGGGCCCGCCATCGCGGTGACCAGCAAAGGCGCCACGAACGTGATCGCGTAGGCGGTCGACAACGGCATGCCGCGCAGGCCGTAGACGAAACCGGCCATCATCGCCACGCCCAGCACGCCGCGCAGCAGGTGCAGGGGCCAGTGGATCCGCAGCAGGCTGCCGGCCGGCACCGTAAGCAGCGCCCAGGCCAGCACGAACGGCAGCGAGGACAGCCCCCGCAATGCCGCCACCTGCAACGGCGGATACTTCGCCGACAGCAGCTTGAGCCCGGCATCCATCAGGGCGAACAGGAGTACGGCCAGCAGCATCAGGACGATGGCGGCGGAATGGGGGTGTCGGCGCATGCCGCATTATGGCGTGGCGAAGGGCAAACGCCCCATGGATTAGAATGGATCACCCCCGAATCCGTATTTCGACCACCATGCCCTCCTTCGATGTCATTTCCGAAGTCAACCCGCACGAACTGACCAACGCGGTCGACCAGGCCAACCGCGAACTCACCAGCCGTTTCGACTTCAAAGGCGTGGACGCCCGGTTCGCGCTGGAAGAGAACGTCATCACCCAGACCGCCCCCAGTGATTTCCAGGTCAAGCAGATGACCGACATCCTGCGCGCGCGCCTGATCGCCCGTGGCATCGACACCCGCTGCCTGGAATTCGGCGACGTGGAGACCAATCTGGCCCAGGCCAGGCAGAAGGTCACCGTCAAGCAGGGCATCGAACAGAAGCTGGCCAAGAAGATCGCAGCGACCATCAAGGACGCCAAGATCAAGGTCGAAACCCAGATCAACGGCGACAAGCTGCGGGTCAGCGGCAAGAAGCGCGACGACCTGCAGGACGTCATCGCCCTGTTGAAGAAGACCGAACTGGAACTGCCGCTGCAGTTCGACAATTTCCGTGACTGAGCCTTTCGCGCCGCCGTCCAACGGGACCACGCCGGATCCGCTAGCGCTCACCCGGCGCTGGATCGAACGCGCGGTCATCGGCCTGAACCTGTGCCCGTTCGCCAAGGCGGTCTACGCCAAGGAACAGGTGCGCTTCGTCCTCAGCGACGCCACCACCCCGGAAGCCCTGCTGGAACAGCTGGCCGAGGAACTGGTGCTGCTGCGCGATACCGATCCCGAACAGATCGACACCACACTGATCGTCCATCCGGATGTCCTGACGGATTTCCTGGACTACAACGATTTCCTCGACAACGCCGACGCGGCCATCGAGGCGCTGGACCTGCAGGGCATCCTGCAGGTCGCCAGCTTCCATCCCGACTACCAGTTCGCCGGCGCCGCTGCCGACGACATCAGCCACTACACCAATCGCTCGCCCTACCCCACCCTGCACCTGCTGCGCGAAGACAGCGTGGAGCGCGCGGTCGCGGCGTTCCCCGATCCCGACGTCATCGTCGAGCGCAACGTGCAGACCCTGGACCGCCTCGGCCACGCCGGCTGGCGCAAGCTGTTTGAGGATTGATCACCATCCAAGCTTTCGTAGGAGCGACGTAAGTCGCGACCACGCCACCTCACAACCAGACCGCATTCCAGTAAGGGTAGTCGCCTATCCGTTTCACGAGACCGGCCCTGAGCGGATTGGCAATCAGATAGCGCGCTGCAATCTTCACGCTCTCATCCTCACCCAATGCTCGCTCATGGAACCCCTTCGCCCATACCGGCACACTTTCGCGCCCAGGGCGGCGGAGCATCCTGGCCGTGTTGGTTTTCACGCGCTGCACGACAATGGAAATGTCTTCCATGGGTCCGAGCTCTATCAATCCATGCCAATGGTCGGGCATCAATACCCAGGCCAGCAGCCGGGAGCGATACCAGAGGCGGGGGTCCTCCACCGCCCGTGCAACGATGGCGGCATTGCCGGGATCGTCGAAGATCCGCCCACGACCGACTGTCGCGAAGGTGATCAGATGGATCTGGCCAGCGAGCGAATACCTGCCCTTGCTTAGCGCGCGATGTCCTCGGAAATGAGCGACCTCAGGCATTCCCTGCCTGCGATTGTCGTGTTTTCCCTACGCGGCGGAACGCCCCCAGGTCCGCGGGTGTCTGCTGCCTTTGCTGAATTCTCCGGGTCGCGACTGACATCGCTCCTGCAGGGGGATTTGTCGGATCTTCGCTTCGAATAGCCATCCATGGCCGTCCTTCTTCCGTGGACGTCCAGCATCCGCGTGGGCGCGGGCCCATGCCATCGGGGAGAAGCGCGACGGTGTGTGGGGATATCCTGATTCGCGACCGGCCTCGCTCCCCGCAGGACTTATCCGGCGTGGATGAAAAGCGTTGCGAGATCCGCGTCATCCAGCGCGCGCCACTGGCCCGATGGCAGGTCCTCCAGCGCGAGGCCACCGATGCGGCTGCGATGCAGCGTTTCGACGTGGTTGCCGACCGCGGCGAACATCCGGCGTACCTGGTGGTAGCGGCCTTCGGTCAGGGTCAGGCGGGCGCGACGCGGCTCGACCGCCTCCAGGACGGCGGGCGCCAACGGCGTCGTCTCCGATTCCAGCAACAAGGTTCCACTGGCGAACACGTCGGCCTCATCCCCCCGCAGATCCTGCGCCAGCGTCGCTTCATAGACCTTGGGCAGGTTCGACTTCGGCGAGATGATCCGGTGCAGCAGCGCACCGTCGTCGGTCATCAGCAGCAGCCCCGATGTTTCGCGATCCAGCCGGCCCACCGAGGACAGCACCGGTGAACGCTGGCGGAAACGCGGCGGCAGCAGGTCATAGATGAGCCGTCCGGCATCCTTGGTCGAACAGGTGTAGCCCACCGGCTTGTGCAGCATCAGCGCCAGGCCCGGAGCAGGGTCCAGCGGTTCGCCATCGACGCGGATATTGTCGTGCTCGACCGGATCGTCGGCATACAGCACCTCGCCGGCGGCGTCGGTGATCCGGCCTTCGCGGAACATCAGCGCCACCCGCTTGCGGCTGCCGTAGCCGAGATTGGCAATGTGCTTGACGATTTTCATGCGCGTGCCGCCTTCACCGCTTCGATCACCTTGAACCCGTTGCGTTCGGCAACCGCGCGAACCTGGCCGAAACCGGAACCGAGCACGGATTCGTAGGGCAGGTGGCGGTTGGCGACCAGCCACAGCCGTCCGCGTGGCTTCAACGCACCCGCGGCGACCTCGATGAAACGACGACCGATGTCGGGGCGATCTTCCCGGCCCTGCGCATGGAAGGGCGGATTCATGACGATGAAGTCGTACGGGCCGGAAACACCCGTGGTCACGTCGTGCCAGTGGAATGCCAACGCGGCCGAAGTGTTGCGCAGGTTGTCGCGCGCTAGCGCCAGCGCGCGCGCTTCGGCTTCATGGAGATCCAGCGCGGTGACACCGGGACAATGTTCCAGCACTTCCGCCGACAGATAGCCGTAGCCCGCGCCCAGGTCCGCGCCGTGGCCGGTGAGATCGGCGGGCAGGTGCGCGGCCAGCAATGCGGAGGCTGCATCGACGCGATCCCAGGCGAATACGCCGGGACGACTGGTGAAGCGCCCTTCCAGGATCGGGCGCGGCGCGTCCAGCCGCAGCCATTCGGCCAGCAGCGCCTCGTCCCGGAGTTCGCCCGCCCGCGCCCAGAACACCCGGCAATGATGCTTGCTGAGGCTGCCGGCCAACGTCGCCAGGCGCTTCAGATCGCCTTCGCCCGCTTTGGCGCCTTCATCGTTGGGCATGCTCGCAACGACCAGCCCATCCGGCGCGGCCATCGACAGGGCGCGTGCGAACAGGGCCCGCGCCTCCTCGCGTTGGCGCGGCGGCAGTACCAGCACCAGCGCATGGCCACCCGGTCGCGCACGCGACGACGCATCCTCGACGACATCCAGACCGGCACGCATCAGCGCATCCGCAGCCGGCTTGAAGCTCTGCTCGCACGACATTCCTTCGAGCGGGAACTGCCGCAATGCCGAGCCATCACGCGCGCGCAGGAACAGCTTCGGACCTTTCGGCCAGGAGAGATCTCCCTTCTGGAAGGGCAGCAGCAATGCATCGAGCGCGGGATCGGGATGGGGGTGGGACACGTGTGGTCACTGGGGCGGAACGAACGCGGCGATTTTACCCGTGCGCATGGTCGCCCATATCCGACCGGCCGTGGCACCGTTCACGCCACCGGTCGAGCACAAGGAAATTCGCGTTAAAAAAGTGTTGCATCTTCAAAACAACCGGCGTATCGTGCGCGGCCTTCGCCCTCGTGGCTGTTTTTTCACCGAACCGATTTCCATGATCCGCCTTCCCGCCAACACGAACCTGTTTGCCCCGTGGCCTTGCCACGGCGCGGACGCGTGCGTCTCGTCGCGCGGCTTCGAAGGCATGCGGCATCTGGATACCTAGTCACGGCTGACTCCCTGGGAGATCGGCCACCCCGATCTCCCGAGGAACGCGAACGCCCTCGGGTCGCAAGTCCCGGGGGCGTTTTGTTTCTGGCGTTCGCGGAGGATGCGCATGCATCGAGCGGTTTTCATTCCATCCGACAAGGAAACCCCTGGTTTCCGCCCTGGAGCATCCGGGTAGCGCGATTGCGCGCCCGAGGCAGGGGCGCGGCTGCAACCGGCGCATGTGCGCTGCGTGGTGATGCTCCGACGCGAGCGGCGTTCGGATGGAACAACAGAATAGGGTGCGATGCATCCGCATGAATTGCCGGTTGGCGACAGCCGGCAATGCGGAACATCCTGGAACACGTTCCAGCGGCTCGGGTTCTTGACCCGTCCGGTGCGCGCGGCGCTGCCGTGGCGTATGCCGAAGCGTGGAAACGGGTGTTCCAATGACGATGGCCGAATGGTCAGGCATCGGCGGCAACGCCGGGTACACCGGTTCGATTCCGGTACGTCACCACTGGATAGCTCAGTCGGGTAGAGCATCGGACGAATAATCCGAGAGTCGCGGGTTCGAGTCCCGCTCCAACACATGACCTGTCACGTCATGACATCGGGACGCAAGTCCCTCCCAGGAAACGCCCGGTGCGGCGCGTCGATCCATGCAAGGGAATGCGTGGAAGAGCAAACCGCAGCGTGGCCGGTGCCGGAACCTCGCCCTGGCGGCGGACGTTTCCCATCGACGCCGGACGGCAGGACGCCGGCCGGTCAGCGATGGCGGAATCTCCACCCACAGCGCCGGACTCCCGCATCGATCGCGTCCACGGGCGTTTCCACCTTCTTCCGATGGCTCCGCGTGCGGCGGCGTCGTCAGCACCCCACGCGGCAAACCGTTCCTCCGCGTGGATGGATGAAATCCAGGAACGGACCACCAGAGCCAACAACCACATAAGGAGACATGTGCCATGTTCTGGACCAAGAAGGTCGTGATCGGTGACGGCGAGCGCGGCCTGGTGTATCGCAACCGTCAGCTTGAGCAGGTGCTCGAGCCGGGCGTCTACAAGTTCTTCGACCTGCGTGGACAGGTCAGCGTCACCGTGCACGCCATCGCGCGGCCGGAGTACGGCGGCAACGATGCCGAAGTACTGATCGCGCGCATGGACATGCTGGCGCCCTACTTCACTTTCGCCGACATCGGCGAACAGGAAGTCGGCCTGGTGTCGAAGAACGGCAAGCTGGAGGACGTGCTGCCGCCGGGCACCCGCAAGCTGTACTGGAAGGGCCTGGCGCGGGTGGACGTCCGTTGCGTGCCGCTGGACGGCTCGCTGGAAGTGCAGCCCGCGGTCGTGCGGCGACTGCGCCAGCTGGGCACCTTGTCCAGGCTGGCGGTGGTCGCCGACGTGCCGGCCGAGTACGCCGGCCTGGTGTTCATCGACGGCAAGCTGTCGAAGACGCTGGCGCCGGGCGCCTACGCATTCTGGAACTTCCAGAAGAACGTGGGCGTGGACATCGTCGACCTGCGCGTGCAGGCGATCGAAGTGTCGGGCCAGGAACTGCTGACCCGCGACAAGGTGTCCCTGCGCGTCAACCTGGCCGCCAGCACCCGCGTCACCGACGTGGTCGCTGCGCGCACCCGGGTGGCGAAGATCGGTGATCACGTCTACCGCGAACTGCAGTACGGCCTGCGCAAGGCGGTCTCCGCCAAGACGCTGGACGAACTGCTGGGCGACAAGGCATCGCTGGACGCCGACATCTTCGCCCACGTGCGCGGCCAGGTCGCCGGCCTGGGCATCGAGGTGCTCGGCGTGGGTATCAAGGACGTGATCCTGCCGGGCGAGATGAAGGACATCCTCAACGGCGTGGTGCAGGCCGAGAAGTCTGCCCAGGCCAACGTGATCCGCCGCCGCGAGGAGGCGAACGCGACCCGTTCGCTGCTCAACACGGCCAGGCTGATCGAGGAGAGTCCGGTGTTGATGCGCCTCAAGGAGCTGGAGGCGCTGGAGAAGATCACGGAGAAGATCGACAAGCTGACCGTGTTCGGCGGCCTGGACGGCGTCATGAAGCAGTTGGTCAGCCTGAAGCAGTAGCGACAACCGTTCCACCCTTCCCCCGCTTCTTACGGGGGGAAGGAGTTCCAAGCAAACCTGCCCTTCCCGGTGTCACGGGGGAGGCTGGGGTGGGGGGCAGACCGGAGCCGATGGCCTTGATTGGCCAGGCGGGCATCGAACGTTGCGATCCTCGACGCAACCACGACCCGCGTCTTCGTTCGCCCCCATCCCAACCTTCCCCCGCACGCGGGGAAGGCGTTCCAGGCAAACCCGCCCCCTCCCCCGTTCACGGGGGAGGGGGCGGGTGGGGGCAGACCGGAGCCGATGGTTTTGATTGGCCAGGCGGGCATCGAACGTTGCGATCCTCGACGCAACCACGACCCGCGTCTTCGTTCGCCCCCATCCCAACCTTCCCCCGCACGCGGGGAAGGCGTTCCAGGCAAACCCGCCCCCTCCC